>CP091137.1:570000-1724914 GCA_021582295.1 Candidatus Thiovulum stygium | reverse complement strand
GTTATATAGATGAAATTATTCACGATTTTTGGTGATCCAGTTTCTCATTCAAAATCTCCAATTATTCATAATTCAGTTTTTTTAAAATTTAATTTAAATTATAGATATAACAGAACTTTATTAAAAGATGGTTCTAATTTGCGAGATTTATATTTTGAACTTGGATTATCTGGAGCAAGTATTACAGTTCCACATAAAGAAACTGCTTTTAAAATTTGCGATGAGGTTCGTGGCACAGCAAAAGAGATTCAAGCTGTTAATTGTTTCGTAACCGAAGGGGATAAAATTATCGGCTATAACACTGATATTGACGGTTTTCTTGATTCGATAGCAGATTTTACAAATATTTCAAAAGTTCTAATTATTGGTGCTGGTGGAACTGCAAGAGCTTTAACAGTAGGTTTTTTAAATAAAAATTTTGATATAGAAATTGTCAATCGTAGTCGAGAACGACTTTTAAATTTTTCTAATTTTAATATTAAATTATCAGATTGGAATAATTTCGAACCATCAAATTATGATTTAGTTGTAAATGTTTCATCGGCGGGATTAAAAGATGAAAGTTTGCCTATCGATAAAAAAATATTAATAGATATATTTAAAAATAGCAAATATGCTGTTGATGTTATTTATAAAAAAACAACTTTTTTAAAACTTGCCGAAGAGATGGGACTTAAAACTAGAGATGGATCAATGATGTTAGTTTATCAGGGAGTTAGGGCGAATTTACTTTTTACAGATGGAAAAATTGCTCGAGAAGATATTCAGAAAGAGATGATTTTAGCCTATAATTTATAGATAAACAAATACTTTTAATTTAAAACCTCATCATAAAATAATATATTTTATTTACGATGAGGAGGTAGATCTACAGGATGGGAATAGTTTCAAAATTCCCCGTCTTTAGAAGGGGTGGCAGACAAAGTCTGACGGGGAAGTCTCTCTGTCTTTCTCGTGTTCAGAAGTTCCTTTTATAGAAACAAGATAATTTCCAATATTCGAGAAAATATAAGAGAATGAACTATTATAGCTATTTTGTTCAACCCCATCAATATACCAAACATAACTAATATTTAGATTTATCAGAGGTTACAGAAAAATTAGCTGTTCGATTAACATCAACAGTTGTGCTTCCATAAAAAGATAATTTAGGCGGTTTAACTGGTGAAATTGTAATATTTAAATTTTTAGTTGCCGAATTTGAAAGATTTGTATCATCTATAACGGTTAAAGTAATTATATGTGAACCAACAAGAGCAACATCAAGCGAACTTAAATTTACAAATGGAACTTTCAAAAGAGGCTTGAAAATTTGCAACATCTTTTGAAACAAGTTGAAAAGAGCCAATATCTTGACCATCTTTATTTAAAGTAATAATAGCTTCAACGATTTTATTGCCATTTATAGCAGTTAAATTATATTCTCCAGCAGGTAAAGAGTTATCAGAAAAATTGCCCTCTTTACCTTTATCTGCAATTAATATAGCATCTTTAATAGGAATATTTGCGACAATATTACTATCTTTTTTATTTTTAAGAGAAACAATATTTTTAACGAAATCATCTATTTTTGCATTTGAATTTAAAAGTCGTTTTGCACCTTGAACAACATCACCCTTAGATAAGCTGTTTTTTGCATATCTAATTGATAATTTACATTAAGCTGATTTTAAGATTATTATATATATAATTCTGCCCGTAATTGAAGTTAATTCCTTTGTGTCTTGTTAGCTCAGGTGGTAGAGCATCTCACTTTTAATGAGGTGGTCGTTGGTTCGATTCCAACACAGGACACCATTTTCGGTTTCAGATGACCCTTTCGTCTAGTCTGGCCAAGGACAATATCTCTTCAAGATAAAAACAGCGGTTCAAATCCTCTAAGGGTCGCCAATGTAAAAATCACACAATGGTCAGTTAGCTCAGTTGGTAGAGCTCCACCCTTACAAGGTGGCTGTCATAAGTTCGAGTCTTATACTGACCACCATTTTTTAAGCAGCGGTAGTTCAGCGGTTAGAATACTGGCCTGTCACGCCGGGGGTCGCGGGTTCAAACCCCGTCCGCTGCGCCACATAAATACTTCAACATACTTTCAATTATTTTCAACTTAAAAAATTTTATAACTAAAGAGCTTACATTGTTTCCAGATGATTGGTTTTTATATTTAAAAGATGCTTTTCAAACAGATTCTTTTAAAGCTTTAAAAAAGTTTGTTCTTCAAGAACGAAAAGTTTATAATATATATCCTGTTCAAGAAGATATGTTTAGGGCTTTTATAGAAACTCCTTTTGATTCTGTAAAAGTTGTAATTTTAGGTCAAGATCCTTATCACGGTTTTGGACAAGCACACGGATTATCCTTTTCTGTTAAAGATGAAATACCTTTTCCACCTTCATTAAGAAATATTTTCATGGAATTAAAAAACGACCTCGGAATAGATTTTCCAATAAGTGGCAATTTGACAAAATGGGCAAATAGAGGAGTTTTTCTTTTAAATACAGCTCTTTCTGTTCGCGAAAATTTGCCTAACTCTCATCAAAATCAAGGTTGGGAAGATTTTACAGATAGTGTTATTAAAGTTATTTCTGATAATAAAAATAATATTGTTTTTATTTTATGGGGAAAAAATGCAATAGCACGAGAAAAATTTATTGATTCTAGTCGTCATTTTATAATTAAATCAGCTCATCCATCTCCACTTTCAGCTTTTAAAGGTTTTTTTGGTAGCAGACCTTTCTCAAAAACTAATCAATGGTTTGAATCAAAGAATATATTACCCATCAATTGGAATTTAAATAATGAAAATTATTTCAATTTTATAGAAAGCTAAATTATAATTTATGGCTAAAAATAAAAAGAAAATTATTTACGAATGTCAATATTGCGGACATCAATCTCTTCATTATTTAGGCAAATGTCCAAATTGTGGAGAATGGGAATCTTTTATAGAAAATATTGAACCTGAAACAAAATCACGAAGTTCAACTCCATCGTTAGCCTCAAGTTCGCCATCACTTATTGTGAAAAGCGATGCTGTACCAATTACTGAAATTGAAATCGAAACGATTCAAAGAATTTCAACTGGCGATAATGAACTTAATATCGTTTTGGGAGGTGGTTTTGTTCGAGGTTCTCTTATTTTAATTGGTGGTAGTCCTGGAATAGGAAAATCAACTCTACTTTTAAAAGTAGCAGGTAATTTATCAAAAAAACATAAAGTTCTATATGTTAGTGGTGAAGAATCTGCAAGTCAAATTAAATTAAGAGCAAATCGTCTTGATGTTAATGAACCATTATTATATTTATATTCTGAAATTGAATTTGAAGAGATAGCTTCTAAAGTGCATGAGGGAAATTTTAAAATTTTAGTTATAGATTCTATTCAAACTATATATACTAATTCGAATAATTCGGCTCCTGGAAGTGTTGGACAAGTTCGTGCTGTAACTTTTGAATTGATGAGGTTAGCAAAAAAAGGGGGAATCACAATTTTTATTATTGGACATATCACAAAAGATGGTGCAATTGCAGGTCCGCGAGTTCTTGAACATATGGTAGATGTAGTTTTATATTTCGAAGGCGAACCTTCAAGCGAATTGAGAATTTTGCGAGGTTTTAAAAATCGTTTTGGGAATACAAATGAAATTGGTCTTTTTGAGATGAATCACGGTGGCTTAATTAGTGCTAAAAATATTGCTTCAAAATTCTTTTCACGATCAAGAGCTGGTTCAGGTTCTGCTTTAACTGTTATTATGGAAGGTAGTCGTCCTCTTATAGTTGAAGTTCAAGCTCTCGTTAGTGAATCTTTTGGGCAAAATCCGAAACGAAGTGTTAATGGATTTGATTACTCTCGATTAAATATGTTACTCGCTTTATTAGAAAAAAAATTAGAAATTCCTCTAAATCGCTATGATGTATTTATAAATATAACTGGTGGAATAAAAATCAGTGAAACTGCTTCAGATTTATCGATTTTGGCTTCAATTGTAAGTAGTTTTCGAGATCGTCCATTATCAAAAGAGAGTGTTTTTATTGGCGAAGTATCACTAATTGGTGATGTTCGAGAAGTTTTTAATATTGATCAACGACTTCGAGAAGCAATTTCGCAAGGAATTAAACGAGCAATTATTCCGAAAAAACCAATTGAAAAATTAAAAATAGAATGTTTTGAAGTTGAAGATGTAGTTAAAATTATAGATTGGATGTAAAAATATATTCAACATCGATTTTTAAACTTTTGAATTACAATTCATTAACAATATTTTTACAATTATTTATATTTTATTAATAATCTTTTTTTATAATTTCGTTTGTAATAAAAAATAAAGTATATAGGATTCATAAAAATGAAAAACTTAACTAAAATCTTAGCTGGAATCACAGCAATAGCAATTCTTTCAACTTCAGCTGAAGCTGGAAACAAAGGAAACAAACATAGTTCTATCACATCTTCAACAGCTCTTCATATGGGTGGTGGCAAACATGGTGGAAAAGCTATTTTAAAAGCAATTTCTCAAATTAGCACAATTACAACAGCTCAATTAACTTCAATTCAAACAATTTTAAGTGATGAACGAACAGCTATGCAAACTCTTCACACAGAACGAGTTTCAAACTCTCCAATTTCTGGTTTTATTTCAACTGCTGGTTTAAATCGAGAAAATTTTTTAACAGCTGAAGCTGAATTTTCAACAAAAATGGCAACAATCAAAGCTGACACAATTGCAAGTATATTAGCTACACTTTTACCAGAGCAAATTACAGAATTAATTACTCTACTTCAAAGTGCCGAGGTTTCACTTGCAACAACTACAACAGAAAGTAATACAACAACAAGTAATTAAAATTGCAATGGTTGAAGATGACGAAGAAATTGCTGAGCTTTTACTTTTATATCTTCAACAGTTTGGTTATTCAGCAGAGAACTTTTCAAATCCATTAAATGGTTTGGAAGCTCTCAAAAAAAATAGTTATTCGCTACTTATATTAGATCTATCACTTCCAAAAATAGACGGAATCGAATTATTAAAAGAGATTCGTAAATTCTCCACAATTCCAATTATTATCTCTTCTGCTCGAGGTTCAGTTCGTGATAAAGTCGAAGGGCTAAATCTCGGTGCTGATGATTATCTTCCAAAACCTTATGAACCAATCGAATTAATTGCTAGAATCGGAGCAATTTTAAAACGAACCTCTTCGCCAACCAAAGCTATTAATAATTTAAGTAGTAATAATCTAAGATTTAAGATAGATGACCATCGCATATTTAAAGATGGTGAAGCAATTAATTTAACTGGTGCTGAACTTGAAGTTATGAAGTTATTTATAACAAATAGCGGAAAAATATTATCTCGAGATGAGATTCTTGACAGTGTGAAATCTATGAGTTGGAATTCTGTCGATAGAACAGTTGATGTTATCGTTAGTAGAATTCGACATAAAATTGGAGACAATCCCAAAACTCCAGAATTTATCCAATCGATTAGAGGAGTTGGTTATCAATTTATTCAGTCAAAAAATTAAAAATATCTTTAAATTTGATCACCATTCGATAATTTTTAAAATTAAGATTTTGTTTATTATTTCTCTTTCGGCTATTTTAATAGCTACAACTTTTATTCAAATAGATATAAATAAAAAAGAAAAACATGAACAATTTCATAAATTACATTCTAAATATATCGATACATTTTTTGACAAACCTAATAAATTTGGACGAATCATTCACACTAATAATTTAAATAATGAAATATTAGATGATTCTAAAAACAAAATTATAAATAGTGGTGAAAAATTTGATCCAAAACCATTTTTTGAATTTAAAAAAGATCGAGATATTTTTGATGATCATAAAAATTTAAAAAAAAGAGATCATATTTTTAATAAATCTTATTTTATTATTTATGATAATCATATATATTTATATTTAAATGATAGAATTTTTGATTCCGAAGAATATTTAAAGACAAATAATATTCCTATTACTTTTGGAATAGCTTTTAGCATATTATTATTTATAATATTATATTTTGTAATTAAAAATTTACAACCTCTTCGAGATTTAGAAGAATCTATCAAAAGATTCGGTAATCGCGAACCTATTAATAATATTAATTTAAAATATATAAATAAATTTGATGAGGTCGGCAAAATTTGGACTGAATTTCTAAAAACTGCTGACAAAATTGATAATCTTGAACAGGGTCGCGAACTTTTTTTAAGAAATATTTTACATGAACTTCGAACTCCAATTACAAAAGGTAAATTAGCTCTTGCACTTCTTGAAAATATCGAAAAGAGGCGAGAAACTGAAATTTTAAATCTCGTTTTTATTCGTCTTGATTTACTTTTAAATGAAATGGTCAATATCGAAAAAGTTATTTCTCGAGCTGGAAGTCATCAATTTATTAATATTAATTTACTTAAAACTATCGAAGATAGTATAAAATTAGGCTTTATTGATCGAGATAAACTCGAAATAGTTGGAGATCAAACTGCTTTTTTCGATCCAGCTTTAATTTCTATTGCCTTTAAAAATTTAATAGATAATGGTATTAAATATTCGAATAATAATAGAATTAAAATCCTAATTCTAAATAATAAAATTATATTTATATCAAAAGGTGAAAAACTAGAAAAAGATTGGAATGAATATATCAAACCCTTTAGCCATTCTCAAATTAGTTCAAAACGAGGTTTTGGACTTGGACTTTATATAACTAATGAGATATTTTTAAAACATAATTGGCAGTTTAGATATAGATTTTTTTGTAGATTTAATATTTTTGAAGTTAAATTGAGTTGAAATGGTGGTCGCAACAGGATTCGAACCTGTGACCACCACCGTGTCGAGGTGGTGCTCTACCAACTGAGCTATACGACCAATTTTTATAAAAAAGATATGAGAATGATATCAAACCAAAATTAAACAAAACTTAAACATTTTAGAAAAACAAAGAGTCCAATAAGCCCCTATGGGGATAATAAATAAATTCATGGGTATTGAGTTTCAACGATGACCTCTTTCGGTTCGGCGATCCCCAGTGGGGATAAGAAATAATATTTAAAAGACCTCCCAGATTAAGTAATATTGGTTCGGCGATCCCCAGTGGGGATAAGAAATATTTGACTGAGCCTATGCTCACCAAATACATAAAGGCTTTAGTTCGGCGATCCCCAGTGGGGATAAGAAATTCACAGAGCTAGACGAAGAACTGTTTACCAACATTGGTGTTCGGCGATCCCCAGTGGGGATAAGAAATTTATCTCAAAAATGTTGAGAGCTGAAATATTCTAGTTCGGCGATCCCCAGTGGGGATAAGAAATCTTAGTGCAAGAAGAGGGTCAACTCTACTATACTCATACAGTTCGGCGATCCCCAGTGGGGATAATAAATAAATTCATGGGTATTGAGTTTCAACGATGACCTCTTTTTGTTCGGCGATCCCCAGTGGGGATAATAAATAAATTCATGGGTATTGAGTTTCAACGATGACCTCTTTTTGTTCGGCGATCCCCAGTGGGGATAATAAATAAATTCATGGGTATTGAGTTTCAACGATGACCTCTTTTTGTTCGGCGATCCCCAGTGGGGATAAGAAATGCAAAATACCGCTCAGAATCCTACACCTATCTAAAACAAGAGTTCGGCGATCCCCAGTGGGGATAAGAAATCTTATAAAATTCTTGATCGCCATTGCTAAAAAAAGCGAAGTTCGGCGATCCCCAGTGGGGATAAGAAATCCTATTTAAGTCCATCAGATCGATAAATATATTTTACACGAATCTTAAGGTTTCCTTAAAATCAAGTTCAAAACTCTAAAAAGCCCACAAACTCGATATCTTTTTTTCTCAAGATATAAGCTGGATTTATTCAGTTTTTGACCTCTTTTGTTGTGTGGAATTGTATATAAAAGAAACTTAAAATATCCTTAAGGTAAAAAACGAATTTTTAATTTCGAGAAGTTTAAATTTTTTTATTTGAAAAAGCTCATGCAGAATTTCAACTTTTTTTATGTAAAAAATCAAAATGAGATCATGCACGGCTATTTTCAAGCATCAGTTCGAGATAATTTATATATTTTAATAAGCTATTATTATTAAAATGGTCTCTTTTTAAGGGGTCAAAAATGAGATCATGCATGGAATCATTCAGATTAACTTTTTGCGATTTAATATATCTATACTTTAATTAAAGTGTTACTTTTTGTAAAATCTCGATTTTGTCGATATTTTAGCTATAAAAATATAAGCTTGACTTTAATTTTAACTATATTTAATTCCATCTTTTATATAAATTATTATCAATGCCAAGCAAATCAAACCAGCGACCAATTAAAAAATTTTCCATCTCCTCTATGTTTTTTATATCTGAATAATAGGCTATAACAGGTGGAGCGATAATTATTCCCATTTGAGATAGCGACAACATATTTTGAAGAGCTATTTCAGAAAAGGGCAATTCTCGAGGAGCTAACAAAAGAGGTTTTTTCTCTTTTATCATTACTGAAGCAGTTCGAGTGGTTAAATTATCAGCGATTCCAACTCTGATTTTGGCAAGAGTATTCATTGAACATGGAACAATTATCATGCCATCGGCTCGAAAAGAACCTGAAGCAACTGGTGCATCAATTTGAGAATCGAGATACAAATTTGTAAATTTTTCTTCATGTTTTGCTACGATTTTTGCATTATCAGAAATAATAAGATATTTTTCGATATTTTCTGGAATCAAATTCCAGACTCTCATTCCAAGAGAAAAACCACTTCCGCCAGTTATAGCAATTACGATTTTTTTAATAGCCATTTTATAAACCAGAATCTCGAGCATATAAAAAATCATGATTAAAAGTTCGATTAGATAATTTTGCAATTATAGGAGTAACTCGTTTAAATTGATTACGATGAAGTCGTGAAATTAATTTTTTAACAAGATTCTCATCTTCACCTGAATTTATAATTTCATCAATTTTTAATCTATCTTCAACATATTTTTTATAAATTCTATCGATAATTTTATAAGAAGCTCCGATTTCGTTTTCATCACTTTGACCTTCAAAAAGATCAGCTGACGGAGGTTTTGAAATTATTGAATCAGGAATTCCAAGATATTTAGCAAAACTAAAAAGATCACTTTTATATAAATCACCTATTGGATTTAAAGCACTTGCTAAATCTCCAAATATAGTTCCATAACCTAATAATATTTCGCTTTTATTACTTGTTCCAATGACTAAACTATTATCTCGTGCTGAAATATCATAAAGAGTAGCCATTCGCATTCTAGCCATAAAATTTCCACGACGAATATTATTAGAACTATTTTTAAATTTAAAATTATAAACATCTATATATTCGCCAATCGGAATAAGTTCATTACGAATATTAAATTTTTTTATTAATTCAAGGGCATCATCAAGACTATTTTTAGAAGATGACTGAGTTGGCATCATAATTGCTAAGAAATTATTTCCAAAAGCTTTTTGAGCCAAAACTGAAACAATTGCAGAATCGAGACCACCACTTAAACCAACGACACTATTTTTAACACCAGTTTTAAAGACCTCATCGCGAAGAAATTCAATTAAAAATTTTTCTATTAAAACCCAATTATCAAAATTATCCATTTAAATCTTCTTCATCATATTCTGAAACATTAATATCATCTAATTTAATCGATAAAATATGTTTATCTACTATTAGAACTGTGAATTCTCCTACAAATACTTTTATATCTCCGATTCTTCCAATAACATCAACAACTCTTTTTCTACCTAATTTTTGACGAGATTTAGCTTTAAAAGAGATAACATCATCTTGACGAACAGGAGTTAAAAAATTTACAATTGAACCAATGGCAAAACCATATCTTTCATTAACAGCTGAAGTTGCTGCGAGACTTGCCGCAGAAAATAGAAATCCATTATGAATTAGACCTTGTTCATCGGCAACCATTTCTGGAACAATTTCAAGATGAACTTCAGCAAAAGCTTCTCTTAATTTTTCAACTTTGCCACTAAAACGAGTATTGATTTTTTTATGAGTTTGAATAATTATCTCATCTTTTGATTGATGTTCTTCATCTTCAACACCTTTTTTAAACATCTGGATCAATATAAAACTCCTTTGATATATTTTTTGTATAAATTAAAAATAGTCTTTAATTCCCCAAATATATAGTGAAAACTCTCCTAAAATACCTTCTTGAGATATTTTCATAGAAAGATTATCAATATTTACAATTAATTTACTACTTTCTAATTTATCCATAAATTTAATTATATTTATAAATTTTGAATTAGTTTTCAATTCTATTTTAAGACGAATATCAAATTTATTTTGACCTGTTTCTAAAAACTGATTTTTAATAGACAAAATTTCAATGCCACTTTCGATGGCAATTATTGATAAATTATTTAAAAATTGAGTCCAACTCTCTTTTGAATATATAACTTCAGAAAGAGAGGCAATTTTATTAGAAACTACATCTTTTTGAGCTTTTAACATTTCAGTTTCGTTACTCAATTTTTTCATATTTATTTTGATCTGTTCAAGTTCAAAATCATCATGAAACATAAGATAATCTTTCATTTCTCGAATCTCTTTTGAAAGAGTTTTATCAGTTTTGACAGTTTCATCTAATAAATATTGAGAACTTTCAAAAAGAAATTTATAAGATAAAAAGAACATGATTCCAACTAACATTACATATAAATATATAAGCTCTTTTTTACTAATTTGCAGTAATAAAGAATCTAAAGTATTTAAAAAAGCCAATATTTTATTTCTGCTTTCTATAATTTAAATTATTTTTATTAATGTAAAAATTTACCTTCTTCGATAAGATGAGCTTCCATTTGTTCAATTTCTCGAGGAGCAGAAATAACAACTTTATTATCAGGAATAAAATCAAGAGTTTTGTCACGATTTTCATAATTAACATGATTTAAAATAACTTTAAAAGTTTCTAAACGAGCTTTATGTTTATTATCAGATCGTATAATTGTCCAAGGAGTTTCGTGAGAATGACTTCTTTTTAACATTTGATATTTCATATCTGTAAAAGAGTCCCATTTATCTTGAGCTTGAAGATCAACTTCACTTAATTTCCATTGTCTTAAAGGATCAGTTTTTCTGCGATCGAATCTTCGTTTTTGTTCAGCTTTAGTAACAGAAAAATATAATTTTATTAATATAGTTCCTTGATTAACTATATCTCTTTCAAAACTAGATACACCAGAAATAAAAGTTTCATATTCTTCTTGAGAACAAAAACCAAAAATGGGTTCAACCATTGATCTGTTATACCAACTTCTATCAAAAAGAACAATTTCACCTTTTCGTGGAAAATGTTTAACATATCTTTGATAATACCATTGACTTCGTTCTTCTTCAGTTGGTTTGCCAAGAGCAACAACTCGATAATGTTTTTCATTCATGTATCTTGTTACTCGTCGAATAGTTCCACCTTTTCCAGCAGCATCACGACCTTCAAATAAAATAATAATTTTTTCACCATGAGTTTCGAGATGTTTTTGAAGTTTAATTAATTCAGCTTGATAAGGTTTTAATTCTTTAATTTCTCGAAGTTTTCGATCTGCTTTTGATTCTCGTTGTAAAAACTTACTCTCAATTTCTTCAAGTTGAGAATATCGTTCTAATAGATCTATAAGTTTTAACTCTTTACCTCTATATAAAATCTGTTCAGGATTTTTTAAATTTTCATTTTTGTCTTTTTTCATAGTTTTCTCTATCTATATTTTTAAGTCTCATTATTTTAACACAAAAATATATCTTAAATAGATTTTTTATATAAAAATTTTTTTAATAAAATTGATTAAATTGATTAAAATTTTAAGTTTATGAATTTTATAAAAATAGAAAAAAGTTTTATATAAAACTCTCTTTGATAAGATAAATATAATTTATTTTACAAAGAAGAGTTTAAATCTTAATTTAAATATTTTCGCAATTACCATTAAGAATTTCATATAAATAGGGTCTAACAAGTTGAGGAACTCGACGGATTCGACAAGATTCTTTAAAATCTTTAGTCATAATATGATTTCGATATGGAGAAATATAGACTATATTATTACCAATAGCAACAACCCATTCACCAGCAACAACAACTTCACGATTATTAATAATTTCATCTCGTTGCCCACTTGATATTATATATCCATTTCGTTTTAATATACGATCTATATAAAATATATTAATTCTGTCATTTTCATGTTTATCAAAAAAATATAAATCATTAAAACTTTCAATTTCGATACCATTTTTCAACATAGAATTTCTATCTTCTTCAAGATATTTTAAAGATCGAGTAACACCTTCACCGAATTCTTCGATAAATCTATTTGTAAAATTATGTCTAAAATAATTTCGTTTATATTTTTCATCAAAATTTGAGGCATCAATAAAATATTTATAGCCATTTTCATTTAAATATTCTAATAATATATTTTTAGAAATATCTATTAAAGGTCTAATTATTTTATAGCCATCACGATTTTCAAATTCACCCATTCCAGTTAATTCTAAAAGTCCAGCACCTTTTGAAAATTGCATAAAAAACCATTCAAGTTTATCATTAAGTTGATGAGCAGTGATGAGGTATTTATATTTATGTTTTTCGATAATCTGTTTAAAAAATAGATATCTAACATCACGAGCTTCATTTTCAGAAAATTTATCGAGAGCGACACTGCCGACATAAATTGCTATCGAATGATATTCTGCGAGACTTTTTGCATAAGCGACCTCATCTTTTGACTCTTTTCTCAAATTGTAATCAACGATGGCCATATCAAATTTAATATTATTTTCTAATAAAATATAAAAAAGGGCTGAAGAATCAACTCCACCAGAAAATGCAAATAAATTTTTACTATTTCGTAAAATATTTAAACTATCTTTAGAAATTTGAATTTGTTTCATATTACAATTAATCTCGAATCTTTTTATTTTTTCGCCAATGATCAATTCGCCAATCTAATATGTTCCACAAAATATATAAAATAATAAATAGTGCAATTGGTAAAACTATTGGATTAATTTCACTTTCTTGAGCAAATTTTCTTAAAATATCAGATGAAACAAAAGCAACATAACCTATAACGATTGCCCAAATCATAGATGCCAAACTATTTAAAATTAAAAACTTATTCAAGTTATAATTAGTAAAACCTAATAATAAAGGTATTAATGTTTTAATGCCATATAAAAACTTTTGAATAAATATAGTTGGAATAAGATATTTTTTTAATAAAATTTTAGAAAGAGCTATTTTAGTTCTATGTTGAACAAATATTGGAAATTTTGCAACTTCTCTTTTTTGATATTTACCTAAATAAAATAAAACTGTTGATCCAATAAAATTAGATAAACCAGCAATAAATATTACTAAATATATATTTAATTTGTCCATTGAAGCAAGAATACTACCTCCGAGGATGGCAAAAAAGCCACCACCGAAAGAGTAAATAGCGATTATTAGATATCCATATTCTATTATTTTCGAGATTAACTCTTCCATTTAATTAAATTTAAATTATTTAATTTTTGAAAAATCTAATTTCAAAGCTTCATTATCAGCAATAGATATTCCACGATCAAGAACTTTTTGAGCTGTGATTTTTGCATCTTTTAAAGAATGCATTAAACAAGTGCCACATTGATAGACATTTAATTCTGGAATATCAGATTCAGAAACAACATTTAAAATATCAATCATAGATTTTCTCCAAGCTTCTACAATTGTTTCACTTTTTGGATCGCCACTTACACTCATATAAAAGCCAGTTCGACAACCCATTGGCGAAATATCAATTACTTCGAGAAGAGGTTCATTTATTAAATGATCTCGCATAAATCCAGCAAACAGATGTTCAAGTGTATGAATTCCTTCACTTGTCATTAATTCGTCATTTGGTTTGCAAAATCGCAAATCAAAAACTCTAATTGGATCACCATGTGGTGTAGTCATTTTTTTAGCAGGTCGTACAGCAGGAGCTGACATAATTGTATGATCAACGGCAAAACTATCTAAAAGTGGCATTAATTATTTCCTCTCGAACCAGGTTTAATTGCTGGTGTTCCTTCAGCACAAATTGGACAATTATTAGGAGAATATATCTCAAAAGTAAAATCATCAATAGCAAAAAGTGGTAAATCTTTAGGTAATTTGCAAGTTTTATCAGTTTCAAAAGTTCCACCGATTCGTTTGCAAAAACCTCGATTTGCAATAGCAGAAAAACCGACAATTTTTCCACCAAATCTTTCAATTTCACGACCAGCTTCAAGTGCTGAACCGCCTGTCGTAATAATATCTTCACAAATTAAAACTCGTTCTCCTTTTTGAACTGAAAAGCCTCGTCTTAACTGCATTTCACCATCTTTTCGTTCAGTAAAAATAAAACGAATGCCTAAAGCTCTAGCAAGTTCGTAACCTGCCAAAAGTCCTCCAAGAGCTGGAGAACAGATAGTATCAATTTCGATTCCACTAGATTTAATCATTTGGGCAAGTTCAATGGCTAACATTTCAGCAACTTTTGGATTTTCAAGAACTTTTGCAGATTGCAAATAATTTCTCGAATGATTTCCACTACTTAAAATAAAATGTCCTTCTAATAAAGCTCCATTATGAATATAAATTTCTTTTAAATTCATAATTAGACTTTCATAATTTCGATCTCTTTGGCTTTGAAATTTTCATCAGCTTTTTGAGTATATTGATCTGTTATTTTTTGAACAGAATCTTGAGCAGATTTACTTTCATCAGCAGTAATAATTTTATCTTTTTCAAGCTTTTTTATAATTATATTTGCATCTTTACGATGATTTCTAATCGAAACTTTTGCATCTTCAGTAATTCCACTACAAATTTTGACATTTTCTTTTCGTTTGTCAGTTGTCATTGGAGGAAAAAATAATTTAACTTGAGTTCCATCATTTGTTGGATTAACACCGATATTTGCAATTTGAATGCCTTTTTCGATTTCGCCAAGAAGATTTTTTTCCCAAGGTGTTACAGCAATAGTTGAAGCATCAAGGGCTAAAACAGTAGCAACTTGAGCTAATTTTGTTCGTGAGCCATAATAATTTACAAATACATTATCAACAACAGAAAGACTAACTTTACCAGTTCGAACAGTTTTATATTGTCGTTTTAGTGATTCAAGACTTTCTTCCATTTCTAATTTCATTTCTTCAAGAACTTCATTAATTTTTTCATTCATGTTTTATATGCCCTTCTTTTGATATTTTGATTAATTTATGCAATTTTATCAAAAGGAGAATGAATCTATAAAATATATAATTAGCCAAAATTTGAAAAATAATAGGTTATAAATGGATAAAATTATTTTAAAAAGATCTGATCAAGCTTTATATATTGCAAAAAATAGAGTTGAAATATTTAAATAAAGTTTAATTTGAATTTCAAAATATAAAAAATAGAAAATTAGATATATTTTTCGGCTATAAAATAATTTAATTTAAACTCAACTATTCCAATATTTATATATGGATCTGCCTCCCCATACTGTGAAAAATCGATCTGACCACTTTTTTAGTATAAACCTAGTTGATCCGATACTTTTTGCAAAAGTGTATTTAAATACACAAAAAGTGTATTTTTGCTCCAATGTAATTTATTTTTTTAAGTTTAGCCCTTTTTTAGCCATTTTTTCGACTCAAAAAAACTAGAAAAATATAAACGAAAAGGTCGTAAGTGGCGGTTTTTGGAGTGAGACTATCTCTAAATTTATATTTAAGTTTTGAAAATTTCTTTAAAAATTGGACAATTTAATTTAAAAGTATAAATAAAATAATATGATTGTAATTTTCAAAATTTTTTTTGCAAGAATTCCAAAGCGGTTCAAAATCAGTAAAATACTTTAAAACCTCATCACCAAATTTTTAAAACTCAAGATTATTTATTAGTTTATAAAATTATCTCAAGTCTATTTATTTAATGGCAAAAATATGAAATTTAGCTTTTGAGTTTAAAAATTAATTTTTTAAAAAATTTAAATTCCCTCATGGCTGTAAAGTGCTTTTTATTTTGTTTTTAATTTACAATATTGTTAATCGTATCTAATACTTTTTTTAAATCAAACGATTGTTTATGTATTAAAAGTAATTAAGAAAAGGATATAGATGAAAAAAGAAATTTTTACCGTTGGTCATTCGAATCACGATATCAATATATTTATTAATATGTTACAAAAGAACAATATTAATACAATTGTTGATGTTAGAAGTTCTCCATATAGTCAATACTCGCCTCAATATAATCAAGACATATTGAAGAACTTTCTAAAAAAATCAAATATACAATATGTTTTTATGGGTAATTTATTAGGTGCTAGATATGAAGATAAAAATTTATTATTTAACGATAAAGACAATAAAGGCAAAGTTAATTTTCAAAAAGTGCAAGAAACGAAAGGTTTTCAAGATGGCATAACTAGACTTGAAGATGGTGTTAAAAAAGGATATAGCATTTCATTAATGTGTTCTGAAAAAGATGCTCTTGATTGCCATCGTTTTGGTCTTGTTTCAAAGTTTCTTTATCATAAAAATAGTTTTGAAATCAATCATATTTATACTGATAGTATTTTTAATCAACAAGAGATTGAAACAAAACTATTAAATAAATTTAATAAAAAACTTCCTCAAAATAATCTAGAGGTCTTAATATATAATTAGCCAAAATTTGAAAAATAATAGGTTATAAATGGATAAAATTATTTTAAAAAGATCTGATCAAGCTTTATATATTGCAAAAAATAGAGTTGAAATATTTAAATAAAGTTTAATTTGAATTTCAAAATATAAAAAATAGAAAATTAGATATATTTTTCAGCTATAAAATAATTTAATTTAAACTCAACTATTCCAATATTTATATATGGATCTGCCTCCCCATACTGTGAAAAATCGATCTGACCACTTTTTTAGTATAAACCTAGTTGATCCGATACTTTTTGCAAAAGTGTATTTAAATACACAAAAAGTGTATTTTTGCTCCAATGTAATTTATTTTTTTAAGTTTAGCCATTTTTTAGCCATTTTTTCGACTCAAAAAAACTAGAAAAATATAAACGAAAAGGTCGTAAGTGGCGGTTTTTGGAGTGAGACTATCTCTAAATTTATATTTAAGTTTTGAAAATTTCTTTAAAAATTGGACAATTTAATTTAAAAGTATAAATAAAATAATATGATTGTAATTTTCAAAATTTTTTTTGCAAGAATTCCAAAGCGGTTCAAAATCAGTAAAATATTTTAAAACCTCATCACCAAATTTTTAAAACTCAAGATTATTTATTAGTTTATAAAATTATCTCAAGTCTATTTATTTAATGGCAAAAATATGAAATTTAGCTTTTGAGTTGAAAAATTAATTTTTTAAAAAATTTAAATTCCCTCATGGCTGTAAAGTGCTTTTTATTTTGTTTTTAATTTACAATATTGTTAATCGTATCTAATACTTTTTTTAAATTAAACGATTGTTTATGTATTAAAAGTAATTAAGAAAAGGATATAGATGAAAAAAGAAATTTTTACCATTGGTCATTCGAATCACGATATCAATATATTTATTAATATGTTACAAAAGAACAATATTAATACAATTGTTGATGTTAGAAGTTCTCCATATAGTCAATACTCGCCTCAATATAATCAAGACATATTGAAGAACTTTCTAAAAAAATCAAATATACAATATGTTTTTATGGGTAATTTATTAGGTGCTAGATATGAAGATAAAAATTTATTATTTAACGATAAAGACAATAAAGGCAAAGTTAATTTTCAAAAAGTGCAAGAAACGAAAGGTTTTCAAGATGGCATAACTAGACTTGAAGATGGTGTTAAAAAAGGATATAGCATTTCATTAATGTGTTCTGAAAAAGATGCTCTTGATTGCCATCGTTTTGGTCTTGTTTCAAAGTTTCTTTATCATAAAAATAGTTTTGAAATCAATCATATTTATACTGATAGTATTTTTAATCAACAAGAGATTGAAACAAAACTATTAAATAAATTTAATAAAAAACTTCCTCAAAATAATCTATTTGATACTTATAGCGATAATGATTTACTCGATATAGCATATCAATTACAAAATCTGAAAATTGCTTATAATCCAATTACGAAAGAAGGAGATCACGACTAAATGAATATTTATACTATTGGTTTTGCTGGTAAAACTGCTAAAGATTTTTTCAAATTTTAATGACAAATCAAGTTAAACAACTTATTGATATTAGATTGAATAATTCTTCTCAATTAGCAGGTTTTACAAATATAAAACATTTACCATATTTTTTATTTTTACATAATATAAAATATACTTATGCACCTCAATATGCTCCATCAAAAGAGTTGCTCAATGGATATCAAGATAAGCTAATTAATTGGGCTGAATATGAAAAAATATATCTTAATTTATTACAAAAAAGAAATATATTAGAGAATTTAGACATATTGAGTTTTAATAATAGTGTCTTACTATGTAGTGAAGCTACCGCAGAAAAATGTCATAGACGATTATTGGCTGAATATTTAGCTAAACATTTTCCTGATATTAATATCAAGCATTTATAGAAATAAATTTAAATAAGATAGATTGGTTTTATATATGTTTCAAAAAGAGATCGTTATTCTTGCAAATTCTGTTAAACATGGACAACATTGTGTTGCTGGAAAAGATATTAAAACGAAAGAATGGGTTCGACCAGTAGCTGATACTAATGGTTGTGAATTAAACTCTCAACAAATACTATGTTCTAATCCGCATGGGAATTTTTATGTTAGACCTTTGCAAAAAGTTAAAATGGCATTAATTCAACCTGTTCCATTAATTCATCAACCAGAAAACTGGTTGATATCAGATCAAATTTGGGTGCAACATTACAGAATTGAGCAACATGAAATTAACTTGTATGTAGATAATCCAAAAGATTTATGGTTAGATCCTTCAACATCTACAGATAAAGTCAATTACAATAATATAATTAATAAAAATATTATTATAAGTCAATCTTTATATTTTATAAAAGTTGAAATATTAAATTTATATACAATACAACAATATGAAAAAACTAAAAAAAGAGCTAAATTTACATATAATAATGTGATTTATGATCTAGCAGTTACTGATCCGCAAATTAATAATGCAGATTTTAATCTTATATATTTCAACAAATATTTATGTGTTAGTTTAGCAGGTGAATTTAAAGGCTTTAGTTACAAAATAGTAGCTACTGTAATATAAAACTTAAATTCAAAAACTCAAACCTCATCGATAGTTTTAAAAGTTTTTTAGCTAATTATTTATATATTTTTCAATGATTTATCTATAATTTTAGCAGAAATTAAAAATTTGATGAGGTTGAAACGAAATAAGAAAATTTAAGAGCTTACTAATTGAATTGTTGTGTTTTATCTATTTTAGAATTCACTTCTGCCAATTTCTCCTGCCTCTTGAATATGATTCAATCATAACCCTTCGATTTTGAAAAATTATTTTCTCGTGTTGTTGCACGAGAAAACGAATGTCAGACACTAAAATAGTGAAATATAGAATAGTAATTAAATAGTTAGTTTAAAAAAGATAAATTTATTTGCGAACATTTCCAGCGATAATAAATCTAAGAGCATTTAATTTAATAAAGCCTCCAGCATCTCGCTGATCATAAACAACATCTTCTTCGAAAGTTGCATAGTTATTATTAAATAGACTTTTTGGCGAACTTCTGCCAACAACAATAACATTGCCTTTATAAAGTTTGAGTTTTACACGACCTTCAACATTTTCTTGAGTTTTATCGATAGCTGATTGAATCATTCGTCTTTCAGGTGAAAACCAGAAACCATTATAAATTAGTTTGGCATATTTTGGCATAAGTTCATCTTTTAAATGAGCCTCTTCACGATCAAGAGTGATAGATTCGATTGCACGATGTGCTTTAATCATAATTGTTCCACCAGGGGTTTCATAAGCTCCACGACTTTTCATTCCGACATATCGATTTTCGACAATATCAGTTCGACCGATGCCATGTTTCGAACCTAATTCATTAAGTTTTCGTAATAGATTAGCTGGAGAAAGTTCGATACCATTAATAGCAATAAGATCACCATTTTTAAAATCTAAAGAAATATATTCAGCTTCATTTGGAGCTTTTTCAGGTGAATTTGTCCATCGCCACATATCTTCTTCTGGTTCAGCATTAGGATTTTCTAAAATGCCACCTTCATAAGAGATATGAAGTAAATTAGCATCAGTTGAATAAGGAGATTTTTTACCTTTTTTCTCGATAAAAATTCCATGAGTTTCAGCATATTGCAAAAGTTTTTCACGAGAATTTAAATCCCATTCTCGCCAAGGAGCAATAATCGTAAGTTTAGAATTAAGAGATAAATAGCCCATTTCAAAACGAACTTGATCATTTCCTTTACCAGTTGCACCGTGAGAAACAGCATCAGCATTAACGAGACGAGCGATTTCAACTTGTCTTTTTGCAATTAAAGGTCTAGCTATTGAAGTTCCTAATAAATATTCGCCTTCATAAATCGTATTAGCTCGAAACATAGGAAAAACATAATCTCGAACAAACTCTTCTTGAAGATCTTCGATAAAAATATTTTCAGGTTTAATACCTAAAGAGATAGCTTTTTGTCTTGCAGGTTCAACTTCTTCACCTTGACCAATATCAGCTGTAAAAGTAACAACTTCACAGTTATATTCATCTTGAAGCCATTTTAAAATAACACTTGTATCAAGACCGCCAGAATAAGCGAGAACAACTTTATTAACATGTTTTCGTTTTGACATTAGAATTAGATCCTTTTAAATTTTATTTATAAAATTATATATATTATAACATCAAGATTTTAATGACATAATTATTTCAGTAAAGATGCGATTAGCATCACCATTAAATTGTCGTAAGCCCATTCGATCAAGAAGAACTTCAATACTATTAATAGCCCAAGCAATTTCATTATTTTCAATAAGACCCATATTATTAATTCTGAACATGAGATCTTTCATTTCATCTTGACCACTAGCAACACTAACATTGAACTCTTTTTGAAGTCTTTTCTTAATTTCAGGAGATTTATCATGATAAATTGTAGTCATTGCTTTAGATGGAGTTTTAGGATAAATTTTAAGTCCAATTCCAGAAAGAGCAGAAATGACAGCATTACTTCTAAGAGCAGTTCTACGATAAACCTCATCGAAACCAATTTTGTCAAATTCTTCTAACATTGCCAAAAGTCCAATTATAAGAGTTGTTGCAGCTGTATAAGCAGTTGTATTAGTTCGCTGTTTTTTAATTTCAGAATATAAATTAAAATAAAAGCCTTTGCCTTTACCAATTTTTGCGATAGCACTATTACTTAAGCCCAAAATAGCTAATCCGGGAGGAAGCATAAAAGCTTTTTGACTTCCACCAATAATTGCATCAATATTAGAAATATCTATTTTTTCAACTCCCATTGCAGTAATTGCATCAGCGATAACCATGATATTTTTATTTTTTTGTTTAATAGCTTTTGCGATTTCTTCAACAGGATGTCTTAAACCACCAGAACTTTCACTAATTTGAATAGCAACAGCATCAATAGAACTATCTTTATCTATTTCTTTAATTATATCTTCAACAGATGTTGGACTATTCCATTCATATTTAAGTTCTGTAAAATTAATTTTATGAGCTTCAGCAATTTTGCCAAATCTTTCGCCAAATTTACCAGCATTGACAAATAGTAATCGCGATGAGGTTAAATTAATAACAGCACTTTCCATTGCACCAGTTCCAGTAGAAGCCAATAAAATGATCTCGTCAGAACCAATTAATTTAAAAAGTAATTCACGAGTTCGACTAAAAATAGCTTCAAATTCAGGAGTTCTATGATGAATCGTTGGAAGACTCATGCTATTACGAATTTTCTCGGGAACTGGAGTTGGACCCGGTGTAAATAACAACATTTTTATCCCTTAATTTTTTCGGGAATATTAGCAGTTTTGATTATTTCGCTTTCAATGAATTGACTATTAATTATTGATTATTGCTACTCGATAAAATCAATTCATATCTTTCTTGAGAAATATAACTAGGTGTATAAGTTCCACAACCAAAATTCAAACTCATTAAAAATATTATCGTAGCCAAACTACTTGGATTTTTCGATTAAAAAACATAAATTTACTTTATAGTTAAATTAAATTTATAATAAAATTATATTTTATTAATGTTAATAAAAAGTAAAAATCTAATGTGCTATTATTATTTTAAAAATAAAAAAAGGAATCAAATTTGAAAGGTGCAGTTTTTACTGAATTTATCGAATTCGTTGAAGAAACTTACGGTTTTGATACAGCAGATATTATGTTAGAACCAGATAGCGACAATGAAAAAATTTACACTCAAGCAGGAAATTATCCTTTTACAGAATTAGTTACTCTTGTTCTTTCTGTTCATGAAACTGAAAAAGTAGAAATCGAAGAAATTTTATATAAATTTGGAGTTTATCTATTTGGCAAATTAGTTCATATGGCTCCTTTTCTTGTAAAAGGTTCTCAAAGTAGTTTTGAAGTTATCTCAAAAGTTGATACTTATATTCATATTGAAGTCAAAAAATTATATCCAGAAGCTGATTTACCTAAATTTAAAGTTATAAAATTCGAAACAAATCATCTTGAAATGTTATATTCTTCAGATAAACAACTTGAAATTTTGGCAAAAGGGCTTATGATTGGAGCTTCGAATTATTTTCATGAAACTATCGTTGTTGATTATAAAATAGTTAGCGAAGAGCCTCACACTGTTATATTTACAGTTGATAAAATATAAAATATATATATGTCAAGTAGCATAATCACAAAAAGAGTTCTTTTTATGGGAACTCCTTTTTATGCAAAACAAATTTTAAATGAATTGTCAAACCATTCTTGGATTGAAATAGTTGGAGTTGTTACTCAACCAGATAAAAAATCTGGACGAGATATGAAACTTTCACAATCTGATGTAAAAGTTCTTGCACTAGAAAAAGAGTTTAAAATTTTACAACCTGAAAAATTAAAAAATAATTCAGAAATAGTTAATGAGATCAAAAAGTTAAAACCAGATTTTTTAGTTGTTGCAGCATATGGTCAAATTTTACCAAAAGAGATTTTAAATATAGCTCCAGCTATAAATTTACATGCTTCGATTTTACCAAAATATCGTGGAGCTAGTCCAATTCAAGAGGCTCTTTTAAATGGTGATTTAGAAACTGGTATAACTGCAATGTTAATGAATGAAGGTTTAGATACTGGTGATATTTTGGCAATTTCAAGAATTAAATTAGAAAAAAGCTATATACCAAATCAAAGTAGTTTAACAATTGAATTAAGTATCGTCGCTTCATATTTAATAATAGATGTCTTAGCAAATTTCCATCTGATTAAACCGCTTTCTCAACATAGTGCTGACTCTTCTTATTGTAAAAAAATTGAAAAAATTGATGGTCTTGTCTCTTTTGCAAATTGTAGAGAACTTCTTAATAAATCTAGAGCTTTTAATTATTGGCCTTCAGCTTATCTTAACAATGGTTTAAAATTGATTACAGTTGCAGAAGGTAGAGAAGGTAATTTTAATGAAGGTGAAATTTTGGAAATTAACGAACATTATATTGAAGTTGGTTGCAAAGATATGAGTATAAAAATATTCTCTGTTCAACCTCCATCTAAATATTTAATGAATGCTAAAGCATATATTAATGGCAAAAGATATAAATTATTGGATATTTTTAAATAATCCAAGATTATATTAATAATAGATTTATGTTAATATTGCTAAATTAAAAATAAAATAGGAAAAATGAACTATGGAAAAATATTTTCAAATTAGTGATCCAGCTCTTCGGGTCTCTTTGGTCTCTCATTTTATGACTTTAACAGGTGGCGATCTCGAAATTAATGAAGAAAGAAATTTAAAAACTTTAATGAGAGAAATCAGCGGAATTTTATATAACGGTGATCCTAAAAATGGTTCTTCTAAATCAATTGCTAGTATGCATATGTTAAATTTGATCTCAAAATTTACTGATGATCATAATCTTGAAGCTAAAACTGCTCAACAACTTATAACACATCGAAATGATGATGTTTCTAGGGCTGTTATCAAACGAAATCCTGAAGATTTTCTAAAACTTGAATTAGAAATGAGATTTAAATATTTTTTCGCTCTTTTAATCGAAATGGATATTAATATCACTGAAGCATATGCTGAAATAGATAGATTGGAAGAAAAAGTTAGAAATTTATAATTTTACTAATAAATTAAATTTTAAATATACTATTTGAGCTATAATAAAAATAGCTTTTAATTCTAAAATGGTAAGATTTCATTTAAATTAAAAAATTAAATTAATCGGAAATTTAAATGAAATTTAAACCAATATTTTTCGCTTCACTTTTAACCTCATCAACTCTTATATCTAAAGATGATCAATGGTTTGCTAGTTTTCTCTTTTCTGATCGTCTTAAAACTTATAGTTCTCGTGATGTTTCTATTAATGGTTCGTTTGCTGGTGGAATGATCAACTCTATTCCATTTGAAACAAATGTTAATGCTGATAAATCACTTGATATGCAAGGTATTAGAATTGGTAAAATTTATACTAATTGGCGATTTTATGCTGATTAGTATAAATTTAAATATGAAAAAAATAGCAATATTGCTTTTGATAAAGATGTTGATGGTTGGTTACTAACTGCTAATACAGATTATCTTTATTCTATACCTAAACTTGAAAATATCTCATTTTTTATTGGTGGAGCTATTGCAGTTGCTGGTGCAAAACCAGAAGGTATGAAATCTTCTCCTTCATCTGGAATTGGTGGTCAATTTGGAATAACTGCAAATATTTATCAAAGAGATAATTATAAATTGGCTTTTGAATTAGGTTATCGTTATATGCGAGTAGATCTAACTTCTACTGAAACAAAAACTGATCCTTTAACAATTGGTGGAACTCAATATTTATTAAGTCAAAATGATCCAACTGCAACTGTTTCAAATATTTATATTGAAGCTGAAACTACCGTTTTATCAACTCCTTATTTTAGCTTAAACCTCTTATTTTAAAAATATAAAAAATATAAAAATATAATGTTAAAAATACTTTTAGTAATTTTAATTACAATTAATTTATACAGTAAAGATTGGACTGAAAAATTAAATAAAAATGGAATTATTATAGAAACTCGAGAGAATTCTCGTTCTGATATTGATGAATTTAGAGCTATTGCAATTATAAATTCTGATATAAAAAAATATTAGATAATGGGAAAATAATTATTATAAACTTTGAAGCTTTGAAGCTTTAAATAATTTTTTTCCCATTCAAAATGAATTAATAAGAATTGAACTTTTAGAAGGCTTTTGGAAATTAGAATATCTTGATAAAAATATAACAAAAGTTACTTATCAGGTTTTAAGTGATCCTAAAAATATTCCTGCTTGGTTAGTTAATAGCGGAGTTGTTGATCAACCTTTTGAAACTCTCTCAAATTTAAAAAAAATAGTTGAATAATAATATAAATGATGAGGTAAATATGAAATTATTAATTGTTGATGATTCGAATATCATTCGAAGAGCAATTCAAAAATATAGTGCTAAATATAATTTAGATCTAATTGGTATGGCTGGAGATGGTAAAACCGCCATTGAACTTTTTGAGAAATATCTACCAGATATCGTAACTTTAGATATTACGATGCCAGAAATGAACGATTTAATCGCACTTGAAAAAAATGATGGAAATAAATCCAGATGCTAAAATTATTGTAATTTCAGCTCAATCAGATAAATCAACTGCACTCGAAACTCTTGAAAAAGGGGCTTTTGATTTTATTGGTAAACCTTTTGGCGAAGAAAAACTAGATCGAGTTATCCAAAAAGTTTTAGATGATATGAAAGATAATCAATGAAAAGGGAGCTTTTAGAAATTTTTATTCATGGCATAAATAGATATTTTGCTGAAATAAATCAAGAGAATTTATTGACAATGGAGAATCCAATAATTTTATTAACAAGTGGGCATAAATCTATATATATCTGAAACAGCTGTTAAAGTTCTTTGGATTTTAATTCTTGCAACAATAATTATAATTATAACTTTTCCATTTTTCTTAAATAGAAATATTATTCAGCCACTTAATAATTTATTAATCGGTGTTAAACAAATTGTAAATAATGGTTCGCTTGATGTTCAAGTTAAAGTTACATATTCCGATGAAATAGGCTTTTTAACAGAATCTTTCAATTCTATGATTAGATCTATTAAAAATTATGCTGATAATCTTGAAAATATGGTCGAACAAAGAACTCAAGAATTATCAGAAGCTAAAAAAGAGACCGATAGAATTCTTGAAAATGTAGATGAAGGCTTATTTTTAATTATTCAAGATAAAACTAGCTTTATAATTGGTAGTCAATATTCTAAAATTCTCGAATCTATTTTTATGCGAAATGATATTTCAAAAGCAATTTTTATTGAACTTGTATCTAATTATATTGATAGTTCTAAGTTAAAAGATATAGATAAGTTTTTAAAATTAATGTTTAGAAAAAATATAGATGAAAATACTCTCGAAGAGTTAAATCCATTAAGTAAAATTAAATTTATATTTTTTGATAAAAATAAGCATTTAGTTTTTAAATTTCGTCGAGTGTTCAAAGCTAAAACTATTTCTCATTTACTTGTTACTGTTAGAGATATAACTACTCAAGTTGAATTAGCTGAAAAACTTGTTCAAACTGAAAAATAAAATAAGAGTCAAATGGAGATGCTTTTCAAGATTTTACATGCTGATCCAATTTTATTAAATGATTTTATAGTTGGTGCTGAAACTGAACTTGAAGATATCGATGGAGCTTTGCATAATCAAGTTGCAAATTTATAGATCAGCTCATACAATTAAAGGTAATGCTTCACTTTTAGATTTGGATTTTTTAGTAGATACTGCTCATTCACTTGAAGAAAAATTACAAGAACTAAAAAATAAAGATATTTTAGCAAATGAAGATTTTCTTGCTCTTTTTGTTGGTTTTGAAGCTTTACAAAAGTCAATTGTTTCGATGAATGAATCTGTTCAAAAGTTACTTCAATTTAAAAATAATATTTCGAGTCACGAAAATGTAAATAGCATTATAATAAAAGCTCTTGAAAAATTAATAGAACGGAATGTTGAAGAAAACAGAACTATTAAAATTGAGACAAATAATTTTGATTTATCAATGCTAAATGTAAAAAATAGAGTTTTAATAAAAGATATTTTAATTCAACTTGCTAGAAATTCAATAGCTCACGGAATCGAACCTCATCAAGAACGACAAGAAAAAAATAAAAATATATTCGGAACGATCTTTTTAGAGACAAATTTTAAAAATGGAATATTCGAATTAATTTATAAAGATGATGGTCGTGGTATAAATATAACTAGATTACGAGAAAAAGCAATCGAACAAAAAATTATCTCTCAAGAACAGGCTGAAAATTTAAGTGTTCAAGAATCTGCTGAATTGATTTTTGCCTCTGGATTATCAAGTGCTTCACAAACAACAATAATGGCTGGTCGCGGAGTTGGAATGGATTTGGTTCGTGAAAAATTAAATAAAATTGAAGGTTCGATTAATGTCGAATTTGAAGCAAATAAATTTACAAAATTTACTATTAGGTTTTAATTAATAAATTTATGATTAATGTAGAAAATTCTGATAAAGAAATAAAAATACAATGTGTTCTTTCTGGAACTCATGTCGAAGCAACAATGCTTTTTTTTGAATTTTTAAGTGAACTTTTTACAGATATTATGGACTTAGTTTATGGTAATGGTGGTTCAGTTAATAAAATTATGGGTGACGGAATTTTGGCAACTTTTGGTTGTCCAACAACTACTGGTGACGATGCTTTTCAATGTGTCAAAACTGCTCTTCAAATTCGCGAATATTTAAATACTTTTAATGATGTTAGACCTGATTATCTTGATAATAATATTAAATGTGGTATTGGTATCGTTTCAGGAAAAGTTTTTGCTGGAAATATAGGTTCTGTTCGACGAATGGAATATACAGTTTTAGGTGATGCCGTAAATACCGCTTCTCGATTGGAAACTTTAACAAAAGAGGTTCAACATGATATTTTAATCGATGAAAATACATATCATAAAATAAAAGATAGAATAAATTTTTCTAAAATTTTAATAGATCATGTTAAAGGCAAAAAAGATGCTATTGAAATTTTTAAACTTTTTAGTTTAAAAGATTATTAATAATTTAATAAGGTCTATATATGAAAAATGATATTTTTATTTTTAGCTTTGTAACCATTTGGTTTATAACTGTCTTAATATTTATATATCGATTAATATTGATTTTTATCTCTCAAATTTATTTTAAGAAAATAGCAAAAATAAAAAATACAAATTATAAATTTATTAGTATCATTATTCCAGCTCGTAACGAAGAAGAAAATATAAATAAATGTATAGAATCGTTTGCAAAACAAAATTATCCAAAAGATAAATTTGAAATTATTGTTATTAATGATAATTCTACTGATAAAACTCTCGAAATAATAGAAAATTTAGCTAAAATCTATAAAAATATAAAACCAATTGATTCACCAATTTTACCAAAAAATTGGAGTGGAAAGAACCATGCTTGTTATATTGGTTATTTAAATATAAATAGAGATAGCGAATATTTATGTTTTATAGATGCAGATACATATGCAAATAGTAACAAAGTATTAGAAGATACGATGAATTTCTCATTAAATAAAAATTTAGATTTATTATCTTTTTCTCCAATGCAAAGTTTAATTTCAATAGAAGAAAAGCTATTTTTACCTGCCATATTTTTGGGAATTGCTGGAAATATAAATATCAATTTTATTAATAATCAAAATAAAAAAGAGGTAGTTGCAAATGGTCAATTTATGCTCTTTAAACGAGAAATTTATGAAAAAATTGGAACTCATGAAACTATTAAAAATATTATTAATGAAGATATAACTTTTGCTAGAATTATTAAAAAAAGTGGTTTGAAACTCTTTTTTGCATTTGCAACAAAAGATCAATTTAATGTGCGAATGTATAAAAATATCAAATCTGCTTGGAATGGTCTAATAAAAAATATTGCTGATACAATAGAAGCCAATGATAAAAAAATAGTTACAGAATCTATTTTTATGATAAATCTAATTTTAGGAGCATATTTAATACCTTTTATATTAATTTATTTAGATTTATCAATAATAACTTTCTGGTTAGCAGTTATTTCTATAATTAGCTTTTGGATAACAATTTTTTCAACATCAATACAATTTAAATTATCTCCAATTTTTACTATATTGATACCAATATTATTTTTTATATATTTAAGATTAATTTATAAAAGCAATCAATTCAAAAGTTTAAAAAATATTCTAAATATTCCAATAGAGTGGCGAGATAGAATTTATATAAATTAATTATTCAAATTAAATTTTTTTTCAAACTCTAATCAAACTCTTTTTTTGGTAAAATACTCTGTAAATATATTCAAAACTATAAAAAGGATTTTTCAATGGCAAAACCATTATCTTTAACAGACAGCACTTTTGATAGCACAATTGCAAATGGTGTTACACTAGTAGATTTCTGGGCACCTTGGTGTGGTCCATGTAGAATGATTGCTCCAATTATTGAACAACTTGCTGAAGAATATGCTGGAAGAGCTCAAATTGCTAAAGTAAATACAGATGAACAACAAATGACAGCTGTAAAATATGGCATTCGATCTATTCCTACATTAATTATCTTTAAAAACGGCAAACCTGTTGATCAAGTTATCGGTGCAATGCCAAAAACTGTTTTCACCTCTAAATTAGAGAATGCTCTTAAATAGTTATAAATAATAACAATAAAATTATGTTTGGTAGGCTTCCTGCCTTCCTTATCGGAGCTGTGGCAATTGCCATTGCTCTCGGTTACTACAATCACAAGTTTTCTCAATACAAATTTATAGATTTTAATGAATTTATCGGTTATACCAATAACGATATTTTCAAACCTAATTCTAATAATTATCTAATAATTATTTATAATTCACGAGATATCGAATCAATCAAAAAATTAAATAATTTAAATATAAAATCTTCAACTCAAGTTATAGCTATTGACTATTTTCAATCTCTTCAGAATTTAAATATTGGTGAAGCAAATCTTTCACAAATTAAATTTGGCACAGAAACTTTTTTGAAATTAGTTAATAGATTTCATATTTATAATTTACCATCTATTTTTTCGATTGAATTAATAAAAAATTCGAGATATAAACAGGTGCGATTCGTTAGTTTAATAGTGAAATTTATACTTTTGAAACTTTCACAAAAAACAAAATATAAAAAATTAAATATTTAATAGGAAAAATTATGTTAGATGTCGCAATTATTGGTGGTGGTCCCGCAGGTTTAACAGCTGGTTTATATGCAACCCGAGGCGGATTAAAAAAAGTTACGATGTTTGAACGAGGTATGCCTGGAGGTCAAATTATGAACTCTTCAGAAATTGAAAATTATCCGGGTGTGCCAACTGTTATGAGTGGAATGGATATGATGGCATCTTGGCCTGAACAATGTAGTCGTTTTGGTTTAATTCATGAAATGATTACTATTGAAAAAATTGTGCGATTCGTTAGTTGGACGAAATAAACAAACCCAACTGATTTATACTTAAATCAAATAAAGTATAAATTAACTGATATTTTGATTACTGGAATGAGAGAGTAACGACTCGAAACGGTAAGCCTGATACTCCGATAAGCGATAAGAATCGTTAAATTTGAATCGTTTAAAGCTCGGTGAAGTCGGATGTGGTGTTAGCCTAATTATAGAAATATAAAGGAAATGCGACCTCGAGGGAGGCGACTAACATATAGTTCGGGGCTCTATAAAATTTTTATGGTGAGTATGTTACTAAAAGTAACGGACAAATTTCTGAATTCAACAGTCTAAATTCAAAATAAATCGTAAGGTTTATCCTCTAATAAAGGACAATTGAGGTAAAGTAAAAATAGTTTTTATGAAATACCTTATAGTGTTATAGGCACTATCAAGATTGTAGGCTGAAGGGAAACACCTAATAAAATATGCAAAGATAAAAATATTGGAACGAAGAAAGTTACAGATATGGAGATTTAACGATCGATGAAGTAGTAAGTCATAAGACATAAAACTTTTAACTGTAATGAAAGCGAAGCCATTAGCGATGATAAATCTTGTAATAAGATTAGGAGCAAAGGGCTTTAGTCAAGTTCTATAAAATCATAATTATAAATTAAATCGATGGTTCGAGTAAGACTAAGAGAGGCGAAATTTTTAGAAATAGGAACACAGCCGACATTGAGAAGTGGAAAACAACTAACAATTGGATTCGGCTTTTAGAATATTTAGAAAGATGATTTAAATAACTTGATGTAAGTCCATACTGCGCCAAGCACGATCTTGGCAGCCCTTTGATATACAGGCTAAAAAATAGTATACAATTTTTTTAAAGGTCTAATATGTCTACACCTAATAACCAACTAAGACAGCAAATAAAAACGCTTGAGAAGGAAGACACTAAAGTCTTTGATACCTGGAAAACCGCGAATTTTAACAAATACGGGTCGCTACTACAAGCGCCAGGTTCTAAATATTCGGTCAAATCAATATGGAAGCACTATCTTAATGTCTTAGGGTGCCCAACACCCGAGACCCTTTGGACTGCGAAAGACAGGGATACAATTATAACCGAAATTCGAGTAGCGAATACTCCCATGATAAGCATTAGCTTTGATGAGGCGGATCTCTCTAAAGATAACATATCTGAAACTGTTAAAAAACATTTAACCAAGAATATGCTAAACCGCTACGAGTGGGCGAAAATGAGCCCAGATGAACGGGAGATTTATGAAGCAATAGACGAAGCTTACAAGAAGAACTCAGATAAGGTTGACAAAGAGGTGATCAAAGCATTAACAAGCGAGCTCGCCATGCAACTAAGAGCATTAGAAAGCATCTGTGAGTACTTGGGGACACGACCCTCTCTTGATGCAACCAAGTTAATGGCGATTCACGATTTTCTTGACGAAAGGTTGAACGACCTTAAACCTTGGGACGAAATAGGAATGGACAAAGATGAATGGCTTAACGATTTCCTAGTACTAGCAAGGGTTAAAGCACCATCAAAAAAAAGTAGTCGCGAAGAAAAGGAAATCACCAAACCGTACTAACTAAAATCTCTATCTACCAAAGCTCTAATGTAGTAAAACTTGAAGAGCAATGTCTTCTTATAGCCTATGCGATTCGTTAGATAGACAATAAAAACTACAAAAGATATCAAAAATGAAATCGAGAAAATTAAAAGAGGTCGGAGCAATATTAATAAACTAAACTCAATAATAAGAGGAAAGCACAATTACTATTCAATCGCAACTAATATAAGTCTTGATTTCGGTAAAATCGCCTTTCAGTTCAATCGAACCATCGAAAGAAAACTAGGAGCAAAACCACTCAATAAAACAATTGATAAGGTGCCTAAATATATTGATGAAAAATATGGTAGTAAGTAAGCAATTAAGAATTGTTGAAAACACCGTATTAATACCCATCGGATATATACAAATGAGAATATTGATGAATCATCATCAAAAATCTATATTTATTAAATCTGAAAGGGAAACATTACATAAACATATCGAAGACCACAAAATCAAGAAAACCATTAATTATATGATAGATAATCCTATAATCAATAAAAGTATTGAATATAATGATAATCGTATTAGTTTATATGTTGCTCAAAAAGGGAAATGCAATATAACGGGTAAGCTGTTAGAAATTGATGAGATTCATTGCCATCACAAGAAGCCAAAAGCAAAAGGTGGAGGTGATGAGTATAAAAATTTAGTAATACTTCATAAAGATGTTCATAGACTTCTACATTTAAAAGATGAAAAGAAAATCTATGAACTCGAAAATGATTTAAAATTAGATGATAGTCAAGCTAAAAAGCTTTTAAAACTAAAATCTTTAATATTGTAATACATTAAGAATTAATTTGAACTTAATATTGAATTTTGCTTTTAGAATATTTATAATATAATGATTTTAATAAACTTGATGGAGTGCCGTATGCGATGAAAGTCGCTCGTACGGTATGAAGCGGGGGAAAATCTGGCGATTATTTCAAAAGATTACCTATCGCTATTCTCAAAATAGTAATGGAACTTTTAAAATTCATAAAGAAGATGGAACTTCTGAAGATGCTTTTTCGGTTATTGTTGGAACTGGTAGCACTCCACGAAGAGCTGGTTTTAAAAATGAAGATAAATTTTTCGGTCGAGGTGTTTCAACTTGTGCAACTTGTGATGGCTTTTTTTATAAAAATAAAGAAGTTACAGTTATTGGTGGTGGCGATACAGCTTTAGAAGAGGCTTTTTATTTATCGACAATTTGTTCAAAAGTATATTTAGTTCATAGACGAGATAATTTTAGAGCAGCTCCAAGCACAGTTGAACGAGTTTTAAAAAATGAAAAAATTGAAGTTATTCTAAATTCTCGTCCTGATGAGGTTTTTGGTGACGATATGGGAGTTTTAGGAATTAATATTTCAACTCCAAATGGTATCAGAACTTTAAATACAACTGGAGTTTTTATTTTTGTCGGTAATGATATAAATAATAGTGTTTTAAAACAAGATAATGGCTCATTTTTATGTGAAATTAATAAATCTGGAGAAATTATCGTAGATTTAAATATGCGAACTAATATAAAAGGTCTTTATGCAACTGGTGATATGCGACTTGATGCCCCAAAACAGGTAGTTTGTGCTGCTGGTGATGGTGCAACTGCTGCAATTGATGCTATCTCTTATGTTATGGAACATAGACATTAATGATTAAAGTTGGTCTTTTAGGCGGTTCTGGTCGAGTTGGTTCAAGAGTTGTTTCACTTCTCCAAAATCATTCGACATTAAAATTAACAGCTATTTTTGTTAAAGATTTAATAGATTTTGAAGAAAAAATAATATTTTAGTTACTCAAGATATAAATTTATTTTTAGGATCTGTTTCGTTAGTTATCGATTTTTCACTTCCTGAAGCAACTGAAATTTTATTAGAAGCTTTAATAAATAAACCTAAACCTGTTGTTATCGGAACAACTGGTCTTTCACCTCATCAACAAAATTTATTATTACAAGCTTCTAAATCTATGCCTATTTTATATGCTACGAATATGTCTTTAGGTGTAGCTTTATTAAATAATTTAGTTGCAATTGCCTCAAAAGCTCTTAAAAATTTTGATATCGAAATTGTAGAAATGCATCATCGAAATAAACGAGATGCACCATCTGGAACAGCTTTAACTCTGGCTCAAAGTGTTGCAAAAGCTCGAGATTTAAATCTTGATAATGTTCGAATCAGTGGTCGAGAAGGTAATATTGGTGCAAGAACTCGCGACGAAATTTCTGTAATGTCTCTTCGAGGTGGTGATATTGTTGGAAAACATACAGTTGGTTTTTATAATGATGGTGAATTTATCGAATTAAATCATACTGCAACAAGTCGAGATACTTTTGCTTCTGGTGCAATTCGTGCTGGAGAATGGCTTCATAATCAAGCTAATGGTCTTTATGATATTAAAGACTGTTTAGAAATTTAAAAAATAGAACTTTTTAATCCTGAATTCGGTTATTTAATCTCCGTTTTCAGGCTATTTTTACTATAAAACTATAATTTAAAATTTAATTTTTATCAAAATTATATTATTGACATTGATAAAATACAGAACAAACAAATATCTTATTTTCATAAAAATAGACCTCTTCTACTTTACAATTTTGATCTATAACTTTATAAAATACACAAATAATATTTGCATAAGCATTTTGTAAAGCCTCATGTTGATTAAAAGCTTTGCCATAAACAACTTGTATATTTCCTGCAAATAGAATTACACTTAAATTCAAAATAACAAATGAACCAAAAATAATTTTCTTAATATTCATATTTCCTCTTTTTTTTGATCTTAATTTCTGAAAAAATAAGCTGTGTAATATTAAAAAAAATGATTTGTCAAGTTATATTTTTAATATTACAAAAATATAAAATTTGTCGAGAGATTTGAAAAAAATAGTAATCTGTTTTAGCTTTTGATAGAATTGTAAGAAATATAAAGGATGTTGATTGATTGTAGAAGTTTCAGATGAAAATTATATGGAATTTGTTGAACAAACAAATAGACCTATCTTTATAGAGTTTTATACTCCAATGTGTGGAGCTTGTCAGGGATTAATTCCAATTATGGAACAGATGGACTTACATTATAAAGGAGATGTCGTAATCTCAAAATGTGATGTTTCTCATAATCCAAAATTAGCTCATAAATATCGAATTCAATCTGTTCCATTTTGTGTTGCAATTAATCAAAAAAAAGAGATTAAAGATGTTGAACTTGGTCTTCTCGATCCGATGAGGTATTTTGAAATGGCAGATAGAGTTTTATATAATTATAGTTTTTGGGAATTAATTAAAAAGAAATTTGGATTTTAAAAATGAATAATGATATTTTATATGCTCCTTGGAGAGATCAATATGTAGCTGGTGCAAAAAATATTGAATGTGTTTTTTGTAAAATTTCAAAAAATATAGATTCTGATATAGAAAATAGAGTTTTATATCGAGATGAGATATGTTTTGTTGTAATGAATTTATATCCTTATACACCAGGACATTTTATGATAATACCTCATCGACATTTGCAAAATCTTGAAGATTTACCTGAAAATGAGTGGTTGCATATTACGAAGTTAGCTCAACGAGGTGTAAAATTATTAAAAGAAAAATTTAGGGCAAATGGTGCAAATATTGGAATGAACCTCGGTGAAAGTGGTGGAGCTGGAATAGCTGAACATTTACATCTTCATGTTTTGCCACGATTTAATCGCGATACAAATTTTATGACAACTGTTGCAAATGTTCGAGTATATTCTACTGATTTTGAGGCAATTTATAATAATTTTATAAATTTTGCTGAACAATATTTTAAAGATTAAAATAAAAATATGCTTTTAAATACGATTTTATATATAATTAAAATATATATAAAACAGCAAACAACTTTTATATTTATTTTATTTGCTGTTTTTTCAACGGCAATCTCAATTTTTTTAGCTCCAATAGATATTGGTGCTGAAGAAGTTGATAGATTGTCTAAAGATGCAACGATATATTTTAGATCATTTATATTAAATATCTTGGCAATATTTTTTGCAATTTCGCATCTTCAAAGAGAAGAAAAAGGAAATTTATATCTTTTACCGCTCTCTTTTGGTGCAACTCGTCTTGTATATTTTTCTGCCTCTATTTTTTCGCATATTTTTATAATATTTTTAATATCTTTAAATATGTTAATTGGAGATTTTATTTTAAATAAAAATTTTATAAATGAGACAATTGCCTCTATTTTTTCCGCAATTTTATTATCTGTTTCAATTTTATCTTTAGGACAAAAGTTATCGATTTTATCTTCATTATTATTAACATTAAGTATATATTTTTTAGGTAATGGTTTAGATGAATTATATTTATATGGTTATAAATTGCATATAAACGAAACTTTTCAGAATTTATATATATTTTTATCTAAAATAATCCCAAACTATTATATTTTTGAAGAAAAAATAAATTTATATATCTCTTTTCATTTTATTATTTGGTGGAATATATATTTTTATATAGGTTATATATTTTTTTCTAAAAAACCTTTAAAAGTTATTAACTAATAAGTTTCGATAAAATTGCCATAAATTTAAAACTTATGGAGATTATCTTGCGAGAACGAATAGTTACATCTATATTTATTTTTGCGATTATTTTACCAATTGGTTATATAAATAATATAACTTTAACTTGGATTTTTTTAGGTTTAATTTATATAATGGCAATTTTCGAATCTGTTAAATTATATAAATTAATTCCTAATATTCACTTTTACACAGTTGCATTACTTTTATGGACTGTCTCATATTTTTCAGATAAATGGCTTGAACTTTTATTAGTTTTTGGAATAATTTTTGCTAGTTATGTCTCATTTAAACCAGATCGAACAATGAACAATGCTTTACCTTTTATTTATCCTACAATTCCAGTTTTATCACTTTTTGAATTATATAAATTAGGTAGTATGAATTTAATTTTATGGCTCTTAATAATTGTAGCTTTAACAGATAGTATGGCCTATTTTGTTGGTCGAGCAGTTGGAAAAATTCCATTTTCGCCAACTTCACCAAAAAAGACTCTCGAAGGTGTTATCGGCGGAATCTTTTTCGGAACTCTTGGTGGAATTATATCAGCTAATTTATTAAATTTAAATTTAAATTATATATATATTATAACTTTTTTCATATCTTTCTTTGCAGTTTTTGGAGATCTATTTGAAAGTTATTTAAAACGAGTCGCAGGAGTCAAAGATTCTGGTTCGCTTTTACCTGGACACGGCGGAATTCTTGATCGAATTGATGGTTATTTATTAAGTGCTGTATTTATGTTGGCAGTCTTAAAATGGTAATTTTGGGTTCAACAGGTTCTATCGGAACAGCAACTCTTGATATTGCAGAAAAATATAATTTAAAAATAGAAGTTTTATCTGCTGGAACAAATATTGAACTTTTAAATAGTCAAATTATAAAATTCAATCCTGAAATTGTTGTTGTTCTGCGAGAAAATGATGTTACAAAAGTAAAACATAAAAAAGTTTTTTGGGGTGAAAATGGCATATTAAAAGCTATCGAAATCTCAAAAAGCAATCTTGTGATAAATGCTCTAGTTGGTTTTAGCGGTTTAAAACCAACTTTAAAAGCTCTTGAAACTGGTAAAAAAATTGCTCTCGCAAATAAAGAGTCGCTTGTTGTCGCTGGAGAATGGCTAGATATTTCAAGAATTTCTCCTATTGATAGCGAACATTTCGCACTTTGGTATCTTTTATCTGGTCGCAAAATTGAAGAAATGACAATTACTGCAAGTGGTGGAGCTTTTCGAGATTGGGAAATCGCCAAAATTTTTGGGGCTTCTCGAGAAGATGCCCTAAAACATCCAAATTGGAAAATGGGACAAAAAATTACTGTTGATAGTGCTTCAATGGTTAATAAATTATTTGAACTTTTAGAGGCAAAATGGCTTTTTAATCCTCCAAAATTAGATGCAATTATTGAACCAAAATCGTTATTACATGCTGTTATTAGATTTCGCGATGGAAGTTCAACTGCACATATATCTAATACTGATATGAAATTACCAATTGCTTTTGCACTTTTTGGAAAAGTAGAAGAAGAGATATTAAAACCTATCGATTTATTAAAAATAGGTGAATTAAAATTTAAAGCTATCGATCAAAATCGATATCCGCTTTGGAATTTAAAAAATGAATTATTAAATTTTCCAAAACGAGGAGTTATTTTAAATTCTGCTAATGACTTTTTAGTCGAAAAATTTTTAAAAAATGAGATTAAATTTGGTGAAATATCAGAAAAAATTTTTAAAACTTTTGATAAATTTCGAGGAAGCGAACCACGAAATTTAAATGATATTTTTGAATTTGATCAAGAAATAAAGAAATTTTTAAAAAATATATAAAAAGGAGCATAAAAATGATTACTTTTTTCTATTATGGTGATAAAATAGATATTCCAGAAGATTTTGATAATAAATATTTAAAATATCTTCAAAATATGGAAAAAATAGATATTCTTGATGGTAAAATGATATTAAAAGATTTTAGTGGTTATATAGGTGATAATTTATATATTCCTAAAAAAATAGAGTCCATACTTGATTATAAATCAGAAAATGAGTATAAAAAATTATTAGATGGTCTCTTATCTTATATTTTGGATGAGTTTGGAGCTGAAAAATTATTTCAGCTGTTTTCGACAAATATTGGCTTAATTGAAGATGAAATGAGAACAAATCCACTTTTTCAATTGAATACTCTTGTTTCAAATCGAGATAATATTGTTTTTGCATTGCAAAGAATTGCGAAAAATCCACATCGACGACTTATTGAAGAGACTGTTTATCGAGAATATCAAAATATTTCATATATCGATGAATCAGTTATGTTGAATATTTTATCAAGTCCATATAATTGGCATAATAATTCTCCAAGAAAACCGCTGTTCGCAATTCAATATCATAATTTTGAAAGTGTTGATACAGTTGAAAATAGATTCTTAAAAAAATTTATTGATGATTTATCTAAAATTGTTGATCTGCTTTTACGAACTGTTGCAAAAATAAATATACATAAAATTGTATTAAATAGTCTCAAAAATGAGATTGAAAATTTTAAGAATGATTTTCCTTTTGATGAGGTTGGTGAAATGAAAATCATTCCTTATAATTCTCAAGTTCTTATGAAACGGGATGGATATCACGAAATTTTTTATATTTATAATAAATTATTACATTCGTTTAAGCCTACTTTTACAAAAAGCACAAAAAATGCTATTTCACTTAAAGATTTATCTTCATTATGGGAATATTTCGTTATGTCAAAACTTATAAATGCAATTGGAATTAATTTAAAAACAGAATTTAAAAATAATTCAGAAATTAAAGGTGAAATATATGAACAGGCTACTATTAAATTTCGTGGAGGCAAAACTCTATATTTTCAACATACAATAGAATCTTATTCGAAACTTAAATTTCGTCCTGATTTTTATTTAGAATATGAATCTAAAAAAATAGTAATAGATGCTAAGTTTAGAAGTTTAGATACAAATAGAACTGATATTTTTAGAAATATGCACTATTATCGAGATGGTTTAAAAGCGAATTTAGTTTTTGCTGTTATAATTGGAAATGAAAATATTGGTGAAGTATATTTAGAAAATGGTGAAACAAGAAAAATATATTCTTTAAATGATATATTTCGTTACAATGGTATTGGCTATTGGACTATAAATATTAAAGATTTAAATTTATAAAATAAGTTATATTTTAACTTTTTAATATTCGATGAGGTTATAAAAACACCTCATCAAAATATTATATTAAATTTAATAAATCTGTTTTAATTCTTAAATTTTAAAAATGATATAAAAAGAAATATTATTGTGGATTCCCGCTTTCACGGGAATGATGAGTAAGAATAAGATTGAAGAGTGGAAATAAGAAAAAACTAAATTAGCTTATTTTTTCTGATTTGAGATATAAAACGAGTTTGGAAGAATGTTTCTTTCGGTAAAGTCTTTTTGTAAAGCAGAGAGATTTTCATCAGAGATTCTATTGTATTCTAAATTCAAATAGTCAATTTTATAGTTAAATTTATGCAGATTTGAGATATCAGAGTTATTTTTGTCTCTTAAATACAATGAGCTAATTTTTGAAATAGCTGATAAGTCTGGAACTGATTTAATTTTTGGACTACCATAAACATAAATATATTTCCAATTGTCATTATTTGCAAAAGTTGAAACAAGCGATGAAATATTCTCAAGATTGCTATTGTAAGAGACATGAACTTGATACATAGAAGCTTTTGATTTTTCAAACGATGGAAGAGTTTTTAAACCATTATTGCTATAAGCTTTAAAATAACTTAATTTTGTTAAGCTTGAAACTGGTGAAAAATCTGTTACACCATTTAAATTAGATAATCTTAAATCAGTTAAATTAACTAATTTTGAAACAGCTGTTAAGCTTGTTAAAGTAAAAGAACCACTTGATAAATTTAAAGATGTTAAAGCTGTTTGTCTTCCAATACCATCAAGATTTGAAACTTTGTATGAATTTAAATTCAAGCTATTAAGAGTTAAACCATCTAGCCAATTTGTATCTATTACGGTTGAACTTGAAGATTGAACAAAAATATATAAGCTTTTTACAGTTGTAAGTTTAGATATCTGATTTTTTATCGTAGCAAAATTATTGTTTCCATCTCCATAAATGAGATTAGTTAATTTTTTAGCTGTTGCTAAACCAGAAATATCAGTTAAACTATTATTGTAATAAATAGATATATAGTTTAAATTAGAAGTTGTTGAAAAAGTTTTTAACTTCAAATTTGCAGAGGAATAAATAACTACACTATATAAAGAGTTAAAACCTACTAAAGCTGAAACATCTGTTAAGTTAGACAAACTATTTAACTCTATATAGTTTAAATTTGGCGATTTAACAAAAGATAAATCTTTAATTCCTGACATCGATTCTAGTTGGAGTGATGTTAAATTTTTCCAATTGCTTAAAGGTGATATATCTTGAACAGCAATATTATATAAGTTTAACGATTGTAGAGCTAGTAGTTTGCCAACTGATTGAAAAGAAGGTAAGGTAGAGCTATTTGAATAATAAATAGTTAAACTTGTTAAACCACTACTTTTTTCAAGAGGCGATAAATCAGAGATTGATGTGTCGTTGAGATAGACACTTTTAAGTGATGTAACTTTTGATAATCCAGAGATATCTTTTAAATTCTGGGTAGCATAAGTATTAAAATATTCTAAACTCGTTAATTGAGAGAGATCAGGCAATTTTGTGATTTGAGAGTTACTCCAAGAATAATCACTAAGTTCTAAATTTTTAAGTTTTGTCATTTTTGATATTGCATCAATATTTGTTAATCTACTATGATAACCAGAGATAGATAGATATTGAAGAGAGGTTATTTCTGGAATAGTTGAGAAATTCATATCGCCAGAAGAGTTGCCATTATAAACTCTAAGTTGAGTTAATTTTGTCAATTCGGTCAATTCTGAAAAATCAGAAACACCTGAAGAATCAAAACGAATATATTGAAGATTTCTTAACTTTTTAATTCCATCTATATCTTTAATATCAGCAGGAATCGATAAACTAGTAATAGAGTCATATTGTTGCTCTGTTGGATCTTGATCAGAAGCTAGATTTAAGTTTTTTCTAATTAATGTAATTAAAGGTTTATTTGCAACAATGTCAAATTCTCGCATTGTGCTATCTTCCATTTTTACATTATTGTAACTACCGTAAAGTTTTATCTCTTCGTCAGAAAAATAGTTTCCATTAAGATTTAAATAGCTAAATCTTACAATATTTGTTCGCAAAACTCCAATAGCTGAAAGTTCGTTATTCTCTAAATTCAAAGATGAGAGCATTGACATTGTTAGAATAGGTGAGATATCTTTAATTTGATTATCTCTTGCATCTAATTCAACTAAACTTTTTAGATTTGCAAGTGGAGTTAAGTTTTCGATGAGGTTGCGATTAATTTGAAGTTTTTTAAGCGATTTTAGATTCGCAAGTGGAGTTAAATCTTTGATTCTGTTATCACTTAAATCTAAAGTTTCAAGATTTGTTAGTTTTTCAATTCCTGCTAAAGTTTCAATAGCTGAACCGATACAAGATAACTATTTTATAGAGAGTAGCTGTTCATTAGTAGGAATTTCAGATTCTGTTAAACCTAAGTTATTGTTAATACAAGCATTAATCGAAACAAAAGAGCCAATAACTAGTTTTACCTCTTTAGATTCAAGTCCATCATTATCTTTTGCAATAACTGTAAAAAGACCTTTATTGCCAAAAAGTGTAGCTTCAGCAGAACCATTTTGTTCAATAGTAAAATCGTTACTAGCAAATCTATAAGTTAAAGCACTGTTTTCACCATCTGGATCGTTGGCAATAACAGAAATTTTATGAACATTTTCTAAATTTGAATCAGTTAAATCTGTAAAGTTTTCAATATATGGACTAAAAAGTAGTTCAACACCAACATCACGACCATTAACTCTCACATCAAACTTACGAAGAGAATTTTCAGAGATAAATTGGAATTTTGAAACACCGTTTAACCATTCACTCATTCTACTTTTATCTATATTAAATCGTAAATTTAATTCACTGGCTGTTTTTAACTCTTCAATAGTTGCAATTTTACCAGTAAAATATGAGTCGTTTTTATCACTGCTCTTATTGTAATCATCAAAGTATTTAATAAGAACTTTGGCATTATCATTAAGAGCAATTAGTTTATAAGAAGGAATTTCATCAACATTTTTTACATCTCTAGCTTTAAAAAGATTGTCAATAGTTACATCAACAAAAACTTTATTTAAAGTTTTAGAGAGATTATTCTCTATTGTGGCAACTTGAAATTTTTCAGTTGCATTAAGTTTTGCCATATTGAAAGAGAGAGTTTGTGGAGTATTGTTGATAAAAGCATTAGCATCAGTTTTATAAACACCTTCAAAACGATCTTCTTTTGAACCATTGTAATCAAAAGAGACAACTATTTTTAATGGTTTAGAAAAATTTACTTCTTGGGTTTTGTCTGCATTAATATAATTTTCATCGCTTAAATAGTGATAATATAGTCCTGTATTTGTATCAAAATTTGATGAGAGTTCTTTTGAAACAATAAACTTAGTTTTAGTTTCACTAATTTCAGAAAAAGAGACACTTATATTTTGATCAGCAATGTTCTTATTTGTTAGTTTAAAACCAGTTGGTAGAGCTTTTAGTTCTTTTGTTTCAACTGGAGAAAGTGTTGAAACAACATCGCCATCAGCATTAATTAAGAATTTAAAACCATAAGTTTTTCTTATAGTTTCTTGAGTAGTTGAGGAATTACTCCCCCCCACTACCACAACCTGCAAAAGAGCTAAGTAGAATTGTCGAAGCAATGGCTGAGAGACCTATTTTTTTAGTAAGTCGATTGACCATAAATTTAGCCTTAAAATTTATTTAGATAAATATATTTGTTTTAATTTTATCTTAGATTCAAATCGACAAAGTTTTAATTTTATTAAACTAAACAACTTGATATAACATTGAGTCTCGTCATATCAAGTTTATTTAAAACATATTGTTAAGTTTGTGATTAGCTGTTTTAATTCTTAAATTTTAAAAATGATGAGGTTTGCAAAAATTCTTAAATTTAGAACTTCTCACAGCTCGACCAATTATTTTAATATCAGTATTTAAATTTTTAGCAATATTTATAACCTCTCTTAGATTATGTGGCTTAATTCCAAAAAGCAATTGATACTCTTCACCTGAACAACCTATATTTTTAGATATTTTTTTATTTAATCTGATCCCAATTTTGCTCATTTTTGAAAGATGACTCAATTCAGAAAATAGTCCATCTGAAATATCTAATCCTGCTGTTAATAAATTAGCAGATTTTCTTATAAATCTAGTTCTAATAATTGGTTTCACAAAAGGAGATTTTTTAGAGATTTTCCAACCTTTAAAAAGTGATTTTAAATCTTTGGCACATTTCCCAAGAGTTCCAGTGTGAGCGATAAAATCAGCAAATTTTAAACCATCTCTTTTTAAAGGTTTCCTATTTAGCGAACCTAAAATCGTTAGTGAAATATCAAGTTTAGAATTTGAAATCGTATCACCGCCAACAATCTCAAAATTAAAATCTTTTTCAGCTTTTTTAAAACCTGAAGCCAATAGAGTCAATTCATTTTTAGAAAAGTCTTTCGGAATTGCAACAGTTAAAATGCCATATTTCGGAATTCCATTCATTGCATAAATATCAGAAATATTTACAATTACAGATTTATAAGCAATTTCGTCAAGAGTCAGCCATTCTCGTTTAAAATGGACATTCTCAAAAAAAGCATCTCCAACTAAAATATCTTTTCCAATAATTGCTCCGTCATCACCAATTAATTTCGAACTAAATTGACTAATAAAAAAACTTTCAAGACTTTTTTTACATACAAACTCAATAATAACCCTTTTTTGATATTTTATCAAACTTTTGTATAATTTAAATATAAATTAAAGGAGATTTAAAATTGATTAAATTTACAGATTTTACAAATATTGAAGATAAACAACTACGATATGACAAACTGTTCTTATCGAGTGCAATGCTTTCAGCGGGAATGAGTTATTGTAAAAGATTGCAGGTTGGAGCAGTTTTGGTAAAAGAAAATCGTATTTTGGCAAATGCTTGGAATGGCACGATTGCAGGAATGGAGAATTGTTGCGAATTACCTGATGGTTCAACTTCAGAATTTGTATTACATGCTGAACAAAATATAATAGCATTTTCATCAAAACGAGGAATTTCAACTGATGGTTGCACTTTATATATTACACATTCGCCATGCAAACAGTGTTCTAAATTAATTGCTCAATCAGGAATCAAACGAGTAGTTTATAATGAAAAATATCGAGATGATGGTTTAGATTTTTTGCAAAAAATTGGTGTAAAAGTCGAAAATTGTAATTTATAAATTTTATATTTTTGAGATTAAATGAGATAAAAAAGTTCCCCCGAAAAGCTCGGGGGGTATAATATAAATTAATTTTAAGTTTTAGTTAAAAATTAGTGTTTATTTTCTACTTGTGATAATTTTTTCAGCAACACTTTTTGGAACTTCTTCGTAATGATCAAATTCCATTGCATATGTGCCTCGACCTTGTGTGCTACTTCGTAAATCTGTTGAATATCCGAACATTTCAGAAAGTGGAACGAAAGCTAAAACAGTTTTATTTCCGCCTCGATCATCCATTGCATTGATTTGTCCTCGTCGTCTATTTAAATCTCCGATAACATCACCCATATAACTTTCAGGAACTTCAACTTCAACTTTCATAAGAGGTTCAAGAATAGCAGGATTTGCTTTTCTTGCACCCTCTTTAAATGCCATAGAACCAGCTAATTTAAAAGCCATTTCAGATGAATCGACTTCGTGGAAAGAACCATCAAATAGAGTGATTTCAATATCTTCAATTGGATAACCAGCTAAAACACCATGTTGCATTGCTTCAGCACAACCTTTTTCAACTGCAGGAACATATTCTTTAGGAATTGATCCGCCTTTAATTTCGTTTTTGAAGACAAAGCCACTTCCAGCTTCACCCGGTTTCATAGTAATGAATACATGACCATATTGTCCTCGACCACCTGATTGTTTAGCATATTTATATTCTTGAGTAACCTGATTTTTAATAGTTTCTCGATATGCAACTTGAGGCTGACCAACAGTAGCTTCAACTTTAAACTCTCGGAACATTCGATCAACAATAATTTCAAGATGTAATTCACCCATTCCAGAAATAATAGTCTGACCAGTCTCTTCATCACTAGAAACTCTAAAAGATGGATCTTCTTGAGCTAATTTTGATAAAGCGATACCCATTTTTTCTTGATCTGCTTTTGTTTTTGGTTCAACAGCAACAGAAATAACAGGTTCTGGGAATTCCATTCTTTCAAGAATAACAAGATCTCTATCAGAACATAAAGTATCACCAGTAATTGTATCTTTTAAACCAACAACAGCACCGATTTCACCAGCATGTAATTCTTTAATCTCTTCTCGTTTATTGGCATGCATTTTTAAAAGTCGTCCGACTCTCTCTTTTTTGCCTTTAGTTGTATTAATAGCATAACTACCTGCATCAAGTTTGCCTCGATAAACTCGAATAAATGTCAATTGTCCAACAAATGGATCAGTCATAATTTTAAATGCAAGGGCAGCAAATTCCCCCTCATCACTTGATTTTACGATAACTTCTTTGCTTTCATCATTAGCAAGAACACCTCTAATATCAGCAACTTCAGTTGGAGAGGGTAAATAATCAACAACAGCATCAAGAAGAGTTTGAACACCTTTATTTTTAAAAGCAGATCCGCAAGTCATTGGGATAGCTTTCATTTGATGTGTAGCTCTTTTTAATCCAGCCATTAATTCAGAAATACTTAAATCTTCACCATTTAAGAATTTTTCCATAATTTCTTCATTGCCATCAGCTTCAGAAATACCTTCGATCATTTTTTCTCGATATTCATCAGCTTTTGCTTGAAGTTCAGCAGGAATAGGTCTAACAAAATATTCAGAACCCATTTTTGCATCATCATCCCAAAGAATAGCTCTCATATTAATGAGGTCAATAACACCTTTAAAAGTTTCTTCTGCTCCGATAGGAATTTGAATTGGAACTGCATTTGCTCGTAATTTTTCTCTAATTTGTTTTTCGACATTATAAAAATTAGCTCCAGTTCTATCCATTTTATTAACGAATACGATTCTAGGAACACCATATTTATTAGCTTGTCTCCAAACTGTTTCAGATTGAGGTTGAACACCACCAACTGCACAGAAAACGGCAACTGCACCATCAAGAACTCGCATTGATCTTTCAACTTCGATTGTGAAATCGACATGCCCTGGAGTATCGATAATATTAATTTGTTTATCATTCCAATGACAAGTTGTCGCAGCAGAAGTAATTGTAATACCTCGTTCTTGTTCTTGTTCCATCCAGTCCATAGTAGCAGCACCATCATGAACTTCACCAATTTTATGATTTACACCTGTATAAAATAAAATTCGTTCAGTTGTTGTTGTTTTACCAGCATCAATATGTGCGGCGATTCCGATGTTTCTAACATCGTGAAGTGGGGTTTTTCTAGCCATTTAATTATATTACCATCTATAATGAGCAAAAGCTTTATTAGCTTCAGCCATTTTATAAATATCTTCTTTTTTCTTAAATGTTGAACCTTTGTCGTTAGAAGCTTCAAGAAGTTCATTAGCCAATCTCTCTGCCATTGTTCTCTCGTTTCTTTTTCGAGATGCCTCAATCAACCATCTTAATGATAGAGAGAGTTGTCGTTCTGGTCGAACTTCGACAGGCACTTGATAAGTTGCACCACCGACTCGTCGGCTTCTAACTTCAAGAACAGGTTTTACTTTATCGATAGCTTCATTAAATATTTCAATGCCTCGTTTTTCTCCATTTGTTTTTTTAGAGATAATTTCGATAGCTGTATAAACTATTTTTTCAGCAACTGATTTTTTGCCATCATACATAAGTTTATTGATAAACTTAGTAATAATTACACTATTGTAAATAGGGTCTGGCATGACCTCTCGTACGGGAGCTTTTCTTCGTCTCATTTTTCTAATTCCTCTTCAATGCTATAACTTTATTTGTGTTTGGCATAAGTCCAAAATTTACTCAAATCTTTTATAAATATAAATTAAAAAACTTGCGGATTTTAGAAATACACTTTAATTATTTAATTACTTTTTTTACCTGCAGTTTTACCAGCTGGAGCACCTTTAACTGGAGCACCTTTTTGACCTGGTTTCGCTTTTTTAGTTCCATATTTAGATCGTGAAACATTTCTACCGTTAACACCAGCTGTATCGAGAGCACCTCGAACGATGTGGTATTTAACCCCTGGTAAGTCTTTAACCCTACCGCCTCGAACTAGAACAATTGAGTGTTCTTGAAGGTTATGTCCCTCACCCATGATATATGAAATAACTTCGAATCCTGTTGTTAATCTAACTTTTGCTACTTTTCTTAAAGCTGAGTTAGGTTTTTTAGGAGTTGTTGTATAGACTCTGGTGCAAACACCTCGTCTTTGTGGCGAATTTAAGAGAGCAGGAGCTTTAGATTTATATTCTACCTTCTCTCGACCTTTTCTTACAAGTTGATTTATGGTTGGCATCTCTTACCTCGAGAAAAAATTTGTGTTTGATATTATATCTAAAAAATTAGATTTATTAAAATTTTAACTCTAATGATAACAATATATATTTATTATTAGAGTTAATTTAAAATTTTTAGTCTATTTTTTTAGATTTTTAATAAAAGCTAAAATAGTTGGATTTGGAGTTTGAAGTCTTGATGTAAATTCAGGATGAAATTGAACTCCAAGAAACCAAGGGTGATTTTCAAGTTCGATGGCTTCGATTAAACCATCTGATTCACCAGTAACGATTAAACCAGCTTTTTCAAATCGTTCTCGATAAACAGGATTCGCTTCATATCTATGTCGATGTCGTTCAGAAATCGTTTCAGCATCAAAATATGCCTCTCTTAATTTTGAATTTTCTTTTGTTTGACACGAATATGAACCAAGTCTCATTGTTCCACCAAGTGGAGTTGAATGAGTTCTAATTTGTCGATTCCCAGCTTGATCTAAAAAAGTATCTATTAAATAAATAATAGGTTCTTTTGTATTTGTATTAAATTCGATAGAGTTTGCATCTTTTATATGTAAGACATTTTTTGCAAATTCAATCATTGCTAATTGCATTCCAAGACAAATTCCTAAAAATGGCTTTTTATTTTCTCTAGCATATTTAATTGCTTTAATTTTACCTTCGATACCTCGCGAACCAAAACCACCAGCAACAAGAATTCCATCAACTTCTGTAAAAACCTCATCAAGATTTATATCTTTTTCGAGATCTTCAGAATCTATCCATTCAAGAACAACTTTTCGATTTAAATGAGCTCCTGCATGAACAATTGCTTCTGTTAGCGATTTATAACTCTCTTTTAATTTTACATATTTTCCTACAAATGCAAGTTTAACCTCATCTTTTGGTGAAATAATTCTTTTCACAAGTGAATCCCAAACTTCCATATGAGGTTCTAAAGGAGGCAGTTTTAAATGAACTGCTATTGGATATAAAATATTTTGTGATAATAGTTTTAATGGAATTTCATATATGCTACTTGCATCCAATGATTCAAAAATACTACTTTCATCAACATCACAACTCATTGCAAGTTTCGATTTTATCGATTTTGTTAATGGTTTTTCAGATCTAGTTATTAAAATCTTCGGAGAAATACCTATTCGTCTTAACTCTTGAACTGAATGTTGAGTCGGTTTTGTTTTTAATTCTCCAGCAACTTTTATATATGGAACAAGAGTTACATGAATAAATAATGTATCTTCGGGAGGCAAAATATGTTTCAATTCGCGAATCGCTTCAAGAAATGGCAAACCTTCAATATCACCAACAGTTCCACCAAGTTCCACCACTAAAATATCATGACCTTCACTTGCAAAAATAATTCGATCTTTTATCTCATCAACTATATGTGGCACAACTTGAATCGTTTTGCCTAAATAACCACCTTTTCGTTCTCGTTCAATTACAGAACTATAAATTTGTCCGGTTGTAAAATTTGATCGTTTTGAAAAAGCTTTATCAAGAAATCGTTCATAATTTCCTAAATCGAGATCAGTTTCAGCTCCATCTTCAGTAACAAAAACTTCACCATGTTCAAGCGGACTCATAGTTCCAGGATCAACATTAATATATGGATCTATTTTTAACATACCGATTTTTAAATTAGAACTTTTTAACAAAGCTCCAATACTTGAAGCAGTTATTCCTTTACCTAAAGAAGATAAAACTCCGCCAGTAACAAAAATATATTTTTTCATATTATATTTCCTATATTTTATATATTTAAAGATATTTCAATTTTTTAATTTACTATTTTTAGCAATAAATTTGAAATTTTAAAATTGTTCATAGAATTATATGTGATATTGAAACAAGTTGAATCATTCAATATAGTAGATGAGATTAATTATATTTAAATATAAACTTATATATGTTAAAATTTAATATATTATTAATCAAACAAGGAATTATCTAATGCCAACACAACAAGAATTATTTTTAGAATTAGCACAACCAGATGAGAATGGTATATCAAGATGGGTTAATACATCTGAATTTGTTGGAAGATATTCAACATTAGAGTTACTAAATGGTTTAAACTGGGGTCGAAAATCATCAACTATAGCAAAAAAATATATTTTAGAAACGGATAAATCAATTACTACTGGAAATAAAATTGATAGAATTCGATTAAATGGATTTAATACTTGTCATACTTCAACTCATACTCAATCTATAAGAAGTGATATAAAAAGAGAAATTGCACAAAAAAGATGTGTAATACTAGGAACAAATAGAAGTTGTGACCATAAAACAGAAGTAGACCATAAAGATGGAAGAAAAGATGATTCAAGAGTTATGAATACAACTACTCAGACAATAGATGACTTCCAACCTCTTAGCAAACCAGCGAATGATGCAAAAAGGCAATTCTGCAAAGAATGTAAAGAAACCAATCTGCGATATGATGCAAAATTACTGGGTTATCCTGTATCATTTACAGTAGGAAATAGTAATTATACGGCGGAATTAGGTTGTATTGGTTGTTTTTGGTATGACCCAATTGCATTTAGACAAGCTTTAGAATTAAAAAATTCATCAAATAGTTAATAATAGTTCATAAAATATTTGACTTTTAAATAAAAATAGGATATAATTTTGGTAGAAATTGATAAATTTAAAATAAGAGAATTAATGGCAAAAAAACAAATTGCAAGATTACAAGAGTTGGCAAATAGTTTGGGTATTTCAAAAACTCAACTATCAAATATTTTATCGGATAAGTTTATCCCTATAAAAAGTAATGTAGTTGAATTAGCAGAGTTTTTTGATATTAGTCCGCTTGAGATTATCAAAGAAAAAAACACAAAAGAGAAATAATGAATTATATCGGCTCAAAATTTAAACTTTCATCTTGGATAAAAGATACGATTAAAAATTCAAGTGGTGAATTAGAAGATAAAGTATTTTGTGATATTTTTGCTGGAACTGGAGCGGTTGGAAGAAGTGTAAAAAAAGAGGTAAAGCAAGTTATTACAAATGATTTAGAAAGTTATAGTTTTGTTCTTAACAAAAATTACATTGGAAATCATATTGGATTTGCTTATTCTCACTTGATTGATGAGTTAAATAGTTTGGATTTAAAAGAAGATGGGTTTATCTATAAAAACTATTGTCTAGGCGGTCATGGTGAACGGCAATATTTTAGCGATATTAATGGTAAGAAGATAGATACCATCAGAACTAAAATCGATGAATGGCAAAAAGCTCAAACAATAAGCCCAAGTGAGTACTATTTTTTACTTGCTTCATTGATTGAAAGTGCTGATAAAGTAGCAAATACAGCTTCTGTATATGGAGCATATTTGAAACATATAAAAAAGTCAGCTTCTAAAGAATTGATACTAGAGCCTGCACTTTTTGAAGAAAATGAAAATGAACACAAAGTTTATAACGAAGATGCAAATGAGCTTATTAAAAAAATTGAAGGGGATATTTTATACCTTGACCCACCTTACAACCAAAGACAATATAGTGCAAACTATCATCTCTTAAATACGATAACTTTGTATGATGATTTTGTTCCTATTGGTAAAACAGGACTAAGGGAATACAACCGTTCAAACTACTGCAAAAAAAATGAGGTGGCTAAAAGTTTTGAAGCGTTGATAAAAAATGCAAACTTTAAATATATATTTCTAAGTTACAACAATGAAGGTCTTATGAGTGCAGATGAAGTTAGAAAGATTATGGAGAACTACGGTTCTTATGATTTGAAAACCAAAGAATACCAAAGATTTAAAGCGGATAAAACCGAAAATAGAAATCATAAGGCAAATATGACTTATGAGTATTTACATATCTTGGAGAAAAAATAGTTATAATACATCAGGATATTTTTCAGATTTATATAAACTTAGTGCTAAAAATATTGGAGATCAGAATATTGCTAATTATAAATGGGTTGTATCTAATAAGGATTATAATCTTACGATTGAAGCAAAAAGTATTGATTTAAACTTGACAGAGGGTGAATGGAACATATCTTTAACAACAAATAATCAATATTATTTGGCTTCAAAAACTATCAATGTAATAAATAAAAAAGCTATTTATAATGTATCTGTTTCTATAAGTTCAAAAGGTAGTAATTGGGATATTTTTGGTGGTTCGCCTGATATTAGTGCTGATTTAACTTTTGGCGGAACTCAATATTATATTAGTGAAAAAAGCAATTCGAATTCACATTCAGCAATTTTCAATAATGTAATTCTTGAAAACAATAGTTATATAGACATTTATGTTAATGATGTTGATATATCTTATGGCTAACTATTTCCTCGATCGTTAAATCTCAATATCTGTAACTTTCTTCGTTCCGATATTCTTATCTTTACATATTTTGTTAGATGTTCCCCATCAGCCTACAATCTGGATATCACCTTTAATGATATAAGGTATTTCATAAAACAGATTTTTACTTTACCTCGATTGTCCTTTATTAAATGATAAACCTTTCGATTTATTACTATTTTAGACTGTTGAATTCGGAAATTTGTCCGTTACTTTTAGTAACATACTCATCATAAAAATTTTATAGAGCCCCGATCTATATGTTAGTCGCCTCCCTCGAGGTCGCATTTCCTTTATATTTCTATAATTAGGCTAACACCACAACCGACTTTACCGAGCTTTATACGATTCGAATTTAACGATTCTTATCGCATATCGGAGTCTCAGGCTTACCGTTTCGAGTCGTTACTCTCTCATTCCAGTAATCAGAATATCAGTTAATTTATACTCTATAAGTATAAACCAGTTAGATTTGTTTATTTCGTCTAACTAACGAATCGCACCGTGAATATGTTCGAGTTCCGTCAAATGAAAAAATTATCGTTAAAGTAGAAACAGAGACATATATTGGTCAAATTTTCGATTTATCTCTTTCTGGTTTAGCAGTTCAATTTGCTCCATCAGTTGTTGAACAAATGAAACCAAAATTAAGTTCAGGACAAGAGATAAAAATTTTAATTTATGATAATGATGGTCGTCTTTTTCCAATTTATGGAAACTTTTTAAGATTTTTATTCGGAAACAGATTTACGATGAGGTTTAAAAATGCTGATACTGACACAGATTTAAGACGAAAATTAGTTGCTTTGATATTTGGCGAAAAAACAAGATGGCATGAAATGGATTATCAAGAAGATCCAAGATCCCCATTTTCTAGTTTATGGCTTTTGTTTTCAAATGCAGCAAAATCTGCAAGTATCAGAATGGCTTTTAAATTAACTTTTTGGAATTTCGTTGATGAAATAAAAGGTTGGTTAGGTCTTAAGAAAAAAGAGGGCTAGAAAAATATATCCGTTTGGTAGAATGTCATTATTTCAGATTTAACAAGAGTAATAATGGCACAAAATAATAAAAATAATAGTTCTCAAGAACTTGAAACTGATTTCGAACAAGAATTCAATGAAATAGATGAAAAAATAGTTCTCAAAGAAGGAGAACTATCTAACAATAAACAAAAAGAAAAACAGAGACAAAAACATAGTATTAATATTTCTATATTAGATCCAAAAGTTATATTAAATGAACAAAAAGAAAAATTTTTAAAATATTATGAAGCAAATAAACCAAAATTTATAAATTATGGACTTTCTGGATTATCTGCTTCTATTGTTTTAGGAATGTTATTAATATTTTTAGCCCAAGAAGATGATTTAGAAATTGTAGGTGAAAAAAATCATCAATATAATATCAATGATTTTAAAGATTTAACATTTAAAAAAAGACCTCAAGTTGTAAATCAAACAAAAGAGTCTCAAGTTGAAGAACTTGTAAAAAAAGCCAATTTACTTTATAGTGAAGGTGCAAAAACTGAAGCTTTACAATTATATGGACGAATTGCAACTTATAATGCTTCATTATCTTATTATAATTTAGGTGTTGCTCGAGCAAAAAAAGGTCAATGGGGTGAAGCTCTCGAAGCTTTTAATCGAGCAATTCAAAATCATGAACATATCACTCCAAGTGCCATTAATGCTTCTGTTTGTAGTAAAGAACTTAATGATACTGCTAGTCAAAAAGCATATTTAGACTTGGCTTATACCCATCTTCCTAGTGAATTAGATTCTCCTTTATATAGTTATTATTATTCATTAATACAATTTTATAGAGGAAACTATTTTGAAACTTTTTCACCACTTTATCATCGAAGTTCAGAATATTTTCCAGAAGAACAAAATATGATGGAAAGTCGAATTAATTTACTTTTTGAAAATTATGTTGGAAGTGCTTCAGCACTCGAAAGAACTATCGATAATAGTGATGTCGGAAATTTAGGCTTAATTTATGCAAATATGGGGGAACTTAAACAGGCTCGAGATATGATTGGTAGAGCTTTAGAATTGAGAAAATTTGAAGATGATAATTCAGAATTGATGAGGTTGCGATATGCCGATTCGCTTATCTCTTTAAAAGATGGCTCAGTTCGTGAAGGAGGAATTTCTATTGGTAATTTATGGAGTAAATATAATGAAAAATTAAATTACTCTTATTCTTTAATGCCTTCTCTTCAAGAGAGTTTATTTGATGTCCAAAAAGCTCAACAAAAATTTCAAAAAGAGCTTCAATTTTCAAAACATGTAAATTATCAGATTTTATTTTATTTTGCACCTTATAAAATTTTTGATGCAAAACAAAGTATAAATATGATTAAAAAAGGAAGTGCAAATATATCAATAGGTGATAATGATGAAGCAACTGGTTACCTCATCGATGTTGCAAAAACTTCTGATGTTAATAAAAATATAGTTCTAGCTGTTAGAGAAATTTTAAATCGAAGATTACGAATTGGAAATAAAATTTTAAAAGAAGTTGAGTTAAATAATCCAAAACATGCTGTTTTACATTATGATTTAGGTTTGAGTTATGCCCAACTTGGCGATTTTATCAAAGCTCACGAACATTTTAGACGAAGTTTTCATCTTAATTCAAGAGATTATTTATCTGGTATTTTTGCAATTTTAACTGGTGATTTGGTCGGTGAAGATATCGATAAATTAACCGAAGTCTTAAAAGAAAATTTAGCTTTAGAACCAAATAATAAAGAACGAACTTTATATGAAACTCTTTTGGCTTTTCAAACTAACGGTTTTGGTGCTATGCAAGATTGGGTTACTGAACTTGATAGCAAAGATAAAACTGATTTATTTAATTTAGGTTTTGCTTATATTATTACTAATATTCTTGATAAACAGTTAAATAATTCTGATGAAAATAAAAAAATTTCTAAAATGATAGCTTCGAAATTACCAAATGAACTTTTACCACATATGCTTTTTTTATTCTCAAATTATGGTTCTGGAGATATTAAAAAATTCTCAAAAGAGACAATTTCATATTTTCAAAGTCGTTCAGTTCCAATTTTTGATTTTTATTATGGCTCACGAATTTCTCAAGAGATGTGGATTAAATTTGCTCTTTTAACAGGAAAATTACCTGAATTAGAAAATAGAATTAGAAAACATCATAATTCTGAAAAAATAAATCGCGAAGGTGTAATTCAAGCCTTTGCTTATACACTTTTAATGAATAAAAAATTTGAAGAAGCTTATCAGCTTTATAATAAATTAATTGATGATTTTGGTATAAAAGATTCAAGAACTCTATTTTTAGCTGGTGTTTCAGCAATTGGTTCAAAACATTTTGCAAATGCTGTAGCACTTTTTGAATTAGCAAGACTTGAAAATAAAATGAATCTTGAAACTAGATATGCACTTGGACTTTTGTATTTAGAAGCTAAAAATTTTGAAGCTGGTTCAATTCTATTTAAGAAATTTGAAAATGAGAATTTCTTTTCTGATTTCTTTGATTTCAATGTTAAAATAGCTGAAAATAATGAGGAATTTCAAAGATGATAATAGGCATTTTAGGTGCAATGAGAGAAGAAATAGAACCTATTTTAAAATTAACAACTTCACTTAGTTCTATGAATTATGGAGAAAATATATATTATTTTGGCAAAATATATAATCAAAATGTAGTTATTGCTTATAGCAAAATTGGTAAAGTTTTTTCATCTCTAACTGCTTCGATCATGATCGAAAAATTTAAGATTCAAAAAATGCTTTTTAGTGGAGTTGCTGGAAGTTTAAATAAAAATTTAAAAATCGGTGATTTAATTAGAGCTTCGAGTTTATGCCAACACGATTTAGATATTTCCGCTTTTGGACATCCTTTCGGTTTTGTGCCTGAAGGTTCTCGTTTTATCGATAGCGATAATCTCTTAAATCAAATTGCTGATGAGGTCGCAAAAAATTTAAATATAAATTTAAATATAGGAATTATTGCAACTGGTGATCAATTTGTAGCTGATAAATCTCGAAAAGAATGGGTTAAAAATAATTTTAATGCCGATGCAATCGAAATGGAAGGTGGAGCTGTTGCAACAATTTGCAAATCTCTTGGAGTTCCATTTTTTGTTTTAAGAGCTATTAGCGACAGTGCCGACGAAGAGGCTGGAATAGATTTCGACTCATTTTTAAACGAATCTGCTAAAAAAAGTGCAGATTTTATCGTTTCGATGATCGAAAAAATATAAACTAAAAGAATTTTTAATATGTTATCTTCAATTAGAATAGAAGAAATTATAGATATAGCAGAAATTGCTGGTGGAAAGATCATGAAATATTACTATTCTCAATTTAAAGTTGATCAAAAAGATGATGGTTCTCCAATTACAGATGCTGATCGTTCAGCTCATGAAATTATTTTTAATGGCTTAAAATCGCTATATCCGAATATTCCTATTCTTTCTGAAGAGGGTGATATTTTGCCATATGAAATTCGCAAAAATTGGGAATATTTTTGGCTTGTTGATCCACTTGACGGAACTCGAGAATTTATTAAACAACTTGGAGAATTTACAGTTAATATCGCACTAATTTATAAAAATGAACCTATTTTTGGTGTTGTAAATATACCTATTAGTAGAGAAACATATTATGCAAAAAAAGGTTCTGGAGCTTATAAAAATGGTGTGAAATTATTAAAATGTCAAAATTTTGAGAGAAAAAAAATCAAAGTTGTTACAAGTCGAAATTGGTGGAATGACAAAACAAAAAAATTCATTGAAACTCTCGAAACAGAATTTGAACAAGTTGCTCTTTCATCTCGAGGCAGTAGTTTAAAATTATGTATGTTGGCTGAAGGCAAAAAAGATTTATATCCTCGAATTGCTCCAACAATGGAATGGGACACTGCTGCATCACATATAATTTTGCGAGAAACTGGGCGAGATATTTATAAATATATAAAAGATTCTAATCCTATCGAATATATTAATCGTTCAGCTGAATTAGAACCTTTGATATATAATAAAGAGGATTTACATAATCCTAATTTTATAGCTGTTTAATTTTTATAAATAAAGGAAATAATTTGTCTTTTATAAACGAAAAAGATTTTGGAAATATTGAAGATTTACGACAAAATAGCGAATTTTTAAAGCAATTAGTTAATTCTGAAAATAGTGCTATTTCTGAAAAAAATATAGAAAAATTATATGATGTTTTAGATTCTTTACTTATGCTTGGTAATCAAAACGAACGAATCGATAAAATTTATAATTTAATTTTGGAATTTGCTCTTTCTCATTTTCATCAAAAACTAGAAACTAATGAGAATTTTAATTTAGAAATATCTAATGATCATTATACTTTGAGAGCAATTTATGAATTCGCTATTGAACAATATCATAGTAATGCTTTTATAGAAGCTGAAGAATTATTTGTAATGCTTTCGATTATTACTGAAGAACCACTTTTTAAAGGTGCTATGCAAATACATTTGATTGCTGTTTTGAAAAAAATCGAATTTAATAAATTTATTGAAGATTTTGTTGATATGGAACGAATGAATCTTGAAAATGAGAGTTTTTTTATTTTATATTTTAAAGATAATGCGAATAAATTTTTACATGATAATGCTTGTTTATTGCGAGAATCGATCAAAAGATCACAGGAGATGAAATGAAAATACACCTCATCGGAATCGGTGGAATCGGTATTTCTGGATTAGCTCAATATTTATATAAACAGGGACATATTGTTTCTGGTTCTGATCAAAAAGCTAATAGAATTACAAAAGATTTAGAAAAAATTGGTATTAAAATAAATGTTCCACATTCTGCAAATGTAATTATAGATCAAGATTTAATTATACATTCTGCTATTATTCGTCAAGATAATATCGAAGTTATTGAAGCTAGAAAACGAGGCATTAAAATTTTACCTCGAAATGAAGCCTTGAAAAAAATTTTAACTAGCAATCGAATATTTTCTATTTGTGGAGCTCACGGTAAAAGCACAACAACAGCTATTCTGTCAGTTATAATCGATTCAAGTTCTATCGTTGGAGCTTATAATAAATATTTTGGTTCAAATATGCATTATCGTTCTGATCTTGATGAGGTCGTTTTTGAGGCTGATGAAAGTGATGGTAGTTTTTTAAATTCTAATCCATATTTTGCTATTGTTACTAATGCTGAACCTGAACATATGGAATATTATAATTATGACCTCGATAAATTCTATTCTAGTTATAAAAAATTCTTAGAAATTGCACCTTATCGAGTTTTTAATGCTGAAGATCCTTTTTTATCAACTTTAGATATAGTTGGTACTAGATTATATCCATCTAAAGATATTTTTGATCTAAATTCTAAAATAATTGATGACGAACCTTTTTAGAATTTTCGCTTAAAAATTTTGGAAAATTTGCAGTTTGGGGTTTCGGTTTTCATGTTGCAATTGATGCTTCATTAGCAATTTTAACAGCTCTCGATTATGGTTTAGAACTAGAAACTATTCGCACTAGAATTCTTAGATATCGTGGAACTGAAAAGAGATTTGATATTTTACAGAAAAACGATAATTTTATTTTAATTGACGATTATGGTCATCATCCAACTGAAATTGAAGTAACTTTACAATCAGCTTTTGAATATAGCAAAATGATGAATGTCGAAAAAATTATCGCTATTTGGCAACCGCATAAATATAGTAGAACTATCGATAATATTAATCATTTTATATCTTGTTTTGCTGGAGTTTCACGATTGATTATTTTGCCTGTTTGGGAAGCTGGAGAATTACCTATTCATATCGATTTTGCAGGACTTTTTAAAAGATATAACTTAAGTTTTTCAGATAGAATAATTGTTAAAAATGGAGTTATAACTCTTTCAGATGGTGAAGATATAAATAGTGGTCTTATTATTGGTTTTGGAGCTGGTGATATTACTTATCAACTTAGAGGCAAAATTTAAAATAAAGTTATAAAATATGGATATAAATATATGAGACTTGATAAAGAAGTTGGAACTCTCAATCGAGAGGTTGCTGAAATTATTGAACGAGCAACAAAAGAAGAAATTATAAAAATGTCAAATAATAAAGTTGTTTCTCAAGTTGATATAAATTCAAATAATAAAAGCGATAGTCAAATAAAAGCTATATATTCCAAATGTTGTTCAATCTAGTCAAACTACAACTATAACTCAAAATCCAATTTCAATTTCAACTTCAAATCAAAAAGTTCAGCAAAAAAGTTTTAAAGATAATCGCGAATTATTAAATGAAGATTTTGTTCCACCAGTTAAGCCTTTAACAAAACAGAATGTCAATTCAAATTTAAATTTAAATTCAGTAGCTGTTACAGTTCCAGTTTTATCAACACCACAAAATCAAAATCAAGAAAAAGATAGTCAAAATATAAAAGCAAATAATATTATTGAGCAAAAAAATGAAACTAAACCAGCACATTTAACAGTCGCTTGGTTAAAAGATAAGATGAAAAGAAAATAGTTAATATATTTTCTTGATATAATTTCAGGATCAAATTAAAAATATAAAGGAATTTAGATGGCTAACCACAAGTCAGCAGAAAAAAGAGCTAGACAGACTCTTAAAAAAACAGAACAAAATCGATATTATCGAACAAGAGTTAAAAATATCTCTAAAGAATTACGAGAAGCTGTTGAAAGCGGAAATCAAGAACTTGCAGTTGCAAAATTAAAAGTTGTAAATCAATCGTTTCATTCATATGTAAATAAAGGTTTCTTTAAAAAAGAGACAGCTTCAAGAAAAGTTAGTAGATTAGCAAAACTTGTAAATAAATTATCAGCAACTCCTGTATCTGCATAATTATATTTATTAGAATTTTTATATAATGCTTAGAGAGAGGCTACAACCATTTATTAATCGAGACTTGGAGATATCCTCTCTACTTGTCTCTCCTGATATTTTGCTTGATATTAAAAGAATGACTCAACTGTCTAAAGAACAGAAAGATATGTCAGAATTAGTATTAAATGCGAAAAAATATATATATACTTTAGATTCTATTGAAGAAAATAAAAAGTTAATTTTTGATCCTGAACTTGGCGAACTTGCCAAAGAAGAGTTAAAAGAACTTGAAATTCAAGAAGAAAAACTTCAATTGCAAATTAAAAAACTTTTAATACCAACTAATCCAAATGACACAAGAAATGTATTTTTAGAAATTCGTGCTGGAACAGGTGGTGATGAGGCAGCTATTTTTGTTGGCAATTTATTAAATGCTTATTTGCGATATATCGATTCTAAAGGTTGGAAAACTGAAGTAATGTCGATAAGTGAAGGTGAATTTGGCGGTTATCGTGAAGCTGTTATTCTTGTAAAAGGCAACTTAGTTTATAGTCGTTTAAAATATGAGGGTGGTACACATCGAGTTCAACGAGTTCCAGCAACTGAATCTCAAGGTCGAATACATACTTCTGCAATTACAGTGGCAATTATGCCTGAAGCTGATGAGGTCGAAATTGATTTAGGTCCAAACGATTTAAAAATTGATGTTATGAGAGCTTCTGGCAATGGTGGTCAATCTGTAAATACAACTGATAGTGCCGTTCGAATTACTCATATTCCAACTGGTATTGTCGTTATAAATCAAGATGAAAAATCTCAACATAAAAATAAAGATAAAGCTTTAAAAGTTCTTAGAGCTAGATTATTCGATATTAAATTAAGAGAACAAATGGCTATAGAACGAGTTAGTCGTTCAGCTCAAGTTGGTTCTGGTGATAGAAGTGAAAGAATTAGAACTTATAACTATCCACAGAATCGAATTACTGACCATAGAATAGGATTAACTTTATATCGTCTTGATGAAATTTTATCAGGCGGTCTTCTCGATGATTTAATTGAACCTGCTGATTCTTATTATCAAGCTGAAGCAATGAAAGCAACAGAAAATTAAATTATATTTCTAAACTTTACCGCTCTTAAAATTAAAATAAAATTCTAAAAAAAGAGCGGAAATATCTACAAATTAGAAGTTTTACAGGAATTTTTCACATGACAACCTTTTTAATAGTTACTCAAATTGTTTTAGCAACATTCGTCACGATTGTTGTTCTTTTTCAAAAAAGTTCTAGTATTGGACTTGGAGCTTATAGTGGAACAAATGAATCTATTTTTGGTGCAAAAGGACCAACTCCATTTTTATCAAAATTAACTTTTATATTCGGATTTTTATTCGTTGCGAATACTGTTGGATTAGGTTATATTTATAATAAAAGCCATTCGGCAACTGTTTTAGATTCTGTCTCAATTGTTCCAACTTTTCCAACAAAACAAATTGAATTACCAACTCCAGTAATTCCAGTTATTGAAGATAATTCAACACTCTTATTAAATCAAGATGATATGAATAAAACTGTTAATAATGAAACTAAAATAGAAACAGCAGTTCAGCCAATTGTTGAAACTAAAATAGAAACAGCAGTTCAGCCAATTGTTGAAACTAAAATAGAAACAGCAGTTCAGCCAATTGTTGAAACTAAAATAGAAACAGCAGTTCAGCCAATTGTTGAAACTAAAATAGAAACAGCAGTTCAGCCAATTGTTGAAACTAAAATAGAAACAGCAAATACTCCAAACACAATTATGGAGTCTAACGACTCAACAAAATAAGCCCTATGTTTCAAAGGCTTTCAACTTTTGTTATTTTTATCTCCTCATTCATTTGGGGAGATTCGCATATTTTTGTGCTACATCGATTTAACGAAACTCAATTTACTTCAACTTCTATTTCAACTAATAAACTTCGCGAAGATTTTCAATTTTTAAAAGATCACGGTTATAAAGTTGTGCCACTTTCTCAACTTTTAGCAAATAGTGAAAAAGGCAAATTGATATCTTTTACTATTGATGATGGCTATAAAAGTTTTTATGAACATGGCTTAAAACTATTCCGAGAATTTGATTATCCTTTTACACTTTTTATTTATATCGAAGCTATTGAGAAAAATTATCCAGAATATTTAAGTTGGTCTCAAGTTAAACATTTATCAAAATTTGGTGAAATCGCGATTCATTCATATTCTCATAAACATTTAACACATTTAGATCCAATTTCTATTATGAGAGATACTCAATTTGCTATCGAAAGTTATAAAACTCATTTAAAGGAAGTTCCAAGATACTATTCATATCCTTATGGAGAATATAGTTATGAGACAAATGAGGTTATATCTGCTTTTGGGTTTGATGCTATTTTTAATCAATCAACTGGTGCAGTTAGTAATGAAACTGATTTAAATTTTATTTATAGAACTCCTATTCAAAATGAAACTGATATTAAAAAAACTCTTGGCTTAAAATATCTAAAAACAGAATGGCTCGAACCTTTAAAATATCCTGAAGATGATTTATTGAGAAAAGTTATTGTAAGAATACCTTCGGGAGCTGAAAAAGCTGAAATATATGTTTCTGGAATTGGTGCTTGGCAACCAACACGAATTAAAGGTGATATCGCTGAAATTCAATTTAAACAACCTATAAAATTAACCAAAAATTTAATTAGAATTTTTGTCAAAGTCGATAATAGAGTTGGTAGCACCCTTATCGTAAAATGATAAGCAAATTATAAATTTTGGAGAATTATTATGGGAATCATTAGAAATACGGATAAAACTAAACACTCAATAAGTCCATATATTTTTGGCGAATTAGATAAAACACAAATTATAAAAGAGCAAAATAGTGATGATGGTTTTGAACCTCTTTATTCTAATAAAAATTTAAATTCGCAAAAAAATCAGACTCAACAAACTACTAATTCTATAACCTCATCAGCAACAAATATAGAAAAAGATCGAGAACAGCAAGATAAAATGGTTTCGATTCTTCTTGAAAAAAGCGATAAATTATCTGAAGAATTAATTAAAGTTCAAGGCAAATTAACCACTCAAGAGGGACTTTTTCGAGATGAAATGAAACGATCTAAAGATGATTCATATGTTAAAGGAGTTAGAGATGGTGAAACAAAAGCTCATACAGAAATTGATAATTTTTATAAAGCCAAACTCTCTCAATTAGAAAGTTCTATAAAAAAATTAGATGAATTATCTAAAAACTTCTCATCTCTTTTAAATGGTTTCGAAAAAGAGCTTGTTCAAACTTCAATAGAAATTGCTAAAGAGGTTATCGAAAGTGAATTAAGTTTTAATAGTGGCAGTGTTGCCATTAATTTATCAAATGCACTTATAAAAAAAATAGAAGAGGCTAAAGAAATTAAAATTCATGTTAATAATAATGATTATGAATCTGTTCGAGTTGGTCTCTCAAATTTAAAAAATATAACTATTATTTCTGATAATGCAGTAACAAAAGGCGGAGTTATTATATCTAGTGATATAGGTTCTATTGAAGGAAATGTAATGCAACGATATAAAAAACTTAAAAACTCGATTTTATCAAAAATAGATAATTAAAAATTTTAAAATGTCTGGATTTCGTAAGAGCTTTTCTCTAATAGAAATCCTATTTTCTATTGTAATTATTGCAACTATTTTAACTCCAATTCCATCTTTATTAAAATCAATTGATAATATATCTCACGAAGTTGTATATAAAAATAGTTTATTTCTTGGATTAAAACATACTATTCTGATTTTAAGTTTGCCTTGGGACGAAAATGTTTATGAAGATGATAAGTATATTATGCGAATTTTAGATACGAATAGTTCTCATTTTACAAGAAAAAGTGATAATTTAATCTCAAGAAATTACAATGAAAATAGACTATATTTTGAAACTGATACTAATCATAGTAGATTTGCTTCAATAGATTTTAATGATTCAAATGATATCGATGAGAATAATAAGACTATAAGAGATGATATCGATGATTTTAATAATACAAATAATGTCAAAACTGAAAATTTTAATTTTAATGTTTCTGTTTTTTATATAAAAGATGAAATATTTGATAATAATTCATCTTTTATCAATTTATCATTAGATGAAAATAATTTAAAATTAGATGAAAATAGTTCAAATCTTAAGTTTATAAAATTAACTGGTAAAGAATCTATAATCAACGGTTTTGAATTTCAGTTTAAGTATATCTCCACTAATATAGGTGAAGGAGATATAAAACCTAGAAGTTTTTGAAATTAAATATATGTAAGCTTTAAATTTACATATATTTAATATAACTCTTTATTCAGCCATTAAGATCCATAACTCTTTTGTATTTAGGTCTTCCCAACTTTCAATAATTTTAGCATTTACAGTTTTACCTTCAACTGTTTGAACAGAATATAACTGTATAGCACTTTCAGGGGAACTTACAGATTCACCACCTTTTTGAAACATTTCAAGTTCGCTATTAACTTTAACACCTTTTTGATTGGCAATTTCATTAATAGCTGTTGAAATTGCAAGTTGTCTTTTAGCTCTATTTCCGTGTATGTGGTCACGAGAATATCCAAGTCCATAAATTTTTCCTTGAATAGCTGAATGAGTTTGAGGATCACTTATCCAAAAAGGTTTTTGATCTGATTGTTGAGTTCTTGATACTTTATTTTCGTTATTAATTTTCTTACTTCCACAACCAGAAAGATAGATAATTCCTCCTAATAAAGAAATAACAAGAAATCTCATTTTATTCTTTCTCTATTTGTTCATCAAGATCTTCAAGGGCTTTTTTAGCATTAAATTGTTGATATAGACTTTTTTCTCGTTTCTGATAGTAATTTAATTGAGGTTTCTGTTCAACTATTTCTTCAGTTGCACTACAACCAGAAAAACTAAATGAAGCGGTTAAAAAAGTTAAAATTGAAAATAAAAATATCAAGTTTTTCATTTGTTATTGATTTATCTCTTTTTCGATTTTATCAATTTCGTTATCTAATTCTTCCATAGCTTTTTTAGCTACAAATTGTTGATATAAAGCTTGTTCATTTTTAAGTGAAGTTTTAATTTTGTCTTTTGTTTTTGATTTAAAATCTGCTACACCTTTTGGATCTAAAATTACATGAACAAAAAGAGTTCCATCTGGAGCAATCCATCGATTTTTTTGTCTTGCACCTTCGATATTTTCGTTTGCAATTTGTTTTGAAACATTGGCAGCAACTTTTTCAACAGTTTGATCTTCACCAACTCCAGTTGATTGAGAAAAATTTTTAAATATATTTTTAACTTTTGTGCCTAATTCTCGTGCTAACATATCTCGAGCATTTGCCATTGCTTCAGTTGTTTGGAATTGTCGTCCAAGTGGATTTGCTTGAGCTGAACCAACTGCACCAAGACCACCTTCAATAAAAGGATCACAAACCCAAGATGGAGCAATAACACCTGATTCATAACATTTATCTGGATCTTGTTCTAAATATTTTTCCGCCTCTTTTTTTGTTAATCCTGGAATATCTGAAGGAGTTTCGCTAGATGTAGAACAACCACTTAATGCAAATAAAACCGCTGTTGATAACAAAGCTAATCTCTTATGTGAAAAAAGACTCATATTTTAACCTTATATTTTTTAGTTGAAATGTATATCGTGCAATAATTTAATTAATTTAAATGAAAATAGAAAACTTAAGAATTTTCTATTTTTCTAAACATAATTAATCTTACAAATTTATAACGAATTTCTCGTTTTTTTGAATAAACTATATCATAATAATCTAAAACCATGATTTTGCCTTCTCTTAATTCAAATTGACTAGGTTCGCCTAAGATTTCTACAATTTCTAAAGCTGTTTTCATAACCATAGTTTTATTAAAGTCTAATTCTGACCAAATTTCTTTATGAATTGGATCATAAAATGCCATCATATAAACTAAAAAATAAAAAGGAATTAGATAAGTTTGAAGTAGAAGTTGTTCTTTTATCTTTTTTATGTTCAAGATTTAGTTACTCTTAAGACCTCATCAATTGTTGTAATTCCATTTAAAGCTTTAATCACACCAACTTCAAGAATAGTCTTAAATCCGTAACTTCGAGCTTCTTCGAGAATTTTATCTTTTGATTCATTTGCACTAATTAAAGATGAAATCTTGTCAGTTATTTCAAGAACTTCACAAATCATTTCACGACCAAAATAGCCACTAAAAGAGCAACTATTACAACCTTCACCTTTATATAATTTAAAATCATTTGGTAAAAGATGGACAATTTTTTTATTTAAACTTTTTGGATCAATAATTATCTCTTTTTTACATTTTGTACAAATTTTTCTCACAAGTCGTTGAGCTTGAATTGCAACAAGAGCTCCACCTAATAAATATGGTTCAATACCCATATCTAACATTCTGGCTATCGAAGCAATAGCATCATTTGTATGTAAAGTTGATAAAACAAGATGTCCAGTTAGTGCTGCTTCGATTGCAATTCTCAAAGTTTCATGATCTCGAATTTCACCAATCATTATTTTATCTGGATCTTGTCTTAAAATAGCTCTTAAAGTTTTTGCAAAATCTAAACCTGCTTTTTTATTTACATTAACTTGTTGAATCATTTCAACTTGATATTCAACTGGATCTTCAACAGTAATAATTTTATCTTTAACACTTTTAATTTCGTTTAAAGCTCCATATAAAGTTGTTGTTTTTCCACTACCAGTTGGGCCAGTAACTAGAACTATACCATAAGAAGATTTAAGACAATTAAAAAAGCGATTATAATTATTAGGAATCATACCAGTATTATTTAAATTTATCATTGCTTTACTTGAATCGAGAATACGAATAACAATCGATTCCCCAGAAACTATCGGAAGAGTTGAAACCCTAAAATCATAATTTGAATTTCCAATACTATAAGCAAATCTACCATCTTGAGGTAATCGTTTTTCTGCAATATCGAGATTTGCTAATAATTTAATTCTTGAAGCTAAAGGTGCATAAATATCTGTTTCAAATAAGAAAGTTCTCATCAAAACACCATCAATTCGATTTCTAATAATACAACTATGTTCAGTAGGTTCAATATGAATATCACTACTTCTCAAATCTATTGATGTTTTTACAACAAGTTCAATTAATTCAAGAATAGCAGAACTATCTTTATTTTCTTCAAATGTTGTTGAAATCGCTCGACGAATTTTAATAATTACATCTTTCATGCCTTTTTCGATTTCAAGTTTTCTAATATATTCTTTTATCTGTTCTTCAGAGGCAACAAAGATATTTAATTTTTTATTAACTGTTCTTTGAATAAAATCTTTTGCTTCAACATCAAGTGGATCAGAAAAAACAACAGTTGCAAAATCTTTACCCTCTTCAATTGGCAAAATTGAATATTTAACAATTCTTTGAAAAGGTAATTTAATAGCAAATTTATAATTAAAATCAAGATTATCTAAATCGATATAACTATAACCCAATTTAGTCGAGACTATTTTTATAATTTGATCTTTATTAACAAAAGGATAATTTCTGATTTCAGAAATATTACTTTCACCAATAATTATACTGTTTGCTATGAATTCATTCAAATCATCTATCGAAATTAAGCCATTTTTTAACATTATATTAATAGTTGATAAATTTTTAGCTGAATCCTTAATTAATTCTTTTAGTCGTTTTTGTTCTATTTCCATTATAGTTAAAGTTTTGTAACTACCTCATCAAAAGATCTGCGATTTTTAATTTTTGGAGAATTTAATCTATAACCAAAAGGTAAAATAATCGAAACAGCAAAATTGTCTTTATCAATATTTAAAATTGACTCAACTTTTTCACTTTCAAAACCTTCAATTGGACAACTATCGATTCCAATTGCTGAAGCTCCATTTGTCATATTTGCCATTGCGATATAAGTTTGTCGTTTTGACCATTCGAGAATTTCAAAATCTGTTCGAGAATCTATAAAAGTGCTATATTTATTTAAATAAGCTTCTAATAAATTATCTTTTAAACCTTTTGATTTAAATCTTTCGATTACATAATTAGAATTTGATCTTAAATTTTTTCTAGCGAGAATAACAATTAAGAGAGTCGATGAGGTAATTTGTGGTTGATTCCAAGAGGCTTTTTGAATCTCTTTTTTAATTTCGTTATCTGAAATAGTTATAAATTGCCAATGTTCCATTCCAAAAGATGAAGCTGAAAGACGACCAATTTCGAGAATATAATTTATATTATCTTCAGAAATCTTTTTTTGAGAATTAAATAGCTTACAAGCATGTCGTTCATTCATGATTTCTAAAAATTGTTCTTTTGAACATATCTGCATTAATTTATCTCCGAATTTTTATTTTTCACAATTTTAGCAAAAATAGATGTTCGGAATTTAAAGAAATAGTTTGAGATATAATTGAATTTATATTTTTTAAGTTTTAAAAATTGATTTAATTTGATGATAGGATGGGAATAGTTTCAAAATTCCCCTTCTTCAGAAGGGGTGGCAGACAAAGTCTGACGGGGAAGTCGTTTTAATTTTGATGAGGTTTCTAATTTGTTTGATTGTTTTTTTATAACTTGATGGATATTCGGGTCAAGCCCGAATATGACGGGCGAGGCGAATAGGATGGGAATAGTTTCAAAATTCCCCTTCTTCAGAAGGGGTGGCAGACAAAGTCTGACGGGGAAGTCGTTTTATATGACGAGTGGAGATTATTGGTTATTGCGAAGACAACGAAACAAAATATAATCGTCCTGATTGCTGTAGTAGTCATCTCCATAGTCGAAATTCAAAAGCCATGAATTGGAAGTATAATTTTTAGTTATAGTTGATGACCAATACAAATTAGATGAAATATTTTGAAAGCTTTGATTTACAAATGGATCTGAATTTTTTCGTTGATCTGTGATTGAATATAACTCTTCAATCGTGGCTAATCGCCAATCAGAATAACCTGCAAAATCTAAATTTTCACAGTAACTAATAGCTTCTCTCCAAGTTCTTGAAACATCTCCAGAACTATCTTGCCACATTAAATTATTTGTATTATCAATAACTACATTTTTAGAACTATCTCTACTGAAATTTATATCTTCATAGTGGCTCTCACCAGAAACACAGCGAACATAATAGTTTGAAGTTCTTGTCTTCCAACCATTAAAGCCACTGCTTGAATATACACCCCAGTTATAGCTTTCATAACCTGAATATGTTACAGCTTGATTGCTCCAATAAGAACCATAAAAATCATTTGCAACTGCAACATTTTTAAAAGTTGAACTTAAAGCTGGGTTGCTTAAGTTTCGGTCATGCAAAAACCAAAGCTCTTTTTGTGTTGGAACTCGCCAATCGGTAATTCCGCCAAGTTCTAAGTTTTCGCAATAACTATCAGCATCGTTATAGTTCATAGTTGTATCTTTTGAATGATGTGTATCTTCCCATTTTAAGCCAAAAGTTGATTCGGTAACAATATTATTTGTATCGTCTCGTGTAAAAGTTCGCGGAACATTTAGGAACTTTCGTGCTGATGAGCTTATATTGTTTTCAATTGTTGAATTTGTTCCGTTTGAAATATTAGTTTCGGGATTAATCTCAATTGTAAAAGTATTGTTGCTATCATTAAAAACCCAAAAGCCATTTCTCGCACCTATTTTATTTGCTGATTGATAGTTTGTTTTTGCAATTTTTTCAAGATAAGTTTCACTATTTCCATATGGATTCCATTCTTGAGTCAAATTATTAAAACTCCAAATAATTTTAATATCACTATACTTATTAAAAGTTTTATTTAAATCAATTTCAATTGAATCGCCAAATAGATTCCAATTTGGATAAACAGTTAAATTTCCAGCAAAAAGCAAAGTTGAAGCTGAAAACGATAAAAAAGTTAAATTTTTAAATTTAGACCTCATCGAAAACTCCGTTTTATAAAATTTTAGTTGTGTTATTTTATCACATTAAGAAATTTCGATTTCGATGAGGTTTTTGTTAAGTTAGAAGATTACATAAAATAAATTAGATGTTCAATTCTAATTTTTCCCTCAAATATTTTTCTCGTCTATCTAACGAATCGCACAATTTTTTAATTTATTGTGAATAAATAAAACCCTCTCATCTTCTTCTAATCTTTCAAAAATTTCTAAAAATCTTTCAATTGGTATTGGTATCTCATTTTTTCTTTTCCAAACAGCTGACGGAGTTGTTCTTGCCATTCCCATTATTTTTGCTAATTTACTTGACGATAAATTTAGAGTTTTAATTTTATTTTCATATTCTTGATAAGTCAATTTTGAGTCCTTTTACAAAGTAAAACAAAATTGTTTTATTTTGTAAAACAATTTAAGTTTATTCAAAGATAAAATTCTTTAAAATATCAATGCCACTCAATATTATAAAAAAGGATTTATCTTTGAATTTTGATATTATAGAATATCAGTTTGACGAAACAAACAAAATTAGAACTTTTACAGATGAAAATGAAAATATATTTTTTGTCGCAAAAGATGTCGCAATAGCCCTTGGATATACACGATTTAATAGCACTTTATTAGAGCATATTCCAAATGAATGGAAGGATACCAAACCGATTGGCACCCTTGGTGGCAAACAACAAATGTCTGTTTTATTAGAATCAGGTTTATATTTCTTTCTTGCTCGTTCAGATAAACCGAAAGCAATTCCGTTTCAAAAATGGTTAGCTGGTGAAGTTATTCCTTCAATTCGCAAAACTGGAACTTATTCAATTCCACAACAAAAAAGCGAAATTCTGAAACCAAACCAAAATATAAATTTCGTTGAACAGCTACAAAACTTAAAAGAATATAAAGATTTCTCGTTTGAAGTTCTAGATTTTATTGACAATCTGCAATCTCGAAATAAATTAGTTCTTTATCGTTTTGATAAATTCATGAGAGCTCAATTCAATGAACAACCTCTTAAAAGATTTCAAATTGATCTTGAAAACGAATATTTTATTCCTACAAAACTTGGTGAATTTATAAATGTTTCAGCTATCGAAATGAATCGAATTCTTGAGAAAAATGGGTTTCAAATTCGAGAAAATAATTCGTGGAAATTAACTGAAAAAGCTAGAGATTTCGCTATCGAAATTCCAAATAAATCTTATATTCAATTCAAATGGAATTTAAAAACTATTTCTGAATTCAAATAACTCTCGTTTCAACCTCATCAGCTTTCAATTTCGATGAGGTTTTTGTTAAGTTAGAAGATTACATAAAATAAATTAGATGTTCAATTCTAATTTTTCCCTCAAATATTTTTCTCGCTCTTCAGCTGATAGTCTATTTAACACTTCAAGATATTCGGAAACATATTGCGGAATACCTATATTTTTCCATTTTTGTATTCCGCTATATGAAATATTTAAAATTTGCGAAAAATCTTTAATAGAGGTTCTGTGATTTTTAAGATGTTTTTTAAATTCTACATAATTCATAAAAATCCTTTAAGGTAAATTTTGATACTTTTAAAATAGTTTAATGTATATTCAAGGCAGTTTTTAAGTTAAAAATAAGCTTTTATATAATAAACTTATTTTTAATTCTAAATTAAAAAATTTATTTAGGCAAATGGAATATTTTCAGGTTTTGGGAACATAAGATTTTCTCATTTGCCAGTTTAAGGAAAACTATGCAAATTATAACAAAAGAATTTAATGGCTTAAAAGTAAGAATTGTCTTAATTGATGGCATTGAATGGTTTATCGCAAAAGATGTATCTGAAATCTTAAGTTATAGCCAAACTCAAGCAATGCTAAAACTTATTGACGATGAAGACATTTTGCGATCATCTAAAATGGATGAACGGTTTAAAAATATCGGTAACATCGAAATAGGTGAACTTTTTAAAAATCAAGGTTCGATCATCTTGATTAATGAGTCAGGACTATATAGTGCGATTATTGGTTCTAAAAAATTTGAAGCTAAAACATTTAAAAAATGGATAACTCGTGAAGTTCTTCCTTCAATTCGCAAAACTGGAACTTATTCAATTCCACAACAAAAAAGCGAAATTCTGAAACCAAACCAAAATATAAATTTCGTTGAACAGCTACAAAACTTAAAAGAATATAAAGATTTCTCGTTTGAAGTTCTCGATTTTATTGATAATCTGCAATCTCGAAATAAATTAGTTCTTTATCGTTTTGATAAATTCATGAGAACTCAATTCAATGAACAACCTCTTAAAAGATTTCAAATTGATCTTGAAAACGAATATTTTATTCCTACAAAACTTGGTGAATTTATAAATGTTTCGGCTATCGAAATGAATCGAATTCTTGAGAAAAATGGGTTTCAAATTCGAGAAAATAATTCGTGGAAATTAACTGAAAAAGCTCGAGATTTCGCTATCGAAATTCCAAATAAATCTTATATTCAACTCAAATGGAATTTAAAAACTATTTCTGAATTCAAATAACTCTCGTTTCAACCTCATCAGCTTTCAATTTCGATGAGGTTTTTGATAAGTTAGAAGATTACATAAAATAAATTAGATGTTCAATTCTAATTTTTCCCTCAAATATTTTTCTCGCTCTTCAGCTGATAGTCTATTTAACACTTCAAGATATTCGGAAACATATTGCGGAATACCTATATTTTTCCATTTTTGTATTCCGCTATATGAAATATTTAAAATTCCAAAATAGCCATCAAAACGATAAAGTTATCGTTACTTATGGAGCTTCAGGTAAAGGTTACACTCAATTTCATAATGGCTTAAGTTATGATATTTTTTTATCAGCTGATCAAACTTATCCAGATAAAATTTTTGCTGATGGCGATGCTCTCGATAAACCAAAAATATATACTAAAGGCTTAATTGCTTTATATTCTAAAAATGGTAAATATTTAAATATCGAAGAATTAAAAACTGATGAAGTCAAAAAAATTGCTATCGCAAATGTTAAAACTGCACCTTATGGAGCTTTAGCTATTAAGCTTTTAGTTAAATATAATTTATATAAGCTTGTCGAGAATAAATTAGTTTTTGGCGAGAATATTTCTCAAGCTATTCAATTTGTTGATAGCGGAAATGCTGATGTTGGTTTTGTAGCTCTTTCACTTATTAAAAATAGTAAAGATGCTTTAACTTATAAAGCAATCGATCGAAATCAATATGAACCTTTAGCTCAATCTTTTGTAATAACTAAATATGCAAAAAATAAAACTTTAGCAAAAGAATTCGCAGAATATTTATTAAATAACGATAGTCAAGAGATCTTTAAAAAATATGGTTTTGAATGAAATTTTAAATAGTGATTTTTTAAATACGGTAATTTTAACTCTAAAATTAGCTGGATTAACAACTATAATTTTGCTAGTTTTTGGGTTACCAATTGCCTATTGGTTATCAATTACCTCATCGCGAACAAAACCAATAATCGAAACTCTTGTAGCAATGCCTCTTGTTTTGCCACCATCTGTTCTCGGATTTTATATGCTTTTATTATTTAATCCAGAAGGTCATTTTGGCAAATTTATCGAATATTTTTTTAATACAAGATTAGCTTTTTCTTTTGAAGGTTTGGTCGTTGCATCAATCATTTTTAGTTTGCCTTTTATGATTCATCCAATTCAAAATGGTTTTACAGCTCTTCCAAAATCATTACGAGAAGTCTCTTTTACTCTTGGCAAAAGTACTTTTCAAACAATATTATTTGTATTAATTCCTAATATTAAATCATCTATAATTATAGCTTCAGTTATAACTTTTGCTCATACTGTTGGAGAATTTGGAGTTGCTTTAATGATTGGTGGAAATATTCCAAATGAGACTCGAGTTGCTAGTTTGGCACTTTATGATGAGGTAGATGCTTTAAATTATGATTTAGCTCATTTATATGCTAGTTTTTTATTTTTATTAAGTTTTATAGTTCTAGTTATAATTTTTAAATTTAATAATAAAGATGGAAATCAATAATATGATTGAAATAAATATATCTAAAAATTTATTTAATACTGAATTAAAGGCAAATTTAACTATTCAAAACGGAGAACGAATCGGAATTATTGGTCAAAGCGGTTCAGGAAAAACAACACTTTTAAGAATTATAGCTGGACTTGAAAAATCAGAAGGTTTTATAAAAGTAGATAATATTATTTGGCAAGATAAAAATATATATTTAATTCCACAAAAAAGAAAAACTGGATTTGTATTTCAAGATTATGCACTTTTCCCAAATATGACAATTACAGAAAATCTAAAATTTGGCATGAAAGATAAAAAAGATATATCTAAACTTGATAAAATGTTGCAAATATTAGAATTAGAAAATTTTAAAAATCAAAAACCTGATCAACTTTCTGGCGGACAAAAACAGAGAGTCGCACTTGGTCGAGCAATTTTGTCAGAACCAAAAATTTTACTTTTAGATGAACCATTTTCAGCTATCGATAGTGAATTGCGAGAAAAACTGCGAGATGAATTAGCAAAAATTTCAAAAGAGTTTAATCTGACTTTTTTATTAGTTAGCCACGATATGGCTGATATCGAGAAACTTTCAGATCGAGTTTATAAAATTATTGATGGAGAATTAAAAGCAGTTTAATAAAATATAAGTTTTTATTTCGATGAGGTTCTAATTTTTTATTTTCCGACCTCATCAAAATAAATTGTTATTTTTTTATTTATTAATTTCAATTAGTAAATTATTTACAATATCTTTATAATAAGTTCGAAGTGAAAGATCTTTTGAAACTATTGGAGGAAAACCGCTATCACCAGATTCTCGAATATCCATTCTTAATGGAATTTCGCCCAAAAATGGAACAGAATATTTATGGGCTATATTTTTACCACCATTTTCACCAAATATATAATATTTAGATCCTGTATCAGGAGTAATAAAATAGCTCATATTTTCTATGATTCCGCCAATTTTAACTTTTACATCTTTGAACATCATTATTGCTCGACCAACATCGTCAAGAGCTACTTGTTGAGGTGTTGTAACAATAATTCCAGCTGTCAAAGGAATCTCTTGAGCCATTGTTAATTGAATATCTCCAGTTCCGGGAGGCATATCAATAATTAAAAAATCGAGTTCGCCCCAATCAACATCTTCCAAAAATTGAACAACAGCAGAAACTGCAACTGAACCTCGCCAAACTAAAGGAGTATCATTTTTTGGAGTTGTATAAGCTACACTCATCATTTTAATACCAAAATTAAAATGTGGTTGAATTTTATTATTGTCATTCCAAGTTAATTTTTCAGTTTCAGTGCCAGTCATTCGAGGAACATTTGGACCATAAACATCAGCATCAAGAAGAGCAACTTTATAATTTTGTTGAGCTAAACCGATGGCTAAATTTACGGCAACAGTTGTTTTACCAACTCCACCTTTACCACTTGTTACAGCAATAACTTTTTTAGCAAAAGATGCTCGATTATTAGGTTTATCAGTTGAACCGTAAGCCAAATTCTTTTTATTAACAGTTATATCTTTATCTTTTTTAGATATTAATATATTAATAAAATGTTTTTTAAAATATTCTTCAATTTGAGGTTTTACGATTTTGAAAGAGTCATCACTGACCATCGATAATTTAATTTTTAGACTATTATTTTCGTCATAAATTTCAACCTCATCGACAAGTCCGAGATCACCAAGAGTTTTATCTAATTTAGGATACTTAATATTTTCTAAATATCTAATTATATCTTCACGAGTTAATTTATACACAGTTTTATATAATTATTCTGATATTTTAGGCAAAAATTGAGGTTCAATAATAAAATTGCCATCAAAACATGTTGTGCAATAACTTAAATCACGACCGACACTATTTAATAAACCATCTAATGATAAATAGGCAAGACTATCAGCCTCGATATAATTGGCAATTGATGGAATATCATATTTTGAAGCGATTAATTTATCTTGTTCAGGAGTATCAACACCATAATAACAAGGATGAGTTGTTGGGGGCGAACTAACTCGCATATGAACTTCTTTAGCTCCAGCCTTTTTTAACATTCTGACTATTTGACGACTTGTTGTTCCACGAACAATTGAATCATCAATAACAATGACTCGTTTGCCACTAATAACAGCACTCATTGGAGACAATTTCATTTTAACTTTTAAATCTCTAATTTCTTGAGTTGGTTCAATAAAAGTTCTGCCAACATAATGATTTCGCATAATAGCCATATTAAAAGGGATTCCACTTGCTTCAGCATAACCGAGTGCAGCAGGAACACCACCATCAGGAACAGGAATGACCATATCAGCATCAACTGGAGCTTCTCGTGCAAGAGTTCGACCCATCTCTTTTCGTAATTTATAGACATTTTTGCCAAAAATAGAACTATCTGGTCTAGCGAAATATACATATTCAAAAATACAGTGATGAGGTGTTGGTTCAAAAATTTGAAAAGATTGAGGAGCTCGACCTTTATCAAAAACGATTAATTCACCAGGACGAATATCTCGAATAAATTTTGCACCAACAAGATCAAAGGCACAAGTTTCACTAGCTACGATATAACCATCTTCACCAGAGACACCTGCAACTCTACCGAGACTTAAAGGTCTAAATCCGTGTGGATCTCGAACTGCAAACATCTGATTTTTATTAGAAAAAATAAGAGAATAAGCACCTTCAACTTTTTTTAGTCCATCAACAATTCGATCTAAAAGATCTCGTTTATCACTTTTTGCTATTAAGTGTATTAAATTTTCAGTGTCCATATGTGTCTGAAAAATTGCACCTTTATTTATAAGTTTTTGTCTAACAACACCAGTATTTGTAAAATTGCCATTATGAACTATGGCTAATTCACCTAAATCATAACGAGCATAAACAGGTTGAGCATCAAGAATTGAATCATCTCCAGCAGTTGAATATCGAGTGTGTCCGATTGCGATATCACCACAAAGAGTTGAAATTTTTTGATCATCAAAGACTTGAGTAACAAGTCCTCTATCTTTTATTGTATGCATTTTTTTGCCATCAGAACTACTGATTCCAGCAGCTTCTTGTCCTCTATGTTGCATACTAAAAAGGGAGAAATAGGCTATTTTCGATGCACTAGGATGATTAAAAACACCAACTACCGCACATTTTTCATTAAAATCTTTATCCATCATCTCACTATCTTTATGATTTTAAATTTTTATTCTTAATTCTACCAAATTCAAGAAATTATTAATATATCAAATATTTATTAATTAAAACGAGATATTTTCAAAAAATTCTATTTTATTATTAAATAAAGTAACTAAATCTATAATATAATTTTCATTATTATTATTTAAATCTAAATATATTAATATTGCTTTAGTTAATTTTTCTAATTTTTTATCTGTTAAATTTTCAGCTGGATTAAAATATTTTCCACTTTTGACTTCAATGAAGTGTAAAATATTATTTTTTTAGCAACTATATCAATTTCGCCATAACGAGTATAATAGTTACGAGTTAATATGAGAAAGTCAAGTTTTATTAAATATTTAATAACGATATCTTCAGCTAAATGACCTTTTTTTAAACTCAAAGTTCCAATCGTTCCTCACCGCGATAAGTTGCGATTTCTTCAAGAATATCTTTAAGTTCATCTTGTTCGCTAAATATTTTTTCTTTGATTTTTACAGATTTTCGATGTCGTCGAACACCAATTTGACCAACGAATCGCTCTTTTTCATTTACAGAAACTGCGACTCCATCATCAACATGATTATCTAATTTAATAATATCGCCAACAGTTAATTCTAAAATTTCTTTTAATGAGATTCTAGTTTCACCTAAATAGGCTTCTACTTGAACATTAGTTCCACCGATAACAACTTTTAAATCTTGATTTCTACTTTTTTAGAACCAGATTCATTTAACATTAAATCTCGACTAGCTAATCTTGGTAAAAGAGATTCAAGAGCAATAACGGGATAACAGATATTCATCATACCACTAGATTGACCAATAATAATTTCCATGACGATCATAACAACGATTTCGTTTTGAGCAACAATTTGAACAACATTTGGAGAACTCTCTTTTTGTTCTATTGTAGGAGATATATTTTCTACAATTTTCCAAGCATCTCGTAAATTGTCCATAAAAACTTTTAAAATAGTTTCAAAAAGAGAAATTTCGATATCACTAAATTCACGATTATTTTCAAAAGGATCACCACGACCGCCTAGAAGTCTATCTATCATTGGATAGGCAATCGAAGGGTTAACTTCTAAAATGCCATTTCCTTCAAGAGGTTTCATAGAAAAAACATTAAAACTAGTTGGATTGGGGAGAGACATTAAAAATTCGCCATAAGTCATTTGATCAGCAGAATGTAATTGAATTTCAACGATAGATCTCATAATAGCTGAAATTTGTGAAGATGAGGTTCTGGCTAATTTATCATGAATACTTCTAAAGGCTCTTAATTGCTCTTTACTAACTCGATTAGGTCGTTTAAAATCATAAAGAGTAATTTGAACATCAGGATTTGGAGAGACATAACTACTTCCAGTGGCGGTTGTTGATGAGGTATTTTCATTTTCATCATCATCATCACCTAAATCTTCATTTTCAACATTTCCGAGAAGGGCATCTATTTCATCTTGAGTTAATATATCAGCCATTGCCCTATTCCTTCAATTCATCTTTAATTTTAGTAATTACAGCTTTATGTATTTGTGAAATTCTAGATTCAGTTATATTTAATATAGCACTAATCTCTTTTAAATTTAATTCTTCGAAATAATATAACTGAATAATAAGTCTTTCACGATCTGAAAGTTGATCTAAAACAGCAGTAACTTTAGTTATTAAATCATCAGTCTCTAACTGTTCTAATACATTTGCATTACTATCTTCAAAATCGATATTATCTGAAATTGGTAAAACCGAATAGACTTCAGAAGCTCGACGAGCTTCACGAATTTTATCGATAGGTAAATCTAATTTATCAGCTAAAAACTGATTTGAAGGTTCTTCATCAAAAGAGGCTACATAATTACTAACAAGACTATCAATAGTTTTGACTAATTTGCGACCATTTCGACTCATGACATCGAGAGATCTTAAATAATCTAACATTGAACCATAGACTCGTTTTTTAGCATAACCCCAAAATGAGTCATTTTGATTTTCGTCATATCGTCTTGCAAGTTTTACAAGTTCTTCTGTGCCGATAGAGACTAAATCAGCATATTCTATAAAACTTGGAAGTCGTTCTTTTAATCTAAATGCCATTGATTTTACAGCTGGAAGATATTCTATTGCTAAAAGATCTTTTTGGTATTTAACATCATTTATATAGCTCATCTATTTTTTTGACCTGCTTCAATATTATTAATTTGTTTGTTTATAATAATTTGAAAATTCTCTTTTTGTGGCATAAATTTATCCTCTTTTTTATCTAAGTCTCTTACTAATTGATCTAATTCAGATTCAAGAGCCTGTTTTGGAAATTTATTAGCTAGAGTAACTTCGAGATTTTTAACATAAAACGAGAGAGCTATATTTGCAAATGCATGAAAACCAAGAGTTGAAATAATTGCATTTACAACTAATTCTAAAGGTGATACAGTTGCGATTACTGAAAAAAATAGTCCAGTAAAAAAACCAACAACTGTTAAAAAACTTTGAATATTATAGACGATCATTTAAATTATACCTATATATTTATTATTAACGAAAATGTTTAATTAATCTATTAAACAGTCCAGATAATCCATTTGCATCAAGTTCAGAACCTGTTAAAATATTTTGTTCTAATTTTTTAGCTAATAGTCTAGCTATTTTTTCTAAATCTTGAGTTGCAGGAGCATAAGGACTCTCTTTAGCAAAAAGAGTTCGTCTTTTAATTGATGAACTAACTGCAGGATCATCAGCTATTTTGCCAAAATATTCAAGATGTAAATTTCCTCCAATATTTACTCTGGCGACTTTATCTATTTTTCCAAATATTGCAAGTGCCTCTTTTTCTGACATAACCTGATTTAATATCATGCCAATATCATCTCTTTTTTTACTCGTTGTTTTTATAGTTGCATAAGCATCAGTAATTGCTGCTGGATCAGGAACCGTTATAACTAATATATCATCAGCAATATTCAAAAACATTTGAGTTTTTTCGCCAATTCCTGCACCTGTGTCTATAATCATAACATCAAGATCATCTAACATAGTTGATTCTTGAATTAATTTATCAAAAATTTTTGTATCACTGAATTCAAAAATATCTGAACCGCTATCTCCCGGAATTAAAATTAAATTTGGAGTAACATGAACTAAAATATCTCTTAAATCAGCTTGACCTCGTAAAACATGAACGATATTTTTTTTAACTCGAACATTAAAAAGAACATCTAAATTTGCAAGACCTATATCAGCATCAAAAATTCCAACTTTATAACCATACTTTGAGAATATATAAGCTAAATTAGCACTAATTGTAGATTTTCCGACTCCACCTTTGCCACTTGTTACAGCGATAAAATGTGTTGTTTTTTTAGCAAAATCAACTTCTCGATTATTATTACTCTTTTTTGTATCCATTAACTCTTGGAGTTTTTTAGCTTGATTTACATTTGCATTATCGCTATTAGAAACCATTGTCATTCACTCTTTCCGTCCCTTTTAAAACCATGTAGCAAGGAATCTACCAGATACTCGCTCTTTGCAACAATAATATCTTCAGGAACCTCTTGACCTATTGAAAAATAGCTTATAGGTTTCTGAACATCGTGGATAAGGCTAAAGATATTTCCAAATCCCTTGGTTTCATCAAGTTTTGTAAACATTATTGTATCGATATTTAGTTTTGAAAAACTATTGTAACTTTCTTTTAAATCTTCATATTTTAAACTACTTGATAATACTAGCATAACATCAATTTCATATAAATTGTTGCCAGTATTTAAAAATTCTCTAATAGTATCTATTTTTTGAATATCATATGGAGAACTTCCCATAGTATCGATTAAAACATAATCATTAGTTCGCATTCTTTCGAGTTTATCGAGAAAATCAACTGGTGAAACAACTGTTTCGATTTGAACTTTCATCATTCTTGCATATTGTGTTAATTGTTCTACTGCTCCGATTTTATAAGTATCGAGAACTATTAATCCTACTTTATAATCTAATTCACTTTTTAAAGTAAAACGAGCAGCTAATTTTGCAATTGTTGTTGTTTTTCCAACTCCAGTTGAACCAACAAGCATAATTATTTTTTTATTTGGTGGTTTAATTCTAGTTTCTGTTCTAATTGGGATCATTTTTCTTAAAAGAGCCTTGAAATATCTTTTTACTGTTTCACTACTTTGTCTCATTTTAAAAGGCATATGTTGAGTAGAAAGTTTCATAATTAAATCAAGATGTTCTTGATTCATACCACTCTGTTTCGCAATTCGATAAATTTCTGAAAATTCTGGAGGAATTGGAGTTGTATTTGGACCTTTTTCTTCCCAAAACATATTCTGAATCAGTTTTATTTTATCATTAAGTTGTGAAAGTTCAGATTTAATATCATTAAGCTGATTATTATTTATATCTGGATTAGTTTGAGTTTTTAGAATAGGACTATTTTGAGCTGTTTGCTTTATATTCTGATTTGTATTAGGAATAGGAATTTGAACATCTGGCAAATCTATTTCAAAATTTTGTTCATTTCTTTGAACTTTGTTCTCTTCTTGTTTTTTTCTTACAAGTTCCATAATTTTATTAACATTTGCTGTTGTATCTACAAATTGTTCGGTTTTAGCATTTTGAGAAACTCTTTTACTTTCAACACTGCCAAAACCCTGTTTTAATAAATTTGTTGAATTATTCTGATTTGGATATTGCGAGGATAATTTTTTATCTCGAGAACTAGCCAAAAGAGTTCCAGCTTCTGGTTCATCGTTATTATGAAATTTAAAACCTAATAATTCATCAGTATCATCAACTGTAGTATCAATTTTTAAATCAAAATTTTTTTTGGCTCTATCAAGAAATTGAGTTTGAAAACGACTTTTACGATTTTCATTTGCAGTCTCTTCAGGAACAGAAACTACAACTTCATATGATGTATTTCTTGAAAATAGCCCTCCTTTTATAGTTTTGGTTTCAACTACGGAGATATCTTCACCATAAAGAGCTTTTGCCTCTTTCATGGCATCTTGAATAGATTTGCCTTGTATTTTTTTTATAATCATTTTTTCTCCTTGTTAAAAATAGCTTCAAAATTAAAGATAATTTTAACAAAAGAGATTAAACACTTATATCAATATAAAATCTTCAATCATTTATAATTTCAAAAATTAAGTTTAAAGGAGCTTTAAAATGGACAGAGACGGAGATCAGAGAAGGGTTCGCAGTTCTTGGAGGAATTCCTGGATTAATTCTTGGATTAATTTTTCTTGGTAAAGATATTGGTGGATTTATTGGTGTATTGATTGGTGGATCTATTGGTGGATCTATTGGTATATTGATTGGAACAATTCTTGGAATATTTCTTGGTGGATATATTGGTGTAAATATTGGTGAATTGATTGTTAAAATTATTCGTAAAATTATTGGTAAAATTAGAATAATTGTAATAATTGTAATAATAATTGTAATTCTCATTGGCATATTTATGAGTCTGAAGTTATATCAAGAACATCAACAAGCACAATACAATACTGGGTATATTTTTAACGAAAAAATAGAAGATTTCCTTAAGAATCATTTTCCTCCAGTTCTCTCAAAACATAAGCAGATCTTAGAGAATATTGAATTAGTATCTACTAAAATCGATAAATTAATTAAACTTAAAGATGAATTTCCAAAACAGAAGCAAAAAATAGATCTTTATTTAGATAAATGGAATAAAGTTAAAACTAAACTTGAAAATAGTTTAAAAGAGATTGCTCAAAAAACTGAAGAAATTTATGTTAAAAACGAAATTAATGGAATTAATACTTCTGGTCATCTTGAAAATACAATGGCAGATTACGACAAAAAATTAACTGAAGATATTTCTAAAATAGTAGCTGAAATTAATATAATTAATGAAGCTTATGCAAACGAAGAATAGATCAAAATTATAAATAGACTTTAAATATTTTGTTTTTATTTAGCGATGAGGTCGCATTTATGGAGTTTGCCCTTTTGTTATCATGAAAATAGAATTAAAAATGTAATTTAAACCTCATCGATTATTAAATTAATCTATTTGAATATAACTAGAATTAGTAAAATGCTATAAATCCATAGCTAGAATTTCTAGCTATGAAAAGTTTATTTAGTTTATTTTTTTAATTATTTTCGTTTTCGTATGAATTTCGTTTAGCTTGTTTTACTTCGTCATCTTTACCAATAAATTTTTTATCGCTTAAACTCATCTCTATTTCTCTTGAAACTCTAGAAAGCAATTTCGCAACATTTTCTATTTTGATAGAAACTTCACTATTCTTTTTAACAACATCTCTAATTTGACCAATATCATCAGATATAATATTTATTTCAGATGATTGCTCTAGAATTCCTTCATTAGATTCATTAGTTGCTTGACCAAGAGTACTAATAATAATCTCGATTTCAGATAGCGATTTTTGAGTTTTTTCAGCTAATTTTCTAATTTCTTCAGAAACAACTGCAAAACCTTTACCATGATCTCCAGCTCTTGCAGCTTCAATTGCAGCATTTAAAGCAAGTAAATTTGTCTGTTCAGCAATATCACCAATTAAGCCCATAACATGTCGAATTTCATTTGATTGAGTTGAAAGACTTTCAGTTGTTGTTACAACATTAGTAATACTCAAATTTATTTTTTCGATAGAAGTTAATATTTTTCTAATATTATGTTCTTGTTCTGAAGCAGTTGTTGAAAGAACTGTAACAAGTTCGCCAAGACTTCCTGAACTTTCATTTAATTTGACACTATCTTTTGCACTCTTTTTAAGCATTTTAGAAATATCATCACCAAGTGAATTAACTTGAGTAATTAATATTCCTAATTCGCCATCAAGAGAGCCTTTTTCAATTTTGCCTGTATAATTAAATTCAGAATATTTTTCAATATTTTTAGAAATATTGCCAATATTTTTATGAACAGAATCTAGCATTGAATTTATAACATCTCGAAGATCATTAAGAGCAGCATTATTGCTAGTTTTTGTAATTCTAATAGACAAATTACCTTTTTTAATCTCTTCAGCAACAGATACAGCTTGAGCAATTAGTGCATTGTCTTTTTCGATACCGACTTTAATTATATCTATATTGTGATTAATTACATAAGTCATACTTTTCATTTCATCTTTTGCATCAATATTTATATGATGAACTTCTCGAGTTTCACCATTTAGATATTTAAAAAATTCAAGCATTCCAGTTTGAAATTGTTCGATACTAGCTGTAATAGAATTTGTAACCATACCACCAATGATGAGGTCAAAAATAACACTTATAATTGTAACTATAATTAAAAGTTCTATTATAGCACTTTGATTTAATTCTATATTTTTTCTAGCATCTTGTGCAGCAAAGAAAACCTCTTTTAAAACAATATCACCAAGTTTTTTCATTGTTGGTAAAGTATCACTATATAAAGATTTGTGCAGTTCAACCCATTTATAAGCGGCTCTTTCATAATTTTGAGATGCCTCTTTAAATGTTGCAATTTGAGCTAAGTTTTCTTTTTGTTTTGTTATAGATTTAAGATTTTCAAGATGATTCATCATAAGTTGAAAATCTTTTTTCATAGATTCAAATGTCTCTTCTTTTTGAAAAAGCATATATCTTTTTTCGTTAGCACGAATTGTAAATGTTAATTTCCAAATATCAGTAGCAATATTCAACTTTTCAGTTTTAGATATGATTTCTTCAGTAGATGAATTGCTATCTCCAATTATGGCTAACTGTTCTCGTTGTGACATTACATATTTTTCAGCAGCTTGAGAAATGATTTCGCCAGCTTGTTCTAATTTCATACCTTCTTTATTAAGTTCAACAAGTTGATTAACAGCTCGTTTATACATTTCTTCATATTGATCAGAACTTTTTCTAGCTGAATCTGAACTTGTTAAAAGTTTTGGAGATGTAGTAATACCATTAATCTCATTAAGAGAAGTGCGAATAATTTCTATATTCTTTTTAGCTTCAGCAAAAGCATTTTGGCTATTTATTTCATTATAAGTAGCTCCATTGCTATTTAATAAATAATCTTTTTCCTGAAGAATAGAAATATGAGCGGATCGTTCAACATTTGTTGTAAGAGTGATTTCTTGGAGTTGTTTCTCGATTGATAATAGACCATTTCGTGAAACATAAGAGAGAAGAATTCCAGCAATAATACTGGTTAAAACAAGAATCAGGATTTTTATCCTGATAGAAAAACGATTGAAAAATTGGCTCAAATTATGAGTACCACCTTTCATGTAAAATAGATTTTAACTACAAAAAAATATTTGTAGTTTCGACATTTTAAAGTTTTTTTGATAAAAATGCAATAATATTATACTCGCCATTTTATTGAAGCTTAAAAATTTCAACCTCATCGATTATTAAATTAATCTATTTTGATACAATTTTTATATAAAAAATAAAATGAGGTTATTTATCATGACTATTTCGTCAAAAGAAGAGTTTAAAAACTTCGTCAATGAAGTTCGACAAGCTGAAGGTTATCGAGATCCTTTAGCTTTTGGCATTTGTAGAGTTGATGTTGGACAAATTAACAAAAACTTAACTCTACAAGCTATATATCCAATTATTAATTGGAATGAAAATTTCGGTTCAGGAGCTATTTTTATTTCAACTTTAAAAGAGTTAAATATAAATTTAGACTTATCTCAAAGTGAAATTGTTTTACCAATTTCTAAAGAATTCGTTATTTCTGCTCTTGAAAAATTTCAGCCATTTCTTGTTGAAACTATTGAAAATCCAAAATCTCATAACAATATTGCTGTTCTAAAAGCTATTAAAGATCAAGGTGATTTTGAGAATTTTAGAATTGTCTTTTTATTTGAAGATGCTCCACTGAAATCTGCTGAATCAACTTATATTAAATTATATGCACTTTCTCAAAAAAAAGTAAAAATTAGAACTATAAATCTAAATGGTGCTTTTGCTAATCTTCAAAATGTTGCTTGGTCTGAAAACAAACCAATTGAACTTCAATGGCTTAGAGATAATGAAATTTCTTTAAAAATTAGTGGGAAATATCCTAAAATAGATTTCGTTGATAAATTCCCTAGAATGCTTCAACATATCATTCCTGAAAATAATACTCGAATTCTTGATGGTTCAAAAGTTAGAATGGGAGCTTATATTTCAGCTGGAACAACTATTATGCCTGGCGCAAGTTATATTAATTTTAATGCTGGAACTTTAGGAGTTTCAATGGTTGAAGGTAGAATTAGTAGTTCGGCATCTGTTGGCGATGGTTCTGATGTTGGTGGTGGAGCTTCAATTCTTGGAGTTTTATCAGGCACAAACGGAAATCCTATTTCTATTGGTAAAAATTCTCTTCTTGGTGCAAATTCAGTTTGTGGAATTCCTCTTGGTGATGGTTCTATTATTGATGCAGGTTTGGCAATTCTCGAAGGAACAAAAATTTATATTTCTCCAAATGAAATAAATAAACTTATAGAAATTAATTTAAATCTAAAAGAGTTATTTATTTCTAGTAAAAATAGCTTTAAAGGTAAAGAATTAGCTGGAATTAATGGAATTCATTTTAGACAAAATTCTGAAAATGGAAGAATCGAAGCTTTTAGAAGTAAACGAGAAGTTAAATTAAATTCTGATTTACATTAAATAAATATTATTTTTATGATAAATATTAATATATTTGAAAATTATTTAAAAAATAATTTACCAAAAGCGGAGAGTTTTCATCCATATTTTGAGAAAGCTCTTGCTCACATGTTGTTATCTGGAGGGAAAAGATTTCGTCCGCAACTACTTTTATCTGTTGTTGATGGTATTTATCCTATGTTTTTACAAAATGCAATGCCTGTCGCTTTAGCTCTTGAAATTTTGCATACCTATTCACTTATTCATGATGATCTTCCTGCAATGGATAATTCACCTCTTAGACGAGGCACTCCAACTATTCATACTGTTTGGAATGATTCAACAGCTATTCTTGTTGGTGATGGATTAAATACTTTGGCTTTTGAAATTATCGCTAAAGCACCTTTGCGAGATGATATAAAAGTTAAATTAATTAGAAATTTATCTGAAAGTGGTGGAATTAATGGTATGGTTCTCGGTCAAGCAATAGATTTGCAATTTGAAAAAACTCCAATTTCGCTTGACAAATTAAAATTTTTGCATATTCATAAAACTGGAAAATTAATCGCTTCAGCTCTTAAAATGGGAGCAATTATTACGGATAAATCAAATCTTGAAGAACCTTTATGGAATCTTGGAATTGAATTGGGACTTCTTTTTCAGATTCAAGATGATATTCTTGATGCAACAAGTAATGAACTTGAAGCTGGAAAGCCTGTTAATTGGGACGGTAATAAAAATAGTTTTGTAAATTTGTTAGGTCTTCATAATGCAAAAATCGAAGCTGATAAATATGCTATTAAAATAGAATCTAATTTAAATATTTTTGAAGAAAATTTAAAAAATTCATTAAAAAATATATTATCGCAATATCTAAAAAGACATAATAATTAAAAGGAGACTTGTGATCTACAAAAATATAAAAAATTTATTATATAAATTTGAACCAGAAGTTGCCCACCTCATCGGTGAAAAATTTATGCACTATATTGAATCAATGCCTGTTATTCGAGATATTTGGAGAAATTATCATACTGTTGATGATAGAAGACTTCATCAAAATATTCTTGGAATTGATTTTAAAAATCCCGTTGGACTTGGAGCAGGTTTTGATAAAAAAGGATCTTTAATTCGTGAGATGAGGTCGCTTGGTTTTGGTTTTTCTGAAATTGGAACAATTACTCCAAAACCTCAAGATGGTAATCCAAAACCTCGAATTTATCGACATTTAAAAGAAGAAACTCTTCAAAATGCAATGGGTTTTAATAATGATGGAATGGAAATAATTAAAAATAGAATATCTAATTTAGCCCCTTTTGTTATTCCAGTTGGTATAAATATTGGCAAAAATAAAATTACAAGTGAAGACATTGCTATTAATGATTACTTGATTTTAATAGAAAAGTTTCATCAATTGGCTTCTTATTTAGTCATTAATATTTCTTCGCCAAATACTCCAAATTTACGAAATCTTCAAAATGAAAAATTTATTAAAGCTCTTTTTTCAGAAGGTAAAAAAATCACAACAAAACCAATATTTTTAAAAATAGCTCCAGATTTAAGTATCGAAAATGCTATTAATTTATCTAATTTTGCCGTTGAAAGTGGTGCAAGTGGAATTATTGCTACAAATACAACTATTGATCATTCACTTATTAAAAATGTTCAAAGTTTTGGTGGTGGTTTAAGTGGTAAAGTTCTTAGAGATAAAAGTTTTAAATTATTCGAAGCAATTGCAAAAGAACTTTATGGCAAAACGGTATTAATATCTGTTGGTGGAATTGATTCAGCTGAAGAGACTTATAAAAGATTACAAGTTGGAGCTTCATTAATTCAAATATATTCAGCTTTAATTTTTAAAGGTCCATCATTACCAAGTGAAATAAATAAAGGCATATTAAAATTAATGCGACGAGATGGATATTCTCATATATCTGAAGTTATTGGAAGCAAATTAAGAAAATAAAATAAGTTTGTTAAAATTTCATAATACAACTATTTAAAAATATTTCGTTTAAATAATAAGAGATGATTTGAAATAGTTAAAAAATACATGGAGAAAATTAATGGATAAATTAGATTTGCTTTACGAAGGTAAAGGCAAAAAACTCTATTCGACAAATGATCGAGATTTACTAATTGCTGAATTCAAAGATGATTTAACAGCTTTTAATGCTCAAAAAAGATCTCAAGAGAGTGGCAAAGGCATTTTAAATAATGAAATTAGCACAATTATTTTTGGCGAACTTTCTGATAGCAATATCACAACTCATTTTGTTAAAAAATTAAATGATCGTGATATGCTCGTAAAACGAGTTTCTATTATTCCAATTGAAGTTGTTGTGCGAAATGTAGCAACAGGTTCGCTAACAAAAAGACTTGGAATTCCTGAAGGTCGAGAATTAAAAAATCCTATTGTTGAGTTTTATTATAAAAATGATGCAATGAATGATCCAATTATTAATGATGAACATGCCGTAATTATGGGTCTTGTTGATGAGGTCGTAGAACTTGAAAATTTAAAAACTCAAGCTAGAAAAATTAATGAAATTTTAAAACCGTTTTTTGCAAAAGTTGGTTTAAGATTAATCGATTTTAAACTTGAATTTGGTAAAGATAAAAATGAAAATATAATTCTTGCTGATGAAATATCTCCTGATAGTTGCAGATTCTGGGATAGCACAACTGGTGAAAAACTTGATAAAGATAGATTCAGACAAGATATTGGTGGTGTAAAAGTTGCTTATGAAGAGGTTAAAAATAGAATTTTAACTCTACAAAAAGTGTATAAAGCTATCGTTAATATATATTTAAAAGATGGTGTTCTTGATTCTGCTGGAAAAGCTGTTAATCATGCTCTCGGTTCGCTCGGTTTTGGTAATTCTGTTAATGATGTCAGAATTGGTCGCCAAATCATTCTTAAAATTTCTGCAAATAGTAAAAGTGATGCTGAAAAACAGACTCAAGAAATGTGTGAATCATTACTTGCTAATACTGTTATCGAAGATTATAATATTGAGATTATAAATGGCTAAACGAGTTGCGATTCTTCAATTTCCAGGAACAAACTGCGAACTTGATACTCAATATGCTTTTAAAAAATTGGGTTGTGAAACTGAAATAGTATGGCATAAAAATAATAAATTACCTGAAAATATAGATTTAGTTGTAGTTCCGGGTGGTTTTAGTTATGGCGACTATTTAAGAAGTGGTGCAATAGCTCGTTTTGCTCCAATTATGCAAGATGTTGCAAATTTTGCTCAAAATGGTGGCAATGTTCTTGGTATTTGTAACGGTTTTCAAATTTTAGTTGAAGCTCATCTTTTACCGGGAGCAATGATGCGAAATGAAAATTTACATTTTATATCTAAACAGCAATATTTAAAAGTTGAAAACATTGATAATAAATTTTTAGCTAATTTAAATATTGGTGAAATTATAAAAGCACCTATTGCTCATGCTGAAGGTAAATTTTTTATCGATGAAAATGGATTATCAGAACTTAAAGAAAATAATCAAATTATTTTAAGATATTGTGATGCAACTGGTGAATTATCAAATCCAAATGGCTCAATCGAATCTATTGCTGGAATTTGCAATCGAGAACGAAATGTTTTTGGTTTAATGCCTCATCCTGAACGAGCAATCGAGACTATTTTAGGCTCAACTGATGGTATTCGTATGTTAGAGGGCTTTTTAAAATAGCCTCTTTATGAGAAAAATATATTTTATATTTTTCACTTTTTTCGCCCTCTTTTTTTGAGGGCTGAAGAAAGTTCTGGTCAAAATATTTATATCTCTTATAATTATGTTCCTGAACGAGTTTATGTTGGTCAAATTTTTGCTATAGAATATAAAACTACAGTAGTTTCTGAAAATTATGATAAGTTAGTTTATAAATTTTATGGTGGCAATGGAATAGAAAAATTATCAAAAGATAAAGAACCAAAACGAGAAACCGTTGATGAAGATGGTGTAGTTTCTGTTTATGATAAATTTTATTTTATTGTCAAAGGAACAAAAATTACTTTGCCAAAAGTAACTGCTAGTGTTAAATATGTTGAAGGCAATATGACTCTTCGCGGTGAAGCTTCGTTGAGTGGCAAAAATATTAAATCTCTCGTTTTACCTCAAACTCAACAGTTTTCAGGAATTCTTGCAAAAAGTATCGAAATATATAAAACTCTTTCTAATCGTTTTGACGACGAACATAATATTTTGACTTTTTATATTCGTGGTAATGAAACACAGCTTAAAAATATAAAATTTGATGAAGTTTATATTAAAAAACAGGGCATCGAAACAACAGTAAAAGATAGTTTTGAAAAAGGTGATCTAAGTTATTATGTTGTTATTCCAAAGTATTATGATAATTTTACTTTAAAGTATTTTAATACAGAACTTTTTCAGTTTTCAAAAATTGATATTCCGATTTCTGTTCGTGATGATATGGTTTCAACTGCAAAAGATCTAAGACCAAAACGACTTGATCATGTTGCAAAAATTAAATTAGGTGTCGCTGTCGGAATTGCTATATTTTTCTTAGTCCTATTTTATTTTTATCAACATTTTATAAATTTATTTTTAGCTTTTTTAGGAATTAGTGCTACAGTTTATATGATGATGCCAAAACCAAGTGTCTGTGTTGAAAGTGGAACAATCGTTAGAATTTTACCAATGTTAGCTTCAACTGGATTTAGAATAGTTTCTGAAAAACAAATTCTTGACAAAATTCATGAAGAGAACGGTTTTATAAAAATTAGATTTGCTGAAGAAGAAGAGAGTGAAGGTTGGATAAAAGATGAAGATATTTGCAAAGATTAGAGCCATATATGTAATGTTTGTTGTAATGTTATCAGTAGGTTTGATGATTTTGTTTGTTCCGCTTTTTAAAAAATTTAAACGAGATCATCAATTAAGAGCTATTACATCAAAGATAATTTTAAAATTTTCTGGTGTTAAAGTTGAACTTGAAGGAGAACCTGCCAACGGAGTTCAAATGTTCATTTTAAATCATCAAAGTATGCTTGATATTATGCTTCTCGAAGTTGCAGTAGCTCTTAAAAATATAAATATAGTTTGGGTTGCAAAATTAGAACTATTTAAATTAAAATATTTTGGACTCGCTTTATCTTTAACAAATATGATTGAAGTTGATCGAGAAGATAAAAGTGGAATTATAAAATTATTTCGAGATGTAAAAGATAGAGTTGATAATAATCGAGTTGTTGCGATTTTTCCAGAAGGAACAAGAAATTTAAATGATAAATTTTTACCTTTTAAAGCTGGAGCTTCGCTTGTTGCAAATAAATATAATTTAAAAGTTCAACCAATTTTATTAGTTAATAGTGGCAAACGATTTGATATAAAATCTCTTGTAGCAACTGGTGGTATCGTAAAAATTATATTTTTTGATTCATTTGTAGCTTCAAAAGAGACTGATTGGCTAGAAATTTCTCGTGAAAAAATGCAAAATCGTCTTTTTGATGAGGTTAAACATATAATTTAAAAATAAAAATAAAAATTCTGTAAGATATATATTTTTAGTATATATCTTATAAATTAAAACTTAGCCTTTTTTAAAATAGGTAGATGGTAAAAAAGTTTATAACTTTAAAAAATTATCTAAAAGTTTATGCCCATATTCACTCATAATTGATTCTGGATGAAATTGAACACCATAAATATCAAATCCTTCAATTTCAAGAGCCATAATTTCACCATCATCTCCACTCCAAGCAGTTGGCTTTATTTTAGAAGGCAAATTATCTTTTTTCACAACAAGTGAATGATATCGAGTTGCTCGAAAACCATCAGGAATTTCACTAAAAATTTCAGAATCATGATTAACACCAACGATCTTTGAAGTTTTGCCATGCATCATATTTTTAGCTTGAATAATTTCACCGCCAAAAGCTTGAGCTATTGTTTGATGTCCGAGACAAATTCCTAATATTTTTTTATCACTAAATTCACGAACAACATCGAGACAAATTCCCGCATCGTCTGGAGTTGCTGGACCAGGCGAAATAATAATTTTTTCAGGATTCATTTCGCAAATTTCATCTACGGTTATCTCATCATTTCGTACAACTTTCAAATCAGCACCAAGCTCAAGACAATATTGCACGATATTATAAGTAAAACTATCATAATTATCTATCATTAGAACCATATTTATAACCTACTATTTTTTAATTTTTTAATTTTTTAATTTTTGAGAGTTCGGTTTCAACAATCATAAGTTGTTCAGCAATTCGATTTAAATTTGTCCGATTTTCTGTAACAATATTTTCAGGAGCATTTTTTACAAATCGTTCATTATTTAACATAGAATCGAGTTTAGATTTTTCTTTTAATAACTTATCTCGTTGTTTAACTGTTCGGTCAAGAATCGGCGAAATATCGATAGAAGCGAGAGGTAATTGCGATTTAACACCTATTCCAACATCACTTAAACTATTTTCGATTTCACTATCAACAAAATGAACTTTTTCAACTTTTGCCAATTTCGAAATATATCGAGCAACCAAATCTAAATCTAAATTATCTTTTATATTTTTATCAAATTCTAAAAATATCTCATCATTAGTTTTATTTGCTAAATCAACAGTGGCTTTTAGACGACGAATAGAAATTATACTTTCGATAATATTATTAAACTGACTTTCGATATTTAAATCTTGTTTTTCAGCAATTGGATATTTAGAAATCATAATCGATTCGCCATTTTCAAGTTCAATACCTTTTAATTCTGAACTTATCATTTCAGTAATAAATGGCATATATGGATGTAATAATTTCATCGATTCTAAATATATAGCTCCGAGTTCATTAATAGAACTTTTTTCAGCTTTTGATAATTCGATACCCCAATCGCAAAATTCATTCCATAAAAATCTATAAATAGTTGTAGCTCCATCATTAAATCTATAACTATCAAGATATTCACGAGTTTCTATAATTGCTAAATTTAATCTACTAAGCATATATTTTCCAAGTGGAGTTTCGATTTGAACCTCATCTAAACTTTTAAAATTTGAACCATTCATCAATAAATATTTTGAAGCATTATGAATTTTATTAGTAAAGTTACGACTCCATTCAAGTTTTTCTTCACTCAAACGAATATCTCGACCTTGAACGGCAAGAACTGCAAGAGTAAATCGTAAAGCATCGGCACTATATTTTTCAATCATATCGAGCGGGTCGATAACATTTCCACGAGATTTACTCATTTTGTTACCATTTTCATCGCGAACAAGTGCATGTAAATATATATTTTTAAAAGGTAATTCGCCTAAAAAATATTCACCCATCATAATCATTCGGGCAACCCAGAAAAATAAAATATCAAAACCAGTTATTAAAAGCGAATTTGGATAAAAATTTTTTAGATCATCTAAATTAAATTGACTGTTTTTATTTTGACCCCAACCAAGAGTTGAAAAATTCCAAAGAGCTGACGAAAACCAAGTATCGAGAACATCATTATCTTGAGAAATATTATCTGAACCACATTTTTCACATATTTTTATATCTTTAGGACTATCTGAAGCCCATTCGTGAGAACAATTATTACATGTGAAAACAGGAATTCGATGACCCCACCAAAGTTGGCGAGAAATACACCAATCTCGCAATTCGCCCATCCAAGAGTTATAACTATTTATCCAATGAACAGGGTGAAATCGCGATTCGCCATTTGTCATTTTTTTAATTGAACTTTCTGCAACCTCTTTTTTCAAAAACCACTGTTTAGAAATATAAGGTTCAACGATATTTTTACAGCGATAACAGTGTCCTACTTGATTAATATGATCTTCAATTTTTTCAAGTCTGCCAAGTTCTCGTAATTTTTCGACAATTTTATTTCGAGCTTCAAGTCTTTCGAGACCTTCAAATTCACCACAATGCGAATTTAAAATACCTTTTTCATCAAAGATTGTAAGAAATTCGAGATTATGTCGTTTGCCAACTTCGTAATCATTCGAATCATGAGCTGGAGTAACTTTAACAGCACCAGTTCCAAATGAAATATCAACATGCGAATCAGCAATTATTTTAATTTTACGATTAATAATTGGCAAAATAACTTCAGTGCCGATGAGGTGAGAATATCGTTCATCATTAGGATTTACCATAACAGCAGTATCACCGAAAAAAGTTTCTGGTCGAGTTGTTGCAACGATAATATCACTAGATTTATCAGAAATTGCATATTTTATATAATATAATTTACCTTTATTTTCTTCAAATTCAACTTCGATATCACTTAAAGCTCCATCGTGAGTGCACCAATTAACGAGATAATTTCCACGAATAATATAGCCATCTTTATATAATTTTGTAAAAGCCGTTGCAACTGATTTTTCAAGACCTTTATCCATTGTAAATCTTTCGCGACTCCAAGCTGGAGAAACACCAAGTTTGCGAAGTTGTCCAACCATTGTTGAACCGCTAAACTCTTTCCATTTCCAAACTCTATTTAAAAATTCATCGCGACCAATTTCCTCTTTTTTTATTCCTTGAGTGAGAAGCTGTTTTTCAACAACATTTTGAGTAGCAATTCCTGCATGATCAGTTCCAGGTTGCCAAAGAGTTCTGAAACCAGACATCCGTTTATATCGAACGGCAATATCTTGCAAAGTAAAAGTTAGCGAATGTCCAATATGCAAAGAACCTGTAACATTTGGCGGAGGCATCATAATAGAAAAATGTTCGCCATTTTGAATTTTTTTGTTGCCATCAACTTCAAAATAGCCTCTATTTTCCCATATTTTATAGAATTTATCTTCTATTTCTCTAGGATTATAAGCCATATATTTTTCTCTTTATAAATTTATTATTTTATTTTTAATTAATAGCAGAATTTTATCTAAGAATACAAGTTAAGCCCGATTTGATACAATGTATAGATATTTTTAGTTAAAAGGCAAATAAATAAATATATGAGAATATCTAACTATGAAATTAAAATAATAAAAGATGTTATATATAAATATGTGAATGAGCTAGAAGTTGAAATTTATCTTTTTGGTTCAAGAGCATTTGATTATAAAAAAGGTGGAGATATTGATATTTTTATTAAAACTGACAATAAAATATCTTTAAAAGATAAAATTAAGATTTTAACTGATTTTGAAATTTTTGGAATTGAACGACAAGTTGATCTTGTAATTCAAGATTCTAACACTCAATTTGAAGAAATTTTTAAAAAAGCATTAATGGAGGGTATTAAATTATGATTATAGATATAATTAATAAAGTTAAATTGCATTTGAATCGTGCAAAAAGTGCTTTAAACGAAATAAAAGAGTGGCAAAAAATAGATGAAACTATTTTTACTGATTTTGAAAAGGTCAAAACTATTGATACTTTTATATATCGATTTTCAAAAATTCAAGATTTAATGGGTCAAAAACTTTTTAAAGTTTTTATAAATGAACTTGGAGAATATCGAGAAAACATGTCATTAATAGATATTCTTGATAAACTTGAAAAATTTGAGATTTTAGAACATGCGAATCAATGGCGAGAATATAGAAATATCAGAAATATATTAACTCATGAATATCCAAATAATGAAAAAGAGGTGGCAGATGGAATATCAATTTCTATTGATGCTTTTGCAGAAATTGAAAATATTTTATATAAAATAGAGAATTATTTAAAAGATAGAAGCTTGATTTGATGAGGTAATTAAATTCAAAAACCTCATCGAAAATCAATTTATTCAGAAATTGCTTTAAGCTTCCATTTAATTTGAAGAAAACTACCATTTTGAACTTCGATCGCGAAATCACGACCTTTTTCAGTTAAAACCCAAATTCCATTTTGTTTAGTTTGAAACCCTTTAAATTCGAGAATTTTATTGGTTTCAACTGGTGAAGCATTTATAAAATTACCTAATTCTGTAGGAATAAAATAATAGTTTTCGAGATTTATTTTTAGCAATTCGAGAGGTGATTGAATGTTCAAACTTTTATATAAATTATCTAAATAATATAAAGTTTTACTATTTTGAGAATTTATGAGTTGAGTTAATTCGATCATTTCTCTACTTTGTTGAGTGTAAAGTTTGATATCAAAAGTTTCGGTTTGATGAGATTTTTCTGGAGTTTGTTGTGAAATTGAATACGAACCCGTTTTACGAATTGACGGAAGAACTTCTTCCATTATCCATTTTTCTATTTTTTCAGCTTCTGGCATTTCTGACTTTATTATTAGTCGCCAAACATCAGGTTCAAGAATTAATTTTGTTTTTGGGTGTAAACCAAATAGCGGTATATCACCGCTATTGATTAAACTATCGAATGAAACGGCATTTTTACAATGTTGAGAAATAGCATCTCGTTCTCGTTTGTATTTAAGAAGAGAGGCAATATCGTTGGCAACAAACCATTCTTGTCCTTTTAAAATAAAAATCCTAATTTTTTCATTAGGAGAAAAGTGTTTATCTATTAAATTCATATAAAATCACTAAAATTAAATTTTAGAAATTATAGTATTATATATAGCCTTTTGTCAAGATATTTAGTATGACAGCTAGTCTTTTAATCTGAAATAAAGGCTTTTAATTTTGATTTAAATTCAGTAGCACTATATAATTCATTTTCTAATTTTTTATTAATTAATAAAAGTTCTATAGCTTTTTTTATAGATTCTGAAATTATTCCGTTACTAGCAACAGCTTTTATTGTGCTGTATCCATAACCCAATCTCTCCGCTAACTCTTTTTGAGTGATTCCTAATTCTCGACAAGTTTTTTTCACTAAATTTTCTTCAGGTTGCGATTGATTTTCCATTTGAGATTTATCCTTTTTGTTTTTATTTTATCAAAACTTAAGTAATGAATATTCGGGTTAAATTCAAAAACCTCATCGAAAATCAATTTATTCAGAAATTGCTTTAAGCTTCCATTTAATTTGAAGAAAACTACCATTTTGAACTTCGATAGCGAAATCACGACCTTTTTCAGTTAAAACCCAAATTCCATTTTGTTTAGTTTGAAACCCTTTAAATTCGAGAATTTTATTGGTTTCAACTGGTGAAGCATTTATAAAATTACCTAATTCTGTAGGAATAAAATAATAGTTTTCGAGATTTATTTTTAGCAATTCGAGAGGTGATTGAATGTTCAAACTTTTATATAAATTATCTAAATAATATAAAGTTTTACTATTTTGAGAATTTATGAGTTGAGTTAATTCGATCATTTCTCTACTTTGTTGAGTGTAAAGTTTGATATCAAAAGTTTCGTTTTGAACTTGAACGGTTTGATGAGGTTTAGATTTTAAAATCTCTTCAATTGTCATATCGCACCAAACTGCAAATTCTGGAGATACCCATCTTGCAAAAAAGATGACTAATTTTGGATGCAACCAAGTTCCTTGTTCTTGAGGTTTTCCACCTTGACGAACTACGATTAAATCTCGCTCACTGATATTAAGGGAACGGGTTAAAATCTCGATATATTCGCTAGTTTCGTTACTAGCTCTCCAGTTATCAAGTCGTTTATTGAAAACTTTAGCTGTTTTTGTTGCATTTAAATATACTTGACCATTAAGATTTTCAAAAAAGAATTCATTATTTTGAAAAGTTTTTGATAAAATGCTTCTGTTCATTTTATGCCTTTAATTTATAAATGATATGAGAGAAAATAGCTTTTAGGGTGGTTATTTTCTTTCAAACAAAGCTATTATAATTGATTAACAGTTAATTTGTCAAGTCTATTTTTAAAAAAATCAATTCAGATTCTATTCTATCCATTTGTTTAATTTTTAATAATGATTCTAAAAGTATTTCTATACTTTTTGGCATTTTATGACCGTTATTCCATCTCGATAAAGATTCTTTTGTTATCCCTATTTTCTCCGCTAACTCTTTTTGAGTAATTCCTAATTCTCTACAAGTTTTTTTCACTAAATTTTCTTCAGGTTGCGATTGATTTTCCATTTTATCCATTTGAGATTTATCCTTTTTGTTTTTATTTTATCAAAACTTAAATGAGGTTCGAAAATAATATAATTACTACGAAACTAAAGAATTGAAAAGGAATAAATCTGAAAAGTCTGCATATTCGAGAAATTAAAGCTGTTACAGGTTATGGAGCTAGTATGCTAATAATTATAAAAGCTGATGATAAAAATATATTTGTTTTAAAAACACAATATGAATATTTAAAAAGTCTCGTAGCTTAACTCAAAACTTCCCCTTAATTTCTGATGAGGTAACAAATTAAAAACAAATATGAATAATTTAACTAAATACTATAAAAAACTTGAAGAACTTAAATTTTATTCGCAAAACGAAAAATCTATTCGTAAAGCTTTTGAAAATTTGCTCGACAGTTTTGCTCACGAAAAAAATTTCACTCTTGTGGCTGAATTGCCTTTTGACTCTAAAAATATTCCTGATGGCACTATTAAAGATCAATTTCGTTTTAATATTGGTTTCTGGGAAGCTAAAGATGAAAATGATGATCTCGATGATGAAATTGTCAAAAAATTAAAAAAAGGTTATCCAAACTCTAATATTATTTTTGAAGATTCTCGTCGTGCTGTTCTAATTCAAAATGGTAAAACTATTTTTGATATTGATATATTTAAAAGTATAGATCTTGAGAATCTTTTAAATGCCTTTTTCAGTTATGAAAAGCCCGAAATTAGCGAATTCAGAAAAGCTCTTCAGCTCTTTAAAATTGATGTTCCAAAAATTATTGAACTTATTCGTGAAAAAATTGCTCAAGCTGAAAAACTTAACTCTAAATTTAAAGCCAGTTTTTATAATTTTGAGTTAATTTGCAAACATTCAATAGATCCTAATATTTCAAAATCTGATATTTACGAAATGTTGATTCAACATATTTTGACTGAAGATATCTTTAGAGTTATATTTTCAGAGAGTGAATTTCATTTGCATAATAATATTGCAAAATCTCTAAATGAACTTGAAAATTCACTTTTTGACAGAAATGAGAAACGAAACCTTTTTAATTCAATTCGTTACTATTATGATGCCATTAAATCTCTTTCTGCTGATATTTCTAATTATCGCGAAAAGCAGAGTTTTTTAAATTCACTCTATGAAAACTTCTATCAGGCTTATAATCCTAAACGAGCCGATAAACTCGGTATCGTTTATACCCCTTTAAGTATTGTTGATTTTATGATTAATACCACAGATCAGATATTATATAAATATTTTCAAAAGAGTTTGGCAAGTGAAAATGTCAATATTCTTGATCCCGCAACTGGCACTGGCACTTTTTTAACTCAAATTATGAACCATTTGCCAACAAACGACCTCATCAGAAAATATAATTCTGAACTTTTTGCAAATGAAATCTCGATTTTGCCATATTATATTGCAAACTTAAATCTTGAATATATTTATCAGCAAAAAACTAAAAAATATCGCGAATTTGAAAATATTGCTTTCGTTGATACTCTTGATTTGACTAAAAATCGAATTGGTCAAACTGAATTGAATTTTTCTGAAGAAAACTTCGAACGAATTGAACGACAAGAAAATAGCAATTTCACCGTTATTATTGGCAATCCCCCTTATAATGCAAATCAGCAAAATGAAAATGACAATAATAAAAATCGCGAGTATAAATATATCGACAAGCGAATAAAAGATACTTATGTTAAAAACTCAACCGCACAAAAAACAAAAGTTTATGACATGTATTCTCGTTTTTATCGCTGGGCAACCGACCGAATCGGTAAAAAAGGAGTTATCTCTTTTGTTACAAATTCATCTTTTATTGATAGTAAAACTTTTGATGGTTTTCGTAAAACTCTATTTGATGAATTTACCGAAATTTATATTTTAGATTTGGGCGGAAATGTTCGCAAAAATCCAAAACTTAGCGGAACTCGAAATAATGTTTTTGGTATTCAAACTGGTGTCGCAATTCTCTTTTTAATCAAGCGAGAATCAAAGGATCTTTGTAAAATTTTCTATTTTAACCCTTTTGATGAGCTTGAAACTGGTGAAAATAAGTTAAAGTGGCTTTCTGCTAATAGAGATAATTTTCAAAATATTGATTGGGTTCAAATTATTCCTGATAATAGAAACAATTGGTTAAATCAAACTGATAATGATTGGAATACTTTTTTGCCAATGGGAAGTAAAGAGAATAAACTTGGCAAAACAATCGATTCTATTTTTACAACTTATTCACTTGGAGTTTCTACAAATCGAGATGAATGGGTTTATGATTTTTCAAAAGAGAATCTATCAAATAAGATTAACTATTTTATAAAAGAATATAATAGATATATAGAACTTTGGAAAGCAAATCCAAATAAAAAAGATATTCACGAATTTGTTTATGCGACTGAACCAACTATTAAATTTACATCTATTTCTTGAAAATTATGTAAAAAATGAAAAAATATTGACTTTCTCAAAAGATAGAATTTATTCAGCTATTTACAGACCTTTTGTAAAAAAGAATACATATTTTTCAGAAATAATTACTCATTCTATTTATCTTCAACCTAAAATTTTTCCAAAAGCTGAAAGTGAAAATTTGGTGATTGGTTTAACATTCAGATTATGCTAAGTCCTTTTCCATTTCTAGCAATCTTCATTTTATTTAGACTAATTGTTATTTTAGGAAGAAGAGCTACTCAAACTTTTCCATTTTGGATTTATGAAAATGGTGAAAAAGTTGAAAATATAACTCAATTCAGTTTGAATGAATTTCGGAAATATTATAATCAGAATGAGATAGAGAAGATAGATATATTTAATTATATTTATGCTGTTTTACATTATCCTAAATATAGAACTGAATATGAGATAAATTTAAAACAGGATTTGCCTCGAATACCATTTTATAATGAGTTTAATAGTTTTGCTGAAATTGGTAAAAAACTTTTAGATTTGCACCTAAATTTTGAAACAGCTTCAGAATATGAGATAAATTTTGGTGATATCGATTATGAGATTTTTAAATCAAAGAGATTTGTGGAGTTTTTTCCAAAAGAGGCTCTCGAGTATAAATTAGGAAATCGTTCAGCGATTGAATGGGTAATTGATGGATACAAAGAGAAAAAAATTGGAGATCCTACCGTGGCAAAACTGTTTGATAATTATAAATTTATAGATTATCGTGATGAGGTAGTTTCTCTTTTAAAACGAGTTACAACGGTAAGTTTAGAAACTTTGAAATTATTAAAACAGTTAGATAGTTTGGAATAAAAAAATGGATTCCCGTGTCGTAGCACGAGAATGACGGAGCAAATCGTCATATTCGGGCTTGACCCGAATATCCAAAAGTTATAAAATTAGTTTAATGATTTCAAGTAAAGGAAAATAGTGTGAATACAAAACAACCAGCTGTATATAATATGTCAAATCGATAAAAATGGCACTCTATATATAGGTGTAACTTCTGATTTAATTAAACGGGTTTATGAACACAAAAATCATCTTGTTGATGGTTTTACGAAAATGCACAATTTAAATAAGCTTGTTTGGTATGAAAGTCATGAAATTATGGAATCAGCAATTCAAAGAGAAAAATTTAAAGAAATGGAACCGTGATTGGAAAATAAAATTAATTGAGTCATCAAATATTGAATGGATCGATTTATATGATTCGATTATAGAATAGAAATGGATTCCCGTGTCAAGCACGAGAATGACGGGCAGGGGCGAGAATGACGGGCAGGGGCGAGAATGATGGGCAGGAGGCGAGAATGACGGACGGAGTATTCGTCATATTCGGGCTTGACCGAATATCCAAAGATAAGAAGAATTGCTAAAATAAAAACAAAGGATTTAGCAAAGGATTTAACTGAATGTGTAATCCTTTGAGCTAATCAAATAGTTTGCAATTTCTTAATTAATCGTCCATAAAATCTTCACTATTTTCATTGCTCTCGTTTTCTTGATTTTCTTGATCAATAAAATTATCTTTTAGAATTTTCATCATTCCGAAACCTTTCATTGTTTGACTTCCAATTCCAGTATGCAATAAAAGATTAATCATCTCAATATTAGCAGAGAGTTTATATTTTGCCCCCCAAGTTAGATACAGTTGTCTATTATATGAAATCTTTGTATAGTTCAAATGTTGATCTAAAAGTTCCAAATTCCATTCTCCCAGATACTCTTTTTGTAAAAAAGTCTCATATTTTTGAAAAGATTGAGTTTTCAAATTTTCAAGAAATAATGAACTATCTGGCTGAATAAATCTACGATTACCTTTTTCATCTTTTGTAGTCATTAAAATATATGACTCGAAAATTATGCTTTCTGAATGCCAATTTCGTTTTCTATAGAAAATTTTTTCATCATAAAATTTTATGCCATGTAAATTCATACCTTTTGTTTTCACAATATTATAAAAATTCTCTTCAGTTTGAGGAAGTAGAGATGTAAAGTAAAATTTAAAAACATTTGAATCTTTTTTATAAATAAATTTATAATTTGTAGATTTAAAAACTTTTCCTGAAGAGTGCCGAAAACCATCGTGTTCATATGAAACGATATTATGATATAAAAATCCCTGAATTAATCTCGAAAGAACATCAAAAACAGGGATATTTCCGAAAGTTTTTGCTTGAAATAAAACCATAATAAAAACCTCTGATTAATTTTAAATGTAATCATAGCAAATATATCAATCGCATATAAAATATTTTTATATTATATTTATATTATTATAAATTTATGGCTATAATTATCGATAAATTTTATTTAAAGGAAAATAAATGTTTCCATGGCTAATTAGACAATTTTTAGAAAAAGAAAATTTTACTAATGTTTTGTCTATTTTTATAATTATTGCTGGAATATCTGCATATTTGTCTTTACCTCGCGAAAAATTTCCAACTGCTGAACTTGACAGAATTATAGTTTCTGGTGGTTATGCAAAAACTAGTAATGAAATTCTTGATCAAATGGTTGTTAGAGATATCGAAAATGAGATTCGTTCTATCGAAGGTATTCATGAAATAAGAACCACTATTTCTAATGGCAGTTTTGCAATAAGTTCTGAAATTAATGAAAATTATGATAATCGTGTTGTTTCTGATAAATTAAGAGATGCTATTTCGAAAGCTTCAAATAATTTGCCATCTGATATGGTTCTGCCTACTGTTCGAATTGCTCAACATTCGCCAAAAGTTATTCAAGTTGCTTTAAGAATTGATGAGGTCAATTCGCAAACACTTCAAACAATTGATGAAATTAGAGATAGAATGAATTCTATAAATGGAATTGAAAGTATCTCTGTTAGTGGAGATAATAAACTTGAACTTAAAATTTTTGTAGATAAAAAGCTATTAGAATTATATGGCATAGATATAAAAGATTTCGGAACTTCTATGAGAAATTTATCTAATATTTTTCCAGTTGGTGAAATCGGAGATAGTAAATATAGCTTTTTTTAACAACTGAAGGCGGTAAAAAAAGAGTTTCAGAAATTGAAGATACTATTTTAAAATTTAATAATATAAGTTTAAAAATAAAAGATGTAGCAAAAATAAAAATATCTGAAGAAGATAGTTCTAAAATTTCATCTGTTAATAGCGAACGAGCCGTTATTTTTACAATTTCAAAAACTCAAAATGGAAATGCAATCGAAGTTGCCAAAAATATAAAAGAATTTGTAAAAAACTATAATCAAAAAATTGGTGAAACTAAATTGATCTCGATTTTAGATGAATCATATTCGATTCGCGAACGATTAAATAATGTTATTTCTAATATTGTGCTAAGTATAATAATCGTATTTATATCAATGTGGCTCTTGATAAATTTAAAAATAGCTTTTATCGTCGCAATTGGAATACCAACAAGTTTTTTAATCGCTTTTATATATTTTCAATATTTTGGTTATTCATTAAATTTAATTTCACTTTTGGCTCTTTTAATTGCTCTCGGAATTCTCGTTGATGATGCAATTATCGTATCTGAAAATATTCAGCGACACATCGACGAAGGAGCAACTCCAGAAATTGGAGCTTATTTTGGAACTATCGAAGTTATTCAGCCTGTAACACTTGCTTCATTAACAAATATATTAGCATTTTTACCACTTTTATATCTATCTGGAACTATGGGAATGTTAATGGGAATGATTCCAATTGGAGTAACAGTTTTAGTTATTGCATCATATTTTGAGAGTTTTTTATTTTTACCTTTACATGCAAGAGTATTATTAAAACGAGGCGACAAAACAACAAATTGGGAAAAAAGTAAAAATATATATAAAAATATATTAAGTTTTTTGATAAATTATAAAAAAACATTTTTAATATTATTTATTTTTGGAGTTCCAATTGCTACATATTTTGCAATTTCATCTATAAAATTTCAGCTTTTTCCAAAAATTGACAATCCAGTTATATATATTTCAGGAAAATTAGATTCAAATAGTAAATTATTAGAGAGTGAAAAAATTGCAAATCAAATTGCTGAAAATATTTTTAATAACAAAAATGAACTTGGTATAAAAAATATAATCTCAACAATTGGAATGACTCAAACAGCATTTGGCGAAACCGAAAAAGGGGAACATCTTTTTAGTTTTCAGCTTGAACTTTATGAGGAATCAGCAACTAATTTTATTGATAAATATATAACTCCGAATCTATCTTTTGAATATGATGGCAGTGAAAAAATTAGAGATACTGCAAGTCAAGAAATTATAAATAAATTAAATCAAAAACTAGAAAATTATAAAAAAGAGTATAAAATTAGCGAATTAGCAATTTATCAAAAAAGAATTGGTTCAAAAGTTGATATCGAAATTGCGATTTTATCAAATAATGGAGATATTTTAAAAGTTATTAATAATTTATCAGAAGAAATTATTAAAATAGACGGAGTTTCATCGATTTCAAATAATGGAAAAATTGGAACAGATCAAATGACTCTAAAAATTAATAAATATGGGGAATCTCTTGGCTTAAATGAAACTATTTTAAGTGAAAATCTATCTAATTTATATTTATTAAATAAAAAAGGCTCTTTTTCTTATAATAAAGAGTTATTAGATATAAAAATCGAAGATATAAATAAAAATAATATTCAGAATTTAAAAAATAGCCTAATTAAAATTGGAGATAAAATTGTTTCGCTTGGCGATGTTGTTGATTTTGTTCTCTCAAAACAGCTTCAAACTATCGATAAATATAATTTCAAAGAGATGAAATCGATTTTTATTAATGTAGATACGAAGATTATCACAGCTGATGAGGTCTTGAAAAAATTGAACCACATTTGAAAAATTTAGAACAAAACGGTTTTCAGTTTGAATTTAAAGGTGAAAAAGAAAAACGAGATGATATGAATCGAGATCTATCAAAAGCTTCGATTATAGCTTTAGGTTTGATTTTTTTAACTCTACTTTTTGCATTTAAAAATTTTACAGCAACTTTTTTAATTATTTCTGTAATTCCGTTTTCAATTTTAGGAGCAATCATAGGACATTTTGTCTTAGATTTAAATTTAACTCTTCCAGGATTAATCGGTGTTTTTGGTTTAGCTGGAGTTGTTATAAATGATTCTATAGTTATGATTTCATTTATTCATGAAACAAAAAGCGAAAACGACCTCATCGAAAAAGCATCTCAAAGATTACGACCAATCGTTTTAACATCTTTAACAACACTTTTAGGATTATCTTCGCTTATATTTTTTGTTTCAGGTGATGGCAAAATTTTGCAACCGATAGCTGTTTCACTTGGTTTTGGTCTGCTTTGGGGAACTATTATAAATCTTTTATATATTCCTGCCATTTATTCATTTAAGACAAAAAATATATAAATTTTTATTGAGAAATTATCCATTTTAGAGCAACTAATTCATCATAAAGAGACCTATCTCCAAGGTCTCGACATTTTATAGCATCACTAATAGCTTCAGCTTTTTTATCTAATCTCATATATATAAAACCGCGATACCAATAGGCATTTGCATGAGTTGAATCTAATTCAATAGCTTTTGAATAATTTTTCAAAGCATTTTTTTTATCACCCAAATCATAATAGCTATTTCCAATATTAAAATATATTTCAGATAAATAACTAACATCTCTATTTTTCAAAATAGTTAAAGCTTTGTTATAATCAGCAATTGCTTTTTTAAACTTATTTGAATATAAATAAGAATCACCACGCAATAGATATATTTCGCCATCACTATTTTTAGAATTTAATTTTATAGCCTTATTATAGTCAAGTATTGATAGTTTGAATTTATTAATTCCAAAATATGAAGCACCTCGCCATTTAAAAGCTTCAAAACTCTCTTTTAGCATAATAGATTTATTAAAATCATCAATTGCTTTTATATATTTACCGCGAAAAAATCGCTTTTTCCCGCGATTTAAAAAAAAGATATTTGCTCTTTTGGATTAGTAGGAATAATTTCTATCTCTTCTTCACTGATTTGAGTTTTATTACTATCTTTATCACTTTTTTGCGGTTCAGGTTGAATCTCTAATTTATCTTCACAACCAAAAAAACCAATTGCAAATACAATTAAAAATAAATTTTTCTTAAACATTTTTTCTTAAGACTTAAAATAAGACTATTATTTCGCACATTTTTTTAAATTCGCCTTTAAATAAAAAGGCTAAACCACCCATAACTGCCATCATAACGACTAAACCAACTCCAATTTTTATTGGATAACCGATAACGAGCAAATTAAATTGTGGCATTGTTTTCATAAGCATTCCAAATATAATATCGCTTAATAACGATAGAGCAACAATTGGAAAAGCTAGAGTTAAACCCATAACAAATAAATTTTTAAATGAACTTATTATATATTTAAATATATCTTCTGTTAAAAAGAATCCTCCTAATTTAATATTTTCAAACGAATGAGATATACATTGAATCATCATATGATGTCCATCAAAAGCAAATATTAATAAAATTGCAAAAAAATTAAAAAATTGACTAATAATAGACATTGTAATTTGAGTTTGTGGATCAAAAAGAGTTGCCATTGAGAAACCCATAACCATTGAAACATGTTCTCCAGCATATATTAATATATAAATTGGAATATTTAATAATAAGCCGACTGTTGCTCCAAAGATTATTTCTGAAAAAATTGCCAAAAATAGGGATAACCAACTATCTGGAATATATCCTATTTCTATTGAAGGTAAAAAAATAGCTGTTAAATATATGCCTAAAAGAGCTTTAACATTCATTGGAATTACCATATTGCCAAATATTGGCAAAAATGATAAAAGTGAAGTTATTCTAAAAAATAATAATAAAATAACTATTATACTTTCACCTTGAAAGATTGCAAAACTATTCATAAATTTATTTTATTTAAAAATTAGATTTATTTCTAAACGAATCTCTATGAAAATTAGAATTATTATTTATATTAGAATAATAAACATTTTTATTTTCAGTATCATTTGTTTCTTGTGGTAAATCATTTCTATTTGCTTCTCGACTGACCATTAAAACCATTCCAATTCCAATAGATAAAGCAAGAAGCGAACTTCCACCATAACTAATAAAAGGAACTGGAATTCCTTTCATTGGAATAATACCAATAGCACCATAAGCATTAATTAAAAGTCCAAAAATTATAATTAGACCAATACCGATACTAAATAAAAAATGAGCTCGTTCATCACTTCGATTAGCTACTTTTAATATTCTCTGAAATAACCAAGTAAATATGCCAAATATTAATAAAATTGTCATTAAACCAGCCTCTTCTGAAATACCTTCAAGAACAAAGTCTGTATGAACTTCAGCCAAAAAGCCATATTTATAAATTCCGCCACCAAGTCCAGTTCCAAATAGTCCGCCATTATTTACGGCATTTAAAGAATGTGCAATTTGATAACTTTCAATACCTTCACTTAAATCAAATTTATCCATAATCCAATCAGGAAGCCAAGTTTTTGCCATAAGCCACCAACTTTGAATTCGTTCTGTTCTATGCGAGAAAGTCATAATAAAAAATAAAAATACAATTGTTAAAAAGCCCATAGTTTTAGCGATAAATTTGCCTGAACCTCCAGCCAAATATGATAAAACAACAAGAGTTGCTCCGAGAACAACAGATTGACCTAAATCTTTTTGTAAATAGGCTATAAAAAATATAGCTATAATAAAAATTATAAAATATGGGAAAAATATAGAAAATTCGCTACGAATTCTATGATCTTTATCGATTTCAACTTTGCGAGACATACTCCAAGCAATAAAATATACAAAACCTATTTTAAAAAATTCAACGGGAGCAATCGAAAAACCAAAAATTGAAATCCATCTTGAAGCTCCGCCAATTTCGGGAACTATTGAAGTAGGTAAAAAATTCATTAAAATCATAAAAAAAAGTCCGCCAATAAACATTAACATTCCGATTTTATGTAACCAAACTTTACTATCTAATCTCGAAACACTCCACATTAAAATAATTGCAAATGTGCTATAAATAAGTTGTTTTAAAACAAAGCTAAATTCACTAACTTCATATCTGATCATTAAAAATGGAGTTAGTGAATAAGTGGCGAGAGTTCCAATTATTAATAATACGACGACTGAATAAAATATATGTTTATCAGGCATTTCCAAATAGTTCCAATTCTATTAATTCACATATAATATGTTCAATCATTATATGACTTTCTTGAATTCTAGGAGTATCCTTTGAAGGCACTTTGATAATAATATCGCATAAATTTGCCATTTTGCCACCATTTTCTCCAGTTAGACCAATAACGAAAAGATTCTGTTTTTTAGCTTGAACAATAGCTTCTAAAATATTTTTTGAATTTCCACTTGTTGAAATAGCGATAAAAATATCGCCATTATCACAGATTGCATCGATTTGTCTTGAGAAAATTTTTTCGTAGCCATAATCGTTTCCAATGGCCGTTATTATTGAAGAATCTGTAGTTAAAGCAACAGCTTTTAAACCTTTTCTTTCAAGATAAAATCTGCTGACAAGTTCAGCAACTAAATGTTGAGCATCTGCTGCACTGCCACCATTTCCTGCAACAACCAATTTTTTGCCAATTAACAATCGATTAGATATCTCTTTGACTATTTTTTCGATTTCTAAAACTATATTTTTATTTTTTAAAATTTCAAGTTTTGTCTGAATACTACTATTTATGCTTTGTTCTATTTTTTTTAACATATTACTCCAATTTTATAATTTCGAAATTTTAAATTAACTTATATTTATTATTTTGTGAGTCAATCGTTCTAATAAATCGCGATCATGAGAAATAATAATATAACTGATTTTTAAGTCAAGTCTAATTTTTAATAAAAGCTCTATAATTTGAAAAGATGAGATTCTATCAAGTGCTGAAGTTGGTTCATCAAGAATTAAAATTTTAGGTTTCATAATGATTGCTCTTGCAATGGAAACTCGTTGTCTTTCACCGCCTGAAAGTTGATGAGCCATTTTTTCAGTAATGTTTTTATTTAAATTTAAATTTTTCACGACCTCATCAACAGCTTTTTTTATCTCAAGTTTATTAAGACCATTAATTTCAAGACCTTCACCAATAATTTCACCAATTTGCATTCTTGGATTTAAACTATTAAATGGATCTTGAAAAACCATTTGAATATCAGTTCGATTATTTATATATTTATAAATATTTCCACTCCAAAAAGTTGGAGAAGAGATAAGTCCGACGATTGCCTTTGAAATTGAACTTTTTCCAGAACCACTTTTTCCAGCGATTCCAATAGATTCACCACTTTTTAAGTTTAAATTAAAATTATTAATAATTTCTCGTTTGCCATATTTTATACTTAAATTTTTTATATTTAAAAGTTCGATTTGATCAATATTTGTATAATCTAATTTATTAAAAATTGGTTCAAAAGCTAACTTTTTTGTATATTCATGATTAGGAGAAAAAAAAATATTTTCTGTCGAGTCTATTTCTATTAATTTACCTTTTTGTAATACTGCGACTCTATTTGCAATATTTTTAACAATTGGCAAATTATGAGATATTAAAATAGTTGTCATTTTTAAGTTTTTAATAAAATATAATATCTCTTTTTGAAGTTCCCAATCAAGAGCAGTTGTTGGTTCGTCAGCAATTAAAATATCAGGCGAATTCGCTAGAGCCATTGCAATTAAAACTCTTTGTCTTTCACCGCCCGAAAGTTGATGAGGTAGCGAATTCATCTGTTCAAATTTCAGCGAAACAAGTTCAACCAATTTTCTTAACTCAATTTCAAGTTCATTTTTAGAAATATCTCTATGAGTAAAAATAATTTCGCTTATTTGATCTCCAACTTTTTGAAGAGGATTTAAACTTTTCATAGGTTCTTGAAAAATATATGAAATATTAAAACCTCTTATTTTTTGAAATTCAGAATTTGATAAATTTGATAATATTTTATCTTTATAATTTATAGTCCCATTTGAAATATAAATTTGTTCTGGAAGAAGTCCTAAAATTGAATGTGCTAATAGAGTTTTTCCAGAACCGCTTTCACCAACTATTGATAATATTTCGCCTTTGTATAAATTAAAAGATATATTTTCAAGTAAATTATTTTTAGAAATTTTATTAGTAATAAATATATTTTTAAAAGATAAAATTTTTTGCAAAATTAATAACCAAGCAAAAAGAAAATAACTGAAAATATATAATTTACAGCAAAAATAGATACTGATGAATATACAACTGCTTTTGTTGTGCTTTCACCTACACCTTTTGCTCCACCTTCAGTAAAATAACCTACATATGTACCTATTGAAGAAATAACAAAACCAAAAGCAACAGATTTAATAATCCCAGTATAAATATCACTAAAAGATATAAGTTTCTGAATAATATTCTGATAAATTGTTGGATTTAAGCCTAAAAGTTCTGAAGATATTAAAAAAGCACTAAGATTTGCCAAAAAATCAAATAATACTACTAACATTGGTAAAGCTATAGTTGTCGCTAAAATTCTTGGAGTTATTAAATATCTTCTTGAATCAACTCCTAAAATATCAATAGCATCGATCTGTTCTGTAACTCGCATTGTTCCAAGTTCAGCAGTCATCGCAGATATTGCTCTACTTATAACCATTAGAGTTGCAAAAACTGGTCCAAGCTCTTTTGTTATCGAAACAAAAATTGTATAACCCATAAAATTTTCAGCTCCAAACTGTTTAAAACCAGCATAAAGTTGAATCGACTCAATCATTCCCGTAAAAATAGCTGTTAAAGCTATTACTCCCCACGATTTGACTCCAATTATTTCAATTTGTTTTAAAATATCTCGTAATCTATAAGGTGGAATTATAATTAATGGTAAAAGTTTAAAATAAAAAATTACAAATTGTCCAACTTCTGGGATTATTTTAAAAAGATGAACAATTGGACTACCAATGAATTCAAAAATTTTATTCACTACTTTGATACTCCAATATTATTAAAATCTAAAATTTTTAATTTTGCTCTGTAATGATCAACATTTGTGTCAAATTCTATTTGATCTGTATAAATTTCTCGTTCTTTTATTAAATCTTTTAAAAGAGCAGTTATATAAGCGTCTTCATTAGCAACTAGTTCAAAATAAAAATAGTTTTTATTATCAGGGTTTTTTATATATTGAATCGAAGATACTAAAACATTATGAGAATTTAATTTTTCTGTAATTTTCAAAATTTCTCCACCTTTCATTGTATATTCGATTCTTTTTTTATAAATATGATTTAAAAGTTGAAAATTATCGTCAAATTTATTTTTCTGAACGATAAAGTTATCCTTGATTTTAGAAAGTTCAATCTCAATATTTGATAATTCGCTCTTCTTTTGATTATATTGTTCTTTTAAATTAATAATAGAATTTCGTTTTTTCTCAATTTCGATATTTAAAAAATGTGCCGTATGATAGTTATACCATGGATATAAAATAGAAATAAACATAGAAGCTGATGTTGTAAAAATTAATTTCCCACTTGGTCTTTCGAATAATGGCAGAGGCGGTTTTAAAAATGTTAAATATATAGTTTTAGAACTATTTAATTGATAAGTTAAATAAATAAGATAGTGAATTTCATCAAGTCCATCAGGAAATTTAACTGAAAATTCATTTAAAAAACCGTTAAACGAATGTTCAGCAATAATCGTTCTCGAATATTCAGCCATTCCTAAAATATTTCCAATATTAGATGAATAATATAAATTATCAATTTTATCAATAGAAAAATTTCGTTTTATATAATTAATAATGTCATAAATTTCATCAAATATCAGATTTAGTGATTTTGTTAAAGCTGAACGATATCTTTTATTTGAAAGTAAAATATCTTCAATTGTAATTATTTTACAAAATTCAGAATATTCTAAATTTTCTTCTAATATTTCTGTAAATTTTTCAAAAAATAGCATAGTTGAAAAAGTTAAAGCTTTTGTATAAAGTAGTTCTCCATTTATAAAAAGATTAAAAGATGTTCCATCTCGATATGTATAAATAAAACATTCTGTTCTATCAAGAATAGCTGAAAATTTATAAATAGTTTTGAATAAAAGAGGTAAAGGATATATTCTATCAATATATTTAATAGATCTTGTAATAATTGAAGATAAATATTGAGCAATATTTGGATCTATAATGAAAATATTAAAAGTTCTAAATTCGCTTTTATCATCTTCATTTTTCTTAATTTCATCAAAGATAATATAATATCTAATAGAATTATCTAATTCTTCATATATTATACTATATAAAGCATCTTCGACCTCATCGGTAGGAATATTTTTACTAATATCAATCGTATCAAAAGTAAAATCTGTATTAGCTACAAACGAAAAAACTTTTCTGTTTCGTTCCCGTTTTTGAAATTTGCTTGGAACTGGAGTAAAAGTGGTTGAATCTCCGATATTATCAACTCTATATAAATATGGAGCATATGGATTATAAATAGAAACATTAAAATTACCTTTATTTTTAAAAGAGAATTTAGAAAACCATTCAAAAATCTTGCTTTTGTTTTTAAGCAAAATTTTCCTCCATTTCAACGGAAACCTCTGCATTTAATAAAATAGATGGTTTTGTAATTTTAATTTTTAAATAATTAAAATTATATTTTTGACTAATTAAATCAAATAAATATATAAGTGCTTCTTCTATAAGTTTAAATTTCATATTAATCATGCTATCTTTAATTAATTTATAAATTATTGCATAATCAATAAAAGTTCTATTTTTAATATCAAATTTATAATCTGCCTGTAAAAAAACAATAATTTCTTGAGAATTAATTCTTTCAAAATCTAATATACCAATAATCGTTTGAAACTTAAAATTTTCTATTATAATACTCATTTTTTTCATAAACTAAGACCTATTTTTTATCAATAATTTCTAATTCAATACCATCATATAAATAAGATTGTAAAGCTGATTTTATTTTTGCTGGTTTTATTTTAGGTTGTTGTTCTTGTTCAACTTCAATTTTATCTATATTATTAATATTATTAGATATATCAGTTTGAGTTTGTTGAGTTTGTTTATTAAAAGGAGAAGTTGGAAAAAATGTTCGTTCCAACTCTTTTTGATCGCTATTTTCTTCGTCATCAGTTTTATTTGTAACTGTTTCAGCAACAGGCGAATTATCTTGTTCTCGTTTTAGAAAATTAAACAAAGTATTGCTAATGCCAAAACTTCCAACTGATAATTTACTAAGTTCATCGCGATACATTGATTGATAAATTTTATTTCCAGCTTCATCACCAAAAAGTTCATTACTATCTTCCATCGAAACATCAAGTAAAGTTTTAACGATTAGAGCTTCAAATTGATCGGTTTGTTCGCGAAGTTCAGAATCTTTTATTTTAGATAAATTATTTTGATATTGCTCATTTTTTAATTTGAGCATTGTTACATCAGTATTAAAATTATTTAAGTTATTAAACATAATTTATTGCCTTTTTTATATAAGTTCAATATCAGCTTGGATTGCTCCAGCTTGTTTCATAGCTTGAAGAATCGAAATAATATCTCCAGGTGTAGCACCAAGTTTTTTAAGCGAACGAGTTATATTAGCTATATTATTATTTTTGCTATTTGTTGTTATTTTATTATTATCTTCGTCTATCGAAACTTCATTTTCTAAAGTTTGAATATTTTCACCTTTTGGTAATTTATCAGAAGAACCAATTTTAATTGTAATTTTGCCTTGAGTTATCATAACTGGTGAAACTTCGATATCAACACCTGAAACAATAGTTCCAGTTCGTTCATTAATAACAATTTTGCTTTTTGCTTTAAAATTTATATCTATATTTTCTATTTGAGCTAAAAACTGAATCATACTTAAATCAGCTGGTTTTTTCAAAGAGATAGTTTTTGAATCAACAGCTGTTGCAACAATGATTTTGCTATTTTTAAATGATTCATTTATACTTTTTTCACTAGAAATGGCATTTGCAAAACTAGGCTCTTTTAAAGATAATTTAATATTATCTTGAGAATATAAATCGTAAGGTAGTTCTCGTTCAACAGTTCCGCCATTTGGAACAGTTCCGGCTGTAATATGATTTTCAACTTCAGATTGTCCCGGTAAGCCTCCAACACTAACTCCACCTTGAGCAAGAGCATAAATTGTGCCATCAACACCTTTTAATGGTGTCATAATTAATGTTCCACCTTCAAGAGATTTTGCATCACCAATTGAAGATACAGTTACAGAAATTTTATCGCCTTGACGAGTAAAAGATGGCAATTTTGCAGTAACCATAACTGAAGCCACATTTTTAGATTTAATAGCCGAAGGTTCAATTTTTATATTCATTAGTTGTAACATATTTGAAATAGATTGATATGTGTAAAAAGCGGAAGAACTGTCGCCTGTTCCTCTTAAACCAACAACAAGACCATAACCAATTAATTGATTATCTCTAACTCCAACAACTTCAGCGATTTCATTAATTTTTGCAGAATATATTAATTCAGATATAAGTGATAAAAAAATGAGATATTTTTTCAAAAATAGCTCCTAACATGTTTTGGAAATTATATCATTTGCTTTTTAGGTAGAGTTTCTTTACTTAATTTAATTTTTTGATAAAATACGACAAACCAAAAATTTAAAAGTTGATGACTTCGAATATATGTATATTATACTTTAGCAAAGTCATTAAACTACTTAAAAGTATAAATTTATTATTGAGAACCAATAAATAAATTTAAGTTAAAAGGTGCTTTTGATGTAAAAATCTTAAGCTTTGGGAGATTTCCCCGAGTTAAAAACTCGTAGTTAATGATTAATTAATCATCCTTAAGAATTAAGAAAATAGATCGGATTTTAAAATGGCAGTATTTATCACAGATACATGTATTAATTGTGGAGCTTGTGTAGACGAATGTCCAGTTGAAGCAATTGTTGATGAAGATGAGAATCCATCTGGTCAAGAATATCATTTTGTTCATAGCAATAAATGTGTTGAATGTGTAGGACATCACGATGTTCCAGCTTGTGCAACAGCTTGTCCAACTGAAGGTTGTATAGTTTGGTCTGAAGTTGATGCTTCTCCAAAACATAGAGATAATATTTCTTCTGATGCTAGATCTAAAAAAGCTCCAATAGTTCAAGATTAATATTTAATATTTTTTTTGTTTCTAACTCTTTAAGTTAAGTTGCCAGAGAAACTCTTCTCTGGTAATTATTTTTACTATTTTTTTTACTTTTTCACCTTAAATTTAACTTTCAATAACTCAACTATTTTTACCGATCTCTTTATAAATTGGAATTTTCCATTTTTTAATCTCATATTTTTTTAATTTTATGAAAGGAGATAGCACTATTAATATATAAAATTATTTTATATATGTGCAAATAATTATGAAAGAGAAATTATACTTACCTCTTTTATCTATTCCCATTATGATTCTTGGTTGTGGCGAATCAAGTAGCAATATTCAAGGAAGTAATTCACAGCTTATACGAATCGTTGATAATAAATATACTGACAGTAATGAAACTGTCGAATTTATAAAAAAAGAATGTGGAATTGGTGGTGGTTTGGCTATTTTAAAAGGCACAGACTTAAATGGCAATAATCAACTTGATCTTGAAAATCGCGATGAGGTTGATTTAAATACTTCGCAACTTGTTTGTAACGGTCAAGATTCTATTGTTACAGATGTTTTAAATTCAAATTTATCAAAAGATGAATATCAAACTGAATTAGAATCAAAATGTGGTGCTAATGGCGGTGCTGTTCTTGTTCATGGCTATGATGGTGATGGCGATGGCAAACTTATGATTGCTAATATTGAAGGAACCAATAAATATTTAGTTGAAGGGACAAAATCTAAAGATGTTGTTGATGAAATTTATAAATATTCAATATTATGTAATAGTAAAGATCTATATTTTCAATTGAATGATGCAACTAATACTTTTACTGTCATTAGTGGCACTCATCAAGATACAATTACTATTAAAGATGGCTTTTCACCAATTATTAAAGTTTTAGAAGCCAATAAGAGCAACGAATGCAATGAAACTGGCGGTTTTTCAATTACTGAAGAAGATAATAAAACCACTTCTATTTGTAATGGCGAAAGTCCTATTGTTCTTGATATGAACTCATCTCAAGTTTCGGAAAGTTGCGGTTCTGTTGGTAGCACAAAAGGATATTTTATTATTGACATTAATGGAACAAAATATCCTGTTTGCCAACCTGCTTCACTTGAAAGTGTTGCTCTCGGAAAAACATCAGATGGAAATTTAACAGTTGTTGGTAGCCAACTTTCAGTTCAAATTCCAAAAGAGACAACTATTTTTACTGATATTAACGATTCTCAATGTTCAAATGGTGCTATAAAAGTTACATCTTTTATAGATTACAATCTTAATAATATTATTGATGTAAATCTTTCAAGTGAAACTAGTTCAGCTAAAAATTATTCTTTCTGCAAACTTGGAGTTGCTGTTCAACCAACAAAACCAAAAGTTACAGCTGTTTATTTGTATGAAGATAATAAATCTATAGATTTTAATTTCTCACTTGGAATGAATCCAGCGACAATTAATAGTTCAACTGTTTGGCTCGAATGTAACGATTCAAGAGTTTCTGGTTATATCGATTTTAATATTTCTAATCAAAATCCTAAACATTTTCAATATGTTCATGAACTCGAAGATAATATGAGTTATGTTTGTAGTTTCACTCTATTTAAATATATTGAAGATTTAAATGGTACTCGATTAGCTGAAAATAATATAACTGAAATAAATATTTCGTTAATAAAATAGAAGTTTAAACATAAATGAAGAATAAAATAGAACTTTTTGATTCTGTTAAACGGGATAAAGTTGAATTTATCCCTATTGATAACGAAGTAAAGATTTATGTCTGTGGACCAACTGTTTATGATAATGCACATTTAGGTCATGCAAGAAGTTCAATCTCATTTGATTTATTAAGAAGAGTTTTATTAGCTAATGGATATAAAGTTACATTTGCTAGAAACTATACTGACATTGATGACAAAATCATAAACAAAATGGCTCAAACTGGTGAAACTTTATCAGAGATTACAAACAAATATATAAAATCTTACGAATCTGATATGAGAGCTTTAAATATATTAGATCCAGATATTAAACCAAAAGCTACAGAAACTATAAATGAGATTGCTCAAATGGTTAATGAACTTTTAATAAAAAATTATGCTTATCGAACCTCATCAGGTGATGTATATTTTGATACTTCTCGAGATTCAGAATATTTATCGCTATCTCATAGAAATCAAAAAAATGAGGAACGAGAGAGTCGCTTAACTAAAAACGAAGAAGAAAAGAGAAACTCTTCTGATTTTGTTCTTTGGAAAGCTTCTCAAAATGGTGACCTTGTAAGTTTCGATAGCTCTATTGGTTCAGGTCGTCCAGGATGGCATATTGAATGTTCTGCAATGATTAATAAACATTTGGCTCATCAAGATAAAGCTTACTCGATAGATATTCATTGTGGCGGTGCTGATTTGCTATTTCCACATCACGAAAATGAGGCTAGTCAAAGTCGTTGTGCAACTGGTATTGAACTTGCTAAATATTGGCTACATAATGGTTTTGTCAAAATTAATAATGAGAAAATGAGCAAATCTCTTGGTAATAGCTTTTTTATAAAAGATATTTTGCAAAAATATTCTGGTGAAGTTATTAGATTTTATCTGTTATCAACTCATTATCGATCTGATTTTAATTTCTCGGAAGATGATTTAATTGTTTCTAAACGAAGACTTGATAAACTTTATCGCTTAAAAAAGAGAGTTAAAATTAGTTCTGACACTGATATAATTTTTAGAGATAAATTATTAAGTAGTTTGAATGATGACTTAAATATATCTCAAACTTTAGCTGAACTTGATAAATTTATATCTGAAGCTAATGACAAATTAGATAAAAAGATAAAAGATTCTAATATTTCAAATTCTATTATATTTATTAACGATTTATTAGGTATAGGCGGAAGTGATGAGGTTGAATATTTCAAATTTGGTTTAAGTTCAGATGAACGAATTGATATTGAAAATTTAATTGCTAATAGAATCAAAGCTAAACAGATTAAGAATTTTAAACTAGCTGATGAAATTAGAACAGAATTAAATTCTATGAATATAGCTATTATGGATTCAATAAATGGAACTGAATGGGAGCGAATTGAATAATGTTTTCTACTTCTATATCATCACCAAAAATTGAATTTAATCAAGCCGAAGCTATCAGCAATTTCACCAAATCGCATAAAGGCAATTCGTTAAAACATGTTTTAATTATTAGTGGAATTACAGTTCCAATATTAATAATTTTTATTGTAGTTTTTGTTTTATCTTTTGGACAAGAGTATAAACATTTAAAAATGAATGCTAAAATATATGAAAAAGATTTATATAAAGCTACAACTGTTTATGAAACTAAAAATAGTGATTTAGCAAAACTTGAAAAAGATCATCATGAACTTTTTGAAACTTTAAGAACGCCTAAAGATATATCTACATTAAAAGATGAAAATCCTTTTATAGAAAATATATCTTTAGTTACTGATGAACATAAAGAAAATGTTAATTTAATCAAGAGTATTTATAAAGTTGCAACTACCTCATCAAATTCTACACTACAACATATTTCTGATTTAATGAAACGAAGTGACGAATATGGTGCTAAATTTGATATTGATTTCCCAATAGTGATAGAATCTGATAGAGGTGGCGAACGAGCAACTTTTAATCTAAATATTTACAAACTTCAAAAGATTGAAAAATCTCTAGTTCGACCTTATACAGAAATTCAAAAATAATAAACAGGAGGCTACTTATGATGGAAGCTATCGGAACTTTAAGAGTTTCAAAATTCTCAATTTTTATTGTTCTTTTTATTGCTCTTTTTCTTTTTGGTGTTGTTGCTGAAGCAATATTTTTCGCCGATGAGATTTTTAAACGAAGCGAAATAGTAGGTTATAGCTATTTAACTTTACTTTTAGCAGTTAGTTATTTTATAGGCTCTTTTATATTTAAAGAGTTTTTATATATATTTAAATTGGGTCGAGTTGATGCAATTCGTGAAAAAAGTTCAATTTTAAAAAAATTACCAACAAATGAAACAGTTGATTTTGCTAATTTATTAATGACACATTATGATAAATCTCCATTAACAATAAATGGAATTGAAAAATTTAGAACTCAATTTGGCAATATTCAGCATAGTGAAATTATCGAAGCACTTTCACGAGAAATATTAACTCCAATTGATATAGAAGCTGAAAAACTTATATTTAAATATGCAAAAGAAAATGGTGTCGTTTCTGCTGTTTCACCAGTTGCAATTCTTGATTTGCTATTTTTGTTTTGGCGAAATATGAGAATGGCTCGAGAACTTTTTGAACTTTATGGTTTCAGAACAGGTGTGATTGGTCAATTTGTAATTATGAAAAAAATTGGTGAAGCTCTTGTTTTTGCTGGAGTTTCGCAAATTAGTGCTGATGCGATTTCTATTTTGACAAGTCAAACTTTAGTTTCTAAATTGTCATCAGCTGTTGCAAGTGGAATGGGTAATGCAATTTTCACAGTTCGAGTTGGAATCGCAGTTATCGATACAGTTCGACCAATCGAAAATGATAGTCATATTGCACTTATCTCACGATTTATAAAAAGCTTTAATCCTTTTAATAAATAGTTATATTTATGGCTAATATAAATTTGGATTTAGAAATTCGCAATAAATTAGATTCTGTTATCGAAAGAATTGAAAAAGCTCGAAAACTCGTAAGTCATCATCATATTGTTAAAATCGTTGCTGTTACAAAATATAGTGATGTTAATATAATTAATTCACTTTATAATATTGGACAAAGAGCTTTTGGAGAAAATCGAGTTCAAGATCTTGAAGAAAAAAGTAATATTTTAATAAATTTACCTATTGAATGGCATTTTATTGGGACAATTCAGACAAATAAAATAAATAAGCTTTTAGCTTTAAAACCTGATTTGATTCAAAGTATCGATTCATACGAAACAGCAGAAGCTATATCTAAAAGATTAAAAGATGGCGAAAAAATATCTGCTCTTCTTCAAATTAATGGCGGTCGCGAGATTCAAAAATCTGGAGTTGAACCTGAAATTGGCATTGAAACTTATTTAAAAATTGGCGAACAACTAAAAAATATAAATCTCAAAGGTGTGATGACGATTGGTTCGCATACCGATGAGGTTATCGAAATTTCGAAATCATTTCGAGATGTGCGACGAATTTTTGAAGTTGTGCAAAAAAATGGGGCTTCAATTTGTTCGATGGGAATGAGCGGAGATTTTGAAATTGCAATTGCTGAAGGTAGCAATATGGTTCGTCTTGGTTCAATTATAGTTAAATAATAAAAACATTCATTTACTTATCAAACTTCTTATATTTGGAGTAGTTCAAAACTGCTTCAAATAAATATTATAATTCAAAATAATATTATTCTTTTAATTTAATACACAGGTAAAATATGAAATTAGGCACAATTAATAAACTAGTTATTACTCGTAAAACAGAAAACGGTTATTATTTAAACGATATACACGATAACGAGGTTCTTTTACCAAATAGATATATTCAGGATTTTATGAAAATGGATAGTAAAATTGCTGTATTTAATATTTTGATACAAGATAACTCCAATCTAATTTGTATAAGTATATAATTATAATTAAATAAAAAGGAGGTAATATAATGAGTAAAAAATTAATTATGTTCCAAATACAAGCAAAATTTGGTAAAAACTTGAAAGAGTATGCAGAAGAGCACAATCTTTCTTTAGGAAACCTTCGTAAATTAAACGAAGGAGGGTATGAGTATTTAGTAAAAAGAAACACTTTAATACTACCAGAAAGTGTTAAAAAAATGGTAACACAATTAACAAAAGATGGTATAAATGTAGAAGGTTTAAGTATAAAATGATGAGGTAAATATTTTAATATTTGCAAAAACTCCACTAGGTTTTAAAGTTATGATAAATCATAAATATGAGGGTATGATTTATCATAATGAAATATTCGAAAAATTATATGTTGGCTTTAAACGAAAAGCTTATATAAAATATGTGCGAGATGATAATAAAATTGATCTTTCTCTAAATCCATTAGGTGATATGAAAGATGAAAAATTATTATCTCAAATTTTGGAAATTATCGAAAAAAATGGTGGCGAAATGAAATATCATTCAAATAGCGATAGTGACGAAATTGTGAAAATATTTAATATGAGCAAAAAGAATTTTAAGAAAAGTATAGTTGAGCTTTCAAAAAGAGAAAAACTTAAAATTTTAGAAAATGATTTAGGAATTAAACTTATTTAAATTAATATTCGGGTCAATCCCGAATATGATGAGAGTGAGAGAAAATAATTAATTCAAAATAGATTCAATTCTCCATTTTATTTGAAGAAAACTACCATTTGCAATTTCAATACCAAATTCTCGACCTTTTTCAGTTAATCTCCACGAACTATTTTCTTTAATTTGAAAGCCTTTTGATTCGAGAATTTTATTGATTTCAACAGGGCTTCGATTTTTCATTTCTCCTAATTCGGTTGGTATAAAGTATTCGTTTTTTAAATCAATTTTGAACTTTTTAAGAGGTGATTCATTGAATTGAGCGGACATAAATTTATCAAAACGATAGAGTGAAATTCTATCTCTTTTTTGAAGAGATTCTAGAAAATCTAACATCTCATTTGTATAAGCTTTATATTCTTTTAAGTTTTGTAGATATTCAACGAAGTTTGTATTTTGGTTTGGTGTCAGAATTTCGCTTTTTTGTTGTTGAGATTTAATCTCTTCTCGCATTCGATAAAACTCTTTAACAAGACGAATTTTGAAACTTTTCACTATTTCGTTGTTTCGCATAAAGGTTAAAAGTAGAGTTGCTTGAGGCTCGTTAAGATAGTAAGTTTTTTCTTCATTTATCGCACCTACCGAGTTTTTAACAGTTGTCATTTCAAATGACAAGAGTCCAAAAAGTTCTAAACTTTCCTTGTGTTTATCGATCAGTTTGCGAACTGAAATCTCATTATTGTCGGTTTCTCGAGCAATTATTCTATGTGAAACTCGAAGCTCTTTTTCAAAAAGAGTAATTATGTTTGATATAATTTCCACTATTTACCTTTTATAATGTAAATTTTAGAGGAGTGAAAGTGATGAGTCGTTCCTCTAAGTAATATTTTATATTATAATTTATAAAAATAAACTTAAAAAACATAAGGTTTTCATAAGATATATGACTGAAGTTAATAAAAAAAGATCTACAATTATTATAGATGAAAATTTTAAATTAGATGCTCAAAAAATAGCAAAAAAGAAAGGTATTAATACTTTGACTACTTTAATTAATATTCTACTTGCTGAATATATTGAAAAAAATAGAGAACTTTTAGAGAGAAAATAATAAAATTAACCCGTCGATTTAAAATCGGAGGGTTAAAACTCATCGCAAAATTGCAAAATTATAAATTTAATTTAAAAAGTTGTTTGTTTTAAACTTTTCATTATTTCGTTGTTTCGCATAAAGGTTAAAAGTAGATTTGCTTGAGGCTCGTTAAGATAGTAAGTTTTAGGTTGATCACCCCCAGAATTTCGAGTTTTTAACAGTTGTCATTTCAAATGACAAGAGTCCAAAAAGTTCTAAACTTTCCTTGTGTTTATCGATTAGTTTGCGAACTTAAATCTCATTTAAACTGAATTTTACATTTACATTTGTATTTTTAGTTTTTCGATATTTTCTAAACCATCGTTATCAATAACTTTTACAGCAATCAGATGTTCGCCACGAGCAAATTTTTTAACCTGTTCGCCTGTTTTATCAATAATAATTTCAGCTTTAAAGCCCGAAACCTCATTGAAATTAAAATCCCAAGCAAAAAATTCAATTCCACTTTCAGATTTTGCATTTGCTATAAACTTAATTTCTCGCAAACCATTTTCATCTTTGGATAACTCTTCAAATGTTAAAGTTAATTCTGGTTTCTGTGCAATTGGAACTATATTTTCCACTAAAACTAAATCTAAAATTATATTTTCGTTATGTTTTAATCTAGCAACTTCGCCTATTGCACCTTTTCCAAATGAGAAAGCGATAATCGTTCCAACAGTTAATTTTTCGGTTTTACGAGATTCAAACATATTTTTATCAAATCGCGAAATAGCAGAAAGAAAATTATCAATTACATTTCTACCAATATTATCTGATCTTTTAACTTGAATCGGCATTCCATTTTTATCTTTACCGTCAATTCCAGAATCGCCTCGCTGTTTTGAGTTCGGAGTTCCGCCAAATTGTTCAATAATCCAACTTTCAAATTGGAAAGCATCAGAATATCTTAAAGTATCATAATCATATTTATATAATTGCACTGCAAATAGTTGTGAGAATAGATTTTGTTCTTTCTGTAATCGCAATTCAGAAACTTTGAGAGCCATTGGAGATTGATCGATACCGATCCAATTTCGATTTAGTTTTTCAGCCACAGCAATAGTTGTGCCACCGCCGAGAAATGGATCAAGAATCGTATCGCCCTCATTACTTGCCATTTTAATAATTCGTTCGAGAAGAGCTTCAGGCTTTTGTGTTGGATAACCAATTCGTTCTAATGAAACAGTAACACCATTGATATCATTCCACAAATTGCCTATTAACTTGCCTTTTGAAAGTTTTAAATGTCTTTTTACACTAGGAATATTATTTTTGCTAAATACAATAAATCCTTTTTCATATAGAAAATCTAATTTTTCTAAAGTTCCCATTTTTTGACAAGCATCTTTTCCTATTATTGATTCAATAATAATATTTGGCGGAGCCCAACTTCTACCTTTATCACTTGGGTTAATACCTTTCCATGATTTACCAGATTCCCCAAATCTAATATTTGGAGCTGTTAAATTATCTAAATAATATTTTCCATTTTCATCTTCAAAAGTAGTTTTTTTATCATCTTCTAGCGGAACATATACAGGAGTATATATAAATTTATTTGTTTTAGAATAGTAATATATAGTGTCAGTTAAAACAGCTAATTTCTTTTTTGCATCATTATGAGCATTATGTCTTTGCCAAATAATCTCACCACGAAAATTTTCTTCACCAAAAATTTTATCAAGAATAAAAACTCGAATATAACTATTTGCATGATAATCGCAATGTAAAAATAGAGATCCAGTAGGTTTTAAAATGCGATACATAATTTCGACTCGTTCTTTTAACCAGTTGATATAATGATCCATTCCTCCACTCCAACGATCTTTAAAACTGCGAACTTCACCATCATCGCCCCAAATAACTTCATAATTGCGATTTGAGAAAAAAGGAGGATCTAAATATATAAGATCAACAGATTCAAGAGGCAAACCTTTGAGAACTTCGAGATTATCGCCAAGAATTAAACGATTCATTTGATTTGCACCTTTTTAAATTTTATAATTCTGAAATTAATATAATTCAGTTGTATCTGGCATTGCTTCGTGAGAGAATTTTTTGCGAATCTCATTTTTTTGATTATCTGTATTTGGTTTTTTATTAATCTGTTTAGATGTTTTAATAAAAAAATATTTTTTCATATAATATAAATATTCGTCATATTTGATATCAAATTTTGAACTTTCATTAATAATTTTAAGTTGTTCTCTATAACACAATTTATAAACCATCATCTCTTTAATTTTATCTTTTATAGAATCAAGAAATATTTTATGATTATTAAGTTTGCAAGATAAAGCATAAATTAATTTTAAATAATCTATCTTATTTTGAATTTCAGATCTAATTATTTCAATATTTAAATTTAAATCTTGATTATTATTTTGTGCCATTTTATTAAAGTTCAATGAAATTTTTTAATATTTTTAGCCCATTATCATGACTTTTTTCAGGATGAGGTTGTAAACCAAAAATATTTTCATGTTGAATTGCACTTGTAAATTCTATTCCATAATTTGTATGACTAATTTTATATTTATATGCTGTTTCAACATAATATGAATGAACAAAATATAAATATAAATCGGTTGGTAAATCTTTAAAAATGGGTGATTTATGATTTTCAGTTTGAGTTAAAAGATTCCAGCCCATATGTGGAACTTTTAAATTACTTTTTTGAAATCTTTTAACTTTTCCTTCAATTAATCCAAGTCCTCTATGAATTCCGAATTCTTCACTTTCATCAAAAAGAAGTTGCAAACCGAGACAGATCCCAAAAATATTTTTACCTGTTTTGGCAAATTCCAAAATAGCATTATCCATTCCAGTTTCACGAAGCGACCTCATCGCATCGCCAAAAGCACCAACACCAGGTAAAAGAATTTTGTCATAATTTTTAAGATTATTTGGTTCGCTTTCAACTATTGCCTCACCACCAACTCGTTTAATTGCATTTAATACACTTGCTAAATTGCCCATGTTATAATTAATTACAGCTAATTTCAAATATTTTCCAATCTATTTTGCACTATTTTTTTTCAAAGAGATTCTATCGAATTTTTAAAACTGAGTTGAAATTTTGCTCCATCTTCCCAATTACAAGCTTCTAATTCACCACCAAGTTTTTGAACAATTTTTTTAGATAAATGTAATCCAACTCCAGTTCCACCTTTTGCCTCTTTTGTTGTAAAGTTCAAATTAAAAATTTTTGGCAAAATATGTTCAGGAATTCCTTTTCCATTATCGTAAAAATTAATATAACCTATTTGATTATTTTTCTCAATAGATATCTTAATTTGTCTATTTTTTATATCTCGTTCAATAAAAATATCTTTTGTATTATTAATTAAATTAATAATTACATGCTTAAACTCATTTTTTGCTCCAAAAAGCATAAAGTCATTTTTTATATTTATAATTAATTCTATTTGGTTCCCTTTAATAATATCTTGTAATAAAAGAGATACACTTTTTATAATTTCACTAATATAAAAATAAGTTAATTCTTTATCTGGTCTGAAAAAATTTCTAAACTCGTGAAGAGTTTCCACAAGATATTCAATTTGAGTTTCAATTTTATTGGCAAAATTATCTAAATATTTATCATTTATTTCACCATATTTATAATCCTCTGGCAACATTTTCGTATATAGCGATATTATTCCGAGAGGTTGAGTCCATTGATGTGCAACTGCATCAATCATTTCACCAATAACAGCCATTTTTGAAGCCTCTTGAAACAAGATTTCTAACTGTTCTTTAGTCTCTTTCAATTTTGCTTCTCGTTTATCAGCACTTTTTAAGATTGAATCCAATCTTTTTCTATCTTCTACAAAACGATCTAAAAGAGCTTGACATATTTCAAAATCACCCTTTACTAATAAATTATTTTGATTATTAAAAAAATCTTCAACTCTATTTTTTAATTCTGTATCTTTGCTAACCATAATAAACCTTTGTTATAATCATCTTGATAATTTAAATTATTAAAATAATAACTTGTCTCAAAATATATTTTTTTATTTATAGAATTTTCTATTAGATTATTTAAACTGTGATTATTATCTAAAACCATTTTTAGCACTTTATCAAATAAAGTTGTGCTATAAATAGCTATAAGAGGCTCAACACCATTTATATTTGATGAAACGATTATCTCATTGTAATTATGATCTGCTAAATCACAATTAATATTTTTTACAGATTCAAACATATGTTTAAAAGCATGATCTGGAAAAAAAGGTGTATCTACACTTAAAACAAAAAAATAACATTTATGCTCTTTAAAAAATCTGATAATTGATAAAAGTGCAATTGTTGGAGCAGAAATATTTTTATATTCGTCCAAATCGAAAATATTATTATTCGTTATAGCTATTTTTTCATTTTTCCAAGAAATATATACATCTTTGAATATTTTTTTTAATCGTTCATATTGAAATTGAACGAGTGTTTCATAATTTCCAAAAGGTAAAAGAGCTTTATCTCTTCCCATTCTTGAACTTTTTCCACCAGCTATAATAACTACTGGAATATTTATTAAATTAATATCTACACTCATTTATATTTTATTTTTGGGAGTTTAATTCTAAAAATAACACCTTTAGGCGAATTATCATGAAATGAAATAGACCCATTCATATTTGTTTCGATAGTTATCTTAGAAGCATATTAACTTCGATTTCTATATCCTTCGCCATTAATTTTGGTTGTAATATAATATTCAAATATTTTGTTTCTAAAATTACAAACAAAACTATAAAAAAAATAGATAATTTCAAAATAAAAAGCTTTTTAATTTATACTCAAGGAATTGCTATTCGAGTTAATATTTCATTAATAATTTTATCTGAAGATATTCCGTCAGCTTCAGCTTCATAAGTTGTTATGATTCTATGTCGTAGAACTTCATGTATCATAGAACTTATATCTATTGGCGATAAATAATTTTTACCATATAAAAAAGCTCTAGCTTTTGAAACTTTTGTTAAATCAATAGTTGCTCTTGGACTTCCACCAGAAGAAATATATTTTGCAATTGAATTTAAACCATATTGTTCTGGATAACGAGTTGCAAAAATTAAATTAACGATATATTTTTTAATTTGTTCATCAACATGAACTTTTTCTACCTCATCACGAATATGAGAAATATCATTCCAATTAATTTGTTCTTTGATTTCTTGAATTTGTCCAGATTTAGAAAAACGATTTAAAATCGCTATTTCTTCTTCAGGCGAGTTATAACCTACAACTACTTTTAACATAAAACGATCAAGTTGAGCTTCAGGTAATGGATAAACTCCCTCTTGTTCGAGTGGATTTTGAGTAGCCAAAACTAAAAATGGTGGTGATAATTTAAAAGTATCGTCTCCGATTGTAACTTGTCTTTCTTGCATAACTTCGAGAAGTGCAGATTGAACTTTTGCAGGAGCTCGATTTATCTCATCTGCTAATAATAAATTTGTAAAAACTGGTCCTTTTTTAAGTCTAAATTCACCATTTTTTTGATCATAAATTTCTGTGCCAATAATATCTGTTGGAAGTAAATCTGGAGTAAATTGGACTCGTTTAAAATGCAAACCTAAAACTTTTGCAAGAGTATTAATAGCTGTTGTTTTTGCGAGTCCTGGAACACCTTCAACAAGAATATGCCCATTGGAGATAAGACCAATAATAAGAGAATCAACAAGTCTCTCTTGACCTATGACAACTTTATGAATCTCTTCCTTTAATAGTTTTATTTTTTCTAACATTTTTGTGCAAAGCTCCAATTAAGTAATATGAATAATTTGGAATTTTACCGAAAAATCAAAATTTATAATTATATTTTTTCAACTTTTTCCAATCACTCGACATAATAAACTTATTTGCTAAAATATTACATAAATAAAATACAAGAATTTAAACATGATTGAGACATCAATAAAAAATTATACAGAAATATATAAAAAACTTTATAATATTGGCAAAAATTTAAATGAAAATCTCGAAACTTTTGGCAAACAAAAATTTAAAGATATTTTATTAAAAATTCAAGATCTTGATTTTAATATACAAAAACAGATTATTTTAGAAGAATTTCTTATGTTTCGTGGCAAACGAGAACAAATTGATGATATTACAGTTCTTGGTTTGGAGTTTTTAATTGAAAACTAAAATAAATAAATTAATATTTTTTGTAAATTTAATATATTTAAATAATATTAATGCTGGAACTTGGGAAAAAATTCATATTGCAATTTATGATAATAATATAAGTTTAGTTAGAAATATTCTTGAAAATAATCTCAGTGAAATTAATAGTTCAACTGGAGGTGGTTTAACTCCTTTACATGTTGCTGTAAAAATCAGAAATCTTGAAATTATAAAATTATTAATAAAAAATCGTATAAATATCGATGAAGTTGATAATCAAGGTAGAACAGCTCTATTTTTGGCAGTTTCTCAAAAAAATCTTGAAATTATAAAAACTTTAATTTTCAGTGGAGCTGATATTAATTTAGCTAATAATGAAGGAATTTCACCTCTTCATCAAGCATCTTATAATGGAAATATACAACTTGTAGATTATTTATTAAATAATGGAGCTGATAAAAACTTAAAAACAAAAGATGGGCTTTTAGCAAAAGATATTGCTTTCGCCAAAAAGAATTTTGGAGTTTTCGAACACTTGAATTTTTAAATTTTTATAAATTAACAAAATTTATATTATGATTTCTGAAATTATTTTAAAAAGGGGAAAATAAAAATTTATGACAAAAGAAGAAGCTTTAAATATTTTAAGTGATAAAAATAGCGATATAAATATAGTTAAAGAGATTTTTTATAATTTTATATCTGATAAAGAACTTATTAATGGTGTTGCGATTAATTTATCTTTAAAAAGTTCAGTTTATGATTCTGAAATGGGCAAAAGTATAATTATGACCGAACTTTTAGAAAAATTATCTGATTATGATGATATGAGTTGTCGTTGGGCAGTTGCAAAAAATAGGCACACTTCGTCAAATATTTTAAAAAAATTGGCTACCGATAAAATTAATCTTGTTCGAGCACTTGTTGCTACAAATCCAAATACTCCAAAAGAGTCGCTAACTCAACTTTTTAATGATGAAAAAATCGTTCGTGATGGTCTTTCTGGAAATCCTTCAACTCCAATTAAATTTTTGCGAGTTTTAGCTGACGATCGCGATACAATGAGCCGATTGCGAATTGCTGAAAATAGTTCAACTCCAATTGATATTTTAGAACGATTATTAAAAGATAATGATATTTCTGTTGTAAAAGCTTCACAAATTGCTTTAGCAAAACGAGAAAAAAATAATGGCTAAATTTAATAGTTACGGTTTTACAGATAATGGTAATTATAAAAAACGAAGTGAAAATATCGATGAAAATATAGATATTTATGGTGGTGTTCAAGGACATTTATTAAATACTTTTTTTTCTGGTTTATATATTTCGTCAGCTGAACTTTTGCAAATTGGTCGTGAAATGGGTTTTAATAATTTATCTATGACAAATCGCGAACTTTTAATCTCTGAGATTCTTTCTCAAGCAAAAAAATTTCTCAAATTTCGCTGTTTGCTAGAAAATTATCTATTTTAATTGATCGCAGAATTTCAGAATATCGCGAATTAGTAGAGGCTTATCCAAAAGGTAGCGAAATATTATTAGAATTGATTCAAAAAGCTATTTCTACTAAAAAATTACTATTAGCAAGATTACGGGATTAAAATATGAAAAAAAGAGTAGCTATTTCGATTGGTGATTTAAATGGAATTGGTTTGGAACTTGCTTTAATAAATCATAAAAATATATCTCAAATCGTAGAACCAATATATTTTATAGATAGAGATTTATTAGAACTTGGATCTGATTTATTAAAAATCGAGATACCAAAATCGTTAAAAAACATAAATGGAATTGGTAAAAGTTTTAACATTGAAGCTGGAAAAGTTTCAGCAGAAAGTGGTTTATATTCGTTCAATTCTTTTAAAAGTGCTGTCGAAAGTGCTAAAAATGGTGATGTTTTCGGCATTTCAACATTGCCAATAAATAAAGAGAGTTGGAAACTTGCAGGAATAAAATATAGCGGACACACTTCGGCTCTTCGCCATTTTTTTAATCAGGAGGCAATTATGGTTATGGGTGCAAATGATTTATGGGTCGCACTCTATACTGAACATATTTCGCTTTCTGAAATTCCCAAGTTTATTAAAAGAGAATTTTTAGAACCTTTTTTGAGAATTATTTGGCTCGAATTTAAAAATAAATTTAATAAAATTGCTGTTCTTGCTTTGAATCCGCATGGTGGCGATGGTGGAGTTTGTGGAAACGATGAGGTCGAAATCGAACAAGCAGTTTTAAATATTAATCGCGAAATTGGTTTTGACTTTTTCTCAAGACCTCTTGTTCCTGATATTGCTTTTACTCCGCGAATGCGAAATGAATTTAAATTTTATATTTCGATGTATCATGATCAAGGCTTAATTCCACTTAAAACATTATATTTTGATGAATCTATAAATATATCTATAAATTTGCCAATTTTAAGAACTTCAGTTGGACATGGAACAGCTTTTGATATTGCATATAAAAATAATAGAATTTTAAACTCAAAAAGTTATATTAACAGTATAGTTTGGTTAGCGAATAAATAAACATGGGAAAATTAGCTCCTAGAATTTTATTAGGATTAATGCTTTTAGTTCTTCTCGAAAGTTATTATATAATTAATTTGAATAATCAAGTAGAGATTTTAAATCGAGAACTATCTATTACAAAATCAGATGAGATTATAGATTTTAAAGAAAATATGCCTGTAAATAATAGATATTTAGATGGAGAAATGAAAAATATTGATAATGGCGATCAAATAGATGATGATTGTCCTTGTGTCGGTAGAACTTTAACTTTGATTCCATCTAATAATTTAGATGAATTAACAAAAAAATATAAACTTAATGATAAAAATAGTGATTTACAAAGTGATAATTCTAAAAAATTATCTAAAAAAGAGCTATTTATAGCAACTGTTTTGCCTGTAATTATAGAAAATCGAACAAAACTTTTAGCTACTTATGAGAGTCTTTTGGCAATTAAAGATCATAATTTAACTTCTGATGAAGATGGGGAATGGTTAAAAGCTTTATATTCATTTTATGAAATCGAAAATGGCAAACTTGATGAACTTCTTTTAGCTGTGAAACCTCATCCAATAAGTATAATTCTTGCTCAAGCTTCATTAGAAACAGCTTGGGGAACTTCGCGATTTTTCTTAAAAGGCAATAATATTTTTCATGTTGTTTCGACTGATCCAAATTCAGAAAGAAGAATCAAAACAGAATCAGATAATGATGAGGTCTATTTTAAAATTTATGAATCTTATATCGATTCTGTTGATGATTATATGGCAACAATTGCAAGATCTCCATTATATAAAACTTTTAGAAAAAAACGACAAGAAATAGATGATCCTTTTAAGTTAGTTGAAGAATTAGGCATATATTCAGCTTTACGAGAAGAATATGTTCGAAGATTAAAATTAACGATAAAAGCAAATAATTTTCAAAAATATGATACTGATGAAAATATAAATAATAATATAGAAATATTATATAAAAAAGGTCAAGAAATTGAATAGGCGAGATTTTTTAATAGGTGGCAGTTCGATTATTGGCACAACGATTTTAACTAGTTTATCTGGTTGTAGTAAAAGTCAATTTGAAGATAAAAATATAAATATACAAACTAGCAGTTTAAATAAACTTAAATTAAAACTTGCTACAAGTTGGCCCAAAAGTTTTCCAATTATGGGAGATGCAGTTTTACAATTTGCTGAAAAACTAAAAATAGTTAGCAGTGGTTCTATCGATATTCAAGTTTTTGGTAAAGATGAGTTAGTTCCTGCTCTTGCTGTTTTTGATAGTGCTTCTATCGGTGCTATCGATATTTTTCATTCTGGTCCATATTATTGGAAAGGCAAAAGTTTAGCCATTTCTATTTTTGGCGGTGTTCCTTTCGGAATGACTTCAGATGAGGGTTTGAGTTGGTTTAAATATGGTGGCGGAATGGATTTATGGCGAGAAATATATGATCGTTATAATTTATATCCGTTGCTTGGTGGAAATACTGGTCCTCAAATGGGTGGCTGGTTTAAAAAAGAGATTAAAAATATTGCTGATTTAAAAGGTCTTAAAATGCGAATTCCTGGATTACCAGGGGAACTCTTTTCACGACTCGGAGTTAATCCTATTTTATTATCTGCTGGAGATATTTTTACAGCTCTCGAACGAGGAACTATTGATGCCACCGAATGGGTAGGTCCAGCTCTTGATATTAAAATGGGATTTCATAAAGTCGCTAATTATTATTATTCTGGTTGGACTGAACCAGGTTCAATATTAGAATTGACTTTTAATAAAAATTCATGGGCAAAATTATCAAATGAGCAAAAATTAATGGTCGAATTAGTTGCAAATGATATAAATAATAATATGATTTTAGAATTTCATAGTGAAAATAGCAAAGCTTTGGCTTTATTAAGAGAAGATAAAAATATAAAAATTGGTGATTTTCCCGCTGATGTAACTAATTTGGCTCGAAACGAGAGTAAAAAATTGATGAATGAATTTTCTGCTCAAAATTCAGAATTTGCAAAAGTTTGGAAAAGTTATTCTAGTTTTCAGAAATTAAATAGCGGTTGGAGTGATTTAAGTATGAAAAGTTATTTAAATAGTAGAGGCTAAATATGAATATTAATAAAAATAAAACTGTTGGTATAGTTGGTCTTGGTTTAATTGGTGGTTCTATCGGAATTGCTCTTTTAGATAATATAAATAATAATTATTATGTTATTGGTTTTGATCATAATAAAAGACATGAAGAAGAGGCTATAAAATTAAAGCTCATTAATAAAATTGGAAATTTAAATGAAATTTTAAATTGCGATATTATTTTTTTAGCAATTCCTGTTGAAGGCATTGTTAATTTTTTAAAAAATTTAAATTTAAATGATATTCGTCCTGAAACAACGATTATTGATCTCGGAAGCACAAAATCTGAAATTATTAAATCGATACCTCATCAAATTAGAAAAAATTTTGTTGCTTCACATCCAATGGCTGGAACTGAAAAATCTGGTCCATCTGCAAGTTTAAAAAATTTATATCTAAATCGAGTCGCTGTATTATGTAATCTCGAAGATAGTGGCGAAATTCAACAGCGAGAAAGTATTGAAATTTTTAAATTTTTAGGTATGCGAATTGTTAAAATGGACGGTGAAGAACATGATCGTCATGTCTCTTGGATTAGCCATTTGCCTCATGTTTTGAGTTTTTCATTAGCTAACAGTGTTCTTAAACAAGAAAATCCTGAAAGTATAATTAATCTTGCTGCGGGTGGTTTTCGAGATATGAGCAGACTCGCAAAAAGTTCGCCAAAAATGTGGCGAGATATTTTTCAACAAAATAGAGTTAATTTATTAAATTCGATAGATAACTTTATGAAAGAATTATATAATTTTAGAGATTTAATCGAAAAAACAGATTGGGAAAAAGTTGAAGAAAAAATGGAAAATGCAAATAGTCTTCATAAAATTCTTTAATTAATAGAATAAAAGGTATATAAAAATATGATGCATATTACAAATATGATTTCGCAGGTTTTTGGCAAATTCGCCGAAAAAGAGTTTTCTAAACCAATTCAAAAAATAATTAATTGGAGTTATGTCAAATTTTTAAAATTAGATATGAGTGAATTTTTATCTCCATCAGAATATAAATCACTTAATGCTCTTTTTACTCGAGAATTACAAAAATCAAGATTAATGCCTAAAGTTGGCAGATATTTTGTATCTCCAGCAGATTCAATGATAACTCAATTTGGAGAAATTCAACGAAGTTCAGCTTTACAAATTAAAGGCATGGATTATAAAATTGGAGAATTATTATCTCAAGAAGTTGATATTAAAAAAATTGGCAAACTCGAAGGTGGAAAATATATAAATTTTTATTTATCACCTCGAGATTATCATCATTATCATATGCCTTTTGATGGTCAAGTTTTACGAGCAATTTATATTCCGGGGAAAATTTATCCAGTGAATTTAACTTATTTGCATAAAAAAATAAATTTATTTATAGAAAATGAACGAGTTATTCTTGAATGTCAAACTTCGAATAATAAATTATTTTATATGATTCTTGTTGGAGCTTTAAATGTTGGCAAAATGGTTGTCAAATTTGAACCAAAAATCGAGACAAATAAGGGCGAAAATAGTGCAGTTTTTAAATATGATTCATTGCATTTTAAACAAGGAATCGATTTAGGCTATTTTAAAATGGGTTCAACTGTTGTAATTCTTGCTGAAAAAGGTCTAATTGAACCTCAAGTTTCGATTTTTCAACATGTTAAATTTGGCACTATAATTGCTAAGGCAAACGAATAAATTATTTAAATGCACTTAGCTATTATTATGGACGGCAACGGTCGTTGGGGTGAAAAACATAGTGGAAATCGAATCGATGGACATCGAGTTGGTAGTGAAGTTGTTCGTGAAATCACTACTTTTTCAGCAAATCATAAAAATATCGACGAATTAACTCTTTATGCTTTTTCAACTGAAAATTGGCAAAGACCAAAATTAGAAGTTGATTTTTTAATGACTCTTTTAGCAAAATATCTCGATAGCGAACTTGATACTTATTTAAAAAATGGTGTTCGTTTTCGTGCAGTTGGAGATATTTCGCGATTTTCTAATAAATTACAAAAAAGTATATTTAAATTAGAAGAAGATACAAAAAATGAAAAATCACTTATTCAAAATTTGGCAATTAATTATGGCAGTAAAAATGAAATAGTTCGTTCTATAAAAAAATTAATAGAAAATGGCGATGAGGTATCAGAAAATAATATTTCTAAATATCTTGATGTTCCGAATCCAGTTGATCTTTTAATTAGAACTGGTGGTGATTCGAGAATATCTAATTTTTTGCTTTGGCAATTATCTTATACTGAATTGCGATTTTCAAATACACTTTGGCCTGATTTTTCTATTAATGAATTAAAAAATATTCTCGACGACTTTTATAAAACAAATAGAAAATTTGGTGGAATATAAAAATCTTTAAGTTTCATTAAGATTTTTTTAGTTAAAATGTTGAATATTTTTGCGCTCGTAGCTCAGGGGATAGAGTATCGGTTTGCGGTACCGTTGGTCAGGGGTTCGAATCCCTTCGGGCGCACCACTTCAAAAACTACAAATTTAAATATATAAAATGACAAATATAATCAATTCAATTATAAATTTATTCACAGGAAAACAATTGCAATCAAATCTTAAAATTTACAATTTCTCAAAAGAAGAGATGAATTCGTTAAATTTTGCAAAAATAGAAACTTCAAAAGGTATTATAATTTTAAAATTATTTAATACAGAAGTGCCAAATACAGTTGCAAATTTTTCATCATTAGTTAAAAGCGGTTTTTATAAAGGCTTAAAATTTCATAGAGTTATCGAAAGATTTATGGCTCAAGGTGGTTGTCCGCAAGGAACTGGTCGAGGTGGACCAGGTTGGAAGATTCCTTGTGAAACTGCTTTAAATACTCATAAACATAAAAAAGGTGTGATTTCGATGGCTCATGCTGGTCCAAATACAGGTGGAAGTCAATTTTTTATCTGTTTTGCGACTTGTCAGCATCTTGATGGAGTTCATACAGTTTTTGGTGAAATTGAAGCTGGAGATATCGAAAGCTTTAAAGTTCTTGATTCTATTAGACAAAATGACATTATAAATAATATAGAAATATTAGCTTCAAAATAGTATTTAGTAAATCACCTCATCATTAAATAATCAACTATTTTGATGAGGTTGCAAGATCGAACATAATAAAAAGATTTGCCCAATAACCTCGATTTTCAGGTTTTCCACCTTTTAGCCTCTTCAATGACATATAATTCAATTACAATAGATATTAATCAAAAAAACTTTTATTATCAGATAATAAAAGCTAAGATAGAACTAAAAAGGAGCTAAAAGCTTATGAGTAAAAAAACGAAAAATATACCAAAGTTACGATTTCCAGAGTTTGTGGATAGTGGGGAGTGGGAAGAGAAAAATTTTCGAAGTATATTGAACTTTAAAGAGGAAGCTCTCCAAGACCTATACAAGAATATCTAACACAAGATAGCAATGATCGTTAATTGATAAAAATCGGAGATACTAAAAATGCAATTAATTTTATTATTGATAAAGTTGAAGAAAAAATAACTTCAAAAGGTGCTCAAAAATCAAGAAAAGTTGAAATTGGTGAATTGATTCTGGCTAATGTCTATGAGTTGTTGGAAAATCTTATGAGTGTAAAAATAGAAGTGTGTATTAATGATGGTTAGTTTGTTCTTCGTGAATATGAAGAATAGTTTTATAAACCATTTTTATTGCAATTATTTAATATTCATGAATATATGTAACAGCAATTTATAATAAACCTCTCTGCTGGTGGTACTAGTTCAAAATATAAGTGGCGATATTGATAAATAAAACAATAATCTTTCACACATCAATAAATGAACAACAAAAAATCGCTGATTTTCTGAGTTCGGTTGATGAACTTATTACCTCATCAACCAAAAAAGTAGAACTTCTAAAAGAGCATAAAAAAGGACTTATGCAACAACTTTTTCCACAAGAGGGCGAAAGTGTCCCACGACTTCGATTTCCTGAGTTTGTGGATAGTGGGGAGTGGGAGGAGAAGATATTGGGAGATGTTGTAAATTATGCAAGATGGCAACTCTACAGCCGAAAATCAATATTTTATGAGAATGGTGTATTAAATCGTATTGAATTCGTAAATTTAATATCTGATACAGAACCGAGTGAATATAGTAAAATACACTGGAATAGGACTTATTATTTAGCAAGTAAAGATGATATTATTAATGGTTTTGAGTGATGGTGTACAGATTTGGTAGGGCTATGCGATACAATGTGATTGAGTTGCAACTGATAATTTATATACAGTCAATCATACGAATTTGTAAGATAACAACAAAGTAAACTATCAGTAAATATTTATTTCTTATGTTAATTCAATAGAAATCAATAGTTTTTATCATTTGAGACAGAGCTCATACAAACTACATCTTATAAATAGTAAGATATTTTAATACTGTAACCATTAGTATTTCCATCACTCCCAGAACAACAAAAAATCGCCGATTGTCTGAGTTCGCTTGATGAACTTATTACCTCATCAACCAAAAAAGTAGAACTCCTAAAAGAGCATAAAAAAGGGCTTAATGCAACAACTTTTTCCATCAAAAGAGGAATAAATTCACTCCACCCCGTCCTAACGGACACCCCTCCATAGGATGGGAATATTTCAAAATTCCACTTCTTCATTCCCCTTCTTCAGAAGGGGTGGCAGACGAAGTCTGACGGGGAAGTCCTTTTATATTAAGTAAATCATGAATTTAAAATCGCTTCAATTTTCCATTTTAGCTGAATATAAGCTCCTTGTTGAATTTCAATACCAAAATTTTTGCCTTTTTCTGTCAAATTCCAAAAACCATTTTCTTTAGTTTGCAAATTTTTAGCTTCAAGAATTTTGTTAATTTCGACAGCAGTCGCATTAATAAAATTACCTAATTCTGTAGGAATGAAATAATAGTTTGAGAGATCTATTTTGAGAAGTTCGAGAGGTGATTTAATATTTAAATTTTTAGATAGATTATCTGCAAAATATAAAGTTTTACTATTTTGAGAATTTACAAGTTGAACAAGTTTGAAAATCTTTTCAATTTCTTGAGTATAAAAATCGAGATTGAACTCATTGTTTTTAGTTTGAACTGGATGCTCAAGGGGGAGAATTGAGTAAGTTCCAGTTTTGCGAATCGACGGCATAACTTCACCAGCTATCCATTTTTGAAACGGAATTGCTTTTGGTTTATCTGAACGGGCTAAGAAAAAATATAATCCTGATTCTAATAAAAAGGCTAATTCTTGTATTCCACCAAGGGTATGAATCCGTTTCATATCCTTCCATTCATCAGGAACTTTTTTAATAAGATTTGTATTGTATTGAGTATATTCAAGAGCTAATGTAACATCTTTTGCGACAAACCAGATATTTCCGAACTCATCTGTAAAAGTTCTAACTTGGTTTGATTGAAATTGAAATGGTATTATTTCCAATGAAATTCCTGATCTAAATTTTGCAATAGGGAGAGGGTCGAAGTTTTCTCTATTGCTTAAAAAACATTATAGTCAAATAACTTGTATTTTACAATGGTATAAAAGACAAATTAACTCATTTAACTCATTTAACTCATAAATTGTTTTCTAGCAATCTCATATTTATTTTTTATTAATAATAAGTCATAAAGAGTTTCTAGTATCTTCGGTATTCTTATTTTTTTAGTTGCCCAATTATTTACAGTTTGTCGACTAACTCCGAATATTTCGGCTAACTCTTTTTGAGTAATTCCAAGCTCACGACAGGTTTTTTTAACTAAATTCTCTTCAGATTCTATTTTTATATCTTCAGCCATTTGAATTTATCCTTTTATTTATTTAATGAAATTTTGAGAATTGTAGCAGTCAAACTTAATTTTTAGCTTAAAACATGCAATAAATTAGCTCTGAAAAAATTTTATATTCAATAAAAATATATACTATATAAATTTACAAATACTCAAAGATGCTCATGGTCGGGATTTTTTAATTTTTTGATCTATAAAATATAAATTTAGCATTTCAATATTGAACCCATATTATATAAATATACTTGATAGACACCTCATCAAATGCCACTTAAAAATAAAAATAATTCTTAAGCTTAAGCAAAATCTCTAAAATAGCGATCTTTTCGATGAGGTCAAATTCAAATAATTTGAAGATTTTTTTTTGAAAAGCTCAACTCTCATGAGAGGCACTCTAACAAAAAAATTACTATAAATCCATTTATATTTCAGGTTACTAAAAAAGTGCTGTTTTTAGCCAATTTTGACCAATTTTCGATCAACTAATTTTTTTATTTAAGCAAAATCTCTAAAATAGCGATTTTTTCGATGAGGTCAAATTCAAATAATTTGAAGATTTTTTTTTGAAAAGCTCAACTCCCATGAGAGGCACTCTAACAAAAAAATCACTATAAATTCATTTATATTTAAGCTTTAAAATTACTATTTTTTATTAGTTTTGCGGTGCAAACTAATTTTTAAAAAAATTAGATAAATATTTATAATAGCTAAAAGTTAGTTTTCTTAAATAGAGCTTTAAAGTTTAAAAAGTTTAAATGGTTGGAAAAGTTGTTTTGTTGGAATTAAAACTTTGATATAAAGATATAAAATGGAACAGCCAATCAACTGTTCCATAAACTTAAATTAAAGGATTTAGAGCTTTTTTTTGCCTAATTTAACTAATAAAATACCAACAGCGGTAATAATTAGCACAGAAACTATTGTTATAGAAATATCTTGAGAAGTAACTGGTTCAGCAAAATTAAACATTTTTAATATTTACAACCTCATCGCATCTTGAACATAACTCATTTTCGCTTTCAGCTCGATGTTTCCAACATCTTGGACATTTATGTTTATTGCCAAGAATAATCGAAAAGTTTTTGCCATTAAGATTAAAACTAGCTAATTTCTCATTTTCATTATGTTTTAATACTCTACTAACTAAAAACCAATCTTCAGCTTCTGTTCTATCGAGATTTTGAATCTCTTCAGAATCTGTATAAATCACTACTTCAAGACTATTTTTGATAATTTTCTCTTTTTTGAGTCTATCGATTTCGATATTAATTCGATATCTAGCTTGAGTTAAAAATTCAACATTAAAATCAAAGCTATTTATAATTTCTGGAATTTGAAAATATTTAAAGTCAAATATATCTTTTGCTTCACCGCGAATAATTGCTGGAACATATTCAAGAATCTCATCAGCTGTATATGTCAAAATTGGAGCAATTAAGCCTATTAGCGATTTTAAAATTAGACCCATTGCAGTTTGACTGCCTCGTCGATGAGATGAATTTTCACCATCGCAATATAGACGATCTTTGCAAACATCAAGATAAATTCCTGAAAGTTCATTCACGATAAAATTATTTAAAGTTGCAAAACCGCGAACAAAATCATAATTATTAAAACTTTCGTGAGTTGAATCAAAAATCTTTTTAGCCTCTTTTAATATCCATAAATCAAGAACTGACAAACTATTTAAATCTGCAAAACTATTAAGATCATTAACATTTGCTAGTAAAAATCTAAGAGTATTTCTTAATTTTTTATACTGTTCAGCAGTCTGTTTTAATATATTATCAGAAATCTTCAAATCATTTTGATAATCTGAAGTTGCTACCCATAATCTTAAAATTTCACTTCCATATTGTTTTAAAACTTTTTCAGGTGCAACAACATTGCCACGAGATTTACTCATTTTTTCGCCTCGTTCATCAACAGTAAAACCGTGAGTCAAAATAGCTTTAAATGGCGGTTTTCCTGATATTGCTGAACCTAATAAAAGCGAACTTTGAAACCAACCTCGATGTTGATCTGAACCTTCTAAATATAAATCTGCGATACTGTTTCCAGCATCATATTCTCGACTTTGAAGAACTGCCCACCAAGTAGAACCAGAATCGAACCAAACATCTAAAATATCTGAAACTTTTTCGAGATCATCAGCATTTAAACGACTTACAGGATTTAAAAAATAGCTAATCGGTTTTGAATACCAAACATCAGTTCCTTCTCGTTCAAAAATCATGGCTATAAAATTAAGAACTTTTTCGTCAAGAATAATTTCGCCAGTTTTTTTATTTTTAAATAGAGCAATCGGCACACCCCAATCTCGCTGACGAGAAATACACCAATCAGGTCGCCCATCAACCATTGAACCAATTCGATTTCGTCCAGAATCTGGATAAAACTTAGTGTCATTAATACCGTTAGAAGCGATATTTCTTAAATTTTTTTCACCATCCATTGAGATAAACCACTGTTCAGTTGAACGAAAAATCAGCGGAGTATGAGATCGCCAACAATGTGGATACGAATGTCTAATTTTGCTACTTTTTAAAAGTGAATCGCCTAATAATTCTAAAATTCTGCTATTAGCTTTAAAAACATGTTCGCCAACAAAATTTTCACCATTTGGAATTAAATTTTTTAAAACAACCTCATCAGTAAATTTACCACTTTCATCAACTGGCATAATAACATCTAAATTATATTTTAAACCTATTTTATAGTCATCTTCACCATGTCCTGGAGCTGTATGAACTGCACCAGTTCCACCATCCATAGAAACATGATCAGCTAAAATTATTTGAGATTTACGACCATTAAGCGGATTAATAGCTTCGAGATTCTCTAAAATGGTTGATTCAAAAGTTTTTAAAATTTCGCCTTTAATAGTTCCATTTTCATTAAGTTTTGAATATAGCTTTTCAGCAACAATATAGCCATCAGAAGTTAAAACATAATTTTCATCTGGATTTAAAGCAATTCCAACATTTGCAGGAAGAGTCCAAGGAGTTGTTGTCCAAATAACTATTCTCCCATCAAAACCAATTTTATTAATAGTTTCAGGAGATAGTTTAAAGGCTACATATATAGAATCACTCTCTTTTTCTTCATATTCAACTTCAGCTTCAGCAAGAGCAGTTCGTTCAGCCCAAGACCAATAAATAGGCTTACTTCGTCGAATTAAAAAGCCATTTTTAGCAATTTGAATCAAAGCTCGATAAATATTAGCTTCAAATTTATAATCCATTGTCAAATAGGGTTTATCCCAATCAGCAATAATTCCAAGGGCTTTAAACTCATCTTTTTGAATATTGACAAATTTTTGAGCATGTAATCTGCAAAGATTTCGAATTTCTTCAACTGTTTTTTTCTCTTTTTCAGTTTTGCCACCGAGAGCTTTTTCAACTTGTTGTTCAATTGGAAGACCATGACAATCCCAGCCCGGAACAAAACGAACAGATTTACCATCAAAATAGTTCATTTTAACGATAATATCTTTGAGAATTTTATTTAAGGCATGACCAATATGAGTGTGTCCATTGGCATATGGCGGACCATCGTGAAGAGAGAAAACAGGCATATTTTCTCGATTAGTTTTCATTCGTTCATAAACAGCTTCATTAAACCATTTGCGATATCGATGAGGTTCATTTTCTGGAAGATTTCCTCGCATTGGGAAATCAGTTTTTGGAAGTAGAAGAGTATCTCTATAATCCATTAAATAGACTCGCTTTAATAAGAATTATTATAGAATCATAACTAATATAGCTAAAATGATTCTAAATATATTTATATTATAACAAAACAACTACAAAGCTTGACTTTTTGATAAAATAGCAAAAAAACTAGAATAAAGGGAAATAATTTGATAGTTTTTGGTGATGAATATAAATTTACTAAATATGAATTAAATAGATTGAAAAACTTTAAAATTGAATATGTAAATAGTATTGATGAGGTTAAAGAAATATTAAATGACTTTTAATTATTTAGATGTTATTATATATTTTATACTACCTTTTGGCTTTACATTGATTATATCAATGTTAATTATAAAGTATAGATATGGTTTAGATTTAAGTATTGAAGATAAGAATCATGCTATTCATTTTCATCAAGTTTCAAGAATGGGAGGAATAGCAATTTTTATTTCTATATTTGTTTTTTCTACGATTTTTGTAAAAAGTTTTATATTAATTTTAATTTCAACATTTTCAATAGTTACATTTGGATTGCTTGAAGATAGATATCACATAGATATAACATATTTTAAGAAAATTATTTTTTTATCAATTAGTGCTTTTGCATTACTATATCTCTCTGGTGAATATGCTTATCAAGGTGGATTTATTAATTTATCGAATAATATTTTATTGGAGAAATATATTGCCATTGTAATAGCTTTTATTGGTTTAATCGGTTTTGCAAGTGCAATTAATTTTATAGATGGATTGAATGGCTATTCAATGGGAATTTCTTTTATTACAATTATTTTCTTCAGTCATATTTTTTATATAAATGGCTTAGAAGATATTTTTATAGTATCTCTAATTATATTGGGTTCAATAGGAGGATTTTTAATACTAAATTTTCCAAATGGTAAAATCTTTCTTGGAGATATGGGAGCCCATTTTATGGGTTTTGTGATGGCTTATTTTTCAATATATTTAACAAATCATACAAATATTTCTCTATGGTATCCATTAACTATTTTATCTATTCCAGTTATTGAAACTATTTCAACTCTATTAAGAAGAATAAAAAGAAAAAAAATACATGGAATTAAATTTTCAGAATCTGAAAAAGAGCATTTACACCATTTAGTTTATAACTATATAAATAATAGATCAAAATTAAAAAATATTAATGCGATAGCTTCACTATTTTTCTTATTTTGGCATTTAAATATAAATATACTTGGGTTTATATATTATAAAAATAATATATATTTAGTATTAATTTTCGTATTAAATATAATATTTTATTCTATTTTTAAAATAATATTAACTAATTTCGTAAAAAATCATCATTCAATCTAACAATATCATCCTCTTCTGTATATTCGCCAACTTGAACTTCAATTAATATTAAAGGGATAAGACCACTATTTTCCAATCGATGGACTTCTCCCATTTTAATATATGTAGATTCATTTGGTCTCACAAGATACTGTTTATTTTCTACTGTTACAGTAGCAGTTCCGCTAACAACTATCCAATGTTCATTTCTGTGATAATGTTTTTGAAGAGAGAGTCTTTTTTTAGGTTTTACAATAATTCTCTTTATTTTATAACCATCAGCATCATCTAAAACACTATATATTCCCCAAGGTCGATGAGCTGTTAAATGAATGTTATGAAGTTCTGAATTAGACTCTTTTAATTTTGCTACTACATTTTTTACTTTTTGAGATGAGCCTTTTTTAGAAATAAGTAAAGCATCTCCAGTATCAACGATAATGCAGTCTTCTATATCTACAGTTGCTATTTTTCTCTCATTTCCATAAATAAGATTATTTTTACTATTAATTGAGATATGATTTGAATTTTTAGTATTTCCATTTTCATCTTTTGGGAGTTCATCATAAAGTGCATCAAAGCTTCCTATATCACTCCAAGCAATATCTGATGGTATAACTTTAACTTTTGAAGATTTTTCCATCACTGCATAGTCTATAGAGTCTTCAGGGATATTTGCCATATCATCATGTTTGATTCTTATAACTTCATCATTACTAGCATTATCAAATGCTTCTAATGATGCTTCATAAATAGTAGGTGAATATTTTTGAAGCTCTTCTAAAAATACTCCTGCTTTAAATAAAAACATCCCAGAGTTCCAGTAATAGTTTCCAGCTTCGAGGTATTTTGTAGCTGTTGCAAAGTTTGGTTTTTCATGGAATGCTTTTACATCATAAATATTTTCACTTTCTATATATCCAAAACCTATTTCTGCAAATGTTGGTTTAATACCAAATGTTACTAAGTTATTTTCAGTTGCTAACTCTTTGGCTTTTTGTAATACTTTTTCATATTCAGTTTCATCTTTGATTAAGTGATCTGATGGAGTTACTAATACTAACTCTTCACTATCAAGTGCCAAACAAGCTAATGCAATAGCAGGGGCTGTATTTCTACCAACTGGTTCTAGCAAGTATTTATTTTGAGTGATATGTAGCTCTTCTAGTTGGTCAATTGCTAGAAAATATTGCTCCGCATTTGATACTATAAATTGAGTATCAGACATTTTAGAATTTCTTTCAACTGTAAGTTGAAAAAGTGATTTATCATCAAATAGTTTTATAAACTGCTTAGGCATTAAAGACCTACTAAGTGGCCATAATCTTGTGCCACTTCCACCACATAAAATCATATTAGTCATTTTTATAATCTCTCTTTCTTAAATACTTCATATTTTTCTTCTACAAACTCTTTTATCTCTTTTTCAAATCTCTCTTTTGAAAATCTTAGAGCATTTTCTCTTATCTTTTTTGGTTCAAAACTATCAATATTATTTTCAAACTTCTCTACAGCTTCCAAAAGTGACTCAACACTCTGCTCCATAAAATGCACCCCACTCACAATATCGATTACAGTCTCTTTCGTACCACCTTTACCTAAACATATTACAGGAGTTCCACAAGCTTGAGCTTCTACTGGTGTGATACCAAAGTCTTCCTCAGCTGCAAATATAAATGCTTTTGCTTTTTGCATCATATTTATCATCACTTCATCACTTTGATATCCCAAAAGTTCTATATTTTTTCCTGCTTTTGCTTTTATCTTCTCCATATCTGGACCAGTTCCTATTACTACAAGCTTTTTGTCTGTTTTACTAAAAGCTTCTACAATCATATCTATTTTTTTATATGGTACCATTCTTGAGGCTGTCATATAAAACTCTTCTTTTTGCTCGCATAGTTCAAATTTCTCGACATCTACAGGGGGATAAATTACGGTGCTTTCTTTTCCATACACTTTTTTGATTCTTCTTGCTATGTAGTGGCTATTTGCTATATAGTAATCAACACGATTGACAGTACTCATATCCCACATACGAATTTTATGTAAGAAGTATTTTGCAAGTTTTCCTTTAAGTCCCTTATCAAGTCCACTCTCTTTTAAATACTGATGATATAAATCCCATGCATATCTTATAGGGGTATGGACATAACTAATATGAAGTTGATTTGAATGAGTTAAAACCCCTTTTGCTACAGCATGAGAGCTTGAGAGTATCACATCATATTCACTCAAATCAAACTGCTCAATAGCTACTGGAAATAGTGGCAAATAGTTTCTATATTTATCTTTTGCTTTTGGTAGATTTTGTACAAAGCTAGTATTTGCTTTTTTGCCCTTAAGTATAATATCTCTATCTTTATCACTCAAGAAATCAATCAGACTATATACCTCAAAATCATCCCAAATATTCGTAAAACTCTCTACACATTTTTCGGCTCCAGCATACACTGAAAACCAATCATGAACTAATGCTTTTTTCACTTTAACCTCTCAATAACTTCTATAATTTTTCTAGCCGACTCTTCCCAACTAAACCGTTTGATATTTTCAAAGCCTTTAATTCTAAGTTCATTTTGTAAATCTTCATCATTTAAGACCAACTCTATTTTTTCTTTTATATCATCTACACTGTATGGATTACAATACACCACACTATCAACTCCACCAACCTCTGGCAAGCTCGCTACATTTGAGCAAACTACAGGACATCCACAAGCTTGCGCTTCTAATGGGGGGATACCGAAACCTTCATAAAGAGATGGATAAACAAAACAAATCGCATTTGAATATAGCTCTATAAGCTCATTATCATCTACTCTACCTTTAAAAACTATATTAGTATTTTTTTCAATTTCACTAAGTAGCTCAATTGAAGTAAAATTTTTATTTATACTACCAACCAAATAAAGTTTTGTAGATTTGTCATCTAACTGATTAAAAGCCTTAACTAGGAAATGAAAGTTTTTTTGATAGTTTAGTGATGAAACAGCCAATATATATTTAGGGTTTGTTTCTATCTTTTTTGGTTTAAATATTTCATTGACAGCATTATAAACGACACTAATATTTTCTAAATTTGTTCCATATAAATTGTGTATCTCATTTTTTGAAAACTCACTTACTGTCAAAGCATGCTTTGAAGTTTTAATAATATTTGGTATAAGTAGTCTATAAAAAAGTCTAAATTTCCAATCAAAAGTTTGAGGAAATCTCTCATAAGCTATATCATGAACCGTCACTATTTTATTTCTATAAAAAAGAGGTGCAGTATTTGCAAGATTCAAAAGTAAAGGGGAGCTATTTTTTTTAAGATACTTCGGTAAATCTATTTGCTCCCATAAGTGCCCAGTTTTAAAGCCTATCACTTTTACATCAAGTTCTTTTGCTAATTCATGATGGATGATATTTTTAGGGGATATAAACTGAACCTTATCACCAAGTTGTTTTTTTAGTTGTTTTGATATTTCTATTGCAAATCTCTGTACACCTGTGATATTTTGTGTTAAAAATCTTGGGTTAATTGTTAGCATTTGAACTCCTAAAAATTATTCTTCTATTTGAAAAGAATTTTAAAATAATAAAATATGACAATACAACAAAGTTTTGATTTGTATCTAATTGCACATTAATTGTTAGTAATAACAAAATAATTAAACCTGTGCTACTTATGCCCATATAGTATAAAGCAACCAGTAAAATAGTTACTACTAAAATACCATTATGTAAAATAAATCCAGAAAAACCTGCAAAGTTTTTTAAATCTTCATTTACGATATAAGCTAATTGTGTATTTATTTCCGATGGTGAATTAATTCCAAATAATAATTGTAATAAATCTACATCAAATAGTGATGCATAACCACCAAATCGATGTAAAAATGTAATATTCTCATATTCAAGTAAATAATTTCTTTGACTATCCCAAAAAAACATTAAACATAATACAAACACTATAAGAGTAATCAGGAAAGGTATTTTGTCAATTAAATATTTCATCTGATTTAATACAAAAAGAGCAATCAAAACAAGTGACATTTTAGAAAATGACACAACATATCCTACTACCAATAGTATTTTATATAAATATGAGGAGCTAATATGCTTATTTTTATTGTCTAAATATAAAAATAATATGTATGCCACCAAAAATGAAGCAAAAAAACCAGCTTCTCTCGACAAACCACTAACTCTAGGAAACCAAAATACTGTATAAAAGTTAGTAAATGTTGCGGTTGCATAGTCACCCCATATCACCTGAGCAATAGATGTTGGACCAATCATTTGAGCCAATTCAGGATTGAAAAATGTAAAATATAGCTGAAACATTGCCAACGATATTGATACTATTATATAAGGCTTAATATAGAAAATATTTCTACTATAAGAATAGTATAAAAACAAAACACCTACACTAATAGAAAAAAATTTAATAGCAAGTGAAAAATTACCAAGCATGAAAATAGATAACATAACTATATAAATAAAAAAATATTTTTTCTTAATTGGTTGGTTTTTAATCCATAAAATAAAAAATGGATTTAGTAAAGCAACTAATATTTCCAAATATATTGTTCTATCGCCAACTGAAGGTGAAAGTATCTGTGCTACAAAAAATACAAAAAATAAATGTGCATAAAATTTCTCTATAAATATCTGGATATAATTACTTCTTTTTATTTGCAAATTTTACCCTTTTTCATTTTGAATAAAACCATCACTACAGGAGAAAATCTCAAAGCTCCAAGAAAAAAATCTTGATTTTGCATATTAAACATCTTTTTCCTTTAATGTATAAAAAATATTAATTGCTTCAAGAAACTCCTCTTTTGTGTTACATAAACTTGCAATGCTATCAAGCTCTTTTATTTCATCCCATCTCACACTCACTACACTAAGTCCACATGCCAAATACTCATATAACTTTAAAGGATTTATACTATGAACAAGTTCTGGATGATTAGTCACTACAAAAGACTGTATTGGAGCAAATAATAGAGCTAATTTAAGCATTTCCATATCCTATCAACTTGTCCTCTTTTGACTCTATTTCCAAAGGCTATTATCATTCCACTCCAAAGCCCAACTCCACCACCAAGATATTTTTTATGAAATATAATTCTATTTTTCAAGCTCAAGACATCTATAAACTCATTTTTATTATTGATATCAGTTAAACCACCACTACTTCCACCCTCCTTATGATAAACCACACTATCCATAGCAATCCCTAACTTAAAACCATTATTCCTAGCATTAAAACAATAATCGGTCTCTTCATAGTACAAAAAATATTCTTCAGGCATCAAGCCTATTTTGTTTATCACTTTTTTATTTATCAAAAAAGAAGCACCCACAACATAGTCGAGTTTGTTTTCTATCTCATTTTTAACTAAGATGTTACTCCCCGTGCCAAAAAATTTATTGATATATCCGCCGTATGCTTGCACTTCTTTTGGTTCATGATAATACATAAGAGCAGAGCCACTAATGCCTAAATCATTTTCAGTTGCATATTCTTCCAATGAACTTAAACTATTTTTTTCTATAACCGTATCATTATTAAGTAGCCACACATACTCAAAATCATCTTTTGTAAGAGAATATTTTATCCCAATATTATTACCAGCTGCGAAACCACCATTTTCACCTGCCTGGATAAATATGATAGGATTATTGAGTTTAGATTCTTTTTCTTTATTTCCACCATTTATAGCTTCTTCTTGTGTATATATTACATAATCAAGAGGCTTTTTTTCAAATGGTTGACTTAGATGCTTAAGTTGTGAGCTTTCATCATAAACTACCTCTTGCTTCCCCTCTGCCCAATTGATTATATATTCCATTGAATTATTTGGTGAGTCGTTATCTACTACTATGATTTGATAGTTTTCATAATCATTTTTAAGTACACTTTCAAGGCATTCTATTGTATCTTTCCAACCGTTGTAGTTCAGAAGGATTATATATACTTTTTTAGTCATTATATTTTCCATATTTATTTCTTAAAAAATCAAAAGTTCCTAATAAAATTGCTTTTTGTTTTTTGATTTTATTTTGTTCAAAGAGAATTATCTTTATCCATTCGAAAATAATAGCTTTGAGCTCTTTTATAGTAAAAATAAAGTACTTAAAAAAATATTTTCTAATAACATCCAATCTATTTCTTGTTATATAATACCTTCTAATATGATTATGATTAGTATATGCTACTTTTTTCCTAATAAACTTTTACTAGAAATATTACCCAAAGCATGTACCAAAATACTATTTTTATGAACTTTTATACTGTATCCATTGGTTTGTAATCTTAAACAATACTCATGATCAACATAATCTATAAAATATTTCTCTTCAAATTTATCAATATATTTATATGCCTGTAAATTTAGTACATTACCAGAAGCCATGACAGTTAGTTCATCTATCACTTTATTTTCTTTTTTATATGTATCTATTTTATCTAGTGTCAAATGATATGGAGAAATAATACCAATATTTGATGTATCACTTTTTCTAATCCAATCAATTAAAATTGCAAAAGAGCTGTCTTAATCCATTGTTAGTAGCCAATCAGCACCATCTTCAATCGCTTTTTGTGCTCCAACATTCAGGGCATGAGCTATCCCTTGATTACCATTATTATTATCTGGATTGTATAAAACTATTACACCATATATTTTCATTATTTTATACCAATAAATTTTGATGTATAAGACTTAATTTTTTTATTAAAATTATACTAAACCGATATATAGAGACTGAAGAAATATATTTAAGAAATAATCTAAACGCATGTTGTTTTAGGAATCTAATAAGATTATTGAAATAATTCGATTCCCATGCTAGTTTATAGTTATGAAGAACTGCGTAATCTTTATCTCTTAATAATAAATTCATAGTATCTATTTCTAATTGCAATGTATTCGTTTTAATTGAATTAGTATTATGCCATCGATATAATGCAACAGGTTCATCAATATAAGAAAATTTATAATTTTTTGACAACTTTAGCCACATTTCCCAATCTTCAATGGTATTACCACTCGTCCAAGCTCCAACTTCTCTGATTTTATCGAGCTTGATTAGATACGACATAGCAGGTAAGTAATTCCCTGCTATTAAAGTTTCGTATGAGCCAAATTTTTTTTCGTCTTTATAGTCAAAATCTCTTTCATTAGTGTAATAATCTAAAAACAGCTTAAAGCCATTTCCTTCTGTAGTATATTCCCCTGTTTTTTTGTCTAGATACACTTCCTTGCTATTATCATCTATAAAAATAGCATTTCCAAATGCTACTGCATAAGTTTCATCTAAATTTTCTAATTTATCCACAAGCAAAGAAACTTTATTTTTTAGCATTACATCATCAGATGCTACACCTGTGAAATATTTACCTTGTGACCACTCTATGATTTCGTTTAATGTTGCTGAAAGTCCTCTATTCTCACGATTTCTATACTCAAATCTTACAAATCTCTCTTTACACTTTTCTTCAAAACTCATTATCACTTCATTAGTTTTATCTTTTGAGCCATCATTTATAATTATTAGTTCTATGTTTTTGTAATCTTGATTAATTACACTTTCTATTGCTTCAGCAACATATTTTTCATGGTTATATGCTGGTATACACGCACTTACCAACGGCAAATTGTTCTCTTTTTTCACTTCATTCTCCACTCAAATACCCCCTCAAACTAAAATACAAAAATATAATATAAATCAAATAATTAACCAAAAATGCCATCGTAACACCTATAAGTCCATACATATCTACAAATAGTACGACAAATCCAACAAAACTCCATACAAAAAATATCTCACTAAATATAAAAAGTTTTGTCATCGCTTTTGCTATCATAATGTACCCTAATAACCAAGCAGCTATTTTTATAACATCTCCGATAAGTTGATACAAAAACAGCTCTGCCATTGGTGAAAATTCTTTTGTAAAGAGTATAGAAATAATAAAATCTCTAAAAATATATATACCCAAAGCCATTACTATAACTATAGGCATAATGATTTTATATCCATAAAGAAGTTCACCTCTAAGTTCACCTTTATCTTTGATGCTTGAAAGTTTTGGAAGATAATAAACACTTAAAGTTGTAGTTATTAGCATCAAGTATATTTCACTTATTTTCCAAATAGCTTGCCAATATCCAGCTTCATCCCAGCCTATGTGTGTCCCTATGTAGTCTCTCACATACATATGAGAGAGTGGTATCATAGTAGCACTTACAAGTGCCATTGCGGAGTATTTAAGAAGTTTATTTCTATACTCTTTATCCATACTTTCCAAAAACATAGAGAGCTTAAACCAACTACTTTTTAGCACAAAAGCTAAAGTAATTAAAAATACAATCGATTGAGAGATAATTCCAGCTATCAAAGCACCATAAAGTTCATATTGAGTGACAAGTAAAATAGTTACAGCTAGACCAAAAAGTGAACCTATGATATTTAAAATGACAAGCTTTTTTATCTCTTTTTGCCCGTTAAGGATAGATGTCAAAAGTCCATTAAGAACAAAAAATACTACTGTAATAGCAAAAACTATAAATATAGAGCTATATTCTGTAGTATTAAGTAACTTCATAGAGATAAAATCTGCTAAAAAGATAATTGCTATTGCCATTGGTACTATCAGCACAAGTGAAATTTTTAAAGCACTACTCCAAATTTTTTGTTTGATTTGCTCATCTTCAAAATGTTCTGCAGTATATTTTACTACACCACTATTTACTCCAGCACTTGCTACACTACTCATCATAGATATAAAGTTTTGCATTTGTCCCATAAGAGCAAGACCTGATGGACCAATGTAAACCGCCACAATTTTAATGCTAATAAATCCTGCTATTACACGAATAATTGTTGAAATAGCTGATAGAATTGATGTTTTAATTAAAGTCAATTTCTCTTATCACTTTCGCAGGATATCCACCTGCAATTACATTTGTAGGAATAGATTTTGTCACAACCGAGCTATTGGCTATCACACTATTGTCTCCGATAGTTACACCTTTTAAAATCTTTACATTACTTCCAATAAATAAATTTTTACCAATAATCACTTTACCAGTTTTTGGTAATCCACTCATTCGCCTAGCGGGGTGTAAATCGTGAAAATCACTATCACTTATCTCTACATTTAGTCCGATTAGTGTTTTTTCTCCTATTTCTATGCATTCACCTTCACCACAAATATTAAAATTATTATTTATCCAAACATTATCACCGATGACGATTTTTGAGTGAGGTTTTCTGGCATCAATATATCCATAACCACTATAAAGATGAGGGCTTGGTTTTACACCAAGATTTACATTTTTACCAAACACGATTGTCCCTCCTCCTAATAGTTGTACGGGTTGATTATAAATTGGTTTACCAACTATATTTTCACAGTTTGATAATATTTTGTATTTCAAAATTCTTGGGTATTGAAATAGATAATTACCTGCGATAGTTTTAAGTTTTCGTTTTACTTTGAAGATAAATTCATTTATAGTCATTTAACACCTTAACAATCACAAATCAACACTTTCCAAATATAGTGTTTCTGGTGCTATATCAATCTCATCCGACCATACAACCGTTCCATGTTCCACTTTTGCTTTTTGAAAAAAATGTTGCTCTTTGAGCGGTTCATAAACTTTATAATCAAATAATTTTTTGCAATCAAATGCTTTTTTAGCATAATATTTTACCGATCTATTTTTATAAATTTTTTAAGATCATATATTAATAGCATGATAAAGTTGAAATTATTCTTTAAGAAAAATCTATTTAGAATCTCTAATATAATAGCGATAGGTAATCTTTTGAAGTAATCGCCAGATTTTCCCCCACTTCACACTGAACGTGCGACTTTCACCGCATTCGGCGTTCTATCAAGTTTATTAAAATCATTCTATTATAAATATTCTAAATGCTTTCCACAACTTTATTTAAAATTAAGTGTTTTGTAACTACAATATCAAAGATTTTAGTTTTACAAGCTTTTTAGTTTGATTATCGTCTAATTTTAATTCTTTTTCAAGTTCATATAGTGATAGGTAATCTTTTGAAATAATCGCCAGATTTTCCCCCGCTTCATACCGTACGAGCGACTTTCATCGCATACGGCACTCCATCAAGTTTATTAAAATCATTCTATTATAAATATTCTAAAAGCAAAATTCAATATTAAGTTCAAATTAATTCTTAATGTATTACAATATTAAAGATTTTAGTTTTAAAAGCTTTTTAGCTTGATTATCATCTAGCTTTAATTCATCTTCGAGTTCATAGATTTTATCTGCATCTGTTAAGTGGATTAGTCTATGGACATCTTTATGAAGTATCACTAAATTTTTATATTCATCACCTCCACCTTTTGCTTTTGGCATTTTGTGATGACAATGAATTTCGTCAATTTCTAATAGCTTACCCGTTATATGACATTTACCTTTCTGAGCAACATATAAACTTATTCGATTATCATTGTATTCAATACTTTTGTTAATTATAGGATTATCAATCATATAGTTAATAGTTTTCTTGATTTTATGATCTTCGATGTGCTTATGTAATGTTTCCCTTTCAGATTTAACAAATATAGATTTTTGGTGGTGTCCCAATAATAATCTCATTTGTATGAAACCAATAGGTATTAATACGGTATTTCTAACAATTTTTAATTGCTTATTACCACCATATTTTTCGTCAATGTATTTAGGCACTTTATCCGTTGTAATAACTGGTCTTGCCTTTAGTTTCTTTTCGATGGTTCGGCTGAGTAAAAAGGCGATTTTCCCGAAATCTTTACTTATATTAGTTGCCATTGAATAGTAGTTATGCTTCCCTCTTATTATCGAGTTCAATTTGTTAATATTACTTCGACCCCTTTTAATTTTCTCGATTTCAGTTTTGATATCTTTAGTTGTTTTTTCAACAGCTTTATTTAGCATATTTGAGGTAACAACATAATTAACATCATTATTTTTCTTTTTACCTTTCTTTATAACTTTGAATTTTATTCCTAAAAACTCAGAATAGTTTTTTCTGAGTTTAACAATTTTAGACTTCTCAGGGCTTATTTCTAAATCTAGCCTTTCTCTCAGCTATTGTTTGGTAGCTTCGAATATTTTTTTCGCTGACTCGTAGTCTCTGCAAAATAATTTAAAGTCATCAGCATATCTAACAATATAGACTTCTTTAAGGTTTGTAGATTTCTTTAAAGCAGTATCTCTACCACCTTGTTTGCTATATTGATAATTTGTTGGTATATTTTGCCATTGACTAGCGATCCAATGATCAAGTTCGTTTAGATTTATATTAGCAAGTAAGGGACTAAGGATACCACCTTGCGGGGTTCCTTTTGTAGGTATTCCTATACCTTCGATCTCAGCTTTTAACATTTTTGAGATAATGGATATTAAAGTTTTATCTCTGATACCCATTGTTTCGTCTGCCCCTCTTAGTAGTCTGAAACCATAAGAATGATTATAAAACTTAGCTTCTGCAATCGGTTCTAAAATCTGCTTTATAGATTGCTGAATTATTCTATCTTCAATTGTTGGTATTCCCAATGGTCTAGTTTTGCCATTCGGTTTAGGAATTTCTACCCGTCTTACTTTATTAGGAATAAAATTTTCAAGTCTTTTAACTATATTGTTATATAGTGTGTTATTATCTAATTCACTAATATCTTTTATAGTTAAGCCATCAACTCCCGCTGTATTACTTCCCGTATTCCCTTTGATATTTCTGTATGCTAAATTAATATTATTTTTATCTAATATTAATTCCATTAGTTCGTAAAAATTCTCATTTCTTAAACTACTATCATATAGTTCATCGGTTATATCTTGGTGATTGTAATATTCGTTATTTCTTAATTTTACTCGTTTTTGTATTCGACTTCTCAATGTCGGCTTATATTCCTATTTCTAAAAATTTCGCCTCTCTTAGTCTTACTCGAAACCATCGATTTAATTTATAATTATGATTTTATAGAACTTGACTAAAGCCCTTTGCTCCGATTTTCATTACAAGAATCATCTTCGCTAATGGCTTCGCTTTCATTACAATTAATAGCTTTATGTCTTATAGCTAACTATTTCATAGACCGTTAAGTCTCAATATCTGTAACTTTCTTCGTTCCGATATTTTTATCTTTACATATTTTGTTAGATGTTTCCCTTCAGCCTACAATCTTGATATCACCTTTAATGATATAAGGTATTTCATAATAAGCAATTTTTACTTTACCTCGATTGTCCTTTGTTAAAGGATAAACCTTTCGATTTATTATACTTTTAGACTGTTGAATTCAGAAATTTGTCCGTTACTTTTAGTAACATACTCACCATAAAAATTTTATAGAGCCCCGATCAAAAGAATTTATCTCATTTTTTGTGTTCGAAATAAATTTTATTTTTTCGTTATTAAAATTATCAAATTCTTTTAATTTTATACTTATTGTCTCTAAACGGGTATCTACAACTATTCTCTGTTTATTTAAATCTCGCACTAATAATTTATCATCTTGAATATTTTGACGAGCTAAAAATTTCATACTTAATTCTCATTCCAGTAATCAAAATATCAGTTAATTTATACCTTAAAGATATAAATTAGTTAGATTTGTTTATTTCGTCTAACTAACGAATCGCACGAATTTCGTTCTCGTTCTTTTGCTGAATTCATTTTATTTGCAAGACCTTCAACATAATAACTTCTAAAGCTTTTATATTTATCTATAAAATTTAAAAATATATTTTTAGGAACTTCATAACAAATTAGTTCTTCATCAACATCAGTAAATTTAATTAAATACTCAAGATCATTTTTATTAAGATTTGCAATAGAATCGTTCTAATTCATTTTTTAACAATTCTAACTCCTATGCCATGAGCTTTAAGACTATTTTTTAAATCTCCAATATCGATTTCGCGATAGTGAAAAATTGATGCTGCAAGTGCTGCACTAGCACCATGTTTAAAAATATCTATAAAATGATTTATATTTCCTGCTCCACCACTAGCAATAACTGGTATATCTAAATGTTTTGAAGCAAATTCAGTAATATTTAAATCGAAACCAGATTTTGTGCCATCTTGATCCATAGAAGTTAAAAGAATTTCACCAGCTCCACGATCACGAACTTCAGAAAGCCAATCTTTTGCTTTTAAACCTGTATTAATTCTGCCACCATTAATAAAAACGAAATATTCCCCAGCTATATTTTTTACATCAACAGCTATAACAATAGTTGAACTACCAAATCGTTTTGAGGCTTCATTAATTAAATTTGGATTTTTAACAGCAGAACTATTTAAACTAACTTTATCGCAACCTATATTTAGTAAATCATAAATATCTTCAAGTTTGCCGATTCCACCGCCAACAGTTAGCGGAATAAAAATTTTTTCAGCGACTTGTTTAACGACATTTACCATAGTTCCTCGTTTTTCATGGGAAGCTGTAATATCTAAAAAAGTAAGTTCATCTGCACCTTCACTGTTATATCGTTCAGCAATTTCAACGGGATCACCAGCATCTTGAAGACCAGTAAAATTAACACCTTTAACAACCCTACCATCTTTAACATCGAGACAGGGTATTATCCTTTTAGCCAAATTATCCATAAATATCTACTTTTTTATTTTTTTAAGAATCAATTTTGTAAAATTGTAGCAGGATTAACTAACAACTCAAGGTAATACAGATATATTTATTATTCTACCGTCCCCCTAAAAGGGGATGGCTTGAGAAAAAACTCAAAATATTTTCTTAAAGTCCAAAAGTTAAAACTATTTCTCCGTTTCGAATATCAATACCTTTAATAAAACCAGAAACCATTGATTTATTCTCTTTAAGATTATAAATAGGTCGTTTTTCGATAGTTTCAGCTACTACAACACCGATAATTTTTCTTATTTCAGTTGTTAAAAATTGACCAAGTGAAACATTTTGAACTGTAACTTCTTCAACTTCAGGTTTAACTAAAAATATATTTGTCGTTGTTGGTTCATATCTAATTCCACTATTTAAAGACACTGAACCATTTATACCTTCAGGCAAAAACATATTATAAAACTTGAAACCAACACCAAGACTCATTTTATCTTTACCTTTTGGACCTAAAAGTTTTGGATCAACTATTTCAATAGTTCCATATTTAAAGCCACCATAAGATAAATCTTGTTTAATAGGAAACTGTTCAGCAAATTTTTTACTAACTAAAACCATAGGCAAATTAATACTATAACCTCGACCTTGAGGATCAATTCCACAACCAGCAAAAACTAAAGATGCAGTTGAAAGAGCTGAAATATATAAAAATTCTCGTCTATTCATTTATTACTCCTATTTTTTATAAAATTATAACTGTTCCAAAGATTTAAGCTATATTATATTTGAAATTTATATTTAAACTATTCATATTATTATTTAGTTTAGTAGAGATTTCGTAATTTGAATATAATAATGTAATAATGCAATCCGAAAATAGTAAAACTCACAAATTCAATATTGTTTGGCAAAGTATTTAATTATGTTTTTAGTTTTATTTTTCGGATTTATCATCAAACATCATATTTAGGAGTAAGCCTTGAGCTCTTTTTCTATAAAATTTAAGATTATTACAAATGTAATATTCTCTTTTATATTTATTGCAACTGTTATAGTTGTGTTGAACTATCAGACAGCTGAAGATGAATTAAGAACTTCTACTGAATCAAACTTTTTGAATTTCAGGGAGCTATTTTATTCATCTTCAAAAAATAGTGCCATGTATTTAAAAATGGCTCTCGAAAACTTAATGAACGATAAATACATCATTGAAAGTTTTGAAAAACGAGATCGCGAAGCTCTAAATAGATATTTAGCTCCTCTTTTTAAAAACAGCTTGCTGCCTCTTTATAATATTAAACAGGTTCAATTTCACATAGCTCCTGCAATAACTTTTCTTAGATTGCATCAACCTTCTAAATTTGGAGATGATTTATCTAGTTTTAGAAGCTCAGTTGTTTATGCTAATAAAAATTTAAAATCTGTTAATGGTATTGAAGTTGGTCGAGCTGGACCAGGTATACGAGTTGTTTCACCAGTTTTTAATTCTTCAAATCAACATATTGGTAGTGTTGAATTTGGTGCAGGATTCAACTCAATTTTAAAATTTCTTGCTAAATCATTTAATGTTGAATATTCAATAGGTATTAAAAAAACAGTCTTTGAAAAGGCACAACGATTTGAAGGGAAACCTACGGATATAAAAAAAGATGAGGTCATTTATTATGAATATAGTAATGAATATGCTATGAAACATACTAAAAATATGCCTCGAATTACTCTTGAAAAAAGTATAATTGTTGATAATACAGCTCTATATTCGTTTCCAATATATGACCTTTTAGATAATACTGTTGGTTATATTACTTTGTTTGAAGATTTGACAATTAAACAAAAAGAAAATCAAGATAGACTATTCAATTTCGTTGTATTAATGGCTGGTATTATGTTGCTTTTTTCTATAATTATGATTATAGTTCTTAATATCTCTTTGAAGCCTTTAAAAGAATTTATAAATGTCCTTGATGCTTTAACAACTGGTGATGCTGGTGGCGACTTAACTCAAAGATTAGAGATAAAAAATCATGATGAGGTTGGCTTAGCAAGTAATAGTATTAATAAATTTATCGAATTAACAATGAACTTAATTGATGAAATTAAGAAAAGTGCAAAAACAACTATTTTATATGGAAATACTGCTCACTCTTTATCAAAGAAGCTTCATGAAATTTCTCAAAATCAGCGACAAGAATTATCTTATATTAATGATTTATCTTCAAAAGTTAAATATCAGGCTAATAGTTCTCAAACAAATTCAGAAGAGACTTTAAAAGCTATTTTGCATGAAGCTAAATTAATTTCTGGCATTCTTACTAATTTAACTTTGATTAATAAAAATATGTTACATATCAGTAAAGATGAAGAAATGCTTTCAACTGAAATAGCACATTTTGGTAATAAAGTTAAACAAATTACTCAAATAACTGAAATGATTGACATAATTTCTGAACAAACAAATTTACTTGCTTTAAATGCTTCTATTGAAGCTTCTCGAGCTGGAGAACATGGTTTAGGTTTCCGTGTTGTTGCTGACGAAATTCATAATCTTTCAATAAAAACTCAAGAAGCTCTTCGTAAAATTGATACTCGAATCGAAGATCTTTCTGAAAGTGTTTCAAATTTGGCACGAAAAAGTCTCAGTAACTCTACTGGAATTATAAAAACTTCAACTGATATTAACAATATATATCAAGATGCTAATATTTTATTAAGCTCTTCTGAACATACAGTTAGAAGTTCTGAAGTTTCTAAACTTAGTGCCGAAGCTATATTAAAACTTGTAGATGATTTATCAACAAATATTAGTTTAATATATAAAATTACTGATAAAAATGATGAGACTTCTGCAAATTTAGAAACTGTTGCAAATAATTTAAATAATTCTATGAATGAATTAAATAAAACGATGATGACCTTTAAAACAAATGGAGACGAACAAAAATAGAACTATTCTTGAATTATGGAATAATTTAAATGTTAAAATGATAATCTTTAAAATAAGAGAAAGGTTGTAAATATAGAAAAATGAAAAAACGAGGTGAATATCTATTAAATAATTATAGTAGATTTGAAGAATCTTTTGTTTATGGCGAAGGTGCTATTTTATATAGTGAAGATCGTAAAGATTATATCGATTTTGGTTCTGGTATTGGTGTTTCAAGTGTTGGACATGGTTCAAAAGGACTTTCTCGAGCTATTTTTGATCAAGCTTCTAATTTAATTCATACTTCTAATCTTTATCATATAAAAAATCAAGAAGAACTTGCAGAAAAATTATCTAATTTGGCAGGTTTTAAATTATACTCGTTTTTTGCAAATTCTGGTGCTGAAGCAAATGAATCTGCTATTAAATTAGCTAGAAAATATGGTTCTCGAGGCTCTACTAAACGATGGAAAATCATAACACTCGATAACTCGTTTCATGGTCGAACTTATGGTTCTTTAAGTGCTACTGCTCAAAGTTCATTTCATAAAGGTTTTGAGCCTATTCTTGACGGTTTTGTTTATGCAAAAACTTTAAATGATATTCAAAATATTATAGATAATGACAATGAAATTGTTGCAGTTTTGATTGAACTTGTTCGCGGTGAAGGTGGTGTTCAAGCTTTAGATATTAATGAAGTTCAAACTTTGGCTAAATTATTAAAATCACGAGATATTTTATTAATGGTCGATGAGGTTCAAAGTGGTGTTTTTAGAACTGGTAAATTTTTGGCTTCAAATTTATATGGCATTGAACCTGATGTTATAACTTTAGCAAAAGGTCTTGCTGGTGGCATTCCAATTGGTGCAATGCTGACAAAAATTCCTGATGCTTTTGTTCCAGGTGATCACGGTAGTACTTTTGGTGGAAATCCTTTTTCAACTGCTGCTTCATTAAAAACTCTTGAAATATTATTAGATGAATATAAATCTGGTAGATTAGCTAAACGAATTGATTTTTTTAATAGCAAATTAGACGAATTGGTTCGCGAATATCCTCATGTTTTTAAATCGATTTCTGGCATTGGTTTAATGAGAGGTTTGCCTCTTGATTCAAAAATTGATTTAATGTCGATTGTAAAAAGTGCAAATAACGAACGAGTTTTAACTTTGAAATCTGGAAATAACACTTTGAGATTATTGCCTCCTTTGACGATTTCTGAAAAAGAGATTGAAACTGGATTTCAGAGATTATCTCAAGCAATTGCTTTACTAAATATATGTTAGTTAGGAGAATATATGCAAAATTTATATATAGAAGGTAGTAAATTTACACCTAAAATATCACTTGATGCTTCAAAAAGAGTTATCAAATTCATTGGAGAATCATATCCAGAAAATACTTTTGAGTTTTATTCACCTGTTATAGATTGGCTTGAAGGATATTTTTCTATCAAATCGCCTTTACAAACAATTATTGAATTAGAATTGATCTATTTTAATTCAAGTAGTTCAAAACTCTTTTTTGATATTTTTGATATTATCGAAGATGCTCATCAAAAAGGTCATAAAATAGTTGTCAATTGGTATTACAAACGAGGCAATGAAAATGCTGAAGATGGCGGTCGAGGTTATCAAGAAGACTTTAAAAGTTTAAATTTTAACTTAATCGTTAAATAATTAAACTCTTAATATATATAGCCTTTGATGTATCATATTGCTCATATAAATTTAGCAAAAGAGTTTAGAGGTGGAGAGAGACAAACTGCTCTCTTAATTTCTGAACTTTCAAAACTTGGGTTTCGTCAAACTCTATTTTTTAGATCTGGCGAAACACTTTTAAAAAATTATCTTATAAATCTTCAAGTTCAAAACTTAAATTTTATTGATCTTTCAAAACCTTTTTTTATGAATTTAAAAATATTTGCTAATCAAAATATCGATTTAATTCATGCTCACGAAGCTAAAGCTAGTCAAATTAGCTATTTCATCAATAAATTTTATAAGATACCTTATATTATTACAAGAAGAGTTCAAAATAATCCATCAAATAATTTTTTTAATAAAGCTATTTATAACAATGCTAGTAAAGTAGTCGCTATTTCTAATATTATTCGCGAAGATTTATTAAAAATTTTTCCTGATTTAAATATTGTTAAAATATCAAGTGCCTATTCTTCTGATTTAAAAAATGCTAATGAAAATATCATTTTTAATGATATTCCTAAAGATAAAAAAATTATTGGACATATTGGTGCAATCGTTGATAACCATAAAGGGACTTGCACAATTCTCGAAACTGCTAAATTGCTCGAACAAGAACGAAAAAATGTTCATTTTATAATTATTGGCAATGGTTCTGATCTAGAATTATGTGAAACTCGAGCTAGATATTTAACTAATATCTCGTTCTTGGGTTTTAAAGATGAACCTCAAAAATATATTAAACAATTTGATATATTCGTTTTTCCTAGTATTCACGAAGGTTTAGGTTCTATTTTACTTGATGTGATGAGGTTTGGTAAACCAATAATTGCTTCTGCTGTTGGTGGCATTTTAGACCTCATCGAAAATGATAAAAATGGCTATTTAATTCAACCTAAAGATTCTCAAATGTTAAAAAATAAAATAGTAAAATTGCTAGATAATAGACAAGAACTTGAAGAGTTTAGTGTTGAAAATAAAATTAGGGCTTTAGAATTTTCACCAAATAAAATGGCTGAAAAATATTCTATAATTTATCATGGAGTGCTTATGTGAAAAATGTTGTTTTAGTTTATAGAGAATTTAGAAATATTTCTAATATCGGAGAAGCTTTAACTAAGTTTGGAGAAAATATATTTTTAACGACAGATCTCTCAAATGGAATTCAATTAATCGAAGATGATATAAATATAACTGTTAGTGATGGAAATATTTCAGCTGTTGGCAAAATATCAGAATTATCTCTTGAAGAAATTTCAGCTATATTTGTTGATATTCCTGTGTTTGCACATGATGATAAATTATCAATATCTTTTTCATTGAATATTCGTAGAGAGATTCATAATATTGTTGGCGAAAGTTCAATTATTGAAACTGAATCTGGTAGAGATTTATCATATATAGATCTTAAGTTATTAACTTCACCAGATGAAAATATGAAAATTTCAGATTATTTATCTGGAAAACAGATGCAGTTTATTCGAGAATTGAAAAATATATCTCAAAATTAATAGTTTAAAAGGAGCTTTATGGAAAAAAAATATGGCGAAAAAAATATAGAAAATTTTATAGTTGAAAAGGATCTTGAATTATGGGAAAATAGATGTCAAAATCGATATAAAATTATGATTGAACTTCCTGAATTTTCTGCTCTTTGTCCAAGAAGTGGTTATCCAGATTATGCAAAATTTTATATTGAATATATTCCAAATAAATTTGTAGTTGAACTTAAAGCTCTTAAATTATATATTAACTCATTTAGAAATAGATATATATCTCATGAAAATAGTGCTGATGAGGTATTTGGAGTCTTAATGAAACAATTAGAACCTCATTATCTGAAATTACGAGCTGATTTCAATCCTCGAGGTAATGTTCATACTGTTATTGAATTCGATAGCGAACAACAAAAGCAAAAATAGATCGGCAATTAGTTTTTGAAAATTTCAGTTTTGAAAATATCTATTGGTTTATTATTTAATTCGTTTTTATTACTAGCTAATAATAGTAATGAGTTTTCTTTAAAATTAAAAGAGATAATGAATGGTATTGAAAATCATAGAGAATCTATTCAAGATAATAAATTTAATAATGTAAATTGTCCTTTTATTCTTGAAATTGATTCTCCAGCTCCTCAAATTGAGATAGAAAAAAAAGGTCAATGTAATAGATTTGAGATGCAAACAGCTACAAAAGAGCAGTTTATGGAAATTTCAGGAATTGATCGTCGTCTGGCTAGAGTTATTGTTGGATATCGAAATGATATAGGGTTTAAAAAGTTGGACGATTTAAAAAAAATATCTGGAATGAACGATACTATATTTCAAGCTATCGTAAATAAAATTCGTGAAAGCGAAAATTGTTTTAAAGAACTTGAAGATAGTAAAATGGCGTTTGAAATTCAATCAAACAATTTTGAATCTATTCAAAAAAAGAACGAGATAAAAACTGTTATTGAAGATAACAGTCCTATGTTGGAGATGATTTTTGACGACCGAGTTAAAATAAACGATAAATGGTATCGAGTTGGCGATGAGGTCGGAAATAATAAAATCGTTGAAATTGGATTCGATTCTATAAAGTTAAAAGCAAAAGGTGGCGATTTAAAAGAGATTCAAATCTCTCAAGTCGGCAAAATAAAAATAGAGAGTTTTCTTAAGCCTAAAAATAAAAAGCTTAAACAAAATTCTTTAATAGACGATAATTGAGTTTAGAAATTTAAAAAAATAGGGGTTTAAAAATATGAGAACTTCGAAGTTTAGCCTAGCAGTTATATCTGCACTTGGCTTAATGGCTTCTTCTGTGTCAGCAAATAATCTGATTGATATTAAATTGCCTGATAATCAGTGGAAACTGGTAGGGATTAATGGTGGATTTATTGAAAATAATCTTGATGTTGGTGACACATATGTAACTGCGAATGAAACACAAAATGACAATAGTTTTACAGATGTTTGGTCTAGTGGAGGAAGTATCGTATCATTTATGGTTATAAATTCTACACCAACAAATGAGTTTGATAATCCAATATCAATGAGTGTTGATTCAGCAACTAGTACATACAGTGGAACATATGCTCAAAGAGAAATGTATGTTAAAGATTTAACAGGACCATTAGCTGATATTAGAATTAAATATCAAGCTAATTACGAGGGAACAACATTCTTTTTAGTTTTAAATGGTATTCAATATTCAGGTAAATATGAATCTAATGCAACTCATGAAAATCCTCAAACTTTAGCTAAAGTTGTATCAACAACAGGTTCAACAGGTGGAAATCTTGCTTTATCTCATGTAATTGATAGAAACTTGTCAAATAATCCAGGTCAAGTTGGAAAAGCAGGAATTAAAAATAGTTATAGTCAAGAAGCGAACCAAGATAATATTGGCAGTTCAGATGAGATAAGAGTTTATTGGTATGATGCTAAAGCTAGTCAATGGAAAGCATATATTAAATCTAGCAATGTCATGCTTTCTAATGACTTCTCTTCACTTGAAAAAGGTAAAGGTTATTGGATTAAATTCAACAATAGTGATGATTTAAGCGAATCAGGTTTAATTCTTGGCGATGAGGGAATTTCTGCTACTGATTATACTGGTTTAAATATGACTGAAGGCTGGAATATGTTGTCATTCAATGATTCTATGCTTATTGGTACAGGTGCAACAGGTATGATTATTGAACTTAATGGTAGTGCTGCAGCTGCTAATTTGTATGATGCCCATTTTACTCTTAAAGATATTGGAGGAACAGATTCTATTGACATTAATGTATCTTTAACAGGTACAGCTGGGACTATTGGAAATGATGCAAATACAACTGTTCAATTAATCAATAAACAAATAGCTCAAGCAAAAGCTTATGGAGCTCTTTCTAACAACTTTAATGTTGTTGCATATTCTGCAGGTGAGATAAGTGCTACCCCAGCAAATAGAATTTTACTAGTATCAGACAAACAATTTAATATTACTAATATTAATAAATTTGCAGGTTTAGCTTTTATTTCTAAAATACTTGATATAAATGGTTCAGAATTAAACACTTCAGCTCCATCTAATACAGGTACATATACTTCTGTTTATGGTCATTATGTTTTAGGTTTGAAATTATTGGCTGGAACAAGCACTGTAATAAATGATAACAGAGGGTTAAGTAGTTTTGGTTTAATTGATCTGAATGGTTCAGATGTAGAAGTTAATCAAACACTTTTTGGAGCTACTGGTGCTGAAAACAATATTTCAAATGCAAATAGCTGGAGCAGCACTGTTGGAATAGATACAAACTTTGATGGTGTTAAAGATACTATTCTTGTAGTTAGTCCATATAACTTCTATGTAAAAGATAAAGTATTTCTTAAAAGATATGATGCTGTTAGCTCAACATTTGCTGGAACACTTAGATTAGATTTAAATAATTCAACATATAAATCTGTAACAACAAATGATGGCAATACAACTATCGCTGACTTAGGAAAAGAGATTAATACATCTGTTGCAACTTCACCAACAACAAGTGCAATAGCTACATATGTATCAAACTCAAAACTATATATTGCTACAAATAAAGAGTATTTAAAAGATTTCAAATTAAATCAAGATACTGGAACTGAAATTGTTAAACTTGTTGTTGATTCAACAAGTGATATAAACAATTCTGGAGCAGTTGCTGAAGTTTATTCACTTGAAAATCTTGCAAGAGCTACTGTTCTTAGTTATGAAGATTACAACTCTACGAGAGCAGATATTTCTGTTGAAGTAAATCAAACATATACAAATATGAAGGCAGCAGCATCAAAAAAATATGCAGAATTTAATATTTCAAACTATAGCAATAGATTATAATCGTATTACAACAGTTCTACTTTCTGCTGATCGTAATTTAATAATTCGTACTTGGAGGTGATATAAATACAACTAGTTATAGCTCATTTAAGTAATTTTAATTACATTTAAGATATTACTTTGATAATGCTAGTGAAATAAATGTTTCTGTTAGATAACTCTAGCAATGGAGATACAAACTCTACTATTGCTTCAGGTATGAAAGCAGTTATTGATCTATATATAGCTAGTAGCTATAACAAAGGGTCTGATCTTTATATAAAAGAAGCAAATGTTAGTACAAAGACTTTAACAGTATATGGTCAATTTAACTATGAGTTAAATAGCTCTTATTCTCCTAATGCTGGAGAAAACAATATAAGCTTGGGCATATATAATTCAGTTGTAAGTAAATCTAATGTTAGAGCTGATCAATTTGGAGATACAACTGCTGTAACAACTACTGAATCAAATATCTCTTCAATTCCTAATATTACTTCTGATTTAGGCTTTGCTAAAGTTTATGCTTCTGAACTTCCAACAGAATCAACAAACCCAATTGTTACCGTTCAAGATAAATCTGGATTAAAAGTTAAAAAACTTTTAACAACAAATGAAAAAGCTAACACTAGTGGAATGAGTTGGAACTTTACAGATTTAACAAAAGATAGTTCAGAGTGGTTTAATGCTACAGATAGTTATAGCTTGTTCTCTTTTGAAAAAGAAAAAGGTTATTGGGTCTATTTAACAAATGATGGTGATCAACTTGGAGATTTAGCTGGTAAATTGTCAATAACAAATGTTATTTATGATCATGAGCTTACAAATAATACTGGAGTAACTGCAACAAGTTATCAAACTATAAACACTATTAGAAGTGGAACAATATCTGTAGATGCTAGTTCATTAACAAATGGGGATTTAGTTGATAGAGGAGTTGCAAAAATAGGAAGCTATGAAATAGCTTTAACAAAATCTGGAACAAGATGGGTAGCTGATTTTTCGGAATATACAACTGGTAATCTTGGAACAGGTGATATTAATGTTACAGCAACACTATTGACACCAAGCAATTTTTCTACAAAAACATCAACAAATTTATCTAAAGCTGTTCCAACTAAACCTAGTATTGTATTAACAAATGGTGATACAAGAACTGTGGCTATTACAAGCACAGCTGGAGCAATTAATAAAATTTATTCTACTGACTTAAATGAAACAGATTTAACAAAAAATCTAGTTGATGGTAATGTTTCTAGTACATTGAATTTATGTAAAGTGGCTCCTAGTTACTCTACCTCTTTTGAGAATTATAGAGTAGTTTCTGTAGCTGGAGAATTTAATAAAGCTCCAGTATCAAATATTAGTTTATTAGGTGATTCATCAAGCGATACATTTTATCCGATTTATAAAAATTCTTCAATTATAACAATTGATGGAACAACATCATCTTCTAGCACATCTAAATCATATAATTCTAGTTGTGAAATCAATTCAACATTGCCTATAAATGCTGGCTTTACACTAAAAAGTGTTTCAGGTGAAACTAGTTCTATAACTGTAGCTTATGAAACAAATGCGAGTGTAGCAACAAATGGGTTATCTCCAACAGATATTAAAATTGTTCAATTAAAAGTTGCTGGTCAACAAATTGCAACTTTAGAGTTTGATGGTAGATTATATCCAAGCATTAGCACAAAATATGTATTTATAGATTATAGTGGAGCTATTTATAGAACAACTCAAAGTGCTTTAAATACTGCTGACGGAAGCTTTATTAACTTATCTTCAGGTGATATTTATATGACAACAGGTCAAAAAATTACTTACTAATCTTTCTCTCTTTTAAATATACTTTCTAAAACCCCTATTTCTTTTCTCCTCTCCTTTTTGGAGAGTGAGAAGAATGGTAAGATATTCAATAACAATATTTAAAATAAAGTTATCAAATATCTTAAAAATTTAAATTAGTCTTATATATCTATAAAATCTACCATTAGCATTTGAAACAGCTATAAGCAAACCTCTCCAACCATCCAAAAAACCAAGTTGTAAAAAATATGTTCTGATAAAAGCAAACATTGACTTTATTAGAACATAACTTAAGCTATATTTTTTATCTTTTTTTCTTCAGCAGAAAGTTTTGAATATTTAGATATTTTAGTTAAAAAATCATTTGAATCTAATATAGCCAAATGTAAAAAACTATTTTTAAGCTTTTGAATCTTGGTATTTTTATTTATTAAAATCTTTTCATGAACAAGGTTATCAGAAAAATGATATCTTTGTTTATTAAATAATCTGATTAGCCAATCATTGCCTAAACCACTATATTTGATTTTTTTACCAAGAACGATATTGTCTCGTTTCAAACTAAATACGATATTTTCATCGTTTAAGTTTAAATTAGAAATTTCAGTTATAAGAGCTTCAGTGAGAATTTCATCACTATCTAAAGATAATATCCAATTTGTTTCAGCAAACGAAATAGCTGTATTTCTACTTTTACCAAAGCCATAAAATTCGCCATTAATAATTTTAATATTTGGATATGCTTGAGTTATTTTTAAAGTATCATCAGTTGAACCTGAATCATAAATAATAACTTGATGAAATTTATAAAGAGATTGAAGAGTTTTTTGAAGAGTTTTTGAAGAATTAAAAGTTAGAATAACAACTGAAATATGAATCATTTTGATAAGATTGTCTTTTTTTAAATTTAAATGAATTTTTAAGTTTAGATTTAGTAAGTGGTGTCAAGAGAGAGATTTGAACTCTCGACCTCCGGCTTATGAGACCAGCGCTACTAACCAGCTGAGCTACCTTGACTTCGAAAGTGATTATTTTTTTTGTTTGAAGAAAAAACTATGTTGGCAACGACTTACATTCCCACCCTCGTAAAGAGCAGTATTATCAGCGATGAGGTGCTTGACTTTCAGGTTCGAAATGGAGCTGAGTATTTCCACCTCTCTATAGTCACCAACACAGAGAAAAAGATTCGTAAATTGAAATAGTCTGTAAATAAATTCACAAGAGGGGTAGAGTTCTGTGAAAGACAAACGGTTTATTAGTATTGGTCAGCTAAATGGATTACTCCAATTACACACCCAACCTATCAAGCAAGTAGTCTTCTTGCTACCTTTAGGGATAGTTAATCTTGAGGATGGCTTCGAGCTTAGATGCTTTCAGCTCTTATCACAACCATACATAGCTACTGGGCGATGCCCTTGGCAGAACAACCCATGCACTAGAGGTATGTTCGTCTCGGTCCTCTCGTACTAAAGACAAACCCTCTCAACTATCCTGCGCCCACGGAAGATAGGGACCGAACTGTCTCACGACGTTCTGAACCCAGCTCGCGTACCGCTTTAATTGGCGAACAGCCAAACCCTTGGGACCTACTTCAGCCCCAGGATGCGATGAGCCGACATCGAGGTGCCAAACCTCCCCGTCGATGTGAGCTCTTGGGGGAGATCAGCCTGTTATCCCCGGGGTACCTTTTATCCTTTGAGCGATGAATCTTCCATACAAAATCACCGGATCACTATGACCGACTTTCGTCTCTGCTTGACATGTATGTCTCGCAGTCAGGCTGGTTTATGCCATTATGCTCTACTATCGATTTCCAACCGATATGAACCAACCTTTGTAAGCCTCCGTTACTCTTTAGGAGGCGACCGCCCCAGTCAAACTACCCACCAGACATTGTCCTGAATAAAGATGATTTATCGCAGTTAGCAAACAGAACCTCTAAGGGTGGTATCTCAAGGATGCCTCCCCAAAAACTAGCGTATTTGGATCGTAGGCTCCCACCTATCCTGCACATAGATGTCCCGTCTGCAGTGTCAAGCTATAGTAAAGGTCCACGGGGTCTTTCCGTCTTTCCGCGGGTAGGAGGAATTTTCACCTCCACTACAATTTCACCAGATCCATGGTCGAGACAGCTCCCATCTAGTTACGCCATTCATGCACGTCAGTATTTAACCGACAAGGAATTTCGCTACCTTAGGACCGTTATAGTTACGGCCGCCGTTTACTGGTGCTTCGGTTCAAAGCTTTGCTTGCGCTAACAAATCCCCTTAACATTCCAGCACCGGGCAGGCGTCACACCCTATACATCCACTTATGTGTTGGCAGAGTGCTGTGTTTTTGGTAAACAGTCAGGAGGGACTCTTTGTTGAAGCCATATTGCTATGGCACACCTTATACCGAAGATACGGTGTCAGTTTGCAGAGTTCCTTAACCATCGTTCTTCTGCGCGCCTGAGAATATTCATCTCACCCACCTGTGTCGGTTTACGGTACTGGCAACTTTTAATATGCTTAGAAGATTTTCTTGGCACGACGACATCAGCGATTCTCTATCCATTCCGAAGAACTTCCAGAGCCTGTAATATATCAGAAAAGGAGACGGATTTGCCAATTCTCTTATCCTATATAGTTCGAACTAGTATTCCATCACTAGCCTCGCATAGCCCTATGCGTCCCTTCATCACGCTTAAAAATTGGTATCGAAATATTAATCGATTTGCCATCGCCTACCCCTTTCGGACTCGGCTTAGGACCAGACTAACCCTACAATGACGAGCATCGTGTAGGAAACCTTGGGTTTACGGCGAACGGGATTCTCACCCGTTTTATCGTTACTCATACCTGCATGCTCACTTCCAAGCTCTCCAATACTCCTCACCGGTGTATCTTCACTGAACTTGGAACGCTCTCCTACCACTTGAAAATAAATTTTCAAATCTACAACTTCGGTGTCTATCTTAGCCCCGTTTCGTTTTCGGCGCATTATCGCTAGATTAGTGAGCTGTTACGCTTTCTTTAAAGGATGGCTGCTTCTAAGCCAACCTCCTAATTGTCAAAGCAATATTACATCCTTTTCCACTGAGATAGAACTTTGGGACCTTAGTTGGTAGTCTGGGATGTTCCCCTTTTGACGACGGATTTTATCACCCACCGCCTGACTCCCGAAATTGCACTTGAAGTATTCGGAGTTTAATTGGGTTTGGTACCGCGGCGAGCAGCCCTAGCCCATTTAGTGCTCTACCCCTTCAAGCTAATTTTCGAGGCTATACCTAAATATATTTCGGAGAGAACCAGCTATCACTGAATTTGGTTGACCTTTCACCCCTATCCACAAGTCATCGGAACCCGTTTCAATGGGTACCCGTGCAGTCCTCCACACGCTTTTACACATGCTTCAACTTGCTCATGGATAGATCATTCAGTTTCGGGTCTGCAGCATCTGACTAATCGCTCTATTAGAACTCGCTTTCGCTCCGGCTACGTATTACTTAACCTTGCCAGACACCACAACTCGCAGGTTCATTATGCAAAAGGCAGTCCGTCACCCATATAAAGGGCTTCGAATGATTGTTGGCTAATGGTTTCAGGTTCTATTTCACTCCCCTTCAGGGGTTCTTTTCACCTTTCCTTCACAGTACTTGTTCGCTATCGGTCTGATAGTAGTATTTAGGGTTGGAGGATGGTTCCCCCATATTCAATCAGGATTACACATGTCCCGACCTACTCATTCGTATGCTTAGTTCTACAAGTTGTTTTTTATCTACGAGACTATCACTCTCTTTGGCACAGCTTTCCAACTGTTTCAATTAAACAAAATGCTAAATCATACAGCCCTGATCCCCGTTCGTTCGCCACTACTAGGAGAATCTCATTTGATTTCTATTCCTCTTGTTACTGAGATGTTTCACTTCACAAGGTTGGCTCACCCGAAGGTGTATAAAGGGTTGCCCCATTCGGAAATATTTGAGTCAAAGCTTCTTGACAGCTCGTCAAATCTTATCGCAGTCTAGCACGTCCTTCATCGCCTCTATCAGCCAAGGCATCCACCATTAGCCTTAAGTAACTTTCACAAAACTTCTACCACTCTGGTGAATCTATTTACTTGTTTTTTCAGACTATTTAATTTACAAAACATTTTAAAGAACTTAGGCAAAAACCTAAATTGAATTCAAAAAATAAACTCAATTTAAACTTTTGTTGTGGTGGAGAATAGCGGAGTCGAACCGCTGACCTCCTGCGTGCAAAACAGGCGCTCTCCCAACTAAGCTAATTCCCCGACATGGTGGGCTTAAATGGACTCGAACCATTGACCTTACCCTTATCAGGGGTACGCTCTAACCACCTGAGCTATAAGCCCGGAAAAGAATTACTGAAAACTAAGCAAGAGACCAACTTCGGTTAAATGATAGGTTGTGAGACCATATCAAATGTTACTCTAGAAAGGAGGTAATCCAACCGCAGGTTCTCCTACGGTTACCTTGTTACGACTTCACCCCAGTCGCCGATTCCACCGTAAGCGGTAGCCAGTTTAGCTTCCCGATTTCGGGTGAAATAAACTCCCATGGTGTGACGGGCGGTGAGTACAAGACCCGGGAACGTATTCACCGCAACATGCTGATTTGCGATTACTAGTGATTCCAGCTTCATGTTTTCGAGTTGCAGAAAACAATCTGAACTGAGAGATATTTTAAAGGTTGGCTCTATCTCGCGATATTGCAACTCTCTGTATATCCCATTGTAGTACGTGTGTAGCCCTGGACATAAGGGCCATGATGACTTGACGTCATCCTCACCTTCCTCCTCCTTACGAAGGCAGTCTCCCTAGAGTGCCCAGCCGAACTGATGGCAACTAAGGACGAGGGTTGCGCTCGTTGCGGGACTTAACCCAACATCTCACGACACGAGCTGACGACAGCCGTGCAGCACCTGTTTTCAGGTTTCATTTTCATGACACTCCAATATCTCTATCGGATTCCATCAATGTCAAGTCCAGGTAAGGTTTTTCGCGTATCTTCGAATTAAACCACATACTCCACCACTTGTGCGGGTCCCCGTCTATTCCTTTGAGTTTTAATCTTGCGACCGTACTCCCCAGGCGGAATGCTTAACGTGTTAACTGCATCACCGAAAAGATATAACTCTCCGACGACTAGCATTCATAGTTTAGGGTGTGGACTACCAGGGTATCTAATCCTGTTTGCTACCCACACTTTCACGCCACAGCGTCAATACTGACCCAGTAAATTGCTTTCGCTTTTGGTATTCCTAGTAATATCTACGGATTTTACCCCTACACTACTAATTCCATTTACCTCTTTCAGATTCTAGGATTATAGTTTCTCAAGCAATTCTATAGTTGAGCTATAGTATTTCACTCAAGACTTATAACCCCGCCTACGCGTTCTTTACGCCCAGTGATTCCGAGTAACGCTTGCACCCTCCGTATTACCGCGGCTGCTGGCACGGAGTTAGCCGGTGCTTATTCGAGAGGTACCGTCTTTATTCTTCCCTCTCAAAAGGAGTTTACACATCGAAATGCTCCATCCTCCACGCGGTGTTGCTGCGTCAGGGTTTCCCCCATTGCGCAATATTCCCCACTGCTGCCTCCCGTAGGAGTCTGGACCGTGTCTCAGTTCCAGTGTGACTGATTGTCCTCTCAGACCAGTTACCCGTCATAGTCTTGGTAGGCTTTTACCCTGCCAACTAACTGATAGGTGATAGCCCAATCCTTTGGCGAAAAACCGTTTCCCGATTGCTCGGAGTATGGGGTATTAGCAGACATTTCTATCTGTTGTTCCCCTCCAAAGGGAATGTTAGCTATCTTTTACTCACCCGTGCGCCACTCGTCAGCTTAACCTGTTACCGTTCGACTTGCATGTGTTAGGCACACCGCCAGCGTTCACTCTGAGCCAGGATCAAACTCTCCATAAAAATGGAAAACTTAATTTCCTGACTTTTGCTCTTTGCGAGACAAAACTCAAATTTTTAAAGTTGGTACTTGCTTAGTTTTCAATAATTCATTATCATATTTATTAGAACTCGTCAAATTTTATAAGAGAATAGATGGTTTTATTTACCAACCGTTTTCCTTTTGACGAGTGGAATTGTATAGTTTATTTTCTTAAAATAACCTTAAATGAAAAATGAGTTTTTGTCTCTTTTGCAACTTGCAAAATTAATAAATTCTTTGATAATTTATTTGCAATTCGTGATAATAATTAGTTAAAATTAGTTTTAATAAAAAGAAAGGTTTATTTTGAATTTTATATCTTTATTAATATTTATATCAGTTTTATTTAATGTTTTGTTATATGCTAGTTTTGATGATCGTGGCATAAAAAAAGTTATGGAAACTGAATCCAGAACTGCTCTCATTATTGGAAATAATCGTTATTCGAATTTAAATGAGTTGAAAAATGCTGTAAATGATTCTCACGATGTTGCTAATACTCTTGAAGATTTAAATTTTGATGTTATTTATGTCGAAAACGGGGATCGCAAAACGATTCAAACCAAAATTAAAGATTTTACTAATAAGTTATCTAGTAAAAAAGGTATCGGAATGGTCTTTTATTCTGGTCACGGTGTTGAAACTGGCGGTGTTAATTATCTTTTGCCTGTTGATGCAAATATTGAAGATAAATATGATATTCGTAATGAAGGCATTTCATTAGATGAACTTTTATCGAGAATGGAAGAGACAAACAATCGTTTAAATATTGTTGTTCTTGATGCTTGTCGAAATGATCCTTTTAAAAATCGTTCATTAGCTCGAAGAGTTCTTGGTGAAAGTCGCGGTCTTGCACAACCGCCCGTCGCAACTGGAACTTATATTGCATATTCTGCTGATGCTGGTCAAACTGCTTCTGATGGAACTGGTCGAAATGGCACTTTTACAAAACATCTTTTGAAATATCTAAAAAGTGGTTTGCCTCTAAATGATGTTTTTAAGAAAACTCGTAAAGATGTTGAAAGTGAAACTAGTAAATTGCAAAGTCCTGCAAGTTATGATAAAACTACTGGCGAATTTTATTTTAAAATTCCGTCAAATTTATCTAATAATGCTGAATCTAGTTATACAGTTGAAGATGTTGAACGAACTCAATTCTCTTTAAATATTGATTTAAATCCTGTTGATAGTAAAATAACTATTGAAGGGGCTAATACAAAATATAATAATGGAATTATATTAAATAAGGGAAACTATTCTCTATTAATAGAACGAAATGGTTATCAGTCAAAACGGATTAAAATTAATTTACAAAGCGACTTAAATTTAAATGTTCAGCTCGATAAAATAGTTTCTCAACAAGTTCAAAACTACACAACCTCATCAAATAGTAGTTCTAACAGATTCACAATTCGCGAAAATGTTTTTATTGACAATAAAACTGGTTACATGTGGCAAAAAAGGGATTCTGAAAGAAAGTTAAATTGGCATGAAGCAAAAAGTTACTGTGAGAATTTAGTTCTTGATGGCTACTCTGATTGGAAATTGCCTTCACGAGATGAGTTTCACACTTTAATGACGGCATATTATGGTGAATGGGATTCAGGTTGGAACAGCTGGTTTGAAGCTAATAAACATAAAAGAAATAGTGGCAAAACAGATCCTGTTTTTGTTCCAAAAGAGATTTCTCAATTTTTTGGTTTGTGGTATTGGACTCGAGATATAAGTAAAACAAATACTTCCAGTTCATGGGTATTGTATTTCAACGATGGATATGACGACTACAACTATCAGTACAATAATAGTTTCGTTCGTTGTGTGAGATAATGTTTTTCTTATCTATTTATCTATTAACTTTTGGGCTTGTCCCAAAAGTTCTTATTTATTTTTAGATATGAAGAACAAACTCAAAGCAAACGAAACAAATAAATTGCAATGGATTCCCGTGTCAAGCACGAGAATGACGGTTCGGGCAGTTTTCTCCTCCGTTCCGTCATATTCGGGCTTGACCCGAATATCCAAAAAATATATTTGTTGCTTCAAATTGTGGTAAAATTGTAGAATATAGATTTTAAAAACTTAAGAAAAAGGTTCGTATGGATTTCATTACTATCGCCACAAATTATATAATTCCATCAATATCTCTTATATCTAGTTCAGTTGCAATATATTTATATAAAAAATATAAAATCAATGAAGTTTTATTAAATCAAACTTATGAACGAATGATAGATGAGAGCAAAGAAAAAGAACGAGTTTTATCACTTTTTGATGCAGGTGAAATCACAATTTTTAAATGGATTAATAATCCAAATTGGTCTGTTGAATATGTATCTCGAAGTGTTAGCACAATTTTTGGATATGGACGAAATCAATTTTTAAAAGGAGAAATTAAATATTTAAATATTATTTATAAAGATGACTTAAATTATCTATCTTTTGAAATTGCTGAAGCCATCAAAAATGGTAAAAAATTTTTTACTCATCGACCATATAGAATAGTTACAAAAAATGGTGATGTCAAATGGCTTCTTGATAGCACTCGTATTTTAAGAGATGAAAATGGAAACATAACCCATTTTTTAGGTTATATCGCTGATATTACTTATATAAAAAATAGTGAATTGGAACTAGATGCATCTCGAAAACTCTTTCAAGTAGCGATAGAAGGTAATGGCGATGGTCTTTGGGATTGGAATATTGCTCAAAATAAAGTTACTTTTTCAAAAGAGTGGAAAGCCATGCTTGGTTTTGAAGAAAATGAAATCAGTAATGATCTTTCTGAATGGTCAAAACGAGTTCATAAAGATGACTTAATTCATGTTCAACAAGATATCCAAAATTATCTTTCTGGAATTGCTGATAAATATAGTAATTCTCATAGAGTTTTATGTAAAAATGGAAATTATATTTGGATTCTTGATCGCGGTATTGCGATCGAATGGGACTCAAATGGTAAGCCAACTCGAATGGTTGGAACTCATTCTGATATTACAGAGAGTAAAAATTTAGAAGAAAATCTTCGAAGAGCTAAAGATGAAGCAAGTAAAGCTAAAGATGAAGCAGAAAATGCAAATCGAGCTAAAAGTTTATTTTTAGCAAATATGAGTCATGAAATTAGAACTCCACTTAATGGAATTATTGGTCTTCTCGATTTAACACTTCATACAGATTTAACAGTTATACAAAGAGATTATTTATCAAAAGCAAAAATTTCGTCAAAAGCACTTTTAAATATTTTAAATGATATTCTTGATTATTCAAAAGTTGAAGCTGGAAAATTTGAACTTGAGAGTAATCCATTTTCGCTTAAAAAAGTAATTCAAACTGTTTGCGATTTATTTCAATATCAGGCTGAAAAGAAAAAATTAAAGCTTATTTGTAGAATTAATGTAGATGTTCCAAATGATTTAATAGGCGATACTTTAAGATTATCTCAAATTTTAAATAATTTAGTAGGCAATGCTATAAAATTTACTGAATTCGGTCAAGTTGAATTAATCGTTTCTGTAAATAATATAAATAATTCTGAAAAAAGAATAGTTGAACTAAAATTTGAAGTTATAGATAGTGGAATAGGCATTGAACCTGAAAAACTACAAAGATTATTTCAACCATTTACTCAAGCTGATACTTCACACACTAGAAAATATGGTGGCACTGGTCTTGGACTTGTAATTTCTCAAAAAATGGCTTCACTTTTTGGTGGCTCTTTACAGGTTAAAAGTGAAAAAAATATAGGTAGCAATTTTTATTTTACAGCGACTTTTGAAATTTCATCTAAAACGATTCTTGATATTTCTGAATTTGAAGATAATGAAGGTTCTATTGAAGGAACAAAAATATTACTTGTCGAAGATAATGAAATTAATTTAATAGTTGCATCTAAAAATCTTCAAAAATTTGGAGTTATTTATGAAATTGCAAAAAATGGAGCTGAAGCTATTGAATTAATTAGTAAAGGTTCAAAATATGATCTAATTTTAATGGATATTCAAATGCCAGTTATGGATGGATATACAGCAACTAAACATATTCGACAAATTTATTCAAAAGAAATTTTGCCAATTATTGCAATGAGTGCCGCTGTTATGAAAGAAGATCGAGAAGAGGCAACTAGAGTAGGTATGAATGATCATATTTCAAAACCATTTAAAGCTTCTGATCTTAAAAATATAATTTATAAATGGCTTAAAAAGAAAAACAATATTATTAGTAATAAAATTGAAGATTCTAATAAAGAAATAAAGTTAGAGCCAGAACCTGAAATTAAACAGATTAAACAAGAAGATAAATTAGAACATCATATTATTGATACTCAACAAGGTATTGATTTTTTACTTGGCGATGAAGAATTGTATTTGCAATTATTAGATAGTTTTAAAAAGAAATATGAACACTCTTTTGATAATATAAATAAAATGTTAATAGAAGATAAATTAATAGAAATAAAGCAATATATTCATACAATGAAAGGTTTAAGTGGTCAAATTTCAGCAAAACCTCTTTTTGAAGAGATTAAAATGTTGGAAACTGAAATACTTGCAGGAAAAACTCCAAATATTGATCATTTGGAACTTTTAATAAATCAAACTTTAGAAGAGATTCAGATTTTGATTTCACAAGCCAAATAGAATAATATAGATCAAGCAAATTGTAAATCTTTATTTGATAAGGTAGAAATCTAGTTAAAGCTATCGAATAAGATTTTAAGAATTTAATCTTTTGACGATAATTGAAACTAGAATATCAAACTAAAATATAGAGAGGGAGATTCTTCAAATGGGTTTTATAGTAAATACCAATACAGCGGCAATGATTTCAACAACTCAGGCAAATCTTAATAGCAAGGGCTTAACATCTTCGTTAGAAAAATTAAGTTCTGGACTAAAAATTAACAGAGCAGCAGATGATGCTTCAGGATTAGCAATTGCTGATTCACTTAGATCACAAGCAAATTCGTTAAAACAGGCATTAAGTAATGCAAATGATGCGGTTGGAATTATTCAAATTGCAGATAAAGCAATGGCACAACAAGTCGCAATCGTTGATACAATCAAAACAAAGGCAACTCAAGCAGCTCAAGATGGTCAATCTACAGCTTCAAGAAAAGCAATTCAAAGTGATATTAAATTGTTAATGAATCAACTTGATAATATTGCTGGAAATACAAGCTACAACGGAAAACAGTTATTATCAGGTAACTTCGTCAATAGAGAATTCCAAATTGGAGCATATTCAAGAAATACAGTTCAAGCTTCAATCGAAGCAACTTCAACAGATAAACTTGGACATATTCGAGCTGAAACAACAAAAGTAGGCGGAATTACGGGATCTGGAATAACTCAATTAGAATTTAAAGGTAGTCATATTCCAAATGGTGCTTTAAAAATGGAAAGTGTTGTTATTGATTCAAAAGCTGGAACTGGAATAGGTGCTTTAGCAGAAGTTATTAATAAAAATAGTTCTACTCTTGGAGTTAGAGCATCTTATAAAGTTGAAACACTTGGAAACCAAGCAGTTAAAGAGGGGTCATCTATTAAAGATCTTAAAATTAATGATGTAATAGTTGGTACTTTATCAGATATTAAAGCAAATGATTCTGATGGTAGATTAGTTGCGACTATTAACGAGAAAAAAGATGAAACAGGTGTTTTTGCTGCTATTGATGAAAGAGGACATTTAAAATTAACTTCAGCTGATGGTAGAGCAATTGATATTAAAAGTGGAGATACTGCAGGACTTAAGAGCAACTTTGGTATAGATGAAGGCTTTAATGGCGGTAGATTAACACTTGTTGCAAGTGGTGCTATTGATATTGTTGTTGAAGATGTATATGATAATGCTGGAACAAAAGGTGCTTTAGCAACAGCTATGAATCTTGATGCTAATGGTAAAAGTGCGATGACTGAAGCTAACTTTAATTTCAGAGGTACTTTAAATGGTTTCTCATCTCTTCAAGCTGATGCAATGGGTGTTTTTGCAAATTCAAGTTCTCTTAACTATCCAACAACTACAGGAGTATTAGCAACTGATTCTGTTCTTGGTGCTGGTGTAGTAACTCTTGAAGGTGCTATGACAGTTATGGACATTGCAGATTCTGCTATAAAACAATTAGATTCAATTAGATCTGGTCTTGGTTCTGCTCAAAATGAATTAGAAGCTGCTATTAACAATATCAGTGTTACTCAAACAAATGTTAAAGCTTCTGAATCTGGAATTCGAGATGTTGATTTCGCCGAAGAGAGTGCAAATTTCTCTAAAATGAATATTTTAGTTCAATCAGGTAGTTATGCTTTAACTCAAGCTAATGCTGTTCAACAAAATATCTTAAAACTTCTTCAATAATAAATTATATTAAATTAGTTCTCTCACTTTAATAAACTTAAATGCGAGAGAAACTAGATTTTAAACTTTTTGTATTAATTCTAATATATAACTTTTTAAAAATGGATACAATTTAGTTAATTCAGGTCCATTTTCTGCACCAGTTAAAATAATTCTTAAAGGTTTAAATAACATTTTGCCTTTAAGACCTGTTTTCAACATAATTTCTTTTTTAAACTCATCATAATTTTCTATTATTGACATATTTAAAATACTATTTTTGATTTTTTCTATTTCGTTTTTAATAGAGTCATCATATATTTTTTGAATAAAAATAGCATCAATCTTATTTTTTAACTCAACTAATGTTGAAGCTTCTTCGATATAAATTTTAGCAATTTCACCCATAGATTCGTCAAAATAACCTAATCTTTTTGCTAAGTCTATTGCATTTAATTTTTTAAGATGTTCTCGATTAATAAATCTCAATTTATCTATATCAAATTTTGCTGGAGATTTAGATAAATTTTTTAAATCAAACCATTGAATCGCTTCGTTAATAGAAAAAATTTCTGTTGGAGTTGAATTTCCTAATAGAACTAAATAATTAGATATAGCCTCTGGAATAAAGCCATTTTCTAAGAGCCATTTGATAGATGAAGCATTATCTCTTTTACTCATTTTTTTGCCATCAATATTTAAAATTATTGGCAAATGAGCATATTCTAAAGTTTTTTTATAACCTAATTTTTTTGAATTAAAATTTGTTTTGGAGTATTTGAAACATGATCTTCACCTCTGATAATTAACGATACATCGCTTAACATATCATCAATAGCACAAGCAAAATTATAAGTAGGAGTTTTATCTCGTCGTAAAATAATAAAACTATCTATATCGTCAGATGAAAATTCTAAATATCCTCTAATAATATCATTAAAAGATATCGAGCTTAAACTTTTACTCATTCTAACAACAGCTCTATTTTCATTATTTATAATATCGTCTATCGATAAGTTTTCACATTTGCCACTATATCTTGGAGCATTATTATTTTTTAGAGAATCCTCTCGATGTTTTTCAAGATCATCTTCTGAACAAAAACAGTTAAAAGCATCACCATTTTGTAAAAGCATAACTCCAAACTGTTGATGAAATTTTAAATTTCCTGATTGATATAAAACTTGAGAATACTCAATATTAAATTTATTTAATATTTCTAAAATTTCTAAATCTTTACCAGGGATATTTCTTTCTATGTCTGTATCTTCTATACGAATTATTAATTTTTCTTTTCGTTGTTTTGAAACAATGAAATTTAAAATTGCAACTCGTAAATTACCTATGTGCATATCGCCAGTTGGACTAGGTGCAAATCTTAACATTTTTCGTCCTAAGTTTTAAATTAATTTTGAAGTTTTTTGAATGTAAATTTGAAGAAACCATCTAAAAAGGAGTAAAAAGATGGTGAAGTATTTGGTGACCCCAAGGGGACTCGAACCCCTGTAACCAGGATGAAAACCTGGGATCCTGACCGCTAGACGATGGGGCCATCAACTGATGAATCAATCAGTTTCTCTTTTGTTGGTGGAATTATATATATACAAACCTTAAAATAAAATTAATTATGAATTACTTTACTATTACAATTATCACATTCTAGTTTAAACTAGAATATGATATAAAGTTAAGTATTAATTTAATTATAAATTTTTTATTTCAACTCTATTTCTGCCATTATTTTTTGCAAGATAAAGAGCTTCATCAGCTATTTTATATATTAAATCGCTTGTTATATCTGTTGTTACATTTTGAATATAGCATAAACCAAAAGATGCTGTAATAAAACCATAGTTATTATTAAATTTATGTTCTATTCCAGCTTTAAATATCTCATTGCATATATATTGCACTGATTCAAGAGAATCTTGTTTATTAAGTGGATTTAAAATTATTCCAAATTCTTCTCCTCCAAGACGAAATGGATAACCTCGATTACAACTTAATGAATTTTGGAAAATTTTTGCAACAGATTTTAAAGCACTATCTCCAAGTTGATGTCCATAATTATCATTATATTTTTTAAAATTATCTATATCCATAATTATAAATGCAAATTCTATCTTTTCTGTTTTTGCTCTTTTAAGTTCAACTTCTATCATATGATTAAAATGGCGACGATTATATAAGCCTGTTAAAGCATCTGTAATTAATAATTCTTCTACGATTTTTCTATCAGTTATATCTCGTCTAATTGCTGTATAACCAGTTATATTGCCATTTAAATCAAAATTAGGATAAATACTATTGTCTGTCCAATAATATCCATTTGATGCCGTTTTATTTTTTAATTCACCTCGCCAAACTTTACCTTGTAAAATAGTTGCCCAAAGTTCTTCATACACTCGTTTTGATGTATCACTATGACGAATAATATTATGACTTTTATTCATCAATTCTTCTCGCGAAAAACCTGATCGTTTTATAAATGCCTCCGAAACATATGTTATTCGTCCATTTATATCTGTCGAAGAGATAATTATATTTTCATCAACTAAATTAATATATCGATTTAACTCGCGAGTTCTAGCACTTATTTTTATCTCTAATTCTTGATTATGTTCTACTATTTTTGTAATATCAGAAAAAATTACAATACTTCTATCAAGTTCATCAAAATCCATATGAGTTGCACAAATTGAAAAAATATGTCTTTTTCCATCTTTGATAATTGAACCTTTATAATGTATATCTCGATTTGCTAAAATTGTTTTGACCCAATTTTGACCACCTTTATATCGATAAATATAATCTCGTTCTTCTATTTTTTCAAGAAATTCACAAATGCAATCATGTTTTTCATGAAATTTATCTATTGATTCATAACCTAAAAAGTCAAAAAAACTTTTATTTGCATTTGATAAATATGTTCCTTCTGTTACAATTACGATTTGGTCAAGTGAATTTACAAGCACATCAAGATAACGATATTGTAAATCTAAAATTTTATTTTTTCTCCATAAATTAACTCCTATTGATATAAAAAGACATAGCATTAAAGTTAATACAGCTACCCAGATTAAGTCTGTTTTTGATAATAAATTAGCAAAAAATATAATTAATACAGCTATAGACAGATATATAGAAAAACATAATAATAAAAACTTAATTGATATACTTTTTTTTACTTTTATCATAAAAGTTCCTTTTGATTAGTATAATCACTAATAAGTTCGCATTGATTTCCACCATTTTTTTGAATTTGATATAGCCTTGCATAAGTTTGGAAAAATACCTCATCGTGATTAAATTCTTCACTTAGTTTTGAAGAATAAAATATTGATATTGACACAGTTACACGATCTAATATGCCATTACCCTGAAACTCAAAATTTGATTTATAAACTGCATCACAGATTTCTTGACCAATTTTTTTTGCTTCTGTTTCATTTTTAAATGGATAAACCATGGCAAACCCGCCATCAGTAACTCTAAATAATCTCTCTTTTTCAACATTTGAATGATTTCTAAATATTACAGATATGCTTCTAATTAAAGAATCTCCCTTTTTTAACCCCTGCATTACATTATAAAGTAGCATAGAATCAATATCTAATAATAAAAGCGAAAATGGTTTTTTATCTTTAATTGCAATTGCAATCTCTCGAGTATAAAAACTTTGAAATTCACTTTTGCTTTTTAATAATGTCAATTGATCAATTGCTTTGAAAGTTTCCAACGATTTTTTATCACTAATATCAAGTCTCATAGCAACATAACCTGTAATTCTATTATTTTCATCATATTTTGGATATATATGAATTGATATCCAATAATCATTTCCAAGTGCATCTCTATTCTGAAGTTCACCAGTCCATTCACGACCCTTATTTAGATTTTTCCACATCTCTCTATAAATCTTTGGATCATTATTAGGACTCTTCATAACAGAATGTCTTTTACCTATTAGATCCTCATATTTAAATCCAGTTCGTTTTAAAAATGCCTTTGAAACATAATCTATCGTTCCATTTTTGTCAGTTGAAGAAATAATCATATTCTCATCTATCAATTTCATATTTAATTCAATATTTTGCAAACGATTTTCAGTTGCTTTTTTGAGTTCAAATTCATGTTGAATAATGTCTGAAATATCTTTCAAAGTTACAATAGATTCATATTCATCAATCTCAAAAGCAGAAATTAAAAATATATGATCTCGTCCATTTTGTTCAATGATTGCTCTATATTGTCTTTCACCTCCACTTTGAAGAATCTTTCGTAACCAATCTTTTTGTTCAGCTTCACGATAAATATGATCTTCAGCAATCTTAAAATGGTTACATATATTTGTATATTTTTCTATAAAATCTTTATCGTTAATAACATAAAAAAAGTTATGTAAAGCTCTATTGCCTCTTATAAATTTTTCACCAGTTGTAAAAAAGATAAGTTCAGTATTTGAATTAAAAAGAGTCTCATATTCTAGATCTAATTTTAAGAGTTTTTTAATTTCATATTTGCGAAACCAATATAAGACAACAAAAGATAAAGCCATTATAGAACTTAGAATAAAAGTCAAGATAATTAATTTAGAACCTTTTATCTGATCGAAATATTCAATAGCTAAAAAAATCTTATCTTTTTGATCCTCTTTTAATTGATGAAGAGCTAAAATTTGCAAATTACCGCAAACTGCATTATGTATAATATCACCGCAATTATATTTTTTAAGTTCATTATTCAATAAAAAAGATATATTTGCATTAGAAAATATATTTTCAAATCGTTGTTTGAGATTCTCTTGAGAAATAGAAAAAGTTCCATAGCCTATATATTTTTCACCATTCATTAATTTAGAAATATAGCTATAACCGTTTGAATCAAAACCATCACGATAATTTCCCTCAAATGATATTGGAGAAATTCCTTTTTTTGGTTGTAAATTACCTATTCCAGAAAAACGAAGTTCTGAAAGTTCAAGTTTGAGTTTTTGTGCATCAAGATTTAATCTATTTGAAATTTGAGATTCTTTATCTTTGATATATAATTCACCAAAAACATATACCAAACCAAATTGAATAAATATGTATAAAAAACCAAACATAAAAATACTTATATATGTTTTTGCCAATATATTACCTTTTTTAAGTATAAATTATATTATTTCTTAGTTTATTAAAATTGATTTGAAAAGTTGAACCTTTTCCAAATTCAGATTTAATTTCTAATTCTAATCCATGAAGTTTTAAAATCCAATTGACAATAGTTAAACCCAAACCCATAGATTGAGAATGTGTATTACGATTTGAACGATAAAATTTTTGAGTAACTTTTGAAATTTCATCTTGAGCAATACCGATTCCAAAATCAATAACTTTTAAAATATCTTTTTTTAAAATTATTAAAATATCTTTTTCAGAATATTTTATAGCATTTTCTATTAAATTAACAATAAGTTGTTTTAAAAGAGTTTCATCACCATAAATTTGAGTTTGTTCAATATCAATTTTGATTTCACGAGATGGAAAATTGCCACCAATCATATTTACAACTTCTAAAACAGATTTATCTAAATAAAATAATTTATTTTGAAGTTGAAAATTTTCTCGTTCCATTTGAAGAGCCAAACGAAGACGATTAATTAATTCATCGATTCTTTTACTATTTGCCAAAATTTTTTCAACATATTTAATTTCAGAATAATTTTCGATCTCATCGAGTTCTTCTAATAAAATTTGAGAATAACCAATAATTGAAGAGAGCGGATTTTTTAATTCATGACTAATAGCTCCAAGTAATTTATCTTGACCGCTATTTAAAAGTTTTAATTTTGCATTTAATTTTTGCTTTTTTTTATTTAATCTTTTGAGTTTATCAATGACTAGAGATATTCTAGTTTGTAATTTTATAAATTCAACTGAATATTCTAAAATAAGTCGTTTTTTGAAAACTTTATTTTGAATATTTTCAAAGAAATCACCAATTCGTTCAAGTTCAAAAGATATTTTTGTAGCTAAAAACTTACCTAAAAACAGACTAGTAATTGAAAACCAAGAAAAAAGTAGAAAAAATTCTAAATAAATATTATTTTTAAGTTCATTTAGATCTTGATATTTATAAAATTCATTAAAATGAGTAATAAGGAGGGAATCGAGAAAAGAGTAAAATAAAAAGCCTAAAATAATATAAATAATTACATATAAAGTAAAGATTTTATCGATTGAAAATTTCATTTTAAGAATTATATTTTTCCAACTGATGAGGTAGGAAAAATACATAAGTATTTATAGATTTTTTAAATCTTCGATAGTTGAAAGTAAAGCACCCATTTTATTTCTAACTTCGATTAATTCAAGTTCATTTTTACTATCTGCAACAATTCCAGCACCAGCTTGAAGAAATAACATTTGATCTTTAAATAAGGCAGTTCGAATAGTAATTGTGCTATCCATATTTCCATCAAATGAAAAATATCCAATAGTTCCACTATAAAAGTTTCGTTTAATACTTTCATATGTTGCAATTAATTCCATAGCTCTAATTTTTGGAGCTCCAGTCATTGTTCCAGCGGTAAAAGTTGCTTTTAATAAATCGAACATATCATATTTATCAGAATTTAGTTCTCCAGTAATATCAGAAACCATATGCATAACATGAGAATATCGTTCAATTCGCATCATATTTGGCACAGAAATAGAACCAACTTTTGCAACACGACCAATATCATTTCTACCTAAATCTATTAACATCAAATGTTCAGCTAACTCTTTAGGATCATTTAAAAGTTCATTTTCAAGTTCTCGATCTCGTTTTAAATCACGACCTCGTTTTCTAGTTCCAGCTATTGGTCTAAGTAAAATTTCACCATCAGTTAATTTAATCATAACTTCTGGAGAACTTCCAGCTAGAACAAAATCTTTATAATCCATAAAAAACATATAAGGCGATGGATTTTTTGATCTTAACAATCTATAAAATGAAAATGGATCAACCTCATCAAAATTTTCATAATATCTATTGCTAATTAAAATCTGAAAGACATCACCACTTCTAATCATCTTTTTTGATTCATCAATCATTTTAAAAAAATCAGCTTTTGAATGTTTAAAATGACCATTATTTTTAGAATATGCTTTTAAAATAGGTTTTGTAATTGTTGGAGATCTAAGAACTAGTTCGATATTATAAAAGTCAGTTTTAATATTTTCATTATAAGTAATAATCGTTGCTCTATTTGTTCTATGAGAATAACTAACAATTAATTTAGGTCTAATTAAATCAATATCAGGAATACCAATTTCATCAACCAAATTATTTAAATATGGATTCAAAACAGGCTCAAAAATAGCAATAGCTTCATAACCGACATAACCAATAAAACCATCAATAAAACCAACTTTTAATTCTCGACTATGTTCGCGATAAATATTCTGATCTATATTTTTAAAACGATTTTTTAAATATTCAATAGGAGATATATTTAATTTTTGAGAATGATTATTTTGTGAAAGAATAGTTTCACGATTTATATATTGGAGTCGTTCTTCAACTCCAATAGCGATAAAACTAGAATCACCATCCTCACCACTTTCAAAAAGAATAGATATTTCATATTCAAAATAATCTCTTAATTTTGAATATATCTCTATTGGAGTAATCTGATCAAGAAGAAAAGTTTGAGATAGTAATTTCATTTTAATTTAGTTTTAAAAATAAAAGCATTTTGATTAATTTGAGTTCTAATTTTAAATAACTCTTTATTAGCATCTGCTTTAGATTCAAATGGTCCAACAAGCATTCGATTTATATCTTTACCATTTCTAGTAACACCACTAACAATATATTCAAGTTTAGCACTTTCGATTTTTTTAGCTAATTTGATATCTGGAGCAGTTTTATAGATTCCGATTTGAATATAATATTTAGATTCATTAGATTTTTCAACTTGTTTTTTAGAGACAACTTTATCAGATTTTTCAACTTGTTTTTTAGAGACAACTTTGTCAGATTTTTCAACTTGTTTTTTAGTTTCAGTTTCAGTTTCAGAATCTGTTTTTACATTTGAATTAGTAGCTATTTTTTGAGGTTGTTGAATTTCAGTTTTTGAAGTAGGAGTTGTTTTTACAACAATATCTTCACCACCATCAAAGCCACCACCATTTAAAAGAGTATCTCTAATACCAGAACTATCATCACCGTCAGTAGATACATTTTTCTTATTAGCAGAATCATTTACTTGTTCAGTTTGAACTGTTCTTTTTTGAAGAGGTTTTTCATTTTCATCAAATTTAGCTTTACTTAAAGCATCGGCAGGACTATCATTAAAAAAAGGATCTTCTTCAGCTTTAGTTGAATTTTTAATAGATTTAATCTCATCATTTTCAGGTGAAGATGTAGAAACAACATTAATACCAATAATAGCAAGAATAGTTATAACAGCACCACCAACGACTATTTTTTTTGTGCTTTTACCTTTTTCTGGATCTGAAAAAACAATATCAGAAAGATTCTCTTCACCAGTTCGATCTTTATTTTCCATGGTTACCTCCAAATTTTATAGGTGCTTCGACCAAGCTGCACCTCGCTCTTTAGCATATACTTCATATGGTAATGTAAGAATATTAAACTGTGGAGGCAAATCAGGATTAGGAAACACTCTCCACTGTTTTGGCATTTTTAAGCCAAGTTTCATAGATAATGTCTTTCCTAACTGATAAGCCTCACTTAAAGTTGTATGACCCTTATGTATATAAAGATGCAAATGTCCTTTTGTTTTTGTTTCAAAAGCAGTAAAATTTATAAAGCCATCTTCACGAAGTATTAATTGAGCTCGATGATAAAATTTTTGAGGATCATTTCCATTGTAATCAAAAATTATATTTTCAACTTTGTCAGCTTTACTTATAATTTGATGAGCTACAGTAATTTCTTTTGTTAGATGTTGATTAATAATCTGTTGAGAAAGCAATTTATCAATTCTCTTAAACTTATCAAAATATGTTCTACCGTTAAATTGAACTTTTTCGGTTGTTCCAGTTTGCAACTGATAATAATGACTATTAATAATTTTAATAAGCTTAAGATCCATAGGTGTCATGATTTTTTATCCTTAATAAGTTGGACGATCGTAAATAACAAATCGTTTAGCTAAATCTTCAAGTTCTAATTTAATAGTTTTTTGTTTCTCAAGATTAGAAATATCATCAAGAACATCAGCAATTTTATTAGCAATTAATTCAAATTCAGTCTCTTTCATACCTCGAGCAGTTAATGCAGGAGATCCTATTCTTACACCACTTGTAATAAATGGACTTCTAGTTTCACCAGGAACTGTATTTTTATTAACAGTAATTCCACTATTGCCAAGAGCAATATCAGCCTCTTTACCAGAAAAAGATTTTTTCAAGAATGATAATAAAACTAAATGATTATCAGTTCCACCACTAACAACATCATAACCTCTAGCGATTAAAACTTTAGCAAGAGTTTGAGCATTAGCTTTAACTTGTTTTGCATAAATTTTCCAATCTTCAGTTAAATTTTTACCAAGACCAACAGCTTTTGCAGCAATAACATGAACAAGCGGACCACCTTGAATCCCTGGAAAAATAGCTTTATCTATTTTTTTAGCGAAATCTTCATTATTAGTCATAATTAAACCTCCTCGAGGACCTCGAAGAGTTTTATGAGTAGTTGTAGTTACGATATCGCAATATGGAAAAGGATTCATATGTTCTCCAGCAACAACAAGACCAGCAATATGAGCAATATCAGCCATTAAAATAGCTCCAACCTCATCAGCAATTTTTCTAAATCTACTAAAATCGATCTCTCGAGAATATGCACTTGCTCCACAAATTAACATTTTAGGTTTAACAATTTTGGCAATATCTAAAACTCTATCATAATTAATTCGACCATCAAGTTCAACACCATAATGAAAACTTTGATAATTTTGACCTGAAAAACTAACTTTTGCACCATGAGTTAAATGTCCGCCATGACTTAAATCCATACCTAAAATTTTATCTCCAGCATTTAATAGAGCTGCATAAACTGCACCATTTGCTTGACTTCCAGAATGTGGCTGAACATTTACAAAATTACAACCAAATAATTTTTTTGCTCTGTCAATTGCTAATTGTTCAACATCGTCGGCATTTTCACAACCACCGTAATATCGTTTTTTAGGATAACCTTCAGCATATTTATTTGTAAAAAGACTTCCCATCGCTTCCATAACTTCTGGAAAAGTAAAATTTTCACTTGCGATCATTTCTAAACCGCTATTTTGTCTTTCTAGTTCTCGTTCGACAATTCTATAAACTTCTGGATCACCAATTTTTAAAAAACTCATTTTTATTCTCCTATACTTAATAATTTATTCTTTTGTTTCTAATTCTAATTCTAATTCACCATGTAAAGGTTTCATAGCTGGAAACAATAATACATCTCGTATACTTATACTATTAGTTAAAAGCATAACAAGACGATCGATTCCGAGACCTTGTCCTGCAGCAGGAGGCATACCATACATTAAAGCACGAATATAATCTTCGTCCATTTCGTGAGCTTCATCATCACCTTTTGCTTTAGCATCAATTTGAGCTTTAAATCTTTCATATTGATCAATAGGATCATTTAATTCACTAAAACCATTTGAAACTTCAGTTCCAGCTATAAAAAGTTCAAAACGATCAGCTATCAAATGATTTTTATCAGAACGACGAGCAAGAGGGCTTATATCAATTGGAAAATCTGTTACAAAGGTTGGATTAACTAATTTGTCTTCAACAAAATTACCAAAAAGTTCAGATTGTAAATAACCAAGAGATGCACTCTTATTGCATTCTATCTTATTAGCCTCTAAAAGTTCAATAATTTTTTCTCGCGAATAGATTATTTCATCTGAAATTTCACCTATTTCACGAATAGACTCTAAATAGCCTATTTTTCTAAATGGAGTTGAAAAATCAATATCATAACTATCATAAGGCAATTTTTTTCAAGATTTAATCTTACAAATAAATTATCAAAAAGGTCTTCAGTTAATTTTATTAAATCTTCAAATTTATGATAAGCCCAATAATATTCTAACATTGTAAATTCAGGATTATGTGTATGATCCATACCTTCATTTCTGAAATTTCTATTAATTTCAAAAACAGCATCAAATCCACCAACTAATAATCGTTTTAAATATAATTCTGGAGCTATTCTTAAAAATCTATCAACACCAAGAGCATTATGATGAGTAACAAAAGGTCTAGCATTTGCACCACCTGCAATTGGATGCAACATTGGAGTTTCAACTTCCAAAAAGCCTCTATTTTCAAAAAAGTGTCTAATTTCTGAAACGATTTTACTTCTTTTTTCAAAAACAGAACGAACATCAGAATTAACAATAAGATCAAGATATCTTTGTCGATACCGCAATTCTTTATCTTGCAAACCGTGAAATTTTTCTGGTAATGGAGATATCGCTTTTGTAACTATTTCAAGTTTATTAACATGTAAAGATAATTCGTTGGTCTTTGTAATAAACGGAAAACCAGTTGCCTGAATAATATCTCCAACTTCTGCTAATTTTTTAACTGTTTCAAACCATTCACCAAGTTCGTTTTTAGAAATATATAATTGTATATAACCAGATGAATCTTCTATTTTAAAAATGAAGCTTTACCCATTAATCTTAAAAGTTTAATTCGACCAATTAATGTAACTGAAACTGTTTCATCTCTTCGATTAGACAATTCCCAAACATATCCAAATTTTGCTATAAACTCACTTGAAAGTAAATCTCTTTCAACTCTATTTTCATAGGGATTTTTGCCTATTTTACGAAGCTCTTCAGCTTTTTCTATTCTTTGCTCAATATATCTATTACTAAACAATATATTATTTATTACCTTTCTATACTAATGAATTAATGATTTTCTTGACAATCTTTGCAAATCCCAAAAATTTGCATTGAATGTCCAACAACTTTAAAACCTAATGAATTTGCTATATTATTTTGAATATTTTCAACCTCATCATTTGAAAATTCGACTATTTTTTTACATTTCTGACAAATTATATGATCGTGATGTGATTTTGAAGCTAGTTCATATCGTTTTGCATCTTTTTCAGAAATTATTGTAGTAACAAAGCCTCTATTTTCTAATAAAGACAAAGTTCTATAAATCGTAGCTATACCTATTTTTGTAGAATTTAGTGGAATTTGATAACTTTGCATTTTATAATGCAATTCTTCTGGAGTTATATGAGTTTCACTAATATATAATTCTCTTAATATATATTCTCGTTGTTTTGTAAATTTTAAACCACCATCTCGAATAATTTTTTTAAATTCTAATAATAGAGTTTTATAATCGAGATGGCTACGGAATTCTGTTTTAATAGAATATTCCATCAATAATAATAATTCCTTATTTGTTTATTTTGCTAATTGTTCTTCAACGATTTCGCCAATAGTGTTATTAACTTTTTCGTTTATTTGTTCAACAGTTAGTATAGAATTTTTAATATTTTCTATCTCTTTAGATATTTCAGTTTGATGATTTTTTTCAGTTTGATTATTAGAATTTGATGAGACAATAGCAGAAAAATCAGCATTAACAATTTTAGCTCCAATTTGTAATAAATATGGAGTTAATATGCTATCAGCTGTATTTTTTCTCAAAGAATCTCCAGTAACTTTGATACTAAAAATAGCAAAAAATATTACTGAAATAATCATAGTTATTTTTGCACCAGCAAATGAAAAACCAAGAATTCTGTCAAAAGCACCTAAACCACTTTTTTCACTTAACATTGAGAAAAAATTGCCAAGTAATGTTGAACCAAACCAAAAAAGTATTAGAGTAGCTAAAAAACCAGTAACAACTATAACTGAACTGTTTTGTAAATGAAGAAAATTATCATTTATATATAAACCTGCATCGTGTCCAAGTCTTGTGCCAACATAAACACCTCCAATAATTCCAATTAAACCAAATAATTCTTTGAATAAGCCATTAAAAAAACCTTTTAGTCCTAATAAAATAACTATTGCTGTGATGCCTAAGTCTAAAGTTGTCATATGTTCCATATTACAAAAAACTCCAAAATTTTTCAATTAACATATAAATATATAAAATAGATGTCAATTTTACTGGTGCGATTTTAACATATTTAAGATTTGCTCTATATTTTGTTGAACAGATAAATAATTTCCAAAATATTCTATATAAAAAGGTTCAGTAATATTTTTGAAGTTTTCAATATCTTTATAAATATTAATAGCCCATATATAATTTATATTATTTTTATCTAAAATAAATTTAGCGGATAAACTATCACTAATTGAACCCAAATAACTTCCTGAAATTAAAATAGTCTTATAATTTAAATATTTTATTAAATCTATATATAAATTTTTATTATCAATTGGGGTCATTAAACCACCAGCACCTTCAATTATAATTAAATCAGAATATTTTTCTAAATTATTTATATGTATTAATATTTTTTCAAAACTGATTGCTGTTCCATGTCGAGCAACTGCTGGAGCTGAAGCTAATTCAAAACTATAAATTACAACATCTTTTAAATCGATATTATTTAAATTACTATTTAAACTTTTGGCAAAATTATGTAATTTAAAGCCATCACTAAGATTTTCAAAACCAAATTTAACACCAGTTTCTATTGGTTTTACATAAGCTACTTTATAACCTAATTTAGAAAATTCTCGTAATAAAATTTCAGAAACATAACTTTTACCTATATCTGTATTTGTTGCTGAAATAAAAATTTTTAAAGCCATTTTATTTATTTAAATATTCGATGAGGTTTTGTTCTGTAACGATGCAATTTGTAGAACCGCAAATTTCATAAAAATAGTTATAAACTTTTGTTTCAGAATCTATTTCGCTATTTCCAATATCTGAAAACATCGCCAAAGAATTTCTTGTAGAGTTATTATTTAAATCATTTACTAAAGTTGAAGTTATAGTTTTAAAATTTCCTTTTTCATCTAAAATAGGTTGATTAAAACATTCACCATCAAAATTATTAATAAGGCAGTTATTATCATTTTTATCAATAGATTTATTATTATCTAATAATATAATTGAGCCAAAAACATCAGTTAATTTAATAGATTTATAATTATCGCGAGATATTAACCATATATCCGCATTATTATAATTTCCCAATTTAGTTTTAATAATATCTTGACAAATATTTGTAGATAAACAGGTAATTGCATCAAGTTCATTGGTTGTTTGAGTTGAAATTTCGCCATTGCCAATTAAAACTGAAGCAACCTCATCACTACGAATTCCTAAAATAATATTTTTTAAATTACTGTTTATTAGATAAATATCTCTTAAATTAACAGAAATAGCATCAGCTGAATTATGATCGGTTGTATCTATTGTTTGCAAAAGCAAAACTGGATTTATAGCTAAACAAGATTGTTGTCCATTTGTAGATAAATTCTGAAAATTTTGACTATTACACATTGTCTCATTTTCACCATTATGTTCAAGAACAGCTATATATTCTTGAATAGCAAAATCTATATATATACTTGAAAATTTATTTAAAATAATAGAACTAATTTTTAAATCTTTTTCATTTGAACTTAAATTTTTATTAGAATATGCTCTATATAATTCATCACCAATTTGAATTAAATCATAACCAGCTAAACCAAAATAAGCCATTCCACGATTTAAATGACACTCATCATAAGAAAAACCATCACAATTTTTTAAATCTGACAAAGCATCTTGAAAATTTCCTTGATCAATATTTTTTAATACATCATATCTATTTGATTCTGAAGAGCTAATTTCACAGCCACTTAAAAAAATAAATAAACTTATATTAATAGAGATTTGTTTAAATTTCAAGGAGTTTTTCTCTTTTTTTGAATATCCATTTTTCGTCGTTTTTCCCATAAACTTTTTCTCGAAATACCTAAATTTTTAGATATTTCTGTATCAGGCATTTTATATTGATTATAAATAATAATTTGCTTAATATATTCAGGAACAGATAATATTTCTCCAGTATCTATAAATTTAATATTAGACATTACATTAATTATTTTATAATGATCAATTTTTATTTCTTTTTCTGCTTCTGTTGAACCAATAATCATATCAAGCTTTTTGCCAATATTTAATAAATCTTCTTTATCTTTTGGTAATAGTGTTGAAAAATTCCTAAAATAATATATAACTGCTGTATTATGATTTTGCGGAAGAGTCTTTAAATCTTTTGTAGAAATAAATTCCACCATTTTATTTCTATGTTTTGCATAAAAAAATGCAAACGAATCAAGAAATCTTTCAACTTTTGAAATTATAAAAACAGGTAAATCAAGTTCATATTTTAATTCAGCTGTTGGATCGCTTTCAAAAACACGATTCATAAATTTTAAATATCGTTTTTCACGATCTTCTAAATCTTGAATTCTTTGAAAAGTGGTAATTTTTTTTATTAACGATTCCATAATAAATGGCTTTAAAATATAATCGTTTGCACCATATTCAATTGCTTTAACAAGAAAATCATTATTTATATAAGTTACCATTAAAACAACAGTAGCTTTTTTAAATTTTCTAATAATTTTAAAAAATTTTCTTCATCTTGTAAATTAGCAGATAAAACAACTACCGAAAAAGCTAGTTCATCTAAATCAATAGCTTTTTTTGTTGTTGATAAAATCATAGTGCTGAAACCTAGAGCATCTAATTTAGTTGCGATACTCTCTGAAAGAAACGGTTCATTCTCTATAATTAAACATTTTTTAACTCTCATTCTGTCCATTTTCTCCAATCTATATTTTTAATTGTAGCTGTCGATAGAACCATTAAACCCTCTTTTCTACCAATAAAGCCTAATTTTTCTGTTGTAGTGGCTTTAATATTTATATTAAATAAATCAACTTTTAATATATTAGCTAACTGTTTTCTAATATAAAATTTATATTTTTTTAATCTTGGTGTTTCAGCCAAAACTGTAATATCAGCACTAATAAATTCTAAACCCAATTTTTCGATTAAATCTTTTACGAGTTTTAATAATTCGACAGAACTAATGCCACGATATTTTGAATCATTATCAGGAAAAAGTTCGCCAATATCACCAAGTCCAGAAGCTCCTAAAATTGCATCAATCAGTGAATGAATTAAAACATCACCATCTGAATGAGCTAGAAAACTCAAAGGTGAATCAATTTCGATACCACCAAGTTTCATAGGTTGATCAATCTCTTTTATTTTAAATTGATGAACATCAACACCATTTCCAATTTTTATTTTATCATTAAATCGAGAAATTTTGAAACATTCACTATCTTTTAAATCAGAAAGAAAAGTTATTTTTTTTGCCCGAACATCACCAAGAACAAAAACTCGTTTTCCCCCATTTTCAGCAATTAAACTACTTTCATCAGTAAAAATATTATTATTGCTATTAATATATTTTTTTAAAATTGCAGTTTTTGAAAGTTGAGGAGTTTGAATTAATTTAACCTCATCGCGATTAATTGTTTGATTGCCAAAAACAACAGTATCAGAAACAGATAAATAAGGAACTATAACATCACCAATATTTTTTAATTCTAAAATACGAAAAATCAAATCTTCAGGAATAAAACATCTTGCAATATCAGAAATCATAATAAATTCACTATTTATATATTTCAGACTATTTTGTATAGATTCTTGACGACTTGAGCCACCACTAATAAATTCGCAATTTTCAATATTTGAGATATATTTATAAAAATTTAATTCATCTTTATGAGCAGTTAAAATAATTTTATTAAAAATATTTAATTTATGAAATTTTTCTAATACTAATAGCCACATTGGTTTATCTTCAATTCTTAACCACTGTTTTTTAGTTTTTGTTTTAAATCTACTAGATTCTCCAGCACCGAGCAAAATAAGTGAAATATTTGACATATTATTCCTTTTAAAATTTTAAATTTGATATGTTTAATTTATAGAAATATCTAAAAACAGAATATATATTTATAAAGATTAAATATATCCATCTGTTTAATTTTTTACTTTTGGTAAAATTGCAAGTTATCTTAAATAATTTAGGGAATCTTATGAAAAAAAAATTAACCATATTTCCAATTATTACAGCTTTATCACCACTCTTTGCGAATAACTATATCGTATCTCATATAGATTTTTCTGGACTTGATAGTCTATCAAAAAACAGTGCAAAAGAATTATTAGGTTTTGACGAAAATAGTGTTCCAAATGATTCAGAAATAAATTCAGCAATAAAAAGATTATATTCTCAAGGATACTTTGATGATATAGAAGTTAAATATTATGATAAAAATGAGACCATTCAATTTATTTTTATAGAAAAATCTCGAATTTCAAAGATTTCTATAACTGGATTTCTTGAAAACGATGAAGAAAAACAAAAAGAATTCTTAAAAATAAAAAAAGGCTCTTTTGTTGATAATGCAAAAATTAATTCAACTAAAAATAAGATTTTAGATGCTCTTAATTTTACAGGAACAATTGATAATATTGTTGAAGTTCATCAAGTCAAATTAGATAATGGAACTACTGAATTAGAATTTATCGCCCGAGAAGGGGAACAGATAATTATTAAAAAATTAGAATTTGATGGTTTAAAATCGTTTTCGCATAGTGAATTAGAAAACCAAATTACTAATCGAGCTGAAGAGGGTTTTGGTTGGTTAATTGGTCGAAATGATGGCAAAATGAAAATTAAAGAGGCAGAAATTGACTCTGAAAGAATTCGTGAATTCTATATGGAACGAGGTTTTATTGATGTCGTCGTTTCTAAACCAATCGCAAATATAGATTTTTATAGATATATAGCAACTATAAAATATAAAATAAATGAGGGTGAAAAATATAAAATAAATAATATAAATTTTGATTTTATCGATGAGGTTCCTGAAAATTTAAAAAAGAACTTTTAAAATTTAAATTAAAAAAAGATCAAAATTTTAATGTTAAATATTTACGAGATGATATTCAAAATTTAAAAAATATAGTTGCAGATTTAGGTTATGCTTTTGTAGAAATATCTCCTGATGTGAATAAAATCGATAAAAATAGTCTTGATATTATATATAAAATTAAAAAAGGGAATCGAGTAAAAATTAGAAATGTAATTATTTCTGGCAATCGTTTAACTCTTGATCGAATTGTTCGACGAGAAATATATTTAGCTCCAAGTGATTTTTATAATTTAACTGATTTAAAAGATTCTAAAAATAGTCTCGGACGATTGGGCTATTTTGATGATGTTCAAATCAAAGAGGAAAAAATTTCTGATAATGAAATCGATTTGATCGTTTCTGTAAAAGAGGGTCAAAGTGGAATGGTTCAAGTTGGCGGAGGTTATAGCACATATTTAGGTTTAACTTTTGATGCTGGAATCAGCGATAGAAATATATTTGGTAGTGGAATAGATTTGGGTTTTGCTCTTCAAATTTCAAAGATATCTACAAATTATTCTATAACTTTAACTAATCAAAGAATTAATGATTCACTTTATAGTGGTAGTTTTTCAGTTAATCGTAATAAATATGAATATGATTATTATACTGTTAAAGATGTTGGATTTGATATTTCGATTGGTAGAAAATTTACAAGAAATCTAAAAAGTTCTATTGGTTATAGTTATAGTGATGTTCAATATAGCGATATTTCGGCAGATTTTGATACAACTTATATAGAATCTTATTTAAAAAGTTCTATATTTATAAATACAACTTACGATACAACTGATGATTATTTTACTCCTCGAGAAGGTCTGATTTTAGCTGATTCTATAGAATATGCTGGTTTATCAGGTGATGCAAAATTCTTAAAAAATACACTCTCTTTTAACTCTTACTTTGGTTTAAATAAATATATTGATTATGACTTAATTTTAAGATCAAAATCAAAATTAAGAACTATTAACGATAATGGGTTTATACCAATTAACGAATCTATATATATGGGCGGTATTAGTTCAATTCGAGGTTATGATGGAAATGCTTTTCCAAATCGCGATATTTATGAATATAAATATATAAAAGCTAAAAAAAGTTTTACTCAAAGTATAGAAGCAAGTATTCCAATTTCTGCTGAAGCAAAAATGAGATTGACTGGTTTCGTCGATTACGGTTGGATCGGAGTTGAAAATTTTGATATGGCTAATCGCGGTGGTTACGGAATTTCTCTTGATTGGATTTCACCAATGGCACCAATTCAGTTTATATTTTCGCGACCATTTAATGATAAACCGGGTGATGCACTCTCAAAATTTGAATTTACGATGGGACGAAGATTTTAAAAATTATGCAAATTCGTGTATATTATGAAGATACTGATACAAGCGGATTTGTATATCATTCAAACTATTTAAAGTTTTGCGAAAGAGCAAGAAGCGAACTATTTTTTCAAAAAGGTTTGTCGCCAATTAATGGAGATTCTCATTTTGTTGTTAAAAAAATAGAAGCGGAATTTATTAAAAGTGCAAAATTAAGCGATATTTTAATAGTTAAGACTCTTGTTTCTGAAATTCGTGGGGCTTCACTTAAGTTAATTCAAAATATTTATCGAAACAATGAACTGATTTTCGAAGCTAAAATTTTATTGGCTCATTTGAAAGGGGAAAAAGTTTCAAAGATAACTCATGAAACTTTAGAATTTTTTACAAACTTCAAAAATAGATAAACAAATTTCTTATTAAATTTTCGTGCGAAACTTTCTTGAGTTTTAGCACGAACAAGATTTTTTCGTTTAAAACTTTAATAATCTCATTCCAACAAAACAACTTTTCAAACCATTTAAACTTTAAAGCTCTATTTAAGAAAACTAACTTTTAGCTATTATAAATATTTATCTAATTTTTTTAAAAATTAGTTTGCACCGCAAAACTACTAAAAAATAGTAATTTAAAAGCTTAAATATAAATGAATTTATAGTGATTTTTTTGTTAGAGTGCCTCTCATGGGAGTTGAGCTTTTCAAAAAAAAATCTTCAAATTATTTGAATTTGACCTCATCGAAAAAATCGCTATTTTAAAAAGTTTGCTTAAGCTTAAGAATTAGTTGATCGAAAATTGGTCAAAATTGGCTAAAAACAGCACTTTTTTAGTAACCTTAAATATAAATGAATTTATAGTTATTTTTTTGTTAGAGTGCCTCTCATGGGAGTTGAGCTTTTCAAAAAAAATCTTCAAATTATTTGAATTTGACCTCATCGAAAAAATCGCTATTTTAAAAAGTTTGCTTAAGCTTAAGAATTAGTTTTATTTTTAAGTGGCATTTGATGAGGTGTCTATCAAGTATATTTATATAATATGGTTTTAATGTTGAAATGCTAAATTTATATTTTATAGATCAAAAAATTAAAAAATCCCGACCATGAGCATCTTTGAGTATTTGTAAATTTATAGAGTATATATTTTTATTGAATATAAATTTTTTTCAGAGCTAATTTATTGCATGTTTTAAGCTAAAAATTAATTTTGACTGCTACAATTCTCAAAATTTAATATGTTTTTTACTTGACTTTACGAAAAATTTATAATATATTTATATATGTGATTTATTTCAAGCTAAAATGAAATATTCATAAAATAAATTTACTTAGGAAAGTCTATTGACAACAGATCAAAAACTTGAAATTAAGTTTGATGATATTCTTTTTGCTCAAGATATGCATTCAAAAATGATTTATGTTAATGAATTAGAGGTTGAAATTTTAAGATTTACAGGTCTTCTTGATAAGCGATTCAATATTTTTATGACTCGCAAAGATACCATAGATTTTATTGAAGCTTTAAAAATCGCTGATAATTTAAATGAGTCTCAAATTATTAATGGTAGAGGTAAGACAAAACGAATTCACCATTTGTTAGCTTTTAAATTTGCGACTTGGGTTTCAAAAGAGTTCGAAATTAAAGTTTATAAATTTTTTATGGAACATTATCCAGATATTCGAGAACTTGGAGGCGATAGATATAACGAATTTAGACAGCACTTTTTACCAAAAATATATGAAGGCGATAATCATAAATGGATTATTATTAATATGAATATATATATTAATTCAACTCTCGAAAAAGAAAAAGGATGGAATAAACAAACTAAACTTGAATATAAAGCTAGAGATTATATATATTCTCATATTATGCTTGATATAAAACGAGGCTTAAAACCTGTTGCTCGACAATTAATTTCAAATTTTATTAATGAACGAATCGATTATCATTTTGAGTCTTTAAAAATGCTAAAAGAAATAGAGACTTTAAATTCTAAAAATAACAACTTCGATGAATAGTTTGAAGTTCTCAAAATTTAACAAAAAGGAAAGAGATGGAAATATTTAAAAAGACAGTTTTAAAAAGACATAAGCAAGATGAAAATCTTCTTAAAGGTCGTTGGGAAAATCTTCAAAAATATAAATCTAAAATAGATTTTATTAGAAATATAAAAGAGGAAAAATATCAAGATGGTTTTTTAAGAGATGTTTTTGAAAATTGTCTAGGTTATGTTCTTGATACCACAAATCCAGAACATTTTAACATTCGCCGTGAAGAGAAAAATGAGACTGATAATAAAAAAGCTGATGCTGTAATTCTCGTTGATGATAAGGTGATTGGAATAATTGAGCTAAAAGATCAAAAGACAAAAAATCTCGATTCTGTTGAAATTCAAGCATTTAATTATCATAATTCGCACTCAAACTCTAAATACATTATTATTTCTAATTTCGATGAGGTGCGATTTTATATCGACAAAAAAACAAAATTTGAATCGTTTTCGCTTTTTAATCTTGATTTTGAGAGTTTTAAACTTTTACATCTTGTTTTAAGTTTTGAGTCTATTTCTATAAATTTACCAATAAAGCTTCTCGACGAAACGAACGAATTTGAAAAGGAGATTTCAAATCTATTTTATAAGGATTTTGCGGAACTTCGGCTTCAACTTTTTAGCGATATTTCGAATTTGAATCAAATTGAAAAACTTGAAGCTCTTGCAATTTCGCAAAAAATTCTCGATAGATTTATATTTATATTTTTTGCTGAAGATCGCTATCTTTTGAATCCTAAAATTTCAGATGAGATTTTGAAAAAATGGAAAAATGATATTGAATTTAGATCTCTTTTTTATTTTATTAAGGTTTTATTCAATGCTGTTAATAGTGGAAATGTTCGAATGGATATTCCAGCTTATAATGGTGGACTGTTTGCCAATGACCATAAAATCGATAATTTGGAGATTTCAGATTCGGTTCTTGAGAAAATTATTCAACTTTCAAAATATGATTTTAGCAGTGATATCGATGTTAATATTTTAGGTCATATTTTTGAAAATAGCCTTGATGATTTAGGAAAAATTCGTGAAAATATTTTTGGTGGCGAATTTGATATTTCTCGGGCAAAACGGAAAAAAGATGGAATTTTTTACACACCAAATTATATAACTGAATATATAGTTCGTGAAACGGTTGGAAAATTTTGCGATGAGAAAAAAGTTGAACTCGGTTTTATGAATTTTGATGAAATTAAAAGTTTGGAAACTGCTAAAAGTTATCTTCAGTTTTTAGAAAATCTTAAAATTATCGATCCTGCAGTTGGTTCTGGAGCTTTTCTTAATCAGGCTTTTAACTATTTGTTTGATGAGTATAAATCTGTTTATGAAACTATTCATAAATTTGCTATTAGTGGTCAAAATCTATTTTTAACTCAAGATTTCGATATTACGATTATTGAAAATAATCTTTTTGGAGTTGATATAAATCAGGAAGCGGTTGAAATTGCAAAACTATCATTGTGGTTGAAAACTGCTAAACGAGGTCGCAAATTGACAAATCTAAATAGAAATATAATTTGTGCTGATTCTCTATTAAATATGCCTTTTGAATTTGGTAGTTTTGATATCGTAATTGGTAATCCGCCGTATGTTCGTCAAGAAATGATTAAGCAAATTAAACCTCATCTTGAAGAAAAATTTAAAATTTATAGTGGCACAGCTGATTTATATGTCTATTTTTATGAACTGGCTTATAGATTATTGAAAAATAGCGGTAGAAACGGCTTTATTTGTTCAAATAAATTTTTCAGAGCAAAATATGGCGAGAATTTACGAACTTTTATTCTTGATAAAATGCAAATTGAAATTGTTGTTGATTTTAATGGTATCAAGGTTTTTGAAGATGCAACCGTCGATAGCACTATTACTATTTTGCATAAAAATAGTCCCAAACTTGATAATAAATTTAAGTTTGTCAATAGTGATTTAATAAATTTTTTGCTTTTAAATCAAGCTGACTTGACTTCTTCAAGTTTTTCGTTTGCTAATTCTCAAGAGCTAGAAATCAAGAAAAAAATAGAGGCTATCGGCACACCACTAAAAGAGTGGGATATAAAGATTTATCGAGGAATATTGACAGGATTTAATGAAGCATTTATCATAGATACTGCCAAAAAAGAGGAGCTTGTAACAAAAGACCCAAAAAGTGCAGAGATTATAAAGCCAATGTTACGAGGTAGAGATATTAAAAGATATGGGTATGAGTGGGCAGGGCTTTATGTGATTTATGTTCCTTGGGATTTTAATACAAGTCAATATCCAGTTATTGTGCAACACTTAGAAAAATACAAACTAGAGCTTTCAAGCAGACCAGAAGTCAAACAAAATAGATTTCCATGGTATGCACTAAGCAGATATGCAAGTGATTATTGGCAAGACTTTGAAAAAGAGAAGATTGTGTATCCTTGTATTATGACTCAAGGCTCAACTTTTGCATATAACAAGATGAATATGTGCAAGTTATCACTGCTGCTTATTATTATGGACATGGTAAATTTAAGTTTGAATTTAAATATATATTATGCGATTATTAAATTCATAAAGTTTAGCATTTACTTATATGAAAATAATATCTATCAAGATTTAGGATACTGAATGGCATTAAGATGGAAAAAAATCTTCATTGAACAGCTTCCAATCCCAAAAATATCACAAGAAGCCCAACAACCATTTGTAAAACTTGTTGATGAGATTTTGGAATTAAAGCCAATGATTCACGATTTCGAGGAATTGCTATCTGAAGCTATCAAAAATGATGAGTTCTCAAGAGAGGTAAAACTAAAAAAAGAGATTGAAAAGCTTAAAACAAGAGTTATAGAACTAGAAACTGAAATCGATAATTTGGTTTATAAGCTTTATGATTTAAATAGTGATGAAATTATGATTATCGAAGGACGATAAAATAACTTCCCCGTCATTCTCGTGCTTTGACACGGGAATCCATTTTGATGTTTTTGTGGATATTCGGATCAAGTACGAATATGACGGAGAGAATGAAAATAAACGGTATCGATTTTACCACTATTTTTTAAATACTCGGATTCCGAGGATTTACTTTTTCTAACAATTTGAGTATTTCGAGCGATAACAAATTCCCAGAATTCTTGCTTTTTGAGAATCTGATCTAAGGTAAAAGGATTTGCTCCTTTGTGAATTCGTGCTTGATTTCCCATCTCAACAACTTGAGAGACCTTGCCCATCATATCTTTGTGTCCGATTTCTAAATTTCCAAAACCGTTTATTTTGACAATCATCATTTGATTTGTAACCATGATAAAATTCCATCAGCCTTTTTTATTTATTTTTTCCAAATATAATTATAACAAAAGGCTAACTCTACAAATGCGATCTCATCGCATAAATCACGAATAAATATAAAAATCTTGAATCTTTTTAAATTAAACTATAATTTTAAATCTTAGGTTAGAATAAATAATCTCGGTAGAATCGTTATTTTGAGTTTATTTTTTTAAGAAGTTGCCCTTTAGTTATAATTAGATTGCAAAAAATTAAAATTAAGGGCGACGGAATTTTATCATGAAAACAAATCAAATGATGACTGTTCAAATAGGATTAGAACATATAATTCAAATTGGTCATTTAACAAAAATGGGTAATTTGAACGATGTTCTCAAAATTGGTAATCTTTACCGAAAAGAAAAAGGTTTCAGAGAAATCGGGCTTGATGAGTATTTAAGAAGAAATGAAACTTGGGAGTTTATTAACGAAGTAGAGCGGAAATATGGGGATCTGAATTCAAAACGGGAAATTCCCGTTTTGGAATTTGATAGCAAAAATAGAGTAATTTACAGCAATGCAATAAGCAACTACACTGTTATTCGTTCTCAAAAAGGTGGCAAACCTGAAAATCGAGGTGTTTGGGCAAATCTTCAAATTATGCTGGATTTAGCAATTTATTTATCTCCGACATTACGACTTGAAATGATTGATATTTTCATCGAGAATAAACTTCTTGAATGGCGAGATTCTGGTGGTGAAAATTTTAAAGAACTTAATGCTATAATTGATACTTTGCCAGATCGAATTGGCAAAAACAATCAACAAATTTATATAAACACTGCATTATTAATTCGCAAAAAGTTAGATATTCTTGATACTCGAGGTTACAATGAAAAAGCTCATGATTCTTTTATTCAAAGAAAACGAACAAAATGGCAAGAACAACTTATTTCAGCTATTGAACTCGGTTTTATAACAAGTGTTGAACAACTTCACGAAACTATTTTAAAACTTAAATAACTTAGAAACTCTCGAAAAAATTTCAACCTCATCAGCTTTTGATTTGAACTTCTTTTTACATATATAAAATAATATATAATTTTCTCTTTTCGGAATGGTCTTCACAAACCATTCCAACCATTCCAATTATGTTTTTTCAAATCTCACGATGAGGTTTTGGTAAAATCGAAATTAAAAAAGAAATTAAAACTGACAATCAATCTATTAAATTTGATTATAAAATTGTTAAAGTTTCGTTTTAAAAATTTAAATATAGTAGAGTAGAATATATATATGAAAATAAATTTTTTCGGATATCGAATAAATTTGAAAAATATCGTAAAAGTATATCCAGTTGCTACAATTCAATATGATAATGATATTACAGATATATCTCTTGAATGGTTGCAAACTAATAAATCTAAAGTTAAAATAATTGGATATAGACTTATAATAATTCAAACTACGGATACACATAATCATAATAGTGAAAACTATATAGATTTATCAAATCAAATCAAAATTAGTTTTTTGACTTTTGAATATCTTGTTTCGGCAATGGAGGAGTTGCATGAACTCTTACTTAAAATCAGAAATTGATTCTATTGCCATCGGACGATTTAACGGGTTTCATCTCGGACATAGAACTCTTTTTCATAATTTAATTGGCAATGGAGCTATATTAATGATTGAACGAGATAGTAAAGAGTATATTTTACCTAGAGAGCATTCGTTTAGATATATAGATTTGCCTATTTTTAAATATGAATTAATAGATGTTCGAGAATTGAGCGGTGAAGATTTTGTTAGAAAAATAGTTCTTGATTTTCCAAATTTAAAAAGAATTGTTGTTGGTTACGATTTTAGATTTGCAAAAAATCGAGACTCTTCAGCTAGTGATCTAGTAAATATACTAAAAATAAAATTAAATTTATTGAATTGTGAAGTCTTGATTGTTGATGAGGTTCTCGTTGAAGGTATTTCAGTTCATTCAGCAGAAATTTTAAAACAACTTAGAAATGGTGAAATAGAAATAGCTAATAAACTTTTAAGTAGAAACTATACGATTATTGGAAAAGAGATTCGTGGTCAAGGTTTGGGGAAAAATGCTCTTTTCCCAACTATTAATTTAGATATAGGACTGTTTGCAAAACCAATGGCTGGTTCATATATAACTGAAACTGAAATAAATAATAAAATATATAAATCTGTTACTTTTATTGGAGTTCGTAGCACAGATGACAATGAGAGCATCGAAACTCACCTCATTGATACAAATTTGAATATAAATAATTTTATTGACGAAATTAAAATAATTTTTTATAAATTTATTCGAGGTCGAGAACATTTTAATGAGTTAGATTCTTTAAAAAAAGCAATTAATGGAGATATAAATATTGCAAGAAATTTCTTTTAAACAAAAATTAAGTTTTAAATTCGAATCTTATATATTTTATTTATATGAGAAAATTATTGATATTTTTGATGAAAAAGCTATAAAATATATAAGATTTTTAATTTCGCCATTTTTAAGAAATTATAAAAAAATAGTTAAAAAAAATTAGAAATTGCTTTTGGAATCGAATATTCTAATAAAAATTGGAAAAATATTTTTAATAGTTGTATAGAAAATTTACTTTTAAATATTGCCACAGTTATTAAAAATAAAAATAAAAATCAAGATGATATTAATAATTTAGTTGAATTTGAAAATCGTGAAACTATTGATAATCTTATAAAAAATGGCGAATCTATTATTTTTACTTCTGGACATTTTGGTAATTGGGAGTTTATGGCAAGTGCAATTTCAAGTTTAATCACTCCATCTTATGCAATTGTAGAAAAATTAAAGAATATTTATTTAGATGAGGTTTTAGATAAAAATAGACAAAATGTTGGAGTAAAAACTGTTGCAATGAAAGGTGCAATTAAGACGATTGTTTCGGCAATTAAAAGAAAAGAGGCGGTTATGATGCTAACTGATCAATCTTTAAATCGTGGTTATGGAATTGAAAAGCCTTTTTTTGGTTTGACTGCAATTCACAGTGAAACTCCATCTTTTTTATCTCGAAAATATGGTTCATATATAGTTCCAACATATATTTTTAATAATCAGAATAAATATAAGATAGTTTTTAAAGAACCATTTAAAGCTGAAAATATAATTGATCCTTTGCAATATGAATTAAATATTCTTGAAGATGAAATTCGTAAAAGTCCAGAAAGTTGGCTTTGGTGTCATAGACGATGGAAAAATAATAAAAATATATATAATAATTAAGAAAAATAGAACTAAAAGATATCCTAAATCTATTAATTTATAATTATAGAATTAAAAAATATTTAAATTGTGATATCATTCTCTATAACCATTTCTAGGATAGAGCGGATATGATTACTCCAATTCGTATGTGTATTAATTGCAGAAATCGTTTTGAACAAAATAAACTTATTAGATTACAGTGTATAGAAAATAAATTATATAACTATTCTTATACAGGTAGAAGTTTTTATATATGTAAAGAGTGTTCAATTGTTCCAATAACATTAAAAAAAATAGATAAATTATGTGGTAAAAACAAAAATAACAATACAACTAGAGATGTTTTTTTGAAGATAATTGAGGAGATAAATAGTTAATGTCGAACAAGATAAAGATAGGCGAGATAGCAAAAGAGGCTGGAAGAAGCTGGAAAGATGTTATCTCTAAAGCTCAAGAACTTAGCATTGAAGTTGGTGAGAAGCAAACTGTTTCAGAAGAAGATGCTGGAAAAATATTTGAGGGGCTTAAAAATCGAAATATGGAAGATAAATTTTATAGAAATCGAGGAGATAACATAGAGAGACCAAATCGAGAACCGAGAGAAAACAATGGAGATCGACCTTTTAATCGTGATTTTAACCGAACACCAAGAGAAAATAGCAATGGAACTCCGTATGTAAGAACTCCTCGTGAAAACAATGGAGATCGACCTTTTAATCGTGATTTTAACCGAACACCAAGAGAAAATAGCGATGGAACTCCGTATGTAAAAACTCCTCGTGAAAATAATGGAGATCGACCTTTTAATCGTGATTATTCTCGAACACCAAGAGAAAATAGCGACGGAACTCCGTATGTAAAAACTCCTCGTGAAAACAATGGAGATCGACCTTTTAATCGTGATTTTAACTCGAACACCAAGAGAAAATAGCGATGGAACTCCTTATGTAAGAACTCCTCGTGAAAACAATGGAGATCGACCTTTTAATCGTGATTTTAACCGAACACCAAGAGAAAATAGCGATGGAACTCCGTATGTAAGAACTCCTCGTGAAAACAATGGAGATCGACCTTTTAATCGTGATTTTAACCGAACACCAAGAGAAAATAGCGATGGAACTCCGTATGTAAGAACTCCTCGTGAAAACAATGGAGATCGACCTTTTAATCGTGATTTTAACCGAACACCAAGAGAAAATAGCGACGGAGCTCCGTATGTAAGAACTCCTCGTGAAAACAATGGAGATCGACCTTTTAATCGTGATTATTCTCGAACACCTTCTACATATTCTCAACCACAACAACCTGCTACTATTTCTGCTCCTGTTCAAATTCCAAATGTAATTAAAACTACAACTGTTCTTGAAGTTTCTGAAGATAAACAAAAAGGTCTTCGAATTATCAAAAAAAGAAAACCACTTATTCCAGTTCGCGATAATATAAATGACAATATAATTTATGGCAAACTTTCTGAAAGTGCAAAACAGGAATTAAATCTTAAAAGAGCTTCTGCTAAAAAAAGTTCAACTGCAACCTCATCAACTGCAACAACAACTAGAAAGAAAAATAGCGGTGAAGAACTTAATATTTTTGAACGAGCTTTAGAAACTCGATCTAATTTTTATCGCGGTGATGATGAAAGCGAACACGAAATCGTTTTATTAGATTATAGAGATCAATCTCTTTTTGCTGAAGATCCAGTAGAAAAAACTGAAGCTGAAATTGAAGCTAAAAAAGAGAAACTTAAAAGATTATCTGCTATAAAACCGCCTAAAAAACATCGAAATCAGCAAGAACTTACTAAAGAGACTCGAAAAAAACGAAAACGAGTTAAAGTTGAAGAAGAAGTTGTTTCAAATGTTGAAGTTCCAGAAAATATACGAGTCTATGAATTTGCTGAAATGACTAAAAAGCCACTTGCAGAAGTTATAAAAGTATTATTTAATCTTGGTGTTATGGTTACTAAAAATGATTTTCTTGATAGTGAAACTATTGAAATTTTAGCTCAAGAATTTGGTATTGAAGTTGAAACTGTTGATATGACCGAAGAATTCGATTATGTCAAAGATTATGATGATATCGAAGAAAATAGTGAAGATTTTGTAATTAGAGCTCCAGTTATTACGATTATGGGACATGTCGATCACGGTAAAACTTCTTTACTTGACAGAATTAGAAGTTCTAAAGTTGCTCTCGGTGAAGCTGGAGGAATTACTCAACATATTGGGGCTTATACGATTCAACATGATGGAAATCCTATAACTTTTATCGATACTCCAGGACATTCGGCTTTCTCTGAAATGCGAAAACGAGGTGCAAAAATTACTGATATCGTTGTAATTGTTGTTGCTGGTGACGATGGTGTTAAACCTCAAACTCGAGAAGCTATTAAACATGCATTAGAAGCAAAAGTTCCTGTTATCGTTGCTATGAATAAAATGGACAAAGAGGGTGCAAATCCTGATATGGTTCGAGCTCAAGTTGCTGAAACAGGTTTAACTCCTATTGAATGGGGTGGCGAAACTGAATTTATTCCTGTTTCTGCTAAGACTGGCGAGGGCATTGATACTCTTCTTGAAACTATTTTAATTCAAGCTGAAGTTCTTGAATTGTCTGCAAATCCAAATCGAAATGCTAAAGCTGTTGTTATCGAAAGTACTCTTGAAAAAGGTCGCGGTCCTGTTGCTACAGTTATAGTTCAAAATGGAACTCTAAAAATTGGTGATACTGTTGTTGTTGGCGAACATTATGGAAAAATTAAAGCTCTATTAGATTATAATAAAAAAAGTATATCTCAAATTGCTCCTGGTGAAACTGGTGTTGTCGTCGGCTTAAGTGGTATTCCTGCTTCTGGTGAAGATTTAGTTGTTACAGATACAGAATCTGAAGCTAGAGAACTTGCTGATAAACGAAGAATTTATGAACGAAATGTTGCTCTTTCTAAAACTACAAAAGCTTCACTTGATGAACTTAGTTCTATGATCGCTGAAGGCAAATTAAAAGTTCTTAAAATTATTCTTAAAACTGATGTTCATGGAACTCTTGAAGCAATTAGACACTCATTAGAAACTCTTAAAAATGAAGAAGTTAAAGTCATGATTATTAGTGAAGGTGTTGGTGGAATCACTGAAAATGATGTTGTTATGGCCTCAGATTCTGACAATATTATGATTATTGGCTTTAATGTTCGTCCAACTGGTGTAATTAAAAATTTAGCTGAGAAAAATAATGTTAAATTAAAAACTTATACGATTATATATGAAATATTAGATGATGTAACAAATATATTAACTGGTATGATGAAACCAATAGAAGAAGAAAAACATACTGGTCAAGCTGAAGTTAAACAAATATTTAAAGTTCGTGATGGAATCGTTGCAGGTTGTATTGTCGCAGATGGCACAATTCAAAAAGGTATTCTCGCTCGAGTTATCAGACATGGTGTTGTTATCGGAAATACAAATGTAGCAAGTCTAAAACGATTTAAAGATGAAGTTATGGAAGTTAAACGAGGTTTTGAGTGCGGTATTCTCCTAAAAGATTTTGAAAATCTTTCTGAAGGTGATATTATAGAAACATATGAAAAAGTAACAAGACAGGCTAAGTTTTAAAAAATGGTGCGAGATCGCAAAAACGAAGAAAAAATTAAACGAGAGAGAACAGAAAGCATTTTAAAAGAGTTGATTCCAGAAGCAATTTCTACTCTTGCAGATGAAAGAATTATTGGAATCGGTGTTATAAATGTTGTTTGTTCAAAAGGGAGAAATGATGCAAGAGTCTTTTTAGACTCGGAAGCTGTTTTACCAGAAGAAAAAAATACTGTTTTAAAACAACTCTCAAAAGCTCGAGCAATTATCGAAGAATATTGTGCATCAGAACAGGGATGGTTTAGAACCCCAAAATTAACTTTTTTATTTGACGAAACATATCAACATGAACGAAGAATTGAAGAATTATTTAAAAAAGCAAAGGAGGAATTGAATGGTATCAACAAAAATTGAAGAAGCACTTCAGAAAATTATTGAATCAGATTCTGAAAATGGTTTAATATTTTATGACACTGCTGTATTAAAAGAAAACGAAACAACTATTTTTCGAGTTATGATTAAACGACAAAATGGTAATATTTCAATTGAGGATTGTGTTAAAGTTCATGATTTAATAAGTCCATTTTTAGATGTTGAAGAACCTTTAAAAGTAGCTTATAATCTTGAAGTTAGCTCTCCCGGTTTAGAACGAAAACTTGAAAAACCTCGACATTGGAGTTTCTCAATTGGTGAAAATATTGAAATGACTCTTCGAGATAAAAGTTTAGTTTCTGGCAAATTAGTTGAATTTGATAGTGTAAATTTAATAGCAAAAATTACTCAAGAAAATAATGTTATTGTTGAAATTTCACTTTCAGATATTAAAAAAGCTTTAGTTATATTTAAATTTTAGGAAAATAAAAATATGAGTAATAAAATCAAATTTGGTTTAACTTTTTCGTTAATTTATATCGCTATATTTTCAAATGGTTGTGGTGGCGGAGGCGGTGGTTCTGCTAATATTGTTGTTGATAACAATGATTCAAATGAGACAAATAAGTCAAATTTAAATAACACACCTCCAGAAATTCCTGATAAATACACAACAGATACAGAACAAGTTCCAGATGTTCCAAAAAACTAGTTAATGGAATCTAAATCTCCACATATTCCTGTTCTGCTCGATGAAGTTGTTCAAGAATTTATTATAAATTCAGATATAAATTTAAATGAAAAAATATATTTTATTGATGCAACTCTCGGCTATGGAGGACACTCTGAGAAAATTTTGGAGAGTTCTCCAAATATCCACCTCATCGGTATTGATCGAGATATTGAAGCTATAAATTTTTCTAAAAAACGATTTGAAAAATTCGGAAATCGTGTTACTTTTTTACATGGAACTTTTGCTGAAAATATAGAAAAGACAATAGAAATAGCTGAAAATAATAAAATTATTGCTATTCTAGCTGATATTGGAGTATCTTCACTTCAACTTGACCAAATGGAACGAGGTTTTTCTTTTGATTCACCAAATCTTGATATGCGAATGAATCGCAATGATGAATTAACTGCTTATAGAGTTATAAATAATTATTCAGAATATAAATTAGAGCAGATTTTTAAAGATTTAGGTGAAATTAGAAATAGTAAAAAAATAGCGAATTCAATTGTAAATAGTCGTCCAATTAATAGCGGTTCTGAATTAAGCAAATTGATTGAAAAAATTAATGGTCGTTGGAATGGAACTCATCCAGCAACTCAAATTTTTCAAGCAATCAGAATTGAAGTTAATGGCGAACTTAATCAACTTGATAGTTTTATGAATAAAATTAGAGATTTAGCTAAAAATAATAAATTAAATAATACAAAAATTGGAATCATAACTTTTCATTCACTTGAAGACAGAATTGTTAAAGATAAATTTAAAAATTGGGAAAAAAGTTGCATTTGTCCGCCTGAAGCGATGAGGTGTGTTTGTGGTGATAACCATTCGCTTGGCGAAATAATTACAAAAAAACCTATAGTTCCAACTGAAAAAGAAATTTATATTAATAGACGAAGTCGAAGTGCAAAATTAAGATTATTTAAAATAAATAAATAAATAGGGGTATTTTTGAAAAAATTAATAAATAAAATAGATGAATGCAAAAATCGAGATGAATTAGAAGTCTTAAGAATTGCTGTTTTAGGCAAAAAAGGTGAATTAGCAAAAGCTTTTGCTGAAATGAAAAATTTATCTGGAGACGAAAAGCGAGAACGAGCAAAAGAGTTAAACGATTTTAAAGAAATTTTCTCAGCAAAATTTGAGAAAAAAGAGGTTGAAATTTCTGAAGCTGAACTTGACGAAAAAATGTTTCGAGAGAAAATTGATATATCTTTAATTTCGCCAAAAAATGAGCTTGGTGGATATCATCCAGTTGTTGAAACTATGAATAGAATTATAGAATATTTCCAAAAGTTAAATTTTGCAATAGAAGAAGGCAACATGATTGAAGATGATTGGCATAATTTTGAAGCTTTGAATTTACCAAAAAGTCATCCAGCTAGAGATATGCAAGATACTTTTTATTTTAATGATGGAAAATTATTACGAACTCATACTTCACCAGTTCAAATTAGAACAATGACTAGAGAAAAACCTCCAATTAGAATGATTGCTCCTGGAACTGTTTTCAGACGAGATTTTGATTTGACTCATACTCCAATGTTTCATCAAGTTGAAGGTTTAGTTGTAGAAAATGGTGATATCGTATCATTTGCACATTTAAAATATATTTTAGAAGATTTTTTGAAATATATGTTCGGCGATATAAAAGTTAGATTTAGACCTAGTTTTTTCCCATTTACTGAACCTTCTGCTGAAGCTGATATTTCGTGTCTTTTTTGTGGTGGCGATGGTTGTAGAGTCTGTTCTCACACTGGTTGGCTTGAAGTTTTAGGTTGTGGAATGGTTGATCAAAATGTTTTTAAAGCTGTCGGTTATGAAAATGTTAGTGGTTATGCTTTTGGGCTTGGAGTCGAAAGATTTGCAATGTTAATTCATCGAGTTCCAGATTTAAGATCAATGTTCGAAGGAGATTTAAGGCTCTTAGAACAATTTAAAAATTAAAACTAGATATAAATATCTGGATCTGGAGAAATATATGAAAAAAATATATGTTAGTTTGGTGTCATTTGCATTTATGTTCAATGGTTGTGGAAATAATGAATTAGATAATAACAATAGTAATAGTAATAATAATGAGATAGTTAATAAAAGTTCAAAGATAATTTCTCAAAGTATGATTTCTAAAAAAGATTATTCTTTAAAAATTGTTGATGGTGAAACTATAAAAGCTTCTCGAGAGGGAACAACTTTTAAATTTGATGTAAAACAGAAATTAGTTTTATTGGATTTTTTTACAACTTGGTGTCCAGCTTGTCGTTCAGTAGCTCCTCATTTATCAAATTTAGGCAATAAATATAAAAATGATTTAGCAATTATTGGAATTCTCGTTGAAAATAGTAGAAGTGATGATAATGTTCGCGAATTTAAAAATAAATATGGTGCGAAATATGATATTGCAAATTCAACAAATGAAAATGATGACTCAAATTTTAAATTATCTAATGATATTGCTTCGCTTTTAAAAATGGCTCGATCTTATCCTATTCCACTTTTAGTTTTATTAAAAGATGGTGAATATTATCGACATTATGTTGGTGCTGTGCCTGAAGAGATGATTGAGAGTGATTTGCTTGATGCATTAGGAAAGAGAGAATAAATAATGTTTGGTTTTTTTGAACGAGGTTTTAAAAAGACTCTTGAAGTTATAAAAGCACTTGATAAATCGCTTCTAGTTGAAACTGTTAATCATATAAATAAAGATAGGCTTGAAGAGATTTTAATTGAAAGTGATGTAACTTATGATTTAATAGAAGAAATTTTATTAAATTTACCAAATGAAATAAGTAGAGACGATTTAGAACCGAGACTATTAAGATGTTTTAGCGAAATTCAAACTGATTGGCATCATAAAAAGCCGTTTATACAATTAATTATTGGAGTAAATGGTTCTGGAAAAACTACAACAATTGCAAAATTAGCTTCAAAATATCGAAAACAAGGCAAAAGAGTTTTATTGGGTGCTTCAGATACATTTAGAGCTGCAGCAATTGAACAGTTGCGATCTTGGGCTGATCGACTTGACATACCTATTATTTTCTCAAAACAGGGACATGATCCATCGGGTGTAACTTTTGATGCAATTCGTTCTGGTGTAGCTAGAAATGTAGATTATGTCATCATTGATACAGCAGGTCGTTTGCACAATCAAAGTAATTTATCAGAAGAGTTGAAAAAAATTGTGCGGGTCGCAGATAAAGCTTTATCAGGAGCACCTCATCAAAAAGTTTTAGTTTTAGATGGAACTCAAGGAACTTCAGCAATTATTCAAGCTGAAAAATTCAATGAAATTATAGGAATTGACGGAATTATTATAACTAAACTTGATGGAACAGCAAAAGGTGGAGCAATTTTTTCAATAGCTGAAGCTTTAAAAGTTCCAATTTTATATATTGGAATTGGCGAAAAACCTGAAGATTTAATAGAATTTAATTCAAAAGAGTTTGTTAAAGGTTTATTAGATAAATTATATAAAGGCGAACAAAAAATATAAATTTTTATAAAATTTTTACAAAACTACCATTAATTACAATAGCTTTCAGACGAATACCTTCTAATGTTTCAACTTGAATAAAATCATCAATTCCTCCATTTTGGAGGGCTTTTACTTCAGTTTCAATATAAATATGACCATCATTTATAAAGCCTTTTACCATTTGACCTTTAGAAATTACATGATTTTTTTCAATGTTTCTATCAAGAATTTCGCGATCTTTTGGAATATAACCCTTAGCAACTACATTATTAAGTTTCGAAGCAGAAATATAATCACCGCGATATCTATCAAATTTTATTGTTGAATGAATTGTATTCGATGAGGTTATAAATTCACCTCGTTGAATATTTATTGAACTCTTCAAAATTTCTAAATAGCCATCTATGCTGAATTTAAAATAACTTTTATTACCATTTGTATCTTCAATATAAAATAAACCTTTAGATTTTTGTAAATCGCTATCATTAATAATTAAATTATAATTATTTGGGATATTTATATTATCATTTTCATTTTTTGGAAATATTTGAATATTTTTTATATCCATTTCAGGATATTTTTTTCAAACTCTTTTTTCAAAGAATTTATTACACATTTAATACAAGAATTTTTTTGAATATAAATAAACTTGATACTTTTAGATAAATTACTATTTTCAATCATAAATCCATTTTTTTCAAAAGTATCTATAAGTAAATTTATAGACATAAATAATTTATTATTTCCATTTGGAAATTTTGCAATTAAAAAATTTTTATTTTTTGGAATTTCAGGGAAAATATCATTAGCATATATATTTTCATTATTAATTATATATTCATTATTTAATTCAAGAGTGAATATATTTGTCGCAAACATGAAATTAAGTATTATTAATAGGCTTGTTTTATAAATAGAATCTAATTTAAATCTCATATTAGTTTTGAAGGAATTTTGATGGTGCCACAGGTCGGACTCGAACCGACACAGCATTTCTACTACCAGATTTTGAGTCTAGCGTGTCTACCATTTCACCACTGTGGCATAAAATAAAAAAGACTAAAGAACTCTCTTTAGTCGAGAGAAGATATTTTATATAAACTATTGTTTTTTAGCTTTTATCGAACTCTTCTTAATTTTAGAAGGAATTTCTACAACTGGTTCTTTTTCTTTTTTAACAATTTTCTTAGCTTTTGCTTTCACTCGAGTCTTTTTAGTGATTTTAGGAACAACATCTAAAACAGCTTCTTTTAGATTTTTGCCAACTTTAAATTTAACAATTGTTCTAGCTCGAACTAAAACTTTTTTTGTTGAACCAGGAAGGGTAGTTTCTCTTTCACTTCTAGCAATTACATCAAAAGTTCCAAATCCCATAAATGTAATTGAATCACCATCAACTAGAATGTCTTGCACAGTTTTTAAAGCTGTGTTTAAAACCATTTCAGTATCTTTTTTAGACATAGAAGTTTTTTCAGCAACTACTCTGATAAAATCAGCTTTTTTCATTTAGTCAATCCGTTTCATAAAACTTATTTATAGTTAAGTTTGGTTATTCTAAATTAATCAATTCATAGTTATCGATGAAATCGATTAATTTTATCTTTTTGAATTGTATTAAAAAAAAAAATTAAGTCAAGAGAAAGAGAAGATTAATGTTAATCTTCTCTTTTAAACGATTAATTAAATTTATTACTTATTGTAATAATCTTAAAACATTTTGTTGAGCAATATTAGCTTGAGAAAGAGCATAACTACCTGATTGAACAAGAATATTTAATTTAGAAAAATTACTAGATTCTTGAGCAAAATCAACATCTCTAAGAGTAGATTCTGATGATTTGATATTAACTTGAGCAGTGCTTAAATTATCTACTGAAGCTTGAAGCTGATTTTGAACAGAACCAAGATTTGATCTAATAGCATCTAACTGTTTAATACCTGAATCTGCGATATCCATAGTTGCCATAGCACCTTCAAGTGTTGTTACACCAGCAGTTAAACCTTCACTTTGACCAATTGAATTTGCATTAGCATATGCACCAATTGCTTGAGCTTGACTATTGCTAAATCCACTTAAAATACCTCTAAGATTTAATGTTTCTTGATTACTGTTTGTTATTGCAGTTTTTAAAGTTTCATTAGCATGTGTTTCTTCAACTTTAATGTCAGTAGCACCTAAAGAAGTAAGGGTTAATCTTCCTCCATTAAATCCATTAGCAACTCCAGCTACATCAGATAAACTATTTGGAGCAGCTGCACTTTCAACTTTAATGCCTCTACCATCTGTTGATGTTAAATTTAAATGACCTCTACTATCAATTGAACCAATAACACCTGTGATATCTTTTTTAGCATTAATTGCTGCAACAAGGTTACCATTTTTATCATTGTCTTCAACAGGAATACTAGAACCTATTTCTGTGCCATTAATTTTAAAATCTTTTACAGTTCCTGCTTTTACAGCTGAAGAACCAACAGTTTCAACTTTAAATGAAGCTCTAATTCCAAGTTCATTACTATTTTTATTAATAGTTTCTGTTAAAACACCTAAACCTTCACCAGCACCATATCCAATTTTAACACTTTCAATAGTCATATTGCCATTCGGAATATTAGTTCCAGAAAATTTCAAAGTAGTTTGACCTTCAGTAGCTACAGTATTAGTTGTTTCACTTCGAACATGACCAATTTTATCTGAACTTGTAGCACTTATTGTTGCTTGAATTGTATTTCTCGAAAAAGCACCTACTTGGAAATCTTTATTTACAAAATTTCCAGATAGCAATGATTTACCATTGTAACTAGTGTTACCAGCGATATTATCTAGTTGTTCTATAAGTTGTTTAATATCACTTTGGATAGCTTGTCGTGTTTCTGTTGATTGACCATCTTGAGCTGCTTGTGTAGCCTTTGTTTTAATTGTATCAAGAACTTTTACTTGTTGTTCCATTGCTTTATCTGCAATTTGAATAATTCCAATACCATCATTTGCATTATTCATAGCTTGACCAATTGCATTTGCTTGTGATCTTAGAGAATCAGCGATAGACATTCCTGATGCATTATCAGCTGCTCTATTAATTTTTTGACCTGAGGCTAATTTTTCAAGAGATGAACTCAATGCTTTGCTATTTGCTGTTGATTGAACATATGCATTCATACTCGAAATATTTGTGCCGATTACATAACTACTCATGGGAGTCCTTTTAAAAAAGTTTGTATCTAACCATTTATCGTCTATATATTAAGAAAATTAAGGAGTCGCAATGATTTTAAGTATCGAAAGTAGCTGTGATGATAGTTCTATTGCTATCACAGAAATATTAACTTTAAAACTACTTTTTTATAAAAAAATATCTCAAAATGAAGAACATAGCAAATATGGTGGTGTTGTTCCAGAACTTGCAAGTCGATTACATGTTGAAGCTTTACCAAAACTTTTACAAGATGCAGAAAAATATTTTAAAAATTTAAAGGCTATTGCAGTTACAAATGCTCCAGGATTAACTGTTTCTCTTTTGGAAGGTGTCGCAATGGCTAAATCTATTTCTATTGCTCTAAATATTCCATTAATAGCTGTTAATCATTTAAAAGGACATATTTATTCGCTATTTATAGAGAAAGAGGCAACTTTTCCGTTTTTGGCACTTTTGATTTCAGGCGGACATTCTCAACTTGTTGAAGTTAATGGTTGGAATAATTTTAAAGTAGTTTTATCTACACTTGATGATAGTCTTGGTGAAAGTTTTGACAAAGTTGCAAAAATGTTAGGTTTAAGTTATCCAGGTGGAGCTATTATTGAAAATTTAGCTATAAATGGAGATGAATATAAATATAATTTTCCAGTACCATTATTATATTCTAATCAAACTGCTTTTAGTTTTTCAGGTTTAAAAAATAGTGTTAGATTAACTATTGAAAAAGAAATTGAAATTAATGATGAGGTTCGGCAAAATATTTCTGCATCTTTTCAAAGAGTTGCAACAGAACATATTATTTTACAAATTAAACGATATTTAAATCTAAAAGAAAATAAAAATAGATATAAATTTTTAGGTGTTGTCGGTGGAGTTAGTGCTAATTTATATATAAGAAATAAACTTTTAGATTTATTAAATAAATATAAGATGGATTTGATTGCTCCAGAATTAAAATTTTGTTCTGATAATGGTGCAATGATTGGACGATTTGGAATTGAACTTTATCGAACAAACGAATTTATAAATTTGCAAGATTTAAAAGTTATGTCAAGAGCAAATTTGTAAATTAATTTATTAAATTATTGCTCTTTTTGGTAGAATGTTAATATTTAACATATTAAAAAGGAGTTTTATGAAAAAGATTTTTTCTACTATTTTTATAATGACAGCTATGGGAAATTCAGCCGTCGGAACGATTTCAGCTATTAAAGGTAATGTCTCTGTTTTACGAAATGGAATTTCAAGTAAAGTTTTTCAGGATTTTGGATTAGAAAATAGCGATTCAATTATAACTGGAAACGATGGAAAAGTCCAAATTATATTTAATGATAATACTACTATTAGGCTAGGTAAAAATACAAACTTTGAAATAGTTAATTTCTCTTTTGGTGAAGGTAGAAATTCAGAAGTTAATTTAAAAGTCAAAAGTGGATTTTTCAGTGCGATCACTGGTGAAATTGGAAAAGTTAATCATGATAAATTTAAACTTGAAACAAAAAACTCAACTATTGGAATTCGAGGAACTCATTTTCAGGGTTTAATTGGAAACAGTGATGAAGATATCGCTTGTCTCGATGGAATGATCTTTGTTGAAACTGCTGGTGAAAAAATTGATGTTGCAAAAGGCGAAATTTTAGTTATTCGAGATGGAATTCCAGAAGCTGTTAAAACAATAAAATCTATTGATGTAAAAAATATGGAAGATAAAGCTTCACTTGATGATCCAAGAGCTGAAATTCAAGCTTCACTTGATGCATTATCTTCAATAAAAGATAGTGATATAAAAATAGCTCAATATAAAATGATATTTGATCAAATTAATGGATATATTAATGATTTAATTTTTAAAGCTGGATTAATAAAATCTCCAGTAATTTTATCATCAAATGATAATTCTGTTAATATGGGTGTTTATAGTTCAAATAATTTAAATTTTCAAGCAAATGATTCACTTGAAACAAAATTATCTGTTTTAGAAACTGCTAATTTAGGAGATATATATTTCGCAAATAAAATAACAAATTCAGTTGCTCCATTTACACTATCAACAGAACCGCATTGGAGTGGAAAAAATAGTGGTTCAATTATAAATTATGAGGGTCAAATTCTCTTTATCGGTGATATGAACGAAAAAACTATTTCAATAGATCCTGTAACTAAAATTAAAGATAATGAGTTAATCAAACAAAATGGAGTTCAAAAAATATCTATTTCTATTAATACTTTAAACTCTTTAACTAGTGGAAAGTTCATATATTTAAATAATCCTATTTTATTTCAAACAAGTGGAACTGGTGCAGTAACAAATTCAAATTTTGCTTTTTTCGGAAATAATCTTCTTGAAAATAGCTCAGTAACAAATCAAATTGCATTTAATCAATTGTCTAACGGCTATATAAATAATAATATATATTCAACCGTGTTAATACAACCTTATAACTATTATTCTCTTTCGAAAACAGATCAAGATAAAAGTTATATTACTTTTGGCGGAATGGTTGCAACTAAAGTCTCTGAAACAAAATTAACAAAACAAGAAGAAGCCAAAAATGATCATTTTTCTTGGGGCTATTGGGCTGAAGAGACAGAGCCTGAAAAATTACATGGCGGTTGGATTGAATCAATTGCGACTGAAACAAGTGCTGAAAAAATAGCTGAATGGAAAACTGGCGGTTTTAAAGCTTCATATAGTGGCGATATTGTAGGAACTGTTAGAAATTTATCTGGTGATTCATATAAAATGGAAAATGGAACTTTCGGTTTTGATTTTGATTTTGGTAAAAAAAGTGTTGCTGGTCAAATGAGTTTTAAAGCAAATTCTGAAAATTATGATTTGGCTTTTTTATCAAGTAATTCAATTGCTGAAAATGGAAATTCTTTTTCTTTTAATAAAACTTCAACTACTTCTAATAGTCAAGAATTTATTGATTATGGTGTAAATAATAAAGCTGAATATATTTATGGTTCTGGTAAATTTTTTGGTTCAAATGGTGAAACAGTTGGAGGCGGTTTTACAGCTGGATTTAAAAATGGAAATATTGCGACTGGTGCAATTTATGGAAATAAACAGTAATAGAGGATTATATTAATGGACGATTCACTTTGCGAAAAATATAAAACTCTTCTTGAACTTGTTGATTATGAAAATGCAATTGATTTATTATCAATGAATTGGAATAGGTAAATTTAAAACTTAGGAACAGCTATAAAAACTGTTCCATAATTTTATTCAAGTTTTTTTAAAATTAATTCCAAATCAATATTTTCGGTAATTTCAGCTTTTTCTACTAAATCTATATTTTTTAATATATTTTCAAGCTCATTTTTATTAATAAACTTTATATTTTTAATATATTTCAAAAGCTCTTTTTGATTAAACATATAATTTCCAGAAATAATTTTATTATTAAATGAAGCTGGTTCAACTGGATTATGACCACCGATTCCATCAACAAAAGCTCCACCAAGAATAACAACATCACTTTTCGAATATATATCTATTAAAAGCCCAAATTTATCAATTAAGATTATATCACCCTCAAAATTATTATTTATAGAATATCTATTCGTAATAAAACCCCATTTTTTATAAGTTTCGATTAATTGCCAAACCTCATCAAATCGTTCTTTGTGTCTAGGAACAATCAATAATTTTCCCCAACCCAAATTTTTAAAAGCATTCAAAATAATTTGTTCATCACCTTTATGAGTTGAAGCTCCAACTATAATAATTTTATCTTTCTTTATATCTAAAGTATTATTACTTTTAGATTTTAAGAGTTTTACATTTCCAATAATTTCGATATTTTTTGCACCTAATTCTAAAAATCTATTTTTATCTTCAATGCTTTGAGCTAAAATTAAATCGATATTTTTGAAAATTTGAGAATATAAAAATTTAAATTTTAAATATTTTGGAAAACTTCTTGAAGTTATTCTTCCAGACAAAAGAATCGTTTTGCTACCCTTTTGCTTTTGATTTGCAAATAACATAAACCATAATTCTGCTTCAAAAACTATTAATTTAGAACTATTTATCTTTAAAAAATATAATAAAGGTTCAAAAGGTAAAAAGTTTCGTTGAATTTTTAAATTATTTGCAGAATTAAAACCAGTTTCTGTAATAGTAGTTAAAAGAATATCTATATTTTTATTTTCTGATATTTTCAAGATAAACGGTTTCAAATTATTAACTTCTCCAAGAGAACAGGCATGAAACCAAATTCCACCATCTTTAAGTTTAAGTTTATTATTTCTCAACCAAAAACGAGCTGGTATAGATTTATGATATTTTTTATAAAATTGTAAAATATATAAAAATGGTAAAGCTATCAACCATAAAACCAAAGATATAAAAAAATATATTTTATAAAACATATTTATATATCTTTAAAACAATTTATATCGCCTTTTTACGAGTTTGAAAACTATCTTCAAGATATAATAATCTGCCACAATTTGGACAAGTAACGATATCTTTACTCTGTTTTACTTCAACAATAGCTTGATCGCTAAGTTTCATGAAACAACCATAACAAGCACCTTTTACAACAGGAACAGCTGTTGTCTCTTTTGCCCATCGTCTAATTTTGCCATAAAGAGCAAAAATCTTTTTTTCCATTGAAGATACAAGAATTTCTCGTTCAATATAGACTTTTTTACGATTATCATTAATTGCTGAAAGTTTGCCTCCAAATAAATTTTCATGTGTTGAAATCTTTATCTGAATATTTGCAAGTTCTTTTAATCTATCATTTAATTTCAACTCTTTTGATTCTTGATCTTTTTCTAATTTTATGATTTCATCGCTAATTACTTTCATTTGTTCTTTTGTATATTGATCTTGCATAGAACTTGCATTAGCTTCTCTCTCTTTTCTGATTTCACTACTTCTAGCTTCTTGAGTTCTTTGTTGATCTTTTAGAGTTACCATTCGAACATTTCTTTCAGAAATATTTCGTTGTGTTTGAGCAATCTCTTCTTTAATTTGTTGAAGATCATTTGATTGTTCTTGCAATTCATTTTCAAGTTTTGTAGCTTCAGATCTCATTTGTTCGAGTTCAGGCTCAAAACTACTAATATAATTATCTATATCAGCTAACTCAATCATCTGTTTTAAATACTGATTCATATGTTCTCAATCCTTATATTCAATGGTTTATTTTAAAAGTAGAATTATATCAGATTCGCTATAATAAAATAAAATATATATGGGTAGATAAATTGACTTCAAAATATTTCATTGGAATTTTGCTAGTATTTAGCATTTATTGGCTTTCAAAACTGTATGAACCCTTTTTATTAACAATTTTGATCGCAACACTTTTTTCAATTGCAACCTCATCGCTATATAATTTATTCGTTTTTATTTCAAGATCTGAAACTTTAGGGGCATTTTTCTCTGCAACTCTTTTAGCACTAATATTTTTTACACCAATAGGATATTTTATTTATGAAGGAATTATTTTTGTTAAAAGTATAGATATTTCAAAAATTGAATTAATAATTCCTTCTGTAAAAGATTTAATGAGTTTATTACCAGAATATTTAAATTTTGCAAAAAAAGATATTGAAGAATTTTTAATTTCGTTAAATTTACCTCAATTGGCAAGAGACAGTGTCAAATATTTATTAAAAATAGCTGGTGATAGTGTTATTTTTTTTAAAGATTCAATTTTAATTATAGTTTTTTATTTTTTTATACAAGCATATCGCAATAAATTAGCAAGATATTTTAAAAGAATAATTCCTTTACCAGTTCAAGATACAGTATCTCTTTTTAGAGAAATATCTGTAGTTATGGGAACTGTTTTTTATTCGATTGTCTTTTCAGCAGCTCTTCAAGGCGGATTATTTTCAATAATCGTAGCTCAATATGATTACAATCCTATATTTTTCGGAATATTATATGGTTTTGTATCTTTAATTCCTGTAATTGGTGGAATGTTAATATGGTTACCATTAGCATTAAATGAGTTTTTACATCACAATGTAACCAATGGAATAATAATTATTTTATATTCTATTATAGTAATTGCATTTCTTGCTGATACTATTATTAAACCAATAGTTATTAAATATATAAATACAAAAATTATGGATAGTAAAATTCAAGTAAATGAATTATTGATTTTCTTTGCTATGATTTCTGGAATGGCTTCATTTGGATTTTGGGGCTTAATTTTAGGTCCAGCAATAATTACTTTTTTCTTATCTCTAATAAAATTATATGAAAAACTATATCAAATTAATCGAGAAAAACTTTCTGAATTATCAACATTTCATCAGTTTTCAAATTATTAAATAAATTACCCGTGTCAAATACACGGGAACTATTTTTTAGTTTTTAAACTTAAATTTATATTTTGGCAAAAGCTCTCTCAATTTAGTTTCACAATCACCTTGAAATTCTATTTCATGATCTTCAAATCTAATTGTTCCACCAACTGATAAACTTTTTTTAGTTTTTTATGTAAATCTTCAAGCTCATTTTTATTTAAAAAGAATTTTGCAACAACTGTAACAGTTTTTCCAGATCGTTTTTCTTTTCTAAAATATAATTGATGTTGATGAGGTTCTAATTTTTCATCGATATTAGCTTCTATCTTTAGTAAATCTTTATAACTCTTTTTATCAGGCAAACCACCAATTAAATTGCGATTTGACCACAAACTCGAAACATCAATTCCCATTTGCCAACTCAATTAGAAATTTAACAAAATCTTCAGAATCATTTGGAGCTTTTACAACAAGATAATCGCTAATGCCAAAATCTTTTGCAATATGGCGATATTCGATATTCAATTCGAAATCTGTTTCAAGATTATCAACAGTAAAAGATATAGGATATATTACTACTTTTTCGCCTTTAAATTCGCTTAATTTTATATTTAATGATGGTTCAAGCCATTTTAAAGGACCAACTTTTGACTGAAAAGCTAAATGAATACTTTTAAAATTATTCAACATATTTTTTAGAGTTCTAACTTGAGTTTCAATTTGAGATAAATATGGATCTCCATTATCGATAATTTTTTGTGGCAACGAATGAGCCGAAAAAATTAAATTCCAGTTTTCAGGATCAGGAATAACAGAATATATAGATTCTGTTATTATTTTTAAAAATCTATCATCAAAATAATATGGTTTAATTGTTCTAATCGATAATTCGCTCCAATGCATTTCAGCAAGAGAATCAAATATATCTCGAAATGAAGATAATGTCGTAGTTGTAGAATATTGCGGATACATTGGCAATAAAATAAGTTCTTCGATTTTATCATTTCGCAATTTTGTTAAAACATCTTTTGAAAAAGGTGGAGTATATCGCATAATTGCCTCAAATCTAGCACTACCATTTAATTTTTTTAGTAATTTTTTCGTATAGGTTACTATTGGCGATTTATCACCAATTTGAAGCAAATTATTTTTAGAATTTTCTGCTCGTCGCCAAATAATTAAATTTGCAACAAGTTTTCTGACAAACGATGGAGCTTTTAAAATCAACGGATCATTAAACATATTTCTTAAAAAAAGTTTAACCTCATCAGGATTATTTGCTCCACCCATATTTAATAAAATAATGGCTCTACGAGACATTTATTCAAACCTCACTCTTAAACCTGTTTTTATATTATTTAGCTGATACATATCAGAAACACGAATATATTTTACACTTTTCGGAACTTTAAGAGTTAATGTTTCATGTTTTTTATCAAGTCTAAAACTTTGTAAAAGTGATAATTTCTTATCATAAAATGATATAAATGGATACCATTCATTGCCTGTGCTTATAAAATCTAAAATACCATTTTTCTCAACTGCTAACCAATAATCAGTTATAGGAGTTGGTAACTGAATTGCAGAACCATTTTTAAGTTGAGTAACATCAAGTTCAGCCGTTGATGTATCAATTTGATAACTCCATTTATTATTAGCATCTTTTTTTATAGATGTAATATTACAGCCATCTTTTTGCAAAATTTCTGATAAAAGTTCTGGATCTAAAATGGAATCTGATTTTACTTCTATTTGTATAACGATATTTGTAGAATAAGAAGCTGTGCTAATTATTCGATATTTTGAGTAACCAAGTTCAGCAATCGTTTCAAAAAGAACTTTTGCAAAAATTGGATAACTTCCAATTCCATAAAAAGTCAATATCACGGGTTGAGTTTTGCCAATATTTAATTTTAATAATCCATTCTTTTTTAATCGACTTGCAATTAAAACTGGATCTGGTTTGCCTTCAGATAAAAATTTATCTTCATCTGTAAAAATTTTTGTAATTAATGGTCTATTTTTTATAAAAGTGTCAGTTCCAATAAGTCCTTCTATAGTTGAAGAAATTGACGAAATAGAAACTTCAGCTGAACCTAAAAGAAAAGAGAAACTTGTGCCAAGAAAAAATATAGATATTTTATTTTGCATTTGATATTTAAACAGTTTTACTAAAAACTTTATTAGAGTCTATATGATTGTGCATGTAACTATCAAAAACCATAGCTATATTTCTAATTATAAGCGAACCTGTAAAATTTATTTCTATTTTTGAATAAGAAATTGTTAATAATTCGTCAATTTCAAAAGGTCTCAAATTATCAAGTTCAAATTTAAAAAGTTTATGAAAATCAACACAATAGCGATTATTAAATCTGACTATATCAAATTTGAAATTACTCATAAGTTCCATTATAATATCTCGTCTCATCTGATCATCAATAGAAAGAGCAACACCTCTAAAGATTGGTAATTCTCCTTTTTCAAGAGATTTTTCATAATTTTCCATATCTTTATAATTCTGAATATAATAACTTTTGCCATTACCAATAGAAGTTAAACCAATTCCGAGCAATTGAGTTCCACCTTTTGTTGTGTAACCTTGGAAATTTCGATGTAATTCACCTTTATCGATGACCAAAAATAGTTTATCGCTCTCTTTTGCAAAATGATCCATTCCAATCATTTTATAGCCATTATCAGTAATTAAATCTATTGTTCTTTTAAGAATTTTTGCTTTTTCAGAAGGTTTTGGAAGTGCGCCTTCATCGATTTTTCGCATTGTTTTCATTAACCAAGGAACATGAGCATAATTAAAAACAGCGAATCTATCGGGATTTAACTTTAAAGAAAGTTCAACAGTTTTTTGAAAAGTTTCAGCAGTTTGATGAGGTAAGCCATAAATAAGATCTATATTTATAGAAGTTATGCCATATTTTCGAGCTAAATTAACACTTGTTTCAACAGTTTCAAAAGATTGAATTCGATGAACAGCTTCTTGAACTTTATGATCAAAATCTTGAACACCAAAACTAACTCGATTAAAACCATGTTTAGTTAAAACAATCATTTGATCTTCATCAAGATATCGAGGATCAATTTCGCAACTTATCTCCGCATTTTTAGAAATATTTGTAAAATATTTTTTTATTTCTAAAATTATCTCTTCAAGTTCAATGGCACTGAAAAAAGTTGGAGTTCCGCCACCAAAATGAATTTGAACAACTTCGCGATTTTTTTTGAGATGTTTTGAAAGTAAGCCCATTTCAATTTTTAAATAATCTATATATCTAGTTCGTTTTTCAGGTCTTGAAGTATAAACTACATTGCAACCACAAAAATAACAAGCACTTCTACAAAATGGCAAATGAAAATATAGAGATAATTCGCCACTATTTTCTTCAAGCTCTTTTAAATAAATCGTTTTAACTTTTTCATTTTCTTTAAATTCTATTGCAGTTGGATAACTCGTGTAACGAGGTCCAGATTTGGAATATTTGCCAATTTTCTCAAAATCGATTTCCATTTAGCTTATATCCTTATTTATTTTTTCTAAAATCTTAACATTTATTTTAAACCCTTTAGAGAAACTTTTTTGAGAATTCATTATTTGCATAATGATCAAAATTTGATAAAATCGAAATAAAGATAAATGCTATTTGGAAAGATAAAAATATATGTGTGGAATAGTCGGCTATTTAGGTTTTAGTGATAGCAAAAAAATTATTTTAAATGGGTTAAAAGAGCTCGAATATCGTGGTTATGATTCAGCTGGAATTACAATTTTGCAAGATGGTAAATTCCATATTTTTAAATCTGTCGGTAAATTAAATAATTTAATCGAAAAAAGTCGTTCTTTAGAAATTAATGGTTTTTCAGTTGGTATTGGACATACTCGTTGGGCAACTCATGGCAAACCAACTGAAGATAATGCTCATCCCCATTCTGGTGAATTTACTCATATTGTTCATAATGGAATTATAGAAAATTATGGAGATCTTAAAACAGATTTATTATATAAAGGTTATAAATTTTCTAGTCAAACAGATACTGAAGTTATTGTTCATCTTTTCGAAGAAATTTTAGATAAACATCAATTTAATGATTCTGATAATGGCTCGTTTTTGGCTTTTCGCGATACTATCGGTTTATTACATGGTGCTTATGCTCTTTTATTAATTAAACGAGATGAACCAGAACGAATATATTTTGCAAAAGAGGGTAGTCCTTTAATAATTGGAACTAATTTTGAAACTGGAGAACAAATTTTTGCTTCATCTGATTCCCCTTTAATTGGTCTCGTTGATAGTGTTATTTATTTAAAAGATGGCGAATATGGTTATGTAGAACAAGGTTTGATTAAAATTTTAAATATGTCAGGTGTAGTTATTAAACCTGAATATAAAACTCTTCCTCAAAATAAAGAACTTGCTCAAAAAAGCGGTTTTAGATATTTCATGGAAAAAGAGATTTATGAACAATCTCAAGTTGTTTCTGACACAATGCTAGGACGAATCGGTGATAAAAATATCACTTTTGATGAAATATCTCCAGATATTTTTAATGGCATCAATGAGATTAAATTATGTGCCTGTGGGACAAGTTATCATACAGCTTTAGCTTCTAGTTATCTTTTTGAAAGAATCGCTAGAGTTAGAGTTTCTGTTGAATTTGGTAGCGAGTTTAGATATAAAGATCCTATTTTGCATAACGATACTTTATTTGTTGTTATTAGTCAAAGTGGCGAAACTGCTGATACTCTTGCAAGTTTGAAATTAGCAGTTTCTGCAGGTTTAAAAACTCTTGCTATTTGTAATGTTGATAATTCTTCTATTGTTAGAACTGCTGATTACACGATTTTAACTAGAGCTGGAATCGAAAAAGGTGTCGCTTCAACTAAAGCTTTTGCAACTCAAATGGTAGTTTTATATATGTTTTCGATATATTTAGCCCAAATTAGAAATATAATTTCATATTCTGGAGTTGAAGAACATCTACAAATTTTACGAGAAATTCCAAATGCAATGACAATTAATGATCGAGTTCATGAAAAAATTAAAAGATTATCTAAAAGATATCTTCATGGACATGGTTTCTTTTTTATTGGTCGAGATATTTTTTATCCGTTGGCTTTAGAAGGTGCTTTGAAATTAAAAGAGATCTCTTATTTACATTCAGAAGGTTATCCAGCTGGTGAAATGAAACATGGACCAATTGCTTTAGCTGATCCTGAATTATTTACAATAGCACTTTTGCCAAAAAATATGCTTTATGATAAGACTAAAAGTAATATTGAAGAACTTGGAGCAAGAGATTCAACTATTTGTGTAATTAGTTCTGAATCAGTTGAACTTGCTGACGATTTTATAGAAATATCAGCTCATCACCATTATATGCTTGAATTCTTCGAAATGACAACTGTTTTACAACTTTTAGCAATGGAAATAGCAATTCGTTTGAAAAATGATGTAGATATGCCTAGAAATTTAGCCAAAAGTGTTACTGTCGAGTAAAAATATTTTAAAAAATAAACCTCATCAGTTCTTTGATGAGGTCAAATTCCAAAATTAAAAATCACTACTTATTTTTAGTCAAAATATAAATTTTAAACTGATATTTAAGTTTTTGTAAAATTACAAAAAAAATAAAACGAGGTGCATAATTGGATAGTTTGCCAAACGACATTGAACCTATTGTTGAAATAGTTGAATATTCTCTTTATTATTTAATAGGCACAACTATTTTTTTAGTTATGTTTTTATATTTTATCACTAAATTTATATCTAAATATATAAATTTTAAACAGAATTCTAAAAAAAGTTAATTTCTGAATTAATGAATCTTGATTTAAATGATTCAAAAACTAGTGCATATCGAATTACTGAAATTGGACGGGAACTCATTCAATTGATTGTAGGCGAAAATAGACGAAGTGAAAATCTTTTTAGAGAACTTGAATCAGCACTTGAAATTTATAAATATAAAAAGAGTGTTCCTCCAATCAGTAATGAGGTTCGAGCAAAATTAGCTATATTTTTAGAGGTTATCGAACATGAATGATATATTTTTTTTATATCCAATGGCTTTTATATTAATACCTGTTTTTATAACTTGTGCAAAATTTTGTCCGCCAAAAAGTGGAGCAATTATCTTTCCAACTTTTAAATTTTTAAATCAAATAAATATTATTGAAAAGAATTGGACATCTATTTTTAAATGGTTAGCTATTATTTTTTTAATAGTTACAATGGCTTCGCCATATAAAATTTTAACTCTTAAAAGTGATCCAAAAGTTGGTTTAAATATAGCTCTTGTTTTAGATACTAGTGATTCTATGAGAGCTGGTGGATTCCACGAAAATAATCCAGTTTTAAACCGTTTTGAAGTTGTTAAAAAAATTGTTATGGATTTTATAACTAAAAGAGAAGGCGATAATTTAGGTTTAGTTGTATTTGCAGAATATGCTTTTGTTGCTTCACCTTTAACTTTCGATCGAGAAATTCTTCGTGAAATTGTTGGAAATATGCATATTGGTATTGCTGGAAAATCAACAGCTCTTTATGATTCAATTGGTCAAAGTGTTTCACTTTTAAAAGATGAAAATAATAGCACCAATATTGCTATAATATTAACTGATGGTATTAATACTGCAGGTAATATAAAATTAGAAGATGCTATAAAATTAGCTAAAAAATATAAAATTAAAATTTATACAATTGGAATTGGTCGCGAAGGTGAAATTAATCCTTTTGAATTAGAAGAAATTGCTGTTTCAACTGGTGGTCAATTTTTTATAGCTCGTAGTAATCGAGAATTAGAAGAAATTTATAATCAAATTGATCTTTTAGAAAAACGAGAAATAAAAGATCGCGAACATGAAATTAAAGAATATTTATATTTTTATCCTCTTTTATTATCTTTAATATTTTTAACTTTTGCTATTGTAATTAAAAATAAAAACGAATTTTAAAATAAAAAAAGAGACTTACAAGATTATTTTACTAAATGTGTTAAAATTCTAGTCGGCTGGATAGTTCGATTCTCCAAATTTTTGCGGTTCGAACAAAGTTTTTTTAGACTATTCGTAATGAAACGGTGTGCGAAACTCTCGTTAGTTTTACCTAAAGTTTGATTCATAGTCAAGTTTGGTGTTGCTTTTGCGAACTAGACTCTTTCTGGGACGGCTATTCGGTCAATCTTCTTTTTCTTTATTATCACACTATCTTTTCAATTTTATTTTATTAGGATTTCTTTATGTTTCAAGGGATTTTGCTAGTTTTATTTTTAGCAACTGTTTCTACTTTTATTGCAAATATAAAAGAAATTCAGAATTTAGGTTTTTCTCCTCTTGTTGTAGGTATTGTTCTAGGAATGGTTTATGCCAATTTATACTGCTGGAGTAATGTTTATTTGGTTATTAATTGGTGGTTATTTTATAACTAAATTTATAACAGAATTTTAAGATAAGTTTCTCTTTCAGTATTAAAAAAATATATTCCGAAAGCGAAGCTTCTATAAATAATAAATTAATTAAGCTTAATCTCAACTATAAAGTCTTTACTTTTTGCCATTAATAGGATTGAAAAGGGATTTAAAATATTTTGATAAAATTCGAGACATTAGTGATTTTTTAGAATCAAAATTAAAAATTTAAATATTTTATTTATAATGTTTCTAAAAATAGCAAATTAGCGCGGAGAATATGTGTGATTAATAATCTTCAATCGATGTTCAAAGATAATTGTGGCTTTGGACTTATAGCAAATATTAAAAATAGAGCTTCACATAAAAATTTACAAGATGCAATTACTGCTCTTGAAAGAATGATGCATCGGGGAGCAGTTGCTGCCGATGGTAAAACAGGAGATGGAAGTGGATTACTTCTATCTATGCCACATGATTTTATGAATAAGATTGCCAAAAAAAATAGTATCGAATTACCAAGTCAATATTCAGTAGCAATGCTATTTTTTAAAGACGAATCTCAAATTGATAAATTTAGTGAAATTTGTGAAAATAATGATCTCAAAATGATTCTTCAAAGAGATGTTCCTATTGATATTAATGCTTTAGGTGAAGAAGCAAAAAAAGTTTGCCTAAAATTAGACAAATTTTTATAGTTCCTAATTCGATTATGGCTACAAAAAGATTTTCTGCTTTACAATATTTGGCTAGACGAGAAACAGAACTATTATTCGAAAATAATCGTGATTTTTATATTTCAAGTTTTTCTAGTGATACTATTTCTTATAAAGGTCTCGTTATGCCAACTCATATTCGAGAATTTTATCGAGACTTAAATGATCGCGATTTTAAAATTTCATTTGCTCTTTTTCATCAAAGATTTTCTACGAATACTCTTCCTCAATGGCGACTTTCTCAACCATTTAGAAATATCGCTCATAATGGTGAAATAAATTCTGTTACAGGCAATAGAGTTAATGTCAAAATAAAAACTGAAAATATTAAAAGTGAAGTTTTTAGTGATGAAGAACTAACTAGAATTTTGCCTATTATTCAAAATGGTGGTTCAGATAGTGCTTCATTAGATAATTTTTTAGAATTTTTATTAATTAATGGAGTAGATTTTTTCAAAGCAGTTCGAACGATAATTCCTGCACCTTGGCAAAATGCTCCATCGATTGATGCAAAAATGAGAGCTTATTACGAATATCGAAGCACTTTTTTTGAAGCTTGGGATGGTCCAGCAGCTTTATCAGTAACTGATGGTAGATATATTGCTACGATTCTTGACCGAAATGGCTTAAGACCTGCAAAATATATTATCACTTCTGATGATACTTTTTTAGTATCTTCTGAATATGGTGTTATAGATATCCCTGATGAAAATATTCGCGAACGAGGTCGATTACAAAGTGGTCAAATGATCGGTTTAGATCTTAAATTTGGTCGAATTTTGAGAAATAATGAAATTAACGAATATTTAAAAGACTCAAAAAATTATATGGACTGGATCAATGAAAATATGATTTATGTTCAAGAACATATTAATGAACAAAATTGCAATGATAATAAATGCGAAAAAGAGCTTTCGGAAAAACAGAGATATTTTAATATTACTCATGAAGTTCTTGAACAAGTTATCGAACCAATGTATAAAGATGGTAAAGAAGCTGTTGGTTCTATGGGCGATGATACTCCAATGGCCGTTTTTTCTGATCAAAATAGAAGTTTTTCTGATTATTTTAGACAAAAATTTGCTCAAGTAACTAATCCTCCAATTGATCCAATTCGAGAAAAAGTAGTTATGAGTTTAAATACTGGTTTTGGTCAAGTATTTAATATTTTAAATGAAACTTCAGATAATGCAAGACGAATAAAATCTACAACACCAATATTAACTCGAGATCGTTTAAATGTTGTTTTATCATTTGGTCAGCCAAGAAATCCAAAATATGATCCTATTTATAAAAATAGAACTTATTCTATTATTATGAAAAAAAGTCTAAAAGAATCTCTTGAAAATTTAATCGATACAATTATTAATGATGTCAAAAATGATGGAGTTAGATTTGTAGTTCTTTCTGATAAAGAAGTTAATTCAGAATTTCCAACGATACCAATGCTTCTTGTTATTGGACGACTTAATGTAAGACTTATCGAAAATAAAATTAGACATCTTGTTTCGACAATAGCAATATCTGGTGAAATTCATGATCCACATGGAGTTGCAACTTTAATTGGTTATGGAGCTACTGCAATACATCCATATTTATTATTTTCGACTGTTCATGACAAATTATCAAAACAAGATAACAAATCGATGAACGAATGTAAAGAGGGTATCAAATCTGTTGTTACTGCTTTAAATAGTGGCTTATTAAAAATAATGTCTAAAATGGGTATATCAACAGTTGCATCTTATAGAAGTTCATCACTATTTGATATTATTGGTCTTTCTGATGAAGTTTCTCGAGAATGTTTTCCAGATTCTGATAATTTAATTGGCGGATTAAATTATAGTGATATTGAAGAACGAGTTAAAAAAGCCCATAAAAATGCTTTTAATAAATCAATTCAAAGAATATATCCACTTGATATGGGTGGTTTTTATAAATATTTACATGGTAAAGAATATCACGATTTTTCGCCATCTGTAATTCATGCTATTCATAAAGGTGCTGATGGTCGAGGTTTTGATGATCTACGAGAAATGCTTCATAATCGAGGTCAAAAATATATTCGAGATTTCTTTAAATTTAAATCTGATAGAAAACCAATTAATATCGATGAGGTCGAATCAAAAGAGGAGATCTTTAAAAGATTTGTTTCAGCTGCTATGAGTTTAGGATCTATTTCTCCAGAAGCACATGAAGCTATGGCTGAAGCTATGAATACTCTTGGCGGACAATCAAATTCAGGTGAAGGTGGAGAAGCTCGAGAGCGATTCGGAACTGTTAAAAATAGCAAAATTAAACAAGTTGCTTCTGGTCGTTTTGGTGTTACACCAGAATATTTAAGAAGTGCCGAAGAAATTCAAATTAAAGTTGCTCAAGGTGCAAAACCTGGCGAAGGCGGACAATTACCTGGACATAAAGTTACTGCATTAATTGCTCAATTAAGATATACAACTCCAGGAGTAACACTTATTTCGCCTCCACCTCATCATGATATATATTCGATAGAAGATTTAGCACAGCTTATTTTTGACTTAAAGCAAGTTAATCCTGAAGCTAGAATTTCTGTTAAATTAGTTTCGACTGCTGGTGTCGGAACAATCGCTTCTGGTGTTGCTAAAGCTTATGCCGACAAAATTATTATTTCTGGTGGCGACGGTGGAACTGGTGCTGCACCTCTAACAAGTATTAAATTTGCTGGAAATCCTTGGGAAATTGGTCTAAGTGAAGCTCATAATTCGTTAAAAGCAAATGGTTTGCGAACTCTTGTTGAACTTCAAACTGATGGCGGTCTAAAAACTGGTCTCGATGTTATTAAAGCTTCAATGCTCGGAGCTGAAAGTTTTGGTTTTGGCACTTCTGTTTTAACAATTCTTGGTTGCAAAATTTTACGAGTTTGTCATCTTAATAAATGTTCAGTTGGTATTGCAACTCAAGATGAACGATTACGAAGTGAATTTTATGTTGGAACTGTTGATAAAATCATCAAATTTTTTCATTTTATTGCTGATGACATTCGAGAAATATTATCTCAACTAGGTTATAAATCTATTAATGAAATTATTGGTAGATCTGATTTATTACAAGTTATTGATGGCGAATTTGCAAAAAAATTTGATTTTTCTAAGATTTTATATCGAATCAATTCTCTTGATACTTGTCAGCAAAAACATAATGAACCATTTGATGATAATGCTTTTGAAATTGGAATTCTTTCTGAAATTAAAAATACTATTAAAAATCCTTCAGATAATATAGTTGTTAATCACGAAATTACGAATGTAAATCGAAGTTTTGGAGCAAGAATTTCTGGAGAAATTGCTAAATATTATGGTGATATTGGTTTACCTGATGGAAGTATAAAAATTAAACTAACTGGAACTGCTGGTCAATCATTAGGAGCATTTTTAAATAATGGTGTTTCGATTTATTTAAATGGTGTTGCTAATGATTATGTCGGTAAAAGTATGCACGGTGGTCAAATTATTATTTCGTCAAATCTTCAAGGTTCTCATTATTCGGCTTTAGGTAACACATGTTTATATGGTGCAACTGGCGGTAGATTATATGCTTCTGGTAGCACAGGCGAACGATTTGCAGTTAGAAATTCTGGAGCAATTGCTGTTGTTGAAGGAACTGGTGATCATGCTTGTGAATATATGACAGGTGGTATAGTTTGTGTTCTTGGTAGAACTGGTTTGAATTTTGGAGCTGGAATGACTGGTGGAGTTGCATTTATTTATGACAAAAACAGAACATTTATCGAAAATATGAATCAAGAACTAATTCAGGCATTAAGAATAGATACAGACGAAACTAATGAAGCTAGACACTATTTAAAACGACTCTTAAAAGATTATTTTAATGAGACAGGTAGCAAAATAGCAAAACAGATTCTCGATAGTTTCAGAATTGAAATTAGATATTTTTGGCTTGTTCAACCTAAAAATATGAAAAAATTAATTTTAAATCCGGGAGATGGAAGTTAATTTTTTTATATAAAACTCTCAATTTTCATATAAATTATTATACCTTATCAAAAAATTAAAAGTTTTTGATGAGGTTGAGATAGTATCTCCAACTATTACTTTATTCCTACTGAATTAGGTAAATTTATAAATACAACTGCTATTAAAACTAATAAAATTCTCGAAGCTTATTAAATGGCAAATTAAATCTATAATTTAATTAATTTGATCTCAAAAAACAAAATTTATTACACATAGGCTTTTATTAAATCTAATTTCTATTTTTTGATCCGTTCCAATTTGATATTTCTATTTTTTCTATTTTTTGTTTTTTTAGTATCTATACTATAAAATTTGATTTGAATTTGATTTAAGACATAAACAAATTTTTTACTTATAATTTTTTAAGTAAAATCTCCGAAATGGAGTATTTTGTCAATTTTTTATAGAAAGGTTCTCCCTATGAAGTTTGGTTTTTTAGTTGATTTAAATCTCTGTATGGGTTGTAAAGGATGCGAAGTTGCCTGTAAGGTTGAAAACGAAGTTCCTATCAGTTCTTGGAGATTAAGAGTAAAATATATTGATGTTGGGTTTTTTCCTGACACAAAGCGAACTTTTACACCTTTAAGATGTAATCATTGCGAAGATGCTCCTTGTGAGAGAATATGTCCAGTTTCTGCATTGCATTATCTCGATAATGGTATTGTCAATATCGATAAAGATAGATGTATCGGTTGTGCAGGTTGTATTATGGCTTGTCCTTATGGAGCTATTTATATGGACCCTGAAACAAATACCGCTGATAAATGTACATTCTGTGCTCATCGTGTATCTTCTGGTTTAATGCCTTCTTGTGTTGTTGCTTGTCCTGTTGAAGCAAATATTTTTGGCGATGTCGAAGATGTTTCAAGTGGTATAAGTCAATATATTATGACTCATAATGTTCGTGTTCGAAAACCTGAAAAAGGAACTTTTCCTAAACATTATTATGTTGGTGGAGGCGAAGTTCATCTTAATCCTCTTGCTTCAACTCGAAAAGAGGGTCATCAACTCTTTAATAATATTACTCATTTAAAATTTATTGGAGGTCATCATTAATGGTTGAACATTCAATACCTGCAACTCAAGCAATCGTAACACTTGATGTAGCTCTTCCAGGAATTGTTTGGGGCTGGATTATAACTATGAATATGTGGGCAAAAAGTATCGGAACTGGTATTTTATTTGTCGGTTTTTATTTATTAAAAAAATATCCTAATGACGAAACAATTAAAGCAATTAAAATGCCTATTATAATTATTTCGATAATTTTTATACATATATTTTTACTATTTACAGTTCTTGATTTACATCAAATGTTTAGATTTTGGCATATATTTTTTTATCCACATTGGACATCAGCAATTACAGTCGGAGCTTGGATAGTTACTATTTTAGTAGCTGTTTTATTTATTATGGCTGGAGCAAAACATTTCAAACGAGATTCTATTTATGATTCATTTTTTCCATTAGCAGTTATATTAGCTATTCCTGTAACTTTATATACAGCTGGAATAATGGCTGAATCAACAGCTAGAGAATTATGGCAAATGCCAACTGAAATGGTTCAAATGACTCTTTCAGCAATTCTTGTCGGTTCAGCAACTCTTTTACTTATTGGTAATAATAGTTTTTCTGAAGATGCAAAAAAAGATTTAGCAATTATTTTAGGTCTATCAGCATTTACAGCATTTTTATTATATATGGGCGAATATATCTTTGGTTCAATGAAAGCCGAAGAAGTAGGAGCAGTTCTTAAATATGTAAAAGAGGGGGGAGCTTATGCATCTATGTTTTGGATTGGTCAAACTTTAGCTTATATCGTTCCAATGTTCTTAGTTTGGTTAAGTGTTTCGAATAAATCTTATGGCACAATGCCTTTAGCTTCGCTATCAGCTATTGCTGGTTTATGGCTAGTTAAACATGTTTGGCTAATTATTCCGCAACTTTTACCAATGAGCTAATTTAGGAGTCATGATGTTTTTTGAAAATAGAAGAAATTTTTTAAAAGGTTCAGCATTAGCCATTGGAGGCATTGCTGTATCAAAATCGATTTTTAGTGGAATCTCCCCAGAACTTCAAGCTGAAGGAGAATTTTCTACAACACCATCAAATCTTAATTTTTATCCACCATTGGAACAATGGGATGATTTTAAAGAGTTAGATGGTGAAGATTGGAAACGAGGTGGTATCGATCGAAAAGGTATTCAAAGTGATGAAAATCCTAACGGTATAAAAGTTAATAATTTTATGATTGTTCCAACTGCTTGTTCAAATTGTGAGGCTTCTTGCGGTTTAACAGCTTGGATCGATAAAGATACTTTGACTGTAAAAAAATATATGGGAAATCCATTACATGTTGGTTCTCGAGGTCGAAACTGTGCTAAAGGTTATGCTGTTCAATCTCAAATGTATGATCCCGATCGAATTCCTTTTCCATTAAAACGAGCTGAAGGAACAAAACGGGGCGAAGGCAAATGGGTTAGAACAACTTGGGATGATGCACTCGCGACAATTGGCAAAAAAATGAATGAAACTCTAAAGAATGGTGATGATTTATCTAAAAAATCTGTCATGTATCATGTTGGACGACCAAATGAAAATGGTTTTACTCCTAGAGTTTGGCATTCATTAGGTGTAGATTCATATAATTCTCATACGAATATATGTTCTAGTAATGGTCGAACACCAACTATTCAATGGGCTAATGATGACCGAACTTCACCAGATTGGGCTAATGCTAAATTAATCTTTTTAAATTCATCTCATGCAGCTGATGCTGGACATTATTTTCAACAGTCAGCTGGTTTTATAGCTGATGCACGAAAAAAAGGTGGCAAATTAGTTGTTATGGATCCAAGACTTTCAAATTCAGCAGGTATTGCTGATTTATGGCTTGCTCCTTGGCCTGGAACTGAACCAGTTATTTATTTATATTTAACTAATCGAATTCTTCAAGAAAATAAAGTTGATAATAATTTTGTCAAAAGTTGGGTCAATTGGGATCGACTTATGAAAAATAAAAATTATCTTCAATTTATGCTAGATAAAAAATATATAACTAAACTTCCAAAAGATGATAGTTATGAAAGTTTTATAGAATTACTAAAAGATTTATATGCACCTTATACTCTTGAATATGCTTCTGAAGAGAGTAAAGTTCCTGCAAAAAAACTTGAGAAACTTTATGAAATGTTCATTTGGGCTGGTGATTCAATTTCATCATATTTCTGGAGAGCTTCTGCTGCTGGAAATCGTGGAGGTTGGATGAGTGGTCGAACTGGCTATTTACCAATCGTTCTTCGAGGTGCTATCGGAACAGAGGGTGGAACTTTTTTTCATCATTGGCATGTTATTGATTTAGGTCGAGAAGGTGGCGGTGCAACTGTTGGTGATGGCAAAATTCCTCAAGTTGATCATTGGAATGAATTAACTTGGCCTCCAGAATGGCCTCTTTCAACTTATGAAATGAGTTATCTTTTACCTCATTTACTTTCTGATACAGAATGGCAAGATAAATGGACAAAACGAGGTTTAAAAGTTCCTCGCAAATTATCTGTTTATGCTCCACGAATGTATAATCCAGTTTGGATAAATCCAGATGGTTTTAGATGGATAGATGTATTAAAAGATGAAACTAAAATGGAATTAACTTTTAATTTATCTCCAACTTGGAGTGAAACTAACTGGTATGTAGATTATATTTTACCTGTTGGTCTCGCTGGTGAAAGACATGATCAACATTCTGAAGCTACAATGCCTGCAAGATGGACATCTTTTAGACAACCTGTTTTAAGAGTTGCTCTCGAAAAAAGTGGTTGGACTCCAAAAAATCCAAATCGTGGAACTTTAGAAGCTCATATTAAAGCTGGTTTAGGTGAAATTTGGGAAGAAAATGAGTTCTGGATGGATCTTGTTGTTAATCATGTCGATCCTGATGGTTCTCTTGGAATTAAAAAACATTGGGAATCTAAACTTCATGCTGGAAAACCTGTTACAGTAGCTGAATATTATAATGAAGCTTTCTCTAAATTGCCAAATCTTGTAAAAACTGTAAAAAGTAATTCAAAATATCAAAATATAGATTTCCCTATTTATAAATATATGCAAGATCATGGAACTTGGCTTGAAGAAGATAAAATTTATCATGCTCAAGCTCATGAAATTCATGAAACAACTGAAAGCTTTTATGATGCCTCTAAAAATCAAAATGTTGACATAAATTATTTTGTTTCTCATGGTCATAAATATAATAAAGAACATGTTTATCGTGATGAATTCGGTGTTCTTATTTATCATCATGGTGACGAACGAAAATCAATTGGTATCGAAATTAATGGCAAATTACATGAAGGTTTTGCAACATTAAGTAAAAAATTAGACTTTTTTGCTGAATGGCTTATTGATTGGAAATGGGCTGAATATGCTATTCCGTTTTATCCTAGAACTGAACAAGAAAAAGAAGAGATGATTCATTTAGTTAGTCATGTTAATCATAAATATATGACCGAAACAAATAGCAAAGGTGATTCAAATGCATTTGCATTAAATACAGTATTTAGATTACCTTATAATATTCATACTCGATCTGTTAATTCAAAACATCTTATGGAAATTTCACAAAATCATGATCCAATTTGGATTTCAATTGGTGATGCACATAGATTGGGATTAAAACGAGGCGATGCTGTAAAAGTCAAAATAGTTGATACTGTTTCAGGTCTTGAAAGTGGCTATTTTATCGGTATGGCTGTTCCAACTGAAGGCATTTTACCAGGAACTCTTGCTTGTTCTCATCATGCTGGACGATGGAAAGTTGTTAATTCTGTCGAAATTAAAAATGGAAATTCTACTGGTGATTTTAAACCTGAAGGATTTACTGGAACTCTTGGAATCATGGGAGTTGGAGCACCACTTGCTGAAATTGAAATGATTAATGAAGATGGAAAAACTGGTCGTCTTCGATGGAAAGAGGGAATTAAACCATTTAAACCATGGCAATTTGCAAAATATAATCGAGATGTTGATAATATCTGGTGGGACGGTTTAAGTGGAGCTTGGCAAAATGCTGTTGCTGCACCTCATCCAGATCCAGTTTCAGGAATGCATTGTTGGCATCAAAAAGTTCTTCTTGAATCAATAAATTCGGGAGATAAAATTGGTGATGTATATGTCAATTATGATAATAACTTAAAAGTTTATCAAGCTTGGCGAGATAAATTAGCTAGACCTTTAACATCAAAAGATAAATTACGAAGACCAATTCATATCAAACGACCATGGGTTCCAATTTCTAAAAAAGGTTATACAGTCGAAATTCTCGAAGATTAAAATTAATCTTTAAAAACTCTCAAAACTAATCTTTTATTTTTAGATTCTCTTTTAAAATATTAAAATATTAAAATATAAATAGAGAGAATCTAATTCTAAATCACCTCATCAGCTTTTGATGAGGTCTAATTTTTCACTTTTAATAATTTAGCTATTTAAAATCAGTTTTTAAATCAAGACCAAGACTAAAGCCTCTAAAATATATAAATAATTATATTTTGATATAATGCTAAAATAAAAAATATAGGCTATATTAATGAATAAAGTATTAATTGGTTCATTCTTTTCTGTTGTTACAACAACTTCGCTCTTTTCGTTTGGTGGTCTTGATGATAATCATCTCAATGATTTAAATAGACGATTTAGCCATTTTGCATCTTTTTTTGATCATCGTATAAATTATCCAGCTGTGAATATTTATGAACGAGAAAACGATTATTTAATAGAAGTTGAAATCGCTGGAATGGGTAAAAATGAGATTGAAGTTTCAATATCTGATAATAAAATTATCTCTATTTCAGGTGAAAAACTTGAAAATAACAGCTCTGCTAATTTTAAAGCTCTTCAAGAAGAGCGATTTTTTGGTAAATTTCAGCGAGAAATTTTATTACCAAATAATATAGATAGTTCTAAAATTGATGTTAAAAATGAAAATGGACTTTTAAAAATTATTGTTTCAAAAGATATCAAAAAAACTGGCAAACGAGTTATTCAGATAAATTAAACAAATAATTCCCCAAACTTTTAAAATGGGGAATTGAATTTTAAGCTTCTAACTAAATTTTAGTAAAAATTAGATAAGTTATAAAAGCTGAAATATAAGCTGTAATAGTTGTAAAAACTAGAAGATATAAATAATATATTTTTTTACCTGTCTCTCGAACAAAAACAATTGAAGCTGCAAAACAAGGCATATATATCATTACGAATATTAAAAATGCCATTGCTGTTGCTAAAGGTATAGATTCTTGTAACTTTTTAATTAAGCTTTCTGAAGTTTCATCGACCTCATCGCCAACAGAATATAAAACTCCCAAGGTTGCGACAACAACCTCTTTTGCAGCGATTCCCGTAAATAAGGAAACAGTTAATTGCCAATCAAAACCGAGCGGTTCAAAAACTGGTTGAACGATTTTTCCTGCCAAACCCAAATAGCTATTTTCTAACTCAAATTTTTTTATTTCAGTTTTAGAAATATTATTTTCAATTAAGTTAGCTGTTTCAATTTTTGGATAGTTACTTGCAAACCAAATCAAAATCGAAGCGACCAAAATAAAAGTTCCAGCTTTTTTCAAATACATTAGAGCTTGAATATAAACTGTGTGCCAAACAAGTTTCCAAGTCGGCAATCGGTAAGTTGGGAGTTCCATAATAAATGGTTCGTCTTCACCTTTAAATATAAATTTTCGTAATATTTTAGCACCGATTAATCCTAAAATTGCACCGATGAGGTATAAACCAAATAATATATTTCCAGCTTCATCGCTACTAAAAAATGCTGAAATAAACAATACATAAACTGGAAGTTTTGCACCACAACTCATAAATCCAATTATAAACATTGTAATTAATCTATCTCGTTCGCTTTTTAAAGTTCGTGCTGACATATATGCTGGAATTGAACAACCAAAACCCGTAACAAGTGGAATAAACGATTTTCCGTGCAAACCAAAACGGTGAAAAAATCCATCAAGTAAAAATGCTACTCGACTCATATAACCTGTTGTTTCAAGTAGCGAAATTCCAAAAAACAAAATTAAAATATTTGGTAAAAATAATAAAACTGCTCCAACTCCACTTATAATTCCATCAACGATAAGCGATCTCATTTCATTATTTAAAATATAATTACCGATATATTCGCCAAATGAAGCAACCACAGAATCAATAAGATTCATTGGAATTGATCCAAGTTCAAAAGTAATTTGAAAAAGCAACCACATTAAAAATAGAAATATTGGTAAGCCATATAATTGATGTATTAGAATCTCATCAATTTGTTCTGTTAAATTTCTATTTTTTGTAATAGTCATTTTAGAAACTTCTCGAGCAATTCCATTAGCAATTGCAATTCGTTCTTCTGAAAAAATCTCGTCTATTGATAAATCAGCATAATGAACTTCAAGATGTTTTGAAGCTGAAACCAAAATTGGGGCTAATTCGCGATCGATTTTTTTGCCTCGCAATAATTTTAAAGATTCTCTTCTTGAACCATCGCGATTTATTGAAACTAGAAATTTAGATATATTTTCAAGCTCCTCTTCGATTGGTTGGGAAAATTGTAATTTAGATTCTATAAAATTTTCTCGTGCTGATAAAATCAATGAATTTAAAATATCATCTCTGCCTTTCCCAGTTTTTGCTGAACTTTTTTCGACACGAATTCCAAGCAATTTAGATAATTGGATAGAATCTATAAATATACCTCTAGCTTCAGAGTCATCAATAATATTCAAAATTAAAACCATTTTTTTATTTAATTCTAAAAGCTGACTTGTTAAATATAAATTTTTCTCAAGTTGAGTTGAATCAATAACATTTAAAATAATGTCATATTCATCACTATCTAAAAATTGAGTTGTAACTTTTTCATCAATAGTATAATCTTTTAATGAATATGATCCTGGTAAATCGATAAAAACTATTTCAAAGCCATTAAAAACTGTTCGAGCTTCAATTTTTTCAACAGTAACACCAGAAAAATTGCCAACTTTTAAATTACTATTACTTAACGAATTTATAAGCATACTTTTACCAACATTTGGCTGACCAACAACGGCAACTCTAATAATATTATTTTTAATCATATTTATATAACCTCAATAGATTTTGCTTCCTCACTTCGAAGAGCAATAAAAGTGCCATTAACACTAATTTCGATGTTGTCTTTTGAAAAATTGCAATTTTTGACTTCAATTTCAGCATCACGAACAATTCCAAATGATACAAGTCTTTCACGAATTACACCGCGAGAATGCAGAGTTTTAACTTTTGTTTTCTCATTTTTTTTAAGCTCATAAAGAGTTTTCATATTTAAACTTTTTCCTATTCCTAATATGTAGAATTCGCGAATTCTACTTAATAAATATTTAAAAATGACTTAATTCTGATAATTATTATCAAGATAATAGCCATAAATAGATCTACACTAAATTAACAATGTCGCTTTTATTACCGCCGTAAATAGTTAAGGGTTCCGCTACTATATGTTAAAATACTTTTATTTAAAAAACTGAAATAAAAAGTCTCATTAAAATAAGGAAAAAGCAGTGAAAAATATATTTAGGGAATATGATATCAGAGGTATTTTTCGTGAAGAATTGAATAAAGAAACTGTTTATTGGATTGGACATTTTCTTGGCAAACGAATTAAAAAACATGGCGAATATGTTGCTGTTGGTTACGATGCTAGAGTTCATTCTGTAACTCTTTTTCAATATTTGTCTCTTGGTTTGAATTCTGCAGGTGTAAAAATTATGGATATTGGTCTTATCCCAACTCCAGTAACATATTTTGTTAATCATGTTTCATTTAACGGTGGAATTAAACCAAGTGGTTCAATTATGATTACAGGTTCGCATAATCCTCCTGAATATAATGGCTTTAAAATTACGATTAACAAAGAGCCATTTTTTGGTAATGATATTTATAAATTAGGTGAAGAAGTTTCTCAAGCACTCGCAAAAAATCTTGAAATAAGAGATGAACAATTTTTTGTTTCTGAAGTTCCAGCAAAAGAGAGTTATATAGATTATCTTGTTAAAGAATTTAAAGCCTTGAAAAATTTTAATCAAAAAATTGTTTATGATGTTGGCAATGGAGTTGCTGGGGTTGTTTTAACAGAAATTTTTAGAAAATTAAGAATTGATGCAAATGGACTTTTTATTCGTCCAGATGGAACTTTTCCAAATCACCATCCAGATCCAACTGAAGAAAAAAATCTGATAGATATTAAACGAGAATTAAATACAGGTAAATATAGTGTCGGTTTTGCATATGACGGAGATGCTGATAGAATAGCTGTTTTAACTCAAAAACATTCAATTAAAGGCGATGTTCTTGCTCTTATTCTTTCTAAACCTATGATAAATCCAATTGTTATTGGCGAAGTTAAATGTTCTCAAATTATGTATGACCTCATCGAAAAACGAGGTGGAACTGTCGTTATGTATAAAACTGGACATAGTAATTTAAAAGTTAAGATAAAAGAACTTGAAGCTGATTTAGCTGCTGAAGTTAGCGGACATATCTTTTTTAATGATAGATATTTTGGCTTTGATGATGCTATTTATACAACTTTAAGAGTTATGGAATTAATGAATAATGGCACAAATCTTGATGATGAGGTTGATGAACTTCCAAAAACTTTCTCAACTGAAGAGATTAAAACAAAAACTAGTGAAGACAAAAAATTCTCAATTGTTGAAAAACTTAAAAAATCTTTAAATAATCCTCCTGCAAATTTTCCTAAAATCAAAAAAATTATTGATGTAGATGGTGTTAGAGTTGTTTTTGAAAATGGTTGGGGACTTGTTCGAGCAAGTAATACTACTCCAGTTTTAGTTAGTCGTTTTGAAGCCAATTCAGAGGCAAATTTACAAATTTACCAAAATGCTCTTTTTTCACTTTTGAAAAATTTAATTTAAACTTAAATAAAAAAATTTCTCTATTATAATATAGAATTTTTAGCTTCTGAAAATAGAACTTTTATAATCGTTGAAGATAATGGCGGTGGAATTCATGAATCGATAATTAATAAAATATTTGAACCATATTTCACAACAAAACATGAAGGTAAAGGAACTGGAATTGGTCTCTATATGTCAAAAACGATTATCGAGACCAATATGGGTGGAAATTTAAGAGTTGAAAATAGTCAATTTGGAGCAAAATTTATAATAGAACTTTTACGATAGTAAATCTTGTTTTTTAAATTTAAAAAACCATAAAAATGAGAACATTAAACCAGATGTTTTTGCCAAATTTTCATTAAATATAAATTCTAAACTATTTTTTAGTGGTAAATATTCTAAAATTATTAATTCGTCGTTAATGCCTCCACCAGAATTAACTTTCATACTATTATCGATTTCAGCAAAAAATAGATACTGTTTTGAACCCGTAACTCCAACACTTGTAAAAAACGATGTAATTCGTTCAATTTTTATAAGTGGAACATAAAAACCGCACTCTTCAAGAATCTCATCTTGAGCAATTTCTTCGAGAGTTTTATCTTTATCAACAATACCAGCACATAATTCCCAAGTAACGAATTTAGTTTTATCATTCATAAAAACAGGCGGTCTAAACTGCTTGACAAGTAAAAATGAATTAAATTCTTTATGATAAAGTAAAATTGCAACACTATTATGACTTTTTATAGCTTCCCAATTTTTATCAATTCCATTTTGTTTATATGTAACTCTTAATGGAACTGTATATTTTGGATTTTCAAGAGGTTGAGTTTGAAAATTCTCTATTTTGAATCTCATTTAGCTCTCATTTATTTTTTAATTTACCTAACAGATATATCATTACAATTAAATTTATATGAACCATTTAAATCATCTAAATTTGAAACTATTGTCTGAATATCAAAAGCTTTAGAATATATGCACATATCTTCAAGAGTTTCAGCATCGTTAGAATAAATAGAATTATACTCAATATTAAAAACAGGCTTATTTAATTTTGTAAAATCTTCATATTTAAAACAATTATTATTTAAATAACACTCTTCAGAAGTTAAAAAATCTGAGCCACTTTTTAAATTTGCAATTTGTTCATTAACATTATTAAAACCTATCGTTAAACCGATAGAATGAGCTTTTTTAATCATATCTACATTAAATGCAACTTGACTCATCATTGAAGTTTTAAAGCCTACTTCATTATCATGATTATATAAATCAACATCTCGAAGTCGAACTCCATCGCAATTTTTATTTTTTGCATAATCTATTCTTTCTAACATTATAGTTTTAATAGTTGCATTATTTATATCAATCCATCGAACATCAGCTTCATTTTCACGAAAATTTCCAACTCCAGTAGCAGGAAATTTATGAGCATCAAAATTATTTTTTGAATCGAATTCACCAGCTGAAAAACTGCAAATAACTTTTGAACCGCGGAGTTTTAACGAATAGATATCTTCAAGACTATATTTGAACATATCTATAAAAAACAGTGAACTATTTTTATCTGTTAAATATTTATTTTCTTGAATTCTCCAAGTTTCACCAATTTTTGGTTGATACCAAGTTACAGAACTATTTGCTTCGTTTATATCAAGTTCATTTTCTATATTACAGCCATTATATATAACTAATACAGAAGAAACTAGAAATAAGCTATATTTTTTCATATTTAGATAACTCGTTTCTCTTCGCCTGATAATAATTTTCCAATATTTGGCAAATGTTTATAAATAATTATAAATGCGATAATTCCAAGTGGAACATGAAAAGTTTCAGAAGAAATATATAAACTAGTTGTATATAAAGTTATAAGAGCAACAATAGAAGATATAGATGATATCTTTAAAGCTTTACTAACTACGATCCAAATTATAAAAGATATTAATGTTTCGATAGGTAACATTACAGCTGTTACACCTAAACCTGTTGCAACACCTTTACCACCATTAAAAGCTAAAAATATAGAAAAAGTATGTCCAATAACGGCTATAACTCCAATTGCCCAAAGTGAAGCTTCTGGCATATTAAATGTATATTTTGCTACTAAAATTGGTATTGAAGCTTTTAATGCATCTGCTAAAAGTGTAAAAAAAGATAATTTTCCAGCGAGAACTGGATTTTTCTCTTTTAAAACTCTTAGAACATTTGTAGCTCCAATATTTCCGCTACCGCTTTCACGAATATCTATTCCTGCAAATAATTTCGCAAAAATCAAACCAAAAGGAATAGAGCCGAGAAAATAAGCAATAACATAAAAAATAAGATTTAAATCTGCTAAATGCATTTAATCTCCTGTTAATTTGTAGTTTTTGAATTTATCGACATGCTACCAAAATTAAAGAGAGACTTTATAAAAGCGAAATAATTGTATTTCACAATTATTTAAAATGCTATCCAGCCTAAAAGATTTACCTCAGCCGATAATTCTATAATAGAAAAAATAATCATAATATAGAGTAGAACAAAAACCCCTCCTCTATATTTTCCGTAGATCCTTTTAAATTTTAAAGAAAATAGTGGCTATTATTATAAATAATTATTTCAAAATTTAGGAGATCTATGAGAAAAATAATAGAGTTACTAAGAAATTTTAATGAATTAGTAATGTTTCAACATACAGTTTTTTCACTTCCATTTATATTTATTGCAATGATAATATCATCAAATGGTTGGTTTGGCTGGAAATTAACACTTTTGGCAATTGTTGCTGGAATTTCTGCTAGAAATTTTGCAATGGCTTTTAACAGACTTGTTGATATCGATCACGATTCAAAAAATGCAAGAACTTTAAATCGTCCGAGTGTTGATGGTCGTTTGTCAAAATTGCAAATTTCAATTTTTACATTTTTAAATGGATTTATTTTTATAATTATTGCAAAATATATAAATGACTTAGCTTTTATTTTAGCTATTCCAATGTTAATCGTAATAGCTAGTTATTCTTATTTTAAGAGATTTAGCTATTTTGCTCATATTGTACTTGGAATTTCTCTTTCGTTTGCACCAATTGCTGGAGTTGTTGCAATTGAAAATATGATTCCATTTTGGACAATTTTATTATCGTTTGGAGTTATGTTTTGGGTTGCAGGTTTTGATCTTTTATATTCACTTCAAGATTTGGAATTTGATAAAAAATGTGGTTTGCATTCAATTCCAGCAAAATTTGGCAAAAACAGAACTCTTAAAATATCAGCAGTTTTTCATTTATTAACAATAATATTTTGGACTGCTTCTATTTTTTATGCAAATTTGGGTTTAATTGCTAAAACTATACCTATAATTTCTGCATTAATGTTAAGCTATGAACATATAATCGTGAGACGAGATTTTAATAAAATTAATAGAGCTTTTTTTACAATTAATGGCTATCTAGGAATTATATTTTTAATCTTAATTATATTAGATAATTTATTTAAAATATAAACATATTGTATTAAATATAAGTTATAAATTTTCTAAATAGCACAAAAATATTAAAATTATTATTAAAATTTTTCTTCAATTCTTTTTTTATTTTATTCGTTTCGATAAAATTACCTTTAAATCAAAAAATTAGAAACTGAGGTATCATCAATATGAATCTAGTTATTAGAGAAGCTCCATTTGGAGAAAGACCACCAGTAACAGCACCTCATCCAGATTTTTTCAAGTTTCTTGGTGAAGCTGGAATTAGAGATATTGTTAATAAGCATTATGAAGCAATTCTAAATAGTGAAATAAGAAGTTTATTTCCTGCCGATGGTGAAGAATTTGAAGAGGCAAAAAAACATGCCTCTGACTTTTTTATTCAGATTTTAGGAGGAAAGCCATATTTTACTGAAAGTCGAGGAGCTCCAAGAATGGTAGGTCGTCATGCACCTTTTAGAATAACTCCAAAAGCTAGAAGAGTATGGTTAGAATTATATATTCCTATTTTGAAATCTCTTGAAAATCGTGTGCCAACAGCTCTGATTGAGATATTCTGGAATTATATTAATGTATTTTCAATTTGGATGATAAATACTCAAGAGGAGAATTAAAATGGAACCAGCAAAATATATCTGGATGGATGGCGAATTTGTTGATTGGGAAAAAGCAACAACCCATATCTTAACTCATACTTTACATTATGGAAATGGTGTATTTGAAGGTGTTCGAGCATATCAAACTGATAAAGGTTTAGCTATTTTTAGACTTCGAGAACATACTCAAAGACTTTTAAATTCAGCAAAAATCACTATGATTAAACCAACTTTTACATTAGAACAACTTGAAATAGCTCAAATCGAATTATTACGACGAAATGAGTTTAAAAAGAATGTTTATATAAGACCTATTATATATTTAGGTTACGGAGTTATGGGAGTTTATCACATGAAAGCTCCTGTTAAATCTGCTGTTGCAGCTTGGGAATGGGGTAGTTATCTCGGTGATGATGGCTTAAAAAATGGTATTCGAGTAAAAATTTCATCGTTTATGCGAAATTCAGTTCGATCAACTATGGGTAAAGCTAAAGCTGTTGCAAATTATATTAATTCACAAATGGCTAAATATGAAGCAATTGAAGCAGGTTATCAAGAAGGCTTATTATTAGATAGTGAAGGTTTTATCGCTGAAGGTAGTGGTGAAATCTTTTTTATCGTTCGAAATGGAGTTCTAATTTGTCCTCCAAATGATAATGCCCTTGAAGGTATTACTCAAGATACTGTTATTAAAATTGCTAAAGATTTAAATATTCCAGTTGAACGAAGAAGAGTTACTCGTGATGAGGTCTATATTGCAGATGAAGCTTTTTTTACTGGAACAGCTGCTGAAATTACTCCAATTCGTGATGTTGATAGCAGAATTATCGGAAATGGTGGTCGCGGAACTATTACTGAAATTATTCAAAAAGCATATTTTGATGTTGTCTATGGACGAAATGAAAAATATAATTATATGCTGACTTATGTAAATGAGAGGTAATTAAATGCCAGCAGATATGCGAGATTTCCAGCGAGGAAGTGGTGGTAACGGTGGAGGTCAAATTCCTGAACCACCTGAATTTATTAAAAATTTAGGTAATCATTCTTGGTTAGTCTATTCAGCTTTAACTATTTTTGGATTTTTCTTTTTTGCTAAACCTTTTACAATTATTAGTGAAGGCGAACGAGGAATTAAAATAACTCTCGGAAAATATCAACAAATTCCACTTGAACCCGGAATTCATTTTGTTGTACCAATTATTCAACAAGTTATGGTTGTCGATACAAAAGTTAGACTTGTTCATTATAAATCTATTGATTTATTTAGTGATAGCAAAAAAGATGAAGGTCTTCAAACTCGAGAAGCTATAACTGTTCTTGATAAAAGAGGTCTTCCTGTAACAATAGAATTAACTGTTCAATATAAATTAAATCAAGATAATGTTGCAAGAACAATTTCAACTTGGGGAGTCTCTTGGGAAGAAAAAATTATTAATCCAGTTGTTCGCGACATTGTTCGAAATGTTATTGGCAGTTACGAAGCTGAAAATTTACCTATTAAACGAAATGAAATCGCTACTTTAATTGATACAAATATTCGAGAACGAATCGAAAATCTTGAACATTCTCCTGCTAAATTAGAATCTGTCAATTTAAGAGAAATTGTTTTACCAATTAAAGTAAAAGAACAAATCGAAAAAGTTCAAGTTGCAAAACAAGAGGTCGAAAGAGCTCAACAAGAAGTTGAAAAAGCTAAACAGACCGCTTTTCAAAAAGCTGAACTTGCTCGAGGTGATGCTGAAGCTAGAAAAATTCAATCTCAAGGTATCGCAGATTCTGTTTTAATCGAAGCTGAATCAAAAGCTAAAGCAAATAAATTAATTTCTGAGAGTTTAACTCCTAATTTATTAGCTTTAGAACAACTTCAAGTTCAAGGTGAATTTAATAAAGCTCTTCAAGTTAATACTGATGCAAAAATTTTCTTGACTCCAGGTGGTTCAACTCCAAATTTATGGGTTGATATGAAAGATTCTGGTTCAAAAAATAAATCTATTACTAATAGCCAACAAGTTCAATAAATTATTATAATATATAAAGTAATTAATAATTAGTATCAGATTTCATAAGCAAAAGCGAATAAATACTCAAACTTAAACAAGTTAGTTTGATAAAAAAATTAACTAAAATCTTAATAACGACATAAGGTTTATTAAAATAAAATTCTATAAATTAAAAATAGGAGAATCATAAAAATGGTTACTACAAAATTAAAAGGCAATGATGTCGCTCTTGCTGGTCGAAATGTAAAAGTTGGAGATGTTGCTCCAGTTGTTAGAGTTGTTAATTCTGACGGTTTAGGCGATGTAACAATCGGCGGAGCTAAAGGCAAAAAACAACTTATCGTAGCTGTTCCATCTCTTGATACAGCAGTTTGTGCAACTGAAACAAGAAAATTTAACTCAAAAGCTTCAGCTCTTGAAAATGTTGAGACAATTATTGTTTCTATGGATTTACCTTTTGCTTCTAAAAGATTCTGTTCAGTTGAAGGAATTAATAATTTAATCGTAGCTTCAGATTTCAGAAATAAAGATTTTTCTTATAACTATGGAACTTTAATCGCTGATGGTGTATTAGCTGGAATTTCTGCTCGAGTTATTTTTGTTATTGACGAAAATGGTGTTGTTTCTTATAAGCAAATTGTTCCAGAAATCACAGAAGAGCCAAATTACGATGAAGCTCTTGTTGCTGCATCAAACTAATCTACTTAATTTATTAAAAAAAACAAGCTGATAACTTTTTGATTTTTGATTCAATAGTTATTGGCGGAGGAGTCGCAGGACTCTTCTCCTCTTATAATCTTTCTAAAAATTCTAAAACTCTATTAATAGAAAAATCAAAAATTGGTTCTGGTGGTTCTGGTTCTGCTGGAGCTTTTTTAAATCCTAAAATTAGCGATTCCTCTCTATCAAAACTTATAAATTCTGCAATGATTTTTTCAAGAGATTTTTATTTCTCAAATGTTCCGCAATATATTCATGAATCAAAATTAATTCATATCGAAAATGGGGAAAAATTTATTTTAAATAGCCATGTTGCTGATGCTCAAAATATCTTAAATTATTTTGCTAAAAATATAAATATAGTTTATTTAAATATTAAAAACATATATTTTGATGGTGAATTTTGGCAAGTTGAAAACTTTAAAACCAAAAACTTAATTTTATCAACTGGTGCAATTTCTGATATCTCAAAACTTACAAATGAACCATATATAAAAATTCGTCCTGTTTGGGGTGAAAGATTGGATATTGAAAGTCAAACTATTTTAACAGAAAGCTATCACAAAGATATTTCTATTTCAAAAACAATAAATGGCATTATAAGAATTGGCGCAACTCATTTTAGAGATATTTTAGAACGAGAGAGTTCAAATATCGAACAAGAAAATTTCTTGAAAAAAGCATTAAAAATTGTAAATTTAGAAAATCCTAAAATTATTAAAAGTTATTCTGGAGTTCGTTCAGCTTCACATGATTATTTTCCAATTGTTGGAAAAGTTGTTGATAGTAAAAAAACAGTTGAAAAGTTTCCACAAATTATAAATGGTCGTAAATATAATAAAGATAATTATATTTATAAAAATGATTTATATATTTTTTCGGGTTTAGGTGGTTATGGTTTTTCGTTAGCTCCATATTTTGGCAAACTTTTAGCTGAATCCATTTTGAATAATAGTTTTTTAGATGATGAGGTTGAACCTCATCGATTATTTAGTAAATATATAAAAAAATCTGAGAATAGGATATAAAATGATTTTTGAATTACCTCAAAAAGTATTAAAACGGGGATATTTAAGAGATAAATTAACTGAAGAAGAATTTTTATTATTTAAAAAATGCTTTGACAAATTAATACATGATCTTAAATTTGATGAATCTGAAGAATTTAATAAAAATGTTGTTGCAGATTTTTTCAGAAATATTGGTTATTCTGAAATTAATACTAAAAAACGAGTTGATCTTGCTATTTATAAAGATGATAATCCTGAAGTTTTAATTGAATTTAAAAGTTTAAAAAATAGCTTTGAAATGGTTAGCAAAGATAATTTTAATACAAAAGCTCTTCACGAAATTGTTTTATATTATTTTCGAGAAAAGATTCAAGAAAAAAATTTATCAATTCGCAACTTAATAATTACTAATGGCTTTGATTGGTTTATTATAGATGCTATTGAATTTGAAAAAATCGCTTCATTGAAAAAATTAGAAAAATTGTATATTGAGTTTGAAATTGATAAAAAATCTGTTTTGATTAAAACTGAAGATTTTTATAAAGCTGTTTATGATGAGCTTAAAGATAATAATATTTTAGAAAATTTCAAAGTTGTTTATATAAATTTTCGAGATAGTTTTGATAATTATCAACTTCAAAATATATATAAGATTTTATCTAAACCTCATCTTTTAAAAGAATATGATAAATCTGATAAATCTGATTCTAATACTCTTAATCGCGAATTTTATCTTGAACTTTTGTATATTTTCGGGCTTGAAGAGACCTCTGGCAAAAAAAAGTTAATTCAGAGAAAAAGCAAAGAGAAACGAGAACTTGGCTCAATGATGGAAATTTCGATTTTAAAATTACAAACAGAATTCAAAATTGATAATGATGAACAACTTTTTAATATCGCACTTGAATTAAATATTTCTTGGTTGAACAGAATTTTATTTTTAAAATTACTTGAAGCCAAATTATTAAATATTCATAATGGCGATTATCCGCGATTTTTGTCGTATGTCAATACGAATAGTTTTGGTAAATTAAATACTCTGTTCTTTGAAGTTTTAGCTTTTGATTACGATAAAAGATTTTCCGTAAATATAGAAATTTATAAAAATACTCCTTATTTAAATAGTTCTCTTTTTGAGACAACTAAACTTGAACAAGAATTTTTAAGAATTTCAAATCTTAATGACAATCTTCAGCTAAAAAAATATAAGACAAAAGATGTTGTTGGAACTTTAGAATATCTTTTAGATTTTTTAAATTCATATAATTTTGGTGATGATTCTTCAGAATTTAAAAATAGCGATTTGATTAATTCAGCTGTTTTGGGACTTATTTTTGAAAAATTAAATGGTTATAAAGATGGTAGTTTTTTTACTCCAGCTTTTATAACTATGTATATGAGTCGTGAAACTATTCAGAAAGTTGTTATTGAAAAATTTAATAATAAATATAATTTTAATTGTAAAAATTTAAGTGATTTATATAATGAAAAATTTGACATAATAGAAGCAAATAATCTTATAAATTCTATAACAATTGTTGATCCTGCCGTTGGTAGCGGTCATTTTCTTGTTTCTGCTCTTAACGAACTTATTTATATAAAATCTTATCTTGGCATTTTAATTGATGAAAATGCCAAACGACTAAAAAATATAAATATAGTGCTTGAAAATGATGAGTTATATATTTCTGATGAAGATGGCGAAAATTTTAGATATCTTATTAACAAAAGTGGAAAAGTTTCTGATGAGGTGAAACGAATTCAGAAAACTATTTTTAATGAGAAGTTGCATATCATTGAAAACCAGCTTTTTGGAGTTGATATAAATATCAATTCTGTAAATATAGCTAGATTAAGATTATGGATTGAACTTCTAAAAGAAAGTTATTATGAAAATAATAAGCTTGTAACTCTTCCAAATATCGATATAAATATTAAAGTTGGTAATTCGCTGATTTCAAAATATGAACTTGATATTAAAATTAAGCTAGAAAATTATAAAGAACTTGTAAATAAATACCGAAATGGTAGTCGAAATCGTCAAGCTATTGATATTCTTCAAAATAAATTCAGATCTGAACTTAAATATGGTTTATCTGAAAATATAAAACTTCGCGAACTTCTTTCTAAATATATTAAAGAGTTTGGCTTATTTAAAGAATATATTCCAAAATCTAATTTAGATAGTTATTTAAAAGAAGAAAAATTAGATATTTATAATCTTATTGATACTGGTAACCATAGCGGAAAAATCGTTAATTTGCATGATTCATTAATTCTTCAAGCTGTTAAATTAACTAATAGTTTTTCAGGGACAATGCTCATTGAAATGATGGAAGAGAAAGAACTCTTAAAATATAGTGAAAAAGCTAAAAAAAGTTTAAAGCCTATGATTGAACTTGAAAATGAAATTAATTATATTGAAAATGGCGACATCTATAAAAATGCTTTTGAATGGAGATTTGAATTTCCAGAATCTCTCGATAATGATGGCAATTTTATCGGTTTTGATATTGTGCTTGGAAATCCGCCGTATGGTGTTGAACTTAAAGATGGCGAAAAAGATTATTTTCTTAAAAAATATAAGAGTGCTAGAAGTGATAAAAATTTTAAAGGTTCAACTAATAGTTATTCGCTATTTATTGAAAGAGGACTTCAAATATCAAAAAATGGCTATTTAAATTTTATAGTTCCGCTATCTGTAACAAGTAGCGAATCAATTTCTCAACTTCATAATATAGTTTATAATAGTTGCGAAAAAATTAAAATCTCTTCATATTCAGATAGACCAACTAAAATATTTCCTGAAGCTGAACAGGCAGTTACGATTATTGAACTTAAAAATAGCGGTTTCCCAACTAAAGAGCTTTTATCAACAACCCCTAATAAAAGATATGCAAAAACAGCTGGAAAAGATATGATGAAAAGTCTCCATTTTATAGATTCATTTGGTTTTCAAAAATATGGAAGAATTCCTAAAGTTGGTGAAAAAATAGAGATAGATATATTAAATAAGTTATTTTCTTTGCCTAAAAGATTATCAGATTATTATATAAAAAATGGAGAAAATGTTTTTTATAGAGCTTCTGGAGGTCGTTATTATAACCTTATAACTAATTTTTCAACTGGTTCAAGTGCAGAAAAATATCTTGTAGTTTCTAACAATTATAGAGATTTAATAGGTGCTATTTTATCAAGTAATTTATATTATTGGTTTTATTCTATATATTCAGACCATTTAAATCAAAAAATGTCTGATTTGGAGATGTTTCCACTTAATATTTCTGCTTTTTCTAATAATGAAATTATAGAAATATCAAAAATATATAATGAGTATATGATTGATTTACAGAAAAATAGTTATGTAGAAGGTGGATTTCGTAGATATATTGCAAGAAAATCTAAACATCTAATAGATCAAATAGATTTGGCAATTTATAGTAAATTTGGCTTAAATATCGATGAGGTGAATTTTATTATAAACTTTAGTAGTGAATTTAGAATTTCTGCAGATAGTGAAGAGTAAATATTATAAATAAGCTCCTACAATTTTGTAGGAACTTATAATTTAAATTATTTAAGCTTTAAAAAACTTAAGGCTTCTTCAACTCTTTCTAAACCAAGTAGTGTAAAAGATCCATTTTTAAAAAACCCTTTTTTTTTAATAGATTTTAAATATATTTTACTTTCAGCTAGATTTTTAAATACTCCTGTTTCTGTTAATTCATTTAATAATGTATTAATCGAAACTTTTATATCTTTTTTATAAATAGCCAAAATTAAAACTCTTTCAAGAAGAAGCTCTTCGTCGTCGTTAAGCGAGATCATTTTCTATCTGTTTTTCTCGCTCGTCCATAACTTTATTAAGAGTTTCGAATACAAGAGAAGTAGAACTTTCAAGTTCTCGAGAAAGTGAAGTAAATTGTTTATTAGGTTTATGTTCTTTTGTTAATTCAGCGATTTTATCGAGAATATCATGAAGTTGTCGATGAGGTGATTCTAATCTTGAAAAAGAAGTTGATTTTGAGAACTCTTTTCGAGTAGTATCATTATTCATCCAAGTTCCAAGTGTGCAATGACTATAAGTTTCAATATGTTTCATATGTGAATGACCATACATAGCTTGATATGCAAATACTTTATATTGAAGATGTTCAGCTTTGACAAGACTTGCAAAAATTTGATTTCTTACTATATTTTGAGTTTCTGATATTTCAGTAGCATAATTTATAGCTGTTGCCAAAATAGTATCAAGACTTTGAACTTTTTCAGTAGCAGTATTTATATTAGCCAACATACTTTCAGATTTTCCTGTAATATCTTGAATTTCTTGTTGAATTGCTTGAATAACAATAGAAATTTCACCAATAGCTTTTTGAGTTCGATCAGCAAGTTTTCTAACCTCGTCAGCAACAACTGCGAAACCTCGACCATGTTCTCCAGCTCGAGCAGCTTCAATTGCAGCATTTAAAGCAAGTAAATTTGTCTGTTCTGCAATATCTTTAATTAACGAAATAATAGAATTAATTTCAGTTGCTCGACTTGATAAACTTTCAATTGAACTATTAGAATCATTTGATAATTCAACAAGACCAGACATATTACTTGTAATTTGTTCAATACTATCACTTGCATCAATAGAACTATCTTTAATCGAAAGAGACTCTTTAAGAACTTTAGTAGCCATTTCGACACTTTCGCCAAGTCTATCTTTCATGTCAGTAAGTGATTCATTAAGATTAAAATTTTGACCTTCAACAAGTGAAACAATCATATCTTGAAAAGTTTCACCTTTTGTGTTAATTCTTTTTTCTAATCTATCGTTTTCACTTCGAAGTTTAGAAATTTCATCTTCACTACTTCGGAGTTTATGTTTTAAACCCTCATTTTCGCGAATTAGTTCTTCATAATTAGAACTAGATCCAGAACTAAAAAAACCCATTTATCTTTTTCCTTTTTTTATGTCTTAGAGATAATAGAGCAAATTCCAATTTCTCATATTTTTTAGATTTTTGAGATAAAGAATTTGCATATTCGTATTTTATCGAAATGATATGTAAAAAACCCGCTACTTAAAAATTACTGACAGATATAAATTTTGTTTTATCTTTTTGTTTCAAAATTAAAAATATTAGTATCCATAACCCAGCCAAAAGTATCTAAACTCTCTGTTAAAGTTCCATTTATAGAAAATAGAACTATATTAAAACTTAAGAGAGCATAAGTTATATATTTAAAATAGACTCTTTATTAAAGTCTGTTTTTATAAATTTCACACGAATCCTTTATTTCCGCTTTTATTTTTATTTTTAGCTTTAATTGGTCTTGAATCTGCAAAAAGTAAATCAACAGCATCACTAACGGTCTCTTTAGATTTTTCAATAACAATTTTATCAAGAAGAGTAAAAACATCTTTAGATGATTCTTCAATATTTAAAAAGTGAATTAATACCTCATCAATAGTAGGTTTTTCACTTTTATCTAAAAGTTCACTAATAATTTTTGCCTCTGTATGAACAATAGAATGTGGAAGTTCAAGATGTCTAAAAGATTCTGTATTTGTAAATTGTTCTCGACCGAGACCATGATAATACCATTGACCGAGACGACAACTAAAATGATCTGTATGTTTAAAATCAGTATGTTCGCCAAGAAAATGAGAATATAAACTATTTTTAAATATAACATGATCAAATTTTGCTAACTCTGCAAATATATGATAACTAAGATCTTTTGCTTTAAATAATGTTCGTGTACTATTACCTTTAAATTCTGTAATTAAATCTCGAACAGTTGTTACATCTGTTTTAATAGTAGTAACAAGTTCATTAATATTTCCAGTTTTTGTTTTAGAAACTCCGATATCTCGAGTCATTGCAGTAATTACATTATTAATTTCTTGAGTAGCTTTTTGAGTTTTTTCAGCTAAATTTCTAATTTGTTCAGCAACAACTGCGAAACCTTTGCCATGAATTCCAGCACGAGCTGCTTCGATTGCGGCATTAAGTGCTAAAAGATTTGTTTGATCTGCGACATCATCAATTAAACCCAAGACATCTTTAATATTAATACTACTCTTTGTAAGAGTATCCATAATTACAACAGATTCAGAGACATTGCTACCAAGCATCATAGTCTCTTTATATATTCTATCGATACTTTTCAAACCATCAGTTGAACTTGTTGCTGTTGATTGAGCTTCTTCAACTAAAAATGTCATATCTTTTAATAAATTAGACAATAAAGTTTGAGCATTATCAAGTGATACAGCAATTGTATTTTGTCGAATATATTTTATTTTTTCTATTTTTTCTTCATCAGTAGTTGTAGTATCACCACCCTTATTTTTTGAACTATCATTAATGTTAATTTCAAAGAGTCTATAACCTCCTCCCATTTTTATTTTTCGTTCAAAGATTTTTGCCGAAAATCTATCTGCTATAATCTCTTCAGAACCAGAAAGCATAACACTTTGATATCGATCTAATCGATAATTTTCAGCTTCACTACTAATAAAAAGTATTTGTCCATTTTTAAAAAGAATTACAGGAATTCCAGCATCATTAAGAATTGCTTGATGATAAAATTTAATTTCTTCTTCAAGTTCAGCTATTTTCTTCTCTTCTTGTGTCATTTACTACTGCCTTTCTAAATATAGTCAATCATAGTCTAATCTATGATCGTATTTTTAAATTCATCTGAAATAATTATATTACATTCACAAGAGTGTGTTCTTTTATATCGAAGCATTTTATATTTTTTCCTGCAATAATGAACACTCTTGAGATGTATATTGAGATTATATCAAAGCTAAACTATTTAAAATAGTTGCTATATAGCTTCTTAAAATCACTGAATAGTTTTTAATCAAAGTTTGCATCTCTTGACCATCTAAAAATTTAAATTTTTAAAAGAATAAAAGTTGTCATTTCAGCAACTATTTCATTAATAGAAGCTTCACCACTAATTTTTTTAAGTAAATTTTTATTTTCATAAAAATTCTGAATAGCAATAAGAGGTTCAATATAAACTCTCATTCTATTATTAAAGACTTCGATTTTATCGTCATCACCTCTTGCTCTACCAAGAACTCTATCTTGAGCAGTTTTTTCAGAAACAACAACTTCGATAACGGAACTTAAAACGATATCAGTTTCATTTAATAAAATTTGATCAAGAGAGTTCATTTGTTCTTCACTTCGAGGAAACCCATCAATTAAAATAACATCATGAGATGAATTTTTAATAGCTTTTATAACTGTATTTATAACAATATCAAGAGGACATAAAAGACCTTTAGATACAAACGAGTTGATAAGTTCGCCTAATACTGATCCACTTGTAACCTCATCACGAAGAAGATTGCCTGTTGAATAATGAGCGATTTTATCGCTATTTCGAGAAGCTATTCTTTCAGCATCAGTTGTTTTGCCAGAGCCTGGAGCGCCAATTATAAGAAAAAGTTTTTTCATTTTTAAACTTTCAGAGAATTATATTACTTAACAATTCTACCAAAATATTCTAAAAATCAACTCCAGAAACTCTCTCTAAAAGTGGGTTAATAAATTTCTTTGCTTTTATAATATCATTCATATTAATATTATTAATTACTATGCCATTTTCATTTTCTGAAAATATAGCGGTTCCATCGGGATAAATAATAGTTGAACCTCCACAATATTCAACACCATTTTTATCTTTTCCAATTCGATTAGACAAAACTAAAAAAGCTTGATTTTCAATTGCTCGTGCTTTTGCCAATATCAAAAGAGTTTCACAACGAGGTTTTGGCCATTCAGCGGAAACCAAAAACAGATTAACTCCCATAAGAGCCAATTTTCGATATTGTTCAGGAAATCTTAAGTCATAGCAAATAGTTGCAGAAGCAGTAAATTCAGATATATTAAAAATATTTATATTCTTGCCACTATTTAAATAAATATTTTCTTTCATTGGAGTAAAAAGATGAACTTTATCATAAAAAGGTAATTCTATTCCATTTTTATCAATAGCAAAAAATCTATTACTCATTTTATTGCTATTTTCATCAATCCAAAGCATCGAAAAACCGAAACCAATCGAAATTTCTTTCGCTAAATTTTTCATTTTATCAAGAACAATTATATTTCTTGGAGCAATTTTAATCCAATCTTCTTGAATATAACCAGAATTCCATAATTCAGGTAAAAGAATAAAATCTAAAGTTTTATCTAAATTTTGAACTATTTTTTTTATATTATCGAAATTAATTCTAGGTTCTGAATCAACTATATTTAAATTAATAGAGGCTATTTTCATTTATAAAATTTCTCCAATCTCTTTATATTTTTTCAAAATATTTAAAGCTTCTAAAACTTTATCGCTAGATTCAACAAGTGCAACTCGAATATAATTTTCACCTGCACCATTTCGACCAAGATATCGCCCAGGAAGAACTTTTAAGTTTTCTTCAATATATAATTTTATAGTTATTTCAAGATCATTTTTAACTGGCAACCATAAATAAAAAGTAAAATCAGTTTGAATATTTAGAATATTACTTGCTAATTCTAAATTCTTTTTATAAACAGCCCTGATATTTTCGGCATAAAAATCGTCGTTCCAAGCCTCGATACTTGCCATTTGCAAAGGCAACGGAATCGCAGTTCCCAAATAAGTTCGATATTGTCCATAACCTCGTAAAATCTCGCGATCACCAGCGATAAAACCGCTTCGCAAACCGGGAGCTGACGATCTTTTTGAAATTGAATTAATCGCTAAAATATTTTTAAAATCAGAAATGCCCATTTCTTGAGCAACTTCTAAAATTGAAAGCGGTTTTGTATCTATATATATTTCAGAATAACACTCATCATTTATTAAAACAAAATTATATTTTTGCGAAAGTTTAATTAAATATTTAAACTCATCTCGAGTTAAATTTGAAGCAGTTGGATTATTTGGAAAATTAATAATTACGAGATCAACATTTGAAAGTTCGTTTTCAACGATTTTTGGTTTGAAATAATTTTCAGGTTCTAAATTTATATGATAAATTTCAGCTCTTGAAGCGATGGCCGAACCTTCATAAATTTGATAAAAAGGATTTGTGAAAGCTATTTTAGGGCTTTTTTTATTAAATAGATAATATTGTGGAAAATTAAAAAGCACTTCTCGAGTTCCAAAAGTTGGAATCAACTCACTTGAATCGAGCTTTACACCAAATCTTCGCGAAACAAAATTTATCATTGATTCTCGAACTGCTTCTTCACCAGCACTTTTTGGATATTTTTTCAATAAACCAGTTGATTCTTTTAGCCTGTTTTGTATAATTAGCGGTGTCTCAAATTGTGGTTCACCTATCGTTAAATCGATACTTTTTTTATTGCTGTTTGGTTTCGCATTTACTAAAAGTTCTCGTAACTTCTCAAATGGATATTTTTCAAATTTCATATAAGCTCCTATATATTTTTACAACAATCGCCATATATATTTATCGATATATTTTCTATATTTTCAATAGATATATTTAATTTTAGTTCGACCTCATCGCCAAATTTTAAATCACGAACTAAATTACATTTTTTACATATAAAATGTGCATGTTCGCTATATTTTAACTCATATTGAGTTTTATGATTTGGTATCGCAATTTCGCGAATTAACCCTTTTTCTATAAATTGAATAATATTTTTATAAAGTGTTGCTAATGAAATTGCTGGAAATTCATCTTTTATATTTTTATATAAATCATCAATATTTATATGTCCATTTGCTTTTATTGTTTTTATCATTGCTACTCGTTGTGGAGTAACTTTTAAACCATGATCTTTTATAAAATTTATTAATGATTTCATTGATAAATATAACTTAAGTTAGATTTGAATACAAAAAAGTTTTTAATTCGTCCATTTCAGTTTCAAGAATTGTTCGATCTGAACCTTCAAGTAAAATTCTCAATAAATTTTCAGTTCCAGAATATCGCACAAGATGACGAATTCCATAACTTTCAATTTTTGAAATTATCTCTTTAAAGCCAGAAATTTTATCCAGTTGAATTTTTTTAGAGATTTTTATATTCTCATTTAGTTGAGGATGTAAAACAAAAGGTCTTAATAATTTACTAGCTTTTTCGCCAGTTTTTATAATATAGGCTAAAATTTGCAAACCTGTTAATAGTCCATCTCCAGTTTTTGCAAAATCAGAAATTACAATATGACCACTTTGTTCTCCACCAAAATTTGACTCATTTTTTTGCATAGTTTCAAGAACATATTTATCACCAACATTTGAACGATATAATTTAAGATTCATATTTATTAGGAATTCTTCTAATGCACTATTACTCATTAGAGTTACAACAACAGAATCGCTCGAAAGCATATTTTCATTATGTAAATATTTTGCTAAAGCTCCGATGAGATGATCGCCATGAATTGTTTCACCATTTTCATCAACTATAACAACACGATCGGCATCGCCATCAAGTGCGAGACCAATATCAGCTCGATATTTTTTAACTTCGAAGGCTAACTGTTGCGGATAAACAGCTCCACAATTATCATTAATATTATGACCATTTGGCGATTTATTAATAGTTATAACTTCAGCACCTAGCTCTTCAAAAACAGTAGGACCAACTTTATAACCTGCACCATTTGCGGTATCAAGAATTACTCGTAAACCTCTTAAAGTTAATCTTTTTGGAAACGAATGTTTCAAATGAACTATATATCTTCCTATAACATCATCAATTCGTTTTGAAGAACCAATTTTGTCAGCAGTTTGTTGATTATTTTCGATTAACTCTTCATCGAAATATATTCGTTCGATCTCTTTTTCAAGTTCTTCAGATAATTTATTACCCATAGAATCGAAAAATTTAATGCCATTATCACTAAAATAGTTATGTGAAGCACTGATCATAATTCCAGCATCACATCGCATATCTTCAGTTAAAAAGGCAATAGCAGGAGTTGGCATTGGACCAATTTGCAAAACATCGTAACCGACGGCAGTTAAACCGCTAACAATAGCATCTTCAATCATGTAACCACTTAAACGAGTATCTTTACCGAGCAAAATTTTGCCTGTTTTTTGTTCTCGTTTAAAAAATATACCTGCAGCCATAGCTACTCTTAGAGCCATTGAAGCTGTTAAAAATTTTCCAGCTTTTCCTCTAATGCCATCAGTTCCAAATAATTTATTACCACTCATCTATTTTTGCACCTCATCATTAAATTGATATTTATCTATATCGTTTAAAATATTATCAAAACATAATTAAAATGGATATTCTGGTCAAAATTGAGAAAGAATGAGAAAGAAAAAGTAGTAATTTAAATTTAGATAGTTTTATTTGATGAGGTCGATTTAATAAATCAAAACCTCATCGCAAATTTAATTAAGAATATATTTTATTCCCATTCGATAGTTGCAGGTGGTTTAGAACTAATATCATATACAACTCTATTAATTCCATCAATCTCATTTATAATTCTTCGACTAATTCGTTCTAATAAATCATGTGGCAAATGTGCAAAAGTTGCAGTCATTCCATCACTTGATTCAACTGCACGAATTGCAACTGTATTTTCATAAGTTCGATTATCTCCTTGAACTCCAACACTTTTGACATTTAATAAAACTGCAAAAGATTGCCAAAGCTTTTTATAATAACCAGCACTTTTTATCTCTTCTAATAATATTGCATCAGCTCTTCGAACTAAATGTAAAGATTCTTCATTAACTTCACCAAGAATTCGAATTGCTAATCCTGGACCAGGAAAAGGTTGTCGATAAACTAATGCTTCAGGTAAACCAAGTTCAATACCAAGAATTCGTACCTCATCTTTAAAAAGTTCTCGAAGTGGTTCAATTAGTTTTAAATTCATTTTTTCAGGCAAACCGCCAACATTATGATGAGATTTAATCGTTTTACTTGGACCTTTTACGGAAACACTTTCGATAACATCGGGATAAAGTGTTCCTTGAGCTAAAAACTTCAAATCAGAATGTTTTTTTGCCTCTTCATCAAAAAGTTCAATAAAAACTCTACCGATTATTTTTCTTTTTTGTTCAGGTTCAGTTATATTTTTTAGTGCATCTAAAAATCTTTTTCGACCATCAACAACAACAAGAGGAACTTTTAAAATATTTTTAAAAGTATGTTCAACTGCTTCTCGTTCGCCTTCTCGTAAAAGACCATTATCAACGAAAACAGGAACGAGTTGAGTTCCAATAGCTTCATATAAAAGAGCTGTAACAACTGAAGAATCAACTCCACCAGAAAGAGCTGATAAAACTTTGCCATAACCAACTTTTGATCTAATTAAAGCTATCTGTTCTTTTGAGAAATGTCCCATATTCCATTTATCTTTAACTCCAGAAATTCGTTTTGCAAAATTTCGTAACATTAAATAGCCCTCTTCAGAGTGTTTCACTTCGGGATGAAACTGAAGAGCATAAATATTTTTTTCTCGATTAGCAATTCCAGCATATGGAGAATTTTCAGTAAATGCAATAGGTTCAAAGCCATTAGGTAATTTTTCAACTCGATCGCCATGACTCATCCAAGCAATTGAACCAATATCGCAACCTTCAAATAAAGGTGAATCAATATTTGCATAAAAACTAAGTTCAGATTTGCCATATTCATGTTTTGTAGCTCTCATTACTTCACCACCAAAATCGACGGCAATTCTTTGCATTCCGTAACAGATACCTAAAATAGGCAAATTTAAATTATAAATTTCGCGATTTACTTCAAAGCTATCTCGATCATAAACAGAAGCTGGACCACCACTAAAAATAAGACCTTTTGGCGATTTAGCTAATATATTTTCGATGCTTTCGCTATATGGCATAATTTCGCAATAAACCTCTTCTTCTCGCAATCGTCGAGCAATAAGTTGAGTATATTGACTACCGAAATCTAAAATAATAATATCTGCTTTAATCAAAATAGTTATCCTAAATATATTTATCTTTGGCTTAAATATTAAGTAAAGATATCTATTATCATAGCATTTTCAAGGCTATTTCTGAATAAACATTAGTTTTATTTTGGATTCCCGCTTTCGCGAGAATAACAGATGAATAGAACTTCATTAGAACCTATATTTAAATGAACTAAAACATTTGACTCATTGGATTTACTCTCAAAAGCGATTTAGATACTTTTTGAAATCAAAATTATATTTGGTAAAGATACTATAAACTTAATTGATGAATTAATAAATTATTTTATAATTTAGATATATTATGTATAGTATCTTTATAGTTTTTTAACTTAAAAAATATCGTTTCAAATTAAAGGAACTTTGTGTTAGAATCTCTTTTGAATCTGAATAAAAGGAATTTTAATACAATGAAAACAGAAAAACTCGTCGCAAAAATAACAGAGTTTTTTAATCTAAAAAAGAAAAAACAAGAAAAAGAGATTGAAAAGCTTATTAAACTTCGAAAAGAACTCAAAGAAAAACGAACAAAACTAAATAAAAAGTTAAAAGATACTGAAGGTTCTGAACACGATGATATATTAGCTGAACTTCAAGCTATTGACAATCTTAGAAAAAAAGCTAAAAAGGTTATTGAAAATTTAGACTAATCTAACATACACTTATTATATCTACATACAAATCTTAGTTAATTTATAGATTTATATGTAGATACTTACTTTGTTATACAAAAATCAACTTAATTAAAGCAATTTTTATTTAAACTAAAAAATTTAATAGGAGTAAAACTATTGTTTAAAAAAACAATCTACAACCCCAACTCTACCGAGACGTCAAAGAACCGCAAAATTATCGGCGGAGATCCAAACGGTATATTCGAATTAAACAACCTCAAATATCAATGGGCTTATAACCTTTATAAGGTAATGCTTCAAAATAGCTGGTTTCCAGAAGAAATTCCGTTAAATAATGATGCACGAGACTATCGAGAACGATTAACATCAAGTCAAAAAGATGGCTTTGATAGAGCATTGGCACAACTGATATTTATGGACTCATTACAAGCTAACAACCTCATCGATAATATAAACCCCTACATTACAGCTCCAGAAGTTAATATGTGTGTTATTCGTCAATCATTTGAAGAGATTCTACATTCACATAGTTATGCAGTAATGTTAGAGGCATTTTCAAGAAATCCAAAAGAGATTTATGACTTATGGAAAACAAATGATAAATTACGAGCTAAAAATGATGTCATTGCAAATATTTACATAAAACTTAGTAAAGAGCCAACAATTCAAAATATAATCAAAGCATTCTTTGCTAATGTAATTCTTGAAGGAATATATTTTTATAGTGGATTCCTTTATATTTATAGTTTAGGTAGAAAAGGTTTAATGCTTGGCTCATCAACAATGATTAAATTCATTCAAGTGCGATTCGTTAGTTAGACGAAATAAACAAATCTAACTTATATGTTGCTCAAAAGGGGAAATGTCAAATATCGGGTAAGCTATTAGAAATGGACGAAATTCATTGTCATCACAAAATGCCAAAAGCAAAAGGTGGTGGAGATGAATACAAAAATCTAGTAATTCTACACAAAGATGTTCATAGACTTATACATTTAATAGATGACAATAAAATCTATGAACTTACTAAAGAATTAAATTTAGATGATAGTTAAACTAAAAAGCTTTTAAAACTAAAATCTTTGATATTGTAGTAACAAAACACTTAAGTCTAAATAAAGTTGTGTAAAGCATTTAGAATATTTATAATAGAATGATTTTAATAAACTTGATGGAGTGCCGTATGCGGTGAAAGTCGCTCGTACGGTATGAAGCGGGGGAAAATCTGGCGATTACTTCAAAAGATTACCTATCGCTATAGAGATGAGGTAACTCATCTATCGCTACATACCTCTATTATTAGAGAAGTTTTAAAAGAACACGAAATAGATGAGAATGAGATTCGAGAAATGTTTATTGAAGCTGTAAATTTAGAGGTTGCTTGGGGTGAATATATCAATAGTGGATTGCCAAACGGTTTATTGAGAAAATATATAGAATATCTAGCTGATACACGATTGACAAAAGTTGGATTGAGCCCGATTTACGGACATTTAAAAAATCCAATTGAGTGGGTAGATGATTTTTCAAAACTAAATGAACAAAGAGCTAATTTCTTTGAATCTTCAAATACAAATTATTCAAAAGGTGGTTTAGCATTTAACGATGAAGACGATAATATTTTTAATAATGATTGGATTGAAATATAAATGATTTTAGAGAAATATAATGCTAGTGGTAATGATTTTATAATTACACATAAATTTAAACGAGATGATTATTCTAATTTTGCTCGTGAAGTTTGTAATCGTCAAACTGGAATTGGTGCTGACGGTTTAATTATTTTAATACCTCATCAAGATCCAAATTTAGATTTTGAATGGCTTTTTTATAATTCAGATGGTAGTATGGCTGAAATGTGTGGAAATGGTAGTCGTGCAACAGCACATTATGCTTTTTCAAATAATTTAGCCCATTCTGAGCTTAAATTTTTATCTGGTGCTGGTGTGATTGGTTGCAAAGTTGAAGGTAATATCGTCTCAACTGATTTAACACCGCCAAAAATTTTACAACAAAATATCGATGAGGTTGGTCATAACTGGTGGCTAATAAATACAGGAGTTCCACATCTCGTTAGTTTAAGAGATGATATTTCTAATTTTGATATTGAAGAGGCTCGAAAACTGAGATGGAAATATAATGCTAATATTAATATTGCAAAAATAAATAATGGTAGTTTATATGTTAGAACTTTTGAGCGAGGTGTTGAAAATGAGACTCTTGCTTGTGGAACTGGAATGGCAGCATGTTTTTATCGAGCTTCTCAAGAGGGCTTTTTTAAATTAGATGCTGATATTTATCCAAAAAGTGGTGAAAAATTATATTTAGCAATTAAAGAAGATAAGCTTTTATTTAAGGGAGCTGTTTCTCGAATTTTTTATACAGAATTTAAATTAATAAAAAAAGGATTTAATATTGAATAATATTCGCAATTTTTCTATTATTGCACATATAGATCACGGTAAAAGCACTCTTGCTGATAGATTAATTCAAGAATGCGGTGGTGTTACGGATCGCGAACTTTCAACTCAAATGATGGACACAATGGAAATCGAACAAGAGCGAGGTATTACGATTAAAGCTCAATCTGTTCGATTAAATTATAAAAAAGATGGCAAAGATTATATTTTAAATCTAATCGATACTCCTGGACATGTAGATTTTAGTTATGAAGTTAGTAAATCGCTTAAATCAAGTGAAGGTGTTTTATTAGTTGTTGATGCTTCTCAAGGTGTTGAAGCTCAAACGATTGCTAATGTTTATATTGCCATCGAAAATAATCTGAAAATTATTCCTGTTATTAATAAAATAGATTTACCCGCTGCTGAACCTGAACGAGTTGCCGATGAGGTTGAAAATACTCTTGGTATTGATTGTTCAGATGCTGTTTTTGTAAGTGCAAAAGCTGGAATCGGTATTAAAGATTTATTAGATCGAATTGTTGATCAAATTCCAAGTCCAAAAGGAGATCCAAAAGCTTCGCCTAGAGCTTTAATTTATGACTCTTGGTTTGATAATTATCTCGGAACTCTTGCTCTTGTTCGAGTATTTGATGGGGAATTAAATATGGGTCAAAATGTCCAAATTATGAGTAGTGGCGAAAATTATCAGATTCAAAATCTTTTATATCCACATCCAAAACGACGACTTGAAACTTCAAAAATTTCAGTTGGTGAAATTGGAATCGTTGTTTTGGGTGTTAAAACTGTTTCGACTATTCATGTTGGTGATACGATTACAGATGCTAAAAAACCTGCAAAAATTCCTGTTGATGAGTTTAAACCAGCAAAACCTTTTGTCTTTGCTGGAATGTATCCAATAGAAACTGATCGTTTTGAAGATTTACGAGAAGCTCTTGAAAAATTAAAATTAAATGATAGTTCGATAACTTATGAACCTGAAACTTCGATAGCTCTTGGTTTTGGTTTTCGTGTAGGTTTTTTAGGGCTTTTACATATGGAAGTTGTCAAAGAACGACTTGAACGAGAATTCGATTTAGAATTAATTGCTACTGCTCCATCAGTTGTTTATAAAATAAATTTTACTGATGGTTCAAAAATAGAAATTCAAAATCCGTCTCAATTTCCTGAAGTTCAACGAATTGAAACTATCGAAGAACCTTATGTTATGGCGACAATATTAACTCCGACAGATTATTTAGGAAATATTATAAATTTAATGACAAATCGTCGCGGTTTTCAGGAAAAAATGGAATATATAAATGAACGAAGAGTTATGTTGCAATATTCTTTACCTCTTAATGAAATCGTTCTTGATTTTTATGATGTTTTAAAAAGCACAACAAAAGGTTATGCAAGTTTTGATTATGAACCTATCGAATATCGAATGGGCGATTTGGTGAAATTGGATATTCGAGTTGCTGGTGATATTGTTGATGCACTTTCATTAATTGTTCCTCGAGAACATGCTCAAAGTCGCGGTCGCGAACTTGTAAAACATATGAAAGATGTTGTTCCAAGACAACTTTTTGAAGTTGCAATTCAGGCAAGTTTAGGAAATCAAGTTATTGCTAGAGAAACTGTAAAATCAATGGGAAAAAATGTTACTGCTAAATGTTATGGTGGTGATATAACTCGAAAAAGAAAACTTCTTGAAAAACAAAAAGAGGGTAAAAAGCGAATGAAAGCCTTTGGAAAGGTTGAACTGCCTCAAGAAGCATTTTTAAGTGTTTTAAAAATTGGACGAGAAGGCTAAAAAATATAATTGCACTAGTATTTTAAATAAGATTTATTAGTGCAATCAGACAAAATTTTATTTAAATTTAAGTATTTATAAATTAAACTAGATTCTATCTTGTTAGAATCAAATATTAAATTTGATATAATCCTGAAAAATTATAGGAGTATATATGTTAAAAATATTCGTTTCTGTTGCTACACTTTCAGCAGTTCTTTTCTCTTTTGATGTAAATACAGCATCTGTAAAAGATTTAGAGAAAATCCATGGTATTGGAGATGCTTCAGCAAAAAAAATAGTTGAATATCGAACAAAAAATGGCAATTATAAAAATCTTGAAGATGTTAAAAAATCAGGAATAGTTACAGCAGTTTATAATGCTCTTGTCAAACATGCAGAAGATTCTAAAAAATTTGGTTTGCCATCAACACAAACTGCAACAACTCCAGTTCAACCTGCTCAAAAACCAGCTGTTGCTCCTGCACCAACTAAATAATTAAAACTTAAAATTTTTAATAGCCATATATTAAATAATATATGGCTCAATAAATCAAATTATTATTTAATCGAAATATTATCAATCCAAACAGAATCTCTATATTTAGCTGACGAAGAATCTTTTATATATTTCCATTCAAAAATATGTTCCCCTTCATTTATATTATATTCTGCTTTTGTCCAATCTGTTAAACCTGAATCTTTATAAGATTTTCCATCAATAGAAAAAATCATTTCATCGCAACCCTCTTCACTTTCGATTTTATAATTAAAAGATATTTTCGAACCTTCAAAATAACCTTTTATATAAAACGATGCAAATTCATTATTGCTAAGATCAACAGCTTTTAACGATAAGTTTCCATTTTCTCGTTCTTTCCAAATTTCCCAATTGGTAAAGAGGCGATTAAATCGCTATTTGAGATTTTTTTAGATTGATCTTTTTTATTAGTAATAACTAAAAGTGATCGTAAATCAAATTTATTACCATTGTTTAACATAGTCCTAAGCTTATAAATACTTTCATTAAAGTTAATGCTTGTTCCTAAATCTTTTGGATATAAAGTTATACTTTTTAAAAGTTCATCTCGATCTGTGATTAGATCAGCTACGATTTTAATTGTTTCGCCAAATTTAATTTAAATTTTTTCATAAAAATAATAATAGCACATTAAACAAAAACTGCTAACCAAATAGTAGGATTTGCTGTAAAAATAACTCTATGTTTTGTATGAGCTTTAATATATAAATAGTCTCCCTTTTTTAATTCATAAATAGTTCTATCAATATATTCTATTTTTGCATTTCCTTCGATAATTAAAACAAATTCATCTTCAGATTGATCATACCAATAATCAATTGGAGTTATTTGTCCAAATGATATTATTCGTTCTATTTTTATTTTTTTATTTTTAATTATAATATCAAAAATTTCTTCTTGACTATATTTGGCTATATTCTGAAATATATTCATTTTTTAATAAAACCACTCTATTTTATATTTTTTTGATAAAATCATATCAGCATGTAAAAACTTTTTAAAGATATATTTTTATTGATTTTTAAAAATTTATTTTCTTGTTTAATCGGCTATAATAGATTTAAAAAATTGGTCAATTGACATGAAAAATTATTTAGAAAAAATAAAATATAATATGACAACTTATATAAAAGAGCTTGGAAATAGTGAAATTTTGCAACTGTTTCAATCAATTGAGAGTGGCAAAATGGTTCGAAGTCAAATTATTCAGTTAATTGCTGAAAAAGATGATAAAAATGTTATGGCAATCTCTTCAATAGTTGAACTTATTCATTTAGCAAGTCTTTTACATGATGATGTAATCGATAATAGTGATACTCGTAGAGGCAAACCATCTATAAATGCAACCGAAGGAAGTAAGATTTCTATCATGCTTGGTGATATTTTATATTCAAAAGCTTTTTTTGAACTCGGTAAATTCGATTATGAATTAGTTTCACGAATTTCTAGTGCCGTTATAAAATTATCTATCGGTGAAATCGCAGATGTGAAATTATCTGATCATTTTAATAATGATGAGGTTTTATATCTTGACATGATTTATAATAAAACTGCATCTTTAATCGAAACTTCAACAGCAGTTGGTGCAATTTTAGGAAATAAAGATGTCGAAACTTTTGCAAAATATGGTTTTCATCTTGGAATGGCTTTTCAAATTGTTGATGATATTTTAGATATCGTCTCAACTTCTGAAGAGCTTGGAAAACCTGCAATGAGTGATTTTCTTGAGGGCAAAACTACAATTCCATATATTCGTTTATGGCATTGGCTAAATGATGATGGCAAAAGATATCTCGAATCGCTTCATAAAAAAGAACTTTCTGAAAATGAGAAAAGTTGGATTTTAGTCTCTCTCGAAAATAGTGGTGCTTTAAGACAAGCTAAAGATCTCGCAAGATTTCATTCAAAAAGTGCAATCTCTTTAATAAAAGATTATCCAAAATTAGTTGAACTTGCAGAAAAATTATTATTAAGGGGCTTTTAGTGGGTTATCTCTTAATTAGTTTTTCTCATAAAAATAGCAATATAGTTGATCGCGATTCTATATCATTTCAGGATAATAATCGGTTAGAAATATTTATGAGTCATTCAAATGCCTATTTATCTGAAATTATGATTTTAAATACCTGTAATAGAATTGAGTTTTTCGCTTTTTTAGATTCTGATAATTTAGAGAATAATAATAAAGCTATAGATAATTTATTGCATGATATATCACATTATTCACATATAAATTTTGAAAAGCTTAAACAAATAGCAAATATATTTATTGGAAAAAATGCTATTCATCATATATTTTCTGTTGTATCTTCACTTCAAAGTTTAGTTATTGGCGAAACTCAAATCGTTGGTCAAGTTAAAGATGCTTTTCGTTTTGCTTTTAGCAACGGTTTCGCTCGTCAAAATATTTCGAGAGCTGTTCATTATGCTTTTAAATGTTCTGCTCAAGTTCGTTCAGAGACTGGCATTTCACAAAAAAAAGTTTCAATTGCAAGTGTTGCCGTATCTCGAGCAATCGAATTAATGGGTTCAATTGAAAATAAAAATGCTCTTGTAATTGGTGCTGGTGAAATGAGTCGTCTTTTGGTGCAATATTTATCAGCTCGTAAAAGTCGAGTAACTATTATAAATAGAACTAGAATCAAAGCTGAAGATATTGCAAAAGAGGTTGGTGATTCTGTAAAAGTTAAAAATTTTACAGAACTTGAAGATTTAATAAATAAGAACGAACTTTTATTTACTGCAACCTCATCGGAAAATCCAATAATTGTCAAAAATATTGTCAAAAATACAAACTTTGAGAGATGGTGGTTCGATTTAGCAGTTCCTCTTGATATTGATCTAAAACAGGAGAGTTTATATAATTTAAATATAAATTTATATCGTGTTGATGATTTAAGAGAGAGTGTTGAAATAAATCGAGGCGAACGAGAAGAGGCTCTTGGAAAAGCCTATCGAGTTATTGGAGAATTTACAGTTAAATTTTTTAGATGGATAGATTCACTTGATGTTGAACCACTATTAAAGAATTTATATATTAAAGCTAATAAAATCGCAAATAATGAGGTCGAAAAAGCTATATCTAAAGGTTTTATTCCTAAAAATTTAAAATTAAATAGTCAAAAATTAGCTGAAAGTTCTCTTAAAAAAATTTTACATAAAGTTAGTAAAAATTTAAGAAAAATAGCAAAAGATTCAAGTGCTGATATGGTTATTGAATCTATTAATTATCTGTTTGATATTAAAAATGCAGATACTGTAAATTATAAGACTCACGAAAAAAATCAAGTTAGAAATAGCTATAAATGTGATTATGCAATAGAAAAAGGAGGGAAAATAATATAAATGGATTTTAATTTTTTCGATAATTTAATTGGTAATATAGTAATCCACACGATATTTATATCATTATTAGGCTTATATTTAATTACAAATTTACAATGGTATAGTTATAAGTTTGAAAGAGTCTTGTTAAAACATTCTAAACCACTGTGGCATGTAACTTATTTTGGGATTCCCGTAATCGTCGCATATTTTGCAAATCAGTTTTTTTGGCTATTTTTATTTTTAGTATATTTACCAATAATGTTTTTATGGTATCGCAAACTAGATAAAAAACTTGTTTTTACACCAAGAGTTAAACGATTTTTTTTCATATTAATTTCACTTTCGCTTTTTCAAGATTATCTCATCTTAATTCAAATTGGACGAGAATTCTCATATTTTTATCCACTAATTTTAACGATAATTGGAAGTTTCACTTTTGAAAAAATGGTATATCTCTCTTTTTATTTTAAAGCTGAAAAAAAATTGAAAGATATGAAAAATATAAAAGTAATTGCAATAACTGGAAGTTATGGTAAAACCTCGATTAAGAATTTTTTAACTGAGACTTTATCATTAAAATATAAAGTTTATGCTACTCCACGAAGTGTAAATACTGTTGAAGGAATAGTAAGAGATATTAATGAAAATTTAAAAAATCATATAGATATTTATATTGTTGAAGCTGGAGCTAGAAAAAAAGGGGACATTTTAAATATTGCAAAATTGGTCAAACCACATATTTCGATAGTTGGCAAAATTGGTCTTCAACATATTGAATATTTTAAAAATATTTCTAATATTAGAGATACAAAAATGGAACTTGCTCAAAGTGAAAGATTAGAAAAATTATTTTTACATAAATCAGTTGATATAAATGGTCTTGATATAAGTAGCTTTAAAAATAAAATTGAACGATATGGCAACGATATTAAAGATGTTTCTGCTGATTTATCTGGAATATCTTTTAATTTTAAAGATGTTAATTATTTTTCGCATATTCTTGGAGCTTTTCAAAGTGAAAATCTTGAAGTTGTAATTAAAACTGCATTTATATTTGATTTTTCTGTTGATGAGGTTCAAAGAAGATTAAAAAGTCTAAAACAGGTTGAACATAGACTTCAAAAAATAGAAACTGGTGATAAAATTATCCTTGATGATGGCTATAATGGAAATATTGATGGAATGTTAGATGCTTTTAAACTTATTGAAACTTATAAAGGTCGAAAGGTTCTTGTTACACCAGGACTTGTTGAAAGTAACGAAGAGTTAAATAAACAGATTGCTATTGAAGCTGATAAAGTTTTTGATTTAATTATAGTTACTGGAGATTTAAATCGTGAAATTTTTAGAAAAAATTTAAATAACGAAAATAAAATTCATCTCTTTTTGCATGAAAAATCGCTATTAAAAAATTTACTAAGTGAAAAAACTACAAAAGGGGATATAATTTTATTTGCAAACGATGCCCCGAATTTTATTTAAAAAACCTAATATATTTGTTGAGTTTATATCAACTCAACAATTCTCACATAAATATTAAATTAATTTTAAAATAAATAAAATGTAAAGATCTTCCAACCAAATAATAGGTTGGAAAAGTGAAAAAATATTTAAGTTAAAATATTTCGATTTAACTATTTTTATTTCCGTGATTCTCATTTGGAATTGAGAAAAAAGATAGAATTAATATCCAAACAACTCCGATATCAATTAAAACATCAGCAAGATTGAAAATTGCAAAATCAAACCAACAATGCCAATAAACATAATCAACAACTCCGCCGTGCAAAAATCTATCAACAATATTTGAAATTCCAGCTCCGAGAACTATTATCGCAGGAATATAATTTCTTTCTGTCATATATTTAAATATATAAAATGTCAGTGAAATTAAAAGTGCAATTTGAATCCATTTAAGATTTTCGCCAAGCCAACTAAACATCGAAAAGGCGACACCTCGATTAAAAGTTAAAACTAGCGAAATACATTTACCTTGAGCTTCAAAACCATTTACAAAAATATTTTTAATATATTGATCTACTATCAAAACAGATATAAAAACAACAAATAATTTAATATAAAATTGTAAATTTAAATTCATACTCAAAGAGATTTTTCCAAATTGGTCAATATTTCAGAGACAACCTCATCGATATTTCGGCTTTTTATCTCTATTTTCATATTAGCTATATCTTCATATATATTTCTACGATTATTATATAAATTTCTAGCTATGTCTAAATTTTGCAAAAGTGGTCTTTTTTCGATTTCACCTTTTACTTTAGATAAAGATTCAATCATATAATCAAAATCAATATCTAAATATATAATATAGCCAAGTTCAATAATATTTTTAATATTTATTGGAAAACCGCCTCCAACTGCAATAATAGAATTTTGAATAGAATTTTTTATCTCGTCAGCAAAGTTTTTTTCTAAATTTCTAAAATAAGTTTCACCTTGAGTTTTAAAAATATCTATTATTTTCATATTTTCACGAGTTTCTATAATAGAATCAACATCAATAAATTTTTTATTTAATTTTATTGAAAGTTCTTGTCCAATTCGAGATTTTCCCGAACCCATAAAACCAATAAATATAATGTTATTTATAGCATTTAATCTCATAGCCACTTTCCGTTCTGTTTAATTTATAACGATAATCTTCAGCTATATATATAGAAATTCTATAATCAGAAGAACTCTTTTTAGATAATTTCATCTCTTTAAAAATTCCACTTTTTATATCAAAAGTTTGATTTTGAAAAGATAATTCTCGAGCGAAATCGATAACAATTCTATTTGGACGAATCAACATAAAATGTCTAATTTTTTTATCAGTTGTAGCAATTTTGATACTTTTCTCTTTTGGGTCAAATTCAAATTGTGAAAATCGTGGAGTTCCAATACCAATCGTAACAACTTTACCTTCACCTGAATTTTCATTATCGCTATCGCTATTGTCTGAATTTTCAGCAGAATTAGAATTATTTTCACTATTGCTAATTGATAAATTATTAGAATTTGCATTTGAACCATAACCAAAAGAGCTAAAATCTTGATTTTGATTATTTGCAGAATTGCCATTTCCAAAAGATGAACTATCGCCATTACCATAACTTGCAAAAGGATCGCTATTTATATTATTTTGATGATTATTTTCAGTAGTTTTATCAGAAACAACTATATCTTTATCACCAATAGATTTTATTTTAGTTTCAAGAGTTGAAGTTGAAGTTGTTGATGAGGTCGATTCGACTCCATTATTAGAAATAGTTGAAGTTGTTTTTTTAGTTGTTTTAACTGTTTTTGTCTTTGTTGTAATAACTTTAGAATTAGAATCTTCAGAACTACTACTTAAGTCATTTTTTATATTATTTAACTGTTTTTTATTAATTTTTTTATCTTTATTAATATTAGTTACAGAAATTATTGGAGTAGACTTTTGAACTTGTTGTTCATTATTATTATAACCAAAAGATAAATTTTGACCAGAATCAAAAATTCTATTTATATCTATTCGTTTTCTTTCCATAGAACCGTCACTGTTTTGATAAACTACTTCAACAGCTTCAACTATTTTTGCACTATTAGGCAATTGAAAAGATAATTTATCCAATTCATCAGGTTTTTGAACATAATTTGAAGAAAAAGGAATTTCATCAGCACTTTTTTCAGATTGAAATGGATTTTCTCGTCCAAAAAGTATAACAGGAGTTATAAATAATAAAAATATTTTAAATTCCATCTTGATAACTCCCATCGGCAGATTTTAAATTAAAATAGCTTCTTTGCAATCTAATATTATCTTCTTTTAGTTCAACGATTTCTCGTTTTAAACTCTTTTTTTCATTATCAAGTTCTTGCATTAACGAATAAGAATTATGTCCAAATAATAAACTATAAATATATATTGCGGTTATAGATATAACAGTAACAAATATTAAAACTTGCTTTAAACTAAAAGGTTTAGAAGAGATAAATAATTTTTGAGAACTCTTCCGAACTGAATGATCAATTTGATTATAAGCTTCGTATAGATCCATATATTTTTTATATTTCGCTCTTTTTATTTAAAAAGAGTAGAACCTATATATTCTCCATATAATATTTCATCTTCGATATCAAGCAAACGATTATATTTTGCTGTTCGTTCCCCTCGTGCAGTTGAACCAGTTTTAATTTCACCTGTATTTAAAGCAACAGTGAAATCTGCGATAAAAGAATCTTCACTTTCGCCACTTCGATGACTCATAATACATTTATAACCATTTCGTTGAGCTAATCTAACAGTTTGCATTGTTTCACTAATTGAACCAATCTGATTAGGTTTAATTAAAATAGCATTAGCTATTCCTTTATTAATACCTTCAGCAAGAATCGAAGCATTTGTAACAAATAGATCATCTCCAACAAGTTGAACTCGATCGCCAAGTCGTTCTGTTAAAATTTTCCAACCTGCCCAATCATCTTCACTTAAACCATCTTCAATAGAAACAATAGGATATTTTTTGCATAAATTAATATAATATTCTACTAGTTCTTCACTAGATAGAGATCTGTTTTCAGATTCTAAATGATATCTACCATCTTCTTTATATAATTCACTACTTGCAACATCAAGAGCAATAGTAATTTGTTCTCCAGCGATATAACCAGCTTTTTTAATAGCTTCCATAATTACAATTATAGGTTCTTCATTAGAACTTAAATCAGGAGCGAAACCACCTTCATCACCGAGAGCTGTTGATAATTTTCGATCTTTTAATATTTTTTTCAGAACTTGATAAATTTCACTGGCACTTCGTAAAGCATCACTAAAATTATCAAAACCAGTAGGCATAATCATATATTCTTGAAAATCAACTGAATTATCAGCATGAGATCCGCCATTAATAATATTAAACATTGGAGTTGGTAGAACCATAGCATTAGCACCACCAAGATATCGATATAACGGCATATCAAGAGAAATAGCAGAAGCACGAGCAACAGCCATCGAAACACCTAAAACGGCATTAGCACCTAAATTACTATAATTATCAGTACCATCAAGATTTTTCATAGTTGCATCAATAATGCCTTGATTAAATGGTGATTGACCAACAATAACTTCAGCAATTTTGCTATTTACATTTTCACAAGCAGTTAAAACACCTTTGCCACCAAAACGAGAACCGCCATCTCTTAATTCGAGAGCTTCTCGTTTGCCAGTTGAAGCACCACTTGGAACAATTGCGATACCAACAGAACCATCACTTAAAACGGCTCGAACTCTAACAGTTGGATTTCCTCTACTATCTAAGACCTCATCAGCAATAATTTGTTCTATATAAACCATAATTTCAGCACCTTTACCAATTATATTATTTTATTCTTCACCATCACCAAGTGAATCATCATTATCTTCATTAGTATCAGCTACATAACTAAAATCAGCACTAGCAGGATCTAATTTTGATAAAACTTTTGCTTCTATCTCTTTAAATAATTCTGGATTTGCTTCAAGATGTTTCTTAACACTTTCTCGACCAACACCAGCAAGTTTTTTATCGTTATAACTATACGAAGTTCCAGCTTTTGTGATAACTTCATATTTTACACCATAATCAATAACTTCACCTGATCGACTAACACCTTTACCAAAAATAATATCAAATTCAGCTAATTTAAAAGGTGGAGCAACTTTATTTTTAACTACTTTAACTTTTACTCGATTTCCAATAGGTTTTTCACCCTGTTTAAGAGTTGCAATTCTTCGAATATCTAAACGAACAGAAGCATAAAATTTAAGAGCATGTCCGCCTGTTGTTGTCTCATTTGAGCCACCAAAACCTATCATTCCAATTTTAGAACGAAGTTGATTTATAAAAATAACCATAACTTTCATATCATGAAGAACAGAAACAAGACGACGAAGAGATTTACTCATTAATCTTGCATGAATACCAACTTGTTGATCTTCGATATCACCTTCGATTTCAGCTTTTGGAACAAGTGCAGCAACTGAATCGACAACGATCATATCAAAAGCACCACTTTTTGAAAGAGTTTCAATAATATCAAGAGCTTGTTCTCCGTAATCAGGTTGAGATAAAAATAAATTATCGATATCAACACCTAAATTTTTTGCATAATAAACATCAATAGCATGTTCTGCATCGATAAATGCACATCGATAACCTTTTTTTTGAGCTTCAGCAATCGCATGAAGTGCTAAAGTTGTTTTTCCAGAACTTTCAGGACCATAAATTTCAACAACTCGTCCTTCAGGAAGTCCGCCAATACCAAGAGCGAGATCAAGTCCAATTGAACCAGTGCCAATTGATCCAGTTTTTTCCATTTTGCTATCACCAAGTCTAATTAAGGCACTTTTACCAAATTTTTTTTCGATATCTTTTAAAGCAGTTTGAAGAACTTTATCTTTACTACTTAAAGAAACTTTTTCTTCCTTTTTTTCTACTTTTAAAGGTTCTGCTATTATAGTATTTATATCTTTTTCTTTTGATTCTTTTATCTCTTTTGAAACAGCTGAAGAACTTTTTTCTTTAACAGTTTTAGTTTTTACTGGTACTGTAGTTTCGATTGGTTCATTTGCCATATAGAATCGCTCCTCTTTTAATTTATTGCTATTCTACCAAAAGTCAAAATTTAAAATCATACTTAAAAAATATAATTTTGTTAATGTAAAATTTATAAAAAATATATTTTTTAATATATTAAAAATGTGTTAAGATCTACTCTTTTGAATTAATATAAAACATTAAAATATTATGAATAAACTTTGAAATATAAGCGATGAGGTGTTGTATTACGGGAAAGACAGAGGAAGAAGAAATAATATTTTTGTATTATTTATATATTATCTTAGAGATATTTTCTATAGACAATCGTTTAAAAATAGATTCTGAAATATCTTCAGCTTCAACAGTTAATTTAAAATTTTTGAACCAAGCCAAACCATAATTAATGAACCGATGAGGTTCAAACTAATATTTAATAAAGCTCCTCGAAAATTTCCACTCTCTAATAACAGAAGAGTTTCATATGAAAATGTTGAAAAAGTTGTCAAACCTCCTAAAAGTCCAGTTGTTAAAAAACTTTTAATATAAGGTTCTATTTGTATATTATGAAAAATTGAAAAAAATATGCCTATTAAAAAACTGCCTATTAAATTTACAAAAATAGTTCCAAGAGGCAAAGATAAAAAATATAAGTTATTATTAACTAAACCATTAATATATAATCTTAAAATTGAACCTATTGCCCCTCCAACTCCAACAGCTACAAAAACATAAACTGACATATATATTTTTTATTTTTTTATAGATTTAAATGCTAATATTAATATAAATATTAATATAGAAAATGCCACTATCGAAGCACCACTCGGAATTGCATAAAAAAATGACAAAAATAATCCACTCAAAGTTGCTATCACTGAAATCGTTATTGCTGAAAAAAGTGTTTGAACAAATCCTAATTTGAATTGCAATGCTGAAATTACTGGAATTACTATCATTGAACCAATTAAAAGCGAACCAATAATATGTATAGAAAGTGCTACTAATAAACCTACTGTTATAATTAATAGTGAATTTAATATTTCTGTTTTTACTCCACTAACTTTTGCCACATTTTCATCTAACGATAAATATATAAAATCTTGCAAATAAATATAAATAAATCCTATAATAAAAATTCCAAGAACTATTAGCATATATATATCATAATTTGTAATTGCTAAAATAGAACCAAAAAGATATGAAAGTAATGAAGAGTTAAAACTATTTGATAAACTGACTAAAATAATCGAAAGTGCTAGTGATATCGATAAAATCATTGCTAAAAGTGAATCAGAATATATTTTATATTTATATCTTAATATTTCTATTAACCAAGTAACTATTAAAACTACAATAATAGTTAAAACTGTTGGCGAGATATTTAAAATAATTCCAATGGAAACTCCCAAAAGTGAAACATGAGCCAATGTATCTGAAACCATTGCATATCGCTTTAAAACGACGAAAATTCCAATAATTGGAGCTAAAATCGATAAAATTGTTCCACCGATTAAAGCTCTAATCATAAAATCATATTGAAAAATTTCTAGCATCTATTTTTTTATTTACATTGTTCATGTGTTTCATTTTCAATTCTAATATTTCCCATTTTGCAAGTTTTACCAATTTCAAGATTAGCATATTTATTATCCATAAAATCTAAATCGCTTTTAGCCTGTTTTAAAATTCGTTTTTGTTGAACAAGTGGCAAAATCAAACTATCTTTTTCGGGTAGAGACATCGAATTTTTGCTTAAAATTTCTTTAACTTCAGTTGTAATTTCGATAATCGCTAGATCTATAAAATCTTGAGCTTTTTTCACTATTTTTTAGCAACCACATTCTATTTTTTTAATAATAGCTGTTGTGCTTTTACCTTCAACAAAATCTATTAGTTCAACTCGTTCGACTAAATCAGAACCGACAACTTCACGATTTTTATAATCGCCACCTTTAACTAATATATTTGGTTTAATCAATTTTATTAATTCATACGGTGTATCTTCTTCAAATATAAATATATAATCAACAGCTTTTAAACCAGATAAAACTATTGCTCTATCAAGTTCATTATTTATTGGTCTTGATTCACCTTTTAATCTTTTAACAGAATTATCAGAATTCAAACCTAAAACTAAAATATCACCTAACTCTTTTGCTTTATTTAGATAAGTAACATGTCCTGAATGCAAAATATCGAAACAGCCATTTGTGAAAATTATTTTTTTGCCTCGATTTTTAGCTTTTTCAATAGCTTTTAAGACCTCATCACGATAAAAAACTTTATTGACAATATTATTATTTTCTCGTTCTTCTAATTCGATGATTTCGTCTAAAGAGGTTGTTGCTGTTCCAACTTTACTAACAACAATTGCTGAGGCAGAATTTGCAAAATTAATTGCTGACAATAAATTCAATTGACTATTATGTGAAACTGCAAGAGCCGATAAAACGGTATCACCTGCTCCTGTAACATCAAAAACTTCGCGACCTTTTGTTGGAATTGTTGCTAAATTACCATTTTTTTCAAAAAGTTTCATCCCATCTTCTGAAAGTGTAATTATAACTTTATCAAAATTATATTTTTCTAATAATAAAAATCCAAGTTTATCGATTTCAGAAATATTATTATCAAAAGATTCTAATGCCTCTTTACGATTAGGCTTAATTAAATAAGCTCCCCTATATTTTTCATAATTTTTACCTTTTGGATCAACAAATACAGAAATATTATATTTTTTGGCTAACTCTATAATTTTTTGAGACAATCTAATAGTTATAACACCTTTTGCATAATCAGAGATTAAAATAGAACTATATTTATAAATATTTTTTTCGAGTTGTTCTAAAATTTGATCTTCAATTTCTTGAGAAATATCAGTTTTGCTTTCAAGATCAAATCTTGAAATTTGTTGATGTCTAGCTAAAATTCTTGTTTTAATAGTTGTTGGACGATCATTTAAAACTATAACTCCAAAAGAATTAATATTAGATTTATCTAATTCTGATTTTAATATTCTGCCATTTTCGTCATTTCCGATGACACCATAAATATCAACATTGTGTCCGAAACTTTTAATATTAAAGGCAACATTTGCAGAACCACCAAGTCTAAAACTTTCAGAAGAGAGTTCAACAACTTGAATTGGAGCTTCTGGAGAGATTCTATTTGTTTCACCAATAAGATATCGATCTATCATTAAATCGCCAATAATAGCTGAAAAACTATTTTTGAACTTGCGAATTTGAAAAATTGTTTCTCTCAAGCTTTTACCCTTTTGTCAAAAGCTGAAAAAATAGTTGAGAACTACTAGAATTAAAATAATTTATTTCTATTTCGAGAAGAGTTTTTTGATTTGATTGATTTACAAAAAAATTCTTGAGCCATAATATAGCATTTTTATAAAAATCAAAAGTATTTTCTGGAAATGAATTGCCACGAATAATTAATTTTCTAGTTTCAGCATTAAAAAATATATATGGAGTATATTCTGTATCTCTAATTTCTAAATTTTCCAAATTTTTATCGCCCTATTTTCAAATAATAGCTTTTAATGAGAAAAAAATTGTCTCATTATCAAGATCAGTAAATCGATATTCAAGTTTTTCACTTGATTTTCGTGCAAGATCAATTAAACCAAGTCCAGCACCACGACTATGAACATCCTGACGACCTCGTCGTCTTTCACGATACAAATTTTTTAGAGCTTCGGCATCAAGTGTATTTAAATAATCTATTTTAGATTGTAAATTTACTTTTCTACCTTTTGCGATTTTATTACCGCTCATAACGAAATATTTATTATTAGTTTGAACAAAACCAACAACAACTATACCGTTACTTTCAAACATGTTTTGACCAGTATCTCGACTATCATATGAATAATTTAGGACATTTTGCATCATCTCTATTAATATTTCGAATATATTTCTGACAGTTTTTGCCTCAACTCCTAGATTACCTAGTTTAATTTCCATACCTTTTGCAAAACCAGACAAAACTGGTTGAGAAATAGAACCACTAAAAGCCAAAAGAATGCCATTTTCATCAAAATTATTTTTTAATTCAAAAATTTGGTCTATTAACATAATTTCACCTCCATGAAAATTTAAATTTCAATATTTTACAATTATCGTTATTCGCTAAAATGATGAGTTTTCACTCTTTTGAGACCAACTTTTAAGTCCAGATAATTTATCTTGTAAAGTTTGAATCTGTTTTTGACTATCAATAAATCTTAGATTTTCGCTTTCACCAAAAAAATCAGATAATTTATTAAATCTCTGATTAACTAAAATCAAGTTTGTAGGAGCTTGTTTAGAAAACGGTTTCGATTCATTGTTTTTAAGAACATAATTCTTAGTAAGATCTCCTTGAACTTCAGTTGAACTCCATGCTTGTTTAGGCAAATTTTTTTCATTAGATTTATAAATTTCAGATAATTCTGTTAAATTTGGAATTCTCCAACCATCAATTTCATATTCTGTTGCCTTTGTATAATTTAAAGCTAAATCTAAAATTTTAAAGTCTTCTCTTTCATATATGATTTCTTTCTCTTTTTTAGGTTCAATTAAAGTTAAAGGTTTCTGAATAATATAACCTCGACTATTAACAATTTCTTCAAAAGTTAAAAATAATCGACTAATTTCACCTTCAATATCAACATTCAAACTATTATCTGTTGATAAAGTGCCATGTGAAACAAGATTTCGCCATTTTTTTACTTGCTCAGTAAAAGATATTAATTTTTCTATATTTTCTTCTGAAATATGTCTTTTTAATCTCTCTCTAATTTTTAAAGTTGTCTCTTTTTTACTTAAAAAAAGCGATTGAGCAGATGGATCTAAAAGACCTTGAATAACACCTCGAGCTGATGTAGCTAATTTATACTGAAAATTTGCATCAGTTTCTGATTCAGAAATGGCACTATTTACTTCAGGTATTCCTAAATGTTTAATTAATTCGCTGTAATAGTGTCCAACAGCTTCATTTAATAATAAAATAGTATTTAAATAATATTTTCTTGCAAAAAATATCTTAGCCATTGCTTCAAGTTGTTCATAAGGCTTATTTAATTTTGCGATTTTACTAATTTGAGATATATGTTTTTTTATTTCTTCTAAAGCATTTAAAAATGGCTGACTCTCTTCTAATTGACGAACCTCATCAAGACTATTTAATAATTTTTTCAAAATTGAATCTGAACCCTCTTTTAAAAGTTCGCCAAATAAATTTCCAGTCATTATTCTTGAAAATTGTTGCAACAAAGTTAAAAGAGCTTTAAATTTTAAATTTTTAACTTCAGGAACTGGCAAAATAGTATAACCACTATTGAAATTCTCAAAAGTAAATTTAATATTAGTTATATCGATTAAATCGATTAAATCAATAACTTCATATTTTTTTCTCGTTCAATCTCTTTTGCAAAAAGAATATGAGATAGATTTTTTGTTGTTAATCGTTGAGTAACAATCGATAAAATCGCTAAAATTGGCATATGACGAAATCCATGAGTTAAATCGATAATAATTTCTGTATCTTCACTACAAAGAGCTTTTTCACGAGAAATAATATTATTAACAATATTGAAAATCTCTCGATAATCTATTTCATTATATATTAATTCTAAATTTTTAAATATATGTTTTGGTAATGATAAATATTTACCCAATTCCATTTGAAAATCTTTAGCTTCAACTGTTGCAATTTGCACATATTTTGAAGTTTCAGCAAATCGTGCCAAAAGATGTGTCATATTTAAACTTTTTTGATTTTCAAACTTTAAGCCTTCAATATTTGAAAAATATTCAACTCTGTTATCAAAAAAACCATCTTGTGTTGAAGCTGTTTTACCAAGAAATGATATAAAAATTCTTTTCGGATTTATAGGTTGAATAGAGTCAAGTAAATCGCTTTTAATATCTGCAAATAAAATAAGATTGCTATCTTTTGCTCTAGAAATATTATTTATTGTAATTTCTTTTGAATCTTTAACTTCTTGAGTTTTTTTAAGCTCTTCAAATTTATTTATATCTTCATTTTGAAGATTTTGAACTATTTTTTTATATCTTTATGTTGTGGGACAATAGAATTTATTTTGATATCTTGTATAATAGATATAAGTTTATTTATATCTTTTCGATTATTTTCTTCTATTATTCCAAGATGTTTTTGTAATTCAAATAATTTTTTGGCTATTTTTTTCTTTTTCATTATTTTAAGACCTTTCTTATCCTGTAAAAAATCATTTTGTGAATTATATTAAAAATATTGTGAATTATATTAAAAATAGAATTTGAAATTCTATTAATATATTTAATGTTTCTCACTCATATTTTAATTATGATAATAAGAATAAAATATAATTATTTTGATATAATAAATAAAAAGGTTTATTAATGAGAAAATTCACTATATTTTTTCTGACTTATTTTCTAGTTGTTAATTTGCAACTTTTTAGTAGAACAATAACTCTTGACGAGTTAAATACTTATCCTAAAAGTATTGCAAAAGATTTTTATATTTGGCAATTTCTTGAACAAAATAGCACTTCAAAAGATGAAGCAGAATATATTATTGAACAAGTTTTACGAATGAACAAAAATATAGAAACTGCTTTTAAAAATCGGGGTGGAATTTTTAAAGAGTCTCAAATTTCTTTAAAATGTCCTGTTTTGCCAATAGAAATTATCTTGAATGATTTTAATAATTCTATTGAACCAGATTGTATCAAACAAAATTTAACTCCAGGTCGATTAATTAAATTACCTAAAAATATTTTAAATAATATTGCTGAAAAATATATAAATAGTAATTATAAAAACATTGCTTTAATTAGTAAAGTTTTTATAGCTAATGAATTAACTGAACAAATTTTAAATGAAAAACCAAATATATTTCTGGAACTTTTTGTTAATGGTAATGCGACTATTCGCAAACATCAAAATATTAATCGCGAATTAGATCCAAATTTTATTTTTAAATTTTCAAGTGATGAAAAATTTGAAAAATTTGTTGCAAATGTTCTTGCTTTTGATAATTTTGTAAAAATTAAAAAATCACTTTTAAATGTTCAACCATCTATAAAAATGGGGACTAAAACTTTATCGAATATAGCTTTTGCTCTCTTAATTGAAAATCGTGAAATTGAAGCTATTAAATATTTTGAAACTATTTTAAAAAGTTCAAAAGATCAAATGTATCAGGATCAGGCTAATTTTTGGTTATATATTTTGACTAAAAAAATAGATTTTTTAAAACAAGTTGCTGAAAGTTGGGATATAAATATCTATTCGATATATGCAAAAGAGGAGTTAAAACAGCCTTTAAATAAAGAAAATATACTTAATGATAATTGGGACAAACCTCAAAATAATTTATTTACTTCAAAAATAGATTCATCAAATCCTTTTGATTGGATCTCTGTTAAAAAAGAGATTTCAAAAATTGCAAAAGAGGGGGGTAATTCTGCACTTATTGAATTTTCAAATTTATTTCGTTCAGAAAAACATATAGGAATATATACATTTATTATGGATAAAATATATAATTATAAAAAACATTCATTTCCGACTCCATATAAAAATGTATTGCAAGATTTATCAATAGAAGATCAAGCTTTAATATATTCTTTGGCAAGACAAGAGAGTAGATTTAATCCATCATCGATTTCATCAGCTTATGCTCTTGGACTTATGCAAATAATGCCTTTTTTAGCGAAAGATATTGCGAAAAATTTAAAACAAGAATTAGAACTTGAAGATATGCTTCAACCAATAAAAAGTTTAGAATATGCAAAATATCATCTGAAAACATTAAAAAAAGAGTTTATTTCGCCTTTATTTATAGCATATGCTTATAACGGAGGAGGCGGTTTTACAAGAAAAACTTTAAAAAGTGGTAAATTTTCGAGTAATAAAGATTATTCTATTTTTCTTGATTTAGAGACGATTCCATATGCTGAAAGTCGAGAATATGGTAAAAAAGTTATAGCAAATTATGTAATTTATCGACAATTATTAGGTAATCCAGTTTCACTTCATGTCATTTTAGAAGATTTAACTGAACCTATTAAAAGTGATCGAATTAGAAAAAGATAAATTTTTTGAACCTCATCATTTAAGAAATTTACTTTTTGATGAGGTTGATTTTTTAAATTATTAATCCACTACCAATTGCAAGATATTTTATATTATTAAATTTATCAGTAGGCAAAACTCCACCAATAATAGCAACTGAATGTTTAGAAAATTTTGCAATTTCATCAGCAGTTTCACCGAGAATATTTTTTTCAACATCTTTTGTTGATGAGATTCGATAAGCTCCAAGTCCAATATAATCGAGAGGCAGTTGATTCGCTTTTAATATCTCATCAAGATTATGTGTCGATAAACCTAGAAGCTTATTTTTAAATTTTTCACGAATAGTAAAAATAGTATCTCCGTTTGCTATAAATTTATATAAATCTTCTTGACCAAAATGATAGCCATCTACAAGTTCAGTAATACTAAGCCAATCATTTAAAATAAGTGTTCCATTCCAAAATTTACGAATTTCAATTAAATCAATTTCAATTTCATTCCAATTTTTGGCAATTTTATTTCGATATTGCAAAATCTCACTATTATATTTTTTAGCAGAATTTATAAATTGTTCAATAGAAATATTTCGTTTATTTAAAAGTTCGCGATCTAAAACTGCATAAATAATATTTTTCATATTTTATGTCTATTGATATATTTTGTCAAATGAAGCTGGAATTTGAGGTATAAATATATTTTTATCAATTTTGCTATTCTCAATCACATTTGAAAGTGTAATTTCTACACCATTTTCCATCTCATCTTCATAAATAATTCTATTTAATTTGCCATCTTTTAAAAGCAAAAGATATTTTTTGCCTTCAATATCAGCGACATATCTATTTTCTTCTACTTTTTTGCTTTTACTTAAAAGGTCAGTTATTTGCAAACCTCGTTGATTTTTTCGAATCGTAACTTGCTGAAGTTCAGGTTCAATAACAAGAACTTGCTGATCATTTATAAAAATATCTTTTTTAACAGGTTCGCGATATTGCCACAATGCTTTAGAAGGCTTTTCAACTATAAGCCTACCTTTATAAATTATCTCTGTACCGTCGCTATCAACTCTTTGAACAAAATTAGCTTCAAAACTATTTACAGTTTCAAAAAATGCAAAACTAAAACTTGAGCCTAATAAAAATATGCCATATATTTTTTTCATTAATTATCTTTCTACTTATTATTTTTCTTTAAAAATTCGTAAAGCTAACTCATCGGCAATTAAATAATTTTTATTAATATAACGATTTTCTATAAATTTTAAAATATTTTCTTGAACAAGCATATTAGCAATTTTTATTTCGTTATCAGAAAGAATATTTTTAAAAACTCCAACTTTTGAACGAAAACCCAAAAAGAGCTTTTCGAATCGTAAATCATTTTCAGAAAGTTTTTCAATCTGAAAATCAATTGGATTCGCGATATATTTAGCAACATCTCGATGCGGATAAATTCGATGATTTTCCCAAAAACCAACAGCACCGCTACCAATTCCGAGATAATTATCACCTTGCCAATAACCTAAATTATGCTTTGATTCATTTCCAAAATTTGAAATTTCATATTGCTCGAACTTTTGAGAAATTTTATTAAAAAGCCATTCTGTATCTTCAAGATTTTCAAAACTTTTTTCACCGCGATCGCTAAAAAGTGTATTGTCTTCAATTGTCAGACTATAAGCACTAATATGATTAATTGGTAAATATAAAGCTATGTTTATATCTTTTTCAAGAAGTTTGCGAGAATCAACAGCTGTATTATAAATAATATCCATATTTATATTTTTAAAGCCAACTTTAAAACTTTTTTCTATTGATTCAATTGCATTTTTCCCAGAGTGATTTCTGCCCAAAAATTTTAATTTTTGATTATCAAAACTTTGAACTCCAAGGCTTAAACGGTTAAAACCTAAATTTTTAATTTCTGTAAGCCATTCTAAAGTTGCAGAATTTGGATTCGCCTCTATTGTTAGTTCAGTCTCATTTTCTAAATATATATTTAGAAAATTAGATATTTTTTCAAGTTGTTTAATTGTAAGAGTTGATGGAGTCCCACCACCAATAAAAATAGTTTTAAATTTAGTAATATTTAATAAATTTATTTGATAATGAAGTTGAATTATAAGTGCATTTACATAATTGTCTCTTAGATTATGTAAATTTGTATAACTATTAAAAGAGCAATAAGAACATTTGCTATCGCAAAATGGTATATGTATATATAAAAGTGGTTTAATTTAGAGCCTCAAAAATTAAAATAAATTTTAGTTTTGTCTCTACATATTTAAAAAATATATAGAGACTTGAAGATTTTAGAGAGATTTATATCTTAGCTTAAAGTTTCAACTAGTTTCTTTTTCATAGCAATTTCTTCTTCAGAAATATTGCCATCAACAGAAGCAAGATATTCAATTAGGTTTATAACCATTGGCGGATATTCTGGATAAGCTTTAACTTTTGCAACATCGCCAAGTAATTTACCTGTTTCGATAGTTAATTTCATGCCATTTTCAACATTTGGTAATAATTTTTCAAGATGAAGTTCAAATAGTTCAATAGCCTCTTTTTGCATATTTAATTCAGCGATTTGATCAATCTGATTTATAATATCCATAGCAGATTTAACTTCTCGAGTATCAACTCGTTTATCAGCAACTGTCATAAGTGCTATTGAAGCCACAAGTGCATTTACAAATTGTTTCTCTTTGCTCCAACTTTCTGGAGTATATTGTTTTATCGTTCGACTTGCATCGTTTAAGAACGAATCAGCTTTCGCTTTTATCTCATTCCAATCAAACATTTTTAACCTGCTTTCTTTTTATTTTATATAATTAGCAATATTTATCTACAAAAGATTGCAAACCAGATTTAAAACCTGTTCCAACCGCTTGAAATCTCCATGTTCCACTTTTTTTATAAAGTTTTCCAAATTCGATAGCAGTTTCTGTTGAGAAATCATCTTCAAGTTCATATTTTGCAATTTCTTTAGTTTCATCTAAAAGACGAATATAAGATTTTGAAACTTGACCAAAATTCTGTTTTCGTTTATCAGCTTCATAAATTGTTACGACAAAAATAATTTCGCTAATTCGAGAATCAACTTTTGGAAGTTCGACTGTTATAACCTCATCGTCGCCATTTCCAACACCACTTAAATTATCGCCACCGTGAGTAACAGAACCATCTTCCGATTTTTTATTATTATAAAAAACGAAAAATTTATCAGCTGGAGTTTTAAGATTTTCATTAACCATAAAAATCGATACATCTAAATCGAAACCTGTTCCTGTATCAGTAACATTAGGATTCCAACCAAGACCGATTGTAACTTTTTCTAAACCTGGAGCCTCTTTAGAAAGATCTATTCTACCACCTTTTGATAAATCAATACCCATTTTTTATTCCTTTTTAATTTTTAGTTCAATTTAGAAATGCTATTTTTTATAGCAAATATTTCATAAATTTGTTCAATTTTTGCTTGATCGTATTTAAAAATTTCTACATATGCAAAAAATAGCTGTTTTTCTTGTTCAGAAGCTTCGCCGTCAGCAAGAAGAACATCTAATAAATTAAATATAACTATTTCTTTTTGTTCATTATTTAATATAGATGCTATTTTAGATATATTAACTTCGATATTACTATTTTGTTGAATATATTTCACTGCATTCTCAATAATTTTTCTATCACCACCAAACATAGCAATTAAAGATCCGATTTCTTCTTGAGCCAAAACACCATCTGAAGCAATCATATAAACACTAGAAACAGCTAAAGCTAATCTAGGAGTTAATTCAATTTTACCACTAAAAATTCCGCCAAACATTAATTACCTTTTTAATTTTTAACTTAAAAGAGAAATGCTATTTTTCTTAGAAACAATATCGAATATAGGTTCTAATTTAGCTTGATCAAAATTAAAAGCTTCAGCAAATTTAAAGAAAATTTCTTTTTCAGTTTCAGAAGCTTCGCCGTCAGCAAGAAGAACATCTAATAAATTTATTATAACAATTTCTTTTTGTTCAGCACTTAATATATTCGCGATTTTAGATACATTTGTCATAGCATCACTGCTTTGTTTAACATATTCAACTGCTGTTTCAATAATTCCTTCATCACCGCCAAACATAGCAGCCAATGAACCCACTTCTTCATCTGGTATATAACCATCAGCTGAAATCATATAAATAGAAGCTACTGCAAGAGCTAATCTAGGAGTTAATTCAATATTTCGTTTTCCGAAAAGATTGCCAAACATTTTTATCCTTTAATTAAAAAATTTATTTTGGCAAATTCTACATAATTTTTCTTTAAACTAAACTAAAAAATTAAAATCAACTACTAATAAAAGCTATTTAATTAATATCTAGTTGAAAAATAGAAAATATCTTAATATTTTTATTAACATAAGAGAAACCATATATCGATTAAAATAGATATATCTTTTGAATTATTATTTAGCTATTTTCTTAACAAATTAAAATCATAAATTTTTTTTAAAGCAAACTCTATTTATATATCTCTTTTTGTTAAAATTATAAAGATAACGAATTAATAATTTAATTTTTTATTCAGAAAATTTTAAGGAGGTCGAAAAAATGAGTCGCATTTCCTATATATTTCTATATTTAGGCTAACACCAAAATCGACTTTACCGAGCTTTAACTGATGAAAAACGAATAGAAGTTGCAAAGGTTGGGGATAATCGATATCTAATGCGATTATATTTTAATTACGAAAACCCCTATCAAATCGAAACAATTTTAATGGGTCCAATGGGAAATCAATTTGTTATTGTTCCTATTCCAAATAGATTAGAAATTATCAAAATGAGAGCCGAAATTCGTTATGTTCCATCTCTTGTTTTATATCATGCTCGTTCTACTATTGCTATAACTTCTAATAATATAGTTATTAGACAGTTTAATTTAAATGAACAACGATTTAAAGATAGCGGTGTTGTAACTATTTCTGCTGATATTCCTATAAACACTCTTGATGAATATAATAAAATTGGTGCAAAACTTATTCAACATTATCTTTCAGGTCAAGGAAAAGAGGATATCGAAGATACTTCAGCTCCAGTAACAAGTTCAATTTGGACTCAAATTGACTTATAAAAGAGATTGCTCTTTCATCGAAATATATTGATGAAGGTGGTTTGCGAATTAAACAACATACATCAACAACCAAAATTATGGAATCTACAAATTTAAAAGATTATTTAGTTGTTCAGACATATCAATCGCCATTTAATAAAAGAAGAGTTATATTAGAAATTTCTAGTTTAGAACCAACAACTCTTATAAAAGGAATTGAACATGGTTTTTCGCCTATTCATCTTGGTAAATTTGATGGAGATGTTTGGCTTTACAATATAGTAAATAATGAAAGTTACTCATTATTTACTATATATTTCAAATATGGCTTTTCCGTTTTCAATATATCCAGATTTGCAAAATACAGGAATTTTAATAACAGATTTTTATGCTGAAACTATTGCTTCGGCAATGCAAGTAGCTTTTCAGTTAGGCAAAACAATTGATTATCCAGGATATCGAATGACAATAACATATGATATTAATAAAATTCTTGATAAAGATATAATTGTGCTTGGAGGTCAAATCGAAAGATATGCACCACTTTATGAAAATGCACCAATTAAATTTACCAAAACGGGTATGCAAAAAGAGAGTTTAATTAGAAATGAACTTGATAAACGGGTAAAAATGCAATTAAAAACAGTTGAAAATGTAGATTTCTCAAATTATCTTGTTGCTCAAACTTATAAATCTCCTTTTAATCCAAATAGAATTGTTTTTGAATTATTGGCTAAAACCCCAAAAACACTTTTAAAAGGAATTCAAGAGGGTTTAATTGCTAAAAATTTAGGAAATTTTGACGGTGATTTATGGCTTTATAATATCGAAAGTGAAAAATCTTATAGCTATCGAATGGGAGAAAAATATAAAATTAAAGATCTTATAGATGGTTATGAGAAAGAAAGACTTTATGAAAATGATGAATATAGGAAGATAACAGAGTTCTAAAAATAGATGATGTTATTTTTACTTTTAATATTATTATGTTTATCTTTAAATGGCGAACAGATAAAAATTTATCGAGATGGGATAGTTTTAGATAAGACAAAATCCTGAAGCTGAACATTGGCTTGGAATGGCAGATTTAAGAGATTTTATCTCATCAGCATATCCATATTCTATATATCCAGATTTACAAGATACATATTTTTTATTAACAGATCAAAGTTCAAAATCTATTGAAGCATTAATGCAAGTTTCAAGATTTCTTGGTGAAAGTGTTAAATATCCACCATATTATTTAGAAATTGGACAAGATTTAGATGGAGATCAATATGGTAAAAATATGATTGTAATTGGCGAATATAATGAAAAATTTGATGAAATTTATCGTCAAGCTCCTCTTGTTTTATCAAAACAGGGTTATATTCGAGATATCGATTTATCAAATAAATTTGCATTATCTCTTGAAGAATTAGCAGAACGAGAAATCGAAGAAAATAAAGAGGGTAGAACTCGTTTTATTAGACTCTTTGAAACAACAGAAAAAAGTAATTACCTCATCACACAATTTTTTCAATCCCCATATCAAAGTGAAAAAACTATTTTATTGTTTTCTGGACAAAATATAAATATATCAGAAGAAGTTAAACAAGTTTTAGATCCAAAATTTAGAGAAAAAATCAGAGGCGATTTAGTTATTTCGCAACTTGTCTCTCCAGATAATCGCGAACTTTTTAATTTTGATGTTCAAGAAAAATATTTCGTAGGTTCTATTTCTGAAATCAGTAAAATATACTCAATGATTGGAGAAAGACCCATACTTTTCTTTTTTATATCTCTAATCTTAGTTATATTAGCAACTTATCTTTTAAGAAAAGTATTATTATTATATAAGGCTCGTTATCATCATGATGCAGATTAAACAAATAGGTTTGGTTTTTTTTATATTCTTATTTTCGGAGTTATATGGCTTGAATCATGATTATTGGACACAATTTAAAAAAAATTTTATAACAGCTGAAGGTCGAGTAATAGATCGTTTTAATAAAAATATTACTCATACAGAATCAATTGGTTATGGACTCTTTTTCGCCGTATCTTATGGCGATTTTAAAACTTTTCAACTTATTAAAGATTGGCTAAAAACCAATATCGAAATTAATAAAAATAATTTATATGGTTGGAAATGGGGCAAACGAGAAAATGGAAGTTGGGGGATGTTAGATTTAAATAATGCAACTGATGGCGACATGTGGATCGCATATTCACTATTAATTGCATATGAAAAATTGAATGATCCTACTTATTTATCAGAAGCTAGAAATTTAATTAGAGCTATTAAAGAGCATACTATTATAAAAATAAATGGCAAATTTTTATTACTTCCAGCTCAATTCGGATTTAATAAAAATGAATATATAAAATTAAACCCATCTTATAATATACCTTTTATTTTTGATAAATTTGCTCTATATGATTCTGATAAAGTTTGGAAAGCTATAAATTTCGATAATATCGATATGTTTAAAGGTTCGGCTCTTGGAAATCTTCAAATTCATCCAGATTGGATTAAATTAGATCTAAATTCTCAAAAATATAACTATTTTGAAAATGAGTCAATTTTTGGTTTTGATTCTATAAGAACAGATACTCAATTTAGGAAAAAAATATGAACGAACAGGAGATTATAAAAAAGCTCTTGATATTTATAGTTCATATAAATCTGATAATAATACTCCATCAACTGCAATTGAAGAGAGAATCGTCATAACTTCTGAATTGGCAAAAGGGCAAAAAGATAGACCTGCTCCAGTTCAACAACAACAGCAATATAGAGAAGAACCTAAAAAACGAGCTGTTAAAATTCAAAAGAATTATTCTAGTTCTGAAGGAAATTATTATGCTATTCAAACAATGACAGGTAGAATTTCTGAATCTGGCAAACGAATGGCTGAACAACAAAAAAATAGAATCGAAGCTCTTGGATTAAAATGTTATGTAAAAGAGGGTCAGAATATATATGTTCGTTGTAATCCTTCACAAAATAAAAATGATCTTAAAAATGGCATTGCTATTTTAAAACAAGTAGGTATAGATAATTTTATAGTAAAAGATAAAAATATACCATTTCAAAGCAATGATTATGAATCTAAAATTCAAAATAGTAATGATAATAGCGATAACAACGAAAAAAGTTCTTTAACAGATAGACCAATAACAACAAAATTAAAAAATGGAGTTTCAAAATATACAGCAAATGAGGGTTATTTAGCTTTAAATAGCAAACAGCTTTCAAAAGCTAAAGAGATCTTTTCTGATCTTTTGCAATATAATGATCAAGATATCGATTCATCTTTTGGACTTGCACTTGTTTTTATGAATGAAGGTGATTGGAATAAAGCTTATATAACTCTTTCGAAAGTTATAGATTTAACAGATCGTAGTGATATCAAAAAGACTTATAAAACTATTGAATATAATATGAATTTAAAAGAAGGTTGGAAAAATGTTTCAACTAATCCTGATAAATCAATTGCATATTTTACTAAAGCTGGAGAAATAGAAGCTGATTCGACAGATGTTGCAGAAGGATTATCATATGCTTATAATAATATTAAAGAATATGATCGTGTTATTCCTGAAGCAAAAAAACTTTTTGCAAAACGAAAAGATTTTAAGAGTGCAAATATGTTGATTGAAGCATATTTAAAAGCGAAACAGCCTGATAAAGCAAATGATTTTTTTGATTCACTTGATCCAGATTTTCAAATTAATCTCGATTATAATCCAAAACGAGATCAACAACTTTTGGAAATCGAAGGTTTAATCGCTGATGGTAGATATCATCAGGCAAAAAGTCTTCTTCGAAAATTATATTTAATGTATCCGACAAATGCCAAAGTTTTATTATCATTTGCCAAAGTTTATGAATCTGAAAAACAGTATAAAAGTGCAATTGAATATTATGAGACTATTTTATCAAAAGATGAAACTAATACTGATGCTTTAGAAGGTCTTGCAAATATACATACAGCTCAAGAAAAATATGATGATGCTTTGCAATATTTAGCTAAATTAAAAGCTCAAAATAAAGATGGAGTTGAAAAAAAGATAAATAAAATCAAATTAAAATTATATATACAACAAAAAAGATCAAAAGATGCCCTTGTTCTTGCAAAAGAGATGCTTCTTGAAGAACCAACAAATTTAGATTTATATTTAATTCTTGGTGATTTAAATATGGAAATGAAAAAAATCGAGATGCCTATTTTTATTACGGTCGAGCTTTTCAATTAAATCAAAAATGAAACTATTAAATTTATTATTAGAACAAAATTTATTTGATCAAACTCAAACTTTGTTAAGCAAATTTGAAGGTTTTCAAATGAATGATGAACAAAAAATGACTCTTCGTGATTTTTATATTAAATTTTATAAAAAATATACTGCAGTTTCACTTGCAGAAAAAGATTATGCTTATGCTTTAAAAGGTGCAAAAGCTGGGCTTCAAATGGAACCAAATGATTCATTTTTTATAGAAAGTGCTGGTTGGGCAGGATTAAATAGCAAAAAATATAACGATGCTATATATTATTTTAATAAAATTTTGGCTAAAGATCCTGAAAATTATACGATTCGTTATGGTGTTGGTCTTGCTTATGTTAATTTAAAACAGATGGACAAAGCTCGAGAATATTTTCAATACACTGAAAAGAGTAGCGATATAGATTTATTATATAAAGTTGCTGAAATTTATAAAGATATTGGATTTAAAAAAGATTCTTATAGAGTTATTAAATTAATCGAAGAACTTGGTAGATATTCAGTTGGTAAAAGTGCAAAAACTGTTGGAAATAATGGTGGAACTTCAATTGCTCAAAATCAACTTGATTTAGGTTCATCTTTGTCTTCGTCTTCGTCTTCATCTGTTACAAGTGGTTCAACTTCTCGAGATTCAATGGACACTTATAATCCATTTATAGGAAATGGTTCGCCTCCAAATCCAAATTCTCAAACAAATTTACAACCTGTAAATTCTGATTCTGGTGGAATCGAAGTCAAAAAAAAAATCGGACAACAGCAATGGTTTTGAGATTGCTGATCTCGAAGAGTTACCAACAGTTCCGAAAACTGCAGAACAACTTAAACGAGAAGAATTAAATAATGCTCATATAAAATCTTTACAAACTCAAAATAGTCAAAATTTTTCAATAGAAGATATTTTTGGACAAAAAACTCCAGAAGAAAAATTAGATGTTGGAACTGCTCCGTTCTCATTTTTAGATGATCCAAATATAAAAACTCCATCAAGTTCTGAACTTGAACAATATTCAGAAACAGATAATTTACCTATTAAAAAAAGTGATGAGGTAAAAAAAGAGTTTAAAAATCAGGAATATTTTGAAAGTGATGAAATTCCAACTGATACAAATAGCGAAAATAGTGAATCATCTCCAGATAATAGTTTTCTTTCAAAAGTTGCTTCTCTAAAAAAAGATATTTTAAGTGAAAATCTCGATAGTATCGGACTTGGTGTGTTATATAAAACAAGATCAGGAAGTTCTGGAATTGATACTCTCGACTCTTTTACTCTTCCAGCGATCGATTTTCATAAATATTTAGGTCTTTCTCATCATATTTATGGCAATGTTAATTTTTTAAATTTATCAAATGGACAGATAGTTTCTGAAAGTTTGCAAAGATATGGCGACATGCGATCGGGCGGTAATGTTCAAAGTGTTTCAACTATTTATGAAATATTACTTGGCTATGAATATAAAACTGATAAATCTATATATGGGGCTGAATTCGGAACAATTCCTCAACCATCTATTGCAACTGCAAAGAAAAATCTTTGGACTTTAAAATATTCAACTGTCATTGGAAATGTTTCACTTGATTTGGCTTGGGCAACTCGCAGTATTAAAGATTCTATGCTTTCAAGAGTTGGTGATAGTTATAGTTGGTTTAATACAAGTGGAATTGATATCGTTACTACAAAAGATATTAATGAATCAATTGTTACAGGTTCTGGAATTCGCGGTTCTGTTACAAAAACTGGTGTCGAAACTGGCATTAAATATTCAATTGGCGATCAAATTTTTGCAGGAGGCTTAAATTATTACTATACTGTTTCAGGTTTAAATGTCTTAGAAAATAAAGAGACCTCTCTAGCTTTACTATTGGAGCTGACGGAATAGGAAATGGTGGATATTTTAGTCCAAAAAATTTTATGCTATTTGGTATTTATTATGATATTGCTAAAATTGAAAACGAATCGCTTTTTTGGAAAGTTAAAGGAAATGTCGGTTTTGTAAGTTTTACAAATGAACCTGATCTATTCGATAACACCTCATCAGAAGGGAAAGTTTCAAGTTTTGGCTATGAAATAAAAGGATTTTTGGGCTACAAAGTTGATAGTTCAACAGAATTTTTAGCAGGTTTAGGCTATCAATCTTCAGGCACTTATAACAGTCTGTTTTTTGGTTTAAGTGCGATATACTACTTTGGAGACAAACGACAAGTTAGTATCGATGATTTAATTAGATCAAATACAATTGGAGACATGGCAAAATAGATGGGTTATGTTGTTACGGTCTATTCATCAAAAGGTGGAGTCGGTAAAACAACTTTATCAACAAATATGGGGGCAAGTCTATCTCATAAAGGTTATAAAGTTCTTATTATAGTACAAGATATAGTAATAGTCCATATGCAGTTATGCTCGATGAAATTGATGAATATATTCTTAAAAAAATTGGAGTAACTAAATAATAAAATGGAAAATAAAAAATTATTTATAACAACTTTGGGTTGCACAAAAAATCAAGTTGATAGTGAAGTTATGATTGCAGAACTTAAAAATCGCGAAAATTATATTTTAACTGATATTGAAACTGAAGCGGATTTAATAATTATAAATAGTTGTGGATTTATAAATTCAGCAAAAGAAGAGAGTATCGAAAAGACTTTACAATTAGCTCAAGCTAAAAAAGATGGAGCTACTCTTGTTTTAAGTGGTTGTTTATCTGAAAGATATAAAGATGAATTGCCTAATGAAATGAAAAATGAAGTTGATATTTTTACTGGTGTTGGCGATTATCATAGTATTGTTGATTTAATACAAAAAAGAGAAAATAGATTTTCTAACAATACTTTTTTAATTGCCAATGAAGAACGAGTTATTACTGGTTCAGTCTCTCATGCTTATATCAAAATAGGTGAAGGTTGTAATCAAACCTGTTCTTTTTGTGCAATTCCAAATTTTAAAGGCAAACTAAAATCTCGAATTATCGAAAATATTGTTGATGAGGTCAAAAAACTTGTTCAAAGAGGTTTTTATGATTTCTCATTTATTTCTCAAGATAGTAGTTCATATTTACGAGATTCTGGAATTAAAAATGGTCTTGAACTTTTAATTGATGAAATAGAAAAAATCGATGGAGTTGTTTCAGCAAGAATTTTATATTTATATCCTTCGACGACTTCGATGAAACTTATAAATAAAATAGCAGAATCAAAGAAATTTCATAACTATTTTGATATGCCAATTCAACATATTTCAGACAAAATGTTAAAAGTCATGAAACGAGGTCTTGGTCGAGCAGGAACAGAAGCACTTTTAAGAGAAATGCGATCAATTCCAAATTCATTTATCAGAACTGCATTTATAATTGGACATCCACAAGAAAATCGAGCAGATTTTGAAGAAATCTTAAAATTTATTCGTGAATTTAGATTTGATATGATCTCAGTTTTTGCATATTCAAATGAAGAGGGAACTTCTGCTTTCACTATGGATCAAATTTCTGAAAAAGAGATTGAACGACGAATGAACAGAATTGAAGAGGTTATCGAAGAACAAAGAATAGAAAATTTATTAAAGCTAGTTGATAGTGAAATTCCAGTAATTATAAATGGTGAAAGTTCCGAAAGTGAATATTTATTATCTGGTAAAGCAATTTATTGGGGTGAAGATATAGATGGTGAAATTTTAATAAATGATCGTGAAATAGAAGATATAGTTTTTGGCAAAATATATCTTTGTAGAATAACAGAGTTTGCTGGAGATTATTTAATGGCAACTGTTTTAAACGAAATATAAAAACTAAAATAGATTCTAATGTTCAAAGCCATGAGAATCTATTTTAGAATTATTGAGAATTTTTCTAATAAAAAAATAACATTTGACTTTAAGAAAAAAAATAGTTAAAATTCCGCTTGTTTTTAAATTCGGGGCGTAGCTCAGTATGGTAGAGTACTTGGTTTGGGACCAAGGTGCCGGAGGTTCGAGCCCTCTCACCCCGACCATTTAAATAACACAGTTTTATTCTTCAAAACTACATGATTATGGTGGGCGTAGCTCAGTTGGTTAGAGCATCAGGTTGTGGTTCTGAGGGTCGCGGGTTCGAACCCCGTCGCTCACCCCATATTATTTTTAATGCGTCTGTAGTTCAACTGGATAGAGCAATGGACTTCGGATCCGTAGGTTAGAGGTTCAAGCCCTCTCAGGCGCACCACTTTTAATTTGAGCGTCCTTAGCTCAGATGGATAGAGCAACGCCCTTCTAAGGCGTCGGTCACACGTTCGAATCGTGTAGGGCGTACCACTTATATTTTTATTATGCGGATGTGGTGAAATGGCAGACACGCCAGACTTAGGATCTGGTGCCTGACGGTGTGGAGGTTCAAGTCCTCTCATCCGCACCAGTAAAATATAAATTTCTTCAAAATTTTACAAATTAACCCTCAAAATTTCTTCCCTCCTACTTTAGATTTCAAAGAGTTTAGAATTTATAAATAACTTTGTTTTATCAATTCTAAAGATAAAATAAGAAGTATTAAAATAATTACAAATCTAATTATTTCAACAGTTTTAACTATTTTATAAATTTTATCCCAACCAAATTCGTTAAAAGTAAAAACTAAAAGAGCTAAAGAACTTAAAGTTGTTGAAAGTGCTAAACCACTTGCTCCCATAGAACCTCCATAAGATGATAAAAAAAGTGCTGAAAAAATAACTTTTAAGATTAAAGAATAAGTTGAAATTTTTGCTGTTGTTATTGCTTGTTCATATGCATATAACCACAATGAGAATAATTTAGCAATTCCATAGATTGTCAAGCCTAATAAATAGTATTCTAAAACTTTAGCTGTTTCTATTCTATTGTTTATATCAAAATTTCCTCTTTCAAAAAGCATTTTTATAATTTCTTCTGAAAATATTACTCCAATAGCAGTTGAAATTGATAATAAATACATTAATATCCAAAAGCCTTTTTCTAACATTGAAATTGCTACTGCTTCTTTCTTTTGTTTTATATATTTTGAAATTCTTGGAAAAATTGCCATTGAAACGGCAAGGGCAAAAATGGCAAGTGGAAATTGAAAAATTCTATTTGCAAAATATAAATAACTTATTGCTCCAGTTGATAAAAAACTTGCTATTACGGTATCAAGAAAAGATGATATTTGAGCTGTGCTTCCACCCCACATTGATAAGAAAAATTTATCAAAAAATAGCCTGTTTTCTTCTTTGACTTCACGATATCTTCGCCATTTTAAAATTCCCCAAAGTGCAACTCGATCCATATTAACCATTTTTAGAGCAATGAGATGAGCTATAATTTGAGATATACCTCCTAAAACAACTCCATAACTAAGAGCAAAAACTATTTCTCGTTCTGATAAATCTTTTGATAAAATCAAAGCTAATATTAATGATATATTTAAAAGTGCAGTTGAATATGCAGTTGTTGCAAAATGTTCTCGATACTGCAAAATCGAAGCTAAATATGTAACTATAAAAATTAGCGGTAAATATAAGAAATTTATAACTACGAATATTTTTGCATCTTCGATTGTTTGTTCAGAAAAACCTGAAGCAATTGCCATTGTTACTTCTTTATCGAAAATATAAATTAACATAGTTAAAAATAAAATAGATATTGATAATTTTGTAAAAATAGATCCTGAAAATAGAATCTTTTGTTTTACTCGAGTAAAAGCTGGAATAAAAGTTTGAGAAAAAGCACCTTCTCCAAAGATTCTTCTAAATAAATTCGGGAGTTGAAAAGCAATAAAAAATATATCAGAATATATATTTACTCCCAAAATTGAAGCAGTCATCATATCTCTGATGAGTCCTGTTATTCGTGAAAATAGAATTCCAGAACTATTGCTAAATATAGCTCGAAACATATTCATAATTTTGAATTATTAGTAATTTTCTTATTAAATTACTAAAACTCCTTTCTAAAAATTTTAAGAGGCTAATTATAAAGTAATTTGTTATTTTGAACTTGTCTTAAATTATAAAATAAAGCTAGATTTTGATAAAATTAAAAATAGACTTAAAAAATATAGAAATGGAAAATTTCATGGCTTTAAAATTAGCAATTAACGGCTTTGGTCGAATTGGTAGAAGTGTTGCCCGAATTATCGCTGAACGAAACGATGTTGAACTTGTCGCAATTAACGACTTAACAGAACCTGAAATGATTAAATATTTATTAGATAATGATAGTGTTCATGGTCATTTTAAAACTGAAACTGAACTTCTTTCTGATAATTATTTAAAAATAGGAAATGAAAAAGTAAAAATACTTTCTGAAAAAGATCCTAAAAATTTAGATTTTGGTCAATTTGGTACTGAAGTGGTTCTTGAATGCACAGGTGTTTTTTTAACTTGCGAACAGGCTTCTCAACATCTTAAAAATGGTGTTAAACGAGTTGTTATTTCTGCTCCAGCAAAAGATGATACTGCAACTTATGTTATTGGTGTTAATGAAGATAAATATAATGGTGAAAATGTAATTTCGAATGCTAGTTGCACAACAAATTGTCTTGCACCAATTGCAAAAGCTCTTGATGATGCCCTTGGTATCGAAAAAGGTTTAATGACAACTATTCATAGTTATACTAATGATCAAAATATTCTTGATGTTAAACATAAATCTGATAAACGACGAGCTCGAGCTGCCGCTATTAATATGATTCCAACTACAACTGGTGCCGCAAAAGCTATTGGTTTAGTTCTTCCTCAACTTAAAGGCAAAATGCACGGTCAAAGTGTTCGTGTTCCAACTCCAAATGTCTCTATGGTTGATTTAAATGTCATCGTTAAACGAAACACTACTAAAGATGAAGTAAATAAAATTTTACGAGATCGAGCTAATAGCGACTTAAAAGGCATTATTTCGATTGATAGCGAATTTAAAGTTTCTCAAGATTTTGTTGGTGATACAAATAGTAGTATTGTCGCTGATGATTTAACTCAAGTTATTGATGGCAATATGGTTAAAGTTATGGCTTGGTATGATAACGAATGGGGTTATTCTAGTAGATTAATCGATATGGCTTTATATATCGGAACTCGTTAATTAAACTAATTGGAGAAAATTAATGAAACTTTATAATTTAAGAGATTTAAATTTAGATGGCAAAAAAGTTTTTATTCGATGTGATTTTAATGTTCCACTTGATGAATTTGGAAATATTACTGATGACAGACGAATTAGGTCAGCTTTATCGACAATAGAATATTGTTTAGATAATAATGCTTCTGTTGTTTTGGCTTCTCATTTTGGACGACCAAAAGGTGGCAAATTTGAAGAAAAATATTCGCTTAAACCTATTCAGAAAAGACTTCATACTCTTTTACATATTGATGTCAAATTAAGTTTAGATGTTGTTGGTGAAAATGCTAAAAGATTAGCTTCGAAATTACAAATAGGTGAAATTTTACTTCTGGAAAATTTAAGATTTGAAAATGGTGAAACTAAAAATGATCCAGAATTTTCTCGAGCTTTAGCTCAACTTGCTGATATTTATGTTAATGATGCTTTCGGTGTAAGTCATCGAGCTCATTCGTCTGTTCATGGTATTACAGAATATTTTCCAGTCGGTAAAAAAGCTTCTGGCTTTTTATTACAAAAAGAGATTGAATTTTTCTCAAAATTATTAAATAATCCTGCTAGACCTTTTACAGCTCTTGTTGGTGGAAGTAAAGTTTCTGGAAAATTAGAGGCTCTTAAAAATTTATTACCTAGAGTTGATAAATTAATTATTGGTGGTGGAATGGCTTTTACTTTTTTAAAAGCTCTCGGTGAAGATATTGGAAATTCAATTGTTGAAGATTATTTAATTCCTGAAGCTATTAATATTATGAATGAAGCTAAAAGCTTAAAAGTCAAATTATATTTACCAATTGATGTCGTAGCTTCTGATAAATTTTCTGATAAATCTAATACGATGATCGTAACAACTAAAGAAATTCCTGAAAAATGGTTAGGTTTAGATATCGGCCCCGCAACTGTCAAATTATTTCAACTTGCTATTCGAGATTCTCAAACTATTTTATGGAATGGTCCAATGGGTGTTTATGAAATAGAAAAATTTGCTCGAGGTAGTTTTCAATTGGCTCATACTTTAGCTGATAGTTATGCTACTACTGTTGTTGGTGGTGGCGATACAGCTGACCTCATCAAACGAACAGCCCTAGATGATGAAATTACTTTTATTTCAACTGGTGGCGGAGCTTCTCTTGAACTTCTTGAAGGAAAAATTCTTCCAGGTGTTGAACCTCTTGTTAAGGCAGATAATTGATTCTTTTAGCTAATTTTAAAAGCTATAAAACTAGAAATGAAACCAAAAACTATTTACTAGAATTAAATAATTTATTAAAAAATATAAATATTCTCGATGAAATTATTGTTTTTCCATCAGCAATAGCTCTTCAAAATACAATTGGTCAAATTTCTATTGGTTCTCAAAATATTTATCCCGCATTAAATGGCCCTTTTACTGGTGAAATAACTCTTCAACAAATAGATGAATTTAATATTGAATATGTTCTAATTGGACATAGCGAACGACGAGATATTTTAAATGAATCAATTGATTTTATCGCTAAAAAATTTAATTTTCTTGTTGAACATAATAAAAAAATAGTTTTATGTATCGGTGAATCTCGAGAAATTAGAGAACGAGGGGAAACCCTCGCTTTTTTAAAAAGTCAATTATCTAATTTAGATTTAAATTATAAAAATTTAACTATTGCTTATGAACCAATTTGGGCAATCGGTAGTGGTTTAACTCCAACTTTAAATCAAATTGAAGAAACTTTGCAATTTTTAGCTGATTTAACTAACAAAAAAATTATTTATGGTGGAAGTGTCAAACTTGCAAATATTAAAGAAATTTTATCTTTATCATCATGTAATGGTGTTTTAATTGGTGGTGCAAGTCTTAATGTTCAAGATTTTTCTCAAATGATAAAAATAGCTAGTTCTATAAATAAAATAAGATCATAAAAATATAAATAAAATAGGAGGCTTTTTTGAATAATTCAAATTTTTTAATAGAAATGTTGGCACATGTTCCACTTTCGACACATAAAGAGCCAAAAAATATATTTTTAGTTTCAGATCAACCTGAAGAATATATTTTTCAATTTAGTAAATATAAGTTTTTAAATTTAGATGTTGAAGTTTCTTCAATTGATGATTTTAATAATCGAATTGTTGAATTTAATAATGAAACTTTTGATGTTGCAATTATCGAAAAAAATATAAGTAATATTGATTCTGCCCATATTTCGCGAATTTTAAAACGAGATGGTTTGGTTTCGGCTATTGGTGATTCGAATTTTATCTCTTTGAAAGAACTTGCTAAAAATTTCAGAATTGCAATGCCATATATTGCAAATAATAATATTTTGCTTTTTGGTTCAAAATTTTATCATTCAACAGCTGATATAAATCTTCAACGAAGTGATTTATTAGAAGATTTAAATTATTATAATAGTGATATACATATTTCATCTTTCTCTTTGCCTAATTATATAAAAAGAGAAATTTCTTCTTTTGTAAAAAATTAACAAAAAATGAGTTTTAAATATGCAATAGCCTTAACTGGAGGCATCGGAACTGGCAAAAGCTCTGCTTCAGCTCTTTTTTCTTTAAATGGTTTTAAAGTTATCGATGCCGATAAAATCGCCCATTCTATTCTTAAAAATAATGGTTTAGCCATTGCTAATATGTTCGGTCAAGAATATGTTATTGATGGTATGGTTGATAGAAAAAGTCTCGGTAAATTAATTTTTGCTGATCAAGAATCAAGAAAAAAACTTGAAGCTTTTATTCATCCTAAGATTTTTTCAGCTGTTGAAATTGAAAGTCAAAAATTAGAGAATCTAAGATTTCCATATTTAATTGATATTCCACTTTTTTTGAACGACATGGAGTTTATCCAATAGATAAAACTGTTTTGATTTATGCTCCTCGTGAAACTCAAATTAAACGAGTCATCGAAAGAGATCAATTAAATCAAGATGAGGTTATTCAACGAATAAATTCTCAATTGCCAATAGATGAAAAATTAAATTTATCAACTTGGATTATTAAAAATAGCTCATCTTTAAAATTTCTTCAAAGTGAAGTTGAACGAGTTTCGATTGAAATCAGGGAGGCTTTTATAAATTGAAAATAAATAAAACTGGAATTATTATTCCTGCTAGATTAAAATCTACTCGATTACCAAATAAAATGATTTTAGATATTTGCGGAAAAAGTTTAATTCAAAGAGTTTATGAACAAGCAAAAAAAAGTAATGCTGATGAGGTTATCGTTGCAACTGATAATATTCAAATTATAGAAATAATCGAAAAGATTGGTGGTGTTGCTATTTTAACAAGTGAATCTCATCAATCTGGAACTGATCGTATTGCTGAAGCTGTTCAAAATTTAGATTTAGATTTTATTGTTAATCTTCAAGGTGATGAACCTCTTATTGATCCACAAATTATAAATCAGATTTTAAATTTAGCTGGAAAAGTTGAATTTGCTAGTGCAATGCGAATTATAAATAATCTAGCTGATTTAAATAATCCAAATATTGTCAAAGTCATTACTGATAAATTTGATAATGCTATCTATTTTTCTCGTTCGCCGATTCCGTTTAATCGTGATTCACTTTTAAATTTAGACTATTTTCAACATATTGGAATTTATGGTTATAGTTGCAGTTTTTTAGAAATTTATTCAAAATTACAAGAGACTAAACTTGAAAAAATTGAAAAATTGGAACAACTTCGAGCAATTGAAAATGGCTATAAAATTAAAATGATTACTACAGAATACAAATCAATAGGAGTTGATACTTTTGAAGATTTAGAATCTGTTAGAAAAATTATATGTGGAGGCAAATAAATCGACATCTTCCAATTTCGTTATTTTCGTGCCATGACACAGAAATAATTAGCAATTTTTTATTTCAGCGGAATAGTCTCTGACTATTCCCTACATTTTAATAATTATTACTTTTTATAATTTGATTTATTGTTTTAAAAAATTGTAGGGAATAGTTCCGTTTTAATTTAACTATTAGTTAAATAACCCCAATTTAATTTTTTACGAAGTGTATTAAAAAAATTATAGTTTTTAACTCTAATAATTTGAATTGGATCAGAATGTATTGATATTTTCGCAAAACTTTCTTTCTCTAGTTTGATATTTTTTTGTCCATCAATAGCTAAAATGCTATCTGAACCAGAACTAACACAAATTTCAATAGATGGAGGTAAAACAATAGGTCTTTGAGTCAAAGAATGTGGAGCCATAGGAGTTAAAACATATCCAACCATTTCTGGATATAAAATTGGTCCACCAGAAGATAAATTGTAAGCAGTTGAACCAGTTGGAGTTGAAATTATAAGTGCATCACCATTATAGCTATTTATTAATACTTTTTCGCCAATTCGTTCATCAAAACGATATACATGAACTGTTGTCATTTTCATTCGTTTTGTATTTGTTATAAATAGATCGTTTAAAGCGAATTCACTTTCTCGCCATTTAAAATCAACTTTAAATGCATCTCTTTTTTCTAAAAAATATTCACCTTTTAATAACAAAGGTATAAATTTTTCAACCTCATCGATATTTAAATCAACTAAAAAACCTAAATTTCCGCCATTAATCGGTAAAATAGGTTTTCTATAATAAAAAGTTTTTCTAGCTGTTGAAAGAAGAGTTCCATCTCCACCGAAAGATATTAAAATATCAGATTCTTTTGCTAAAGTTGAACACTCTTCGCCTTTTTCTCCAATCATTTTTGCACTTTCACTTTCAATTGAGACTTCAACTCCATATTTTTCAAAAAGTTCTCGTAAAATATGAAAAGAATTACCTAATTCAGGCTTATTTGGTCTTAAAAAGAATCCTACTCGTTCGATTTTATTCGGTTTAATATTAACCATTTTATTTATATTTCATAAAATATAAATTTATATTATACTTTTGATTCTTGAGAGTTTGAATTAGATTTAGTTTGATGAGGTTGTTGAGAATTAATAGACTGATTTATATTTGCTATAACTTCAGATTGATTATTATCATCTTTAACGGCTTCTTTAAAATTTTTAATACCAGTTCCAATGCCTTTCATTAATTCTGGAATTTTACGACCACCAAATAATAATAAAACTACTAATAAAATTAGTATTAATTCAAAACCACTTGGCATACTCATCTATTTTGTATCTCCAAATTTGCTATTTTGCATTTTACCAAAATTTTTACTCCAGTCTCGTTGATTCCAAGGTTGAAGTTTAGAAATTTTGTCCATTAAATATGCGAAATCTTCAGGCAAAAGAGCTTGATCGCCATCAGATAAAGCACAACTTGGACATGGATGAACTTCAATAATTGCACCATCTGCACCGATTGCCATACCAGCATAAGCCAAAGAACTAACAAATTCTCTTTTTCCAGCTGAATGACTTGGATCGATAATAATTGGCAAATGAGTTAATTTCTGCATATATGGAACAATACCAACATCTAAACTGTTTCGCATAGCTGTTTCATAACTTCGTGTGCCTCTTAAAGCGATAATTACATCATTTAAGCCTCCACTCATAACATATTCAACAGACATTAAATGTTCTTGAACAGTTGAAGCAATTCCATTTTTTAAAATAACAGGTTTGCCTAATTTACCAATTTCTTTTAAAAGAGCAAAATTTTGCATATTTCTAGCACCAATTTGAATAACATCAGCATATTGATAAACTAGATCGATATCTTTTTCACTCATTAATTCTGTAACAATTGGTAATCCAGTTTCTCGTCGAACTTCAGCCAACATTTCAAGACCTTCGTGTCCTTTACCTTGAAACGAATATGGACTTGTTCGTGGTTTGAAAGCTCCACCTCTTAACATAGTTGCACCAGCATTTTTTACAGCTTTTGCAATTAATATTAAATTATCGTAACTATCAACTGAACATGGTCCAGCAATTACACTTCTATAACCACCACCGATTTTTACACCATTTACATCAATTACAGTATCATCTGGATGAAAAGCTCGACTTGCTTTTTTATAAGGAGCTGAAACTTCAAGAACTTTATCAACACCTGGTAAAGTGTGAAGAGGTTTTCCAGCTAAATCTTGTTTATCACCGATGATTCCCATAACTGTTTGGAATTCACCTTTCGCAAGAGTAACTTCATGTCCCCATTCACGAATCCGTTTTGAAGTTGTCTCAATTTCTTCAGTTGTTGCTCCATTCTTCATTACTAAAATCATTATATATTATCCCTTTTTTCTAAAAGTAGAGTTATCCACTCTCCTTTTTCAACTTTTTGTATAAGTTTAAAATTTTTAAATCGTTCAATAACAGAATCATCTTTACCTGATAAAATACCTGATAATAATAGTTTTCCGCCATTTTTTACTCGATTATTTAAATGTTGTGAAATGGCAATAATTACATCTGGAATAATATTTGCTATAACTAAAGAATAAGTTTCATTAGTAGTATTTGCAGAACCAATCCAAAAGTTTCTATAAGTTAAATTATTTTTTTTGAAATTATATATTGCACTTTCAATAGATAATGGATCAATATCGCAAAAATCGATTGTTGAACCAATTTTTGAACAAACGAGTGATAAAATTCCACTACCTGTTCCAACATCTAAAATAATATCATCCTTTTGAGCTATATTTATTAATATTTGTATAACTGAAGATGTAGTTTCGTGATGTCCAGAACCAAAAGCAAGAGCAGGATCTAAAACTAAATTTATTGCATTTTCTTTTGGTTCATTCCAGCTTTGATGAATATAAAACGGTGCTATATATATAGGTTGAACACTTTTTTTAAAAGCATCAACCCAATCGATATTTTCAAGCTTTTTTTGATTAATTTCTAATTTTATATCAACTTGTAAATTTTTTTTCAGCTCTTCGTTAAAATATTCTAAAGCCCATTGTGTCTCATCAAGAGGTTCATTGTCTCTTAAAATAAATGAACCATCTTGCTCCTCAAAACCGTTTTCATAGATTTGAAGGAGAAAATCTAAAAATAGATCATAATGAGTTGATGGAGATACTACTAATTCGTAGTAATGATTAGTCGTCTGACGATCCAGAATCAACCCCCATAACGGCAGCTAATTTCTCTTTTAAAACTTGAGGTGTAAAAGGTTTTACGATATAGTTATTGACTCCAGCTTTTAATGCTGCAATAACTTCTGTTTTTCCACCTTCAGTGGTAACCATAATAATAGGTAATTCATTAAAATGTCCAGAACCTCTAACTTTTTTAACAAGTTCTAATCCATTCATTTCAGGCATGTTCCAGTCTGTAATTAACATTCCTAAATCTTTATTAGATTCCATTAAGCCCCAAGCTTCTGCACCATTTTCAGCTTCAAGAACATCTTTATAATTAAGTCGAGCTAAAGTATTTTTTATGATTCTTCTCATTGTAGAGCTGTCATCAACAACTAATATTTTCAAGAAGACTCCTCCGAAATTTTATTTTAAATTGGCATTATAGCACATGGTTTAAATTTAAATTCTAATATAGTTTTTATATAAAGTCAAAAAGAGTTATAAAAATAGCACTCATATATAGTAAATATTATTTTTTTTAAAAATTTATTTCATAAAAAATTAATCTTAGAATCTTTGATTTGATAGTAGAATATCATAAAATTATTAAAGGAGACTATGTGATCTATTATTATGTTCATACTGGACACCGTTTTGGACTTGATAGATTTAGAAAAGCAGTTGCAATTATAAATTCGTTACCTGAACTAAATATCAGACTTTTAACTAGTGATTTCAGAATTGCTTCTGGTGCTAGAGATTTTGGAATAAATGGTGCTATTGGCATTGATGTTCTTAGAAATATTCCTAATATTGCAAATCATGGAGATATTTTAATTTATGATTCTGATGAACATAATGAAACTCAGCATATAGAAATGCTCTCATATTTTAAAAAATTTATTAGATTGTCTCTTAATCCTAATGATCAATTAAAAAAAGGCGAATTTTTAATTAATCCGCATTTAATCGATAGTGAAAATATTCTTTCTGCAAATCCAATATCTCAAATATATTTTGACAATCTTGATAAAAACATATCAAAAATTATATTTTATGGTGATGATGACTATGATAAGTTTTTATATAAAAATAGAGCAAATTTAAAAAATATAGATAGTGATCTGCTTTTGGGGTTTTACTATTTTTTGGGTTACGAAAATGAGTTAAAAGATTCTTTTAAGAATATTCATGAAAATGAAGAATATGTAAATATTATAAAAAAATCTAAATATGTCATCACTTTTTCTTTTCAAACTGCTCTTGAAACTTTAGCTTCAAATGGAATTCCTATTTTTGTAGAACGAATAGATCGTCCAGATTTTGGAAATAATATTTTAGAGAAATTTGGTGTTCCAATTTTGCAACAGTTTAATTATGAAACAATTAATAATCTAATTGTAAAAAATCATCAAATTATTAAACCAGATAATAATAATGAGAAAATTCGTAACAAAATTTTGAGTTGGCTAAAATAGAATTTTAAAAAAGTTCATGATGAGGTAATTAAATTTTATGTTACCTCATCAATAGATATAGATTTAGTTAAATTCTTTTAGCTCTTACGACTTTTACAGCTTCAACCATATTTTTTAATGATGGTTCAACTTCAGCCCAACCTCGAGTTTTTAAACCACAATCTGGATTAATCCAAAGTTGTCGTTCTGGCAATACTTGAAGTAATAAATCAATTTGTTTTACCATTTCATCAACACTTGGAACTCGTGGCGAATGAATATCATAAACTCCTGGTCCAACTTCTTGTTTATAACCAACTTGTTCAAATACTTTTAAAAGTGAATTTCCGCTTCTACTTGTCTCAATCGAGATGACATCAGCATCCATTGCTTCAATTGTTTTGATAATGTCATCAAATTCAGAATAACACATATGTGTATGAATTTGAGTAGTTGGTTTAACAACAGCAGTTGCAACTAAAAAGTCATCAACAGCCCATTTTTCATAAATTGGAATATCTTCTCGTCGAAGCGGATAACCCTCTTTAAAAGCTGCTTCATCAACTTGAATCATATCGATTCCTGCTTTTTCTAAATCTTCGATTTCGTCTCGAATTGCAAAAGCAATTTGTCGTGAAGTTTCACTTTTTGGTTGATCATCTCTAACAAAAGACCATGCCAAAATTGTTACTGGACCAGTTAGCATACCTTTAACTTTTTTAGTCGAAAGTGATTGAGCATATGAAATCCAATCAACTGTCATCGGTTTTGGTCGGCTAACATCTCCAAAAATATGTGGCGGTTTAACACATCTTGAACCATAAGATTGAACCCAACCATTTTGAGAAAATGCAAAACCGTCAAGTTGTTCGCCAAAATATTCGACCATATCATTTCGTTCAAATTCTCCATGAACTAATACATCTAAGCCAATATCTTCTTGAAATTTAATAGTTTTTGAAATTTCTAATTTTAAGAAATTATTATATTCATCATTTGAAATTTTTCCAGCTTTGTAATCACTTCTCGCTTTTCGAACTTCAGCAGTTTGTGGAAAACTTCCAATTGTAGTTGTAGCAAGTGGAGGATAATTAAAAGTAGAATGTTGTTTTTGAATTCTAGTTAAAAAATCTTCTCGAGGTTTAAAAATAAAATTTTCAACTTGAGATCGAACTTCAGAATTAAATACTCGATTTGAAGTTTTTCGACTAATAACAGCTTTTACATTTTTATTATAAAAAGTTGTCTCTTCGTGAGATAAAATTTGACCAAAAAATAGCTTGTTAATGATTACAACCTCATCAAGTTTTTCAACTGCATAAGATAACCAAGATTTAATTTCACTATCCATTTTTGTCTCATACTGTAATGAATATGGAACATGTAAAAGTGAAGTTGAAGTTCCTATTCGAATTCTCTCTTTTGGAACTATTAAGGCGATTTTATTTAATAAGTCAATAGATTTTTGAATTTCATTAATCCAGATATTTCTACCATTTACGATTCCGATAAGAAGTCTTTTATCTGATTTTGCAATTATTTCAAGACTTTCCATATTTTTTTCGCCAAGAATAAAATCAAGGGCAATAGCATTAATGCGAGTATTAACAAGAACTTTTGTAGCTTCAACAGAATGATCAAAATATGTTGCAACAATAATTTTTACATTTTCAGCAACTGTGCCTAATTTGTCATAAGCAATTTTTAAAAGCGATAATTCTTCACTACCAATTGAAGTAACAAAAGTTGGTTCATCAAATTGAATAACAACTTGTACATCAATTTTTGATAATTTAGAGATTAATTCCGAATATATTGCTAAATATTTATCGAAAAATTCTAATGTGTTTGATTTATTATCAATTCTTTTTGATAATTTTAAGAAAGTAATGATTCCGACAATATTTATTTTAAGCGAACTTTCAGAAACTATTTCTCGAGCTTCACGATATTCGGAAACAATTTTAGAAATATCAAGATTTAATTCATCATTTTGTGAAAGTTCAGGAACAATATAGTGATAATTTGTATTAAACCATTTGGTCATTTCCATAGCTGTATGAGTTTTATCACCTCTTGCCATTGCAAAATATCTAGCAGTTCGATTTTCGATATCTTTAAATCTATTTGGAATAGCTCCAAATAAAAACATCATGTCTAACATTCCGTCATACATACTAAAATCATTTACTGAAAAACAATCTATTTCTGCATTTGCTTGATATTTCCAATGTCTAGCTCGTAAATCTTTTGCTGTTGCTTCGAGATCTTGAAGAGATATATTTCCCTTCCAATAACTCTCAAGCGAAACTTTTAATTCTCGCTGTTCTCCAATTCTTGGAAAACCTAAAACATAACTTTTCATTTGTTATCGATCCGATCTATTTTGATTAATTAAAGTAGCTATATATATACTTATAATAAATAAGATGTAAATAAATCTATATATAATTATTAATATTTAGTCGGAAAGTATAGCATATTTATTAGAAGTTGTAAATATTTTTATAAAATTTAGAAGTTGAAAGGAAAGAAAAAATTTGGAGAAACCCCATTGTATAAATGGGGCTAAAATAAATTAATAAATTATTTGCTCATTGCATCTCGAGCATATTTTTCACCAAGTTCAAATGCTTTTTTATTTACATCGCGAACTTTAGCAGGAACTTTTGAAATCATTGTTTGAAACAATAAATCTCGATCTAATGGATTTAAGAAAGTTTGTGTTACAGCAAGAGCAACAACAGATTGAGTAATAACATTACCAACTTCCTCTTTTGCTATTGTTATAACTGGAATTTCATAAATTTTCCATTTTGTTCTATCTTCATCAGATGGATGAACTAAATTTGGATCAACAACAATTGTTCCACCAAGTTTCACACCATTTTTAAATTGTTGATATGAAATATTTGCAGTCGAAAGCATAAATTCGATTTCACCATCATTTGCATATGGATACAAAATTTCTTCATCGTCAAGTAAAATATCTACAACAGTTGCACCACCTCGAACTTGAGAAGTATATGTTGCAGCTTTTACACCATAGCCACCAGCTTTAATTTTTGCAGCTCCAAAAATTTCACCAGCTAATAAAACACCTTGCCCACCAACACCTGTAAATCTAATTTGAATCATTTTTGTATAACCCCTATTTTAAATTTCTAACAAGAGTATGTTTTTGAGCAGCTTCAATAACTTTATCGTAAGCATCGCAATATTCAATTTGAGTTGTATCGTGATGAAGAATTCCAGTAGGGAATTTTCCAGCTTTTTCTTCAGCACTCATTTTTTCAAATTTATTTTTAGAAACTGTAATTTCATCAATCCAAGTTAAATTTTCCATAGCAGAAGCCATTTTATTTTTTCTACCTAAATTAACATGACAGTTAGAAAAAATGTCAAAGAAAGAGAATCCTCGATGTTGAAAACCCTCGACAAATATTTTTTCAAGTTTTTTCGGATCAAGAACAGTTTCTCGAGCTACAAAAGTTGCACCAGCAGCTTTACCTAATTCACAAGCATCAAAAGTTGGATCGATATTGTCATATTGTGTAGTTACAGTCCACATACCTTTTGGAGTAGTTGGAGAAACTTGAGAGTTTGTCAAACCATAAATAAAATTATTAATAATAATAAAATTTAGGTCTATATTTCTTCTTGCTCCATGAATTGTATGATTTCCACCAATTGCAAGAGCATCACCATCACCAGCAACGACTATAACATGTTTATTAGGATTTGCCAATTTTATACCTGTAGCATATGCGACTGTTCGTCCGTGAGTCGTATGAACAGTATTTGCATTAATATAAGATGAAAATCTTCCAGAACAACCAATTCCAGAAACAACGGCAACATCATTCATATTCCATTCGAGTTTTTCAATTGCTCGTAGAACAGCTTTCATAATTATTCCGTCGCCACAACCCCAACACCATAAAGTCGTTGTAGTTCTCAAATATTTTTCATAATCAAAAGCCATTTTAGAATACTCCTTTAACTTTTTCGATAATTTCTGCTGGAGAAATTGGTCTTCCATTTGCTTTAAATAAAGTCGCAAAATTTCGTTTCATAACTCGTTCAATTTCTTGAGAATATTGACCCATATTTAATTCTGTAACTAAAATATTTTTATATTTATTGCCAATTTCTTTTAATTTTTTTGCTGGACTTGGCCAAAGTGTAATTGGTCTAAACATACCAATTTTTCGACCCTCTTTTCTAAGTCTATTAACAGCATCACGAGCAGATCTCGATAATGAACCATAAGCAATAATTACCTCATCGGCATCATCTAATTTATATTCTTCATAATTATCAATTTCATTTTGATGTGCATCAACTTTATTTAATAATCTTTCGATTAATAATTGACAAGCCACTGCATCTTCAGTTGGGAAACCGATTGGATTATGATGAAGTCCAGTAATATGATATTTATAGCCTTTAAACATAGGATTTAAAATTGCAGGTTGATCTTGTGGAACATCATAAGGTCGATAATCTTTTGGATCACCTTCAAAAATTCTACGATTTATTATATTTTTTTCAATTTCTTCAATATCTGGTAATACAGCTTTACCATGCATATGTCCAAGAGTTTCATCTAATAAAACAAAAACGGGTTGCATAAATCTTTCAGCAAGATTAAAAGCTCGAACTGTTTCAGTATAACTCTCTTCTAAACTTCCAGGACAAACAGCAATAGTTCTTACATCACCGTGAGTTGGATTTTTAGCTTGTAAAATATCCCCTTGTTGAACTCTTGTTGGAAGACCTGTTGAAGGACCACCTCGCATAACATTAACAATAACAAGTGGAACTTCTGACATTTGAGCAAGACCAATTTGTTCAGCTTTTAATGAAATACCTGGTCCTGAAGTTGCAGTCATAGATTTAACACCACTCATTGAAGCACCTAATGCAACAGAAATACCAGCGATTTCATCTTCCATTTGAATAAATTTTCCACCAACTTCAGGAAGCATTTCACTCATATCATGAGCAACTTCACTACTTGGAGTTATTGGATAACCACCAAAAAATTTACAGCCAACATCGATAGCAGCTTGTGCGGCGAGACTATTGCCACTTGAAATAACTTCTCTAGCCATATTCTTCTATATTCCCCTTAATTTAATTTCATATAGTGATTAGCTTTTATTTGAGCTTGTCTATTTTTTGCCTCATCTGATAATTTTGCAAATTTAAATTCACTTTTATCAGCTACATAGATAGCAAAATCTGGACAATGTAATTCACAATCACTACATCCTATACATGAATCAGGATAATCGACATGAACCATTGCTCCAAGTGTAGATGTTTTATCATAATGCATACTTAAAACACCTGCGGGACATACAGAAACACAAACATCACAGGCTTTGCATTTTTTTGTATCAACCCATACAGGAGTATTTTCTGGTGCTTTTTTTAATGCCATTTATTCCCCCTTGAAGATTCTCTTTAATATTAAAAACAAAAATATTAGATCAAATTTTTTGCTTTTCTATTTGGTAAGAATAGCGAACTATAAATAAAAATTTATATATAAAATAAAAAGCTAATTTTAAAGTGTCTCTTTTGGTAACATATAAGTAATTAGATAATAAAAATATAAAATAAAATATAAAATAAAATATTCTTTAAATATATTTTTATAATATGTGAAAATTTAGCTATCTCTATTTTAATTTTTTAATTTTATTAGACTAGATAAAAATTGCTATGTTAAAATTCTGCCATATTTAATTTTACATATTTATTTTTACATATTTATTTTTTGTAAAGTTTTATATTTTTATTATAATAATCCTATTTAAATAATTTAGAAAGAGAGCTATTTTTATGAGCAAACGAAGAGGCAAAAGAGTCGGAATTATTGGAGCAGGAAATGTTGGTTCAACAGTTGCATATAGTTTAGCAGTTCAAGGCATTTGTCATGAAGTTATTTTAAGAGATAATAAAATTGATATTGCTCGAGGAAAAGCTCTTGATATGTCTCAAGCAGCTCAAAGTATTCAAAGTCATACTGTTGTAAAAGTTGCTGAAACTATGGCAGATGTCAAAGATTGTGATGTTGTTGTAATTACAGCTGGAAGTCCAAGACTTCCCGGAATGAGTCGAGATGATTTATTAATGATTAATGCTGAAATTATGCGAGAAGTCTCTCTTGGTGTTAAAGAATATTCTCCAGAAGCTGTTATTATCGTTGTCTCAAATCCTCTTGATGCAATGGTTTATGTTGCTCAAAAAACAACATGTTTTCCGCGAAATAGAGTTCTTGGAATGGCTGGAGTTCTTGATAGTGCAAGAATGGCTCATTTTATTCATGAAACTTTAGGTTATGGTGCAGGACAAATTAGAGCATCTGTTATGGGAGGTCATGGTGATGATATGGTTCCTCTTTCAAGATATTCTACTGTTGCAGGTGTCCCTTTAACAGATTTAATGACAAGTGATAAAATCGAAAAAATTGTTACTCGAACTCGAAATGGTGGAGCTGAAATTGTTAAATTACTTCAAAATGGTTCTGCATATTATGCTCCCGCAAAAGCTACTTCAATTATGGTTGATGCTATTTTAAAAGATACTAAACAGATTCATTCATGTGGCATTATGCTTGAAGGTGAATATGGTTATAGAGATATAGTTTCTGGTGTTCCTTTAATGCTTGGTGCTAATGGTTGCGAACAAATTCTTGATATCTCTTTAAATTATAGTGAAAAACAAGATTTTGCTCGTTCAGTTGCTTCTGTTCAAAGATTAGTAAATATTTTACATGAGAAAAAATTTTTTGAGGAAAAAAAATAGTTATGAGAGAAGTAGATTTTAATGAAATAGTTAGTGGAGTAAAAAACCTCATCAATTATACAAGTGCTAATTTACCAAAAGATTCTATCGATGCTCTTGAACGAGCAATGAATGAAGAAAAATCTCCTGTTAGTCGCGAAGTTTTAAGACAAATTCTCGAAAATTCTCAAATCGCTTCAAAAGAGTTTCGACCACTTTGTCAAGATACAGGTTTAGCTGTATTTTTTATAAAAATTGGTGATGAGGTCAAAATAAAAGGTGGTAATATAAAAAATGCTATTAATATTGCTACAGCTGAAGCCTATAAAGAAAGTTATTTACGAGCTTCAACTTGTCATCCTTTTACGAGAGCTAATTTACAAAATAGTGTCGGTTACAATTTACCTGCGATTATACATTTTGATATAGTTGAAGGCAACAAAATAGATATAGAATATGCTGCAAAAGGTGGCGGTTCTGAAAATGTTAGTAAAGCTATCGTTCTTCCTCCAGCATCTGGCACAAATGGTATCATAAAATTTGTTCGTGAAACTATTTCAAAAGCTGGAAGTAATCCATGTCCGCCTCTAACTGTTGGAATCGGAATCGGTGGAACTTTTGAAAAATGTGCAATTAGTAGCAAACATGCACTTTTTAGAGATATTGGTTCGATTAATCCTGATCCTGAAATGGCTGAACTTGAAAATATAATTCTCGAAGATTTAAATAAATTAGGTATCGGTTCAATGGGAATGGGTGGAACAAAAACTGTTCTCGCTGTTCATATCGAAAGTAATCCATGTCATATTGCTTCGCTTCCCGTTAGTGTAAATGTTCAGTGTCATAGTTCTCGACACGGACATATAACTTTTTAAATATAAAGGCTTTTAATTATGGGAACTACATATTATTTAAAAACACCTCTTCAAAATGAAGATGTTTCAAAATTAAGAGCTGGTGATATCGTTTTTTTAAACGGAATTATTTATACAGCTCGAGATGCTGCACATAAAAAATTAGTTGATTTAATGTCAGCTGGAAAAAATTTGCCCTTCGATTTAAATGGTGCTGTTATATATTTCGTTGGACCAACTCCACCAAAACCGAGCGAACCAATCGGAAGTGCTGGACCAACAACAAGTTATCGAATGGATAGTTATTCTCCAACTTTAATTGCAAATGGTCTTCGTGGAATGATTGGTAAAGGCGAAAGATCTCAAGAAGTTATAGATTCTTGTGTAAAATATGGAGCTGTTTATTTCGGTGCAACTGGTGGAGCTGGTGCTTTACTTGGCAAACGAATTAAAAGTTCTGAAATTATCGCTTATCCTGAACTTGGACCTGAAGCAATTCGTAAAATCGAAGTTGAAGATTTTCCAGTTACTGTAATAAATGATGTTCTCGGTGATGACTTGTATCAAAAAGGTCGAGCCGAATATGAAATTAAATAAAAATAAAAAAATATAATTGAGAAAAATATAATGAGATTTGATAGAGTCAAAAAAGTTTTTGGCGATAAATTTGATAAATTTCGAGATATTAAAATTTTGATTTTCGGAGTTGGTGGAGTTGGTAGCTTTGCACTTGATTGTCTCTATCGATCAGGTTTTAGAAATATCACGATTGTAGATTTTGATATATATGATGAAACAAATTTAAATCGTCAGCTTTGGAGTGATAATAATATTGGTAAATCTAAAATTTCAACTCTTTTAAAAATTTATCCAGAAATTAGTGGAATCGAACAACGAGCAACTTCTGAATGGGTAGCAAATTTTAATTTTGATAATCCAGATATAGTTATTGATGCAATTGATGAGGTCGATGTAAAAATAGCTCTAGCTTTTAAGTTTAAAAATAAATTAATCAGTTCAATGGGTTCAGGTGGAAAAATTTCGCCAATTGGCTTAAAAATTGATTCAATTTGGAAAACAGAAGCTGATCCATTAGCTCGAGCAGTAAGAACTAATTTAAAAAAAAGCGGTTTTAATGGTGATTTTAAAGCAGTTTTTTTACCTACTCCAAGAATTGGTGAAGTTGGTGGAAGTTTTATGGCTGTTACAGCTTCATTTGGACTTGCAATTTGTAGCGAAGTTATAAATAAAATAAGTTATTCAAATTAATTACTATTATTAAGAATAATATTACCTAATAAATTGTTATACTGTTTATATAGTTTTTTGCTAAATATATAAACTAAAAGGTTAATATCATGAATTTTTTTGGTATATTAAAACAAGAGAATAAGAATCAAAAGAAAACGAAGAAAATAAATCTCAAAATAAACATTCAGTAAAAATTTTTAAACCTAAACCTAATGATAAACAGCTTTATTTTGACAAAGATGAAATTTTAGTTTCAAAAACTAATTTAACAGGACATATAACCTATGGCAATTTACTTTTTATAAAATTATCTGGATATTCTGACGATGAAATACTTGGACAACCTCACAATATAATACGACATCCAGATATGCCTAAAATTATATTTCAAACATTATGGAGTGTTATTCAAAATAAAAAAGAAATTAATGTATTTATTAAAAATTTATCAAAAGATGGCTCTTTTTATTGGGTTTTTGCCAATGTTACATCGTCTTATAATAACAATAATGATATTATAGGTTTTTATTCTGTAAGACGACAACCAAATTTAAAAGCTCTTGAAATCATCAAGCCGTTATATCAAGCTTTAAAACAAGCAGAAACAATTGGTGGTGTTTATGAAAGTAGAAAAGTTTTAAATTCAATACTTGAAAAATATCAAATGAATTTTGAAGAATTAATGTATTATCTACAATATGATATATAAATTTTAGATATATTTCCCGTGTTAAACACGGGAATAATGAGAAGTTTAAGATTTTAAATCTCGATTATGTTTAAATTCTGGAACGATTTCAGACAAAATTATTAATTTTTTCTCATCAGTTGCAACTAATAATCTTTCGATATCGCTTTTTAATTGAGTTATATCATAATGAGATGGTTTAGCAACAAAAATAGATTCATATTTGGTTTTTAACTCACTATCGTTTATTAAAAGTTCCTCATATTTTTTCTCACCCGGTCGTAATCCAACAAAATTAATAGGTAAATTGTCTTTACCGTAAATCTGTTTCATTCGATTTGCTAAATCAACAATTTTTACAGGTTCACCCATATCAAGAATAAAAATTTCGCCACCTTTTGAGAGAGTTCCAGTTTGTAAAACTAACTGACAAGCTTCAGAAATAAGCATAAAATATCTTGTAATATCTGGATGAGTAACAGTAATAGATTTATTTTCTTCGATTAATTGTTTAAATTTTGGAATTACACTGCCACTACTTCCCATAACATTGCCAAATCGAACAGCACCAATTTGAGTTTTACCAGAGTCTATATTTTGTGCATATAATTCAACTATTCTTTTAGTTGTTCCCATAACATTAGTTGGACGAACAGCTTTATCAGTAGAAATAATAACAACTTTATCAACACCAAACTTAATAGATAAATCTATGACATTTATAGAACCAGATATATTATTTTCGATTGCACTAGTTATATTTTCTTCACAAAGAGGAACATGTTTATAGGCAGCAGAATGTAAAATAATATCTATATGACCATATTTTTTAAAAATTTCTTCAAGTCTATCACGATCTTTTATATCGATGAGGTGATTTCTATTTATAGAACCTCCCAATTTTTCATTAATCTGATATAAGTTAAATTCGCTATGTTCAACAAGAATAAGCTCTTTTGCTCCAAAATCTCTAACTTGTAAAGCTAATTCGCTACCGATACTTCCACCAGCTCCCGTGATCATAATTCGTTTATTTTTTATAAATTGGCTAATAGCCATTCGATCTAAATCTTTTGGATGTCTAGCTAACAAATCTTCTATTGAGATATTTGTCGGAATTTGCGAAAAATTTGATGAAACTTTTATATTTCTTATATTAATACTTTTTAGTTTATCGAAAATTTCTCTAATTTCACTATTATGTTCATGATTTTCAAGTGTAATAATTGCAGATAAAATTCCGTAATTTTTTACGACCTCATCAATTTGACTATATTTATAAACTCGTAAATTAGAAATATAGCCATTTGCTCGTTTGCTTTTAGGATCTAGGTCAATTATAGCTACTGGAGTATAATTTAATTCGCCACTTCGACATTTTTTTATTAAATAATCAATTCGTGAATCAACACCTATAAATATAGTTGGATTAGCTACAGAAGTTATACGACTCTCGATATATAATCTTCTTGCCATTCTAAAAATTGCTGTTAAACCAAGCGACAAAATAAAATCTATGATGATTATACTGTTTGGCAACTGTTCAAAAGCCCAAAAATCGTAAAGTGCCAAAATAAGAATTAATCCGTAAGTCAAAGTATGAGCTTCGATTAATCTCATAACATCAGAAAGTGAAACTAATCGCCAAATTATATAATAAAGTCTAAAAATTCCAATAAATAATATTTTTATTAAAACTAGCCATATAAAAATATTTGGAATGGCATTTATATAAGGTTCTGGTATTGCACTAAAATTAAATCTTAAAAAAAAGCTGAAACAAGCGAAAAAGCTGAAATAAAAATATCAGCTACAATAAAAAAAAGCAATCGATTTAACATAAATTTATATAAACTCTTTTATTATTTTTACAACTCGTTCAATATCTTCAATCTCCATAGCTGTTCCGCTCGGCAAACATAAACCTCGTTTAAACATATCTTCTGAAACTCCATTTGTATAATTAATAGAATCTTTAAAAAGTGGTTGTAAATGCATCGGTTTCCATAAATGTCTAACTTCAATTCCATTTCTTTTAAATTTATGAATAATAGATTCAAGATTTAGATCCCTATTTTTAAACAAAATAGTAGTTAGCCAACGATTTCCACGAGAATTATAAATTTCGGGCATAAATTCAACAGAATCTTCAAGTAAATTTTTATAAATATTGAAAATTTGTCTTCTTTTTTCAATTCGCTGATTTAAAACTTCCATTTGAGCAACACCAATTGAAGCCAAAACATTACTCATTCGATAGTTATAGCCAAATTCTATATGTTCATAATGTATCGTATCTTCTTTGGCTTGAGTTGATAAAAATCTGGCTTTTGCCATCAATTCCTCATTTTTTCCAATTAAGATTCCACCACCTGAAGTTGTCAAAATTTTATTGCCATTAAACGAATATATTCCGAAATCTCCAAAAGTTCCACTTGCCTGATTATTAAATTCAGCTCCTAAAGCTTCGGCACTATCTTCAATTAGAGCTATATCGTTTTTGCGACATATATTATAAATTTCTTCGATATCTGCCATTTGACCATATAAATGAGTTAATATAAGAGCTTTAGGTTTTTTCTCTTTCCAATTTGATAAAAAATCTCTTAATAATTTTGGCGATAAATTCCAAGATTCATCAGAATCAATAAAAATTGGAGTTGCACCCATATATAAAATTGGAGCTATTGAACCAATAAAAGTAAAACTAGAGGCTAAAACATAATCGCCAATACCGATATTTAAAACTCGCAAAGCCAAATGAATCGCAGAAGTTCCAGTATTTACAGCTAAAACATGTTTTGCTCCTGTAAATTTGTGAATTGAGTCTTCAAAACGATTTACATATTCGCCAAGTGGAGCAATATAATTGCTTTCGAATACTTTTTGAATTAATTCAAGTTCTTGACCGCTCATATGTGGTGGTGATAAAAAAATCCGTTTCATTATAAGTTCCTATCTATTTTTCGATTTCTTTTCTGATATCTTGTTCATTATATATTTCAGCATTAAATTTTAAAACCAAAATATTTTCATTTTTATTAACATACCATTCATCGATAAATTTATAATTTTTACTAAAAATTTTATTCTCTAATTCTACAGAATAATTTAAATATAAATTTCCTTTTTTAATTGGATTTTTTATAAAAATTGTCCAAATAATCCAAATTAGTGATATAACCAAAATAGTATAACCAATTAAATCTATTCGATTAAATGTTAAAGCTAAACCTGCTCCTGAACCGCCCAAAAAAGTTCCAATGTAAGCCATTGAATTTACATAACCAAGAGCGATTCCTCGTTCGTTAACTTTTGCAATTTTTGAAACCATTGATTGAATTAAAGGTTCAATCAGATTAAAAGCTACAAATAAAATCGGCATTGCAAATATAATTCCAATTCCATCGATATTATTTTCTGAATTTACAGTTGAACCACTTTTTATATAAAAAATTGATGCCAAACCAAATAGTATAGATGAAATTAAAAATATAATTTTTGGTCTGTTTTTTTCTCACCAATAATTACAGCTGGAGCCATAGCTATTAAACCTAAAAGCATAGAAGGTATATATAATTGCCAAATATCTTTTTGACTTAAAATATTTGCTTTAATCAAAATATAAGGTGAAATCGTAAATATAACTGACATTATTCCTTTTTGAACTAAAGAAGAAAATAGAAGATATTTTATTGTTGAATTATATAATATATTAGTTTTAATATTAATTGCTGAATGTTTAAAATCTATTTTTATATCTTTTGGTAACTTTATTGAAACAAAAAGTGCAATTGTTGCTAAAATAGAAGTTAGTAAGAAAAGATTATTAACACCGTAATAGCCTCCAATAGTTGAACCAATAATCATTGAAAGTGCGAAACTTATTGCAATTGTTCCACCAACGAGAGCCATAGCTGAACCTCGTTTTTCTTCTCGAACTTGATCACTAACATATGCACTTACAACTGAACCAATTGCTCCAACACCTTGTAAAAATCTGCCAAGCAATAAAATATATATATCATTTGCCAAATATGCTACTATTGAACCAATTAAAAAAATAATTGAACCAATAATGATGAGGTTTTTTCGACCATATTTATCACTCCAATAACCAAATGGAATTTGAAAAATAGCCTGAATTAAGCCGTAACCACCAATTGCTAAACCGACAAGAAATGGTGTTGAACCTTTAAGCTGACTTGCATATAATGAAATGAGTGGTAGGACTATAAATAGTCCAAAAAATCTAAAAAATAGAATTGTGTTAATGGGTAAAATCTGTTTAAACAATTAAACGAACCTCCTTAAAATTTATATTATTTTATCAGGATTTAAATATATTAAAATTTTAAAAAGAGCAAAGTAAGATACGGAGTATAAATTATCAAAATGAGTAATAAATTTTATAGTCATTTACTAATTGGCGAATTTTCAGATTCAGTAAAAAGAGAGATTGAACACTATTTTCTTTCAAATAATCTTGATAAAAATATTGAAATAAAATGGTTTAATTATAAGTCTATGGTTTTAGAAGATAGCAAAAATATATTACAAGAGGCATATTTATTTATATCAGCTAAAAAAGTTATTGTTCTGTTTGCAGAAAAAATAAATCATATTGTTCAAAACAGTTTATTAAAAATATTCGAAGAGCCTCCTTTGAATACTATTTTTATTTTAGTTGTTCCATCAAAAACTATACTTTTACCAACGATTTTATCAAGATTGCCGATTCGTAAAAAATTACAGACTCAAGTTATTAAAAATAATATATCTGTTGATATAAATATCTTAAATTTTAAAGATTTAAGTTTAGTTAATTTAAATCTTTTTTTAAAAAATATTGAAACTAAAAAACTTGATCAAACTGAATCAGTTTTAGTTTTAACTAATATTTTAAATAATAATTGGAACTATTTTTTTAATGAAGAAGATTTAGAAAGATTCAGAATAGCTTTTCATCTTTTGAGTTTAAATTCTAATGTTCAAAGAGTTTTTTTGATGTTGCTTTTACCTTTTGCTGAAAAAAATATAAAATAATTATTAAATTTATATTTTTACCTCATCAAAACTAAAAAACAAATATGGTAAAATAACAAAGATATATCTAATAATAAAAAAATAAATATAAATTTGATATATAAATTTACTATCTGAAGCATATTATAATCTTAAAATTTTTTATTCTTATTGCTATTTTTATAAAATAATTTAAATATATGTGTTCTTCAAATAATAATTAATCTATCACAAACTTCAAAAAAACTTCAAAAAACTTAAAGGTTTTACTATTAATGAACAATGACGAAATGTTAGAATTTGATGACTCAGCCGAATATAAGGTAAAAGATAAACGGTCAAAACATCGCACACATATTCCTGCTAGTGGTTACACATTAGATGATCTTCGAGCTTTTCCTATTCAAGAACTTGTTACGATTGGTATCGAACTTGATGTTGAAAATCCAAATGAGTTAAAACGAAATGAACTTCTTTTTGAGATTCTAAAAGCTCAAGTTAAAAAAGGTGGTTTTATTTTATTTACTGGCATTCTTGAAACAATGTCTGAAGGTTACGGTTTTATCAGGTCTATTGATAAAAATTTCTCTGATAGTAATAATGATGCTTATGTTTCTAATACACAAATTAAAAAATTCGCTCTTAGAAATGGTGATATTGTTACTGGTCAAGTTAGAGCTCCAAAAGATCAAGAAAAATATTATGCACTTTTAAAAATTGAAGCGATAAATTATCGCTCAATTGCTGAAAATAAAAATAGACCTCTATTTGAAAATTTAACTCCAATTTTTCCAACTGAACAGTTAAAATTAGAATATGAACCTTTAAAAATTACTGGTCGAATGCTTGATCTTTTTTCACCAATTGGTAAAGGACAACGAGCTTTAATTGTTGCTTCTCCAAAAAATGGAAAAACTGAATTAATGAAAGAACTTGCAAATGGTTTAAAACGAAACCATCCTGAAATTGAATTAATCGTTTTATTAATTGATGAACGACCTGAAGAGGTTACTGATATGGAACGATCAGTAAATGGCGATGTTTATAGTTCTACTTTTGACCAACCTGCAAAAAATCATGTCAAAGTTGCTGAACTTGTTATTGAACTTGCAAAACGAAAAGTTGAAATGGGCGAAGATGTAGTTATTTTATTAGATTCTGTAACAAGATTAGCTCGAGCTTATAATACGATTACTCCAGCAAGTGGAAAAATTTTATCTGGTGGTGTTGATGCAAATGCTCTTCATAAACCAAAACGATTTTTTGGAGCTGCACGAAATATTGAAAATGGCGGTAGTTTAACAATTATTGCAACAGCTCTTATAGATACTGGTAGCCGAATGGACGATGTCATTTTTGAAGAGTTCAAAGGAACTGGTAACTCTGAAATTGTTCTTTCAAGACCACTTGCAGAACGACGAATATTTCCAGCTATTGATCTTCTTAAATCTGGCACACGAAAAGATGAACTTCTACTTGGCAAAAATACACTTCAAAAAGTTTGGGCTTTACGAAATGCTCTTAATGATATCAACGATGAGGTTGAAGCATTAAAATTCCTTTATAATAAAATGTCTCAAACTAAAAATAATGATGAATTTTTAAATTTAATGAATAGCTTGACTTCAAGCCGAGATAAATAAATATATAAACTAAACGAGAAAATAATTTTTTGATATACCTCATCACTCAATTCAAGATATTTTTAATATCAATTATATTTATATTTTTAGGAGGTTGTTCAACACGGGATTATTCAATTCATAAAGAAAAATATCTCGTTACGATTAAATCACCAGAATTAAAATATTCTGATATGGGGACAATCTCAAAGAGTGATGAAGATGTTGCAATTGAACTTTTTGCATTTGGAAATAAAATTTTAGATCTAAAAATAGAAAGTTTAATATATATAAACGGCAAAATATTGCCTCCTTCTATTTTTTATTCAAAATATTTACAAACAGATTATCCAGAAGATACAATTAAAAATATTTTTATGAGCAAACCAATTTTTAATAATATAAATATGGTCAATCTCGAGAACCAATTTACTCAAGAATTTGATTCGATTTATTATCGAGTCTCATCTAATGAAACTTTTTTTAAAGATAATAATAAAAATATAATTATTAAATTTGTGAAACAATAAAACTAGGATTAAAATTATTAATTTCAAAATTTGTATTATTTAATCTATTAAATTCTAAAAGACAATTTTTACAAATTAAAAGAGGTTGCTGATAATTTGTAAGAATTATTCTTCCAGAACTATTTATAAATGAATATTTAAAAAAACCATTTAATTTTGCAGTAGCTGATAATTCAATATTTTTATGTATTAGATTATTTAGATTTTGACATCTAAAAATATGATATCTATTTAAATTTTCAATAATTATATTTTCTTGAGAAAAATATCTCGATGGAACTAACTGTTTTTCGACATAAACTGCTGAACGAAAAAATTCTTTTTCATGTAGCTGAATAAAGGTTTGTTGATAATTATCAAAAACGAGATTATACTTTTCATCAATTTTTATACTTCCAATCATAAGTCTTAATCTATCAATAGAGATAGTGCTATTTTTAAAATCTTCAGCCTCTGTTATGAAAGTTTGAAAATTTGTTAATTTAATAACTTGTCCAAGTCCAAACATAAATTAAATGTTCCTTTGTTTTGATTTTATTAAAAGCGGAAAATTATCTTTCTCTTGAATTTGCTTCTCGTAAGCCATCACCAATAAAAAGCAGAGAGATTAAAATAATCGAAAGTGTAAAAAATATCGTTAAACCGATCCAAACTGCTTCAAGATTATTTTTTGCTTCACTTAATAATTCACCAAGAGATGGGGAACCAACTGGAAGACCAAAACCTAAAAAATCTAAACTCGAAAGAGCAACGATTGAACCAGCAACTAAAAATGGAAATGTAGAAATTGTAGAAATTATTGCATTTGGTAATATATGTTTAAAAATTATTCTTAAATCTGATGCTCCCATAATTTTCGCAACTGAAACAAATTCAAAATTTCGCACTCGCAAAAATTCCGTTCGAACAAGCGATGATACAGAAATCCATGAAAAAAGCAACATAATAATTAACAGTGATAAAAATGATGGTGAAATAAAATCAGCTATCGTAATTATTATAAAAAGTAGAGGTAAACCACTCCAAATTTCTATAAATCGTTGACCTATCAGATCTATTTTTCCACCATAATAACCTTGAATTCCGCCAATAATTACTCCAAAAACTATTGATAAAACTGATAAAATCAAACCAAACAACATTGAAATTCGAAGACCATAAATTAATCTTGCAAAAATATCTCGTCCATTTTCATCAGTTCCAAGAATATTTTCAAGAGTTGGCGGAGTTGGAGCTGGAGCTGGTAACTCATAATTTATCGTATCAGCCCCATATTTAATTGGAGTCCAAATTATCCAACCATTTGATTCTATTTTTTGAGTTATATATAAATCTCGATAATCTGTAAAAGTTTCAAAATCTCCACCGAATTCAGTTTCATATATATTTTCAAAAATAGGAAAATAGAGCTGTTCGTTATATTTTATTAAAATAGGCTTATCATTAGCGATAAAATCAGCAAATAGTGATATAAAAAATATCGTTCCAAATATTTTAAGAGAACAATAAGCTCTCTTATTTTTAACGAACCGCTCCCAGAAATTCATATTTATTAAATTATTTTTCGATAACTTGCCATGGCAAACCACGAAGATTTAATTCAGCCATAAATGGATCAGGATTAAATTGTTCCATATTTAAAACACCACTACCAGACCATTTACTTTCAAGAACTAATTTAGCACCAATCATTGCAGGAACACCTGTTGTAAAAGAGACACCATTAGCTTTTGTATCGCGATAAGCCTCTTCATGTTGAGCTACATTATAAATATAAACAGTTTTTTCAATACCATTTTTAAGACCTGTAACATAGACACCAATATTAGTTTTACCTTTTGTTCTAGCTCCAAGAGTTGAAGGATCAGGTAAAAGAGCTTTTAAAAATTGAAGTGGAACAATTTCTTTACCTTCAAATAAAATAGGTTTAATCGAAGTCATTCCAACATTTTCAAGAACTTTTAAGTGAGTTAAATATCTTTGAGAAAAAGTCATAAAAAATCTCATTCGTTTAAGATGAGGTATATTTTTAACAAGACTTTCCATCTCTTCATGATAAATTAAATAGCTATCTCGAACACCAACTTCAGGATAATCCCAATCTATTTTTTGAGAAAGAGCAGGAATAACGATCCATTCGCCATTTTCCCAATATCTGCCATTAGCTGTAACTTCACGAATATTAATTTCAGGATTGAAATTAGTTGCAAATGGATAACCATGATCACCATCATTACAATCAAGAATATCAACAGTATGAATTTCATCAAAATAATGTTTTTGAGCATAAGCAATAAATACATTTGTTACACCTGGATCAAAACCGCTACCAAGAACTCCGAGAATTCCAGCTTTTTTGAATTCGTCATCTTTTGCCCATTGTTCTTTATATTCAAAATGAGCAGTATCAGGATGTTCATAATTAGCAGTATCAAGATAATGAACAGCAGTGTTAATACAAGCATTCATAATTGCTAAATCTTGATAAGGTAAAGCAACATTTATAACGATATTTGGATTATATTTTTTTATTAAAATTTCAACCTCATCACTAATATCAGCATTAACAGAGTCAGTAATAATTTCACTTTCGATTTCACTTGCAATCAAATCACATTTTGATTTAGTTCGACTTGCCAAAATAATTGTTTCAAAAACATCTCGATTTTGAGCACATTTATGAGCAACAACTCGACCGACTCCACCTGCACCAATAATTAAAACAGTTTTTTTCAAAAAATTTGTCTCCTATTTATTTATATATGCTATTTTAACAAAATTAAGTTGTCTAGCAAAAAAATTATATCTTTAATTTATTACAAAATAGTTTTATTTTAAAATATCTTGTAACTCTTTTTCTTGAGACAAATCTTTTAAAAGTCTAATTAAATGATTTGTGTAATCATCGCCTTTAAAATCTGTTTGCGATTTAAAAACAAGTTGATTATTTTGAAAGATTTTAAGAGAAACATAACCATCGAAATCGCTACCAACAGATTTAATAACTGGATTATTACAATTATGGGCAAAATATGGTTCAATTAATAAATTATATTCACAACTATTTTGGTCAATATTAAAAAATTGTTCTGCTATTTTTAAATCATTTTCTTCTAATGTTGTAATTTTAAGACAATTTAAATCACTGTTAAGTTTATTTTCTTTATATATTTTATTATCACAACCTAAAAATATAGTTATATATATTAATAAATATTTTAACATATCAAATTTACTCTCTTTTATTTTAATAGTTCGTAAATAATAGCTAAATTTTTAATTGATTGGGTTTTGGATATTCGCAGTATGCTCCCCTGAGATATTTTTGAAATTAAATTATAAATTTGATTCCCGCTTTTCGCGGGATTGAATAAAAACTGGAAAGAATTATAGAATAGTTATATTTTAGTGAGAATGATTATCTGTATTATTAGCAATTGTAGTTTCAGGATTTAAGTTTGTATTATTTTTTTCAGCTTCGATTCTTGCTCTTTCTTCGGCTCGTTTTCTTTTTTCATTTTCAAGTTTTGAACCAGCTAAAGCCTGTTTTTCGTCTGCAATTCGTTTTACTTCATCTGCTTGAACCTCTTCTAACATTTTGTCCATAAGTTGGAATAGTTCCTCACTTGCCTCTTCAACTTCTGTAAATTTTTTGATTAAAGTTTTTCGTTGATCCTCAGTGATTTCACCACCAGAAAATTCAATATTTTTTAAGATAACTATAGCCCCATGAATATAATCATAAACATTTTTATGTGGAGTAATAATTAGCTTATAAGCTTCAGTATTTCCAAATCGTAAAAGTCCGTCACTACTATACCATTGACCAAATCTACAGGTCATATGATCAGAAAGATGAATATGAGTATTTCTTTCAACAATTGCATCAAATGCAGATCGTTTAAATAACAAGTGGTCAATTTTTGAAAGAATTAAAAAGACTTTATCCTCCATTTTTTTAGTTTCACTAAGAATATGAGAAGTTTTATTATCAAAGATATTTAATTGTCCTTTAAATCGTGCTATTTCGCCAGATGATAATTCAGCAATTTCAGTCATTTTTCCAGAAGCTATTTGAATTCTACTTGTCTCTTGTTGAAGTGTTTGAATCGAAATTGAGATTTCAGCAGTTGCTTTTTGAGTTTTTTCAGCAAGTTTTCTGACCTCATCGGCGACAACTGCAAAACCTCGACCATGTTCGCCAGCTCTAGCTGCTTCAACAGCAGCATTTAAAGCAAGTAAATTTGTCTGTTCAGCTACATCTTTAATTAATTTAACAACAGAATCGATATCAACAGCTTTTTGAACAAGACTATCAACAGTATGATCATTTTCTTGAATATATGTAATTAAAGTATTTAAATCACTAGATATTTTTTCGATAATTAACATATTTTTCGCTGAATCATTTACCATACTTTTAGATTCACTTCCAAGAATTGCAATTTCTGTTGTTGTTTCAGCGAGTTGAGTTTGAATAGTTGTAAAGTTGTGGATAAATTTTTGTCCGCCACTAGAAACATCACTTAAATTAGATACAAATTTGGTATTAATTTCATCTCTAAATTCTCGTTCCATAACTTGAACAGATTTATTTATAAATATACCTGATCTTGCAAGAGCTGTATTTAGACCTGTAATTTGAACTTTTCTAAAAAACAGCTGTTTTCCTGCATAATCAACACTTGTGTTAATTTCTCGCATGAAACTTTCAATTTGATCGAGTAAATTATTAACATTCCAAGAGAGTTCGCCAAGAGTTCCATGCATTTTTTCCTCTGTGTCACGAACTTCAAAATTTCCTCGAACGGCTTCAGCTAAGACTTTTGATGTATTTATAATAAGAAACTGTTCTCTATTAATAAAATAATAGCCTAAAATTGCGACTAATATATTTAAAGAGTTAAACAAAAGCGATAAAAGATTAAATCCTTGTAATGTATAAATAACAATTGCACCAAGAATGACAATAACTATGTGGGCTAAATTAACTTTAGCTGTATTGGAGATTGAAGACAAATTTCTCATATGATACCTCTTCTTTTTCTAAAAAATTTTTTAAAACTATTTCACTCTCTTTAATTCCACCAATAATCTCATATTGTCTTAATTTGTCATAGAGTGCTATAACAGCTGTTAAACCCTTTTTATTTGGTCTTCGTCTAGTAGAATGAAATCCAATAATTTTATTACTAGCATCAAATGATGGAGTAACATTTGCAAAAACCCAATAATATGAGCCATCTTTTGCTAAATTTACTACGAATGCATTAACTTCTTGACCACTTTTTAAATTATCCCATAATACTTTAAAAATGATTTTAGGCATTTTTGGATGACGAGTAATCGAATGTGGTTGTTCAAGAAGTTCATTTTGAGAGTAACCACTGATTTCAATAAATTGTGCATTTACATAAGTTATTACACCTCGAACATCTGTCTTTGAAACGAGAATTTCGCTTTGAGAAAAAGTTTTTTCCTCTTCAGTTGGACGAGGTCGTCTATGTGAAATGTTTATTCCAAATTTTTTCAGAATCTGCGAAAATTTAGTTTTTTGCATTAGTCAAACCTTATAAATTATATTGCAGATGATAAATTAACTGTTCGTAACTCATCTTATGTGTATTAAGTAGAGAACCTAATAATTTTCCACTTTCATGCATTCCACCAATAACTTCAGCTTTTCTTAAATCACTATAAAAAGATTTAATAATTTCAAGGGCTTTTGGATTTGGTTGTCGTCGAACAGAGTGATAACCAATAATATGATGATTTTTGTCATAAGATGGAGTAACATTGGCAAAAACCCAATAATATTCACCACCTTTAGCGAGATTAACAACAAAAGCGTTTATCTCTTTACCTTGTGAAACAGTGTCCCAAAGAGCTTTAAAAACTATTTTAGGCATATCTGGATGACGAATAATGCTATGAGGTTGTCCCAACATTTCATCTTGAGTGTATCCAGCCATTTTTACAAAGAGTGAATTTCCATAAATAATATTACCACGAGTATCTGTTTTAGAAACGATAATTTCATCTCTACCAAATACTTTTTCAACATTTATAGGTTTTGGTCTCCAAATTTTTGCAAGTTGTTTAATTTGCTCTTCCTCTTTTTTAGGTAGAAAAAGCTTTTTTTCTATATCTGCTTCTCGTTTAGCCTGAGCTTTAGATTCTAGCAACTTTTTTTCATTTATGAGAGCATCACTCTTTTCACCTTTTTTAAAGAACTTGAAAAAATCCATAAGAATCTCCTTTATTTCTCTATTTGGCAAAAAGCCATATAGTAATTGTAGCAAAACCGCTATTTTTCAATCCCCTTTGGGGTTGGTAACTTATAATCAAAGAGATAAAAAAAGATAATTTATTGCTTTCCCGCAAAATGCGGGAATACAATTATATTTTTACGAAAAACTTTAGATTAAAATTTGTAATTTACAAATAGACTAAATTCTGTGTTGTCATCTGTTCCAGCAGACATATTATCATCAGATTGAAAAGCTTTGTAATTTTCAAAGTATAAATCTAAAGATAAATTATCTGTATGAGCATAACTTACTTTAACATCTAGTTCAGTTAAATCATCACCTTCATCAGGTGTGAAAGTTGTAAATTTAGTTGATAAAGCTGTTTTATCATTTATTTGATAATCAGCAGAAAATTGAAGAGCTGAAGAATCTTTTGCTACAGCAGAAATAGTTTTTACATCTGATGAGGTATAAAATGGTCCTCCACCAAAACCATTATCTGGAGTAAAATCACCATTTGCACCGTTATAAGCTATACCAATTTTTGCAGAACCAAAAGCAAATTGAGATTTAAGACCAAAAACAGAACCATCATCAGTTGAACCATCTCGCATTTTATAATTTGCAAATTGTCCGCCAACCGTTAAAGTGTTTCCTGCTGAAATCTCTTTTGAGAATCCAAGATCACCATAAATAATTCTGACATCAATAGCATCGCTAAAATTATTTAAATTATAGTGCCAAAGTTGTCCTGTTAAACCTGATGCTTCATTTGCATAATTAGCAGCCACAACAGAAACACCATCACCACTTGTTAAATCTGAAAATTCACCTCTTGGAGAAGCATCTTGACCAGACATTTTTGTTACTCGTCCAGCTGTTAAAGTAACATTTTCAATATCTTGATTTTGAACTAAATAAACTTCGAATGAGTTTGGAGTCATTCCAATATCATCAGGATTAGCAAACGGAGTATCAATAATTTTTCTACCAAGAATTACTGAAGTTTTTCCGAACACAGTGCCAGTTAAATATGCTTCACTGATATATGAATAACTTGTAAATTCTTGACCTTCTTTATTGTCAGTTAGCCAACCATTATTATTTTGACCTAAAAGAGGTTGAACTGTATGGAGAGTAATTCCTGCTTTAAATTTATTAACTTCAGGAGTATTAAGAGTTACCCAACCACCAGTTGCAAAATCATGAATTTCACCGCTCTTTTTGTAGCTGTCGCCATCATCACTAATATAAGCTGTTCGCCAATTTCCGCTCAAAGTCCAACCATTTGGAAGAGTTTGTTCTGCTGAAAGCATAGTTGTTACTGATAAAATCGTTGCCACCGCTAAACTTAAATTTTTCACGAATAACCTTTCTTTTATTTATTTGAGATATTGAAATTTTATCGTTTAAAAAATTAATTGATTCTGAAATGTTATTTAAAAGCTGTAATCTATCGCTTTTTTTAGTAATTTTTGCTTAAATTTTTTTAAAAATATATTAAAAATGACCAATTAATCGAAAGATAATAAATTTTTAACCTGAATCATATCTTTATCTCCACGACCAGACAAACTTAAAATAATAATCTTATTTTTGACCTCATCACCCATTTTTTTTAAATAAGCAACAGCATGAGAGCTTTCAAGTGCAGGAATTATCCCTTCACTTTTTGATAACCAAACAAAAGCATCAAGTGCCTCTTGATCAGTTATAGAATCATATTTAATAGTTCCATTATCTTTATGAAATGAATGTTCTGGTCCAATTCCTGGATAATCAAGACCAGCAGAAATCGAATGAGCTTCTGAGATTTGACCATCATCAGTTTGTAATAAATAGCTCATTTGACCATGCAAAACACCAGGTCGCCCTTTTGAAAGAGATGCACCGTGATATGCAGTTTCAATTCCATGACCACCAGCTTCAACACCAATACATTGGACGATATTTTTATTTTCTAGAAATGCATGAAAAATTCCCATTGCATTACTTCCGCCACCAATTGCACCAATGACATAATCAGGTAAACGACCTTCAAGATTTATAATTTGTTCTTTTGCTTCAGTGCCAATAATAGCCTGAAAATCGCGAACCATCATTGGATATGGATGAGGTCCAGCAACAGTGCCAATAATATAAAAAGTATCTCGAGCATGAGTTACCCAATCGCGAATTGCATCATTCATTGCATCTTTTAAAGTTCGACTACCACTTTTAACACTATGAACCTTTGCTCCAAGAAGTTTCATTCTGAAAACATTAAGCGATTGTCGTTCAACATCTTTTTCCCCCATAAATATTTCACATTGAAGACCCAACAAAGCTGAAACCGTTGCAGTTGCAACACCATGCTGACCAGCTCCAGTTTCGGCAATAACTCGTTTTTTACCTAGTCGTTTTGCCATTAAACCTTGAACAATCGTATTATTAATTTTATGAGCTCCAGTATGATTTAAATCTTCTCGTTTTAAATATATTTTTGCTTCAAGTTCATTTGATAAATTTTCTGCAAAATATAATGGCGAAGGTCTTCCAACATAATTTTTAAAATATTTATCAACTTCTTGCCAAAATTCAGGATCAAATCTAATTTTTTGATATTCTGTTTCGAGTTCCAAAAGAACAGGCATTAATGTTTCTGGAACATAACGACCGCCAAAAATTCCAAAGTGTCCATTTTCATCTGGATCAAATTTTGAAACTTTTGGAATATAAAAATTTGTTTGCATAAATTCTCCTATTTATATCTATTTTAGTTTATTAAAATAATAACTAAAAAATTACATGATAAGGTTTGATATTTAAATTTTGCTAAAATATTAAATAAATTATATTTAAAAGGATATTTTTATGATGAAATATTTAATAACAGATCCAAAATATTATTCTCATGATTTATCTTTGTTTAAAGATAAATTAAAAAAAAGCTCTAATTTTGATTTTATTTTATATCGAGATAAAACGAACCCAAATTATAGAAATTTTGCTAAAATATTTGTGGATATTCTAGTTGAAAGAGGTATAACAACTCTCTTTATCCACAGAGACCCGCTTTTAGCAAAATCTCTCAATGCCTTTGGGGTTCATCTTTCATCAGAACAACCTCATCTTATTGAGTTATCAAAAAGTCTCGGATTATTTACTGTAATTAGTTGTCATAACATTGATGAAATTGCTTTTGCACAAAAATTAGGTGTAGATGCAGTAACAATTAGTCCAATTTTTTTTAGTGAAAAAGGTGGGCAACCTATTGGAATTGAACGATTACAGCAAATAGTTAGAGAATTTAAAGATTTAAAAATATTTGCTCTTGGAGGCATTAAATCTAAATTAGAGGTTGATGAGGTAACTAGGGTAAATGGGGTTTTTGGCTTTGCTTCAATTAGGTTTTTCATTTAACACATTTTATTAGGAGGTTCGATGTATGTTTAGCATCAAACAGAAACTATATGTTGTTTTTATATTTACGATACTCTTGGGAATTATGAATGCAGTCAAAGAAATTTCGCATATAAACCAACAGAGCAACTACATTGATAATCTTCGTCAGATTACTGATATTTCTATCGAATTAAGTTTAGCAATCGATGAACTTCAAAAAGAAAGAGGAATAAGTGCAGGTTATCTAAATTCAAAAGGTAATGAATTTATTGATCAACTTTCTCAAATTCGAAAAGAGACAGATCATCAGTTATCAAAATTAGAACGAGTTTTTAATACTATTGACTTAACTTTATATCCTACTGAACTTTCTGACAAAATAGAAATATATAGACGAGGTATTAAAAATTTAGTAAATATTAGAATTAAAATTGAACAACTCGCAATACTAAGTGATGATTCTTTAAATTATTATTCATCTATGAATGATGCATTGTTAAATATAATTGCTATTTCTGCAAAAATTAGTGATAATGCAGTTATATCAAAAACTCTTTCAGCTTATTATAATTTCTTACAAGTAAAAGAAAAAGCTGGTTTAGAAAGAGCTATTATGACAACAGTATTTAAACAAAATAAATTTGAAGGTTCTCAATTTCAAAGATTTTCAGGAATTTTATCGGCTCAAGAATCTTATTTAAATTCATTTTTAGCAATAGCAGATCAAGATTCTATCGATTTTTATAATGTCTCTGTTGATAGCAATCCAACTGTTCTCGAAGTTCAAAAAATAAGAGATATTGCAATTGCAAAAGCTAAAGAGGGTGATTTTAATATTAATTCTAAAGTTTGGTTTGAAGCAATCACTGCAAAAATAGCTCTTTTAAAAGATATCGACGGATATTTATATCAAATGAGTTTATATAAATTAGAAGAGCTTAGAATCAACACAATAGATAGCTCTATTCCTAGTCTTGTAATAGATATATCTTTATCTTTTATAGTCTCATTAATGATATTTTTCTTGTCTAAAAATATCGTATTTTCTTTACATGTTGGTAACAAACAAATTGATACTATTACTAGATCAAAAGATTTATCAATAAATATAGAAGCTTATAATCATGATGAGGTTGGTGAAATTATAGAATCATTTAATAGAATGGTTAAAGGTTTCAAAGTTAGTATTACAAAAGCTATTGTTGTTTCTAATCAAGCATACGAAGCTAGTATGATTTTAAAAAATAACTCTAAAAAATTATCTATAAATGTTAATTCTGAAAGAGCAAATATTGAAATTATTAGTGAATTAACTTCTAATATTGGTGTAAGTTTAGATTTAATCGAAGAGATGGCTGTAACAACAACTGAAGATTTAAATGTTACTCAAACGACTCTTGAAAGTTTTGCAAGAAAATTAAATAATGTCGTTGAACTAATTGAAAGTGGTGGAACAGCTCAAGCTGATTTAAGAAGTAAAGTTGATTCATTAACAGAACAAGCTGCTGAAATTAGAAATGTTCTAACTATTATTGGCGATATCGCAGATCAAACTAATTTATTGGCTTTAAATGCTGCAATAGAAGCTTCTCGAGCTGGAGAACATGGTAAAGGTTTTGCAGTTGTTGCTGACGAAATTAGAAAACTTGCTGAAAGAACCCAAAAGTCTCTTTCTGAAATTTCTTCTACAACGAATGTTATTACTCAAAGTATAACTGATATTTCATCTGAAACTGATAGAGCAGCTGAAGAAAACAAAAAAATATCAGAGAATGCTTCTCAATTGATAGGTGAAACAAAAGATACTGGAGTGAGATTAAAAGGTTCTTTAAAAACATCAAGACAATTAGTTTCTAAGAATACTTATGTGGCAACAAAAATAAGAGAGCTTATAGAAACCATGAATGAAGTTATGACTCTTTCTCAATTTAACAAAGATTTAGCTCATAATACAAATGAGACATCTAATTTACTTGCAAAAAATTCAGAAACACTCTCTGCAGAACTTAATAAATTTAAAATTTAATTTGTGATGAGATTGACAACTTCTCGACAATATGCTAGTATTCAATATTAAAAATAATGAAAAATAAATATTGATTTATTGTCAAGAATAAAGATATAAATTGATATTTATAAAGGTGCTTTTAGTTTCAATAACTTTAAGCTTTGGGAGATCTCCCCGAGTGAAAACTCGCAGTTGATGATTAGCTATGTATATTAGCAATTATTAAGTAAAATAGATCGGTAAGTTGCTTGACATATATGAATATGAGAGATGAACTCAAACAATTTACTCACAATTTATCTATTCTCTTTGTAGATGATGCATCTGATATTCTTCAGATGTATCACTTCTTTTTTGATGAACTTTTCAAAAATGTTTATGAAGCCGAAGACGGAGTTCAAGCTTTAGAAATTTTTAAAGATAGTTCAAAGAGTATAGATCTTATTCTTACAGATCAATCTATGCCTGTAATGAACGGAATCGAAATGATTCGCGAAGTGAGAAAAATAAATCAAATAGTTCCAATTATTTTAGTTACTGCTACAAAAGAACATGGCGATTTAATAGATGCTATAAACTTAAATGTCACAAACTTTGTAGAAAAACCAGTTAGTTATTCAACAATTATGAATGCTATCGAGGGAGCTATACAAAAAGTTATAGTAAATCAACTAGTTCAAAAAAACCGCGAACAAGAACTTGAAATTTTAAAATATAAAAATGCTTATTCTAATTTTCAAGAAGCTTCAGCTTTTAAAAAACAGCTTAATATTATTAAAAATGATTTATATAAAAGACGAATAGATTTCAAACAGGATCGATATATTTTAATAGATCATTATTATAAACCGAAAGATATTTTATCTGGAGATACTTATTCGATTCATAAATTTCGTAATGGCAAAAAACTATTCTTTTTTATTATTGATGCAATGGGAAAAGGACTTTTAGCTTCAGTTTCAACTTTTGCTTCAACATCTTTTATAAATTATTTTTTCAATAAACATCAAGATAATTTTGACCTAAAAATAATGATAGAGACATATTTAGATTTTATTAGATTTGACATTTTAGAAGAAGAGATAATTTCTGCAATTTTTGGTGTTTTTGATATCGAAAAAGATGAAATGGAATTAGTAAATTTTTCAATGCCCCCAGTAATTGGTTTAACAATAACAGGTGAAGTTAAAAAATTAACAACAACAAATTTACCGATTACAGCTTATAGTGATTTTTTTAAAATTAATAAGATTGATACTTCTAATATTTTAAAAGTAATATTATATAGTGATGGTTTAACAGAAAATACAACTATCGATAATACTCAATATATTGACTATATCGAAAATGATTTTAAACATGCCACGACTAAAAGCGAATTTATGAAATTATTTTCTAAAAAAATTCAAGAACAAGAAGATGACACAACACTTTTATATTTCGAAAAATTAAATTTAGAACCAAATTTATTAAAAATTTTTAATTATAAAAGCACAATGGCAGAAGTTGATAAAGCTTTAGAAGATTTTAGTTCAATTTTAGATGAATTTGAATTATCAATAGTTGAAAAAATGAGATTAGAATCAGGTTTTACAGAATTAATTATGAATGCTTATGAACATGGTAATCTAGGTGTTGGTTCAAATCAAAAACAAAAATTAATGGAAAGCGGAGATTATACAAATTTTCTTTTATCAGCAGAGGTTATTTACGGAGATAAAAATATCATGGTAAAATACCATATGATTAATGGAATGTTGGTGCTTAATATCACTGATGAAGGAAAAGGATTCGATACGAATATCCTAAAAGCACTTTTAATTCGTGATACTGAACTATTTCATGGTAGAGGTATCGCAATGAGCGATAGTGATTTTGATTTCATCATGTATAATGATATTGGCAATAGTGTTCTTTTTGGCAAAAAGATAATCTAATATCTATACTTTACTTTTATTAGAAAGGCAAAATTCATGAAAATCACAAGAGATAATAATCTAATCGTAATTGAAGGGAATATCAAAAGTGTTTCTGATTACACAGTAATTCAAGGACATTTACAAGCATCTATTTTAAACGGCAATAGCTCTATTACTATTAAGATTTTAGATTCTATTTCAATTACATCTTCGGTAATTGGTATTTTTCTAAAAGTTATTAAAAAAGATGGAGTATCTTTAACTGTTCAAGTAGGAAATAGACATTTATATGATCTTCTTAATGAACTTAATTTACTTGCTGTTTTTAATGTGAGAGAAATGTAACAATTGCATTAAATGGCTGACGATCAAGAAAAGACTGAAGATGCCACCCCCAAAAAATTAGAAGATGCAAGAAAAGATGGCAATGTTCCGAAAAGTCAAGATGTTTCGGGGCTTTCGGCCCTCTTTGTGGCATCACTAACCCTACTAGTTTTATATTCACTCTTTCGTGAAGAATTCTACAAATTATTTATAGATAGCTTAACTATATCTCACGAAGAATTAACTCGACAAAATATTTTATATATAGCATTTTTATCTTTTAAAACTTTTATATTTACAGCATTGATATTTGCAATTCCAGTTGCAATTGCTGGAGTTCTTGGAACTGTTGCACAATTCGGATTTATTTTTACAACAAAACCTCTTGAACCAAATCTTTCAAAATTAGATCCAATAAAAGGATTAGGTAATCTTATTTCATTGAGAAAATTTATCGAAAGTATAAAAATTTCTTTGAAATCTTTTGTGACTATTGGTATGGGTTTTTGGTTATTTTGGGAATTTATTCAAGAGTTACCAACGGTTATTATGTTTCCACTTGTTCAACAAATCGATTGGCTTTTCGAAAAAAGCTTAATTATTATTTTTAGTATGTTACTAATAACTGCTTTTTTTGCAATTATAGATTTATTTGTAGTTCGAAAAGAGTATTTTGATAAATTAAAAATGAGCAAACAAGAGATTAAAGATGAATATAAAAATATGGAGGGAGATCCTCTAATTAAACAAAAAATTCGACAAATTCAGATGCAAATGTCTCGCAAACGAATGATTTCTGAAATTCCAACAGCTGATGTTATCGTAACAAACCCGACTCACTATTCAGTTGCTCTAAGATATGACAAAGAAAAAGATCATGTTCCGCGAGTTATCGCAAAAGGTGTTGATCATATGGCTTTTCAGATTCGAAAAATTGCTGCGGATCATAAAATAAGAATTATCGAAAATCCTCCTTTGGCTCGTTCTTTATATAAAGCTGTTGATATAGATCAATTTATTCCTGATGAATTTTTTCAAGCTGTTGCTGAACTTCTTGCATATGTCTATAAATTAGACAATAAAAAAAGTAAAAAGTAATAATTTATATTCGGGTTAAACCCGAATATTGATTTTAAGTTTTAAGGAACTTGTTTAAAAAGAGATGGTGCAATTTTTTTAAATAATTCAAATAAGAATATAAAAAATCTTGAAAAATAATAAGAAAATTTATATCCTAAAAAAGCACCAATTGGAAGAGCAATTAAAATAATTTCAAAAGATTTTGAGAGCTTTCCAATTAAAAAACCGATAAAAGCTCCAAAAATTGTTGTGAGGACTGACCTCATCATAGATTATTTTTTACTTGATATATAAAATTAGTGACAATGACCAGTTCCACAACTTCCGCCACCATGACTATGTCCGCCATCAGTTGCACAACCACCACCAAATAGATTATCGTCGTCTCCATAACCAGTTCCACAACCGCAAGAGCCTCCACCAGATGAACAAGAACCACCATAATTTAAATTTTCATACGGTGTTCCAGTTAAAAGTTCATCATCAGTTGCATTTCGAACCATTACAACATGTGTTGAAAATAGTAAATCTTTTCCAGCTAAATGGTGATTAAAATCGATAGTTACACTATGATTATCAAAGCTTTTTACAACAACTGCAACTGTTCCACCTTCTTCATCTTGACCATAAAGAGTCATTCCATTTTCAAGAGGAATTCCAGCAAATTGTTCAACAGGTAAAATTTGAACTGCATCTTGATTATATTCGCCATAAGCATCAATCGATTTGACTAAAATATCTCCGCTATCGCCCATATCCATTGATTTAAGAGCATTTTCAAGTCCAGAAATAATTTGATTTCGACCAATCATAAAAGTAAGTGGAGAACCGTTCATATTGCTATCAACTATCTTTTTAGTTGAAACATCTTTAACTTCGTATAAAATTGATACTATTTGATCGTTTTTTATTGCCATTTATATTAACCCTTTATTTATATTTATCTAAGATTTTTTTAGCCTCTTTACCTTCGTTAGTTTGACTATATTGTGTTGCTAAAACTTCATAAAAAGTTTTTGCTTCTGCTATCATATTTAACTTCTCAAATGAATTTGATATATGAAGTAAGAGTATATGCATAAATTTAGATTTATCATAAATACTAGCACTCTCTTTATATGACTTAATAGCATCTTCGTAATTTCCAAGCCCAAAATGAGCTTCACCCAAATAAAAATGAGCAGTTGCAAGTTTATATTGTTTAGATATTATATATTCAAAGAACTTAATAGCCTCTTGATATTTTTTTGTATCAAGATTTTTTTACCTGTATCAAGAATCTCATCGTTTGTATGTTTTGAAAAATCATAAAAAGAATTATCAGATTCAGTTGATTTTTCAAGTTCATTTATAATTTGCTCTTTGAATTTTTTCACATCTTCAACAACAAAATTAAGTTGCTGTTGAGTAATCATTTGAGATTTTAATCTGTCAATATCTTTACCAATTATTTGGAACTTTTGACCAATATTATCAAAATCTTTTTTAATTCCACCATCAACTTCAACTAATCTTTTATTTTGCTCTTCAAGGGCTTTATTTACTTTGTCAATATTTTCACCAAGCTTATCATTAAGACTTTTTTTAGTTTCAACATCTTGAAGTTTTGCACTTTCTTGCAACTTTTTAGTTTGAAGACCATTTTGCTTTAAATCTTCTAAAATTTCAACAATTTTCAATCTTTGGTCATTATTTTGACGACCAATACTTTGAATAGAATCTTGTAAAGATTTTACAGTTGCTTCTAAATTAGAAATTTTATTTTCTAATTTATTATTACTCTTAGTTAAATCATTAATTTTATTCTGTTGCTCTAATATTTTTTCTCACTTTGAGATAAACCATAAGGCGAAGAAGAATCAAGATTCCCAGCTCCAAAAACAGATTGTTCAGCATTTAAATAAACTGAAAAATAGATTGGAGAGAGAACTAAAAATATGATTTTATTATTCATCTTTTATTCTTTATTTTATTGTTGCTCAAGTTTAAAATCAACTCGTCTATTTTTTGTCCAACAAGCATCATTAGCTTCAAGACAAATAGGATTACTTTCACCATAACTTACAGTTTTGATTTTACTAGCAGGAACACCCTCACTAATCAATTCATCTTTTATAATTTGGGCTCTTTTTAGACCTAAACCATAATTATATTCGTCAGTTCCCCACTCATCGCAATTACCTTCGACAATTATCATATTGCCTTCAGATGCTTTACTATTTTTTACGATTCTGATATTTTCTCCAATATCTCTAGCCATCGTATCTGTTACGACATAATTATCATATTCAAAAAATATAGATTTAAATTGAGTATTGACATAATCTAAATCACCATCTAAACTAGAATTTTTGCCATTTGAACGATCTCTATCTGAAGCTGATAATTTATTAAGTGTTAAATCTTGTCCATACATATCTTTTTGAAAATCTTTACCACTTAAATTATCATCATTGTTTTTGCCAAAACGAGAAGCACTATCATCGTCTTGACTTGAAAGAGGATTTGGTGCTTCTGGTTCATCACCGCAACCACTAAAAAAAATAGAAGCTACTGCGATACTCATTATAATTTTTGTTTTAAAATTCATTTTTAACCTTTAAATTTTACCAATCTATTGATTGTATTTTACCGACATTAAGAGGGAATAAAAAGCTTTTATTATAACTTAATCTTAGAATACCAAGAGAACTTCCATTATTTGTCTGTTTAATAAATAAAATTGATTCACCATCAGCTGAAAATTTTGGAAGAATATTCATACCACTTGCTGTAAGTCTTCTAATAAGATTTGTATCTGTTGAGATTAAATGCAAATTAAAAGTATTATGTGCAAATTCACTATCATTTTCTCTAGCACTATAAACTATATATTTACCATAAGATGCACAAGAGTTATTGTTTTTGCCAGAAAATACAAGTTGATCAGCAATATTTTCACTGTTTCTAACAGATTGAGCAAATAGATTTGGAAATCCAAGACGATCAGAAACAAAAGCCATTCGTGTATCATTATCAATAAAACTTGCAGAAACATCAATAGCTAAATCACGAGTAAGTTGTTTTAATTTTTTAGTTTCCAAATTATATAAATATATATCAGGTTGTCCTTTTGGAGCCATTGTTAATAACATTTCTTTACCATTTGCTGATATATCAGAACAAGATAACATGCCATCAGTTTGTAGAATTTTTTCATACTCATTTGTATAAAGATTCATTTTATATAAAGTGGGTTGATTTTTTTCATATCTTGTAAAATAAAATTCATTTTGAGAGTTATCAGCCCATTTTGGAAATAGATTTAAACCATTACTTACAATCGTATGAGTATAAGTCAAAGTATAATCACCAATAACGATTTCACTTTGTTTTGGCTTTGTATATCTTGAAAAAATGACATATTTTTTCAGCCAATCTACATTTTCGCCACCAAGTTTAATATTTATATCTCCAACTATTTCGTGAGCTAAAAAAGGATATTTATCTTTAGAATTTATTTTATATTTTTTGATAAGAATATCTGTTCCTCTTGCTATATCTATTAATCTAACATCACAAGATAATCCGCCAATTCCACTATCACTATATAATTGAAATTTAATATTATAATTGGCACTTCTATTTGCAAAATTAGAATTAGCTGAAAAATCACCTTTTTGATATACATCTGAAACTTCAAAACGGGTTAATAACATCATATCATTAGATATTAATCTATGAAATTTTTTAGATAACTCTTCAAATTTTGGATCAGTAGTTCCATCTTCGATTGCTACTGGAGTAAGTTGATTTACACTTTTGACAACTTCTATCATTTGTTCTCCAAATAGATTCGTTGAGACTATAAGAAAAATTGTAGTTATAAACTGCAAAAACATAATTTACTCCTTTGCTTTGAATTTAACTTCAAAAGTTACACTTTTTTTGGTTTTTACAGGCACAGTTTTACCTTTTAAACCAGCTAAATAATAATCTAATTCAGCATTAAAATCTTCGCTTTTTCCTTTTGTAACTATTCTATAATATTCTAAAATACTATTTTCATTAATTGTGATTTTCACTATTGCACTATTACCGATAACAGCTTGAGATGGTTGCCATTTTTCATATAAGAATTTTTTAACATTTGAGAAAAATTCATCATATTCACCTTGATCAGCTGTTTTTAGATTTGAACTTGTAATTTCAACTTCATCATAATCAAGTTTTAAAGCAGTTCCACTATAACTATAACTTCTTTCAACTTTAAATTTTTCACTAGAATCTTCATTTGTTCTATTTTCTAATTGAATTGAAGAAGATGATGATGTTTTTGAAGCAGATTCTTTTAATTTACTAATAGCTTCATTAGAAACTTTAGATTTTTGTTGTGGTTGATTTTTATTTTGAGAACTATTAGTATCTTTAAATTTAGATGTATCTACTTTAGAAAATAGCGAATTTAAAGATGGGGTTTCAGGTTTTGGTTCTGGTTTCTCAACGGGTTTTGGTTCAGGCTTAGGCTCTGGTTTTACAACGGGTTTTGGTTCAGGCTTAGGCTCTGGTTTTACAACGGGTTTTGGTTCAGGCTTTGGTTCTGGTTTCTCAACGGGTTTTGGTTCAGGCTTAGGCTCTGGTTTTACAACAGGTTTTGGTTTTTCCATTGGTGGCTTAACTTTATCTAGTTGTAACATATCAACTGTAATAGGTTGAATCTCTTTTTCTGTTCTAACTTGAATAGTTTTATGTCTATGATAGGCATATGTTAATGCCCCAAATAAAACTATTAAAAAAAAGCTATTGAAAAAAGACCACTGAAATAAAATAATTTAGGATCTTGATTAACCATTTGTCGAGAGTGAAACTTGAGAAAATCCTGCTATTTTAATAGTTCTTAAAATAAACATAACATCTTGATATAAAATTCGTTCATCAGCACTGATTATAACAGGAGTCTCTTTTGTAAAATTTTGAGCATATAAAACAAAATCATCTGGGAAAGTATCAAATTGATATTGTTTCTTTTGAATATATATATTTTTTTCTTTTGTTATTCTAATTTCTATTTTTGAATTTTTATTTTGTTGAGCAGTTTTTGAACCTTTTGGTAATTGAATAAGTTCTTCATATACCATTGTTGGGGCTGTAACCATCAAGATAGCTAATAACACCAACATAACATCTATAAGAGGAGTAACATTTAGTTCTGGAGATTCATCCCAATTACTAGACATTTTATCTCCTGTTTTTTTCAGTGGTCACATTTGAATGACTACCGTTACCAAAAAGAATTAATTCACTTTGCATAGATATTAATTCAATAAGTTCATAAGCTTTTCGTTTCAAAATTTGATAATAAGAATATGCAAAAGTAGCTACAAAAATACCGACAGCAGTTGCAACTAATGCTTCAGAAACACCTTTTGCAATAACAGAAATAGCACCTAATTCAGCTTCACTTAAAGTTGAAAAAGTATCTAAAATAGAGACAACAGTTCCGAAAAGTCCAATAAATGGAGCTGTTGAGGCAACTATACCTAGAAATATTAGACCTTTTGAAGCTTCTCGAGTTAGTGTATATTTTACAGCTTGAAGTAAGTTACTACTAATAGGTTCACCTTCTCTATTTTTAGCAGATATATAACGATACATAAAAGAGTATCTCGAGACTCGTTCATTATCATTTAAGACTGAATGAAAAGCTCGTTCTTCATTTTCAACTGAATCTTTTAAAGTTACTAATCGCATAAAAAATAGCCAATTGATTGCTATAAAATATGCACTTAAAATTAGCATAACCAAAATCCCTACGGAAGTTGTATTCGCGAAGAAATTAAGTAACATATCAATCACGGATTAGCTTAGCCTTGATTCAACTGAAGCAATAATAAGATTTGAGTCTGTAACATCTTTTAATAATTCTCGAATATTATTTAAAGATTTTGCAATATCTGAACCTTTACCTTCAATAGCAACTGCACCATCAACAAGAGCAATTACAGAAGTTTTATCTACTGTAACATTTCCAGCATTTATTACAAGTGCTTCTATACTGCCATTTTCTTTTGTAAATTCTATAATTCCACCTTTTAAAAGAGTAAAAATAGAAGTATGTTCAGGAAGAACTCCAAATTCACCCTCTTCACCTGGAAATCTAATATTATTTACATGACCAGAAAAGATTAAACCATTTGGTGTGATTATTTCTAATAATAATTTATTACTCATATAAGTTCCTTAATTGTTAAAATTTGAAGATTATAGGGCTATATTATAAATAGCCCTATTTTATTTGATGTTAATGATTTATGAAGAAATTACTAAACTATTATTTTTTACTAGCTTTTTCTATTGCTTCTTTAATATCACCAACCATATAGAAAGCACTTTCTGGAAGATGATCATATTTACCTGAAAGAATACCTTTAAAACCTGAAATAGTATCTTCAAGTGAAACATATTTACCTGGAGAACCTGTGAAAACCTCAGCAACGAAGAACGGTTGTGATAAAAATTTCTCAATTTTTCTAGCTCGTTCAACAGTTGATTTATCTTCTTCAGAAAGTTCATCCATACCAAGTATAGCAATAATATCTTGTAAATCTTTATATTTTTGTAATACTTGTTGAACATGTCTAGCTACATTATAATGTTCTTCACCTAAAATTTGAGGATCAAGTAATCTTGATGTTGAATCAAGTGGATCAACAGCAGGATATATACCTTTTTCAGCAATTTTTCTGTTAAGAACTGTTGTTGCATCTAAGTGAGCAAAAACGGAAGCTGGAGCTGGGTCAGTTAAGTCATCAGCAGGAACATATACAGCTTGAACAGATGTAATTGAACCATTTTTTGTTGAAGTAATTCGCTCTTGTAAAGCTCCCATTTCTCTAGCTAATGTTGGTTGATAACCTACAGCACTTGGAATTCGACCTAAAAGAGCTGACATTTCAGAACCTGATTGAGCAAATCTGAAAATATTATCGATAAACATCAGAACATCTAAGCCCATTTTATCTCTAAAATATTCAGCCATTGTTAAACCTGTTAAAGCAATTCTGTTTCTTGCACCAGGTGGCTCATTCATTTGTCCATAACATAAAGCAACTTTATTAAGAACATTTGACTCTTTCATTTCATGATATAAATCATTTCCTTCTCGAGTTCTTTCGCCAACACCAGCAAAAACTGAATAACCAGAATGTTTATAAGCTACATTATGAATAAGTTCCATAATAATAACTGTTTTACCAACACCAGCACCACCGAATAGACCAACTTTTCCACCTTTTGCATATGGAGCAAGTAAATCTACAACTTTGATACCTGTTTCAAACATATCTTGTTTTGTAGATTGATCAATTAATTTTGGAGGATCTCTATGAATTGACCATTTTTCTTTAGCATTTACTGGACCTGCATCATCAATAGTATCACCGATAATATTAAAAATTCGTCCGAGAACTTCTTCACCAACTGGAACTCTAATAGGAGCACCTGTTGCGATAACATTAATGCCTCTAACAAGTCCTTCAGTTAAGTCCATAGAAATAGTTCTAACTCTACTATCACCGATATGAGCAGCAACTTCAAGAACTAATTTAGTCTGTTTTCCTTCAATCGCATAATGAACCTCGAGGGCATCATTAATAGCTGGAAGGTAGTTGCTGAACTCAACATCTACAACTGGACCAATTACTTGGACAATTTTACCAATCATATTTTCTGCCATTCTGACCTTTCTAAAAAATTTATAAAAACTATAATCTATTTCATAGATTCAACACCACTGATAATTTCTATTAATTCAGTAGTAATTGACTCTTGTCTAGCTTTATTGAATTTAATTTTCAAACCTTTTACCATCTCTTTTGCATTATTTGTAGCTGAATCCATTGCCTGCATTCGAGCAGAGTGTTCAGCAGCAAGAGAGTCGATAAGCGAATAATACATATTATATTCAATATATTTTTTAAGCAAAGCTTCTAAAACAACTTCTTCGTTATATGCCTCTATTTCTAAAGTTGAATCATTAACTTGTTGTTGAATATTACTTACATCAACAGGAAGAAGTTGATTTATTTTTAGCTCTTGAGTAATCATATTTTTATAACCATTATGAATTAAAACAACTTTATCAACTCGTTTATTAGAAAAATCTTCTACAACTGAAGCGACAAAATGAACTGCTTTATCATAATCAGGCGAAGAACTTAAACCAATTACATGATGTTTAATTTCTCGTTTATTATACTTAAAATATTCGTACCCTTTTTTGCCAACAATATGCAAATCAATTGCAATACCTTTAGACTCATAATCTTTTATTAATCTAATAACTGTTTTTATAGTTTGGCTATTAAAAGCTCCACATAAACCTTTATCTGCTGTTACAAAAACAATAGCTACTCGTTTAACAGTTCTGGTTGAATCGAAACATAATCCTTCGACACCTCCAGCTTTACTATCTTGAATACTTGCAGCTATTTTTGAGATAACTTCATTTAATTTTTTAGCATAGAGACTAGATTTTTTAGCCAATTCTTCAGCTCGGCGAAGTTTTGCAGTTGATACGAGTTTCATGGCACGAGTTGTTTTTTGTGTGCCAGAAACACTCTTTATCTTTCTTTGAATCTCTTTCAAGTTCGCCATTTAAAATCCCTTAAATATTTAAAAATTAAGCAGAGAAGCTAACTTTGAACTCTTCAAGAGCCTTTTTAATCAGTTCTTGAGTATCTTTACTTATCTGTTTTTCTTTTCGAATATTTTCTAAAATTGTTGGATATTTAGTCTCAACAAAAGGATATAAACCATTTTCAAAAGCTCTAACTTTAGAAATAGGAAGTTTATCGAGATAGCCTAGATTTCCAGCTTGAATAATAATTACCTGTTTTTCAGGAGATAAAGGAGAATATGGCGGTTGTTTTAAAACTTCTACCATTCTTTGTCCTCTTTCAAGCTGTTTTCTACTTGATTCATCAAGATCTGATGCAAATTGTGCAAAAGCTTGAAGTTCGCGATATTGAGCTAAATCTAATCTTAAAGTTCCAGCAACTTGTTTTGTAGCTTTAATTTGAGCAGCACCACCAACTCGTGAAACTGAAATACCAACATTGATCGCAGGTCTTACACCAGAGTTAAATAAATCTGTTTCTAAGAAAATTTGACCATCTGTAATTGAGATAACATTTGTTGGAATATAAGCTGCAACATCTCCAGCTTGTGTTTCAACAATTGGAAGAGCTGTTAAAGAACCTGCACCTCGAGCATCATTTAATTTTGCTGCTCTTTCAAGAAGTCTTGAATGTAAATAAAAGACATCTCCTGGGAATGCTTCCCGTCCTGGAGGTCTTCGTAAAATTAATGACATTTCTCGATATGCAACTGCATGTTTAGATAAGTCATCATAAATTATAAGTCCATGTTGAGAATTATCTCTAAAATATTCTCCCATTGTTACACCAGCATAAGGTGCAAGGAATTGAAGAGCCGCAGATTCAGCAGCAGAAGCAGAAACAATAATTGTATATTCCATTGCACCAGCTTCTTCAAGTCTTCTAATTACACTAGCAATAGTAGATTGTTTTTGACCAATTGCAACATAAATACATTTGACATCTCGACCTTTTTGATTAATAATCGTGTCAATTGCAACTGTTGTTTTTCCTGTTTGTCGATCGCCAATAATTAATTCTCTTTGACCTCTACCAATTGGAACAAGTGCATCAATTGCTTTAATACCTGTATGAAGTGGTTCATGAACTGATTTTCGATCCATAATTCCAGGGGCTTTTTCTTCAACGAATTTATATTCGACATTGGTAATTTCACCTTTGCCGTCTATTGGCTCACCAAGAGCATTTACAACTCGTCCAAGTAAATTTTTACCTGTTGGAACTTTTAATAATTTATTCAATCTTTTAACAGATGAACCTTCTCGTAATCTTGCTGAATTTCCAAGAATAACAACACCGACACTGTCCTCTTCAAGATTAAGAGCCATACCATGTGTTCCATCTTCAAATTCAACCATCTCACCAGCCATAACATTAGAAAGTCCATAGACTTTTGCAATGCCATCAGCTAAAGAGACTATTTTTCCTATCTCATTAATATCAACATTTAACTGAAAATTAGCTATTCGTTCTCGAATAATTGAACTAATTTCGTCAGCACCTAGTTTAGACAAGATAACTCCTTTCAAAGTTTAAATTCAAATAGCTTTTAAGATGTGATTAATAACATCTGATTCTATTTTATCTCTCGATATAGAGAGTTCAAGATTTAAATCGCTAATAGTTATTTTAATCTCTTCGACATCAGATTGTTTTGTTTCTAAAATAATTGTTTTATGTAATCTATTTTGTAATCCCGTTTTAATATGAGACATCGTTACAGAATTAATTTCATTTTTAGACAATAAAACAGCATGAAATTGATTTTTGTAAGAAGCACAATTTAAATGCAATTCTTTTGCAATATTTTCAAATTCATTTATACGATTATTTTCTATAAGAAGTTTTATAAAATTTATTACTCGTTTATCATTTTCATCAAATAATCTTAAGAATAGCTCTTTTTGTTCTTCTTGAGAAATAAAACCAGACACTAATAAATATCTAAATTTTATATTTTTGGTAATATATTTAGAAACCTCATCGAATTTTTTAGACAAAGTTTCTAAGCATTGTTGTCCGATTTCGGTTGTCAATGCTTTAACATATCTTTTTGCTATTAAAGAACTCATATTTATGAAACCTTTCTAACAAGAAGATTTGAAATAGATTGTGAATCAAGAGAAATATCTCCTTTTAACACATCTTTCATAACTTCAGCAACAACAGATTGAACCATTTTTCGCTCTTGAAGTTCTATCAATTCAACTTGTTGTTTTTCAAGTAAAACTAAATCATGTTGATAAGTTTCTTCAAGTTTGCTTTTAATTAATTCAGCCTCTCTTTTAGCATCAGCTATTATAATTCCTGCTCGTCTTTTCGCAGATATTACTTCTTCTTTCATTTTATCTTTTGCTTTTTTTGACTCTTCAAGTTTCGCTTCATTTCTTTTAAATTCACTCTCAATCGATAATGTTCGATCAGAAAGAAATTTTTTAAGAGGTTCAGCAATTAAATAGTAAAGAATAGCTAAAAATATTGAAAAATTTATAGTTCTTTCGATAATATCTGTATGACCTTCTCCAGCAAAAAGAGATGCTGTAATAAATGCACTTATCGTTGCAATTTTTAACATAACTTCTCCTTAAATTGAACTGAATCGTTCTCGAAGAGCAGTTTCGAACGATTGAGAATCAGCTAAAAGATTATTTTTAAGAGACAATTTCTCAGTTGAAAGAGCTCTTTCAAATTCTCTATAGCTATCTGCTAGTTTAACTCTTTTTTCTTCCAATCTTTTTGCAATAGAGTCTTTAGCCTCAGAAATAATAGAATCTCTTAAAGATGAAGCATCTTTTCTAGCTTCAGCTAAAATAGATTCTGCCTCATGTTTTAATGATGCGATATCAGAAATATGTTCTGTAACTGAATCCTGATCATTTCTAAGCATTGCATCTCGATCGTCCATATATTTTAACAGGGGATTAAATAATTTCCCATCTAAATATCTAACGAGTAAGATAAAGACAACTAGAGTAATGAGTAGAAGCGGTAGATTAATGTCTAACATCTGCTTACTCCGTAATTTTTTTGAGATTATATCAATAATTTCACTAGATTATCAATATAATGAATTTGTATAAATTTACTATATTGACATTACTAATATTTGTTATATTTCTTTAGTTTTAGAATTGTCAATTTGAAACTGAATATAAAATTTTTCAAAATCAACTGCTTTCTATTTAGTTTTAAAATTTAATCTTTTGAAGAATAGGATTCGATTAAAAGAGGTTCTTCGATATTTTTCCAGATTTCAGGTTGAATTACAGAATGGTTAATTTCAAATTTTTTTAAGATAGTTTCAATTTTTAAAATAATTTCACTAACTTCATCAAGAGTTAAATTATTTTGCACTGTCAAATGTGTATAAAAAAATGAATGTTTTGGCGAAGGTTCAATTAAATGAGCATGATGCAAACTATGAACACCTTCAATTTTTATAATCTCTTTTTCAATTTCAGAAATATCAATAGAATGATGGATATCCATTAAAGATTTAAAGCTTGTAACTAATAAAGGTATAGAAGCCAAAATTATATAAATAGCAAAAATTATGCCTAAGATTCTATCTATCATATTTATTTCAAAAAATAGAATCATTGCTCCACCAATTATAACTCCAAGAGATAAAAGTGAATCGCCTAAAAAATGCAAATAAGCTGATTTTATATTTAAATCTCGTTTGCCATCTTGTAATTGCAATAAAAGATAAGCTGAAATCGAATTTGCAATAAGTGCAATTAATGCAACAAACATAATTATTTTGCCATTTACAATATCTTGATTTGAGCTTAAAATTCCATTTATTGATTCTTGTAATACAAAAGCCATTGTAATTATTAATGAAGCAGAATTTATAAAAGTAGCCATCATTTCGGCACGAATGTATCCGAAACTATTTCGTCCAGTAGCGCCTTTTGTGGCAAAAATTGAAGCGAGAAAAGATATAACTAAAGATATAATATCTCCGAAATTATGCAAAGCATCTGTAATTAATGCTAAAGAATTTGAAATTATTCCAAATATAATTTCAACTGTAACTATTAAAATATTTAATAATATAATTGCTATAAACTTAAATGTTCGAGACATAAAATTCCCTATTTTTATATAAAATTATATATAAAATATAGTTTTGATAAAATTTTGCAAAATTAAAGAACTAAAGAACTGGAGATATAAAGTTGGTATCTAAAACAGGACATATAAATGAACTCAACGATTTGGAGGAATTTCAAAAAACAAAAAATAGTATTCAAGCAAAAACGGTAAATTTATTAAAATTAATTTTAAATGTACCAATAAGTTATAAAAGTCAAATTATTCAAAATATACCTGAAGAAAATCGAATTAATATTTTATATGTTGAAGTAATGTCTAATAAATTAATAGGTTCTAGTTTATTTTTTACTCTAAGATTATTAACTACTAATTATACTTTACGAGGAATTTATTTTAATGCAACAAATCAAAAAACAAAACATTTATCTGTTGGAAATAAAATATATATAAAAGGGAAAGTTGCAAAAAACAATTTGAAATATTTGCAAATTGTTAATCCATTTCAGATTGCAAAACCAGACGGTTCAATAGTTCCAAAATATAAAAAAGTGAAATTGCTCTTGCAATAGAGCAAAATTTAAATTTTGAGAATTTAAAAAAATATAATTTTCCCCAAGCTGTAAATGAATCTATTTTTAAGTTACATTTTTATCCAACCGATGAGGTAATTTCAGAATTAGATAAAAATGGGACTTTTACCAAAGATATAATTTATGCTTTAAAATATATCGAAGCTTTTGATTACATTCGTGGAATAAAACAAAAAGTAGTTAATTCGCCATCTCTTAAAAAATTAAATGGTGATATAACTAAATGGATAGAAAGTTTGCCTTTTAAATTAACTGGCGATCAAATTAAAGCTATTAATGATATTAAAACAGATTTAAACAGTGATATTGCAATGAGACGAATTGTTGTCGGCGATGTTGGTTCTGGAAAAACAATAGTGATATTGGCTTCGATGGTTATTGCATATCCATATAAATCTATTTTAATGGCACCAACTTCGATTTTGGCTGAACAACTATATCACGAAGCTATAAAATTTTTGCCTCAACATTATAAAATTGGTCTAGTAACTCAAAAAAGTTCGAAAAAAATTATTTTAGATGGTTTTGATATTTTAATAGGAACTAGTGCTTTAATACACAAGGATTTATTAGAGACTCAACTTATTATAGTTGATGAACAACATCGTTTTGGAACTCGAGAACGAACTTTATTAGAGAATTTAACTTCTCGAGAAGATCGTCGCCCACATTTTATTCAACTTTCAGCAACTCCAATTCCACGAACTCAAGCAATGATTAATAGCACTTTTTTAAAAGTATCTATAATTGAAGAGATGCCTTTTAAAAAAAATATAAAAACCTTATTGATTCGTTCAAAAGATTTTGATAACCTCATCGATAAAATAAATTCTGAACTTGAAAAAAATCATCAAGTTATTATTGTTTATCCACTTGTTGAAAAATCTGAAAAAATAAAATATCAATCTCTTGAAGAGACCGAAAATTGGTGGCGAACAAAGTTTCAAGAAGGAGTTTATGTTACACACGGAGGCGATAAAAATAAAGATATCGTATTAATGGAATTTAAAGAAAAAGGTCGTATTCTTCTTTCAACAACTGTTGTCGAAGTCGGAATATCTTTACCAAGATTAACTATTATTGTTATTGTTGGAGCTGAAAAATTGGGTTTAGCAACATTGCATCAATTACGAGGAAGAGTTAGTAGAACTGGATTAGATGGATTTTGCTATTTATATACAAAATCGGTAGATCTAAAAGCTCTTGAAAGATTAAATAAATTTTCTTCGACTATTAATGGTTTTGATATCGCTTCAATGGATTTAAAAAACCGTAAAGGTGGAGATATCATCAGAGGTGAAAAACAGAGTGGTGATACTTTTAAATGGTTTAATATGAGTGAAGATGAAGATATTATAAATAATATTATAAGTAGATACTATAAATAAGTAATTTTAATCTTACATGGAATGATTTTGGTCAATTCCATGTGAAATAAATTACTTATTTTTATTAAAATTGAGGCATGTCGAATTCTTCGATATTTGAGTTATACATATTAACTGATCGAGATTCGGGAATTGAAAAACTAATTCTCGTTGGTTTTTGCTCTTCAGGAGTAATCATTCCAGTATTTTGATAATCACTAAATTTGGTCAAATGTTTATGAAAACTTAATTTTACAGTTCCAGTTGGACCATTTCGCTGTTTTGCAACAATTAGTTCAGTATCAACAATAACAGGCTCATTTTCGATAGATTTTTCGCCTTGCTCTTTTTCTGCTTTTTTACGATAAACATCATCTCTATAAACAAACAATATAATATCAGCATCTTGTTCGATAGATCCACTTTCGCGAATATCACTCATAATTGGTCGTTTGTCTGTTCGAGATTCTAAAGATCTATTTAATTGTGAAAGTGCCAAAATTGGTATTTTAAGTTCCCTAGCAAGTAATTTCAAATTTCGACTAATTTCTGAAATTTCAGCTTGACGATCTTTAGCACCAACTGAATTCATAATTTGTAAATAATCTATAACTGCAAAAGATAATTTAGGATTTTTATTTTTTAGTTTTCTTAATTTTGATCTTAATTGATTTATATTAATTCCACCATCATCATCAACAAATAATGGTTTAGTCTCAAATCGTTTTAAAGATTGATAAGTTCGCTCATATTCATTTTCTTCTAATACACCAGTTCTAATTTTTTGCAATTCAATTCCAGAATCAATACTTAAAAGTCTTAACATAAGTTGTTCAACAGGCATTTCGAGTGAAAAAAATGCTACCCCATCATCATTTTTAAGAGCTGTATAAACAAAACTTAAAGCAAGAGCTGTTTTTCCGACAGATGGTCTAGCAGCAAGAATAATTAAATCTCCAGGATTAAAACCTGTTGTCATTTTATTTAAAACTTTAAAACCTGTATCTATTCCAACAAGTTCTTTATTTGTTCTATTTTTCATTTTTTCTATATACTCAGATGTAATTTCTACGATTTCTTCGTTATTTTTAAAATTGTTATTGCTATTATGTCCAATTGCATATATACTTTTTTCTACAAAATTTAAAAGTTCTTGACTTTCCATATCTTGATTATATATACCATTTTCTATCTCTTTTGCTAAATATATTAGCTCTCTTTTAATACTTCTGTTTCTTAATTCAGTAATATAATACTCAAGTTTTGAAACAGGCATTTCAGAAACAATATATACAAATTCAGTTTCGTCAAACCTATTTTTTTTCCCTAAATTTTCTTTTATCATCTCTATTGATATTATTTTTTTATTATGATGTAAATACATCATTGCTTTAAAAACATCTTTATGCAACTGAAAATAAAAGTCATTTTCACCAATTTCAGATTCGAATTCTTCGACAAATTCAGGTTGAAAAATTAGAGAAGCTAATATTACTCGTTCAACACTTTTATTAAATAATTTATGATAAGGTATTTCCATTTATATTCCTATTTATTATTTTTGAACCAATGATCTAATTTTTTAATTCGTTCATAAGCCGTCATGTCAATTTTAATTGGAGTAATCGAGATAAAATTATCAGCAATTGCATCAAAATCTGAACGATAACCTCGAAATTGTTCATCAATTTCGCGAGTTGCCCATTGTAGTGGATGAAGTCCAAGCCAATATAAAATTTCACCTCGAGGCGAATAATAAATATGTGTATCGTTTCCATATAATCGATGTCCAGCATAAGTTATTTCAAATTTATCAATATTTCCATTTGCAGGAACATTAATATTAAAAATTTCTCGTTTTGAAAGAGGAAACTCTTGATTTAATATATTTATTACTAATTTAATAATAAAACTAATGGCTAAATTATAATTTAGCTGATTTTTATCATCAAAAACTTGAGATATTGCAATCGATGGAATTCCTTGTAAAGTTGCTTCAATTGCTCCAGCAACAGTTCCAGAATAAGTTATATCTTCACCCATATTTGCTCCGCGATTTATACCGCTGATTACTATATCAGGCAAAAAATTCTTAAAAATAGTGCTTTTTGCGATATAAATACAATCACTTGGAGTTCCATCACTCAATTTATAAAAATCTTGCGAAACTTCAATTAATTTTAATGGTTCGTGTAAAGTAACACTATGCGAACAAGCCGATTTTTCAAAAGCTGGTGCAACAACAATAACTCTCTCAAAAATGTGAGAGAGAGCTTCTCGAAGTTCCAATATGCCTTTGCTTTCATAACCATCGTCATTTGTTAAAAGAATAATCTTATTAATTTTCATTATTTTTATGTTCTCTTTTTATTTTTATTATTCAAATTTTGTTTCATAACCAACAAAAAAGAAAAATATAGCTGTAATTATTAAATATATTCCAAAAGGAATAAAAGAATATTTAGAAACTATTTTTAAAAATGTCTTAATTGCTATTAATCCAATAATAAATGACACTAAAAAGCCTATTAATAATATTTCAATATTTTCTAATTCTAAATTATGCCAATCTTTATAAATCGTATAACTTGAAGCGATAAACATCGTTGGAATTGCTAACAAAAATGAAAATCTAATAGCAGAATCTCGACTAACTCCAAGAATCATTGCACCGAGTGTCGTAATACCTGATCGCGAAATTCCAGGAACAAGCGAAAAAGCCTGAATTAAACCTATATAAATTGCTAATTTGTAGCTAATTTCTTCTTCGTTTTCAATTTTTGGAGCTCTATTTTTATTTTTTAACTCTACAGCAATAAACATAATTCCAGTTATAGCAATCCATAAACTAGCAATCTGTGGAGAGAATAGCGATAAAATATAATCATATAATAATAGTCCAGCGATTCCAGTTGGAATAAAAGCAATTGCAAGTTTAAACCATAAATCAAATGATCTTATTAATTTGTTCCAATAAATCAAAATTACAGCTAATATTGGAGCTAACTGAATGATAATATTAAAACTCTCTAAACCTCGAGAACTTTTCAAACCTAAAAGTTGTGCTGTCAAAACAAGATGAGCAGTTGAAGAGACTGGTAAAAATTCTGTAACACCTTCAATAATGCCCAAAATTACTGAATCATAAACAGTCATTTATTTATATTTATCCTTTAATTTATATTTTTTAAAATCTCAAAAAACTTTTTAAGATTTTCTTGAGAAACAGCTTTACGACCAATAACTCTTAAAATTGCTGTTTCAACAGTTGGCGGTCGAATTGCACCAACAATAAATCCATTTTCTTTTAAAATATCGCGATATTTTATAACTAAATTTGAATCTCCAATTTTAATTGGAAAAATTAAACCATCTTTTTCGATTTTTACCTCATCGCGAAACATTTTTCTTATATTTAATAATTCGCTTTTTATTTCAGAACTATTATTATAAATTTTATGGATAGAATTATGTGCATATAAAGTATCAAAAAGCGATAATGCAGTTGAATAAATAAGCGATTTTGTACGATTTTCTAAAAATTCGATAAGATGTTTTGAAGCCAAAATATAAGCTCCATAACTTCCAACCGCTTTTCCAAGAGTTCCCATTTTAATATGATTTTTTTGAGGCTGAATTTTAAAATGGTCAAAAACTCCGAGCAAGTTTTCACCAATAACTCCAAAACTATGAGCTTCATCAACTATTAAAATAGCATTATATTTATCTGCAATATTAAAAATTTCTCGATTTAAAATATCGCCACTCATTGAGTAAATGCCTTCAACAGCAATTATAATTCTATTTTTGCTATTTAAATTTTTTTTATATAAACAATCATCTAAATTTTCAGCTGAATTATGTTTAAAAAAAGAGAATTGTTCATTTTTTAAAGTTTTTGTAGCTATAACTCCACTTGCATGATATTCACTATCCATACATAAAAAATCATCTTTGCGAATTAAAGCTTCAATCATTCCAAAATTTGCAAGAAAACCGCTACCAAAAACAATACCATTTTCAAAATTATTAATTTTAGATATATATTCTTCGAAATTTTTATGAATTTCAGTATAGCCATTTACAAACATTGAAGCTCGAGGTGAAAATTGTCCAAAATCTCGTAATTCTCGAACAGTTTGCTCAAAAATATCAAAATCTTTAGATAAATTCAGATAATCATTCGATGCTAAATCTATTAAATTTTTATCAAAAATTTTTCTTTCGCGAAAAACAGCTCTTTTTTTTAAAGAATTTAATTCTTGAGTATAAAAATCAGACATTTTTATATTTTATTTTATATCTGATTCATCAGCAATAGAAGCTTTTTCAACAATAGTTAAATCAGCAATATCATAAATATTATTTTGACGATTTTGCAACTCTTTTTTCTTTTCAGTTGGAGTTTGAGGCTGATATTTATATTGAACGGTGTCAAGATGCAAAGTTTCGATTTCTGCTTCAAGTTTCGCGATTTTCTCTTTTAGTCGCAAAATAATATCAACTCCAGCAAGATTAACACCAAGTTCGCGAGTTAATCGCAAAACCATTTTTATTTTATCAAGATCTCGTTGTGAATAGAGTCGCATTCTGCCATCAGTTCGTGATGGAGCAATTAAACCTTCTCGTTCATATTGTCTTAAAGTTTGTGGATGAATATCGAGTAATTTTGATACTACACTTATTAAATAAACTGGTTCATCATAATTATGAATCAAAATATTTCCCCTTTTGGTTTCGATTTTTTACAATTCTATCAAAACCAAAAAGAAAAAAGATTCTTTTAGTAAAGTGAATCATTATTTGATGAGGTCAATTTACTATTTAAAATTCATGTTTTTTAGACAAGAATCGTCAAAGATATGTTACTATGATTTCATATATAAAACATACACGAGAGGAGATATATGATTGCAACAACTTTAGAAGCGATCAAAAAAGCTCTTGATTTACGATTTGAACAAGATAGTAATTTATATATCAACAAAGATCAAACAGAAGAGATTAAAAAAAATATCTCAAATGGATCAGCACAAAATCTTCAAGGTTTAGCAAAAGAACATGGAAATATGATTCTTGCAAAGGTAATATTAAAAAATAGCTGGTTAGTAAAAACAGAGTTATTGAATAAAAATAAAGCTGTAATAGATAAAATCTTTTTAAATATACCTAAAGATTTTTTTATTGAAATCTCAAAAGATGTGAGAAGTGATCTCGCTTATTCTACACCACAATTTAAAAACTATGTTACTAATATATATTTGGAATCATTACCAGTTAGTAGTTGCAAAGATTTTTATGAGAAGAAACAAGAACGAGAAGATCGACGAATAAAATGTTTAACTAAATACATAGTTGAAGATTTTGCAAAAAATAATCCAGAAAATTATATTTATAGACTGATCGATTCAGAGTTAAAGAAATTTCCAGAACTAGAAAATTACATTAATCTAAAAGATAGAAATTTCTTTCAACGAATATTTAAAAATATTCAAAATAAAAGAGATTTAACAAAATGGATTTTAGAGAATAAAAAGAATAGAGATAAAGATATATTTTGGCTAAGTTCCATAACTACATTTGATAAAGATGGGTTTGACGAAATTATAAATTATATAAGCAAAAATCCAAATTATAATGATCTTTTAACACCACATTTAATTAGAAAAATATTATCTAAATTTCACTATCTATCAGATTTTGAAACTAGATTTATAAGTTTATATGGTAAATATGAATTTAGCAAAATAAAAACTATGTTTTTAGAGATGCTCGAACCTCCAAGATTTAAAAAACCTGATCTAGCTAAAAGCATAATTAATAAGCTTGAACGAAGTAATGCACATTTTTCTAATAGTGGCATTGATTTAAAAAGAAAAATTTTAAATGGTGTTCAAGATGATATCGCTTTTGAAAATTCTGAAGAGTTTGCAGATGATGTTCAAAATGCAAATTTAAACATTACAAAACTTAATTGGCTCTCTAAAAGACTTCAAAAAACAGATTTTAAGATTATAAAAGATATATATAACGATTATGAATCTGATGAAAATGTAAAAACTGTTTTATCTTTTTATCTAGCAGAAAAAATTAATGTTCATCGTGTTTTTAGCTTTATTGATAGAACCGTTGATAACGATGATTATATAAATGAGATAGCTAAAAATATTAAAAATTATCATATTTATAATATTAATGCTCTTAAATTTGCAGAAAAACATTATAAATATGATCTGATTAGAACGATAAAAGATAATTTAAAAATTTAAGACAAAAATTATCAGAGTTAGCGATTAAAATTACATTATCAATTAAAGAAACAGCAAAAGGTAAAGTATGGGCAGTATAAAAGTAGGAATAGACTTAGGAACTACAAACACAGTTGTAGCAATTTATGAACAAGGATCATTCGAATATATACGATTTAAAAAAAATGAGACATTATCTTCGGTTATGCTATATCAAAATGGTGTTGTAACTATTGGAAATAGTGCTAAAACAAAATCTCAAATATATCCATCAAACTATATAAAATCTTCTAAAACATATATGGGAGATATGACCAAAAGTTGGAAAATCGAAGATAAAATATTCTCTCCAACAGATGTTGCAATAGAAATATTAAAAGAATGCTATTCACAAATAAAAAATAAATATAATTCTACTGATATTGAGGCAGTTATAACAGTTCCTGCTTATTTTAAATCAACTCAAATTGATGAAACAAAAAAAGCTGGTGAAAAAGCTGGTTTTAAAGTCCGTCAAATTATTACTGAACCAGTTGCTGCAGCGGTTGCTTACGGTTTTGAAACAAAAATAAATGAAAAAATATTCATCGTAGATGTTGGTGGAGGAACTTTTGATACTTCAATTCTTCAAGTTTCATCAGGAAAATTTCAGACTCTTGCAATTGATGGCGACAATCGACTTGGTGGCGATGACTTTGATAATCATATTATTGAATATATCTTAAAACATATTAGAATAAACAAAGGTATAAATTTAGCTTCTCAAGAAAAATCTGGATTATCAGAAACCGAATATAAAAGAGCTTATCAAACTATTATTAATAAAGCTGAAGAAATTAAAATTGATTTATCGAACAATGAAACAAGTTCAATTGAAATTTCAAATCTATTTTCTGGCTATAACTTATCAACAAGTTTGACTAAAAGTGAGTTTGAGAAAATATCTCAACCAACTCTTAAAAAAATAGAAAATATTATTTCAAGAACAGTTGAAACAGCTATTAAAAATATCAAAGGATTTAATCTTAAACATATTGATAGAGTTGTTCTTGTTGGTGGAACTTCTAGAATACCAGCAATTCAAAATTTTGTATCAAATTTCTTTAACAAAAAACCTTTTTCTGATAAACCACTTGATAAACTTGTTGCAATGGGTGGAGCTTTAACAATTAATAGCGGAGATACTATTCAGATTATAGATTTAATATCGCACTCACTTGGAATTGAACTCGTGAATGATGAATTTTCACCCATTCTAAATAAAGATCAAGAATATCCAATTGCTTTTACAAAAAGATATACGACCGTATCAAATAATCAAAAAAGTATAGATTTAGAGATATTCGAGGGTGAAGATCAAAATGTAAATAAAAATAGTTATTACGGTGGGTTTTCTCTTTCAAATATTGAAAATGCACGAGCTGGAATTCCTCAAATTGATGTAACTTTTGAGTTTGATAAAAGCCGAATTTTACATGTTACTGCGAAAGATGTTAGAACAGGAAGTAGTTTAACAAAACAGATTATTATCGAAAAAGGAGCTGTAAAACGAGAGAAAAAAGTCTATGAAAAAGCTTTTGACATTGCCTTAATTATAGATGTATCTGGAAGTATGTGTGGAGATCCTATAAATAGAGCAAAAGATGCCTGTAGATTATTAGTATCAAATATGATAGATTTAAATACTCACAGAATCGGTTTTGTTGATTTTGGTTCAGTTGCTTCAATTCGCTCTTATTTGACAAATTCTCAAGTAACTTTAAATAGTGCAATAAATAATATGGTTTGTGGTGGAGGAACAAATATGGCTAGTGGAATTAATGTTGCTAAAAATGTATTAAATGGAGCTATAAATGATAAATTAGCAATTTTAATTACAGATGGTCATCCAGATAGTCAAAGCACAGCAGAATATGAGGGACAATACTTAAAATCTGATACTACTTTTATCACAATTGGTATTGGTAACGGAGTAGATGAAAACTTTTTAAAAAGATTAGCTACCTCATCAAATTATTACTATTCAGGTTCAGATTTTAGTCAATTAAGTTCAATTTTTCAAAAAATCTCAAATTCACTCAAAAATATTTAAGTTTTAGACAATAATTATCTTATCTTAATGAGATAATTTTTATAACAAAAAAATAAAAATATAAAGGAAAATATATGGTAAAAGAAGCTATTCTTAAAGGCATAGAAGGAACTTATATCGGGATCGACTTAGGCACAACTAATAGTGTTGTCTCATATTTTAAAAATGGACAAATAGATCAAGTTTTATTCAAAGGTAGAAAAGTATTACCTTCAGTGATATATTTTGACAAAATTGATAGACCTCTTTTTGGTGATATTGCTTTAAAAAAAGGAGCTGTAAATCCACAATATCTTTTAAGAGAATTCAAACGAGATTTAGGAACTTCAACTAAATATAGCTTAACATTTGAAGAGAATCAAATTCTTGATGAGGTTGAAAAAAATTATATTATCGATACAAATATCTTCATTGATGAGCCAGAATTCTTAAAAGAGTTTAATCAAACTGATTCTATTAAATTGCCTTTAAAAGTTATTGATGAACTTCACAATCTTTCAAAGAGAAGCGATCTTGAAATTAGTTCGAATCTAGCTATAAAAAGTATTGAAAGTCTAAAAACTTTTTTAGATATATCGTTTAAAAATAGTGATTTATCACTGTTACCAGATGACATAGAACGAAATTCAAAAAATAGCGAAAACGATAATAAAATTTTAAGTATTGCAAAACAATTTTCAGATTTAAATCCTGAAACATACTTGATTACAAATGATTCAGGACTTAAATTAAAAGCTGAAATTATAAAAGTTAAAGTTTTAAACTTAACAGAGTTTCGTTCTAAAAAATCTCGAGAAGAGTTGAAAAAAGGTGGCAAAACTTTAAATTTAACTCCAAAAGATGCTTCACGGTTGCTATTACAACATTTGAAAGAAGATAGTGAAAAATATCTTGGAGAATATATTGATAAAGCAGTTATTACAGTTCCAGCTAATTTTACTCCATTGCAGATAACTCATACAAAAGAGGCTGGTGAAGAAGCTGGGTTCAAAGAGATAAAAATTCAAAAAGAGCCAGTTGCTGTTGGAATTGCATATGCTTTAGATTCAACTCGAGATAAGACAATTTTAGTTTTCGATTTCGGCGGTGGAACATTTGATGCTTCGATTCTTGAAATTAAAAATGGAAAAATTGGAGTTCTTGGAACAGATGGAAACAATAAGCTAGGTGGAAAAGATATAACTAAAAAACTAAAAGAGATGATATATGACAAACTTTTAGAAAATCATGATTTCGATATGTATGATAAAGATAGTTCTGGTTTGAATGATAAAGATTTTAGCTCTAATTCGAATGCAATTTATAGCGAAGCTGAAAAATGTAAAATTGAACTATCTGATAGTGAAAAAGTATCGGTCAATATCTCAAATTTAATTATCTCATCTAATGGTGATAAGATAAATCTTGATGAAATTATAACTAGACGAGAATTTGAAAATGAAATCGCAGAAATTAGAGGAGAAAGTTTAAATATTGTAACAAATTTAATAAATCAACTTGGTTTAACTCGAAACGAAATTTCAGAAATTGTTCTTGCTGGAGGAACTTCTAATATTCCAAGTATAAAAAAATCTCTAACTAATACCATTGGAATTATGCCAACAATGACTCGAGATAACTCAACTGTAATTTCTGAAGGTGCAGTAATTGATGCAATGCGAAATTGGGGTAGCAATGTAATTGACGAAAAAATAATGGTCAATGACATTGCTCTTAAATCTTTTGGTGTTGCAATAAAAAATCAGTCTTTTTTTGAACTAATTCCAGCTGGAACTTCTTTGCCTTGCCGAATATCTAAAGATTTTCAAACTGAACGAAATAATCAAGAAGTTGTAAAAATTCAAATATATAATCATAATAATGTTTTATATCCTAATAGTGAAAAAACTTTTGATAAAGGAATGAGTTTTATCAGTGAAATTGAGTTGTCAGGAATTCCACAAGCAAAAGTTGGTGAATTAACAGTTAGAGTAAATTTTGAACTATCAAAAGATGATTCACTTGAAGTTTCAACAGAAATTTTAAATAAAAATGGGGTGAAAGTCTGTAACGGTGAAGTAAAAACAAAAGGATTGTCAAATGTATAACTTGGATAAGATTTATGAGCTAAACAATCAATTTCATTTATTGCTTGAGCAAGATTTTAAAAGAAAAGTATTGCTCGTTACAACAGCAATAGAGTTTAAAAGCTTGGTTGAAGATATAGGAGATATTAATAAGCTTTTTTTATTGAAAAAGTTAATGATGAGAATCTTTTTTCAATAGCTGAAAGTAAAAAAGATTTTGATTCAAAAGTTGAAAAATTTAAAAATGAGCTTGATAAGTTTAAAATAGATTTTGTAACTTTTTTCGAGAGAGTATCTTCTAACTTGAATGATCAAACTCGAGAAGCTCTCTTAATTATAAATAAAACGATTGACAATCGAAAAAAGAGACTTTTTTATGCAATTGATTCTTTTCAAATTCAAGATAATTGGAATATGACAAAAATTAGAGATGAATATCTGCTAATTATTGAAAAACATTTCTCTAATATAATTGATGAGATAGTTAGAACGATTTCTACTGGAATAAATAGTTTGAATGAAAAACATATTTATCGAGAACTCTTGAATATTTTTAATAGATTCTTAAAATCTATTGGAATATATACCATTTTAATAGCAAAAGGTGAAAAAGTGGATGAGGCTAAATGGAAATTAATTGATCCCCAAATTTGTGGCGAATGTTCAACAAATGATAAAGATTTAAAAGATATTATAAAAGAGGTTTTATCTTTACCATATATGGTTGATGATAATCGAGCTGTTTTAAATGGTAAAGCATTTTTCTGGAGTGTTAAATAATGAATGATGAATTATTAATTGGTATAGATTTTGGAACTTCGACAATTTTTGTATCAAAATATGATTTTGAGAAAAAAGATGCTGTTCAAGTTGAAAATATGGGTGCTTATGGAAGAAGCAATATTTTTGATAATGTTATTTATATAGAAGGTGATAAAAAATATATTATTGGCGAGACAAAGAGATTTTTAACTGATCCGCTAAATTATTTTCACGACATAAAAAGACATGTTACGAATGATAATAAAAGATGGCGAGTTCCAAATTTAAATAATCGTGAAGTTACAGCTAAAGATATATCAGAAATGATATTTTTTAAAATAAAAGAAAAAATTGAATCTAATTTCGGTGGCAAAAAAATTTCTGGAGCTGTTATAACTGTTCCTTATGCTTATAGTGATAAATATCGAAAAAGGATAAAAGAATCAGCAGAACGAGCAGGAATTCCAGTTATTCAGCTTGTTGAAGAGCCAGTTGCTGCAGCAATATCTTTTGGTATTTTTAACGATGAGGTTCAAAATAATAAAAAGGAGAATATTGTTGTTTTCGATCTCGGCGGTGGAACATTCGATCTAACTGTTTTTCAATTTGAAAAAAGTGATAAACAACATGCAAAAATTGAAGTTTTAAATACTGGCGGACATCAGGAACTCGGAGGAAAAGATATTGATAAATTACTCTCTGAAAGGTTTAGAAAAGAGTTTTTACAACTTGAGTTTAGTGATATTACAAATGATCAAGAGAGAGCTGAAGTTCAATTGGGTTTATTAGAATTAGCGAATGATACAAAAGAGGAACTAACTCATAGCAATGATTCAGATGTTTTTAAATCAGTTACAGTCAATTCACAAAGAACACTGATTGAAAAAAATTTTATACGAACTGAATTTGAAGAGTTATTAAAAAGAAATAATTTTATCGGGAAGATAGAAGAGTCTTTGCAAACTGCAATTGATGAATCTGGGCTTGAAGTTAGTGAGATCGATCGAGTTGTTCTTGCTGGAGGTTCAAGTGCAATTCCAATTATTAAAAGAACTATTCGCGACTTTTTTGGTTTTGAACCTGAAGCAAAAAAGAATCTTGGAGAGCTTGTTGGACATGGTGCTGGTATTCTCGCTGGATTGTCAAAAGATAAATCATTGCATTATGAGATTATCAGAAAAACAAGTAAATCTGTTGGAATTTCACTTGGCAATAAATTCCAGCCTATTCTTCGCAAAAATAGTAGATACGGAGAAATATCGTCAAGTTATCTAATCAATATTGAAAATTTAAAAGATGCTGATGAATTAGTAATCTATTTTTATGAGGGCGATAGTGTAAAAATTGATCAATGTGAAAGAATTGGCAAAGCAACTATAAAAACAGGTGAGTTTTCAGCTCAAAGAGTATATTTGTCTTTATATAGAGATGAAAAAAGTGGCGAACTCTTTTTTAAATTCTATAAAGATAATAATAAAAAAGAGATCATTGTTTCTAAAAAAATCGAGAGTCTCGATTAAAACTAGCAAATTTTAGATAAAAAGAGTCTTTATAGTTGAATATGATTTTAAGAATAAAAGCTATAGAAACTCTTTTTAGTTAGTAGGCAAAATGAAAAATATAGATCAATATATAAATAAGAGTTTAAATGTTCTGTCTTGCTTTTTGTAAAAAAATGCTTGGTTTCAGTTTCAAACAAAAAGAATCTAATGAACAAACTAAAGTTTTACAAAAGGCTGAAAAAAAGCAAAATAAAAAAATTGGAAACCCTAACAACGGAGGTCAAAAAAAACAAATGAATCAATCAACACTAGAAGAATTAATTAAACAAGCCGAAGGTCTGATAGGTATAATTAATAGTTTTAACAATATTAAAAAGGAATTTCTGATTTGCTAAAAAATGCAAAACAAGAATGTCATACTCAAAAAAATAAAATCTCTGATGCAGACTTAACAAAGATAGCTAATAGTTTATGTAATAAATTAGATTCTTTCTGTAATAAATTAGATTCTTTCAAAGTTAAAAAAGATTTAAAAGATAAAGTTACAAAAGATAAAGTTAAAGAAGATTTAAAAACTTATACTGATCAACTCAAGACATTTCAAGAAGAACAACAAAAAAAAGATACACAAATCGAAAATAAAAATAGAGGTCAAACAATGGAAACACCTTCAGCAGAGAATTCTCAACATGATTCAAGCACTACTGATGTTAGCAAGATTTTAACTGAACTTGAATCAATTAAAAAATATGTTTCTGTTCTTGATGAAAATAAAGATAACTCTTTAATTAAAAAGTTCAAAAACTTGATTCCTTCTTTTGGAAATAGTTCAAGCAATAGTAACTCAAATAGTTCTAGCGGAATTACAAAAGAGTTCAGCACCAAATTAACTACACTTGAAAATTCACTTCAAACTGTAATTAATAGCTCAAGAAATCAAACTGATGATATTAAGAAGCTTATGACAATTTCTGAAGAACTTAGAAACTCAAATAAATCTTTAATTCAAAAAATTAATACTCCTGCTCAAAATCAGACTCCAGTTGATATTTTGAAAAAAGCTGATAAAGAGGATATTGAATTTATCATTGCAAAATCTGAACAAGATTTAAATAAAAAGATAGATAGTTTAAAAGATGAAAATATCTCTAAAAATATAGATGAAATAAAAGAAAATGTTGAGACATCTTCAGGCAAACTTCAAAATATTCAAAATTCTATTGATGAATTATCTAAAAAAGTTACCTCATCGCAAAATCTTCAAAATTCTCAAATTCAAAATGAGCTTCAAGTTCCAAAAGAGAAAATTGCTATTGACGAATTAGAAAAATATATGAAAACTGGATTAGAGGAGCTTTCTAATATATCTCGTTTATATATCGAAAAAGAGGCTGAACTTAAAAATATCGATAATCTAAAAAAATCGCATGAGGCTGAACTTGAAGAAACTAGAAATGAGTTTTTAGAAAAAGGTAAAAAAGAGGCTAGAGTTGAGATAGCTAATAATTTAGCGAACAAACATCCATCTTTTTTCAAAGATAAGTTAATGGCTGAATTTAGCGATATCGTTTCTGAAGATTCATCTTTAAAAGTTGATGAGGTAATTGAGATTACTAACGAGAACAAAAATAGTTTGACTGCAAAAATTGAGGGTGAATTAGTTACTGATTCTAAATATAAAATTATAAAATCAGCTATATATATTGATGGAAAATTCACTTTTCCAGCAACAGTTAAAAAAATTGAGATAGCTAATAATTTAGCGAACAAACATCCATCTGTCTTTAAAGATAAATTAATGGCTGAATTTAGCGATATCGTTTCTGAAGATTCATCTTTAAAAGTTGATGAGGTAATTGAGATTACTAACGAGAATAAAAATAGTTTGACTGCAAAAATTGATGGTGATGGAAAATTAACTTTTGGAGCAATAGTTGAAAAAATTGAGAAAGATGAACATTGAGTAATTATATCGGCATTGATTTAGGAACAACTGAAAGCACAGTTTCTATTATAGAAATTAAATCTATTTTAGATAATCCAATAGAAAAATTAAGAGTTCTTAATATTTTTCAGTATGACAAGTCTTTTCAACCTGATAAAAGTAATAACGGTTTGCAATCAAGCTTATATATAGATCGCGATAATAATAAAATTTATACTGGCAGTTATGCAAAATATATGTATGGTGAAGCTAAAAAACCTCTTCAAACTATTCGTTCTGTTAAAACTCGAATTGGAGGTGAATCGATGATTTATGTTCCTCTCGAAAAAGATCCAAATAATCGACGAGGTTTTAATATGACCGAACTTTCAGCTGTTTTATTAAAGCGAATTTATGATTCTATTCGAGATCAAATTTCTGGAAATATCGAAAATGTAACGATTACAGTTCCAGCTGGTTTTAATAGTGATGAACGACGAGCAACTCTAATTGCTTCTCAAATTGCAGGTTTCAAGAATGTCAATATTCTTGATGAACCAACAGCTGTTCTTTTAAATTTTTTAAATTCAGATTTTTTAAATACAAATGGAGCTATTGAATTTGGCAAAAACTATTTTAACAGTTCTAAAAATATTCTAGTTTATGATATTGGCGGAGGCACACTCGATATTTCAATTGGACAAGTTCAATCTATTGATGGCGATTTTCAATTATCGGTTCTTGGTCGTTCAGCTAGAATGGATTTTGGCGGAGATGATATCGATCAATATATATCAGCCTATTTCTTAAATATCTTTGAAAAAATAAATAAACCTATAAATCAGAGAACACCAAAAGAACAAGCAATTATAGTTTCACGAATAGTTTCTCAAGCTGAAGAGTATAAAATTACACTTTCGAATAAAATTATTAATGCACAAAATGAGAGATTGAAAGCAAATGCTAAAGCTATTGTTAATTTTGAAGTAATTGATAATTTATATGTTTCTGATGTAGTTTTAACAGATAAAATTTTACGAGAGATTCTCGCTGATGTGATTTCGTCAAATGGCAAACTTTTAGAACCTCTTATAAAAACTATTAAAAGAGCAGGTTTAGAAAAAGAGAATATCGATCTTGTCGTTTTAACTGGTGGTTCTGGTAAATTTTATCTTGTTGAAGAGACTCTTCGGAAATTTTTTACTAATTCGACAAAAATAGTTGATTTTACAGAACGAGAAGCTGTTTCTAAAGGTGCTTCTATTCATAGTTTTAATCTTAAAAATGAGTCATTAAAGCGAATTGATATTAATGATGTTATGAGTGATTCTATTTTTATAAAAACTAAAAAGGGTTTTGACAAATTGATTTCGCATGATACAAAAGCTGGAACTTTCGGAAAATATAAATATAAACCTGAAGATTTAACTAAATTAACCATATTTTTATATTATGGAGTTGATGGCGAGGATATTTATACTTATAAAGAGATTGCTGGACTTTTTGTTGATAGAGAAACAAAACGAGATGATGAAATTGAAATCGAGTGGGAATTGACTGTAGATAAAATCGTTAAAATTTATCTTGATGGCAAAGAGATTATTTCAACTGGAAATTCTCAAGAGAAAAGTTCGATTATTAAAGATTTCAAAATTCTATAATATAATATTATATATTGTTTTTTGGCATAAATTATAAAAAATATTATATTTTAAATACTAATACAGCTCACCAAAAAGCTAACGAGTCTTAAAGATGGCTTTTTGGTAAAATTTTTTAATAAAGATAAATTTATTAAATAAGGGGAGTTATGGGATTAGTCTCAAAAAGGGCAGGGCAACTTGCTGAATCTATTACAATAGCGATAACAACTTTAGCAGGAGAGTTAAAACGAGAAGGTCGAGATATCATCTCTTTTTCAGCTGGTGAGCCAGATTTTGACACTCCGCAACTCATTAAAGATGAGGCAATTTCTGCAATTAACAGCGGTTTTACAAAATATACAGCGGTCGAAGGAATTCCAGAACTTAAAAAAGCAGTTGCTGAAAAACTAAAACGAGAAAATGGCTTAAATTACGAACCAAAACATATTATCGTTAGCAATGGTGCAAAACATTCAATTTTTAATCTGTTTCAGGCAATTATCGATGATGGCGATGAAGTTATTATTCCTTCGCCATATTGGGTCACTTATCCAGAACTTGTTATTTATTCTGGTGGAGTTGTAGTCGAAATTAAAACTGATGATTCAAATAGTTTTAAAATTACTCCTGAACAGTTACAAAATGCAATCACTCCAAAAACTAAACTTCTAGTTTTAACTTCACCGTCAAATCCAACTGGTGCTGTCTATTCAAAAAATGAATTAATTGCTCTTGCTGAAGTTCTAAAAAATACAAATGTGTTTATAGCTTCTGATGAAATGTATGAGAAATTAGTTTATGATGACAAATTTGTTTCTACTGCTTCAATTAGTGAAGATATGTATAATCGAACTATTACAATTAACGGTTTAAGTAAATCTGTAGCTATGACTGGTTGGAGATTTGGATATTTAGCAACTCCACATATGGAACTAATTACAGCAATGAAAAATCTTCAAAGTCAAAGCACAAGTAATATTAATTCGATTACTCAAAAGGCTTCAATTGTTGGTTTATCAGCTCAAATTGAACCTGAAGTTACAAAAATGGTCAAAGCTTTTCACGAACGACGAGATTTCGCAGTTAAACGAATTAATCAAATTAATGGTTTATCTGTTGTTAAACCTGCTGGAGCTTTTTATCTTTTTGTGAATATTTCGAAAGTTTCTAATAATTCAATGGAATTTTCTCAAGAACTTTTAAAAAATGAGGGTGTTGCAGTTGTTCCGGGAATCGGTTTTGGTGCTGAAGGCTATATTCGAATGAGTTTTGCAACAAGCATGAAAAATATCGAAAATGGCTTAAATCGTTTAGAACGATTTGTTCAATCTCAAAATTACTCTAAATAATAATTTTTATTATTTAATAAAAATTTAATTTTGAATATATTATAATTGCTTAAAATAAAATTTACAAAAGGATTTTTATGTTAGTTACTAAAAAAGCTCCTGCATTTATTACAACGGCTGTTCTTCCAAATAATGAAATAACCTCATCGTTCTCACTTTATGAAAATATTGGAGAAAATGGAGCTGTATTATTTTTCTATCCACTAGATTTTACATTTGTATGTCCAACTGAAATTATTGCTTTTAATCACAGATTAAATGAATTCACAAAACGAGGCATTAATGTTATCGGTGTTTCAATTGACTCTCAATTTTCTCATTTAGCTTGGAAAAATACAGATGTTAATAATGGCGGAATCGGTCAAGTTCAATATCCATTAGTTGCAGATTTAACAAAATCAATTGCTAGAGCTTATGATGTTCTTATCGAAGAGGCTGGAGTAGCTCTTAGAGGCTCTTTCTTAATCGATAAAGATGGAACAGTTCGACATGCTGTAATTAATGATCTTCCACTTGGTAGAAATATTGATGAGATGATTCGAATGGTTGATGCAATGATTTTCACAAATAAATATGGTGAAGTTTGTGCTGCTGGTTGGGAACATGGTGATGAAGGTATGAAAGCTTCTCCAGATGGTGTTGCTGATTATTTAGCTAAACATTCAACAGAACTTTAGAATTATGAAAAAATCATTATTAAATTTAAGTTTAATTACTGCTGTTGCTATTTTTTCTATTGGTTGTGATCAAAAACCAGCTGAAAATAAAGCAAATAATAAAAATGAGCCAATTAATGTTACTTTAGTTGAAAAAACTCTTGATCCATTAGCTACAAAAGCTATAACAAATGGATTAAAAGCTATTCCTGTAGATAAAAATGAGTTACATAAATTAGTTGAAAATAAGGCTAATCCATTAAATCCAGCTAAAATAGAACTAGGCAAAATGTTATATTTTGAACCAAGAATATCTAAAAGCAATTTAATTAGCTGTAACACTTGTCATAATTTAGCAATTGGTGGCGATGATGATGTTTCTTCTGCAACTGGTCATAAATGGACTTCTAATCCACACCATTTAAATTCACCTACTGTTTATAATGCAGTTTTTGCTTCTCGACAGTTTTGGGATGGACGAGATCCTGATTTAGAAAAACAGGCTCAAGGTCCAATTCTTGCTGGACCAGAAATGGCTTCAACTAAAGAAATAGTTATCGATACTATTAAATCAATGCCGACATATTTAGCAAAATTTAAAGAGGCTTTTGGTAGTGAAGAAGTAACTTATGAAAAAGCAACAATGGCAATTGGAGCTTTTGAAAGAACACTTGTTACACAAAGCCGATTTGATGATTTTTTAAATGGAGACTCAACAGGTTTAAGTGCTGAAGAACGAGCGGGACTTGAAGTTTTTATGGACAAAGGTTGTATAACTTGTCATAATGGGATTGCTCTTGGTGGCGGAATGCAACCATTTCCAGCTGTTGGAAAATATAAATATGCAAATATTGGTGATTTCAAAGGTGATGCTAATGGTATGGTTAAAACTCCAACTTTAAGAAATATCATCGAAACTGCTCCATATTTTCATAATGGTGCAACTTGGGATTTAAGTGAAGCTGTAAAAATTATGGGTCAAACTCAACTTGGCATTGAATTAACAGATGGCGAAATTGCAAAAATCGTAGCATTTTTAGGTTCATTAACAGGTGAAAAACCAGTAGTTACATATCCGATTCTTCCTGCTTCAACAAGCACTACTCCAAAACCAAATTTAAATTAATAATTTAGTTTAAATCTTTTTTACTTATAGCGATGAGGTTATATAAACACCTCATCGACTAAATATGGTTTAATACAAGCTTGAGAATTCTTCTTTTAAAAATAGAAAAATATCTCCATTTTCGCGAATAGACGTAGAAACAATAAAAAAACCTCGTTCGATATGTTGTTCTAAAGCTTTCTTAAAATTTTCTTTGTGGGGATAAAAATGAATCCCCAAGGTGTAAATATACTTTAGTATATATTTGTAATAGTTAAAAATTATGATAAAAGCAAAACTTAAAATTAATAATTTATCGATGAGATTTTTTAGTATGCACTAATATCACATTAGAGATACTTAGAATTATTTATTAGTTGATTTTAAACTTTGATCTTTTATTTTTATTGTTAAATGAGATATAAAATCGTTAATAGTTGTATTTGTTTCACTATATAAAAAAACTTTTTCATCTGATTTATCTTCAATTTGAATTGATATCTGTTTATTATTTAACATTAATATTTTTAATCTATAATCAATATTGTTATAACTTGTATTAGGATTTTCATATATGGAGATATAGTTTAATTCACTCCTTAATAATTCTTTATTAAACATATTAAGATTAATAGCTTTAGTTGTATTAGTTTCTTTAATAATTTGATTCAAATCTTCGGTTAATAAATCTATTGAATTATCAAATATGTAATAAGTTCCTAAAACTATTGGGAGAATAAGAATTGGATTTGAAAAAGATAATGTTACTGATGTCATACCAAAGATCTTAAGATAAATATCATACCAATATTCTTGTTTGTCATCAATAAGTTCAAATTTAGTAATAGAAATATTTTTTTCTAAATCTAAAGATTTATTATCTATATATAAATCTTTATTACTGCAATTAGATATATATAAAAATATTAATATGGAGAAGAGAATATGTTTGAACATTTTATAATCATATTATTTTAAAACTCTATGTATAGAAGGCTCTAAAACACCTTTTGAAGTTTTAAACATTAAATTAAAAGTTGTTTTAATTTTGCCAAATTGACCATAAAGCAGACGATTTCCTAAATCTTTTTCAAGAACTTTCAAGTCATCTTTGTTTATAAAATGGTTAATAATTCCTAAATTAACAGCTTTATTTAAAAAAGCATTTTCATTTTTTTGAAAATCAACTTGTAAAGATAGAGGCACAAAATTTTCTATTTGTTGAATTTCAGAAAGATCGATTGACTTAAATATTATATTGTTCAGATAATAAAAAATAGAACCTTTATAAAAAAAGAATTCACCACTACCAGAACGAATAGGCATTAAAGAGTTATATAATAAAAAATCGTTTAAATGATTTTTATTATATATGGGTATCCAAGAAGCAGGATTACCTTTTTGTAAATTTTGAGAATTAAAATTTGTCAAATCTTTTGAAAAAGGATTTAGAAACTCTTCAGAGGGAAAAAATGAACTATTCGAATTTAAAAATTCATTTAATATGTTTAGATCAATTTTATTAATAATTTCTTGCCAATCTTTTTTAGCCATTTAATTGCTTTCTTTGTCTAAAATATATTTCACCAAGTTTTAAAGGTTTAATTTTAATATTTAAACTTTCTGCCTCTTTTATAAATAATTGCAATGGTTCAGAAAGCAATTCATCACTAAGTTTAAAAGTTCCATAATGCATTGGAATCACATTGATTGCCTTTAAATCAATTGAACCTTTTATAGCTTCTATTGGATTCATATGATTATGTTTCATAATATGTTCTGGTTTATAGGCTCCAATTGGCATTAAAGCTATATCAATTTGATATTTATTTCCAATAATCTTAAAATGTTCGCTATATGATGTATCTCCAGCAAAATATATTTTATCTATTAAAAAACTCCCCCATAAACTTTTATTCAAATCAAAAGCAGTTCTTCGTCCCCAATGTTTTGCAGGTAACATAACTATTTTTACCTCATCGATTTCAAAACTTTCAAACCAATCAAGTTCAATAACTCTTAAATTTAAATTTTTAAAATATTTGCTCATTCCAAGAGTAGAAATAATTGTTACTCTTGGCGAATGATTTTGAATTGCTCGAATCGATTTAATATCAAGATGATCATAATGCGAATGAGAAATTAATATAAAACTTATCTCTCCAAGCTCTTCTATTTTATAAGGTATTTCTGAAATTCTTTTATGAAAATAGATATCTCCAAAAACAGGGTCAGTCAATATTTTAATATTATTAATTTGAATTAAAAAAGAAGAATGTCCAAGCCAAGTTATAAAATTATCTTGACTTTGAAGTCCTATAAAATCACAAGTTATAAAATTATCTTGACTTTGAAGTCCTATAAAATCAAGAGATTTTTCTAGTTTAAAATTTGAAATATTTTTATCTTTTCTAGTTGCAAATTTCCATTTTAAAACATCGATAAAACATCGATAAAAGATAGATTTTGAAAACCATCAAATTTAGAGATATATTTTGAACTGTTTTTAGTATATAGTTTATTTTTCATTTAATCTCCTTGAACTATAATTTTTATAGAACAGCTTATATATTTAAACTGTTCTACATAAATTAAATTATACTTTAGAAATATTTAAAATATCTCTAATTTCATTAACAATATCATTAACTCGAATTTCTCCAATTGAAGTATCACTTTTATCTAAATGTCTATGGGAAACAAGAGAACTAGATTTTAAAAATCGATTAATTGTTGTTTCGATTGTTTGTTCAGGCGGAGTCATTCCGAAAAGAATAAGAGACGGCACATTTAAAGCCCAAGCCATATGAGTTGGACCAGTATCATTACCGACAACAATAGAAGCTTGAGAAAGATATTTTTTTAACTCATTCAGATTCATTTTTGGAGCAACTCTAAGCCGTTCGCATTTCTGTTCAAGCCATCTTGCAATTTCAAATTCTCCACTATTACCCCAAATTACCGAAAAACTTCTATCAGTTAATTCTCGAGCAATATTTAAAAAATTCTCTTTTGGATAATTTTTTTGACTCATACTTGAACCAATAACGAAAACTATATCTATATTTTTATATTTTAGCTCATCATTAAATTCTTTTTTAAAGAAAAGATGAGGCTCTTTTTTAAAATATCATCAAAAGATATAGCTATTTTTAGAGAGTCATTAATTAATTTAGCATTTCTCCAAATTTTATTTTCTGTATAACTAATCGATGAGGTCGAAGTATAAAAAAGAGCCGAAAGTCCCTCTTTTGCCGATGAATAAGAAAAACCATGAATATTATTCGCTCCGATAACTTTAGAAATTATTGCAGACTTTAATAAACCTTGCATATCTATAATTAGATCATATTTTTCTTCACGAATTTCTTGAAGTTGATGATAAAGCGGACTTATTTTTGAAATGCTCAATTCATCTTTTATAGATTTTAGATCAATTGTTTTGATTTTGCGAATATGTGGATTAAATTCCAAAATTTCCCGCCAACTCTCTTCAATCAACCAATCAATTTCTATATTTTGAATTCGCGATTTTATAAACTGAAGAACAACTGCCGAATGAACAATATCACCAAGTGCGGTTAATCTAACGATTAGGATTTTCATTTTCTAGCCTTTTTAATATTTTATTAATATCTTTAAAAGATATTTTTACTGAATTATCTCCATTAAGTTTTTTAGATAGTTTTTCAGCAATTTCTCTAATTTCATTATTAGAACCAACATAAGGCAGAATTCTTTGAAGAAGTTCTCGTTCTCGTTTTGTAAATTTTAAAATAGATATAAATTCTCTAATTTTGCCATTTTTAAAACTCATAAATATACCAGAAGTAATAATTCCAGCTAAAAATGATAGTAAAACATATAGATATATATTATAATTTATTTTAATATCGTTTTTAATATCTATATTTTTATTTACGACATCATTTTTTTCATCTTGAAAAATTTTTCGTTCATTAACTTTAATGTCAAATTTTGCTGTTTCTTGAGTTTCAATTTTTTTCGTAACAGGATTAAAAAATTCGATTTTAAATGATGGAATCGTGATATTTTTTTCCAAAACAACTGCAAATTTATTTCTCAATTTAGATATTAATTTACCATTAGAATTAATCGAACTATTATATTCAGGTTTATCAGCATAAACTAAAGCATCTTGTAAATTAAGTTTAAATGGCTGAAAATCTTCTAAATTTCCTTCACCTTCGATATCTATAAATAAATTTATAGCTTCACCAGAATTTATCTCATTTTTATCAAGAGTCGCAGAAATTTTAAAATTTCCAACTAAAAGAGTTGGCGACGGCAAAATATTAAAATTTAGAGAATTTGAAACGATTTCATTCCATTTAACATTATCAAAAAAGAAGCCCCAATTATCGCGATCTCGTCCGCGAATTGCAATATTCATCTTGGCACTATTTAAAGTTACAAGCCCCTCTTTTTGAGGATTTAAATATAAAGACATTTCGATAAAAGAGCCATTTTCATCTCTTTTTTCTTTAGGCACACTTTTAGATTTTAATAATAGATTTTCTCCAGTTGGGTCAGAATATCTTCGTTCAATAACTTTTGCATCATCTCGCTCTCGATATTTTATATCTATTTTTATAGTTTCACCTAAATAATAGCTATTTTTTTGAGAAGATAATTGAACAGAATAAGGTTCATTTCCTTTAAAAGTAGGTTCAACAACAGAAAAAACAACCTCATCAGAAAATTCTTCATTACCATCAACTTCAAATTTAATTGGTTCTATTTTTCCACTCTGTTCAGGCATAAAACGATATTTGAATTTTTTGCCATTATTTACAGTGCCATTTATATTATGATAAAAGCTCTCTGTTGAAACAGCATCAATTTTATAACCAGCAAGTTTTGAAATTTTAGGATCAACAATTTTTGAACCAGAAACAGTAATTATAAATTCAGCTGAAGTTCCGCGAACAATATTTTTTGGATACATTTCAACTTTAACTTCACCAAAAAGATTATAAACAGCAGTTAAAATAAAAACAGAAGAGACTTTTTTAAAAAATTACCATGGCTTAACATTGTTTTTAACTCCATCAACATTTGTAGGAATCATATAAATTTTAGTTCCCCCTTTATGATCATTTAAAATATTAAAAATTCGTTGTTCATGAATATTTTCTCGACTTTCTTGATCCACAGCTTCAGAAGAAACTATATTCTCATTAGTTAGATTAGATTCATTCATATCAATATTTTTATTATTTTCTTGAGCGGTGATTTTATCATTATGAGAATTATTATTCTCTTTTTGATCATCATTTTTACTATTTGTAGAATCTGATTCTAGATTATCTTTATCAGTTTTGCTATCGCTACTATTTTCACCTTTTTTATCAGTTTTATCGCTATTTTTATCATTTTCTGATTTCGATTCAGATTTATCGGATTTTTCAGAATTTTGCTCTTTTTGATCACTATTTTTTTGATTTTTGCTATCTTTATCTTGATTAGGACTTTTCTCTTTATTTTGTTTAGAACTATTTTGATCTTGATCTGCTTCGTTAGTTTGGTTGTTATCTTTTTGTTTTAATTTATTTTTAACCCATTCAAGATTTTCTCGAATTTTAGGATTTTCACCAAATTTAAGAGCTTCTTCATAACTATTTTTAGCTTTTTCAAGTTCATTATTTCTAACTTGAGAATTAGCAATATTATAAATTGCAGATTGTTTCAAACTGCCATTAACTTTTTCAAAATATTTTATAGCTTCAGAGATATTTTCATCGTGATATTGAGCAACTCCAATATTAAAATTTACATCATCGCCATCTTGTAGATTTTTATAATTTTTAATAGCCTCGTTATAGTTGCCATTTTGAAAATTATCATTTGCATTTTTTAGATAATACCAATCAAAAATAGAAGCTTGAATATTATCAGAATATGATAAAAATAGAGCAAAATATATCAAAATTGCACTTCTATTACGATTTCGTAAAATCATAGAACGAAAATTTGGTAACGAAAAAAATATTGGAAATAATAAAACTATGGTTATGATTATTGGATAAATATATAACTCCTCATATAATTTTAATTTGTCTATTTTATTATTAGAACTTTTAAGATTTTTAATATAATCTGCGAGTTCTTTTATATCTCGATTATTTGTTGAAGCTCTAACTATAATCCCATCTGTTTCAGTTGCTAATTTTTCAATAGCTGAATTATATTTTGAAATAACAATTAAATCACCATCAGTGATAAATTTACCTGTTTCATCTTTTATTGGAGAACCGCCATTTGAACCAATTCCAACAATAAAAATTTTTATACCTAATTTTTTTGCAATTTCAATTTCATTATCATAATTAAGTGCATCGCCACCATCTGTAAAAATTATTAGATATTTATCACTGCTTTTATCTAAAAAGTTTTTAGCAGAATCTAATAATTTGTCGATAGAAGTTCCAGCTTCAGATATAAATTTTGGCTGTAAATTATTAATTAAATAAGAGATGCTTCGTTTATCAAAACTCATTGGAGAAACAGTGTAACCAACATTTGCAAAAGCTATAATTCCGATTCTATTTTTATCTAAAAGTTCTAAAAAATCAATACTTTTTCGTTTTGCGAATTCAATACGATTTGGATAAACATCTTCGGCTAACATAGATTTTGAAATATCAAGTGCTATTGTAATATCAATACTTTCGGAAGTTACATCAATTTCACCATTATATATAACTGGTCTTGAAAGTGAAACAATCATTAAAAAAATAGCAAACATTCCAAAAATATTTCTTGTTTTTAATGATAATCCGCCTGATGAACTTTTTAAAAGTTCTAAAACTTCAGGCTTAAACCAGTTCTGTTCATGTTTTTGTTTTAGTAAAAAAGTATAACTTAATATAAATAGAGACGGTAAAAACATGAGAAAAAACTGTGGATATAAAAAAGAGAATCCCATGTGTGATTAAAAACCTTTCAAAATTAGAAAATTATTAAAATTTTACCAAAGCGATTATTACACTTAAAAATCTCTTTTTGATAGAATTTCCGAAATATTTAAAAAAGAGAGTAAAAAAAGATGATTCCTTTTACAGATAACGAATTAAAACCCGTTGTTAAAAATAGAATTGAAAAAATTAGACCAAAGTTAGCTTTGGATGGTGGAGATATAAGATTTTTAGATGTGATAAACAGTAAAATATATGTTCAGTTGATGGGAGCTTGTGTTGGTTGTTCAAGTAGTGGTGATACTTTAAAATATGGTGTTGAACGAGATTTAAAACTTCATATTCACCCTGAATTACAAGTTATTAATGTTCCATTTGGAATGGAAGAACAACTTCATAAATTATAAATATAGGATAGATAAATTAAATGAAAATAGCTGAACAAAAATTGTTTCAAGATGCTGAACGATTTTTCAATGAAGCAAAATATTCACAAGCTATTTATAATTATTCTCAAATTTTAGAACAAGATCCTAATAATCGAAGAGCTAAAGTTCTAACTATTTTAACAGAAATGGTTATGAATCATGAACAAGGAGCTGAAACTCTTTATGAATATTATTCTATTATTAAAGATACATCTAAAAATTCTGAAGATATTATAGAATCTATTTTAGATACACTTGATGGAAAAATTGAAGCTAATAAAAACTTAGAACAACATGTTTTAGCTCAACAATTGGCTTTAACCGATGGAATTTCATATTCTGAATTTAAAGATTATGTTGTTCATTATAAAGGTTTTAAAAAAGGTTTTGAAGATGTGCTTTTTAGCACAAAACTTATAATAACAAATAGAAAAGAGCTTTTAGAATTATTAAATAATTTAATAAATTATGGCTTTCATAATATTGCTTTGAATTATCTTGAAAATGCTATGGCTAATTTTCCAGCTGATAAAAGTTTAAGATTTATAAAAAGAAAATTACATAATTCTGGTAAAAAACAATGAACAAAAATAAAATAGCTATCGAATCAGAAACGGAAAATTATAAATATTTAACTGATGATTCTCGAGAATGCGATACCGAAACCGCTTTTGTTGTTTCGTCTCAAAATAGCAATTTTAATAGCGATAAATGTTGTTGTCGAGTTGATATTTCTGAATTAAGTAAAATATTTGGTTTATCAAAAATAAAAATTATTGGTATTACTGGAACAAATGGTAAAACTACGACCTCATCACTAATTTATTCTATTTTATTAGACTTAGGTTATAAAGTTGCTCTTCAAGGAACTCGAGGATTTTTTATTAATGATAAACAAGTCGAAACACGAAGTTTAACAACTCCTCCAATCTTAGAAACTTATAGACACATTTATCAAGCTGTTTATGAAAATTGCGACTATTTTGTCATGGAAGTCAGTTCTCATGCAATTGTTCAAAAACGAATTGAAACTCTTGATTTTGCCCTAAAAATTCATACGAATATTACTGGTGATCATCTTGATTTTCATAAAACTATGGCTGAATATATTTCTGTTAAAAATAGCTTTTTCGCTGATGAATCTTTAAAGTTAATTAATAGTGATGATAAAAATATTAAATATAATTTAATAAATGGCTTTAGTTATTCTGTTGAAAATGGCTCTAATTTTAAAGCTATTGCCTATTCGCTAAAAGATGGTGTTTCAGCTGTTTTGCAATATAAATCTGAAGTTGAAGATTTTCATAGTCAATTATATGGAATGTTTAATTTATATAATATTTTAGGTGCAATTGGCGGAATAAAATTATTAACTGATAAATCTCTTCGAGAAATTTGTGATCAAGTTGAAAATTTTGGTGGTGTTGCTGGACGAATGGAAAGTGTTAGTCGAGAACCTCTTGTTATCGTTGATTTCGCTCATACTCCTGATGGTTTCGAACAAGTTTTAAGTTCTGTTAGCAATCGCAAAATTGTTACTGTTTTTGGAGCTGGTGGTGATCGCGATAAAACTAAACGACCTTTAATGGGCAAAATTGCTCAAAAGTATTCTGAATATGTAATTATTACAACTGATAACCCTAGAAATGAAGATCCTGATTTAATTATAAATGAAATTATAAATGGTATTGAAAATAAAAATAATGTTGAAATTATTATTGATCGTAAAAAAGCTATTGCTCGAGGTTTAGATTTAATTGATCACGATAACGGAGTTCTTATGATTCTTGGCAAAGGCGATGAACCTTATCAAATTATTTATGATAAATATTTTAAATTTGATGATAGAGAAATTGCTCGAGAACTTATAAATTTAAAATTAGGATTATAAATAAATGATTAGAGAAATTATTACTTATCCAGATAAACGATTGAAAATGAGGTCTATTGAAGTTTCAGAATTCAATAATGAACTTCATTTTTTACTTAACGACATGCTAGATACGATGATTGATAAAAATGGTATCGGTCTCGCTTCAATTCAAATTGGCATTCCAAAACGAGTTTTTATTATTAATGTTCCTGTTGAAACAAATAAAAAAAATAGTGATGGCGACATTGAAACAGAATATCTGATTGAAAATTTAATAGAATTTATTAATCCTGTTATTCTTGAAACTCACGGCAAAACTACTTATGAAGAAGGCTGTTTAAGTGTTCCAAAATTTTATGAAACTATCGAAAGATTTAATATAATTAAAGTTCAATATTTTAATAGATTTGGTGAAAAAATTATTAAAGAATTTGATGGTTTAAAAGCTATTGCTTTTCAGCATGAATTTGATCATCTTGAAGGAAAATTATTTATTGAAAAACTCTCATATCTAAAAAGAAAAAAATTTGATAGAGAAATAAGAAATCGAAAAGTTGAACAATCTTGAAAAATTTAATTACTAAAGTTGAAAAAGGGGAAAAGCTCTCTATTGAAGAAGCTGTTTTACTTTATGATCTCGATATTTATACTCTTGGCAAACTTGCAGGAACGATTCGAGAAAATTTACATGGACGAAAAAGCTATTTTAATATAAATCGTCATATAAATCCGACAAATATTTGCAAAGATATTTGTAAATTTTGTGCTTATAGTGCAAATCGAAAAAATCCGAATCCATATACAATGAGTCATGATGAAATTATGAACATTGTTAGAACCTCATCAAAAAATGGAATTAGTGAAGTCCATATAGTTTCTGCCCATAATAATCAAGTAGATTTAGATTGGTATCTTGATATTTTCAAAAGAATTAAAAATGAATTTCCAAATATTCATATTAAAGCTTTAACCGCTGCTGAAGTTCATTTTTTGGCAACAGAACATAAATATAGCTATCAAGACATTCTAAATATGATGATTGAAAACGGTGTTGATTCAATGCCAGGTGGCGGTGCTGAAATTTTTGATGAGGTTGTTCGCGATTATATTTGCAAAGGCAAAGTTTCATCATCTGATTGGCTAAAAATTCATAAGCTTTGGCATAATTTAGGTAAAAAATCAAATGCAACTATGCTTTTTGGTCATGTCGAAACTCGAAAAAATAGAATTGATCATATGATTCGGCTTCGAGATTTGCAAGATGAAACTGGCGGTTTTAATGCTTTTATTCCTCTTTTATATCAAAGTGAAAATAATTATTTAAAAGTTCAAGAATTTGCAACTGGAATTGAAATATTAAAAACAATTGCAATTAGTCGAATAGTTTTACAAAATATAAAAAATATAAAAGCTTATTGGGTAACTTCAACAACAAATTTAGCAATTTTATCGCAAGAATTTGGAGCAAATGATCTTGATGGAACAATCGAACGAGAAACTATAAATTCATCCGCTGGAGCAGATTCAAAAAATGGAATTGAACTTAAAAAACTTGTTGAATTGATTCGAGATAGTGAATTTATTCCTGTTGAACGAGATTCTCTTTATAATGAGCTAAAAGTTTATTAATGGAAAATAAAAATCCACTTGTTTCTGTAGTTGTGCCATCATATAATCACGAAAAATATATAACCGAAGCAATAGAATCTGTATTTAATAGTGATTATAAAAAAGAGGCTTTAAAATATATTTGGACTGCTATAAAAAATCCTTTACGAAGTCGTTCAATAAAAGGTTTTGGTAAATTTTTAAGCTAATTATATGAATTATATAGGTTCAAAATTTAAACTATTATCTTGGATTAAAGAAGAAATTCTAAAAGTTGTAGGTAACGATTTATCAGATAAAATTTTTTGTGATCTTTTTGCTGGAACTGGTGCTGTTGGTAGAGCTTTTAAAAAAGATGTTAAACAAATTATAAGTAATGATCTAGAAGAATATAGTTATATATTAAATAGAAACTATATTGAAAATTTAAATTTACCAAATAATTATCTATTACTCATAGATGAACTTAATAATTTACCTTTAATTGATTCAGGATTTATCTATAAAAATTATTGTTTAGGAAGTGGTAGTAATAGACAATATTTTAGTGATTATAATGGTAAAAAAATAGATACGATTAGAACTAAAATCGAAGAATTTAACTATAATTCAACTCTTGATTTATACTATTTTTTACTAGCTTCACTTCTCGAAAGTGCTGATAAAATTGCTAATACTGCTTCAGTTTATGGAGCATTTTTAAAAAGTTTAAAAAAATCAGCTCAACAAAATTTAATTCTTCAACCAGCTATTTTTGAATCTAATCATCAAAATAGAAATAATAAAGTCTATAAATTAGATAGCAATAAACTAATTAAAAATATAGCTGGGGATATTTTATATATTGATCCTCCTTATAATCATAGACAATATGGAGCAAATTACCACATTTTAAATACGATAGCTATTTATGATGAATTTATTCCTAAAGGCAAAACTGGAATGAGAATTTATAATCGTTCTAATTATTCTAAAAAAGGGAAAGTATTAAATAATTTTGAAGAACTTATTATCAATGCCAAATTTAAGTATATCTTTCTATCATATAATAATGAAGGGCTTATGAGTTTAGAAGATATTAAATCTGTTATGAAAAAATATGGTAAATATGATTTTGTAGCAAAAAAATATCAAAGATTCAAAGCTGATAAAACAGATAGTAGAAATCATAAAGCAAAATCAACTTATGAATATTTGCACATACTTAAAAAATAATAAACTAGGAGTTTAAATGAATTATTTTGAATATTTATATAAAAAATTTGCACCGTCGTTTTATGTCAAAAATGATCCTTTGGAAAATATGCAAAAGTTTGATAATCGTTTTCGATTGCTTAATTTATCAAGTTTAAGATTAACCTCATCGATGGCTAATAAAATTCTCGAAAAAAGAAAAAATAGACAAATTCAGTTAAAAAGATTTGATGGTTTAATTTCTATTATTGTTCCATATCGCAATAGAGCTGAACATTTAAGTAAATTTATTCCATACATGAAAGAGTATTTATCAAAAGATAATATTCAATATGAAATTATTATTGTTGAACAACTTGATCATTTATCATTTAATAGAGCTAAATTAATAAATATTGGTGCTAAATTAACTTCTCAAAATAGTCAAATGATAGTTTTGCATGATGTTGATACTTTGCCACAAAATATAGATTATAGACCTATTAATTTTCCACTTCGCCCTTTTGGTTCAATTAGAGAAAATGAATCAAATATAAAAGATAATATTTTTGGTGCTGTAAATTTTATTCCTAAAGAGATATTTTTTCAGGCTAACGGTTTTTCCAATAATTATTGGCATTGGGGAAGTGAAGATGATGATTTTTTGATGAGGTTGCTTTTAATTGGAGCTATTCCTTTTGTTGATGACCTCGGACAATTTTTTTCGTTGCCACATGAAAAAAGTGTTATTCAAACATCAGATGGAATATATCAAAAAGATGAAAAAATAGTAAAAGAGTTATTAGCTAAACGAGAAAATAATAAAAATATCTTTTCGAATATGAAACGGGGTTTATTAGATCCCACAAAAGATGGCTTAAATTCTCTTGAGTATGAACTTATAGAAATTCTTGATATGATTGACTATAAATTAATTAGAGTAAAACTCTAAAGAAATATTAAGGTGTTTTAAAATGATAAAAGTTGAATTTTTAGGTCCAATAAATCGAGAACCTGCAAATTATAATATAAAAAATTTGAATGAATTATCAGAAATATTAAAAAATGATAATAATTTATTGGAGTGGCTAGAAAAATCAGCTGTTGCAATTAATGGAAAACTAGTTTTTGATAAAAATATAGAATTGCAAAATGGCGATATTATTGCAATTTTACCTCCAGTTTGTGGAGGATAAATTCAAATGGAATTATATAATGGCTCTTTAAATATTCCTGAAATAATATCTCGTTGGTATAATTTAGAGCAAAATTCTAATAATGGGGCTTTTATTCCATTTATTGGAATTGTTCGAGCTGAAAATAGCATTTCTGGATTAAGTTTTGATATTTATGAACCTCTTTTAAAAAATTGGTTTATAGATTGGCAAAAAAAAGCTGAAAAACTAAATGCAAAAGTAAAATTCGCTCATTCGACTGGTGATGTTCCAATTCATACAAGTTCTTATGTTTCAGCTGTTTTTTCACCAAAACGAGATGTCGCTCTCAAAATGATTGTTGATTTTGTTGAAGACTTTAAAGCTAATGCTCCAATTTGGAAATATGATTTAATCGAGGGTAAACGAATTTATGCGGAATCTCGAAGTAAAAAAATTATTGGAAGTGGAATATTAATTTAAATTTTGAAAAATATTGATAATTTAATTGCCTGTTCTCATTGTGATTTAGTTTTAAAAACAAATGATTTATTATTAAAACAGCATATTTTAAAATGTCCTCGTTGTGAAAGTGAAATTGGTCGTTACAGTTCTGAACCAAAAGATATTTTTGCTTTTTCGCTTGGAGCATTGATTTTTTTGATTGCTACTTTTTTTGCTCCAATATTAAAATTTGAAATAAGAGGAATTTCAGATGATTTTTCATTATGGGAAACTCCTCTTAAAATGTTTGAAAACGAACAATATATTATAGGTATAGTAATATTAATCTTAACTATTTTAGCTCCATTGTTATATTTTTTGTCAATCTTATTAATAGTCTCACCATTATATTTATTTAATAAAAGAGCCAAAAAAATTAAATTACTTTTTAAAATAATTAAATTAAGTCAAGAATGGATTATGTTAGAAGTTTTTTTAATAAGTTTTTTTGTTGCAATGATAAAATTATCTGAAAATATGAGTTTAAATATAGATTTTGCAATGATTCCACTTATAGCTTTGATTATTTTAACAGCTTTTATTCAAAAACGATTTAATATAAAGTTATATTATAGTTGGATTCGAAATGGTTAACATAAATTTAAGACTATTGAAATTTTTATTTTTACATTTTGATAGAATTTTAAAAATAGAGAAATAGAGGTATTAATTTGAAAAAAAGATATAGACTTGTTACTCGTAGTGATATGGACGGACTTGTTTCAGCAGTTTTATTAAAAGAACTTGGAATTATAAATAGTATTAAATTTGTTCATCCAAAAGATATGCAAGATGGAAGAATAGAAATTACAGAAAATGATATAACTACGAATTTACCATATAGTCCAAAAGCATATTTAGTTTTTGATCATCACGAAAGTGAAAGTGTTCGAAATAAACGAGCTGATAATCATATTATCGATGCTAAAGCACCTTCGGCCGCTCGAATCGTTTATGAATATTATGGTGGCAAAAGCGCTTTTCCTAGAATTACCAATGAAATGATGGAAGCTGTCGATAAAGCAGATTCTGCTAGATTTTCAATGGAGGATGTTTTAAATCCAAAAGGTTGGGTTCTTTTAAGTTTTTTAATGGACTCTCGAACTGGTTTAGGTCGTTTTAGAGAATTCAGAATTGCTAATTATGAACTCATGATGAACCTCATCGACTTTTGTATAACTCATTCGATAGATGAAATTTTGGCTCTGCCTGATGTTAAAGAACGAGTTGATTTATATCGAAAATATGAAAACGATTTTAAATTACAGATTAAAAGAAACAGTAAAGTATATAAAAATCTTATAGTTTTAGATTTACGAAATGAAGAAGTTATATATCCAGGAAATCGTTTTATGATTTATGCTCTTTATCCACAAACTAATATTTCGATTCATCATATTTGGGGTTTTCATCAGCAAAATCAAGTTTTTGCAACTGGCAAATCGATTTTTAATCGAACTTCAAAAACTAATATTGGTAATTTAATGCTTAAATATGGCGGTGGCGGTCATGCAAATGCTGGAACTTGTCAAATTGACAATAATCAAGCTGAAGATGTTCTTGGCGAACTAATTTCACAAATTACACTTGAAGGGTAATTTTATAACTTTTAAATAAACAGGTTAATATATTTATGATAAAAAATCCACAAAATGCAACTCCTAGTGAAATAGTAAAATATCTTGACGATTATGTTATTGGTCAAGATAGTGCAAAAAGAACAATAGCTCTTGCTCTTCGAACTCGTTATCGAAGAATGCGATTATCTCCAGAAATTAAAGATGATGTTATGCCAAAAAATATTTTAATGATTGGTTCAACAGGTGTCGGTAAAACCGAAATCGCTCGTCGTCTTGCAAAAATTATGAATTTTCCATTTATTAAAGTTGAAGCTTCTAAATATACTGAAGTTGGTTATGTCGGTCGTGATGTCGAATCAATGATTCGTGATCTAGTTTTATATTCACATAATATGGTCAAACAACAGTTTCAAAAAGATAAAAGCGAACTTATAGAAAATTATATAACTGAAAAAATTCTCGATAAATTAGTTCCACAACCCCCAAAAAATAATCTCGTTACAAATCCATCTTCAGATTATGAATCTGTTCGAGATCGAATGCGAATTCGTCTTAATAATGGTGATCTTAATGAACGAAAAATTACTATCGAATTATCAAAAATGCCTAATAATTATGGTGGAGGCGAAGATGGTGCTTCTCACATCGAAATTATTAAAATTCAAGAATCGCTAACTTCAATGTTCGATTCAATGGGTGCAAAAAAAGAGAATCGTGAAGTTACTGTTCGTGAAGCTCGAGAACTTTTGAAAAATGAAAGTGCCGAAACAATTCTTGATAAAGAAGAAATTCGAAAAGAGGCAATTCGAAAAGCAAGTGAAGAAGGAATTATATTTATTGACGAAATAGATAAAATTGCTGTTGGCGGTGGCGGTTCAAATGGTAAAAGTGATCCAAGTAAAGAGGGTGTTCAACGAGACCTTTTACCAATTGTAGAAGGTAGCACTGTTAATACTAAATTAGGTCAAATTAAAACTGATCATATACTTTTTATTTCTGCTGGAGCTTTTCATGTTAGCAAACCAAGTGATCTAATTCCTGAACTTCAAGGTAGATTTCCTTTACGAGTTGAACTTGAAAGTTTAAATGAAGAACTACTTTATAAAATTTTAACTCAACCAAAAAATTCACTTTTAAAACAGTATATAGCTCTACTTGAAGTTGAAGGTGTCGAATTAAAATTTAATGATAGTGCAATTCGTTCTCTTGCAAAACTTGCTCAACGAGCAAATGAAAAAACTGAAGATATCGGAGCTAGACGACTTCATACTGTTCTTGAAAAAGTTCTTGAAAAAATTAGCTTTAAAGCTGATGAATTAAAAGGTCAAATTATCGAAATTAAATCTGAAGATGTTGAAGCTGAACTTAGTGATTTTATTTCTAATGAAGATTTAGCACATTATATTTTATAATAAAAATATATAATCTAAATGGATAAAATTTTAAAAGATAGACGAGTTTTAGTTGGTGTAACTGGAAGCATTGCAATTTATAAAAGTCTAGAATTAATTAGACTTTTGACAAAAAGCGGTGCAACCGTTCGAATTGTAATGAGCGAAAATGCTAAAAAATTTATAACTCCGCTAACTTTCGAGACTCTTTCGTCAAATATTGTTCTTCACGAAAATAGCGAAAGTTGGGCTTCAGATTTAAATCATATTGGGCTTTCAAAATGGGCTGAAACTTTCGTTATTGCCCCTGCAACCGCAAACACAATTAATAAATTGGCAAATGGTTTCGCTGATAATTTATTATTGCAAACTGCTCTAGCATATAATCATATTATTATAATTTCCCCTTCTGCTAATACTAATATGATAAATAATACAATTACAGAAGGTAGTTTAAAATTATTAAAATTATCTAACTTTAAAGTTTTGGGAACTCAAAAAAAAGAACTTGCCTGTAAAACGGAGGGCGACGGTGCAATGGCTTCGCCCGAAGAGATCTTTTTTGAAGTTGTTCGAGATTTGCTTTCACGAGATTTTTGGAAAAATCGAAGAGTTATCGTTACAGGTGGTGGAACTATCGAAAAAATCGATGAGGTTAGATATATTTCAAATTTCAGTAGTGGAAAAATGGGTTCCGCTTTAGCAAAAGCTCTATATTTTCGTGGTGCTGATGTATGTTTTATTTCATCTCGTTTTCCTGAAAGTTTGCCAAATGAGAGTTGTAAAATTGAAATTCAATCTGCCGACGAATTAAATAAATATATTAATGATTCTATTAGAATTGCTAAAAAAGGATTAATAGTTAAACCAAAACTTGGCGAATCAGGAAAAACTCAATTAATTCAAAAAATTCCATATCTTTTTATGAGTTCAGCTGTTGCTGATTATCGTCCAAAAATTAAACATGATGGCAAATTAAAATCGCACCTCATCGGCGCAAGTTGGAATCTTGAACTCACTGAAAATATTGATATTCTCGAAAATCTTGATAAAAATGGAATTCGTGCAATTGGTTTTAAAGCTGAAACTGATAAAAGTCGTGGTTCTGAATATGCTAGAGCAATGCTAGAAAAAAAAGATTTATATGGAGTCTGTTTGAATATTCTTGAAAATAGTGAAAGTTTCGGCTCAGATTCAAATCAGATAGATCTTTTTTTACGAAATGGAACTGAATTTAAATTTCCAAAATTATCAAAACTTCAATTATCTTTAGATATTTTAGATTATTTTGAAAATATAGATTTATAATTGTTGAATTTTCCGTGTTGTCGCACGGAAAAAATAGAAATCTTAAATAAGACTTAAGTAAAAATAATTCTTGCAAATTTATAAAAAAGGATTAAAATGTATATTGCACTTGAAGGTATCGATCTTGTTGGAAAAACAACTCAAATTGAACTTTTAAAAGCTAAATTTCAAGAGGCAGTTTTTACTCGAGAGCCGGGTGGAACAAATTTCGGACTTACAATTAGAGAGATTTTATTACATAAAGATAATAAATTAGCTGATATGACAGAATTTTTGCTATTTTTAGCTGATCGAAGCGAACATTATCACCAAATTATAAAACCTGCTCAAAAATATAATAAATTGCTTATTAGTGATAGATCTCTTTTTTCTGGTATTGCTTATGGTTTGGAAAGTGGTAAACTTTCTCAAAATTTTATTATAAATACAAATTTAGAAGTTATTGAAAATATGCTTCCAAATTTGGTAATCTTTTTTGAAATCAGTAAATCTGAACTCTTAAATAGATTAAATAAACGATCTCCCGATAAAATTGAAAAAAGAGGTATAGAATATGCTCTTTCTATTCAAACTAGATTATTAAATTTGCCAAAAGAACTAAATGTTCAAACTCTTGTAATAAATGCTACTGATAACGAAATGGATATTCATAAACAAATTGTCAATGCGATTTTAAATAAAATTAGTGGTATATAAAATTGAAAGAATTAGAAGCTAAATTAGATTTAGAAAAATTTATTAATGATTTTAAAAAATTTTTTAGTAGAGATAGAGATATAGATTTTGATGGAGATATTAGTCAGCATTTATTATATTTAAAAGAACTTGAAACTGTTTCGTTTAATCCGCCACCTCCAACTATTGATATCTGGGAATCGATTTCAGCAGTTCGCAAATTTGGAGTTTTAAGTTTAACTCAAATATTTGATATCGTAAAAATTATAAGATATTTTATATATTTAAAAGGTGTTGAATTTAAAGCTGGAATTCTTCGTGATTGGCTAGAAAAAATATTAATCCCAGAATACTTTTTCGATATAAATATGCTTTTTATTGAAGATGGAAAATTTAGAGATTCTAGCGATGAAAGACTTGTTTCAATTTCAATTGGAATTGCTCAAGCTCGAGAAGATATTCGAAATAATTTATATAATTTATTGCATTCGCAAAAAGTAATTGAATATTTGGTTGATACACAAATACATTTTTTAAATGAACGAGAAGCTCTTTTAATGAAAGGTGGTTTTCAAAGTGCTGTAAAAGGTGAAATTATTGGGCGAAGTGGTTCTGGATTTTTTTATATTGCACCAGATAATATTTCGCATATTTCTAAAAAAATAAGAGATTATGAAGCTGAACGAGAATCTATTTATTTAACTTATCGTAGAGATATCTCTAAAAAATTATCTAGTTTTGTTCCATTTTTGAAATTTATTGATCGTGAATTTGATCGTTTTGATCATTATCAGGCACGAATTTTTTTTGCAAAATCTCGCGATTTACAATTTGTTCAACCAGTTAAAGAACAGACGATTAAAATCGCTAATTTTTATCATCCTGCAATACAACATTCTCCAAAACCTCTATCTATCGATTTTTCTCACAAAGTCCTTTTGATTACTGGAGTAAATGCTGGTGGAAAAACAATGCTTTTAAAATCTATATTAGCAGTTGTATATTTAGCAAAAAACTTAATTCCGATGCGAATTGATCCATATAATTCAGTAATTGGAAAATTTAAAAATATAGAAGCAGTTATAGATGATCCACAAAATGTAAATTTTGATATTTCAACTTTTGCGGGAAGAATGGTCGCTTTTGCAAATTTATTATCGAAAGATCGCCAATTGATTGGAATCGATGAGGTTGAACTTGGAACTGATGCTGATGAAGCTTCAGCACTTTTCAAAGTTTTAATCGAAAAATTAATGGATCGCGAATCAAAAATTGTTATCACGACACACCATAAAAGATTGGCTTCATTGCTCGGTGGAAACAATGAAGTTGAACTTGTAGCAGCACTTTATGACGAAGAGCGACGAATACCGACATATAGATTTTTGCAGGGCATCGTCGGAAAAAGCTATGCTTTTGAAACTGCCGAACGATATGGAATTCCTGCGACAATTGTGAATGAAGCAAAAAAATTATATGGCGATGATCAACATAAACTAAATGAACTTATAGAAAAAGGTGCAAATTTAGAGCGAGAATTGATGGAAAAACGGGACGAATTATCTCGAAAACTTGAAAATATCGCAAAAACAGAAAATGAACTTTTAATTGCTCGAGATAAATTTCTAAGTGGAATTGAAGTCAAACGGGAAGAAGTTCGTCAAATTTATAGTGGAGCTATTGAAGAGGCAAAATCTGCAATTAAATCTGTTATTAAAGAAAATGATATTTCTGGTTCGCATAGACATATGACAACAGCTAATAAATTATTGCCAAAAGATAAAAACGAAAGTATAGAAAATGAACAAAATCGAGCCAATAGTATGGAAATTCAATTAAAAATTGGTGACGAGGTTGTTTATAAATCTAATAGAGGAAAAATCATTTCTATAAAAGGGAAATTCTATCAAGTTGAAATTGGTGGAATGAAAATTGATCTGAAGCGAGAACAGTTAGCTCTTGCACCTGAAAAGAGTGGCAAGACATATAGTAAAAGTTATTCTTTTATTCGTGAAAATAATTCTGGAAATATATTTCTTGATTTACATGGCAAACGACGAGAAGATGCTCTCGAAGAGCTTGACCAATTTATTTCTGATGCACTAATTAATGGTTTTGCTGAAATTTATATAACTCACGGTATAGGTAGCGGAATTCTTGCAAAAGCTGTTATCGAATTTTTAAGAGTTCATCCAAGTGTGAAATGGTTCGGTGATGCTCCACCAAATCAAGGCGGAGTTGGAGCAAAATTAGTAATGCTGTAATCAATGGAAAATAAGCTAAAACACCTCATCATTATCATTTGCTTTCGATTTCGATGAGGTGTTTATTCCATTTAGATCTAACTATTCAAAATTTACAACTATTTTTTTCCCACTATTCAACTCATCTTTAAGTTTAGTCGCTAAATCTTTACCTTCCTTATTATTCATTCTTACACAACCTCCAGTTTCTCGACTTCCAATTGTTTTTGAAGATAATGTGCCATGAATTCGATAAACCTCTCCAAAAGGTGCTAAATTATGAGTCAAATAAATTTTAAATTCTCCCATAAAATTATTTGGATTACCAGGTTGAACCTTTAGAGGTAATTCTATACCTCTTGCCTTAAATGATTCTCGAGTCATTGGTGTTGGATACCACCACGGATCAAGTTCGATTTTATATGCAAGTCCTTCGCCTCTTGGATATTCAGTATTTTTTTTAGCCGTTGAAACTCTATATTTTTTAATTAAAGTTTTATTACCATCTTCTGAAACACCATAAAATAACATTTGAGTCTTTTCTACTTTTATATTAATATAAAAAGAGCTATATTTAGTTAAGTTTTTATCTTCAAGAATATTATATTTTTTCGTTTGATTGTTTTCGATCAAATTATTCTTAACAATTTTTTGAGAACTATTAACTTTATTAGTATGATTACTATCATTAACTTCTATAACTACATTATTATTAATAGCCTCTTTATTAGTAATAATATCAGTATTGTTCCATTCACTTCTATCATCTGGAAAATAAAAAGTCTCTCTAACTTCATATTTTAACTCTACTTCATCAGTTGCAAAAAGTGAATTTGATAAAAAAATATAAACTCTATATATTTTAATCGATTAAACAATCTGTTTTTTTGTATTTTATTTCTCAATATTGTATCGTTGCCTCTCTGTTTCATTATATTAATTTAATGAATATTATCAATTTTCATATCACTTTTATAAAGTTTTTTTGTATAAATTATTAGTAAAAGTAAAAAATAAAATAATTTATATAAAATTAACTTTTTTATATAGTTTTTTTATTTTACTTTGATGTATGGTAAAATTTGAGATTAAAAATTTCTAGAATTAGGATATTTAACATGCGATTAAGAAAACGGGCATTGACCTTTGAAGATATTTTACTTGTCCCTCAATACTCTGAAGTATTACCGAAAGAGGTATCAGTTAAAACACGACTCACTCGAAATATTGAACTCAATATACCTTTTATATCTGCTGCTATGGATACCGTTACGGAAGCACGAACTGCTGTTAAAATGGCTAGACTAGGTGGTATTGGAATTATTCATAAAAATATGGATATTGAAGCTCAAGTTAAAGAGATTAAACGAGTTAAGAAAAGTGAAAGTGGAATCATACTAGATCCTGTTTATATCTATCCTGATTCTACTCTTGGTGATGCAAAAGCACTTATGGATGAATTAAGAATTTCTGGTATCCCAGTTGTCGATTTAAATAATACTTTAATTGGTATTATTACAAGTCGAGATATGCGATTCGAAATAGATATGACAAAACTTGTTAAAGATGCAATGACTCCAATGCCTTTAAAAACAGCTCTTGAAGGCATTGTGTTAAGTGAAGCTGAAGAGATTATGAATAAAAATAGAATCGAAAAATTACCTATTGTCGATGGTGATAACCATTTAAGAGGTCTTGTTACGATTAAAGATATTAAAAAGCGAAAAGATTATCCAAATGCTGTAAAAGATAATTTTGGTCGTCTTCTTGTTGGTGGTGCTATTGGTGTCGGTCAAATTGATAGAGCAAGAGCTTTAGTTAATGCTGGAGTTGATGTTATTGTTCTTGATTCTGCTCACGGACATTCAAAAGGAATTATAGATACGATTAAAGCTATAAAAAGTGAATTATCTGTTGATATTATTGCTGGAAATGTTGCAACTCGAGAAGGAACACGAGCTTTAATCGAAGCTGGAGCTGATGCTATAAAAGTTGGAATCGGACCAGGTAGTATTTGCACCACTCGAATTGTTGCTGGTGTTGGAATTCCTCAAATTAGTGCCATCGATGAATGTGCCGAAGAGGGTAGAAATCATAATATTCCAATTATTGCTGATGGCGGAATTAAATATTCTGGTGATGTTGCAAAAGCTCTCGCAATTGGTGCTTCAACTGTTATGATTGGTTCATTACTTGCTGGAACTGATGAATCTCCAGGTGATGTAATCATGTTAAATGGTCGTCAATATAAATCATATCGAGGTATGGGAAGTATTGGAGCTATGAAACGAGGTAGCAATGATCGATATTTTCAAGAGGGAACTGCTTCAGATAAACTTGTTCCTGAAGGAATTGAAGGTCGAGTTCCATATAGAGGTTCAATCGGTGCAATCATTCATCAACTTGTTGGCGGGTTAAGATCTTCAATGGGTTATTGTGGTTCAAAAGATATTACTGCATTTTGGGAAAATGCGGAATTTGTTGAAATTACAACAGCAGGATTAAAAGAGAGTCATGTTCATGATGTAATTATCACAGAAGAAGCTCCAAATTATCATATATAAAAAGTTCTAAAACTATCTACTAATTAATTATTGATGAGGTTGAGAATTTAAAAATTCGACCTCATCGAAAACAAATTAAATAATCGATTCAAGTCTCCATTTAATTTGAATAAAACTACCATTTTTAAATTCAATACCGAAATCACGACCTTTTTCAGTTAAATGCCAAACTCCATTTTCGCGAAGTTGCAAACCTTTTAATTCGAGAATTTTATTAATCTCAACTGGTGAAGCATTTATAAATTTACCTAATTCTGTAGGGATTAAATAATAGTTCTTGATCTCGATTTTGAGAAGTTCGAACGGCGATTTTATATTTAAAGTTTTAGATAAATTATCAGCAAAATATAAATCTTTGATATTTTGAGAATTAATAAGTTTAACAAGTTTGAAAATCTTTTCAATTTCTTGAGTGTAAAAATCGAGATCAAAAGTTTCGTTTTGAGTTTGAACATGTTGATAAGATGTTTCAGTATTGTTAATTTCTTTTCGCATTCGATAAAACTCTTTAACAAGACGAACTTTGAACTCAATAATAATTTCATTATTTCGCATAAAAGTTAAAAGTAAAGTTGCTTGAGGTTCGTTTAGATAATAGGTTTTTGCTTCTTGATTTCCACCTTTTGTTTGCAAGGTATCGATTTCAAATCGCACCCTGCCAAAAAGCTCGAGCTTATCGATGTAATTAGCTATTAACTTTGAAATGCTTTTTTCTAAATTGTCTGTTTTTTCTGCAATGACACGATGTGAAACTCTAAATTCATTATCTATGAATTCTAAAAAAGTTTCGATAGAATTATTTTGCATTTTGCTTCTTGATTTCCACCTTTTGTTTGCAAGGTATCGATTTCAAATCGCACCCTGCCAAAAAGCTCAAGTCAAAAATTTTGATATCTAATTTCTTATTTATTTTAGATATTTAGATATAAAGAACAAACTCAAAGCAAACGAAATCAATTCAAAAAGCAATAAACCAAGATATAAAAAGTAATAATTATTAAAATGTAGGGAATGGTCTTTGACCATTCCGTGAAACAAACGAAACAATATAAATGAAGTCGTGATGAGGTTTTTGAGAGAGTTTTGACTATTTTAACAACAAAAAATTATTTTAGAGTTTTGATTCGTATCTTTTCATCATATATATTTTTTTGAGGATTTTTTTTCTAGCATTGATTTTATCTTTTTTTCGTTTTTCAGTTGCTGTTTCATGAAATCTTCTAGCTCGAGATTCAGTAACAACTAAATTTCGATCAACTTGTTTTTTAAATCTTCTATATGCTATATCAAAATTGTCGTCAGGTCGAAGTATTATACCAGGCATTATACATTACCCACTTTCTATAAGAGAATAAATATTCTCGAAATGGACATATTAAACAATATGCGAAACCGCGAATTTTGAAATTATATCTAAATTTATTTAATTCTCTTTAGAGAAATTTTTAACTGCAGTTAAACTTTCTCGTTTTAAATCTTTCTCTTTTAGACTTTGTCTTTTATCATGAAGTTGTTTTCCTGAAGCAAGAGCAACTTCAACTTTAACTAGATTTTTTTCATTTATATATAATTTAGTTGGAACTAAAGTTAATTTACTTTTAGAAATTTTGCCAAATAATCTTTTTATTTCAAGTTTATGCATAAGCAATTTTCTTTTTCTAATTTCATCATGTCTAAAAGATGCATGAGTTGTATCAAGATAGCTTATATGAGCTTGAATAAGCCACATTTCGCCCCGTTCGATTCTTATATAACTATCACGAAGATTAACTTTTCCAGCTCTAATTGCTTTAACTTCGCCACCCATTAAAACAATTCCAGTTTCAAATTTTTCTTCAATAAAATAGTCATGAAAAACTTTTTTATTATTACTGACCAAAATTAAACTCCTATATTAAAACTTACTTGACAAACTGGACGAGTTTTTAGTTCAATTCCTGCAATTGTTCCATTCAAACCATCAACTCTATTTTTGACATAAATTTTTGATCCCATTGCATCAGCTGCACTTTTTGCAATAAATAGACCTAGTCCGACACCTGATTTTTCACCTTTTCTATTAAAAGGAGCAAAAAGATCAGCTTTTTCATCGACACCAATTCCTTCATCAATTACTTCAATTACAAGATGTCCATAAGAATTTGTTTTACTAATTAGTTCTATTTTTTTACTTTTTGGAGTAAATTTAAGGGCATTTTGAAGAAAATTTTGAATTATTTGATGTAAAAGAGTCTCTTGAATCGAAGCATAAAATTCATTAGGTTCTAAATTAGATAAAAGAATCTTATCTTGAGATTCAGCTAAAATTTTAAAATCTCTAAAACGACTATTTAAAAATTTAATAACATCTAACTCAACTGGAGGTTCAAATTGAGCAGATTCTTGACGACCAATATTTAAAACATCACTAACGACACGATTCATTTCATCTATTTTTTCATTGGTGAGTTTTAAAACTTCAATATATTCTTCTGAGGTTCTTTTTCTCAAAAGAGTTACTTGATTTTTTAATTTTATAACGGCTAAAGGAGTTTTTAATTCGTGTGAAGCTCCAATAAAAAGCTCTTTTTGAGAAAATATAAAATTATTTATACGATAAAGTAATTCATTTAAAGTGTTTGCTAATAAATGAAATTCTTGAGGTAATTCATTAACTGGGATTTCTTCAATAGATTTTTCATTAATATTTTTTATATATCTATTAAGTTTTAAAACAGGTTCTCGAGTTTCTCGTGAAAGAATTTCTGCAAATATATAAATTACAATTAATATGCCAAAGTTAGCAGAATATATTAATATCGCTATATAATCCGAATAGTTTTTTAAAGCTGTAATATCTCGTTTAAGAATAATTTCACCACTACTATTTTTTAAATATATATAATATTTTTCTAATTCTTCTCGTTGTTCTATTGAAAAATTTTTATTATTTGAATTACTATTTGAAGCAATTTCTGTCATTTCTACGATTTCGCTATTCAACATCATTTGTTCTATCGAATTTACAAATGATGCCGAAAAAATAAATAACAGAAGGGATAAAAGAGCAAAAAATTTTAAATTAACTAAACCTGTTTTGGAAAACAAAACCTATAGCCTCGTCTTCTTACAGTTTCAATTGTTGTAATATCAAGAGGTTTATCCATTTTTTGGCGAATCTGATTAATTGCAACTTCAATTACATTTGGTGTAACTAATTCTGGTTCTTCCCAAATAGCATCTAAAAGTTGCTCTTTTGAAATAATTTGATCGCGATGTCTTGCAAGATGACTTAAAACTTCAAAAGGTTTGCCTTTAAGTTCAACTTCTTGATTCATATAAATAATTTTTTCTTCGTCTGGATTAATTTTTAAACCATCAATCTCGATTATATTACTTCCACCAAATCTTAATCTAGCTTGAATTCTAGCAATTAAAATATCGAAATCAAAAGGTTTGCGAATATAATCATCAGCACCTCGTTTTAAAGCACTTATTTCACTTGCATTGTCATCTCGTGCAGATAAAACAACCACTATCGTTTTTAAAGATTTATGTTTTATCTGGGGAATTAAATCAATTCCATTGCCATCAGGTAACATCCAATCCATTAATACTAAATCATAATTTCTGATATTTAAATAATAATCAGCATCTTTAAGAGAACTAACCTCATCGCTTTGATAATTAAACTCTTTTAAACCTTCAATAAGTGTTTTTTTGAGAGTTGGTTCATCTTCAATAACTAAGATTCTCATCGATCTCCTTCTTTATTTTTTCTTTATTGAAAAACAGTTGAAATGATTATATCATAGAGTTTTAGAAAAATTTAAACTTTCTTTAAATGGAACTTCTATTAATTTATATAACTATAATGAAGATCGTTTAATAACATCTACTATTTCTTCAATTGGACTTGAAACTACTATTTTAAATAGTGTAACCAATACAACTGAAGATAAAAATTATACTTTAGTCTTATCAAAATCAAAATTTTACTTATATAATGGTGTTTTTCCTATAATTCAAGTAATAGCTGTTGATGAAGTTCTTGAAAGTTCAGAGGTAACTTCACCTCCTGCAATTCCACCACAGTAAACAGTAAAATGTATGACGGTTTTTACAGCCCTCTTTAAAAAAATAATTTTGGTTCATCGATTTGTTCTGGTAACATCTCTTGTTCAGCATATTTTAAATAAATTTTTGATTTATATATAAATTGTATTATATCTCCATCAAGTTCTCCATCTTTAACCATAAACGATAAAATTTTAAAGATCTCAGATAGTTTTTTTGGTTTTCTATATGGTCTATCAGCAGATGAAAGTGCCTCGAAAACATCTGCAATTGCTAAAATTCTATCATCGAGATTTAATTTTGAATCTGATAATCCTTGAGGATAACCTTTACCATTTAATTTTTCATGATGATTTGATGCGATACGTTTTGCTTCGACAAATTTTTTAGGAAATGGAATATTTTTTAAGATTTTAGTTGTCATTGTTGCATGATTCATAATAATTGTTCGTTCTTCTTCAGTTAAAGTGCCTCTAACTATAGATAAATTTTTAATATCATCTTCTCTTAACAAACTTACTTCTACACTATTTAATTTATATTTTATTTTACTAATATTTAAAACTCGTTCTATTTTTGCAGGAGTCATAAAATCTTCACCAGAATTAATTTCTCTTAAAAAATGTAAATCACTTTCTAGTCGTGATAATTCAAATTCATAAAAATCTCGAGAAATTTTATGTTCTAAAAGTTCTATTTTTAAATCTCGTTTAATTATTTCAAATCTTTCGGCTATTAATTCAATTTTATCAAAAAGTAGTTGTAATTTTGTAGCTTTATCGATAATATGATCAGGAACTGCTATTTTACCAATATCGTGAAGCAAAGATGCAATTTCCATCAAGTCCATTTTATCTTTTGTATAATAAACTCCACGAAATAATATATTTTCTTCATTTATGGCTTCAAGAATTAATTTAACTAAATGACCAACTTTTTTGAGATGATTTCCAGTATAGGGAGATTTTTCATCAAAGACTTCACCGATTGACTGTATAAATTTTTCTAAAAATCGTTCAAGTTCTTGAAATAATTTTGTATTTATAATGGCAACTGTTGCTTGTGAAGCAAGAGCAACAGAACTTTCACGATCAAATTCTCCGAATATACTTAATTTTCTAGTTTTTGGATCAATTTTATTAATTAACTGAAGAACTCCAATGACTTCACCATCAAAATCTTTTAATGGAATAACTATCATTGATTGAGTTCGATAATGATTTCGTGCATCAAATTCACGAGTTCCTGAAAAATCATAATTAGAAATGTTATAACAATCATCAATTAATATCATTTCGCCAGTAATTGCTGCAACTGCTGAAACATTTCTAAAATTTTCAGAACCATCAGCTAAATGTAATTGAACTGGTCGCCAATCAGTTTCAGAATCATGAGCTCCAATATAAATATTTAAAGAACCTGTTTGAACAATCTTAAATTCAAGTCTATCTTTGTCATTATTTTTTAAATATAAACTTCCAGCATCAGCACCAGTAAAATCTCTGGCAACTGTAACTATTTTTTCTAATAAAACATATAGATTTTTTTCACCTAATAAAGCTATGCTAAGTTCAAATAATTTTCTTGTGTGATCCATTTTTGCTCCTATTTCAAATATAACACAATTTTTTTATTTAATATCTCGTAATTATAAAATAAAGTTAAAAAGAATCGGAGATTTTTGCAAAATTAGAAATTATTTTTCAATCGTGTTTAAGCTGTTTATCATTTTATTTGATTTAATATTCCATTTTAAATCGAATAGCATATTTTTGTAAATGCTATCAGATTTTTAACTTTTTATATTCAGGAGGCATTTAATGGGAAATAATCAACACCCATTAGCATACGACTATACAGTCACTCGACTTTTTCTTTATGCAACAATTCTATTTGGGATTATAGGCATGACCATAGGAGTCATTATCGCTTTTCAATTGGCATTTCCAGAACTCAACTATCTGTTTGGTGAGTATGGAACATTTAGCAGATTGAGACCAATTCATACAAATGGTGTTGCTTTTGGATTTACTGTAAGTGGTATTTTTGCCACTTGGTATTATGTAGGTCAAAGAGTACTTAAAGTATCAATGGCTGAATCTCCATTCTTAATGGTTGTAGGCAAATTACATTTTGCTGTTTATATACTTACAATTCTTCTTGCAGTTGTTACATTGTTCGCAGGAATTACAACATCAAAAGAGTATGCAGAACTTGAATGGCCTCTTGATTTGTTAGTTGTAGTCTTCTGGGTTCTTTGGGGTGTTAGCATTTTTGGTCTAATCGGAATTAGACGAGAAAGAACTTTATATATATCTATTTGGTATTATATTGCAGCTTTCTTAGCAGTTGCAATGTTATTTTTATTTAATAATATGGAAGTTCCAACAGCTTTAGTTTCAGGTCATGGAAGTTGGTATCACTCTGTTTCTTGGTATGCAGGAACAAATGATGCATTAGTTCAATGGTGGTTTGGACACAATGCAGTTGCATTCGTATTTACAACTCCAATTGTTGCAATGATTTATTATTTCTTACCAAAAGAATCAGGACAAACTGTTTATTCATATAAACTTTCTCTTTTATCTTTCTGGGGTTTAATGTTCGTATATTTATGGGCTGGAGGACATCACTTAATTTATTCAACAGTTCCAGATTGGATGCAAACAATGGGATCAGTATTTTCTATTGTTCTTATTCTTCCATCTTGGGGTTCAGCTATAAATATGCTTTTAACTATGAAAGGTGAATGGAATCAACTTCAATCAAATCCACTTATTAAATTTATGGTTTTAGGATCAACTTTTTATATGCTTTCAACTCTTGAAGGTCCAATTCAAGCGATTAAATCAGTAAATGCACTTGCACACTTCACAGATTGGATTCCGGGACATGTTCATGATGGAACACTTGGATGGGTTGGATTTATGATTATTGCTGCAATATATCACATGACACCTAGATTATTTAAACGAGAACTTTATAGCAAATCATTAATGGAAACACAATTCTGGCTTCAAACTATTGGTATCGTTTTATATTTTAGTTCAATGTGGATTGCTGGAATTACTCAAGGTATGATGTGGAGAGCAACTGATGAATTTGGTAATTTATCTTATTCATTCATTGATACAGTAGTTGTTTTACATCCATATTACACACTTAGAGCAGTTGGTGGTTTATTATATTTAACAGGTATTTTTATCTGGGCTTATAATATTTATAAAACAATTAGTGTTGGCAGAAAACTCGAAGATAAAGAGTTAAATGTCAATAAATCGCCTATGTCAGCAAATTAAGAAAGAGGAGATAAAATCATGTTTCATTGGTTGGAAGAAAGACCATTCTTTTTTGCGGTAGGTGTATTTTTAACAATTGCTTTTGCAGGTCTTATTGAAATTCTTCCAAGTTTTGTGGAAGCTTCAAGACCAACAGTAGGCACAAAACCTTATTCAACACTTGAATTAGCGGGTCGAAATGTTTATATTGCAGATAGCTGTAATGCTTGTCATTCACAACTTATTAGACCATTTAAAAATGAAACAGACCGATACGGAATGTATTCGTTAAGTGGTGAATATGCTTATGATAGACCATTTTTATGGGGTTCAAAACGAACTGGACCAGATCTTCATAGAGTAGGAAACTATCGAACAACAGATTGGCATGAAAATCATATGTGGGATCCTATTTCGGTTGTTCCGGGATCAATTATGCCTGCATATAAACACATGTTTTCAAAATCAGCTGATTTAGAAACAGCTTATGCTGAAGCAGTAACAGTTAATAAAGTATTTAATGCTCCATATAACACTGCTATTACTATGCGAGATGGTTCTAGTGTTACAGTAAAACTTCCTGCTACTTATGATGAAGCAAAAGCTGATATGCTAACTGAAGCTAAAATTATTGCAAATAGCATGAAAAATCAAGATGTAAAAGATGCGGTCGAAAAAGGTGAAATTCCTCAAATCGTTGCACTTATTGCATATTTAAATATTTTAAAGTAATCACATGGAACTCGGTCAAATTCAGGCTTATGCCTACTTTTTTTTCACAGCTTTTCTAGTAACAGTTCTTTATGCTTATATTGTTCATTTATATCGAGCAGAAAAAAAGGGTACTAGAAATTATGAAAAATATGGAAATTTAGCTATTAATGATGATGTTTCTACAACTCCAATCGAACAGGTTGGAGTGGCTAGAGAGCCTTCTTATAAAATAAAATAAAAGAAAGGATATATGTAATATGAAAAATATAGTTATAGTTACTATACTAATCTCTCTTGCATTGTTAGGTATTATTTTCTCATATGTTGGAAATATTATCGGCGATGACATGGTTAATATTCTCTCTATGTTGGCAGCTATTATTATTCTTGTTATAACAGTTGGAGTAGGTCTCAAATATGTTAATCAAATGAAAAATGATAAAGCTTCTGGACAACTTGCTGATGAAAATTGGGACGGAATTGGTGAATTTAAAAATGAACTTCCTATCGGTTGGGCAGTATCGTTTTTAACTACTATTGTTTGGGCAATATGGTATTGGTTCTCTGGTTATCCTCTTTGGGCTTATTCACAAATTGGTGAATATAACGAAGAAGTTAAAACTTATAATAAAAAATTTGAAGAGAAACATGCAAATATTTCTGATGATGAATTAAATAATATGGGTCAATCTGTATTTTTAGTTAATTGTGCTCCTTGTCATGGTGTAAGTGCTGATGGTATGGATAGCAAAGCAGCTAATTTAACTAAAAGACTTGATTCTATTTCTGTAAAACATGTAATTATGAATGGTTCAAATGATGGTCTCGTTGGTGAAGGTATTGCTATGCCAGACCGAAATGGACTTATTAATATAAACACAGGAAATTCTATTAGTGATGCAGAAATTAGTCTAGTTGTTGATTATATAACTAACGGTTTTGTTGGCTCTCAAGGTGCTGAAGTATTTGCTGGTGTTTGTTCAGCTTGTCATGGCACTGATGGAACTGGAATACCAATGGTTGCTCCAAATATCAAAAATTTTACTGTTGATTTAATTACAGCTGTTTTACAATACGGTAAAACTGGTGCAATTGGAAAAATGCCATCTTTTAAAACTGAAGATATGCGACTTACAGCGACACAACAAAAAGCTGTTGCAACATATATTATTAAATTACAAGAGGGATCAAAATAATGGCTAGAGAAATGCGAGATTCAGAAAGAAGTGTTTTCGCTCTTCACGGTTTTGTCGGCATGTTAGTAGCTACTGTTTTATTACTTTCTATTTTAGCAGGTCTAGCTATTATTTCTTTAACTGTTCAACAAAATGAAGCTACAAATGTCTATAAAATTAATGATATTAATAATCTTCAAAAGAACAGTAGCGATAATAACAAAAATTATCAACTTGTCAAATAGGACTTAAATATTATGGAAAAAATTATAGCTTGGGGCTTAGTCATTACAGCTCTTATTACTCTTTGGGCAGTTTTAACTCCTAATCATCTTTATGTTGGATAAAGTTTAAAATTCTCTCTTAAAAAGAACAATATTTAAAAACTTTTCTTAATTTAACTCTTTTATGGCTGGAACTCTTTCCAGCCATCTATCTTTATATTCTTTTCTAAAATCATATAAAATTTTTTATTTATGGTTCTATTCTTGGAGCTATATCTGTCGGTTTAAAAAGTGATACTATTCCTAAACTTATAAAAAATTTATCTGGTAAAGATGGTTTGAAACTTGGACATTTTACACTTTTTTATCAACCTATTTTTAGTTCCGATAGAAAAATTGTTAAATATGAAGGACTTGTAAGATTAAAAGATGGCGAAAGATATTTAACTCCTTATTTCTTTTTGCAATATGCTAAAAATACTAAATATTATTTTGATATTACAAAGGTAGTTATAGAAGAGAGTTTTAAAAATTTTCGTGATCTTGATGTCTCATTTTCGATAAATTTGTCAGCTGATGATATTTTAAATCATGATATTTCTCAATATATCGAAGAGAATTTATCAAATTTTCCAAAACCTTCAAATATTACTTTTGAAATTCTTGAAAGCGAACAAATTGAACAATTTGAACCAATTCTTGAATTTATTAGAAAAGTTAGAAAATATGGTGTAAAAATTGCTATTGATGACTTTGGAAGTTGTTATTCAAATTTTTCTTATCTTTTACAAATTAGACCTGATTATTTAAAAATAGATGGTTCTATTATTAAAAAAATCGCTACTGATGAAAATGCACTTTTAGTTGCAAAAACAATAGTTCAATTTGCAAAATTATCTAATTTTAAAGTTATTGCTGAATTTGTTGATTCTGAAGAAGTCTTTAAACAAGGTCGAGAAATTGGTGTTGATATGTTTCAAGGTTATTATTTAGGAATGCCTCTTCAAAATTTAGTTGATAGTAGCGAAAATAATCTTATTCTAAAAAATAGATAAAGTTAAATAGTTATAATAGCAATTAAAAAATTAATAAGGAGATAAATATTTGAAAATAATTCCAACTATTCAGAAAATAAGTCGAATAAAACGAGATATTAGTGAAAATCAAACTTTAATATCTACGATTTTACCTATGTTTAGATATATAGGCTGGGATATTTTTAATGAAAATAGAGTGATTTTTGAAGATATGACTTCAACCAAAAAACGAGTTGATGCTACTTTTGTATTTGAAGATAATTCTAAATTTCTTGTTGAAGCAAAAAGATTAACTCATAAACTTGTAATGAAAGATTTTGAACAATTGACTCTTTATATTAATAGCGATGAAAGTGCTAATTTTGGCATTTTGACCAATGGTATCGATTATTGGATTGCAGATAATAAACAAGATGGATTAGATGCTAAAAGAATACATGCTTTTAATATTTTTGATATGAGTGAATGCGATTTAAATATTTTAAGAATGTTTTTTTCGTTTGATCCTCCATATAAATTAAAAGATATTAATAGATATATTAATTATATTCGCACTGGTTTAGATTTTGGCGACAAAAAATGTGAAAAAGTTCTTGAAATTAAAAATTTTGAATCTGATGAAATCAGAGCAAAACAAAATAATAATCACGAAGATATTATAAATTCAAAAAATAGTTCTCAAGATGATAAAAATTTAGCTTTTAAAAAGCCAGTTTTTGCTCCAGTTGAATTGCCTTTTGTAACAAATAATAGCAATCAAGAAAAAGATAAAGAAGATGACTTTGAACAGATGAATTTAGACTGTGAAATACCAAAAACTAATAATTCTAATTCTAATTCTGTTGTTCAAAATAAAAGTCAAATAGATGTGGAACTTGATAATCTTAATATTAAAGAAGATCTCAAATTTGAAAATAAAATTATTGACAAAAATATTAATAAAGATGAAATAATTAAAATACCCTTTAATGGCAAAGGTGAAAAAATCGAATTTTTTGAACTTATTGAACGAAATCGTGCAAAGATTTTTCTCAATAATGAATATCATATTATCGCAGATGTTGGCTTTCCTTCGCTTTTTATTAAAATGTTGCGATATGTTATGAAAGAAATTAAATTATATCCTGCTCTTTTTAGTAAAGTAATTACGAATTTTCCTTTTATTGAAGAGTCTTCCAATAAAGGTGGTAAATTTGAGCCTATTCATGAAAATTATGTTTATAATGTTAGTGTTAATAATTACACGAAATTAAAAAATATTGAATCTCTTTTGAAGTTTATTCATGAAAATTTTGAATAGTAAATATATTAGCAATTATTAAGCCTTAAGAAAAATAGATCGGAAACAATAATGTTAATTGTAGATAATCAAACAGAAATTAAAGTTCATAAAAGAAAATTAAGAGCAATTCAAGAACATATGACAAATAAAGCTGTTGAACTTATTGTTTGTCATAATGATTATATAAAAGATTTGAATAGACAATATAGAAATATTGATGAAGCTACTGATGTTTTATCTTTTCCAATTATTGATGAAATTGGTTTAAGTGATACTATTGGCACAATAGTTATTTCAGCTGATTTTATAAAAGAGGGTGCGAAAAAATTTAATCATAGAAAAAGAGATGAAATCGCCTTATTATTTATTCATGGTGTTTTACATCTTTTAGGTTACGATCATGAAACTGATAATGGCGAAATGAGAGAACGAGAGAGAGAACTTATAAAAAAATTCGAGTTACCTCATAGTCTAATTGTCAGAGTTGAAGATTCTGAAGATATTTAATATTTAATTTTTATATTAATTAATGTATCTTTATTAATACTTATTTGTGATTTTGTAAAAGATGGAAAATAAGAGTAATTATTCGAATAACCTACTCCTTCTTTAAGTCCAAAGCTATTTTTATCAATAAGATTATTAATATTTTCATCGTGATAAATCACTACAGCATATTCTCCTTTATTTAAACCTCTAAAAAATATCTCTTCTCTGCTTTTTTTAGGATTAAATTTAATAGAATATGCTTTTCCAAATGGAAATAATTTTCGCTCGTTTTCTTTAAAAATAGTGGCAACTATTTTTCCTTTTTTATTTTTATCAATATTTGTAACAGAAATATTTAAAGTATATGAAATAACAAAAGCTTGAGTTAATAAAAAAATCCATATAGTTTTAGCCATTTTTTTCACCTTTTATTTAGTTTATTCAGCTATTTTTTTAATTTTTTCAAGTCGTTGAAGAGAAACAAAAGGATCTAAAATTTTAATTTCACCTTTTTTCTTGAATCAATTTCATAATTAAAAAAGCCGATAGATTTATCAATTTGAACTTTTAAATATAAATTCCATCTTCCAGCTTTTGAGATATTAAAATCTATTTTTTGCGAATTAAAAATTTTATCAAAATCTCTGGTTTCAGGACGAGTTAAAGAGATATCAAATTTTACCTCATCATTTAAAGTTAATAAATTTCCATCTTTATATATATTAAAATCTATTTTTATAATACTATCTGAAAATTCAATAATATTTGGTTTGACTTGGTAATTTTTAGTAAAATCTATCTGTTTTGAAAAAATTTCATTGATATTTTTATCAGTAACATGATAATTATCTAAAAATAGATTCGAATCTTGCACTGAATTATTAATGGCTATTTGAATTGTCAAAGTTGAAGCAACAATAGAACCAAATATCATTAAACTAATAGTTTGAGGCCAATAATTTTTTAAAGTCATATATTTATTCTCTTATTAAAAGATTTACGAAGCAAATATGTTAAAGCTATAATAATTATAGAATAAAAAATAATTCTAATTATATTTAAAACATATTTATTACTATCACCAACACTATTTTCTAAAACTATATTTTTATTTTTTGCTATTTGTTCAACAATATCAGCATAACCATTAAAAAGAGCAACACTGTATTTATGTCGAGGATCTTGTTTTATTTTTTCGCCTAAAATTGGCAAAATAGTTCCAGTCCATGGATAAGGACTTAGAATTTGTTCTTTATCAAAAAGTTCTAATAGTTCTTTTGAAGCGACAATATCTACTTTTTGTTCAGTTTCTGCAAAAGTTAAAATAAGCGAACTCTTTTCAGTTTCTAAAAGTTTAGCTAATTCTTCTTCACCAAGAATATTCAAATGTTTGCCATTAGTAGTTTTTAAAATTAAAATATGAGTTGAAATTCCACTTTTTTGAAAAAGTTCAGCTCCAATTTTTTCAACACTGTTATGAAATTCTTGATGAATAGAGAGTTCATCTCGTAAAATAACTTCAGCAGATAAACCAGATAAAAAAATAATTACAGAGATTAAATATCTCAAGGCTTTAGACCTAATAATATATTAATTTTCATCCTCCTCATAGTCGTCATCGTCGTCGTATTCACTATCATCATAGTCATAGTCGTCATCATCATATTTTGTTGGAACAGAATTATTCGAATCATTGTCATCATTATCTTCGTCTTCTAAATCAGTGTTGTCTTCATCTTCTTCATTAAGACTATAATTAAATGGATTAAGTTTAAAGAGTTCAACTTTAAATAAATTTATATCTTGCATCTTTTGATCTCCTGAATATATATTATAATTTTGCAATTGCTTCAATTTCTATAAGTGCATTTCTAGGAAGAACTTTTATTCCAATAGTGCTTCTAGCAGGTTTATGTTCGCCGAAATATTTTGCATAAATAGTATTAACTTTTGCAAAATCTTCCATATTAACAAGAAACATTGTCGTTTTTACAACTTTCTGAATGGAACTGCCTCCAGCCTCTAATAAATTTTTTAAATTTGTTAAAACCTGTTCAGTTTGAGCTTCAACATCTTCATTTAAAAATTCGCCATTTGGCTTGAGAGCAATTTGTCCAGAAGTAAAAATCATATCTCCAACTTGAACAGCTTGAGAATATGGTCCAATCGCTTTAGGAACATTATCAGATTGAACAAAATTCATATTTTTTCCTTGTGTGATTTATGAAAATTTTAACATATTAAACAAGTTGAGTTCAAATAAAGCTATTTTTCAAAAATTAAAAACTGCTAAAAGTTCTCAACTTAATTTAAAAAGGTATTGATTGGAAAATATCGATATAAAACCACTTTTAGAGTGGATTCAAGAAAATGGTGAAGCTCGAGCAGTTGATCGGGTTTTAAAGCGATGAGGTCTTTATTTTTGCAAAACCTCATCACCTAATCAAAAACTATAATTTAATTATATATATTTAGGTTGTAAATAAATTAATTTAAAAAGAATTGTCTTAAAATTTTTATTTTTCTCATCATTTTAAATCACTGCTAGTTATTTTTATATTCTAATTTGACCATTACCATAAATTTTATATTTATAAGTTGTTAGTTCTTTGATGCCCATTGGACCTCTTGCATGAAGTTTATTCGTAGAAATACCAACTTCAGCACCAAAACCAAAAACTCCACCATCAGTAAATCTCGTTGAAGCATTTAAATATAGACTTGAAGCATCAATTTCATTCATGAATTTTTCAGCTGTTTGATAATTTTCAGTAATAATTGCTTCAGAATGACCTGAACCATATCGTGAAATATGATTTATTGCTTCATGAACACCATTCACAATTTTTATATTTAATATATTCGCTAAATATTCAGTGTTATAATCTTCATCAGTTGCTTTATTAACATCGATAATCGTTTGAGTTACACCACAACCTTTTAATTCTGTTCCGACCTCATCAAAACGAACTTTTAACATTGGTAAAATTTCATCAGCTATTGGATAATCAACTAATAAAGTTTCGGTGGCATTACAAACTCCCGTTCTTTGAGTTTTAGCATTAATTGCAATATCTACACCCATTTGTAAATTTGCATCACGATCTATATATGTATGACATAAACCGCGATCATGTTTTACAACTGGAACAGTTGAATTATTATTAACAAAACGAATAAGAGCTTCGCCACCTCGTGGAATAATCAAATCAACATAGCGATCTTGTTTAATAAGTTGAGTAACACCTTCTCTCGAACTATCAGGCAAAAGTGAAATAATTTCTCTAGGCAAATTATTATTTTCTAAAACTGTTTGAAGCAAAAGAGCAATAACTTTATTTGAATGTTCAGCCTCTTTTCCACCTTTGAGAATAGCCACATTTCCGCTTTTAAAACATAATCCAGCTGTATCACTTGTAACATTTGGACGACTTTCATAAATCGTAGCAATAACGCCAATTGGTACAGAAACTTTTTCAATTTTTAAACCAATATCATTTATCCAACCATCAAGAACTCGACCGACAGGATCAGGCAATAGAGCAATTTCTCGCAACGATTGAGCCATTCCATCAATTCGTTTGTTATTCAAAATAAGTCTATCAATTAGCGATTCTTGAAGACTATTGGTTTTTGCAAACTCAACATCTTTTTCATTTTCACGAATAATTAAATCTTTATGTTCAACTATTATGTCAGCCATACTATTTAAAATTTTTCGTTTTTCACTTGCTGTTAATTGAGAAATAATTCTACTACTATCTTTAGCTTTTTTTAAGAATTCTATCAATATATTAACTCCATAATTATATTTTTATATATTTGGTTAAGAAATTTCAGAAATAAAAATTGGTAAATTATTAAAAATATATTCACGAACCTCATCGATACCTTTTCGACTCTCATTCGAAATATAAAAATTTGCATTTTTTCTATTTTTTAGATCGCCAATTTCACGATTAGATAATTTATCTAATTTAGTATATATTAATATTAAATTTTTATTAATTGTTTTTAAATATGAAATTACTCCACGATCAAGTTCTAAATCAGGATGTCTAGCATCGATGAGATATATAAAATGTTTAATATTATCTCGTTTTTCTATAAAATATAATAATTTATTTTCCCAATCGCCTTGTTGATCTTTTGAAACTTTTGCATAACCAATTCCAGGTAAATCAACAAGAACAAATTCTCTAACTTCATCGATAGTTTCTTCACCATTTTTTAATCTCTGTTGTAATTTAACATTAAAAAAATTAATTAATTTTGTCTTACCAGGTGTATTCGAACTTTTAGCTAATTCTTTTCGATTTACAAGACTATTTATAGTTGAACTTTTACCAACATTGCTTCGTCCTAAAATTGCAATTTCAACAGTTTCATGATCATAAATTGGAGATTGTTCCAATTTTGTAGCTGATTTTATAAAAAACACATCTTTTATGAATATCATTTTATTTATTTTCTCCTTTCACTTCGTTCATTTTGATTTTCTCCAACAGTGAAACTCATTATAACTGGACTTTTATTATCACCAATAACTTTAGCACTACCATTTGTTCCATCTAAAGATATTTTATTGCCAGTAATCTTCCGCCCTGTTTGAATTTCTGTAATTTCTACTGATTTAGATAATATATATTTTTTATTTTTAGGAATTAAATAGACCTCTTCGGCACTTCCAACATAAGTGCTATTTTTTTGTAAATGAATTTTAAAAGAGACATTGTCTAAAAATTCATATTTAAGAGGTTGATTTTTTTATCAAAATATATCTTTGCGATTGATGACGAAATGACATCTTTGCCTTTTGTAATTTTTACAGAACCACTAAAAATCGAAACTCTTTCACGATCATTTGCTTCAAACAAATTGGCTTCTATTCTTACATCTCCATCATCTAATGCATTTATATTTATAAATGATGTAGATAAAACCAATATTGGTAATATGAGTTTTTTTAACATCTATTATTTCCGATCTATTATCCAAATAAGTAAAAATTAAGGTTTATTTTTACTTTTATTAATCTCTTCAGTTTGAAGATCTTTAAAAGAGGCTCTAATATTCATTGCATAAATTTCTCTATTGTCAATTAAAACAACTAAATTCTCTCCATTGACTTCACCATCTTTATCGTGCCAAGACAATTTAAACTTATCTGGAATATAAGCAAAACCATTTTTTATATCGTAAAATGTGCTATTAGATTCAATAGAACTATTATCAGAACGGTTATATTTTATATTTCCAAAGAGTTGAAAATCATTGCCATTATAAAAAGCATAATTACCTTTTAGCTCTTCTCTATATTCATATTTTTGATAACTTAATTTTATATTAGAAATTTTATAATTTCCATTTTTAAAACCTTCACCAATTTCACCTTCAAGAGTTGTTGTCAAAATATTTTTATCACTAATATCAAAAAGTTGGAAATCTTTAAAAACTATTTGAGGAATTTCATTACTATTTTGATTTTTATTTTCTGATAAATCTCTTTCGATTGGTCTTAAAAAAATTAAAATAATAAAATTCAAAATAATTATAGAAAATATAGAGAAATATAGAGCCATTTATTATAAAATTCCTTTGGTGCTAGGAATAATATCAAGATTAATTTTTGTTCTTGCTCGTCTTATTGCCACTGCAAGAGCTTTAAAAGCTCCTTCTATAATATGATGTTGATTTTTACCACGAATCATATAAATATGCATAGAAATTTTACTATTTTGAACAAAAGCTCGAAAAAATTCTTCAACGAGTTCAGTATCAAAAGTGCCAACTTTTCCAGAGAGAGGCAGATCAAAAAATAAGAATGGACGATTAGAAATATCAATTTGACAAGAAATTAAAGCTTCATCCATAACGATTTCAGCACCACCAAATCTTTCGATTGCACCAACAGGATATAAAATTTGCGAAAGAGCAATTCCGAGAACAATTCCAACATCTTCAACAGTGTGATGATCATCAATATGTGTATCACCGATAGCTTTTAAATCGATATCAAGCCAAGAGTGTTTAGCGAGACTTTCTAACATATGATCAAAAAAACCAATGCCCGTAGAAATAGAACTTTGTCCGCTACCATTTCCATTTATAGAAATATTTATATTAGTCTCTCGGGTTTTTCGAGAATATTCAGCTAACAATTTTCAAGCCTATTTATATAATTTTTATCTAATAACAAGCATTCCATCAGGAAAATACTCTTTTTGATCTTTAAAATCTCTTGCTTCTTGAATATTTTCAAAACCTTCAACCCAAACTTTAATTTTTCCACCCTCTTCTTTGCGAATAAAACGGAGATGAGAAGGAAGTTTTCGTTCATTTTCAGCTATAAATTTAGTTATACCATCAGGATTACTAGAAGTTACAACTTGAACATAATATTGTTTTCCACCACCAGTTCCAGTTGATGAATTATCGCTAGTTTTTGGACGATTAGTTTTTGAAGCATAATATTGATCACTTGTTTGAGGCTGTTTCTTACTAGTCTTTTTATTATTTTTAGAATTAGAAACGGGAATAAAATCATCTTGATCATATCTTACTCTTGAACCAGCATCTAAAATTTCAATTTCTTCATCATTTCTAGGAGAAACTATAACATTTGATACTTTTCCAGTAGTTTTATCACTATCATCTACAATACCAAGACCATCAAAACTATTACTAATTATTCCACTATCATCATCGTCTTGATTTTTCTCGGTTTTCGAATTATTTGTATTTGTTGTATGAGAATCACTGTTCATTTGAGCTTTTCTCAAAATATCATCATCAATTAAACCATCGTAGCCAAGAACAGTAATTTCAGCTTCAACAGAACCACTTTTAACAAGTTCGATTTCACTAGCAGATTTTTTAGATAAATCGATTTCTCTGCCATCTACAAAAGGACCACGATCATTAACTCTAACTATTGTACTTTTGCTATTATCAATATTTTTAACAAAAAGCATAGTATTCATAGGTAAAGTTTTATGAGCTGCAGTTTTTGAATACATATTAAAGACTTCGCCATTTGCTGTTTTTTTACCGTGATAATCTTCACCATACCAACTAGCAATACCTTTAAATTTTGAACCGAGAGGCTCTTTTTTTGGATAATACCATTTGCCATTAATTTCATACGGAGTCATTTTGTCAAATTTGCTTTTAATTACAGGTTCTTCACGATTATTTTCATCAAATTTGTTACTACAACCACTAGCAAATATCAAAGTCAAAGCTATTGATATATGAGATATATATTTTATATTTTTAGTTCTACTTAACAATTAAACTATCTCCTACTGTTAATTCTTTTGATCTAAGACGATTTTTTTTCATAAGTGTTTTAACATCTATATCAAATCTTTTAGCAATCGAATATAAATTATCACCTTTTCGAATTGTATATTTATTACTTCCACCTCTAATTCCAAATAGTTCAGATTCTATATCTTCTGTTCTATTGTTAGATGATGTGCTTTTGCCATTATACATAATCGGAACATTAACTCTAGTTCCTGTTAAGATACGATCACTAGGAATTCTATTAACCTGTCTTAACTGTGAATAATTATCAGATTTGTGTTTGATACTTCGAGTTGCGACTCGTTCTAATTTATCATAATTTTTATTATTAGTTTTTTGTTGAACAACTTGTTCCATATCACCACGATAAACTCGACGAGTTTTATAAGCAGATTCTAAATCTTGGACTTTATCATAAGGAATATATAAATTATATTTAGCTCCATCAATTGGAGTTATACCATTCATAATATGACCATTTAATCGTTGCATTTCTGCTGAACTTAAATTTATACTATCTGCGATATCTTCGAGTCGTTGTCCTCCACCAACTCGAATCGTAGCAATACTACGACTTCCTATACTATTCAATAGATAACTATATTCGCTATCCCAAGTTTCATCATTTGCTTCAAGAAGAGCAAGAGCAAGAATCTTATTTATATATTGAATACTTTCTGTTGGCAGACGACTTCGACTTTGATTAATTAAAACTTCAAGTTCGTCTGAACCAGCTCGATTGATAGCATTTTCTAAAGCACCTTCTCCACAGTTATAAGCAATTGCTGCGAGATACCATTTACCGAATCTATTATATAAAGTGCTTAGAAATTTTATAGCTATTTCTGTTGATTTAATAATATCAAATCGTTCATCAACATATCGATCAACTCGTAAGCCATAAATTCTAGCAGTTGAAGGAATAAATTGCCAGATACCACCAGCAGATTTATTAGACATTGATTCAGTATCTAAACTAGACTCAGTAATTGCTAAATATAAAAATTCATCTGGAACTGAAGATCTATTTAAAATTTGTTTTATACTTGGTAAAAAAACATCAGCATTTTTCATAGCTCGTAAAACATATTTTATATGTTTATTTCGTTTATATTTATTTAATACCTGATATAAAGCTGGATTATTTATATAAGCGGGTTTAACATCAAATTTTCTAAGTATTTGAGCCTGTTTCTGAAAGTCATCACCAAAATCGAAACTATTACTTACCAAATTTATTGGCAGTAAAGTTACAAAAATAAAAATTAATCTAAACATGTATTTAAATTATATTTTTAAATAGTTTTTTAGCATTAGCTGTTGAAATTTCAGCTATTTCTTGAGGTGATTTATTTAAAATTTCAGCAACTTTTTTTGCAACTAGAGAAGTATATGCAGGTTCATTTCTTTCACCTCGATGAGGATGAGGTGTTAAATATGGAGCATCTGTTTCAAGCAAAATTCTATTTAAAGGTATTTTTGGCAAAATATTTACTAATTTTTTTGCATTTGCAAAAGTAATAACTCCTCCGATACCAAAATAAAAATTTTTTGAAGCTAAAGCTAAAAGAGTATCATCTGCATTATAACAATGTAAAACTCCTCCGACCTCATCGCTATTTTCTTCGATTAAAATTTGCTTAGCATCTTCACTAGCATCTCGAATATGAATAATAAGAGGCTTTTTTAAGTTTTTAGCAATTCTAATATGCTTTTTAAATAACTCTTTTTGATTTTTTATTTCAACTTCCCGTTCAGTTTGATCTTTAGATAAACGATAGTAATCAAGCCCACATTCGCCAATTGCAACATTTTTTTTATGATGAACAAATTTAAATAAGTCCTCATTACCGTCCCAATCATTAATGTGATATGGGTGAATCCCTACAGCAAAATATATTCCATCGTGATTTTCAGATAGAAAAACTGCCTTTTGTAAATCTCGAGGATCTGCTCCAGGAATAACCCATCGTTCAACTCCATTTTCAAGACTTTTATGAATTATTTCTTCAAAATCATCTTTAAAACGGCTATGATCAAGATGAGAATGTGTATCTATTACCATATTATCAACCTTTCTTTTAGCTATACTTAAAATTTTATCGAATTTAAATTAAAAGTAAAGTTAATAATAATAAAAAATTTATTTCACTTATAAAAATAAAAACTTTTAGTTATTTAATAAATCTAAAAAACTTATTTTTAAAGTTTAAATGGTTCTTCTATAGATCTTAATTTGTTAAAATATCTCTAAATTTAAAAGAAATTTAAAATAGATATGAGATATATAAATAATGTTTAAATATATTACTCGTGTCGTTTAACAACTAAAAATAATAATAACAAAGCTATGATTGGCGAAAAAGTTATTTTTAAAACAAAAGATAATCTATTGAACAAGTTAAAAGAGGGCATCGGTAGATATGAACGAATAGAATTATTAGAATTCTCAAAAGATAGATTTGTTTTTGAATTACATAGTGATTCTAAAATTTTAACAACAATTTATACTCGTGAAAATAATGATAAATATTTTAAATAAAAAAGGAAACAAATGAGTAAAAAAACTTTTGGCACATCTTTAATTGGTTCAGAATTTTTGAAAAAAAGTCAAATTTTTATATCTCCAAATATACTTGAACAGAGTTTAGATTCCGCTCGTCGAAATAAATTAATTTGGAATATTGATCTTGAAGAGGCTAAAATTTCAGTTATTTCTCAAGATGACAAAGAAATTAAAATTACTTTTTTTCATTTACTGATAGTGAAAAACTTATATTAAAAGAGATTTTTATTAAAAATCCTTTATATTTACACTCTGTTATTTCTGGCAATATTCCTGCTGAATTATTAAAATTAATGGAAGAACACGGATTGCCTATCTTTGAAAATTTATATTCTTCTTGTGATTGTTCCAAAAATATTTCTATTACTAGTTTATCTAGTGAAGCTAGACGACTTTATGAAAATATGATTCAAAAAAATATGAAACTTGCTGAAAGTTTAAGAAAAGGAATCATTCCACAAGAATTAATCGAATCTGTAAAACAGAAGAATATTAGATTATTAGAACATACAAATCCTATTTATGATATTTATGGCGACCTTGTTGGTATTGAAAAAATGTGCGATCACATCGGCACAACAACTTTTAAAGTTGCTGGAATGCTTGACAAAGATCCAATGCTTTTCTTTAAAATTCATGGTTTCGATATCGAAGAATATTTTAATTTAAATTTTGATGACGAAATCAATTCTCCTATAAATCTTGAAATTGTCAAAACGAAATCTAAATTTGAAGTATCAGAAAATTTGAAGATTATTAAATTTAAAGATTATCGTCATTTTATTTTATCTATGCTTAGTGATAATCCAGATTTTGCTAAAATAAATTATAAAGTAATATTAACTGAATTTTATAATAAGCAAAAATTTAATCTTTTACAGATAGTTTCTCCAATGAATTTAGCTGAAATCGATAATATAAAACGAGCTATTAACAGTTCTAAAATCCTTTTTATATTAACTAAGAAAAGTCATTATGGTATTTTTAGAGTTACAAATGAAATGTTTGCTCAAGATAATAATATTTTACATGTATTAAATTATTTTGGAAAACCTATTTCAGATGATAATGATGATAATTCTGTTAAAGTTGCTGGTTTCGATTTTGAACCAATTTCACTATTTAAACTTTTTATATCTTTTGAAGAAGAATCAGGTTCTGAAAGTTTTAGATATTTATTTTATATGTTCAGAATTGCTTATATGCTTATAGAAAGTGGCGGTTTTATTCCAGCAGTTTTACCAATGTCAGATACTATTTATAAAATAATTTATCGACCATTAATTTCTGTTCCAGAAATTCGCGAACAAATCGAAGTTTTATCAAAATTTATGCCTAAAATTGTAATTTTTAGTAAAAAATATACAACACAATTATCTGGAACAGAATGGATGCTATCTTCTGTAATAACAGCTTTTGTTATGCAAATGGATTTTAAACAGAAAAAAATGCCTAAAAGAATTCCAGAAATTTCAATGGCTTTTTTTCAGGGTAAAGATATTCATAGAGATAAAACACATCGAGATGCGATAAGCAAAGCTAGAGCTATTAGTAAATATTTTTCAATTTTTGATACATCATCGCGAAATTATTCTTATCGTCTCAAAATAGAAAAACGAGATAATAATTACAGTGTTGCTTTTTTTGCTGTTTCTAAAAAAGATGAACAAGAAGAGTTGCGAATTGATGAGATTTCAGAACTTAATGAAAAATTTGAAATATATAGTTTTTTGAATATTATTCAAACTAGAATAAAAGGAATTGAAGATTTAATAAATACTGGTGAAATTATTTTAACTCCAAAAAAATTAAAGGTTTTAATACTCGAAACAGTTGATCAATTATCAAATCTTGATATTTCGATAATTATGCCAAAAGAGTTAAAAACACTTTTAAAACCTAAACTTGCTTTAAATGTTCGTAAAAAAGGGAATAATTCTATTAATACATTTTTAGATTTAAGCTCTATTTTAGAATATGATTGGAAAATAGCTATTGGTGATGAGGTAATTTCAGTTGAAGAATTTGAAAAACTTGTTCAAAGTGGCGAACAGTTCGTTCAATTTCGAGATAGTTTTGTTGTAATTTCAACTGAAGAAGCAAAGAAAATTTTTGACCAAATTAAACGACACAAAAAATTATCAACTCTTGATATGTTACGAGCAAAATGGGGCGGAAATTTACAAATTTCTAAAGAGCTTTCAGCTTCTATCGATCAAATATTATCTCCAAAAGAGATTACTCAACCAACAAATTTAGTTGCTAATTTGCGAAATTATCAATTAAGAGGTTTCCAATGGGCTACTACTAATTTACTAAATGGTTTTGGTGTAATTATAGCTGATGATATGGGTCTCGGAAAAACAATTCAAGCAATTACAACAATTATATATTTAAAATCGATAAATGAATTAAAAAGAGGTACTCTAGTTATAGTTCCAACTTCATTATTAAATAATTGGGAAAAAGAGGTTAGTAAATTCGCTCCCGATTTAACTTTTTATACATATTATGGAACTAAAAGAGAATTTAATAATGTTGATATTATATTTACTACTTATTCGCTTCTTGTTCGTGATATCGATAAATTAAATAGTTTTAATTTTGATACTATAATTATTGATGAAGCACAAAAAATAAAAAATCCTGAAACTGCTACAACTCTTGCTGTAAAATCGTTAAAAGCTAAATTTAAAATTGCCCTTTCTGGAACTCCAGTTGAAAATAATCTATCAGAACTTTGGAGTATTTTCGATTTTGTTATGCCAACTTATTTGGGTTCATTAGCTGATTTCAGAAAAGATTATGCAGATCAAATTGAATTACATCTTGATAAAGATAGATTAGAGAATTTGCGAAAAATTACAGCTCCATTTATGTTACGAAGATTAAAAAGTGATAAAAATATAGTTTCAGATTTGCCAGATAAAATAGTAATAGATGAATTTGCTTCGATGACAAAAGAACAAGCTTCACTTTATCAAGGTGCAATTAATGAATCATTTAAACGAATGGCAGAAAGTAATAATAATGCGGTTAAAAAAGGGGAGTTATTAAAGTTAATAACTTCATTAAAACAGATTTGTAATCACCCAAGAAATTTTGATCGAGAAAGTCAAATTACCTCATCGCTATCAGGCAAAAGTTTATTATTAATGACTTTACTCGAAACAATTCTTGAAAGAGGCGAAAAAGTTTTAATATTTTCGCAATATGCTGAAATGGTAGATATATTATCAGAAATGATGAAATTAGAATTATCAATAACTCCACTTGTATTAAAAGGTTCAATGACAAAAATAGAACGAGATGATGTAATCGAACAATTTAATGTTGGAGGACAATATTCTATTTTAATTTTATCGCTTCGTGCTGGTGGAGTTGGCTTAAATTTAACGAATGCAAATCATGTAATTCATTACGATTTATGGTTTAATCCAGCTGTTGAAAATCAAGCTACAGATAGAGCTTTCAGAATTGGTCAAGATAAAAATGTAACTGTTTATCGTTTAATAACTAAAGGCAGTTTCGAAGAAAAAATAGACAAAATGATTAAATCAAAACAGGAATTATCAAATTTGAGTTTATCAGCGGGTGAAAGTTGGTTATCGAATCTTGATGAAGATGAGTTAAAAGAGCTTTTTAAAGCTAATATCTCTTAATTCTAAATATATTTTCCGAAAATCGCTAATAAAAAAATTAACGAAATTCGGAAATGAAATGAAATTTAAATATTTTTATCTTTCATCAAGAGCATCAGCAATTAATTCAATTGGATTTCTAAAAATCGTCGAAATATTATTTCGTTCTAATGAATCTGTAATTTGAACTCGACAAGCTGAACATTCAGCAGAGACGATTTCAGTTTTAGTTTCACGAATCATTTCAGCTTTTAAATCACCAATTTTTTGAGCCAAATCGCTTTTTTCAGTTTGAATCGTTACACCACCAAAACCACAACACTGATTCGGATTTTCCATTTCGGTCAAACTATAATTTTTAGCTAATAATTCTCGAGGTTCTTTATAAACTCCTTGCATTTTTTTAGAATGACAAGGATCATGATAAGTTATTTTTATGTTTTGATTATCTCGAGTTTCTAATATTTTTGATATTTTTGTAAATTTATAAAGCCATTCAGTAGCTAAAAATATATTTTTAGAGATATTTTTTGCTCTAATTTGCCAATCTGGTTGATCATGAAAATAGTGACTATAATCAACTCGAATCATTGCACTACAAGTTGCTTCAGGAATAATTATAGATTCAACTTCATTTATAAAACTTTCGAAATATTCAATATTATATTTAGATAAATAATCAACAGTTTTAAAATCGCCCGTAAAATATGCTGGAGCTCCACAACAAAGCTGACTTTTTGCGAGAAAGACATTATAATCAAGATGTCGTAAAATTCTCAAAAGTGAATTACCAATATTCGTATAATTATAATTTGCCAAACAACCTATAAAAATAGCAACAGTTTTCTTTGAACCATTGTCAATAAATTCAGGATTAGAATTTAAAAATGATTTTTTTGCAACAGCTGGAACAGTTCGTTTAATAATTGGTAACCTCATCGAAACGATATCTTCTTTTATTTTTATGCCACAACTTTGAAACATATAACCAGCTTTGAAAAAAAGATCCATAGCATTTCTATTTTTTAAAAGTGAGAAAAATAGCTTTTTATGTGGAGAAAGACCAAATTTTTTAACAATATCAAAACGAATATTTTCGATTAAATTATCAGTTGGAATCTTTTTTGGACATACATCTACACAGTTTGTGCATAAAAAACAGCTTTCAAAAATAGCTTTGACTTCATGGTCAAGCTCAAGTTTGCCATTTTGATATTCACCAAGCAAGGCGATAAAGCCTCGTGGTGAAGTTGTCTCATCTGGATTTGCCATATGAATTGTACAAGTTGGAACACATTTTGCACATTGAATACAGACATCACTTGAAACTTTATAATTAAAACTCATTTTAAAAAGCCCATTACTCGATTATTTTCAAAACTCGAATTTCGTTCTCGTTTAATTTCGGTTAAAAAATCTTCAGTTGAAAAAATTGGATTTTCTCGAGTGGCGACCAAATAGGCTGTATTTTTAACGATGAGGTCAATTTGACCGCCACTTAATTTATATTCAGCAAGTTCTTCAATTGAAAAATTTGGTTCATAGTTTGCAGTTTTTGGTAAATGTTGCTCCCAGATAATTAATCTTTCATGTTTTGCAGGTAATTTAAATTCTACTTTATAATTAAATCGTCGAGAAAAAGCTTTATCAAGATTTTCGAGAAGATTTGTTGTTGCAATCAAAACACCTTCAAATTTTTCGATTTGTTCAAGAAAAATATTTTGCATTTGGTTATACATTTGACTAACAGAACTCGAAGTATCAGTTGAACGAGAGGTTAAAAATTGATCAGCTTCATTTAATAATAAAACAGGTTCAACACCACTTTCAGCAACGATTTTTTTATAAGTGTCAAATATATTTCGAACATTTTTTTCGCTTTCACCAACATACATCGAAAGAATTTTAGAACAGTCAAAATGTAAAAGATCTCGATTTAAACTTTTTGCAAGAGCTGAAGCAGTTAAAGTTTTACCAGTTCCAGGAACTCCGTGAAATAATATTCTTGCATCTATTCCTTCACGATTTTTTATACCCCATTTATATAATCGTTCAGAAATCGTTTTATCAAGCTGTTTTAAAATCGTATTTAAAAGTTCGCGAGTATCTTTTTGCAAAACAACGGCTGAAAGATCTTTTTTTGGTTCAACAAGTTCAAAAATCTCATGTTTCTCAACAATTTCTTTAAGATCTCCTTTTCGTTTGCTGTGTATTGAACCGCCATCAATTTTTCGCATAACTTCATCAGCGATAAAAAGTTCTTCATTAGAAATTGGTTTTTGATTTGGTGCTATAATTTGAACACTAGTTTCGAACTCAAAAATCTTTTCAGTTGCTAAACGAGAATCTTCATGAAATAAAAGTCTATTTTCAAATCTTTCATAACTTTTAAAACTAATTAAATTAACAAGACCTTCAATAGTTCTAAAATTTGTATCACCTGCAAAAAGCGAATATTCTTCACCAAGAACTCCTAGAAAAATCATCTCCTCTTTTGCAGAAAATTGTTTTTCTATTAAGAAATCGCGAAGTGGAATAGTCATATCTTTTGTCATTTGAAATCTCAATTCGATATTTTTTTCGATTTCATTACATTTTTCTCGAGCCTCTTCAAATGATGAAACCGATTTATCAGCACAAATTTTTAATTTTTGAAATTTATCGTCAATATATTCAAATGGACTTGAATAAGGTTCAGCAATTTTAATATCAGTTTCACTTTCAAGTTCCCCTTTTTCCAAAAGCAATAATAATTTACTCGAAACAGCAACTGACGAATGTAAAAGTTCTAGTATTGGAGTATGTTTAGTTTTTTCTCGATTTGAAAACTGTGTCATTTGATCGAGCATAAAAAGTCCATGACCACCACCAATACCGACATCTAAATAACCTTTAAAACGAAGATCATTAATAATCTGTAAATATTCTAATTTAGTCTCTAATGTCTTTGCATTAAATAGATTTTCAACTAGTCCAGAAATTTCAGTTGATGCTTCACCTTTTAGATAATTAGAAATTAGATTTTTAAAAATTCTCAACTCATTTATTGAGAATCCAAATTTTCGAGCCAAAATAGAGTTAGTTAAAATTTTAACTCTTAAAAGATTATGCAGTAGTTCCAAATTTTACTCTCATCAAAATATTAGACATCTTTTATAAATTATAAAATATTTATAATTTTATAGGAATTGCCCATTCCTTTTTATTTAAAAAATTTAAAATATTTAATAAATAAGTTCTAAGTCTTAATTATTATTATATAATAAAATTATATAAAGTTACTTATTAAAAGTTAATTTAGCTAAATGTAGTTTTGATTTTTCAATGATATGTGAAAAACCACCTTCGATTAAAAATTGCGAAGGTTCAAATTTTCGAGATTTTCCATCTTTTTTAAGGTCAGATTGATCTGCCCACGAAAAAGATAAATATAATCGTTCTTCAGCTCGAGTTACGGCTACATAAAATAATCGTCGTTCTTCATCAATTCCGCCATCGTGTTGATTTGAAAGTCTATTATTAGGAAATCGACCATCCATTAAATCTACAATATAGACATCTTTAAATTCTAAACCTTTACTTCCATGAACAGTTAAAAGATTTACACCTTCACCTTTTGTTAAATCTTTCGAACCAAGTACCATTGCATTTAGAAAAGCTCTATGATCTCTATAAACAGAAGACAAATGTTTTAAAAGTTCTATTTTTTCACTGATACTTCTTTCAACATCTAGTTTTTTAGCTTCATTGATTTCGCCATTTGCCATTTTTGAACGAGATATTACTAGCACTTTTTTAATATATTTAAAAATTTCACTATCTTTTATTTTATCAATAAGATTTTTAGGTTCAGACATATATTTAAAATCTTTAACAAGTTCCTTAAAATGAAAGAGCATTTCTGCTCCATCATCGCTAAGTTTCGAATGAGACAAAATTTTATTTTGCAAAAATTCTTTATCGATCTGTTTTAAATGTTCAAATCTTGATGGAGGTCTTAACTCTTCTAAATAATCAAATAATAAAAGTTGATAACTATTTCTTCCAGCACTATTTAAAAAAGGATTATAAATATTTTTATCTGGAGTTAATAAACCTCGATAAATAGAATTATTCCCGAGTTTATTTAAACCTTCAAAAAGTTCGCGAGAAATTGCAGTTCCTAAACCTCGAAAATATTCGAAAATATGAATAAAAGCCATCATATCTCTAGGATTTATTAAAATAGTATAAATATCTAAAATAGCTTTTATTTCTCGAGAATCAAAAAAACTAAGTCCGCCTCTTCTTTTAGATGGAATTCCGAGTTTTCGCAATTCTCCTTCAATACCGTCTGCTGATATATTATTTCTAAATAATATAGCTATATTTTCATATTTTGTATTAGAATGTTTTATAGTTTCTGCAATTTTTTCTGCAATTTTTTCATATTGTTCATATAAATCATTATATATTAAAAGCTTTGGATGTATATTTGGATGTGTTTTTGTTACTTCAAGCTTTTTATTATAAAGTCTTTCGTTTAAAGCAATAACACGATTTGCAAGTTCCAAAATTGGAGCTGTTGAACGATAATTTTGAGTTAAAGTATGAACTTTTGCATTATCAAAATTTTTCGTAAAATTAGCAATGATCGAAATATTTGCACCATTAAAAGCATAAATACTTTGATCGTAATCGCCAACACAAAATAGAGATTTTGGCTTCAAAGCTCTAATTAAAGAATCTTGTAATAAATTTGTATCTTGATATTCATCTACAAGAATTTCACGATAATAAACTGGATTATGAGTTAAATTATCTCTCATTTTAATTAACAAGTCATTAAAATTTAAAAAGCCTAATTTTTTCTTTTCAGTTTCAAATTCTAAAACGATATCTTCATAAATATCAGCTAAAGTTGTATGAGATTCTCGTTCAGTTGCAATCCAATCTCCAAAACTTTTAGTTAATTCAACATTTTGATAAAAACTATAAAGTTCATATAAATGTTTTGATTCATAAGGTTTAACTGACAAATCTTTATTTCTGGCAAAAAAGTCTCTTTTTTCATAAATAGATCTAAAAAGAGTTTTTATATCTGTTTCACTTTTTAAAAGCATATTTGGATCAACTTGTTTTAAATATTTATAACTTATTGAATGAAAAGTTCCAGCAACAATTCGAGAAGCAATATTATTAGATAATAATTTTGCAACTCGAGAAATCATTTCACCAGATGCTTTATTTGTAAAAGTTAATAAAAGAATCTCTTCAGGTTTAACTTCTTTATTTTTAATGAGATGTGCAATTCTGCCAACAATCGTAGAAGTTTTGCCAGTTCCAGCTGAGGCTATAACTAAGTTATAGCCAAAATCTGTTGTTGCAGAAACTCTTTGATTATGATTTAAAGTAGAAAGAGGCATATATAATTTATTTTAATCTCTAGATAAAATATTATCAATTCGTTCGAAAATAGGTTCAAGATTTTTCGTAGTTAAAAGTTCGCAATCGCCTTTTAAAGCTCGTTTAAACGATAATAATTTAATTTCTTGTTTATCTCGTTTTTCTTTAATTGCATCTCTTAATTGAGCTGATAAATCTCGATCTAAATGTGCAAGTTCCCAAACAGTTGTTCCAAAACTTCTACAATATTTAATTGCATCACTATCAGCAAGAGTTACATAATTTCTATCTTTTTCGAGAACATTTTCGATAAAACCTTGAGTGTCAAAAAAGCCTCGTTTATCACCTAAAAATATATCAAATTGAGAATCAACAGCTCTTAATTCGTTATAGCGATTTAATATAAATATAATTTTTACATTACTACCAGACTCTTTAATTTTATAATATAGTTCAATTGCATTTATAGCATCGAGTTCGCCATCAGAAAGAGGAATCACGATGAGGTCAATTGCATCGATCATACCGCTATCGATAAGAGACGAAACAAAATAAGTTGTAGTTTTATTTGCTCCAACATCAATACACATAAATTCTTCTCTTAAAACTATATCTGTAATTGGATCTCTTAGATTTTTGTCAGAGACTTTCATCTGTTTTGAATTAACTAACTTTGAATTAATAAAAGATTTACTATCTTCATTTTCATCATCAAATTCATAATAATTAACTACACGATTTCCATTTCTAGTATATAAATATGGCACTATAACTTGCATTGAAATAGTAGATTTTCCAACTCCACCTTTTGCATTTAAGACAACGATTTTACTCAACTTTTATCCTTTTTTAAAATTTAAGAATTTTTAATTGGAGGTAATTTTACAAAAAATTCAGCCCCACCATCAATATTTTTGACTCCAATAGTTCCTTCAAGATGTTCTTCGACTATCGTTCTCGACATATGAAGTCCTAAACCTGTTCCTTCACCGACTCCTTTAGTTGTAAAATAAGGTTCGAAAATTTTATCGATAATATTTTCGGGAACTCCTCCAGCATTATCAATAACTTTTATCAATCCATCTTCAGAAACATATATTTTAATTTGTCCATTAGTCATTTTTTTTTGATCATTTCATCTTTTGCATTATTTACTAAATTTAAAATCACTTGTTGAAATTCAGTAGCAAAACCAAAAGCTTTAAAACTTGTACCAATAACTTCAACTTCAATATATCGTTTTTTTAGATAAATTTTTTGCATTTATTTTGAGAATTATATTTTTCTAAAATCATATTTATAGTTTCATCAATATTTTCAAGAGCATATTTCCAACCATTAATCGAAGCTGAGACAAAATTTGAGACTCGTTCAGGATTTTTTTCAACTTCAGAAATCGTTGTAAAAATAGAATCTCCATTAAATTCTTTTATTTCAACATTCAAACCAACTTGATTATAAAAGCCTTTTTCTTTTGCTATATAATATCCTGCATATTCAAATTGATGTTTCCAATCTAATTGTAAAACTACTTTTTCATTTGAAATTTGTTCATGTGCGAAAATATCAACTGTTAATATATTAAAAGCAGATACTAAAAATAATATATATTTTTTACTTACCAAGACAAAAATTACCAAACATTTTATCTAACATTTCACTGTGATGAAATGGTCTTGAAATTGATGAAATTCTTTCGATTGCTTCATTTATGTGAAACGAAAAAAATTCAAGTTCGCCATTTTTGAGAGGTTCAAAAGAGTTTTCTATCTCTTGAAGAGTTTTTTCGACCTCATCGATTTGTCTTGTGGAAGATAAAATATTTCCACTTTCAGCAGAATTATTAATCGAACTTAAGATTTCTTCAATTTTATCGATGAGGTGTTGAATTGAACCTTTTTTTGTCGAAATATTTATATTTTCAAACATATTTATATTATTAATCGTATGTTTTAAATCGCTTTTATTCAAAACTACTAATATTTTTTTTGATTCTTTAAATTTATTTAAAATATTTAAAATATTTTGATCTTCTTGAGATAATTCTTGAGAATTATCAAAAATTGCTAAAATAATATCTGCTTCTTCAATTGCTTCAATACTTCTAGCAATTCCAATTTGTTCTATTTGATCTTTACTTTCACGAATTCCAGCAGTATCAACAATTTTTACACTATGAGTTCCAATAAATAAATAATCTTCAACTCGATCTCTAGTTGTTCCAGCAATTTCGCTGACAATTGCTCTATCATAATTTAATAATTTATTTAAAAGAGAACTTTTGCCAACATTTGGACGACCAATAATTGCAATTTTAAAACCATCAAAAATTCTATTTCTCATTTGGCTATATTTTAATAAAATTTTTAATTTTTCGCTAATTTCATTCAATTTGATTAATATATTATTTTCTACATCTTTTGGTAAATCATCTTCTGCATAATCTATAACAACTTCAGAATGAGCAAGAATTTCTAGCAATTCTTCTCGGATATTTTCAACTTCGATTTTAAGCGAACCGTGAAGTTGTTTTGAAAGTTGAAAAACAGCTTCTTCACTTTTTGCATTAATTAATTCACTTATTGCTTCAGCTTCAGAAAGATCAATTTTATTATTTAAAAAAGCTCGTTGTGAAAATTCACCGCCTCTAGCTAATCTTGCACCAAATTTTAAAGTTGTAACAAGAACCATTTTGGCGACAACAATTCCACCATGAGTTTGAATTTCTATTATATCTTCACCTGTAAAAGAGTTAGGAGCTTTAAAATAAATTACTATTGCTTTATCTATTTTTTTATCATTAATATTATAAATAGTAATTAATTTTGCTTCTCGAGGTGAAAAAAAACTTTTATCTTTTTTAGTAATTTTTGATGCAATATTTAAAGCATTAATTCCGCTAATTCTAATAATAGAAATTGCACCTATTCCATGTGGAGTTGCTATTGCTGAAATTGTTTCTAACGATACCAATGCTGACTCTCCAAAGAACCATTTTTATATAAATCTATCATCATTTTTGGTTGCGAATCCCTTGATAAATATAATTTTATTTTTAATTCACCATCAACTATTTCTAGTTCTTTTGGACTATCTGAAATAATTTTAAATTTTTTTAATACTATATATTTAAAAACTATTGATAAAATATGATTTGTATCTGGAACTCTTAAATATCCAAGATCAACATCATCGACCATAAATTGATAAAGAAGCTTTTTTTGAAGAATTAAAGTCGCAAAATAAGAACCATTATTTCTACCTGCTCGAGTTGATTTTAACTCATTTTGAATAGTTGCAAGTTTATTAACAGAATCTATTTCAGCACAAGCTGTTCCAACTACTCCCATAAAATCCTCATCTTTATTGCCTCGATCAATTTTAATTGAACCTTCGTTGCAAACCGAACTGAAATTTTTCCTTTGAAAATCCACTATTAAGTCATCAACACTTTTTGCATTTAAATCTAAAAGTATCAAACTTAATAATATTGATGAATATAATCGATTCAAATCAACCTCTCTATAAATTTAATATTGGTGCTAAAAACATAGTATTGTATCCATTTTCTTGATTTGTTTCTGTTACAGGATTAGAAGTTTCTACTTGATTCTGATTTTCTTGAATTGGTGGAGCTGGTTGCTGATTCACTGTTTGATTATTTTCTTGAATTGGTGCAACATTATTATCAGAATTATTTGTTTCAGATAAATTATTCTCTTTCATTTATAGAAGTAATATCAATTGCTTCAAGTGTTAAAACTTCAGTTTCTTCAACTCTTTTGATTTTATCTGAACTTTTATTAGAATCTTTTTTAACTATTATGTCGTTAAGTGGCAATGAAATCAGTTCTGGAAGTTTAATTTTTTGTTTCTTTGAATTATTTGAGTTGTTATCATCATTATTTGAAAAGAGTTCTATTAAAGATTCTAAATTAATCGAACTCATTGATATTATCTGTGATGTTTGTATAATAGAAGAATTATTCTCAATACTATTATTAGATTCATAAAATTCTAATTTTAAATTTGCTTCAAGAGCAGTTAAATTTCTATCAGAAATCATAAGATTAGACTTATTATTTTCAAACTCTAATTTTTGTGGAAAGACAATTTGATTTAAGCTTAAACTTTCAATAGAGATATTTCGTTCAGATTTATTTTGTTCTTTAGCAATAAACTGATTATTGTTTTTAGTAAATAATATTTCTCTATTTGATGAACTATCGATATTTGCATCAAAAATATAAATTTCATCCCATATTGCATCATTTCTCGAAACAGTTTTGAGACTATTATTAATATCCATTACTATTTTATTATCATTATCTAAAATTTCAAATTTAGGCGGTGTTGGCAAAGTCAATATTTGATCATTTGTTAAAGAAATATTTGGTTCTTTAATTTCAATAGAATTTGGAGGCTGGATAAAAATATCTTTTTTATCTTGAGTCAAATTATTATCAATAACAGGATTTGATGAGGTTTCAGATTCTATTTCACTTTTCCAAAATTTCAATTTTTCAAAATTAAAAGATGGCATTTCAATATTCCAATCAAAATATTTAGAAATAGAAACATCTTTAAAAGTAGATTCGCTATTATAAAATATAAAATATATTATAGTTAAACTTGAAGAAATAATTATTATAGTTAAAATTATCTTTTTTGTGGAGATATTTTTTAAAATAGTAAAATTAAATTTATTTTTAAGATTCGAGAAATTAAAAAACTCTTTAATATTTATTAGATAATTTTTAAAACCTTTTTTATTACTTTTTTGAAGTTTTTTACATTTGGTTTCTAAAATTATTAGTCTATTTTTATCCATTAATAAGCTCTTTTTCCTCGTAACATAAAATATATTTCATCTAATAATTCTCGTAAATCGATTGGAGGAACTTTTATTAAATATATATCATTTTTAATTTCATTAAGAATAGATTCAACCATAATAGTTTTGCCACTACCATTTTCGCCATCTATAATATATATTCCTCTTTCGTTAGAATATATAATTTCTATAAGTGTTTCTCTAGTTTTTTTAAAGATTTTGCTCTAAATGTTTGTGTTGATTGTTCTATTAATTTTGGAATAGTTTCAAAAATATTAATATCTTTTGGTTGAGCCATTTATGTGCCTATATTTTAGATATCAGATTTTACCAAAAATTAAACTATCGATAAGAAATTCAATTTCTCAATTTATAGGCTTTTTCGTATTTTTTATATTTATTAGATAATTTTTAAAAGATATTTGATGATTTCACGATGAGATATTCTGAATTTAAAATTCTGGAACAGGTTTGACCTGTTCCGTTAAAAACAAAAATTATAATAATGAAATTATTTATTTTATTTTTTGAATTCTTTCTTCAATTGAGATTTGAAGCACTTGAAGATATTTTATGACCATTTCAGTTTTCTCTTCTCGTTTTTTTAATTTATCAGATTTAAATCCCTCAAACAAAACATTTAATTTTTGTAATATATTAGAAAGAAATTCAACCTCATCAATACTATTTTTATTATAAGTGCTGTTTTTTTGTTGAAAAGAGAGATTTGTTGTATCAACAATTACCGATTTGATTTCTATATCATTATTAATTAAATTAGAATCATTAAAAGATGTTTCGCAATTAATTATAGAATTATTTTCTCGAGTTGAATCATAATTTTTATTATCAGAAAGATTATTATCGATATCACATTCAATTTCTGCAATTGTCGATAATATTGCATCTTTTAAAAATTTATCATTCACTTAAAAGCCACCTTTCAAATTCAAAAAATTGTGATTCAGATTCCATTTCGATAAAAATTTCTAACATTAAAATATTAATTTTTTTTGCATTTTCCGACATAATTAGCTACTACTGAACCTATAACACTTGTTGAACAAATTTCTTTTGCATCATATTGACTCATATCTTTTGTTCGATAGCCATCTTTTAAGGCTTGAGAAATAGCCCATTCGATACATTCACCTGCTTCGATTTCATTTAAAGCATATTTCAACATCATAGATGCACTTAAAATCGTTGCTAATGGATTAGCGATACCTTTTCCTGCAATATCAGGAGCAGAACCGTGAATTGGTTCATAAAGACCTATTTTATCGCCAATTGAAGCTGAAGGTAACATTCCGATAGAACCAGAAAGCATACTTGCTTCATCACTTAAGATATCTCCGAATATATTACAAGTTACGATAACATCAAATTGTTTTGGATCTCTAATAAGTTGCATTGCTGCATTATCGACATACATATGAGTTAAAGCTACTTCAGGATAATTTTTTCCAATTTTAGTAACGACATCTCGCCAAAGTTGAGAAGAATCTAGAACATTTGCTTTATCAACAGAACATACTTTTTTGTGTCGTTTTAAAGCTGTTTTAAAAGCAACATGTGCTATTCGTTCGATTTCAGGAACAGAATAGACCATAGTATTAAAAGCTTTATCGCCATCTCGTCCTTTTGGTTCGCCGAAATAGATGCCTCCGATTAATTCTCGAACAACTATTAAATCAACATTTTTTACAACTTCTTCTTTTAAAGTTGAAGCTCTAATTAATTCATTATAGACTCTAACAGGTCGAATATTTGCATAAACTCCCATAGCTTTTCTTAATCCGAGAAGACCAGTTTCTGGTCTAAGTTCTCGAGGTAAATTATCCCATTGATAACCGCCGATAGCACCGAATAAAACAGCATCACTATTTTTTGCACTTTGAATCGTATCAATTGGAAGTGGAACACCTGTTATATCATAGGCTATTCCACCTAAAAGAGCATCTGAATATTTTAATTCAAAGCCTTTTAAATGACTAACAGCATCAAGAACTTTAATTGCTTCATCTACTATTTCAGGACCGATTCCATCACCACGAATAACTGTGATTTTATATTGCTTGTTTCCCAAGATTTCCTCCTATTTTTTCATGAGCATAATTCATTAAACCACCTGCTTTAACTAGTTTTTGCATAAATTCAGGAATAGGTTTAAATTTATAAATTTTGCCATTATTTAAATTTATAATTTCGCCATTATCCATATTAATAGATAATTTTGAGTTTTCAGCGATTTCATCGGCTTCATCTATTTCAAATATAGGAAGACCCATATTAAAAGCATTTCGATAAAAAATTCTTGCAAAACTTTTTGCAACAACTGCTGAAACACCAGCATATTTAAGAGCAATAGGTGCATGTTCTCTTGAACTTCCAGAACCGAAATTAGAACCTGCGACAATCATGTCTCCAGTTTTAACTAATTTTGCAAATTCAGGTCTTGCATCTTCCATAACACTTTGAGCAAGTTTAATTGGATCAGAAGTATTAAGATATCTAGCTGCAATAATTAAATCAGTATCAATATTATTTCCGAATGTCCAAACTTTTCCCTCTAAATTAGCCACTAAATTAACTCCAAAAATATAATTAAAATAGATAATTTAATTCTAAACGATATTCGTTATAAGAATTATCTGTTTTATGTAAAATATCAGTATCAGCACTTACAGAACCAAATCTAATTTTGCTTTCAAAATTTGGAAAAGATTGCCATTTTTTAGTAGCTGTAATTTCGATTACATCTTTATCAGTTTCGACATCATTTTTAACTTCTGAATCATTATCGATCATTACATATCGCATTAATATTTGAGAGCCAAATAAAATATTTGCTTTACCTAAATCAACGATACCTTGAAGCATATGACTTTTTGTATTTGCATACCAGTTACTAGTTGCCATTGGTCGAGTATAACCAGCAGTTGGGAAACCTCTCCAAGGAGAAACGAAATCGGCATCATCGCTAACTTGAGAATAGCCATATTGAAGTTTTAATAAACCGCTAGTTGTATCAGCGAATAATTTAAATGCCATTAAAGATGATTCTAAATTTGTAGGATCTGTATAACCTCGTTTATCAGTAGCTGTAACTTTTCCACTTAAACTAGCTCCACCAATAGCACCACCGCCATCATCACCTTGAATCATATATCTAGCACCAACACCTATTGTCCAATTGCTAACAGGAACTTTTGCAATACCTTCAAGAGCAATTTGATGAAGAACTTCAGGAACTGCTAAATAACTAGCTGTTAATTCCATATTTTTTAAACTATTATTTTTAACAGAAACGATAATTAATTCATTATCAGGATCTTCATCAGCTTTAATAAAATTTGCATAAGTTAAGCCTTTATGAACACCTGAATCATCTTGATTACCCCAAGAATTTCCTTTTTCATCTTGAAAAGTTAAAACATCATGTGATGAGGTATGATCTCTAAGTTTTTGTCTTTGAAAATAGGCAACTTTAATATTTGTGTCTTGAAGAATTGTTGTTTCAACAGATAAACCGTCAAATGTATTTGGAATCATTTTTGTATCATTTGAAGCTGTAAAAACAGATTCAAAAAGTTGGCGACCTAATTTATAAGTTGTATTAAATAAATTATATTCTAAATAGCTTTCACCAATTAAAGTCATACCAATTTCGTTATCATCGCTAGTTTTAATAGCATCTCTTGAAAAAGTATCTTTACCAGCTTTAACATAACCTATATTTTCAGGTTCCATAGTGCCAAAAGGATTTTGTGAAGTATAAAAACCAACTGTTCCACTCCAACCATGATATTTTGCAGTTTTAAAAATTAAACTTCCACCAATGCCAAGAGCATAGTTATTTTTTTGATCACCTTTTTTATCAAAGGTCTCTTTTTTCCAATCAAATTTAAAAGTATTCATTCGAAGACGACCATAAATCATACCTTTTGTGAATAATTCGCCTAAGGATTCAACATCTTTTGGAAGAATTTTATAATCAAGATTGCCACTCATATTAAGAGTTCGTTTTGGTTTGTTTTGTTCAACATCAATTTTAGAGCTTTTTGTTGTATTATCAGCAAAAGCAACTTGTGAAAATAACAAAGTTGATGCAACAAGAGATAATCCTAGATTTTTCATAGTTAGTTCCTTACTAAAATTTCCTAGATTATTTTATCAAAAAAAGATAATAGTTTCAGATATATAACTATTTAGAATCTCTACAATCAATTAATATCTTAATATTTTTATTATCTTGAACTTTAATAAAACAAGTAATTATATATTTTTATATTAGAGATTCGTTAAATAGATTTTCTTAAAGAATAATTTCAACTTTATCATGCTATTAATATATGATCTTAAAAAATGTATAAATTAACTGATGTTTTGATTGCTGGAATGATAGAGTAACGACTTGAAACGGCAAACCTGAGACTTCGATAATCGTATTAGTTTATATGTTGCTCAGAAAGGTAAATGCTATATAACGGGTAAGCTATTAGAAATTGACGAAATTCATTGTCATCACAAAATGCCAAAAGCAAAAGGTGGAGGTGATGAATATAAAAATTTAGTGATACTTCATAAAGATGTTCATAGGCAAATTAATACTATAACCTCGACCTTGAGGATCAATTCCACAACCAGTAAAAACTAAAGATGCAGTTGAAAGAGCTGAAATATATAAAAATTCTCGTCTATTCATTTATTACTCCTATTTTTTATAAAATTATAACTGTTCCAAAGATTTAAGCTATATTATAAATTTGTTATAATTTTATATATTTTTTAAAGGTGGTGATATATGGCTAATTTTTTCTTTGGTCTAGTTGTTGCAATTATTAGTATTGCAGTTTTTGTTATATTTTTTAATGGGGAACGAAATATAGAATCTATTCGAAATAGTAGTTTGTCAGCTCTTCAAAAGTCTCAAAATTCTGCTCATAATACGATTGAAAAATATCGTCAGCGAGGTGAAGAATTAAGAAATCTACTTATTAAAACTTCAACAAATGTTAAATTATACGAAACTAAAATATCTTTTAAAGAGAACGAATTAAAATTGGCTACTGATAATAATATATCAAATAGCAAAATTATTCTTCTTCAATCAACTATAAATGATATGAAAAGTTTTCAAGCTAAATTAAAAAATGTTGAAGAAAGAGTTAAAATAGCTTTTCTTAAACATCGCGATGGTCTTGAGCTTCTTAAAATGAAAATTGATTATCTCGAGAGTAAAAAAGAGATGTTAGCTATTGAAAATAGTCTTAATGTTATTAATTCGATTGGTGAAAGTATCTCTTCGACTGAATCTGAAATTGATACTTTTGCTACTGATTTAGAAAAAGAGATTGTTCAACTTGAAACAGAAATCGAAGTTTCTAAACTTTTGGAGCAAAAATAGATTAATGACTTTGAAACAAAGTTTTAAATTTTTCTTGACTTTTACTTTATTCTCTATTTTTATATCTTGTAGTAATAATGAAAATGAACTTAGAGATGAGGTAAAAGAGTTTCTTGAAAAGAGTTATCCAGCAATTCTTCAAAAACAAGAATCTCTTATTAAAACTCAAGAGACTGTTAATATTAAAATTAATGATCTTGAAGATCTTAAAAAATCTTTTCCCGAACATTTCAAACGAATCGATCCTTATATTTCTCGATGGCAAGGGATCAATGATCGACTTAAGAAAAGTTTAAAGGCTGTTATCTTAAAGACTAATGATATTTATATTATGAATCGTATAAGTGGAATTAACTCAGTAGGACATTTAGAACTAAATATTTCCGCTTATGATTCTGAACTTGACAAAGAGATTAATGGAATCTTGAATGAGATTGAGATGATTAATAAAGCTTATGCAAGTGGTGAAGAGTTGGATATTTCTCAAGTTGAGACAAAAACAGACGAACGATTCACAATTCGCGAAAATGTTTTTATTGACAATAAAACTGGTTATATGTGGGAGAAAAAAGCGGTTAAAGGCGAATTATTCCAGAGATTTTTAAATGCCAATATAAATAACTTTGATGAACTTGTAAGTTTTATTCAAACTAATATAGAAAATGGAAGTTTTTATGATTATCGGAATAAAAACACTATGAATTGGCATGAAGCAAAAAGTTACTGTGAGAATTTAGTTCTTGATGGCTACTCTGATTGGAAATTGCCTTCACGAGATGAGTTTCACACTTTAATGACAGCATATTATGGTGAATGGGACAACGATAATAATTTGGCTAAATGGTTTAATGAAAACAGATATAAACGAAACAGCAATCTATTTTTACCAAAAGAGCTTGTTGAATTTTTTGGTTTCTCTGCTTGGACTCGAGATATAAGTAAAACAAATACTTCCGATTCATGGATATTGTATTTCAACAATGGAAATGACTACGACAGCTATCAGAACAATAAGGGTTGGTTTCGTTGTGTGAGATAATGTTTTCTTATCTATTTATCTATTAACTTTTGGGCTTGTCCCAAAAGTTCTTATTTATTTTTAGATATGAAGAACAAACTCAAAGCAAACGAAACAAATAAATTGCAATGGATTCCCGTGTCGTAGCACGAGAATGACGGTTCGGGCTGTTTTCTCTTCCGTCATATTCGGGCTACGACCCGAATATCCAAAAAATATCAAAAACAATAAACTAAGTTATAAAAAATAGCAATTATTAAAATGTAGGGAATTGTCTCTGACTATTCCACTGAAACAAAAAAATTTAAATTTAAATTACTTTTACAACAATTTCATGATTTATAAAATCAAAATGAGATGAGGTCAGAAAAATAAGAAAGATTTTGAATTTGATGTTTTAAATTAAAATAGTTTGTGGTAGTTACGGAGAAAAAGCCCCAGTGGGGATAATAAAAATTTGTTTCGTTGTGTAAGACAAGGTTACAATTAGTGTTTGGCGATCCCCAGAGGGGACAAAAAAGGCTATTTTGTTATCTGAAATTTTACATAAACGAACCTTAAAATCTCATGAATGAAAAATATGAATGTTTAGTTTCGAAATTTTTAGATTTTTAGATTCTTTAAATATATTTAAATTTTACTATAATGTCATTTTGATTTAAGCCTATATTTAAATTAATTTGATATTAATTAAATGATAGTTATATTTTTTCGTTAAGGATTCCAATTGATATTTAAAATTATTACTATCTCAATATTTTTAAGTTTTACACTGCAAGGACACTCGTGCAACGGTAGAGTTTTTAATATTAGTTCGGTTGAGAATTCAAAATTAATAGATTTTATAAATCAAATGGTAGATGTCTGTAAATTAAATTTAATTTTAGATACATCAGTAGATAATAAAATTCTAAATAGCAAATTAAACAAAGTTTATATAAAAAATAAAAGTTTAGAAGATATTTTAGATATTGTTTTGACCGAAAATAATATATTTTATGCTTTAAAAGATGATTTATTAAAAGTATCATATATAAAAACAGCTACTTATCATATAGATTATATAGCTTCGAATAGAACTGGTGAATCTTCAACTGAAGTAAAAGTTGGAGGCGACGGAAGTTCTTCAGGTTCATCAGGTGGAACAACAAATGTAGGAACAAAAATTGCAAGTTTTACAACTTTTGATAATTTTTGGGGAGGCTTGGAAGCTGAATTAGAGAGCATTTTATTTAGACCAGAAGATGGCTATATGCCTAAAAAACCAATAATTAATCAAAAAGCAGGTTTAATTACAGTATCTGGAACAATTTCGCAACTATCTCGAGTTGAAAAATATCTCATCAAAATGGAAGAAAAATTAAGAAAGCAAGTCTTAATTGATGTAAATATTTTAAGTGTTAGTTTAAATAAAAGTAATTTAACAGGTATAAATTGGAATGAATTTTATAATAATATAGTTACCTCAGGTGGAGAGACTCAAATTCCAGGATTACAAGATAAATTTTCTAGTGTTATTACAACGGCATCAGTAGAAAATATACTTCAGTTTTTAAAATTTAAAGGACATGTAACATCTATTTCTAATCCACGAATTGTTGCTTTAAATAATCAACCTGCAATGATCTCAGTTGGAAACGAATATTTTTATACAATTGAAGAGACTCATATTTCAGATAGTAAATCAGGAACTTCAAATACATCGAATTCAACAAAAGTTGAAAGTGTTTTTGCAGGTGTTTTATTAGATATAACTGCTGAAATCTCAACAAATAATCGCATTACACTTAATATTAATCCATCTGTAAGTCAAACAGTTCAAACTATTACAACTGATAATAAAAGAACCGTTCCACCAGATTTAACAAAAAAACAACTTTCATCAGTTATTACAACTGAAAATGGCAAAAAAATTGTTTTAGGTGGTTTAATTACAAAATCTCAAACAGTTGAAAAAACAGTAGTTCCACTTTTAGGATATATTCCTGTTTTGGGATCTTTTTTTAGATCTGAAAAAAGAATATTTAAAAATGAAGAACTAATTATCATAATTACTCCATATATAATAGAAGCTGGAGAATTAAAATTAGATAAAAAATATAATTATATAAATGAAAAGGAGTTATAAAATTGGCTTATCATACTGTTGTTTTTGGACCAATTAATTCTCGTAGATTTGGAATATCTCTCGGAGTTGATTTGTCACCAAATATAAAACAGTGTAATTTTGACTGTTTATATTGCGAATTAGGCAAAGAGAACGAACGAGTCTCTAAACAAATTTCTAAAGTATCAAAAGAACAAATCGTTTATGATATTCTTGAAGCTTTAAATAAATTTAAAGATATTGATGTTTTAACTTTTACAGCAAATGGAGAACCAACTCTTTATGAAGATTTAAATGAACTTATGGAACTTTTTCAACCAATAAGTATTCAAAGAAATATAAAAACTCTTATTTTATCTAATGCTTCTACTATTTGGATGCCAAATGTAAAAAATGCTCTTTTAAAATTTAATAAAGTGAAATTATCTCTTGATTGTGCAACAAATCGATGTTTTCAACAAATTGATAGACCAATGCGAGGAATTAGAATTGATCATATAAAAGATGGTATCAAAAGTTTTAGTTATGAATTCAAAGGAGATTTATATATAGAAATATTGTTTTTAGATAATATTAATAATAGCTATATAGAAATCGAAGAGTTAAATAAAACTCTATTATCATTTAATAATATAACTAGAATCGATATTGGAACTGTCGAAAGACCTCCAGCTTATTCTGTTCGACCTATAACTTATGATGAGTTATATAAAATTTCAACAATGTTTGATCGCAGTTTGCCTATCTATATTGCAAAAAAACAAGATAATGAAAATTTTAAAGGCTCTTTAACTAAAACAGAATTACTTCACACACTCTCTTTGAGACCTTTGACCAGATATGACATTGGTTCTCTTTTTGATTTTCAAACAATTGAAAATTTTAATATTTTGTTAATCGAAGGACTTCTTGATATTAAACGAGTTGGTAATGTTGAGTTTTATCAACCTCATCAATATAAAGATTAAAATTATTATAAAGGATTATATAAAATATGTTTAAAAAAAGCCATTTTTTAATAATGTCGTTTTTAACAACAAGTCAAATATTATATAGCGATCACTATATGGCTCAAATCATTCCATATCAAACTCATTCAGTTGAGGCTGAAATTGGCGGAATCGTTAAAACGATGGCACTCTCAAAAGAATTTTCTTATGTAGATAAAAGTATTTTAGTTATTCAACTTGATATAACTAATGATGACATCGAAATAGACTCACTTCGAGATAAACAAGATATCTTAAATGATGCCCTTGATTTAAGATATCAAAATCTTCAAAGTAAAAAATCTTTGAGACAAATTAGTAAATATGAACAAAATCAAGAAGCTCTTTCAACTCTTGAAACTAAAAATTCTCTTTTGACTACAAATATGGAACTAAAAATTAAAGAAAATAATCGCGAAAAAAAGAGATTTTATCTTTCTGGTGGCTATCTCGGAAAAATTTATGTCAATGAATATGAATATGTTTCTCCAGGAAAAAAGCTTTTTGAATATTTTGATTTTTCTAAAAGTAGAATTGATATTTTTGCAGTTCCTGAAGATATTGATAATATAACAACTAAAAGAATTTTTATCGATGGAGTTAAAACTAGTGAATGGAAAGTTGAAAAAGTATCTAAAGTTAAAGATACTGAACGAGTTTCTGCTTATCAAGTTAGACTTGTAAAAGAAAATAAAAATCCTAAAAGTGCAACTTTTGGCAAAATCGTTAAAGTGGAGTTTCAAAAGTGAGCAAAAATAAAAAGTTTTATTTTTTAGCTTCACTGATTTATATAACTCCAGTTATCTTTTTTAGTGATGATATAAAAAATAGCAATAATTTATTAAAAAATAGCAAACGAGATTTTTTAGAAAAAAGTAGAGAACAAATTAATGCAAGTAGCAAGACTATAAGTAATTTATGGCTTGGAGGCTTAAATTTAGAAACCTCTTATAATTTTTCTGAAGCAAAAGGAATTAGTAATAATTATCCAAATTTCTCTGCAACCATTTCTCAAGATATTTTTAGAAGTGGTGGAATTAGCTATCAAATAGAAAAAGGCAAAATAGTTAAAACTCTTAATATGGCTATTTTAAATAAAAATGAGCGAGAACTTATCTTTAATTTATATAATATAGTTTTAAATCTTAAAAAACTTGATGTCGAATTAAAAAAACAGAAACTTTCTATTGAAAATCAAGAGTTAATTATTCAGAATCAAGAAGATAGTTATATAAAAGGTGTTATAAATTTAGTTCAACTTGATCAATCTATTATCGAATTAAATAATATGAAAAATATCGAAGAAAATATTTTGAGCAATAGAATTGATCTGATTTCTAGTTTAAAAGATATTACAGATTTATCTTATGATCAAATAAATATTTCTAAGTTTATTTTACCAAAATATGATGATTTTATTAATAAAAATATAGATTTAGATATAGGTTCAAAAGAGATTATGAATCTTGAAATAGATAAAAACTTGGCTTATACTCAATATTTACCGAAATTATCGCTTTTTGGAGCTTATCAATGGGAAAATAGTAAAATATTTACAGGAAAAGAAGATTCATATAAATATGGCTTAAAATTAACTATTCCGATAGGCTTTAATTTTTTTGATGCAATTGAAACTGCTCAAATAACTTATTTACAGGCTAAATCAAAATTTGCGGATTCTCGAGAAAATCAAAATAGCATATATTATCGAGCAATTTATCAACTTGAAAGTATAGAACGAAAAGTAAAAAATAATTTAGATGCTATAAAAAGTTATGAAAAAATTTTAGATACAACTGAAGCTTATTATAAACATAATTTAAAAACTGCTGATGATGTAGAAATGTTAAAAAATAGAGTCAAAATTATAAAATATGATTCAAAAATATATGAACTTGAACAGGAGTTGGCTAAACTTTCTGTCATAAAATTAATGGATATGTGAGGTTAAAAAAATATGGGTGGTAAAAAATGTGTTTGCCTTTGTCCAAAATGTCTTCCGGGATGGTTAGCAGCATTTGGAGACATGATGAGTCTTCTTTTGACATTCTTTATTCTTTTGCTTTCGATGTCAACTATGGACAGAAATAAAATCGCCGAAGCTATCGGTTCTTTAAATGGTGCAATGTCAGTTCTCGAAGGTGGAATTCAATCCGAAATTAGTCCAGAAAGAAAACAGATGGCGACTCCATTAGAAACAGTTGATGAAACCGCTGATGCTGTAAATCGAATTGCTTCAGCTGTTGTTGAAGCAAACGAATTTATCGATTCTGGAGGTGGTCCAGCAATTACACTTCAAGATGCTGAAGAGGGTTTTATGATTAATTTACCTGCAAGTATTTTATTTGCAGATGGAAGTTCAAAATTAGTTGAAGGTGATTCAACTCTATTTTTAAAACGAGTTTCGCAAATTATTAATCAGCTTCCGCAAGATATCGAAGTTAGTGTTCGAGGTTACACCGATGATTCCCCTTTAAAAATGAAAGATGTCTTTGAAGATAATTGGCAACTTTCAGCAGCACGAGCTATAACTGTTGTAAAAGAACTTGTAAAAAATGGTGTCTCTCCTAAAAAGACTCACGGAGCAGGTTTCGGCGAATTTCGTCCAATTGCCTCAAATTACACTGAAGAGGGTCGAGCCAAAAATCGAAGAGTTGAAATTAGATTTATTGCAAAACATAAAGATTCTAAAGATAAAACTAAAAAATCAGTTCTTGATTCTGGTTTAGGTAAAGATGTTGAAATTAAAGATTTCTAAAAATAGTTTTATAATTTTCTCTCTTGTTCTCACAGGAGGGAGTTTTTCAGGTTGCTTTTTTTCTAATAAAAAAGTTGAAGCTCAAAATATAGAACAAACTCAAATTAAAAAATATCCCGATTGGTATTCTCAAGCTTCTAATTCTAATTTAGATAATAATGAAATTTATTATGGTCTCGGTGAAAGTTCAACTGAACTTGATTCTGTTGCTCAGGCTCTGAATTCTATTGCTTCACGAATTAGTATCGAAGTTGCTTCAACTTATAAAAGTCATACTACTTTATCGAATAATATTGGAAATCGAGATCTATCTCTTGCAATTGAACAAAGTATTAAAAAAATAGAATTTAATAACTATAAAATTGTTAAATCTGAAATTTTTAATAATAATTATTTGGTTAAAGTTGCTGTTAATAAATTTGAACTTGGTGAAAATCTTGAAAGAAAAATAAATTTAAGTTTCGATGAGGTCAAACGAGATTTTAATAAAAATTTTGCTAATCAAATTGAAAAATTAAAAAAATCAAATGAGCTTTTATTTAAATTAGAAAAAATAAAATCTGAATTGTCTATTATAAAAAATATCAATCCATCTTTTAATATTAATAAATTTATTGAAAATATTAATAATCTTGAAAATGAGATTATTAAATTTAAAAATTTTCTCGCTTTTAAAGTTAATGGTGATGAAAATTTTAAAACAACTTTTAAAAAATTCTTAAATGAACGAGGTTATGTTACTAAAGATCATTTTACTAAATCAAATGATTATAAATTTATAGATATTAATTTAAATATTTATAAAGACAGGATTATTATTTTTGGCAAGTTTGTTTTAAAAGTCTCTATTCAAATTGAATTTAAAGATGGGCAACAAACGATTTTAGGTGAAAAAATTATAGTAAGTGGTAAATCTAGCGGTGATATAAATAAGGCTGAAGAATTTGCTCGTAAAGATTTTGAATTAAAGTTAAATCAAAGCAAAATTATTGGAGAAATTTTTAAATATTAAAAGCTTAATTTATTGACTCTTTTTGTCTTGTTCCTTTTTTATAATTTCACTCAAGAAATCAAAATAAAAAAGGAAAATAAATGGAAATAGCACTTTTATTTAGCATGTTTTTAATCGCTTTTGGCTTAATAAGTTTAAGCAGTTTAGTAATTAACCCTATAATTTCTATGTTTGGGATAATTACAATTATAGTTTCAATATATATTTCTTACAACAAAATGAACGATTGTTCTGTACAATAAAATAACAAAAAGGAAAAATTATGGGTTCAATTCCACATTCAAGCAAATACGATTCTATGAATAAAAAAACGGCACAAAGTAATAAGCCTGTTAATAAAAATAGCGACAGTTCATCTTCTAAAATATATCAAAGTAATAATGATTCTATGAATAAAAACACGGCACAAAGTAATAAGCCTGTTAATAAAAATAGCGACAGTTCATCTTCTAAAATATATCAAAGTAATAATGATGATAGTTTTGCTAATAAATTTAAAATTGAAAATCGAGAAGATTTTATCGCGAAATCAGTTATAGTTGGAGCGATTTTTGGTGGAGTTATTGGAGCATTGATTGGATCAGAAAATGAAATAGCTATTGGTGCAATTATTGGTGCAATTACCATTGGTTCAATAAGTTTATATATAGCAAATAAGAAAAAATAGGAGATAATTACTAATGAGAAAAATGTTTTTATTATTTAGCCACAAATTAACAGAATCACAACGAGAAGATGCAATTAAAACTTATAATATAGATGAATTTGTAAATTTGCCTGAAAATTTTCAAAATATGTGGAGTCAAATTCCAGCTGAATTTTCGAACGATGAGGTGGTAAAATTTATAGAACCAATAACAAAATGGTTAAAAGAGACCTCATCGTTTCAAGATGTTGCTCTTGTGCAAGGTGATTATTCGGCAACTTTTTATTTAGCAAAATTTTGTCGCGAAATAAAAATTATACCTGTTAGTTCTACAAATAAAAGAGTTGCAAAAGAGATAACAGATGGAAATAAAGTTCATGTATCTCATACTTTTGAGCATATAATATATCGAGAGTTATAAAAAATCAGCTTAAAATAGCCAAAAAATATTGTTTTTTAACCAATAAAAAAAGCATGTTTTAAGCTGAAATTATTTTAAAATTTAAAAATAAATGATAGTTTTTCAGTTTGATTAATTTTACTATCTTCTATTTCAAATCTCATCAAAATATTCTTATTAAATTTATATAAAATTGCAAAAGTATTAATCTTTTCAACATCCAAACTATTTGGAGAGATTTTTTTGCAATTTCAGAAGAGCCGTTTCCATAAAAATCTTTTTTAAACCAGATATTTTCATTTCTAAAAGCTATATCTAAATTATAAATTTTATAGATAATTTCATTAACTAATGAATAATCTTTACCGCTAAATTCAACTAAATAATTTTTATCTCGACCATTGCCTTCGCGATCAAAAACAAAAAGTTTTGTAGATATATTTAAATAGCTATTTTTATATCCAATGTCAATATTATAAATATTTTTATTATCATTTAAACAGACCTCATCGCCACTTAAATTCTCACATTCCGAACCAGTTGAACCGTGAGAATGCGAATGAGAATTTTCAGTTAAATTATTAACTAGCCCATCTTGTTTATCTAAAATTCCAGCCAAAATATTTATATAAAAATTATAAAAATTAAAATCTATTCCAGTTATAAATTTTATATTATTATTACCAGAATATATATATATTTTATAATTACCGAAATTATGACCCATAGCAAAACCATCAACAAAAAGTTGAGACATCAATCTATCTAAAATATATGGACGATTTGAAAAATTATCGATATAACCAAATTTATGAGGAATTCGACCAATATGAAACTTTTTAATATAATCTAAATATAGAGCTTCAATTAAATTTTCGCCATTCCATTCACTACCTCGATGATGATTTAAATTTAGATAAATTTCAAGATCATCACTGAATAATTTTTCTTGCCAACTCAAACCAATATGTTCAATAGTTGGATTATTTTTAAAATTCCATAACGAATCAAGATAACCGCTAAATCTTTGATTATTATTAGAAATTGAACCGTGAGCGATGAGGTAATTAAAAAATAAAATATAAATTATTAATAATTTCATAGTTAATTTTCGCTTTTATTTATAAATGGATTTGATAATTTCTGATTAGTTAATAACTCTTGATCAGTTAAAGATTTTAAAAATTCTATTAAATCAGCTTTTTCATCAACTGTAAATTTTTTAGCAGAAATTAGCGGATCTAAATTTGGATTTTGAATTCCATCACCACGACCGCCATTGCTATGTAAATCTATTATCTCATCGAGAGTTGCCATTGAACCATCATGCATATATGGAGCTGTAACTTCAACATTTCTCAAACTTGGAACTCGGAATTTGCCATGATCAGATTCATTTTGACTATTTTCAAATAGTCCGCCATTACCATCTTTATATCTTTTATATAAACCTATATTATGAAAATTTTGTTCGATAAAAAAACTTTTTTCATTTGCTGTTGAATCACTGAAATTTTCACCATCATGACAATGAAAACATTCAGCTTTTTCACCGAAAAATATATTCATTCCTCGTTTTTGAGCTTCACTCATAGCATCTCGTTCGCCTCGAGTGTAACGATCATAAGGAGAATTGAACGAATTCATAGTTCTTATAAAAGTAGCTAAAGCTTTAACAATATTATCAAGAGTAATTCGCGGATCATTTGGAAAAGCCAAGTTAAACATATTTATATAAGTCTCATTGGTTTCAAAACGAGCTAAAACCTTTTGTTCAGTCTCTTTATCGATAACACCCATTTCAATTGGAGAATCACCAGTTAAAGGCAAAATAATAAATCGTTCAAGAGTTCCAATTGCAGGATTTGCCCAAGATAAAGTTGTGTAATAAGCAGAATTTGTAAGATGTTGAGGATTACGAATATTAAATTCGCCAGTTGAACCGATTCCGACTTTATTTTTATCAGCAAAAGCAAACTCTTGAAAATGACAACTTGAACATGAAAAAGTTTCATTTCCGCTTAATTTTTTATCATAAAATAGAAATCTTCCAAGTTTAACTTTATCGCTACTCATCGGATTACTTTCTGGAACTCTAGGGGGAATTACCCCATTTGGCAATTCCCATTTAAAGTCTCTATTTATATTTGATGAGGTCTCTTTTTCAAATGAATTTATTTCGCTTTGACAACCAGAAAAAATATAAATAGATAGTGTAATTGATGATAAAAGTAGCTGTTTGTTTATGTTCAAGATTTAGGTTTATTACTGAACATAAAAAATATCTTGATTTGAAGAAATACCATCTTTTTTATTAACATCAAGACCAATATTTTTAAACATATCTTTGCATTCAGGATCAGTTAAACTACTCATACAACCTTTTGCAACACCAAGATCAAGAGACATATCGCTATCTTCTAAAATTTTTGCATAATCTATAACTACTGTTTGAGATATTGAATCAAAAGGTAATTCAATATCAATTCTATTTGGTTGAGCACAAGTTACAACTCCAGACATATTGTCATCAACACAACCAGTTGAACCTAAATGAAAATACCAAGTCATCGAACGATTGCTATCTGGCTTAGTTTCGAATTTTGTAAATTTACGACCAGTTGCCCAATTCCAATGCATTTTTGAATGATTAAGAGCTTCGATATCTGGAAGATTATGATGATTTAGCCAAAGTGGAACACCAAGAGTAAATCTAATTTTTGACCAATTGCCTTCAGTAACTTTTCCAATTACTTTTGTATAAGTTGCAGAATTGTTTTCACTCTCATTACAATCGCCTGTTCTATCTTCAAAATCAAGCATAGCAACAGATTCACTATGATTTATATCATTATATTGATAATCATTATTTGATAAATTTATTTCATGAACTTTACCATCTCTATCAACAAGTGAAAATTCAGAAACAAAAAATCTGAAATCTTTAATAGTGATATTATCATCACCAGTTATACCAATGCGATTATATTTTTTAGCTTTGCCATCTTCAGAACATTTTAGAATTTCATCACCAACTTTTGCGAGAAATTTAATCTCAACATTTTTTGAAATTGCTACTGTTTGAGTTGAACTTGTGTTTGTATCAGAATCGCTATCGCTTCCACAACCAGCTAACAAAAGAGCGGTAACAGCTGATAAGCTTAAATTTAAGATATTTTTATATCTAGTTTTCATTTTTTTATTTTCCATATGTATTTAAATATATTTTTATAGAGTCTAATATAAGCTTAAATATTAATACTTAAGCTTATAACAGGAGACGAATAAACAGAAAGTTCTTTATTTAGTAGAACATAAATATATTTAGGAAAATTTTGGAGGATGAAAAATATCTATTGTTAGATTAATAGAGTGTAAATTATTTATATAATTAAAATATAATAAAAAAGATTGAATCTTAAATAAAGTTAGATGAGGTTTTATAAGTGTCTGTTTTTGTTTAACTTGTTTATTTAAATCTATTGTTGATATAGAATCAACTACTATTTTATCTTCACTTAATGAAGATAAGATAATAATTCTATCAATTTGAAGAGGTAAAGCGAAAATAAAAATAATCAATGAGATCGAAATTTGAACTTTTAAAAGAAGTTCTCCAAATTTTTCAATCGATCTCATTTTTATATATTTAAACTTTCAAATTTTTTTATTTATTATAAAATCCATTTATAGCTTCAACATAGCCTTCAACTGAACCGCAATCGTATCGTTTGCCTTTAAATTTAAGAGCTATAACTTTGCCTTGTTCAGCAAGTTTTTGAAGTGCATCAGTAATTTGAATTTCGCTACCAGCACCAGCTTTTATTTCAGCTAACATTGGAAAAATATCAGGATTTAAAATATATCTTCCGATAATTGCTAAATTAGTTGGAGCTTCAGAAGGTTTTGGTTTTTCGATCATTTTACTAACTCGATAAACTCCAGCTTCGACCTCATCACCATCGATAATTCCATAACTTTCACTTTTAGAAATTGGAACTTCCATAATTGCAACGATAGAACATTGATATTTATTATAAGTTTCAACCATTTGAGCCATAACAGAAGGAAAATATTGAGAATCACAGATATCATCAGCAAGAACAACGCCGAAAGCTTCATTGCCAATCATCGATTTTGCTTTAAAAATAGCATCACCAAGACCTAACATAGCACCTTGACGACGAAAAGTAAAAGTACCTCGAGCTAAAAGCTTATTTATAGGGTCAAGCAATTTTAATTTTTTAGGTTTATCAGCGAGTTCAGTTTCAAGTTCATAATTTTTATCAAAATAATCTTCGATAGCACTTTTGCCTCGACCTAAAATAATATTAATTTCATTTAGACCAGCATCAATAGCTTCTTCGACACCATAATGAATAAGAGGTTTATCAAGAACAGGCAACATCTCTTTTGGAACAGACTTAGTTGCGGGTAAAAATCTAGTGCCATAACCAGCAGCGGGAAAAAGGCATTTAGTTAATTTATACATTTCGTTTCTCCGAAATTTTGTAACTATCAATTATAACATTTATATTAAAAATTTTTAATTAAGATATTTGCACTCATTAATTAAAATACAGTTGTTACATTTTGGCTCTTTTGCAGTGCAAAAATATCTACCAAAAAGAACAAAAGCACCATGTAATTTTCCCAAATCTTTTTTAAAAATAGTTGTCAAGTCTCGTTCAACTTTTTCTGGAGTTTTTGAATTTGTTAAACCTAAACGATGTGCAACTCTAAAGACATGAGTATCAACTGCCATTAAATTTGCTCCAATACTTTCTAACATAACAACATTAGCTGTTTTTTGACCAACTCCAGATAGACTCATTAAATCTTTTTGATTCAATGGAACTGTTCCATTAAAATTATTTTCAAGTTGTTTTGATAGTTCTATAATATATTTAGATTTATTTTTATATAAATTACAAGAAGCTAATAATTTTTCTATTTCATAAGTTTCAGTTTTTGCCATCTCTTTTGAATTTGGAAATAATTTAAATAAATTTGGTGTGATTAAATTCACTCGTTTATCTGTGCATTGAGCTGATAAAACAACTGCAATGAGTAATTCGAAATTATTCTTAAAAATTAATTCACTTTTTGGATTTGGAAAAAGTTCAAAAAGTTTATTTTTAATAACTTCAATTTTAAGTTCAGATTCAAATATATCTCCATGTGTTAGTCGCTACCCTCGTAGTCGCATTTCCTATATATTTCTATATTTAGGCTAACACCAAAACCGACTTCACTGAGCTTTATACGATTTGAATTTAACGATTCTTATCGCATATCGGAGTCTCAGGCTTACCGTTTCGAGTCGTTACTCTCTCATTCCAGTAATCAAAATATCAGTTAATCTATAATTTATTTATAGACCAGTTAGATTTGTTTATTTCGTCTAACTAACGAATCGCACGAGGATAAACCTTTCGATTTATTTCTAGTTTAGACTATTGAATTCGGAAATTTGTCCGTTACTTTTTGTAACATACTCACCATAAAAATTTTATAGAACCCCGATCCATGTGACACTCGCCTACCTCTAGGTCGCATTTCCTTTGTATTTCTACAATTAGGGTATCACCAAAACCGTCTTTATCGAGCTTTATACGATTTGAATTTAACGATTCTCATTGCATATCGAAGTTTCAGGTTTGCCGTTTCAAGTCGTTACTCTATCATTCCAGCAATCAAAATATCAGTTAATTTATACTTTCTTTTAGTATAAATCAGATAGTTTTTATCGTCTATCTAACGAATCGCACTCTCGATTAGAATATTCTTTTAAATCATCATTTTGATATTTTGATTTTTTTCCCACATTAAATCTGTTTCGTTATCAATAAAATTTTCACTATTTATTGTAAAACGACGGTTATTCATTCGTTTAATTTTAGATTCTAATCTTTTTTTAATTTATCGATTTTATCTTGAAGTTCTTGGATTCTATAACTATTAGTATAAGCTTGAAGCTGATTATTTAATAAAAATAATAAAAAAATGAATAGTTTAAATATAAATTTCAAATATAAAATTATTTTGAAATAGTTAAAAAATTTAAAATCGTCTTTAATATATCATCGTGATCACGAGTTGGTGAATCTAAAAAAATCTTTCGATTATCAGTTAATAGCAGAGTTATTTTTTTGCCAGAATTTGAAATCATAAGCACATTTTTCAAATCACTTAAAATTTTAATTTTAATAATTTCAAGATATTGTTCAGTATAGATATCTAATTCTCCAAAACGGTCAATAAGTTCAAATTTAATTTTATTAACATCATCAATAGATTTTAAATCTGCAATTCTTCGATATAAATCTAAACGACCTCGATCATCATGAACAAGTTTAGGCGAAATATATCCATCAATTGATAATCTAATATCAACTTTATTAATATTTTCATAATTTAAATTTGCAGAAAGTTCAGAAGAATTATTTGTTAATTTTAAGATTTCATATTCGAGATATTGAACATAAAGCGAATAACCAATATCATCGATATGTCCGCTTTGACTTTCACCAGCGATATTTCCACCGCCTCGCATTTCCAAATCATGCATTGCGAGAATATTGCCACTACCGAGATGACTATTTTCTTCAAGCGAAAGAAGTCTTTTTGTGCCACTTTCAGTCAATAAATCTCTTTTTTCGATTACAAAAAATGAATAACCTTCTCGTTCGCCTCGCCCAACTCTTCCTCTTAATTGATGCAAATCAGCAATACCAAAACGATCAGCTCCATCAACGATAATTGTATTCGCATTTGGAATATGAATTCCAGAACCAATAATCGAAGTTGAAAGTAAAAGATCATATTCCCCCTGTTCGAATCGCAAAATTTCAGTTTCAGTTATGCCTTGATTAACTTGTGAATGCAAAATTAAAATTTTTAGATGAGGTAGCATATTTAATAAAAATTGCTTTTTATTATCTATTTTAATAATAGAATTATAAATATAAAAAACTTGACCGCCTCTTTTTAATTCTCGTAAAATTGCCTGTTTTAATATAGGTTCGTCATATTCTATAACTCTAGTTTTAACTCCTTTTCGTTCTTGAGGAGGAGTCTCAAGTCGTGAAATAGTTTTAATTTGAGAAAGTGCAGAATGCAAAGTTCGAGGAATTGGTGTTGCACTCATCGAAAGCGAATGAATATTTGAATAATTTAATTGCATTTGACTCTTTTGTTTAACACCAAATTTATGTTCTTCGTCAATAATTAAAAATGCAAGTTTATTAAATTTAAGTTCTAAAATCGAAGTTGTTCCGATAATTAAATCAATTTCACCATTAGCAATTTGCGAAATAATATTTTTACGATCTTTTAAACTGATAAATTTATCAAGATGAGCAGATTTAATACCTAAATTATATAATCTGTCAGATATATTTAAATAGTGTTGTCGGGCTAAAAGTGTGGTTGGCACAAGAAAAGCAGTTTGAAATCCGCTTTTTGCAACAGCATAAATAATATTCAAAGCAACTTCAGTTTTTCCAAAACCAACATCACCAATTAATAAATGGTCAAGCGGATAACCTCGAGATATATTTTCCATTATAGTATTTATAGAACTTATTTGATCTAATGTATAGTCAAACCCAGAACTTTTTTTAATTACCGAAAGATCAATATTTTCAATTTTTGGAGCTGAAATAAGTTGTCGTTGAGCAGATAAATTAACAATATATTTTGCAACGGTTTCGAGTTGTTCGCGAACTGCATTTTTTCGTTTAATAAATGAACCGCTTCCCATTTTGTCAATTTTTGGAGTTCCACCCGTTGCAGATAAATAACGAGATAACAAATTCAATCGTTCAATTGGCAATAAAAGATGTTGTTCTCCTGCATATCTAATTTTTAAAAAATCTCGCAAACCGCCCAAAATATTTTCTCGAGACAAACCTTCAAAAATACCAATTCCGTAATCAGAATGAACAACATAATCGCCAATACCCAATTCATCGAGTAAAATAGAAATTTTCTCATAAGTTTGACCTTTTTGAACAATTTGCTCAAATTCGATATTTTTATAATTCTCTTTTGCTGGAGGCAAAAAACTATAATTTAAAAAATCTTTAAAAAATAGCCTCTCGTTTTCATTTAAAAACCATAATCCAAACGAATTCACATCAGGTGAAAGAGAATTAAAATCTCCATATTTAATATCATCTTCTAGTTCAAGAAATCTACTATTATCAACATTAAATATTAAAGGTGAAATATATATTTTTTCAACCTCATCGTTAGTTCGTAACTGTTTAAATGGTGAAAAAGGTCTAATTTCTTCAATTTCAGAAAATTTATTTAACGAAATTCTATAAGGTTGTTTATAACCAAAAGGAAAAATATCAAAACGATTTATAGAATATAAAAACTCACCATTTTTTAAAACTGCTCCAGTTTCAAGATAGCCCATTTTTTCTAATTTATCAAAAAAAGTATCTCTATTTATATAATCTCCAAAAACTAGTTTTATATTTTCTCTTAAAGTTTTATTTGGCAACGGTTTAGAAGCAGTTTCAATTGGAATAATTAAAGTGCCACGATTTTTAAACCAACCATCAAGTGAAATACCAATTTGTTGCAATTCATCACGATAACTTCGTAAATCATCACCAATTTCAGCTCTAAAATCTGCCAATAAATATACATTTTTTTGAAGATATTTAAAAACTCTTTCAGCTTCAATTCCAGTTTTGTAATTTTCAACAATTAAAACATTTGGAATAGCTATATTTTTTAGATAAGAATATAATTTAATTTGATTATTTGTAGCCATTTATTCATAAGACCAAAAAAATATAATCCAATCTGAATTTTTATGAAGCCAAAAAGTTGGTTCAAAAGTTGATTTTTCGCCTAAAAAAAGAGTAGCAGTTATTATTTCTAAATTTATATATTTTTCAGAAAAAAGTCTATTAACTTCAGTTAAAGTTCTGCCACTATCAGAAATATCATCAACTAATAAAATTTTGCCTTTAGCTAAATGTGATAAATCTGGTAAATTTGAGATTTTAATTTGAGCTAATTTATGTTCGCCATTATAAGAGATTGCTTGAACTGAATATAATTCGCGAATATTCAATTTTTCTGATAAAAAATGGGCAAAAGTTAGACCGCCTCTTGCTAATCCAACTATTGCGACAATATCACTATTTGCTAACTTAGAATTTAAGATTTCGATATCTTTTATAAATTCTTCGTAACTATAAAATTTCTTTGTCATTATGTTTCTTTTAATTTTTATTTTTGAATCCAAAAACCTGTAAATTGAGGGATTTCTGAAAAAATTTCTATATTGTAGAGATATATGCAACTCCATTATTGTCTGTTGTTGCAACTTTTTTAAGTGTTAAAACAGCATTGCCATCAGATACTGAAATATTTGCTGACGAAAAAAGAGAAACACTTATATCAAAAGAGACATTATCAGTTTTTTTCCAAGCTGATGAGAGAATTGTCGAATTAAATTCTTCACTGAAAGTTGGTGCTGAACAAAATGTTGTTGCACCAAAAATATAACTATTTAATATAAGAGTTGAAGAGATTGTTAAAATTTTTGTTTTGATATTTATCATATTAATTAAAGCCTATTTATAAAATTATTTTTTTAAAAAAGATGCCCCATATCTTTTTGTTTTACTTTTAAATAATCTGAATTATAAATATTTTCACCGACTATAATAGATTCTCTAGCAACGATTATGACCTCGTTTAAAGTTGATAATTTTTTAGGATTATTTGTCAAAAGAGTGATTTTATCAACTTCGAAATATTTTAATATAAAATTAGCAATATCATAATTTCTCAAATCTGCTTCAAATCCGAGTTGATGATTTGCTTCAATAGTATTAAAACCTTGATCTTGTAAATAATAGGCATTGATTTTATTAACTAAACCGATACCTCGACCCTCTTGTCTCAAATATAATAATATTCCACCAACTTCTGCGATTCGTTTTAGAGCATAATTTAATTGATCTCCACAATCACATTTTAAACTTCCAAAAGTATCACCAGTTAAACATTCTGAATGAATTCTAACTAAAGGTGCTTCTAGTTTATTAAAATTTTCTGTAAATATTGCTGAGTGTTCTTTATTTGCGGGTAATTCTTTAAAAGCAACTATTTTAAAATTGCCAAATTTTGTGGGCAATTTTGCCTCTTTTGAGATTTCTACAGTTAATTGTTTAAAATTTCTTATATTTGTAAATTTATTCATTTTTAATTATTCAATAACCTCCATTGGATTGATTCTGCTATTTTTATAGATTACTTCGAAATATAATCTTTCGCTAACTCGCCCAAGAACACTACCTTTTTTAATTTTTCGACCAGCTTTAATATCTGGAGCAAACATATCTAAATTAGCATAAATTATATGCAAACCATTATTATGTTCGATCATTACAAATTTGCCTAAAGTTTTATCATCTTTAACAATAGTTACAGTTCCATCAAATACAGCTTTAACTCTAGTTGCAGAACCTTTTGGTTGCATGACAACTGCTGAACTAAAAATTTTAAATTTATAAATTGGGTCAGTATAAGTTCCAAATCTGGTCAAAATTTTATAATTATCAAGAGGAGCTATAGTCTTTTCACCTCGATATTTTTGAGTTTTCTCAAGTTGATAACTATTTCCAATCGAACGAGTTCTATTATTATTATATGAATCATAATTTTCATTACTATTAGAAGCTACTTCTGAATTAAGTCGTTCTCGTTCTTTTTCAGCTTCAGCAATTCGAGTTGCTTCGGCAATCTCTTCTTGAATTTTATGATGTTGATCTATAATTTCTTGAAGACGAATTTTATAATTAGCTAATTTTTTTCTAAATCTGAAGATTTAGTCTCTTTTTCATTTTTCTTTTTGCCAATTAATTTCTTTGTTTGTTCAATTTTAGATATATTAGAACCCAAATTTGATATAGCACGATTTAATGCATTAATACGATCTTGTCGAGCTTTTAATTCATCTCGCATTGTTTGTAAATTTTTACCAGTTTCACGATTCAAAACAGAATAGGCTTCATCAACAAAAACAGTTTCGATATCGCCAACTCCACCATTTTTTACAATGGCAAGAGATACGAGACGAGCTGATATCTCTCCAATTTGATTTTTTATTTCAAGTTGTTGCCCTTGTAAATTTTCTATTTCTCCATTTAAGTTTTCATATTTGCCAAATTCAACTTTATATTTTATTCTGTCTTTTTCTAAATCTAAATCTATTTTTTTAAGTTCTTCTTCAAGTTTTAAAATATTTGCTCTCTCTTGAATAATTTCATCAGAAGTTAGTTGTAACTTTGAATCAAATTCACCCATCGATAAATTTAACTCTTTTAATTTATCACCAGAAACTATATTTTTATTAATATTACTATTAGAAGAACTAATAGCCCATATTGATTGAATATTTAATACAAATATTACAGTTATTAAATTGAGTTTATTAAAAAGCATTAGTAATTATTCTTATCTTTATTTTGTAAAATTGTAACAATAGCAAGAACTAAAGATATTAAAATCGAAATAGACAAAAGATTAACAGTATCTTCAAAAAATTCAAAAATATCAACATCAATCGAAATCATCGAAAAGAGTTCATGAAGCCAACCATTTAAATCTAAAATAATAAAAGAAACAACAACAAGAACAGAAGATATAAAAGCATCTATAACTGCAACTTTAAATAAGACAGCACTTCTCATCCATAAAGGAGCACCAAATAGAGCCATAATATTCATTCTTTCGACATGTTCAAATTGCCAAATTCTCATTTCTTTAATAACTAATAAAGCAGAAACTAAAAATATAGCTAATAAAAATACATTACTAATTTCTTTAAATAAAATTAAAAGTTTAAATATTTGGTCATGAGTTTTACTATAAGTTTCAACTCTTACAACACCATCAATTTTTTCAAGTTGAATTTTTAAAATTTTGAGTTCATCTGGAGTTGGATAAATATTTAAAAAGACTCTATAAAATTTTGGTAAATTTTCTCGTAAAACTCCCAAGTCCTCTTTATTTAATTCATCTTTTAATCTTTCGATAACTTTTTGAGGATCAACAGGATCAAATTTTTCAACTAATTTAAATTGACTTTTTACAAGATCTGTCTTTAAATCTTCTTTAGAAACGAGAACCATAGAATAATTATCTCTTAAAGTTTGTTCATAAATATCAATCGTTCTATCTATAATAAAATATACTTGTAAAGTAAATAAAATCGTAAATAGTGCAACTATTAAAGATAAATGTTCTCTTAACATTTAAACTCTCTTTCCATTTTGGTTATTGTTGTTATATCTATCTTGTTCATTCATTACAACACCACCATTTAAAGTATAGTGTGTATATTTCACATTAATAGCCGAAGGAATATCATGTGTTACAACTACAACAGTAGTTTGAAGCTGTTTATTCGCTCCTATTAATAGATCCCAAATGACATTACTCGAATAACGATCTAAATTTCCTGTTGGTTCATCAGCTAAAATCATCATTGGATTATGAGCTAAAGCTCTTGCCATTGCTGCTCGTTGTTGTTCGCCACCACTTAGTTCAACTGGAAATTTACCTTTTCGATGTAATAAATCAACATGAGCTAATAATTTATCAACTTGAGCTTCACAAACTCGTCGAGAATAACCTGCAATTAATAGAGGCAACATTACATTTTTTTCGATTGTCCATTCTTTAATTAATTTATAATCTTGAAAAACGATTCCAATATGTTGTCTTAAAGTCATTAAAACACTCTCTTTAAGATTAGTTAAAGCTGTATTTGTAACTAATAATTCACCCTCTTTAAGTTTAATATCTCCATATAACGATTTTAACAATGTAGATTTTCCACTTCCACTTGGACCTGTTATAAAGACGAATTCTCCTCTACGAACTTGAAACGATGCATTTTTTATAATTGGGTCTCCATCAACATATGATAAAGACATATTTTTTGCTGAAATTACTATTTGTTCTTCTAGTAACATAATTCAAACAACTCTCTTAAGTATTTGTCAATCTCGCTATAAACCTCTATTTCTAAAGGGCTTTTGATAAGATATTCTATCTGATTCTTATTTAACATTAAAAATATTTCACTTGGAGCTAAATAAGTTCCGCCAACAATTTGAAAAAGTCTATCTCTACCATTTATATTATTACTATCTAAAATATCAATAAAATTTAAGAACCATTCAGTTTTCAATTCTCGTTTGCCAATTAAATCTAAAAAATTATCAGTTCTATTTATACATTCAGCTATATTTTTATTTTTTGAGATATAAAAATTTTGTCGTTCATTAGAAATTTCTAAACTTTCAATCTTCAAGTTATATATATTTTTTTGCATTTTTAACCAACGACTCTCATATTTACTTTCGACATCAATTTTTATATTTTTTTGTAATTCAAATTTAATTTGAGGCTCATTTAAAAAAAGTTCCATTGACGATTTAAAAAGTTCTTCACTATCGGTTCGCAATTCAAAGATTCCACCTTGATTCAAAACTCGTTTGACCTCATCAAAAAATCTTTTTGACAAAACACGACGATGAGGTTGTTCATCCCACGGCACAGGAAAATGCAAATAAATTGCTTCAATACTATTTGACGGTAAAGTCTCTAAAAGTTGTCTTGCATCAAAATCAAGAACTTTCAAATTATTTAAATTTTGAATTTTAATCTGTTTTAAAACTTGTTCTATTGCAGGTTTATAAATTTCAATACCAATAAAATCTACATTTATATTTTTTTCAGCTAAATCAAGTAAATGACGACCGCTACCAAAACCAATTTCAATTTGAATTCGCTCTTTAAAGCCATTTAAATTTTTTAAATTTTCTATTTGCAATAAATTATCCCAAGTTTTTAAATGTGGTGAAGGTTTTAAATTTAGATTTGAACTTAATATATCTAAATTCATTATTTTGGCTAATTTATCTAAAGCTATATGAACAGAATAATTTGGAGATGGTCTTGAATTTTTTTCACTTTTAATTAAAACTTTATCTCCTCGTTTTAATATTTCGATAAAAAATTCTCGATGAAAAACTTCAACAAAAAGTAAAAATCTATTTGAACTAGTTTGAGACTGAAAAAGTTTGCCAAATTTAACCTCATCAATTTGAGGATTTATAAAACTATACTTATATTTTTCTTCATTAAACTCTTTTACATAAATATGAGGCATAATTTAACCTCTATCTTCAAAATAAGTGCCAAGCCATTTGACATTTTTGCCATAAGGCTTAATAATTTCTTGAATATCATTGCTACGAAAATCGCCATCAAAATCGATAAAAAAACTATATTTAAAATGTTGATCTCGAGTTGGTCTGCTTTGAATTCGCGATAAATTTATATGTTTATCACTAAAACCTTTTAAAAATTTAAATAAAGCTCCAGCTTCATTATCGTCATCGAATCGAACAATAATTGAAGTTTTTACATTTGCTTTTGCAAAATTATTATTTTCTCGTTCAGCATTATTAAAATCGCTTAAAATAATAAATCTAGTTTTATTTGTCGTCGAATCTTCGATATTTTCAAAAAGTATCGGAATATTATAAAGCTTACTGGCAATACTTGAACAAATTGCTCCACTATGAGGATCTTTTGAAGCCAAATAGGCTGCTTTTGCAGTTGATTCAACGGGAATAAGTTCCATTTCAGATAAATTATGTGCTTCAAGAAATTTTTCACACTGTTTAAAAGCAATATCTTTAGAATAGATACGATCAAGATTTTTAATAGAATTATTCAAAGATACAAGACTATGATGAATCGAAATATATACTTCAGCTACTATTTTAGTATCTGTTCGTTCTAATAAATCAAAAGTTTCACCAACAATTCCATTACTGCTATTTTCGATTGGAACAACACCAAATTTAGCTCGACTAGTTTCAACAGCAGAAACAACATCGCGAATCGAATTAAGAGGCATATAATCACTAATTGCACCAAAACGACTTTCAGCAACTTGATGAGTAAAACTACCTTCAGGACCAAGATAAGCTATTTTTTCAGGTCGTTCCAAGTTTCGTGCAACTGAAAAAATCTCAAGAAAAATTGCTGAAATTCCACTTTTTGAGAGCAAACCACTTTCTAGCGAATTTAACTCTTCAAGTCTTTTTAAAATTTCAATTTCACGATCTGGTCGATAAATTGGAGATTTATCACTACTTTTGATTTCGCCAACTCGTTTTACAAATCTCATTCGATCATTTAAAAGAGTTAGAATTCTATTATCTATTAAATCAATATTTCTTCTAATCTCGTTTAATTCATTATTTTTCCAACTCAAATTTTATTCTCCAAATTAAAAAATTGAGCAAAAACTCAATATCTTAAAATTATAACAGCAAATAAATATATTACGAGTTATTAGAACTCGAAACGAACAATTTAGTAAATTTTATTTTTATATTTGGATAAATTTAGAATTTACAATGAGCTTTTTTTCAAATTCATCACTTTACAGCCATGTGGGAATCAAGATTTTTTCAAAATTTAAATTTTTTGGAAAAATCTAAATTATTTATTTTTACAGCTAAATAAACAAACTTGATATAATTTTATAAATTAATAAATAAACTTGAGTTTCAAAAATTCGGCGATGAGGTTTTAAAAAAATTTACTAATTTTGAACCGCTTTGGAATTTTTGCAAAAATGTTTTTGAAACTATCAACTATATTGTTTTATTTATATTTTAAAGCTATTTTATCCAATTTTTAAAGAAAATTTCAAAACTTAAATATAAATTTAAAGATAGTCTCACTCCAAAAACCGCCACTTACGACCTTTTCGTTTATATTTTTAGAGTTTTTTTGAGTAGAAAAAATGGCTAAAAATAGGCTAAACTTAAGAAAATAAATTACATTGGAGCAAAAATACACTTTTTGTGTATTTAAATACACATTTGTAAAAAGTCTCGGATCAACTAGACTTATACTAAAAAAGTGGTCAGATCGATTTTTCACAGTATGGGGAGGCAACTCCATATATAAATAGCCGAATAGTTGAGTTCAAAATAAATTATTTTATAGCTAAAAAATATATTAAAATTTATATTTTTTTAGATTTTGGAGAAATTATAAATTTTCCCATGTTAAAAACATGGGGGAGAAGAAAAATTAAAACTTGATATCTTTTAATTCAGAAGAGTTGCACTCTAACATTGATCCATAATATTTTCCATTCTCTTTACCGAGTGCTTCATAATATAACCATAAATTTTTAGTTGCATTTTTATCAACTTGCCATTTTGCTAAATACGGAGATTTATCTTGATATTCTGTGATAAATACATCATTTTGATATGTCTCTATATAAGTTTTCAGTTCAGAGTTAAAAAAAATTGTATGATGACTCATTGTAACATTAGTTATAAAATTACGATCAAAATTTTTAGTTCTTATGCAACCTAAAAATATTAATTGTTGATTATATTCTTGACAATATTTTGTTGGATTATATATTTTTGCAATTTCTGTAACAGATAATACACGACACTCTGGGTAAGCTTGACATTCATCTAAACTCATAGAGTAGCAATCTACCGTAACTTTATCAATTTTTTCAATATTTATCGGACTATTGTTAATATATTGAGAGCAATCGCTAAGAGCTGTCCAGACACCATTTTCACCAGAAAATATAACTCCAACAATATTATCTGGAGCTACATATTTTGTTACTCCATTAATCTCTTTTGCAATAACATGTTGTTCCCAACATTTGCCATCAACCAGAACTATATCTTCTGTTAAGTAAGTTAAAGTGCGATTTAATTCAAGATTTGCAGTTTGTTGAGTTGGATTTACACTATTGCTATCATTATTGCAACCACTTAAAAATAGTAGTGTGCTTGTGCTTATTATTCCAAATATTTTAGTTTTCATTGTCAAAACTCCTTATTGATTCATCTCATTTGAAGATAAACCTAAATATAATTTACCTTTGTTTTGATAAGATTCTCTTTTAATCTTTATGATATAGTATCCAGTAGTTGCTGGAGTAAATTCAACAATTTCAAAAGGATTTTGAGTGCTAGAAGCTTTTCTCAAATTTTTAACAGTAGAACCATTGTATGTAACATCTAAAGAGAAATCTAAATTGAGTGCTTTTTTCTCTTTTGCATAAGTTGGTTCAATAAGCCAAGCAATAGCAATTCGCTCTCTTTTACCTTTTGTCATATATCTTTTAACTGTCTGTTCGCTTCCATTATTTGGAAAAAATGTAGAAACCTCTCCAGTCCAAGATACCCTATGATAGGTATAAATATAATCATATCTAGGAGTTCCAGCTCCCTCTCGAGGATTTAAAATGCCACTCTCTCCAGTAATATTAGTTGATATGCTTAATAAAAATGCTTTTAAGAGTTCAGGCTTTCCTCTAAAAAGAGGATATTGTGAAAGTAGATTAACTCCAAATGCAGAAGCTACATATGGGGTTGAATAACTAGAGCCATTATCTTGAGTAATAAGGTCTCCGTTATTATTTCTAATTTGTGGAAAAGTAAAATGTCCTGGAGCAATAATTTCAGGTTTTTCAACTCCAGTATCTGGATTATTATAGACAAGATTTAAAAAATTATTATTTGTAATATCATAGTCTGAAACAGTAATAACATTAAAACCTCTACCTGGAGATGTAACATTAAGTTCGCTACTATTTCTATTCCCACTAGAAACAAAAGATGCTACTCTTTGATTATAAACAAATTTATCTATTAAAAAATCTGTATCTATATAATTATTGTTATTTACACTAGCTTTGTTGTTATATGAATGATTACTAATCCATATTTTTGGATTAGTATTAGTGTTTGTTATTGTTGGATATGCATAATCATCTATTGGTAAGCAATAAATAAATGCTTTTGTAGAAGATCCGTGAATAATATGACTAACAATATCTGAATGATATCCTCTCGTAAATTTATTAGGATTATTGATTCTACGAAGATCTATTGAGATCCATAGTTTGCGGTTGGACAACGATTCTCTGCTTCCCATAACATTACTCCAATAGATTGATTCTGTTCACTTTGTCTTTCAACAGTAAAGGGTGTTTTATCAAGCAAAAGAGAAGGATCTACACCTGTTCTTTGAAGTGTTGTTTGAACATTTTCATGGTTAAAAACAGCTGGGAGTTCTTCAACAACATCTGAAACAAAATAGTAGTGTGCTGTTAAATCAGCAATATCTTCACCAGATAGATCTTTTTTATCAACAACAATTTTAGAACCTAAATTTGTATGATCTATCCCTTTTTCATCAAGAATAGATGACACTTGTTCAGAGATAATTTGCTGTTTTATATTTGAAATTCTATTTTTAGCTTCAATATCTCTTTCAAGTTTTTTATTTAATTCTTCAATATCTTCGTCAGAAGCATCTTTACCATTGATTTTTTGAACAAAAACATCACTGTTACTTCCAAAAGATTCCGTAACAGTAGTATCATATGATGGATCATAAGATGGAATATTCAAAATGATTGCCATTTTTTCATCTGCTGGATTTTGCGAATCTTGTGCCATTAATATAGATGCAGTTATCACTGATAATGCAAATATCTTTTTCATTGTCAAAACTCCTTATTTAGTGTTATAAATAAAAATTAATTTATTTGAGATATTATATTACCCCCCCTTAAATAATACTTAAAATTATAATTATTTAGATTTATGTATATTATAAATATATTACGAGTTATTAGAACTCGAAACGAACAATTTAGTAAATTTTATTTTTATATTTGGATAAATTTAGAATTTACAATGAGCTTTTTTCAAATTCATCACTTTACAGCCATGTGGGAATCAAGATTTTTTCAAAATTTAAATTTTTTGGAAAAAGCTAAATTATTTATTTTTACAGCTAAATAAACACACTTGATATAATTTTATAAATTAATAAATAAGCTTGAGTTTAAAAAATTCTGTGATGAGGTTTTAAAAAAATTTACTAATTTTGAACTGCTTTTGAATTTGTGCAAAATATTTTTTGCAACTCTTGATAATATAATTTTACTTATATATTTAAGTTAAATTATCCAATTTTTAGAGAAAAATTCAAAACTTAAATATAAATTTAAAGATAGTCTCACTCCAAAAACCGCCACTTACGACCTTTTCGTTTATATTTTTAGAGTTTTTTTGAGTCGAAAAAATGGCTAAAAAAGGGCTAAACTTAAGAAAATAAATTACATTGGAGCAAAAATACACTTTTTGTGTATTTAAATACACATTTGTAAAAAGTATAGGATCAACTAGACTTATACTAAAAAAGTGGTCAGATCGATTTTTCACAGTATGGGGAGGCAATTCCATATATAAATAGCCGAATAGTTGAGTTCAAAATAAATTATTTTATAGCTAAAAAATATATTAAAATTTATATTTTTTTAGATTTTGGAGAAATTATAAATTTTCCCATGTTAAAAACATGGGAGAGAAGAAAAAATAGAAACGAGAAATTTAATTATTTAGTAAAAAGATATTCTGCAAAATCTCTATAACTTTTGCCTCTATTTAAAAAATAGATTTGCAAAATATAAACTCGATATAAAATCACTGTGGCTTTAACAAAAGGCATAAATAATATTATTATACTAAATATAGGCTTTTTGCTATTTCGTTCTCTTTTTGCAAGTTCAATAAGTTCCATAAAAGGAATATTCGTATTGATAAAAAATGCAAAAAGCATTGAAAATAAAAAATTTGCTGTTATTCCAAACAGAAAAATTGTAAAAATATCAGCTTCAAATAACATTTTATAAAAGTCCTAAAATTTTATTTGCAATTTGATCAGCTGTGAAACCAAACTCTTTAAACAGTTTTTCTGCTGGAGCTGAAGCACCAAAATGATCCATTGCAATTACCTCATCGGCAAAACGGTACCATTCAAAACCTCGACCTAATTCAATAGCAATTTTCAAACTATTTTTTGGAAAAAGTGAATCGATATATTCTCGATTTTGTTCGATTAATAAATCATAAGATGGCACTGATACAACTCGAGTTGAAATTCCTTTTGACTCAAGAATTTTTGCACTTTCAATTGACAACGAAACTTCACTTCCTGAAGCCATTAATATAACTTTAGGATTATTAACATCAATTATTTTATACCCACCTTTATTAAAATTAATAACATCAGAACCTAAATTTAAAACAGGCAACTTTTGTCTTGACAAAACAAAACCAGATGGAGAATTACTCATTTTAAGAGCAATTTTCCAAGCTAAACTATTTTCATTGCCGTCAGCAGGTCTAAATAGATAAAAATTAGGAATTGCTCTAAATTGAGTTAATTGTTCGATTGGTTGATGAGTTGGACCATCTTCACCAACACCGATAGAATCGTGAGTCCAAATAAAAAACTGCTGAATATTCGAAAGTGAAGCGACTCTAACCGCAGGTTTTAAATAATCGCTAAAAACAAAGAAAGTAGCTGAAAAAGGCATTAATAAGCCATAAGTTGCTATGCCATTATTAATTGCTCCCATACTGAATTCTCGAATGCCAAAATGAAAATTTTTGCCATTTGGAAAATCGCCTAAGTCATTCAATTCAGTTTTATTCGAAGGTGCTAAATCTGCACTTCCACCAATAAAATTAGGAATCGCTTTAGCAATTGCATTTATAATTTTATGGTTGCTGTCTCGAGTTGCAACTGAACTTCCGATTGCAAAAGTTGGTAATTCAATATCTAAATTAGGTGATAATAATTTATTTAAAATAGAACTCTGTTCGATATATGGCAATTCTCGAAGAGATTGATTCCAACTCTTTTGATAAAATTCACCAGTTTCAATTGCAGTTCTAAATCTAGTTAAAACATCATTTGGAATATAAAAGCTATCTTGATTAAAACCTAATCTCTCTTTTGATGCTTTTATATCTTTTTCACCAAGTGGAGAACCATGAGCTTCATGACTACCAGCAAAAGCAATTGAACCTTTACCAATAGTTGTATTAGCAATTATTAAAGTAGGTTTAGATTTACTAGTTTTGGCAAATTCAATAGCAGAATCGATTTCAGCAAAATTATGACCATTAATTTCAAGAACATTCCAATCTTGAGCTTGAAAACGACCTCGAATATCTTCACTCCAAGCAATTTCAGTTTCACCTTCAATCGTAATTTTATTGCTATCATAAATCATGATGAGGTTTTCAAGTTTGTGATGTCCAGCTAAAGAACATGCTTCGTAACTAATGCCCTCTTGTAAATCACCGTCGCCACATAAACAATAAACTTTATGATCGATAATTTTTGCATTTTCGCGATTAAGTTGATTCGCCAAATATTTTGAAGCCATTGCAAAACCAACAGCATTTGCAACACCTTGACCGAGAGGTCCAGTTGTAATTTCAACTCCAGCAGTATGACCTAATTCAGGATGTCCAGGAGTTTTTGAATTCCATTGACGAAAATTTTTAAGATCATCAATATTTATATTATAACCCCAAAGATATAAAAGTGAATATACAAGCGGAGAAGCATGTCCGCCACTAAAAACAAGTCGATCACGATTTAGCCATTTTGGATCTTTCGGATTATGTTTTAAATGTTTGCTTAAAATAACGGCAATATCTGCGAGTCCCATTGGAGCTCCCGGATGTCCGCTATTTGCCTTTTGTACCATATCAGCTGATAAAAATCTTATCGTGTCAGCCATTTTATATTCGTATTTATATTCCATATAACCTCTCTATTTAAAACGATTTTTTAAAAATAGAATCATAACATTTCAAATTTCAAATGGGATAATTAAATATTTGATTTAATCTAATTCAAAATTTAGAATTTAAGGTTTTTGAACAGTTCTTCTATGAAAAGTTATATTTTCATTAAAATTAGTTGTTGAGACAAAAGCATCTACCATAACAGTTCCATTTGTATCACTAAAATTATTTTCATAAATTTCTGTCGTCATATAAGAACCTATATAATTTATTAATATATTTATCTTAAAATTATCTATTGTCAAATTTAATTCTTGAAGTGGAGTTAAACTATTTTTTTCACGATTTGCAATCATTAAAAGAGCTATTTCGATTCCACTGATGCTATATAATTTTGCTTGATTATATAAATAGAGTTTTGTTGTTGTTGTTGAAGATTCTGAAGATAAAGATAATATAAGTCCAGTTATAGAAGAAAAAAGAACTAATAAAACTATTGAAACTATTAACGAGAAAGCTTTTCTCGAATTATTCATCTAAATCACTTATATCTGCAAGAATAGAATGAGAAGGAACTAGACGATAAACTTCCATCATTTCATCACTTTTGCTATAAAGTGGAAGTTCAATAATAGTTGATGATTTTGAATTCTTTCGAGCTTCAATCATTATTAGAGATGCAGGTTTATTTTCAGAAGGATATAAAAATCTAACTCGTTCGGCTCGTAAATTATTATTTTCAAGTTGTGAAAAAACTATTTGAGCCAAATCAGCTCGATAACAAAAGATAAATCTACCTCTATCTTTTAAACTTTTAAAGACTTTTTTAAAAAATAGATCTATTGGTAAATTATCGTTATAGCGACTTTTTTGAAGAATTTCCCAATTACTTTGAGTTGTTGCAGATGAATAAAAAGGTGGATTTGAAATAATATAATCATATTTATTTGTTTTATCCGTTTCTAAAAAATCACCTGAATAACAACTAATTTTTATATTATTAATTTGAGCATTTTTTTTAGTTAATTTACATAATTGTAATTGAACTTCAAAAGAGTCTAATTCAATTTTAGGATTATCTTTTGCAATTAGAATTCCAAGAATTCCACTTCCACTGCCAATATCAGCAATTGAACCAGAAATTTCTCTATCAGATTTTTTTATAAAGCCATACAAAGCAAAAGTGTCACTATTATAACGATAAGCTCCTCGTTCAATCGATTGATAAAATATATTCAATATATATAACTTAACTTAATTTATTGTTTTAACCCTAAAAGAGTATCTATCATTTTATCGATTGTTGAAACAACTTTACCAGAAGCAGAATAGGCAGTTTGATATTTCATAAGTGAAGCAAGTTCAGAATCAATAGAGACCTTAGAAATATTATTTAGTTGTTCTTCAATAGATTTATATTGAACTTCGATTGTCTCTTTTCTTGAAGAAATTGCCTCACTTTTTCCAGCAATATCTGTAACAAAATCGTTATAGACTCCAAAAACAGTATCTTTATAATTACCTCTTGTGTCTGAATAAAAATTTAAATTTTCAGTTTGTAATTTAAACATTGAATCAGCGATACCATTATTTCCATCAAGAGGTTCTTTATGTGCAGAAATTCGATGAGGTTTTTGAACTAATTCTTTATTAATACTAATATTAGAGGCATCTTTTCCATCAAAAAATCTATTTAAACCTATTTGTCCAGCAAATTGAGTTTCATTGTCTTCGATACCAAATTTATAACCTAAATCAGGATTTTTTGCCTCGATTATTAATCTATCATTACTAGTATAAACTTTAAATTGTGAAGCAAAATCATTTAAAAGAGATCCATCGCCATTATCATCATATGATTTTTGCAATTGATCCATAATTTCACCAAAAGTTGAATTTTCATTAATTGACACTACTCTTTTACTTGTTTCAGTACCATTTTTATCATAAACAATAATATTAAAATTTCCTGCTAAAACTCCAAGTTTTTCAATAGCATTATCACTATTAACAGCTTCTTTTAAAGGATTACTTCGCATATAATTTGAAGCAGATTCAGAATATATACTATTTGTATGAACTATAACGCCATTAACAAACGAATTTAAATTATCTTTAAAATCTGGAATCAGACCATTAGCGATAGTTCCATTTTCATCAAATTTGTTGCCTCTTAATTCTAATAAAGCTCCAATTTTGCCTTTATTTATAATTTGAGACATATCTATAAATGAGCCATCTTTATTTTGATATTTAATCGAATAAGAACCGTCAGCACTATTTTTATTATCTAATTTTAAAGGGTGATAATTATTTCCACTAACAACAGCAACACCGCCAATAATTACACTATAAAGACCTTGAGCTTCAGCAAGAGAAACAACACCACCTGTATCAGATTCGTTACCATGAACAAATTCAGCACCAGTTAATTTTGTTAAAGTTGTTTCGAGAGAATCTCTATGATCTCTTAGATCATTAGCATTATTGCCATTAGTTTCAGTTGCAGATATTTCACCAGTTAATTTTGCTATATCTTTAATAATTTTATTGACCTCATCGATAGAAGTTCCAATTTCACTGTTAAGACTAGCTTGAATATTTGTTACTTTATCATAACTTGCTCTTATATTATTTACTAAATTTTGAGCTGAAGAAACTAAAACACTTTTTTGAGCAACAGACGAAGGATCAGTAGATAAATTTGCCCAACTTCTAAAATAGTTATCGAGATCATTTTTTAAACCAACACCTTCCAAATCTGGAAAATATGAGGCTATTTCTTTTAAATTCGATTCAAGAGCTGTTGAATAAGCAACTCTTTCACTACTTTGTTGATATCTAGTATATATAAATTCATTATGAATTCTAGTAATAGATTGGACATTTGCACCAGTTCCAACTGTAGTATTGCCAATAGCAATAGTTTGATTAGTTTCAAAATTAACTCTTTGACGAGTAAAATTACTATTTTCAGCATTTGAAATATTATGACTTGTTGTAGAAACAGCAGTTTGAGCAGTTGCAAGTCCTGATATTGCGGTATTTAATCCAGAAAAAATTGATGACATTTATAATTAACCTTTAATTTCTAAAAATGAAGCAGATTGACGAATAACAGTTTCATAACCTTCCATTTCAGTAGGAATCATTTTTTCTAAAAGCGAACTATAAAAAGTTCCAACACTAACAACAAGACGAGCATATCTTCTATTAATTTTTTTTAGTTCAAATAATTTAGTTTTTAACTCTTCGAGAAGTTGTTTTTCATTTATATTTAAAATAGAATCAAGTCCAGCACCATTATTTTGTGAAGCTTTCCTAGAAATTTGTTCGTCAATAGCCCGTTTTTTCGCTTCAAAAGTCTCGATTAATCTCTCTTTTGTTGCTACTCGTCCAAAAATTGCATCGTGATTCGCCTGTTTTATATCTAAAATGTCATCTTCGGAAAGTTTATATAATTGTTTCAGGTCTCCCACAGCACCTTCAAGATATTTTTTCAACATTGAGAGCAAACTTTATTATTTAATTAAAAATTCTGCTTCTGCAAAAATTTTTGCAAGAGCATTTGTAGGAATTAATTTATATGAGCCATCTTCTATTCTTTTTTTTATTTCATCAACTCTACTATTATTAGAGATTTCACTTACATTTTCTGTTTTATTAACAGATGATATTTTTTGCCCTGCATTAATTTGCAAATATGGATTTTTGCCTATATTAGAAATCATATTCTCTCCAATCTTCTAATTATCTCAGTATATTTATATTGAAATTAATATCGGATTTTTCTAGCAATTGTGAAAATTATAAAAATATCTTTTTCTTAAATTAAAGGGACAAATTTTTGTTCATCTGGATTATATGAACTTATAGCACCACTTTCGATATCAAAAATCCAACCATGAATATGTAACTCTCCAGTATTAAATTTTTTATAAACTATTGGATAAGTTAAAAGATGTTCAAGTTGTAAAACGACAGAAATTTCTTCAGTTTCTCGTAAAAGTTCCTCGCCAGTTTTTTCAGTTTCTAAGGCTAAATCTTTTGCTTTTTCAGCAATTTTGAGCCATCTTTTAAGATGAGGTAAATATTCAACTTTTTCAGGTGGATAATGCAAAGTTGCACAAGCTCCACAATGGGTATGTCCGCAAACGATAATTTCTGAAACAGCCAAAACAGAAACCGCATATTCAATAGCTGAAGCAGTTTCCTGAAAAACATCATCATAATTATAAGGCGGAACAAAATTACCAACATTTCGAACAACAAAAAGATCACCCGGTTTTGTTCCTAAAATCAGATCAGGAATAACTCGAGAATCGCTACAACCAATAAATAGAGCTTTTGGAGCTTGACCATTTGTAACAAGACTCAAAAAATGTTCTTCATTATTTTTAAAAAAATGTTCTTTAAAAAAACTATGTCCATCTGAAAATTTATACATATTTTTTCCTTTATTTTTCATATGAGATTTAAAATTTATCTAAATTTAATTGGACCTCTACTTGAACCACTTAAAAATTGTCTAATAACAGGACTTAATGAAGATTTAAAAAAGTATTCATTACCATAATCTATAATTTTACCTTCAAAAAGCATGGCAAAATAATCACCAGATTTGAAACTTTCAGCGATATCATGACTAATTAAAACAGATGTAACACGAAGTTCATGTTGAAGTGTGCGAATCATATCAGTTATTAAATTGCTACTAACAGGATCAAGTCCGCTTGTAGGTTCATCGTATAAAATAATAGCAGGTTTCATAACAATAGTTCTAGCAAGACCAACTCGTTTTCGCATACCGCCACTTAATTCGTGTGGAAACAAATTAATAATTTCATCAGGTTTTAATCCAACAAGTTCAAGACTTGAATAAATAGAATATTCTAATTGTTTTTTACTAACATCTAAATGTTCTCGCATAGGAAAAGCAATATTATCAAATACATTCATACTATCGAATAATGCTCCACTTTGAAATAAAAAACCTATTTTTTTACGAAGTTCTCTCATTTCACGATCAGTTGCGAGAGTAATATCAAAATTATTTATAAAAATTTTGCCACTATCAGGTTTTAATAAGCCAACAATATGTTTTATAATTGTACTTTTACCGCCACCTGAAACACCAAAAATTACAGTAGTCTTATTAGGAACTATTATTAAATTAATGCCTTTTAATATTTCTCGTTCGCCAAAACTTTTATATACATTTTCAAATCTTATCATTTTATATTTATTTATATAACCAAATTCCTGCATTTCTTGGAACTTTAGTAAAAACTTCAAAATTTGCATTAACTATTTTTTTTCTAATTTCAGGATTAGAACTGTAACCTTTAAAAACTCCATCTGCAAAAATCCAAACTATTTTAAAACCATCAAATACAGAAATGTCAGTTATTTCAGCGAGAGTTCCAAGTAATGACCAACCTTTATCCAGACTATTTAAAATTTGTCTTGTAACTCGAATACCATATTTAGAGGGGTCTTCTTGAATTTTTTGAGTTAATTTTTGCATCTCATTTTGTAAATCAGACATACTCATTAAATTAAAATCTTTTGGATTACTGATAACTTTTTCACGACCCTGTTTATAGGCATTATCAACATTCTTTTTAGAAGTTAAATTATATTCATCGAGATGAGTTAATATATGCTCTTGAATTTCAACTATAATCTCTTCATAATTTTTAAATGTCGTTAAATTAAACTCTTTTGGATTATCAAGAATATATTTTTTTGCATTATCGACAGCATCTTTAGAATCGCCTTTAGAGATATTATTTGACTCTTCTATATTACCTAAAATATAATCTTTAACTTCATTAATGCCATTATTAAATTGAATCATTTTTGAGATATTAAACTCATTTGTATTAGTTTCTTCAGCTTGTAGCTCTTCTATTAATTTGCCATATCTATCATTAATATTTTTGATATCATTACTATATTTACTATCTTTACTATCTTTTTGATTTTCAGAATCTATAATACCTAAAGCATAACTATATTTACTATCTTTTTGATTTTCAGCAATTTTAATAACTCCACTACTAATACTTTCAAGATATCTTCTACTCTCTTTATCTTTTAATAATTCTCTAAATTCATCTTGAGACAGTTCATAAATATCTAATGGAAAAGTTTTTTCAGCTATTTTGCCCTCTTTATCAACGATTTTAACTTTAATATCTTTGATTCCTGATTCATGAAATCTATGTGAAATTAAATTATTTTGAAGTTCTTCATAACCTTTGCCCTCATCAAAATCCATAAAATAGTTTTGAACAGGATTTTTACCTTCTGTTGTAACTACAATAAAATAGATCTCTTTATATATTTTTTGATCACCTTCTATCATTAAATCTGAAATATCAGCATATAAAGAGTTTCTTATTTGTTGATTTTTATTTCGATCGTTAATAGTATTAAGGTTTTCATCTAAATCTTTATTTTTATGAATTAAAGGATTTCCAATAATAGAGATATATAATTTTTCAGTATTTAAAATATCAGAACAATTTTTTATGTTTGGATCTATATTTAAATTTATATTAACTAATGGAGATTCATTTCCAAACACTTTTATTAAATCTGCTTTATTTGTAATATCTGAAACAGGTAAATTTCCAGCTTTTTCTAATTTATAAAATTGATAATTATAAATATTACTTAAATTTAAATAGTTATTTTCTAAAATTAGATTGCCAGTCATAAAAAGTTCTTCTGACACTTTGTCTGAAGCTGTTTCATTTTTAACGATATTATTAATTAAAGCTCCTTTGCCATAAAAAGCCATTCCTTTACCTTTATTATTCAACATTAAAGAATTAAATAATTTAACATTACCAAAAATAGCACCACCTAAATATGCACTATTTTGAAAAAATATCGAAGAAACAATATCTATTTTTGAAGTATGAATTCCATGAACAGCACCACCACGAACACTTTGGTTTTTTGATAAATTTGAATTAGTTAAAGTTATACTAACTCCATCAATAGCACCACCAACATTTGCAGAACGATTTTCGCAAAAAGTTGAATATCTAATTTTTAAATCATATCCTTTAACAGCACCACCACTTGCAGAAGCAAAATTTTGTCGCATATTTGCATTAGTTAGAGATAATGATTTTGTATAAACAGCTCCACCTTTTTCACTTTTATTTTTAATAAAATTACTACTTACAATTGAACTCATAACAGTTTCAATAGCACCGCCATTTTTTTCACTTTTATTATTTGAAAAATTTGAGTCTTTTATAAGAGCATCAGTTGTTTTTATAGCTCCACCGCTATAAATCGCATAATTTTCTGCAAATTGAGAATATTTTGTTTGGATTTTTTCTCCAAAAATAGCACCACCATATTTGGCACTATTTTTTGAAAAACTTGAAGATGAAAGGTCTATATCTTTACTATATAGAGCTCCACCATAATTTTCTGCACTATTATTATAAATATTTGAGTTTATAATTTTAGCTATATCGCTTTTTATAGCTCCACCATCATATTTAGCACTATTATTATAAATTTCAGAATCAGTAATTTTAATTTTACCAACTCCATATATCATTCCACCGTAACTGCTACTATTATTTGATAAATTAGAATCCTTAAGAAGAGCCGTTTTAATACTGAAAATTCCACCACCATGTTTTTGAGCTTTATTGTAAGAAACATTAGAAAGTTTGATCATAAGATTTTCAGCACTGTAAATACCTCCACCAACTCCTCGTAAAGATTCATTTTTGCTAATTAAAGAATTATTAATTATAGAAGTTCCTAGACTATATAAACCAGCTCCATCATATTGTGATTTATTATTAATTATGGCTGTGTTATCAAGATGTAATTCACCTTGATTTTCTATAATTAATCCGCCACCATTCGTTTTACTATATCCATTTTGAATTGTTACTTTAGAAATAGTAGTAATAATTTTATTAGCAGTATTGGAAATTATTAATGTAGTTGAAAGACCATTGCCATCAATGACAATATCATTTCGTTTTGCATTAGTTTCACCTTCAATTGTCAAATCAAAATTTTCATCAGACTGATAAGAGAAGATCATTCGCGATGAAGCTACATATCTTCCCTTTTTTAAAACAATCTTATCATCTTCACTATTATTTTCTGCACTTCTCAAAGCTAAATACAACTCATCACTACTTGAAACGATAAACTCTTTGCCAAATAGAAGTGTTGAAGCAACAAGAGATAAGAGAATTGGTCTCAATCTAAATCCTTTTAGAAAATTTGAGGAATAGAACCAGTTCCATTTGAACTGCTATTAATTTGAATATCTGGAGTTGTATATTGATCTTCTAAAGATTGAATCGTTTCTCCCTCTATTGTGTCAATATTAGGAAAGTTTCGTTTTTCGCAAATAACACTATTTTTATCTTCGTCATAATATTTTATATAATATCTTACACCTTGAAGATGTTTTGCAAAATATATAACTGCAACTCTATCACCTGAATTTGTATTTACGACATATTCCTTTCCATAAGTGTTATAACTATATTGTTGTCCGTTTGTTGGATGAAATAACATAACAGTTGAAAACTTATTACCTATATCATAATTCATTTCATGTGTAGATTTTAAATAAATACTATTATCAGAACTATATACTCCATCTGGAGAAAGAGGTGTATTTGTATCAGTTGTAACTTCATAAACTTTAGATAAATTTTCATTACATTCGTATAAATCTACATAAAATTCAGTATTTCTTTTTATAGATTCTATATAAATATTGATACTTTTTGTTGTTCCAGTTGTTTTATCTTTAACTTTAATTTCAACATATTGAGTTTCTTCTTTTAAACCTCTTGCTGAAAATTTAAAATTGACCCCATTTTTAGTATTTGACGAAAAAATTTTACTACCATTTATAACTAAACTTATTTTACCTGTATCATTAATCATACTTTGATCTATTATTTCAAATTCAAGAGGATTTCCAAGAGTGTTATAAGCTGTAATTGTAATATTTTGTTCGTCGCCACCTGTAACAAGAGAATAATTTGTTCTAACTCCAGAAAGCTGAATTTGATCAACTACTTGAACATTAACATATACACTATCAGTAAAACCTTTATCATTTTCTAAAAATAATCTGAACTCATCTTTTCCAATTGTTACATTTGAATCAATTTTAAATCTATAATCAAAATTTTCTGAAACAATTGGAGCTCCACCAAATATTAGAGTTGGAATAACTGCTCGATTAGTTGTATATTGTTGATACTGTAATTTTGTAGTTGTGACAGTTTGTTTTGGATTTGATCTAATAACTATATTTTTAGTGCTATTTTTAGCCATAACAATATCAATAGACTTAGCATTGTTGTATTCAGGAAAAGTTAAATTAAATTCATTGACTTCAATAACTGGAGTTGAATTATTAATATCCTGAACACATTGTTCGCCACTAATATGATAGCCAGTTTGACATTGAGTGGTCTGATTAGTATCATTTGTACCAGAATTATTTCCGATAGTACTATTATTTTTATCAATAATTGTACTATCGTTTTTATCTACAACAGTAGTACCATTATTGCCAGTTAAATTATTATCACTCTTATTTTGAGTATTATCTAAAGGATCTTCTTCGATATTAAGAATATTTTCATTAATTTTATCAGCAACATTACAACCAGAAAATATTACAGACATAGTTAATATAGAGGGAAATATAGTTCGCGACCATTTCACTTTTTAATTCTCCTCATTTTTAGGCTGTTGAGTATCGGCAGTGTCTTCTGTATTATTTTCATTAGTCTCTTCTATTTCAACAGAACCCATTCGATCACAATATTTTCCATCTGAAGAATCAACATATGTATATGTTGCTACAGAACCAAACACCCCTCCTACGAGGGATGCAATTACGAGGGCAGCAATTGCTGTTAGCATATGTTTAATCTCCTATTTCTATTGTCCAATATTTTGAGAACTACTTTCGAATGTTAAAGTGTATGCACTTTGCGAATCGTCATGAGATCCTGATGCAGCAAATTGACCACTATATAATTTACTTCCAACTTTTATGAAAAATCTTTTTCCGATATAACGATCAACATATCCGATTTTTCCAATTAGATCATTTACAGGAGTTTCTAAAAACATTTCGTTCATAACAGTTGTACCAATTTTTGCATCACTAAAAGGTCGATAAGTTAATACTGTTGAGTCAATTTTATAAGATGTTAAACGAACACCACTATCAGTATCTATTGTTCCATTACCTTTATAACTTCCTGTAGCTTCGCAGTTTTCATTATAAACATTTGGAATTTGATCAGGAGTATTATTAGCATCAGTTACATCAACTAAAACATGAGTATTTTGCATTGAAATAACCTTTTCTTTTGCTATATCTGAAAAGTTTGCACTTGAAATATCTAAATTATCAAGAGCAACTGCAACAACAGAAATTGAACTTATTTCATCTCCACCAAATAAATCACTTTTACATAAATCTATAACTCCAGTTTCACCTGCAGCTTTTGATACACTCATAATAAAATTAGATGGTTTATTTTCAATATTTGTCTGATTATTATTTGTTAATATTGTGCCATTAAAATCATCGATTCTATCTTTAAATAATAGATATTGAACAGTGTCGTTTTGATCTCCTGAAGTAATAAAAATTTTTGTAGATTCAGCTACTCCAGTTCCACCAACAGTTGGCACAAATTTTAAATTTGGCACTGCAGGTTGTTTAACATCTATTGGAATTATGTAATTATCTGTATATAAACGACCATCAGTAGCAGTAATTTTTATACCTGTTAAATTATTATTTAGTCCAGCTATATCAAAATAATCTATATTTGTTGAATAACCCATTGTTTTATCAACAATAGGAGTATTTCCCATTTTCATAGGAAAATCCAAAGTTTCTAAATTAGAAATACCTTGAAGACTTGCTGTAACATAAACACTATTTTCTTCAGCATTACCATCAGAATTAAGAGAAATACCTTTAACATTTGCATTAATATTAGTTAAACTAAAATAGTTGTTAGTTTTATTAAGTGCATTGTCAAATGTTCTAACATATTTTTTTGAACTGTTGGAACTTCACCAACGGTAGTAATTATCTGTATTGGATTAGTTGCTGGATAATTATCTAAATAAACCCAATAAGCTCTTTGATTATTTGTAGAAAAAAGATTATATTCGTTATACCAACGACTAACTTTCTGAATTGGAGATAATGTTTTCCAATAAATTAATTTGCTATTTACATCTGATTCACTTCCAATAATCATCGTTGGCATATATCTATTTGTGCCATTAAATGCTTGAGAAAGAGTAATTAGAGCATTAGATGCTAGTAAATCATCTGATACAAAAGAGTTTGCTGTAATATCAGAAACTGTTGGAGAACCAAATTGAAGAGTTCCATTAGATTCAATCCACATAGTTGAAAGTGTATTTCCTTGAACTCCAGATAATAATCCTCCCTTAGTAGTAATATTTTTTTCGTAGTTAAATACCATTTTAAGACTATCATCAGTTATATTATTTTCAAGAGTACTTTCAAATAAATATATACTTGGATTTGAAGAAGAAACAACTAAATATTCATTACCATTAACATAGCTTGAACCATTTTCATCAAGAATATAAGTTGTTATATTAACATCACCTGTATCATTTAAATCTTTAGTTTTACCAGCTTGAGTAAAACTTTTATTTAAATCTAAATTTATTGATTTAATATCACTTTCTAAATCTGTTCCATCATACATTGTAACTATAATAGAACCTTGACTATTTGGCATATAAGAATAAACTTTTGTATATGTTGTATCTTTAACATAAATACCTGTTGATGAGGTTAAAAGAATAAAATCACTACCATCTTCATTAATTGAACCATTAATATCATGATCTATAATTGTTGCTGTGATATTAATATCATTCTCTTTTAAAGTTTTATTAATATTATCAGTTGTTACTGATACATTCGAATCAACTGATATTTTTATACCATTTATTTCAATTTTACTTTTGTTATCGATCACAAACTGTGATTTTATATTTGGTTGAATCAAAAGAGCATATTGTCCATAATTAGAATAAGCACTTTTATTATCCGTAGATAAAATATTTTTACCTTTTAAATCTTTTGTAGAACCTAAAAGATTCGTTACACTTGTTAAAGATGTACCAGAAGATATTGTAAATTTATCATTAGAAATAATCATTAATTTATCATTATTAGATCCTATAGGTAAAGCTCTAACATTGAAGAATTGTGATGATAATTCACCTGAAGCTTGAGCATGAGCTATTGCTTTGTTTATTAAAATTGCTGCTTCATGGGCTTTTTTATTTGCAAGAGTAAAACTCTCTTGATTAGTTCCGACCCCAATCATTTTACCATCAGCTATAATTTTATTTATACCAAACTCATCTAAAATACTGAAATTAGTATATGTAATAGTGCTATTCCAATCTAAAATAAGTCCAGTAACACTTTTTCTAATTGTTGAAGTTGGTAGAGTTAAAAGATTCCACCCTTTTTTAGCAATTGAAGAATAAACAGAATTTGATGTTAAAACAACACTACTATCTCCTAAAACAAAACCTGATTTAATTTCTTGAGCTGAAGAAAAAGATGTCTCACTATCATTTAAAAAAGGATAAATATTTTTAGAACCAGTTTCTTTTATTGTTGGTTTTGAAGATGAGTTTATGTCAGCTTCAATTAAAATACTATAATCAGCTATTTTAATAGCCGTAATTTTCATTTCAGCATTATTAAGCTTTGAACTTGTATTAGTTATCGTAACACTTGTGTAATTAATATCTCCTTGTGAAAAATTATAATCAAAAAGAGTTCCTGATGGACTTTTAATTGTGAAATTACTTTCACATCCAATTCCACAACTAGAATTTAATTCTAATGTATATAAAAATTTATTTCCATAAGTAGAATTGCTAGTATCATACTTTGTCCAATAACCTTTTCCAGCTTGAATTTCATTAAAATCATTACCATTAGCAATATCGATACCATTTCTACTGTTAAAAGTTAACCATTGATTTTTAATATTATCGTAGCTATAAAGTTTTAATTCACTTCTATCAGCGATCATATTGCCTATTAGTGGAACTTGGTGATTACTAGATATAAAATCTCGAGCATCTTTTGTTGAATTTCCAAATCCTGGATTATCATTTAAATATAAATCCACAACTTCATTAATAGATCTTGTTGCCACACTCATATTTTTCATTAGTGCTTCATCCGTAGAAGCAGTTAAATCTGTTCCTATGGTTTCTTGTTTGCCACTTTGAGTTGTTAATTGTAGCTTATATATTTTAGAAGCATTATAATCAAGGGAAAATATAATTTCTGGTGTAAATCCATCAGGATATACAAATTTAACAAATGTTAAAGAATTCCCAAGGTCTTCACTAGATGCATAAACAAATGTTGCTGTAGGAGGTTTAGAATTTGTATTATAAACAGCACTTAAAGAATCACATTTGATTGGATTGGCAGATTTTTTAGATGATTCGATATCAACGACAAGCGGAAGTAAATCAGCTTTATCCTCACTAATACTAATTGAAAATAGCCAATATTTTCCAACCATATCATTGTTAGGATCTGAACTTTCCATGGTTCTAATGACAGAATTTTTGGTATTGTCATCACAATAAAATGATGTGTATTCTTTTGATCCATTGCCATTTTCTTCATATCCAATACTATAAATATTATTATAAAAACCAGCGACCCCAACCATTTGCCATATACCAGAGCCATTGTTATCTGTTTTCAATCTAATATATTTTGGGCTTAAATCAACAGCTATTAGTGGGGAACTAACAACAGAAGAAATCATTAAAGATTTCACTACTCTTCTAAAAAACATTCGAAAACCTCCTTCGAAATTTGGATCATGTCCATAAAAACTGTCAAAACTATCGTCTAGTTAGGGAATCTTTTTAAAAACTCTACCTCATCAATAATCTCTATATTTAACTCTTTTGCTTTTTGTAATTTGCTACCAGCATCACTGCCAATAATTAACATACTAGTTGATTTAGTAATTGATGAAGAGAATTCACCTCCTAGTTTTTCTATTAGTTCAACATAGTAATTTCTTGGTTTAGTTAAAGTTCCTGTAATTGCTATTTTTTTACCAGTTAAAACTGATTGTTTAGTTTGTTGTTGAACAACTGGTTTTGTAATATTTAAAAGTTCTACAATCTCATTTTGATGATTTTTTAAATGTTCTTCAAATGAATTTGCAGTTTCAATTCCAAACCCATCAATATTTAATATCTGTTCATGAGATACTTTATAAAATTCAAGACCAAATTTATTTGCTAAAATCTTTGCTCCACTTTCACCAATTCCTTCAATTCCTAAGCCATAAATTACTCTCCATAATTCTCGAGTTCCAATTGATTCTGCTATAACATTTACTATATTATCAGCACTTTTATTAGCAATACCTTCTAATTTAAGAAGTTGTTCTTTATCTAAAACATACAAATCTTTAAAATCTTTTATTAAGTCTGCTTCAAAAAGTCGTTCAACTAATTTAGTTCCAATTCCTTTTATATTCATAGCTTTAATATAGTGATCTATCTTATTGATTAACATAGAGCTACATTTATTATTAATGCATTTTAAATATACTCCATCTCGAACTAATGTTGAATTACAATTTGGACAATGATGAGGTATTACTATTTCGCTATTACCATCAATTGCATTTTCAATTTTTGGAATTACATCACCTCTACGAACAATATTAACAGTTGCACCATTTTTTAAACCTAATCTTTCAATTTCATCTATATTATGCAATGTAACTCGTCTTACAATTACTCCACCAACTTCAACTGGATTTATATTTGCAACAGGTGTTATAGTTCCTGTTCTACCAACTTGCCAAGTAACAGTCTCTAAAGTTGAATATTTTGCTGAAGCTGGAAATTTAAAAGCTAATGCAAATTTAGGTGCTTTAATTGTGTAACCTAACTCTTGTTGAGCAGATAGATTATTAACTTTTATAACAACACCATCAATTTCAAGCTCTAAATTATCTCGAGAGCCTAAAATACTTTGATAGTAATGCATTAATTCTTTTTCACTATTTACTACAATTCCTTTAATGGCTTTAAAATGCCATTTTTCAAAAAGTTCAATAATTTCACTATGTTTTGAGATATTTAAATCATTAATACCTAAACTATATGGAATAAAGGTTAATTTTCGTTCTCGAGTAATTTCTGGATCAAGTTGTCGAAGTGAACCTGAGGCTAAATTTCTTGGATTTGAATGGCTATTGTCTGAACTTTTTTGAAGCTCTTCAAAATCTTTTTTCAAGATTACAACTTCACCACGAATTTCAATTTCACCTAAATAAGGAATTTCAACTGGTATTGTATTTATAGTTTTAGCATTTCTTGTTACATCTTCTCCAGTTTTACCATCACCTCTAGTTGAAGCACTGAATAATTTACCATTTTTATAAATTAAATTTAAACTAGCTCCATCAAACTTAGGGTCAAGATATAGTTCAGGTTTTTCTATCTTTTCAAACCATTTATTAAATTCGGTTAATGCAAATATATTATCAAGACTCCACATTTGAGATAGATGTTCTTTTTTAACAAACTTAGAAGATGGTTTTTCGCCTATTCTACGAGTTGGAGAATCTTTTAAAGATTTATTAATAGATTCATAATCTAAAAGTTTTTTATACAGAGTATCATATTCTGAATCTGAAAGCTCACTTTTATTATTTTCATAATAATCATAAGAATATTTATTTAATTTCTTAACGAGCGATTCATATTCAGATTTAGTTAGTTTAATTTCTTTAACTGATTGTGTTTCTTCGATAAAATCAAATAAGGTGTTCAATTTCATTCCTCTTCAAGATAAGCAGTTTGATATAAAATTATCATTCCATCATAATTTATATTTCTAGTTTTATAAGCTAAAAGATAGGCTTTTATACTATCTCCACGATATTTTTTGCGATCATATAAAACGACAAATACCTCATCGCCATCTCTTAAAAATGTTCTATCACCAACTGAAGTATATAAAGTTGTACCTATATTTATAATAAATTTATCAGGTTGTTTTGATTCTTCAATTAAATTTGAAATCTGTTCTAAAGCTAATGAATCTCTTTGAGTTTTAATTTGTTTAACAATCCATTCAACTAAATTCTGATAAAGCATATTATAATTAGCTATTGGTGTATCAATACTATATTGTTCTATTATACTACCTCGTTTGATAAATGAAACAAGATTATAATTGCCAAATGAAGAATTTTGATCAAATCTATCAATATCAAACCATTTTGTTGCAATGCCTTTTGAATCTCGACCCCAATTTTTATTTTGGCTAGTTTTCGTAGAAGATAGTCTATGAATAGAAGCATCATTATAAGCTGTAAATCTACGAGGATTTATATATAAAACAGAACCATTGTGATATTTAATATCGCATTCAAGAGCTACTTCAGGTTCAATTTGAACATTATCATAAATAGTAGGAATATTCAATTTTGAATGGGAAATTGGATAAATTTCTAAAAGTGGGTTTGATCCATTTGTTGAAGGAATATAATTTGGAACAATACCATTTGGGACTCCATCGAAAAATTGTCTTCCACCACGAATTTCGTCAGTAGTTGCAAAATTTCCAATGAGTCCAAAATGAAAAGCTTTTTTTGGGTCAGACATTTAATAAGCCTTTTTTATAGATAATTAACAAGAGATAATCCTTGAACTTTTGCAACACTTGCAAGCATGGCTTGATAATTTAAAGTTAAAGCTTGATAATATGCTGAAGTTTCAGCATAATCAACATTAATAATATCATTTTGAGCAACCTTCATATTTATCGAAAGTGCATCACTGCGATCTTCAGTGTATTGTAAATTTTGAAATTGAGCACCACTTAAAGATCTTTCTTTAATAATATGTTCTATAATGTGAGACATATTGTCAATAGATCCACTAATACCACGATTATTTTCTAAACCGATTCTTGTTCCATCTGGATGTTGTAAATCTTGTTTAACAGCATCAATAGCAAAATCGATAGCTTCAAAGATATTTACTGAAGGTCTATCCATATCAATAGCTTTATTAGAATTAAATGTTAATACAGAGCCATTTTTAGATTCTTGATTATAAACACCAACATTGGAATCAAATATGGCAAAGTCCATTTTACTCATTGAAGTAGTTAAGTCTTTGATTTCGAATTCGCCTCTGTGATTTATTTTGACATCAACTAATTTTTCAGAATTTAAAACAGCTTCTTCAAAACTTCCACCAGTTACACCACTTAAGGCAACACCCATAGCTTCAGTTAATTCTTTATATGAAAAGGCATCAGCACCATGATTTAATTCAAAAGTTCCATTTCCTAAATCGATAGATGTTGTATCTTTATTAAAAGTTATAGAACCAATAAAATCTTGACCATTTATATTTTTACCAGAAATATTTAAAGTTTTACCTAATAATGAGCCATTAGCAACTTCACTAAGTTTTGTCGATGAGGTTGCAAAACCGCTATCAACAGATATAAATTGCTGAATATTATTTATAAGAATATTTCCATTTTTTTGAAAATTCATAGATTCACTTGTTGTGCTATCAATATTAGTATCAGTTTTAACAAACTCAAATTTTTTAGCATTACCTAAATCTGAGATATTTTCAACATTAGCAGTTGAACCAACCATATGAAAATTTAGTTTAGAATTACCGCTTTTTAGGTCTTCAATTATAAATTGACCATTACTAGAAAGTTCTACATTAACTTCGTTATTAAAAGCAATTTTTATCTCTTCGGCTAAATCTGAAACTTTTGTATTTTTTATATCTGAAACCGTAAATTTATGTCTAAAGCTATCACCATTTGGTTGAGTTCCACTCATATAAAAAGTAGCTTCACCATTTTGAAGACCAGTTAAATCAGAAATGGAACTTTTATCAGTAATATAAGTTTGTCTTGATGGAGTTTCAAGAAGAGCATTTTGATCAAGTTTAGCTATATTTGTAGAAACTCGACTATGAATATCACGATCGTAACCTAAAAAGAGAGAAGCACCATCAATACTAAATTCTTGTTTTTGGGTTACATCTGTATGTAAAGATAATTTTTGACTATTGCCGTTATAGTTTCCAGTTAAATCTATAGGAGCATTTTTATAATCACTACCAGAAAAAAGATATTTGCCATTAACTTTTGTATTTGCAAGTTGCATCATCGAATCTTTTAATGATTTTAATTCATTTACTAGAGCTTCACGGCTAGTCTGACTATGAATACTTCCACCATAAGCTAAAAGTTTTGTCTTAAAAGTTTCCATGGTATTTGTCATTGAACCAAGAGCTGTATCAGTATATTGAGCAAAAGATTTAGCACTAGTTATATTCTCTTTTAATCTTGAATAAAGTGAAATATCAGTATTAAGATCAATATATTTTTTAAAAGCCAAAGCATCATCTGTTGCAGTGGCAATTTTTTTACCTGAACTGATTTGCTTAGAAGTTTTATTTAATTCATTTAGAAGTGAATTATTATAGTTATTTAAAGCATTGATCATTTATAACTCCTTTTGTATTTTTATATTTTTTCGAGACAATTGCACTCTGATAAAATATCTTCAATATTATCGACTACTCTAAATAGCTTTAGATCGTTTTCTGCAATCATTCCATAATCCAAAAGAGAATTTTTTAAAAAAGTTATCATAGGATTATAAAATTTTGAGTCATATAAAAATATTTTTCTATAACTGATTTTTTTATTTTGAACAAGTGTTAAAAGTTCAAAAAGTTCATCCATTGTGCCAAATCCACCTGGAAAAATAATAAAAATAGCAGAATAATTTATTAACATGTTTTTACGAATATATATTTTATTAAAAGTATATTTATCAGTTAAATATGGATTTTCTTTTTGTTCTTTTGGAAGTTTGACATTAAAACCAATTGAACTAACTTTATCACGATGTTTAAAAGCACCGACATTTCCAGCTTCCATAACTCCTGGACCACCACCAGTTAAAATATTACAACCGAGTTGAGCTAATTTTTCAGAAACTAGTTCCACAGTTGAATATAATTCAGTATTAGGTTTTGTTCTTGCACTACCAAAAATTGTAACAATTGTTCCATCTATTTTTAATAAAAGAGCTTCAGATTCTTTTATATCAAAACTTGCATCAATTAAATCGCTAGAATCGACCAACATAATTATGAACCTCGAATTGTATTTAATCTATCTTTCGGAGATCCTATTTCAGTAATTTGAACCCCAAAATTGCCATCTATAATAATAACTTCACCTTTTGCAATAACATGATGATCTACTAATACATCAAGAGATTCATTTGCAAGTTGATTTAATTCAACAACTGAACCAATATCCATAGTTAAAACATCTCGTAATAACATCTCTTTACCTCCAATTCTAACTTTTACAGGTAATTTAACATCTAATAAAAGAGCAATATTTTTTATCTCTTCATCAGGTAAGGAAGCTATTAAATTATTATTAGAATTATTAGATTGTTGTTCTGATGATTTAGAATCTTTAGAATTATTTGAACTTGAGTTATCTTTAGAATTAGAATTTTTTGTATCTTCTTTAGGAGTATCTTTTTTAGGAGTATCGTTTTTATTATTTTTTTCAAATATATCACTATAAACTTTATCTAAAAGTATAGAATATTGATAGTCAGCCCCATTAAGATTAAAATTAAATTTGATATGTTTTTTCATATCTGAAATATTTGGTGATTGATCTTTATCAATAAATATGGCTTCCAAAGGTCTTAAGGACATAGAAGGAAAATCTTTCTTTTGAGAACCTATTGATGTAGAAAAAGAGCCGACAATATTTGAAGTTATCTCTTTAATAGAATCTAAATCTTCATCTGTCATATCATCTTTTCCAGCTCCTTCACCAGCTAACATCATATCTCCAAGTGCGGTAGCAAGATATGCTGGAACGAAAATGGCCATTTTGCCACTAACTTCTCCACCAATACTTATATTTATTTGTGCAAGTGGTGGAGTTAATTGACCGTCGCTAACATTTTCAACTTTATGTTCTGAAAGTTCTGGTGCAATTCCTGTTAAAGCCTCAATTGTACCAATTACTTCATTTTTAAATAAATTAAAAAACTTATTTTGATCTGCCATAAACTAAATCTCCTTTATTTAATCACTATATTTTGAAATTGTATCAAGTCAAGTTAAATGTAACTTTGTATTAAAGTTTTATCAATTTTGCTTATCTTATTTTGTAGTTTGATATGAAAGTTTAGCAACTCGTTCATTGACTTTTTTAATAGCTCGAGTTTTTGATAAATCTCTTATATTTTGAGAAGCTCGTCCAAGTAACATATAAAAAGTTTCTCCAAATTTTTCAATTCGTTCAGTTTTTGGCAAAGAAGTAAAAGGTTTTTGAGAAGCTATAACTTCAACATATTCATTTCCGAGAGGTTCAACAACTTCAAATTCACCAATAGAATACCATTTATTTATCATATTTTCATCGGCAATAAATATAAATTTATTGATATCTTTTGCATTAGAATCAACTTCAACGATATAAGAATAACTTTCGCCATTATTAGTAATAGAATGATTTATAATATAAAAATATCCTTTATGAGATACTTTTACAAAAATCTCATATCTTTCGCCGATTTTAAATTTATTATTTTGATGATCTGTTTTAATTTCAACAGAAAATTCTTCACGATTAAGTTTCACAAAATTATCATTTTGAAAAGAGATTTTTGCAATCTCATTTTCTATAGAAGATGGTGAAATAGTTAAAACTGGAATTTTATTTATATCTAATATTCTAGCAATTGTTGAATATTTTTCAAATTCACTAATTAAATCTAAACTTTTTTCATAAAGTTCAATTTTTAATCTATTTTCTTTACTATTTTCAGCATCTTTTATATAAATAAGAATATCAGTTTCTAATTTTTGAAGTTGATTTAAATATTGCTGACTTGAACGATTTCCATCAATTGATACATTAATGATATATTTTGTTCCATCAAATTCAGGTTCAGAAAAATTTGGTAATAAAAGAGGATAATTTTGATCAACTTTTATAATTTTCTTTTTAGAATCAGCCTCAACATTACCAGCAGTTAATATTTGAACTTGAGAAAAACTTGAAGATACCATTCCACCGATATTGGAAAGAACATCGGAGAGAGCCTCTTTTTTTGCTTCATCAATTGTTAAACCGTAACCTGTGCCAGAAATCGAAGCAGAATTTAAATTAAATAAAAGAGTTGCAACAATAGTTGAAAAAATTTTCATTAGATATCCTTTAAGTAAAAAACTTTTTTAATTCTATCAAAAAAATAAATTTAAATATATCTTTCGTGTGATAAAATTAAATTTGTAATAAAAATTAAAAATAAGAGGTCTATTTTGAAAATAATCAAAACTTTAGATAGAAACTTTGCCGAAAACTTTAATGAATTACTTCAAAGAGGCAAAATGGATATTGAATCCGTAACAACCGTAGTTAGTAATATTTTAAAAGAAGTTCGAGATAATGGTAATAATGCTGTTATTTCACAAATATCGAACTTCGATAGATGGACTCCAAAAAATTCAAATGAGCTAATAATTTCAAAAGAAGATATGAAATCTGGTTATGATCGAATATCACCAGAACTTCGTGAAGCTTTACATCTTGCATATAACAGAATTGAGAAATTTCATAAAAAACAACTTCCGCAAAGTTGGTTAGATTTTGAAACTAATGGAAATATTTTAGGTCAAAAAGTTACTCCGATAGCAAAAGCTGGTTTATATATTCCGGGTGGAAAAGCTTCATATCCGAGTTCGCTTTTAATGAATGCCATTCCTGCAATTGTTGCTGGTGTTTCAGAAATAGTGGTATGTTCGCCAACTCCTGATAATTATATAAATGATCTTTTACTTGCTTCAGCTCATATTTGTAATATTTCTGCTTTTTATCGAATTGGTGGTGCAACTGCAATTGGTGCAATGGCTTATGGAACTGAAACTATTTCAAAAGTTGATGTAATTACTGGTCCCGGAAATATTTTCGTTGCAACTGCTAAAAAACTCGTTTTTGGTGATGTTCAAATTGATATGATTGCTGGTCCAAGTGAAATTGGAATTATTGCTGATTTTAGTGCAAATAGTTCTCATTTAGCTATAGATTTATTATCTCAAGCTGAACACGATGAAATGGCAAGTTCTATTTTAATTACTGATTCACTTGAAATTGCTGAAAAAACTCGCGATGAGGTTTATAAACAACTTCAAACTTTACCTCGATTTAAAATCGCTGATAAATCAATTAGGGAACGAGGGGCTATAATTGTTACCTCATCAATAAATGAGGCTATAAATTTAATGAATGAAATTGCTCCAGAACATCTTGAAATCGTAACTACAAATCCTTTTGAATTATTACCAAAAATTAAAAATGCAGGAGCTATTTTTTTAGGAAAATATACTCCTGAAGCTATTGGTGATTATATTGCTGGACCTAATCATACTCTTCCAACTGGAGGCAGTGCAAAATTTTATTCCCCTTTATCTGTTGAACATTTTCTTAAACGAAGTTCGATTATCAGTTTTTCTGAACTCGGTTTAAAAGAAGTTAGTGAAGCTACTCAAATTTTAGCTCATGCTGAAGGTCTTGATGCTCATAGACTTTCTGTCAAATCAAGAACGGTTGAAATCGTTCTATGAAAAATATAGCTATCTTTTATGATGTTGAAAATTTAATTGGCGGTTATGATCTAAAATTTCTTGAAGATTTTTCTATTAAATCTATATTTGCTGAAATTAATAGATTCACAGAACAGACAAAAAAAGATTTTGTCAAAAATATATCTCTTCAAAAAGGTTATGCTGATTGGAGTAATTATAAAATTAGCAAACTAAAATGGGATATTGCTGAAGTTGGAATTGAACCTATTCAAATGTATGGTTTTGCAAAAGGTGCTATAAAAAATTCTTCTGATATTCAATTAGTTGTTGATGCTATGGAAGTTTTATATACAAAACCATTTATTGATACTTTTATTATAGTATCAGGTGATGGAGGCTTTTTGTCTCTTGCTAGAAAATTAAATGAACATGGTAAAAAAGTTATAGGCAGTGCCTATCGCAGTAGCACAAATTCTATGTTTCGTAATTTGTGTGATGAATTTATTTATCTTGAAGAACCTCAACAAGTTATTCAAATGCAAATTGAACAACAAAAAACAGAAAAAATAAAAATAGATATAGATTCTAATTTAAGAATTCAAATAGCTCAGAATCCTATTCTAAAAAATTTTTCTCATAAAATGAATCAAATTGATAGCAATTCTTCAAGAGAATCTGTCTTTGAACAAATTCGTAAAGTTCTTGAAGTTCTTAAAGAGAATAATGATTCTAGGACTTATTTAAATAAAGATGGTTTAAATATTTCGATTTTAAAAACTGCTCTTATGTATGCCATTAAAGATTTTGATTATTTAAAATATGGTTTCGGCAAATTCGTAGATTTTATTCGTTTTGCTGTTAATGGTTCAGGTATCAAATTGGTTCTCAAAGAGCCAAGTGAATATCGCTTAGTTGTAAATGAAGTTTTTATGCCAGATTTTTATGATGTCGAATTAATTACTGAACCAAGTAGAATTCACAGTATAGAAAATTATAAAGTTGTTCTTGCAAATAAAAAACCTGTTATAAAAATCCCAGAAAATATAGATCCTTTGGTCGATATCTTTGAAACTATTGTTTCTATCAAAGAGCAAATTAAATTTATTCCATTTGAAGAAATTATTAATATTTTATTAAATAATGGATATGAACAAACTTTAGTCAGAGAATCTCTCTATTTATTGATAAATAGTGGTGTTCTTGCTGGAGATAACTCTTCGATAGTTTTAGCAGAACAAAAATATAATTTAGTTGGCGAATCTATTGACGATTTTTTTAACCAAATTAAAAATAGCATGGTTGATAAATTAAATAATTTACTTAGAGAAAAAGTTGATGAAAAAATTGTTGATCAGATTCTTCAAGTTGTTTTCGTTGATGAATGAAAAAAAGACATTTTGATAGAATATTTAAAAAAATAGGAGTGTAAATGTTACTTAAAGGAAAAAAAGGGCTAATTATTGGACTCGCAAATAAACATTCGATAGCTTATGGAATTGCAGTTGCAACTCGCGAACATGGAGCTGAGCTTGGATTTACATATTTAAACGATTCTATTAAAAAACGAGTTGAACCAATAGCTGAAGAATTAGGTAGTAAAGTAGTTATATCTTTAGATGTTACAAATATTTCAGATATGAATTCTCTTCGCGAAATTGTTGAAAAAGAGATGGGACATATAGATTTTATTATTCATTCAATTGCTTTTGCTCCAAAAAGAGCATTATCTGGCGATACAATTAATACTACTAGAGAAGATTTTTTAATAGCTTTAGATGTTTCTGTTTATAGTTTAATCGAAATTACAAAAAATTTATCTCCCATTTTAAATAATAATGGTTCAATAGTTACACTTAGCTATTTAGGTGGTGATAAATATGTTCCTAATTATAATGTCATGGGAATTGCAAAATCAGCATTACAAGCCACAGTTAGATATTTAGCTGTTGATTTAGGTTCTCGAGGTATTAGAATAAATGCTTTAAGTGCTGGACCTATTAAAACTTTAGCAGCAAGTGGAATTGATGATTTTCGTAATTTATTAAAATGGAATGAGAAACATTCTCCATTAAGTAGAAATGTTTCAATTGAAGATGTTGGAAATTCAGCTTTATATTTAGTTAGCGATTTATCTCGTGGTGTTACTGGTGAAACTCATTATGTTGATAGTGGCTATAACATAATTGGTATGCCAAAAGATGCTACTATAAATTAATTTAATCATAAAATCGAGATAAAAAATATGAAAATAGCAATAGTTGGTTCAGCTTTAGCAAAAGAGTTTAAACAATTCCATCAAATATATTTCTATTGTTCAAGTTCAATAAAGTATATGTTTAAACAAATAGTTTTAGTTACTTCAATTATTATTTTTTGGGGATGTGGAACAGACAACAATAATTCAGAGATTTTTTATATTGATTATTATCAACAACATGCAATGAGTTGGGAGTCACCAAATTATGATTTGACTTTTAGAATTATGCAAAACCAAAAGTTAATAAATAACACTCAAGAACCAGTATATTTTGAAGATAAAAATCGCAAGTCAATTGATTTGAACTACTCTTGGGGATATATTTATATGATTCGAGGTTGTGATTTAGGTTGTGTAGATGCAATTTGTTTTCAGTTAGATGACATTATTTCAAAAGAAAAACATTTTGAACCTTTTACAATAACAGTTTTTACTTATACATCAGATTATAAATATACAAATGAAAACAATGAAACAGTTACAGAAAATGGAGAATCTTTAATAAATAGATTATCAGAAGATACTTTTATTGTTTATGACAAATTAGAATTCAAAATTTATAACTCTATTTTAATAAACAAACTAGATGAAGCTATGAAAAATGATAAAGTTACTTTAACTTTTGACTTCGAAGATAACGGAACTATATTTTTACAATCAATTAACCCACTAATTTAAAAATTCTCTCTCAAATTTCAAATCGCTTTTATGGAACAGCTCAAAACTGTTCCTTTATAAATTTTATTCATAAATCTCTTCTAATATAATTTCCACTTAATCTTAATTAACACTATATTTAAAGCTAAAAACTTAAAAAGAGTAGATTTATAAAACTTAAATTTAATAGATAGTTTTGTTAAAATTGCAAAAAATAGAAAAAGGTTTTATATGAGCCTAGAGGCTAAAGTCGGGTTTTTCGTAGTTCTAATATTAGGAATGCTTTTTGTTTTAACAACTCAAGTTAATGAATTTAAAAATATGAATTCAGAAGGCTATCTAGTTAGAGCTGTTGTTGATGATTCTACTGGTTTAGAAATAAATTCCAGAGTTAAAATGAACGGCATTAATATAGGAAGACTTGAAAGTTTTTCACTGGCTGGTGAAAAAGTTGTTTTAAATTTATTAATAGATAAAGGTTTCGAAATCCCTGTTGATTCTGAAATTTATTTATCTCAAGAATCTTTATTAGGTAGCAAAATTGTCTCTATTTTTAGAGGCAAAAATGATAAACAGTTGGCAAATGGCGATACTTTGAATAATTATAAAAGTTTTGCTTCTTTTGAAAAAACTAGTGATAGTATTTATCAAGCTTCAGAAGAATTTAAAAAATTAGCTCAAGAAGTTCGAGCAACTCTTAATGAAGATAGCAGAAAAGAGATTCAAGGTGCTATTTATGATATTGCAATGCTTCTTAAAGAGATTCGTGAAGTTGTTCGTGAAAATCGTTTAGGTGTCAAAAGTGCAATTGATAATGCAAATAAAACAGCTAAAAATTTAGCTATTTTTTCAGCTCGTTTGCCTGAAGTTGTTCGCAGTTTTGAAGAAACTCTTCAAAAATATAAAAGTATTGGTATAACTCTTGATAAAGAATTACCAGATTTATTAAGTTCCGCTAAATCATTAGTTCAAGAAATTAATGGCACAGTTGCTGAAAATAGAAAACCATTAAATCAAAGTTTAACTTCTGTTGATAGTTTTTTTACAAAAGGTGAAGAATCTATTAAAAAACTTGACAAAATTTTAGCTTCGATAACTGAATCACAAATTCAACTATCAAGTCGAGGTGAATATAATTTAAGAGATAAAACTATCTCAACTACTACAAATATAGCTTATTTACCAAATCCTGAAACTTATTATTTATTAGGTCTAGTTTCTACTCCAGATTTTAGTGAAATTCAAAATTATAAATTACATGATAAAGGCAAAACTCTTGTTTCGGTTCAATATGGAAAAAAATATAATAATTGGCTTTTTCGAGCAGGTTTAATTGAAAGCACTGGCGGATTTGGTGCTGAATATTTTGGAAATGGCGACAAATGGCGAATAAGTGGTGAAGTTTTTGATTTTAATGCCGTTAATGATTTAAGAAATAAATATGCAAATTTTAGAACACTTTTCCGATATCGAATTTATGATCATGTTGATTTATATACTGGTGGCACAAATTTATTAAATGACGAAAGATCTATAAATTTTGGTGTTGGATTTTATTTTATTGATAATGATCTAAAAATTCTTGCAGGAAGTATGGGGAGTTTATTTTAATGCTAACACAGATCACACCTTTTAAAAATATTGATGATGCAATTAATAAACTAGTTAATAGTTTTCCGAAATTAGATAATAGCTGGTTATTATTATCGATTTCTGACAATGGAGATATTATCGCTGAAAAACTTTCTAAAAAATTAAATATAGTTTGGAGTCGTTTATATATCGAATCTGTATATTGCGAATTAAATATTGATTGCAAAATTGCAATGGTTAGCGAATTTCGAGATATTGTTACTGATGAACTATTGAGAGATTTCTTTGATATTAAAAAAGATGCTCTTGATAATGCAATAGATGTAATTTATAACTATAAATTATTGCCAAAACTTAAAAAAGAGCGAAATAGCGAAGAGTTATTAAAAATAGATGGTAATATTAAAAATATTATATTTATTGATGAAAGTGTAGAGACTGGTTTAAGAGTTCAATGTGCGATGAGGTCAATCGAAGATAGATTTGATGTTAATCAATATTTGGCAACTCCAATAATTCCAGATTTAATTTATACATTTTTTGAAGCAGATTTTGACAAAATATTCTATGCTGAAAAGCCTGATATTTATACATCTGTTTATGATTATTATCTCGATAAAATTGAGGAGAATGAAGAAGATGTCATATTTAACTTTGATGAATAAAAAATATATACGGAAAGTATATTTTAGTTTTGGAATTTCAACTATTTTTATATTGCCACTTGAGGCAAATAATCTCGTTGAGATAAAAATTCCAAGTGAAGGTTGGACTTTAATTGGAGTTCCGGGAGCTTTTATGAAAGGTTCGAACAATAAGCATATTCAAACAGGTAACGATTGGTGGAGCGAAACAAATAATTCGATTAGTGCTGAATATGTTGGTTTAGATGGCAATAGTTCTCAAGATGAATATGATAGTTCAAAACATATGGTAGGTTTTAAAACTGGTTTGTCAGATGCAAATGTAACACTTTCAGCTGAACTTGGAAAAGAAAAATATGATTTTGATCTACCTCATCGAAAAATGTATGCCTATGTTCCTAATTCAACAGATCTTGATATAAATATAACATATCAATCTGATCTTGAAGGAAATCTCTTTTATGTAAAAACTATTAAAACCAGTGGAATCACTCAAGAACTTTATGGCAGATTCAATTCTGCTTATGGTTCAGCAAATCCTTTTAAACTACAATATATAGATGAAAATACTTCTTATTACTCTTTTAACATTAGAGATATATTTGATGTGAATCTTTCTGATAATAGCGGAAAAGATGGTCAAGCTGGTGAAATAACAGATTTTAAAGATAGCAATATCTCAAAATTAACTTCTAGTGATACTTTGAAAATTTTTCGGCTTGATGGCAACCTTGGAGGTTGGGAAAGCTTTTTTTCAACTGTTAGTGATTCAGCAAATGATTTTACAGCTCTTGCACCTGGAAATGGTTATTGGGTCTATTTTAAATCTTCATCTTCAGAGCGAAACAGTTCGACAAAAGGTTTTGTTCTTGGCGATGGTTGGTTAAATAGTGATTTATATGGAAACAGCACAATTTTAAGTTCAAGTTCTAATCTCGGAGGAAAGGATACATCTTATAAAACTTCGCGATATAGCGAACATTCAATTGTTGAAGGTAATGATGGTTGGAGAATGGTCTCATTTCCTGATGGATATATTCGCCATTCGCCAACTGGTTTGATTATGGAGATTAATAATTTAATAACTTCTGGCAAATATGAATATACGATTTATGATGAACTTGAAAGAGAGAGAGTTTATGTTCGTCTATTTTCTACAAATGGAAATACAGATGTAAATACGACTGAATTTGCTATTTCTACGAATATGGCAATTGCTAGAGCTATTGAAGAGGGAAATGTTTCGAGAAATTTTAATGTTAGAGCTTTTGCAAGTGGAGATAAAAATGTAACTCTACTTTCAGATAAAAGATTTAAAATAGCTGATAAGAATAGTTCAGAAGAAAATAGTTCAGTGATTATAAAAGTTGTTACTTTAAATGATGTAAATATAACAAGAGATTTAAATGATACTATTGTTTCATCGCAATATGGTGAATATGGTTTAGTTGTTACAATTAATAATGATGGTAACGGAACTGTTAGCGGAGCTTGTAATTCAAGCTATTTTAATAAATGTCAAGCTTCAATTAATGATACTAATTTTTCTATAAATACAACTTCAAATCAATTATTAAATGTTACAGGTTTGCCAAGTGGTTTCAAAGCTACAATTTTAGATTTAGATTTGAATGATAAAAATGATTCAATTCTTTTTACAAGTTCTTCACCTTTTTATATCCGAGATAATAGTTTTATTAAAGTTTATCGAATAGATGATAATGATACAAATGCAACAGTTTATTTTGATAAAACAGGTGATGGCGATTACACCTCATCAAATATTGCATTAAATTGGAATTGTACTGATAGCAATTGCACAGAATTGGCACTTGGTACAATTAACAGTGCAATTGGTAACGATTTCGATGCAAATACATCAATAGTTAAAGATCAAAATTATTCTATTTTTATTATGACAACAAATCCAACTTATCGAAACTTTGATATCAAAGAACATGGAACTGGAAATATCTTTTCTCGAGTTGTTTCAAATGATCCTTTAGCTCTCGGTTCAATTACAAAAGTTTATTCTATTGATGAATTGGCAAAAGCTGATATTAATAAAAGTAGATATACATTCGTTATTAGTAATGACGGCAATGACACCAATTTAAAAATCGATGAATTGATAACAATTGATAATAATAATAGTTTAACTTGTTCTGCATTCGCATCAAAGATTAATGCCTTGAGTGCAAATGTTTTTGCTGAATGTAATAGTTCTGGAACTGGATTTACAATTACTGGATATTTTTCAGCTGTTGAATCAAATCAATCTGCTAATGGGACTGGCGAATCAAACAGCACTGGCGGAGTTGCTCTTAAAAATGTTAAAACTTTAAGCGATGATTTAAGATATATTCCAATTTATACACCTGATTATCCAACTTCTGATGGAGTTTTATATCTGATTCGTGAAAATGGTTATTCTGTAACTTCGATGTTGTCAGCAGTGAATCGTGGAACTTCTGTTAGTTGGAGATATATCGATTTGACAGTTCCTGCAGATGAGTGGTTTAGTTTTGACTATAATTTATATACTACTGAAATAGAAAATGGCTATTTTATTAAAGTAGAACAAGAAACTTATACACCTATAACTGTAACAGCAACTTTTAAACCAAACTATATTCAACATTATGATAATAATGAGAGTAATTCAACTTATGTTACTGGCGGAAATGTTGATAATTTTTTCACTGGAACTCTTTCGGCAACTGTTTCAAATAGTGATAGCGATTTTATTACGGTTTCTGCAAAAATTGGCGATCGTGAATATCAGCTTATCAAAAATGGTAAAAATTATTCATTGAGTTTTAGTAGCGATGATTTGCAAAATCTTGAACAAAAAGATATAAATATTACGGTTACAGCTTATGATGAAAAAGGTAACAGTGGTAGTGATGAGGTTATTTTTGATAACAAGCCACCTGTTAAACCTGTTTTAGAATTTTTTGATGGTAAAACTCTATTTATAGGTTCTGCTTCAAATGATACAACTGGATTTAATATCTATAAAGGCGGAATAAGTGATAAAGAAGCTACAAATCCAAATAATGAAAATTGGGTTAAATATTTAACTCCTGAAAATGATTATAAAACTTGTGTTGGTAGTTGTGATGGCTATTACGGAAACAAGGTTGATGAGTTTCAATACACTTATACAGTTCCAATAACTTCAACTCCAACTATAAAAACAATAAGATTGTATGAAGGAGTTGTAAAATATGACTATAATTCATCAAATTTAGATTCTCGCTTAATCAATAATCTTACAAATTGGTCATTTAAACCTTCAGATTCATCAACTTATATGAGTATGTTAGATGTAATAATTTATGTGTTAGATGTGTATGATGTTAATTTAACTACTGAAAAATTGGATGAACTTAAGATTATTAATAATTCAAATAGTTCAAATACAATCGGAAGTGAAGTAAATTTATCTTATAATAATTTAAGATGGTATATAGATGGTAACGATACAAATAAAACCACTTATAGTCCTGATGGCAAATATATTTCTTGCAACAACGGATATTGGAATGTTTCTTCGCAAACAACACCTCAGACATCTCTTAAATGTGATGTCAATCTTTCCGTTACATATTCTAAAAAAGATCAAACTCTAATGTCAAGTAGTCGCAATACAACGATAGATTATCCTGCAGACGAAATCGGTAATGAAATTAATCACAACGATAACAATACGACTTTAAACTTTATGCTCTATAATATTTGTGCTGATGCTCCAGATTTCGATACAAATAATAGCGATTGGCGAGTTGTTGCCGTTGATGGAGATCCTGAAACAACTAATTTCAGAGCTTCAGATATCGCTTTTATTCCTGATTGGTTCGCAATTTATAAAAATGCTTCAATTTTAGAAGTGAATACAACATATGGCATGGTTGATAATAAACCATATATTTATAACAACAAATGCGAATTTACAAAACAGTTAAATAGCGATAATGGAGTTATTTTAACTAATGACGGTAATGATTCTGAACATAACTATACAATTAGAATTGCTTACGATTCTGTTTCAACCTCATCGGTTTCAAGTGATATACCTGTTAAAACGGCATTATGTTTTGAAGTAAATAGTAAATCAGCTTCTATTCAGTTCTCAAAAACAGCTTTTTTAAGTTCATATAATGGTGGTGATGTAAAAACTATTTTAATAGATGTAAATAATACTTGGCTTTATAAAACTACATTTGATCAACTAGAACTTAATAGTTCAAAATGTCTTTATTTACCTGATTATAATTTTTCAAACGAACTTAATCAAACTATTCAGAAAAACAGTAATTAAAAGTATGATGAGGTTGAAAATCTTAGCTATTTTTATAACCTCATCACTATATTTATATTCTGAAAATATTCAAAATGGTGGAATTATCGATATATCTAATAAATCAAGCGAAAGATATTATCCAATAGGTTTTAATTCAAAAAAAACATAAATAAAGAGATGGAAAATAAACTTAAATACAAACCTATGATTAGTTTTGAAATTGGTTTAGCCTCTTTTAATGAATCTTATCTTGAAATTACGGATAAACTCGAGTTTCCAACAATTAATAGAAATATTGAGTTTTATTCAAAGAGTATATTTTCACCAATTTTAAAAGTAAATTTTAGAGATATCTCATTAGCACGAAATGATCGAGTTCTTTTTAGAAATAGCATTCAAACTACTTATAAAACTTTTTCATTTCAAGATCCTTTTTTAGATACAACTGGTCAATTTCCATATGGAAATCAATTATCAGTTGGTTCGGAAATTAAAGCTCTAGCTTTTTCGTGGATTGGTGAAATTTTATATAGAATCTCAATTCTATCATTTGGTGGATATATTGGAGGTGGAATTAATATTTTAAATGGTGAAGCTTTTTATCTTAAATATTCAAGTGATTTGAATAATTCTTTGGCTAATAATATAGGTATATTTAACGGAGCTTTAGTTGAAAGAGGCGATACAATCACTCTTTTAAATACAACTTCAATTTTAGGTAAATATGGTTTAGTTTTTCATTTGGATATTTCCCCTTTTCGTTTTTCAGCGGGAATCGATTACGGAATTACAAATGAAGCTAATTTATATTTTATAGATCGCTCTTATTTTGTGGAGGCAACTTATGTCTTTTAGATATTTAAATTATATATTAGTGTTTAGTTTATCTGGCTGTTCTATACTCGAAATCGAAGAAGAAGAGGTAGAAGAAATAATAGAAGAAAATATCAACTTTATGCCATTAGAAGTAGAAAGTGGTTTGATAGAAATGGAGGGAAAAGATAATGGCAGTTATATAGCTCCAGAAATGGTTTTAATTAATAGTGGAACTTTTGCCATAAAAAATAATAATATTAATATAAAAGATGAATTTTTTATAGGTAAATATGAAGTCTCGTTTGAAGAATATGATAAATTCGCAAGAGCTAATAAAAAAAAGTTACCAAGTGATAATGGCTGGGGACGAGGTAAAATGCCTGTAACAAATATCACTTATGATGATGCTGTTGCTTATGCTGAATGGTTAAGTCAAAAAAGTGGAGATAAATATCGATTGCCAACTGAAGCTGAATGGGAATTTGCCTCAAAAGAGATTTTTACCCAAGAATTAGGTTATTACGGTTGGATTGCTTCAAATTCATATGATTCTGCACATCAAATAGGCGAAAAATTACCAAACAGTTTAAATATTCATGATTTGGTCGGCAATGTTTGGGAATGGTGTGAAGATAATTATCAACCAAATATTTTGGCAATTCCAAATGATGGCAAAGCAAAAAAGATAAAAAATAGTGATGAGCGAGTTGCAAAAGGTGGTTCGTGGAATGACTCTGAAATAAATTTAAAAACAAATAATCGAATGGGTTTTATATCATCTCTTAAAATGAATGATACTGGTTTTCGTCTTGTTATGGAAGTTAAAAAGAAAAATAAAATGAAAGGTCTAAAATAGATGTCGGAATTATTAATTATAAATACTGGAGGAACTTTTAATAAAAGATATGATTATATAACTGGTAATCTAGTTGTTCCAAAAGATAATTTAGCAGTTGAAAAATTATTAGAACTTTCAAATATAAAAAACATTGAAATAATCGGGACTATTTATAAAGATAGTCTTGAAATGTTAGATAGCGATCGCGAAGAAATTTTAAAAATAATTCAGAACAAAAACATATCTAAAATTATAATTATCCATGGAACAGATACAATTGATTTAACCGCTAAATATTTAGCTGAAAAAATTCAAACTAAACAAATAGTTTTGTTAGGAGCTATGAATCCAATATCAATTAATCCAGTAGATGGAGCTATTAATTTTGGAGTTGCTCTATCTTATTTACAAATATCTAATAATTCAGAAATAATGATCGCAATGAGTGGATTAATCTCAAATTATAAAAATATTTATAAAAATAGAGCTTTAGGTAAATTCGAAATTATTTAATATATTTTACACATCTAACAGAGTGTTTAAAACTTAAATCTAAACCAATTTCGCCACTGCTATTATAAAATCTCATTAACCAACTTTGCATTGAATTGCTATGAAATTTTGTTTTACTCCAATACCAATCACGAGAAGTATAGTTAAAAACTTCATTAATTTTCCAATCTTTATTATTAAGGTTCTCATTTATATAAATACTCTCTAATTCATGTAAATAAGGCAATCTCCAATTAAGATATCCATCAAGTTCTAATTTTTTGCAATATTCATTTGCTTCAATCCAATTTGCTTTTTTAATATTCTTTTGATCTTCCCAAATTAACTCTTTTTCAAAATCAAAAACAACATTTCCAGAATGGCTAAATCTCTCTTTTGAATAAAGTATTTGAAGGAAAAATAAAAAGTAAATAAATATTTTTTTAAAATCATTAAAAGTTTCTTTAAAATAAAAGTATAAAACTAATTTTACCATTTATTATAAAATATAAAGTTAATTATTATAAAATATAAAGTTAAAAAATATTATGTTTGGATTTATATGAAGATTTTAAGAAGTGGCGGGGAGACAGGGATTCGAACCCTGGGAGGTTTCAAGCCTCGTCGGTTTTCAAGACCGGTGCAATAAACCAAGCTCTGCCATCGCCCCGCATAAAAATATAAACTTTAAAAAATAAAACACCTGTGGAGGCGACACCCAGATTTGAACTGGGGGATGAAAGCTTTGCAGGCTTCTGCCTTACCACTTGGCTATGCCGCCTTATTAAAAGTGGTGCCCAGAACCGGACTTGAACCGGTACAGTATTACTACCGAGGGATTTTAAGTCCCTTGCGTCTACCTATTTCGCCACCTGGGCTAATTTTAAAATCAAGTTTATCATCAAAATAATGGAGCGGGAAACGGGATTCGAACCCGCGACCCCAACCTTGGCAAGGTTATGCTCTACCAACTGAGCTATTCCCGCGATTAAAAAGATGGTGGAATTGTATAAAAAAAAAAAGTAAAGTCAATAGCTATTTGAAAATATTTTAAATTCTTATAGCTTCAATAATTAAAATATTAAATTCAATATTTTATAGATAATTTATATAACTCTTGTCGTATTTTTTTGATGCTTTGCTGTTTATTAAAGCACCATTTAGGAGATAACAAAGTTGAATTTTCTATTCCAGCAGTAATTCGTTGAATAGAAATATTTGAAGGCAAATTAGATAAAGCTTTGATAAGGTTCGAAATATATCGTTCTTCTGAAATTGGAACGAAATCGCCTCGTTTAAATTGATTTGCTAATGCAGTTCGTTCAACAATATAAAGTGGATGAATTTTCAGCGAATCAATCCCTAATTCAATTGCACGATTAAAAGTTGCCAACATCATCTCATCACTTTCGTCTGGCAAACCAAAAATCAGATGTCCGCAAACATTCAAACCATAACTTTTACTTTTTAAAATTGCATTTTCAAGATTTTGATAATCGTGTCCGCGATTAATTTTTTGCAATGTCTCATCAAAAATCGATTGAACTCCAAACTCAATCCAAATCTCATATTGTTCCGAAAGCTTTTTTAAAAGTTCGAGAACCTCATCGGTAATGGAATCGCTTCGAGTACCAATACTTAAACCAATAACTCCTTCAAGTTTTAAAGCTTCAAGATAAAGAGTTTCAAGTGTATTTATTGGTGCATATGTATTTGTAAAAGCTTGAAAATATACTATAAATTTTTCTATTTTTTTATTTTACGAATATGAGAAGATATAGCAAAATATTGTGCTTTTAATTCTCCTATTTGTTTTTCTAAAAGTGGATTTATTGTTGATTTTAAATTTAATGAAAATCCGCGAACTTTTTCAATTTTATTTAATGATGGATTAAAAGATTCATTTTCACAAAATGTACAACCGCCTCGAGCAACGGTTCCATCGATATTTGGACAAGTAAAGCCCGAGAGAACGATTGGCACTTTATAAACTGATTCTCCGAATTTATTGCGAAGATATTTTCCAAATGTTAAAATTTCTCTCATTTTTATAAATATATTTATCTTAAATATTCAATTGTTGCTTCAGCTTTTAATTTTTGAAAATATCTTTCAAGAGCCTCTTTTTGTCTTGCCATTATCAAAGATTCAGATATTTTTTCACGAATATCTTCAAATTTTTGATAATGTAAATTTGTCATCGCCTCTAATTGAACTATTCCAATTTTATTATCAAATTTTATAATATTAGAAAACTCTCCAACTTTTAAACTATTTAAAATTGAAATCTGTTCTGGATTTAAATCTTGAATTGACACTTTTAATGATTCTGTATAAATATTCTTATTTTTCTTTAGAGGATTTTCTTTAAATTTTATTAATTCATTTGGATCTTTTGCATAATATAATTTAAATTGATATTTTTCACCAACTAAATAACTCTGTTTATTTTTTTTATATTCATCTTGTAATTCATCTTCAGATGGTTGAACAGTTTTTTGCATTGCAATTTTGCGATAAAGTTGTGGTTGCAAAATTTGAAATTCAATATTTTTTAGGAATTCGTCTCGCGAAATTCCATCTCGTTGAGCCATTGCATATAAATCTGATTTTGAAGATATATTGAAATTTTTCATAATGTAATTTAACATATTTTCAATTTCATCACTTTCAGCTTTTAGCTCAAACTTTTCAATTTCACTCTGTTCAAGAGCTTTATTAATTTGAATTTTCACAGCATTATCTCGAGAAATTTTTAATTCTTTCGCACTATGTTCAATATCAAATTTTGTAATTGGAATTCCATTAACTTTAATTGCAATACCATTTATATTAATTGTTGAGGCAATATTAGATTCAATAATTAATGAAAGTGATAATATTGATATAAAAGTAAATTTATTCATTTTTGACCTTTTTATTTATTTTGTGATATTTAAAATATTTAATATTTTTTTAATTGATTCTATAATCAAAAGTGAAAAGCCAATGACTATTAAAGATTTTACAAGAAATCTAAAAGCCAAACCTCCAGGATCAGCAGAAATTTCATTTTGTATAAAACTGTTTATGATAAAAGGAGTAGATTTTATAATAATTAATATTGAGAATGGAATAATAAATATTAAATAAGCCATAATATCTATATATCTTTTATGATTTTCAGATATTTTGCTATAAAAAATATCTACTCGAACATGTCTATTATTTTTGAGGGTTAAACTTATTGAAATTAACATAATTAAATCGAATAGATGCCACTCTAACTCCTGAATTGCAATTGAACCAGCTGAAAAAATATAGCGATTGATTACATCAAAAAGAGTTAGAGCAACAAGAATATATAATATTATGATTATAAATTTTTTCAAAATATAAATATCTTTGATTTATTATCGTTTACTTGAATTAAAAGTTTCTTTATTCTCTTTTGAAGATAAAGAACCTTCTTCTTCAAGTAAAAGCTGTAATAGACTACTGACTTCGTCTGTATGTTCTGATATATATTTAGAGATTTGTTCAACTAATATTTCATATTTAACCTGATCTTCATTTATGCCTTCATGCAAACCAAGAGAAACTTCAATATTTTTCTTCATTGCTGTATATTTTTCGGTTAAATCTTCATCAATGTTTTCATTGTTATTAAATTCTAAATTAATAGGTTGTTCATCTTCTTTGACTTCTTCAAGCATTTTAACAGCAAATGGTTTAATAACTTGTCGATAAAATATATATAAAATAATAAATGCTAAGATATATTTAACTAAATCTTTAATTGGCATATGTTGAGTAAATTTGTCTATCCAACTATTCAGTTCAACTTTTTGTTCTAACATATCTTTAATAGATTTAAATTGAAAATTTCGAACAGAGACCTCATCACCTCGAGAATTATTTATACCGATAGCTCCGACAACTAATTCTTTAATTTGTTTAATTTGTTCATCTGTTAAAGAAGAATAGACATATTTGCCTTCATTATCTTTTGCATAAGTTCCATCAACAACAACGGCAGCAGTAACTCGTTTAATTCGTGAGAATTCAGCTTTTTTACTAGAAACAGTTTTTGAAATCTCATAATTTGTAGTTGCTTTGCTTTTTTCATATTTTTCTTTTCCAGCATCATTCATACCTTGAACAGCACCAACATTACTAACAGCACCTGGAACACCGCCAATATCTTTTGGAGTTGAACCTTCACGAGTCTCATCGACACTCTGTTCGCTTCTAACAACTGATTCAGGATCGAATTGTTCTCTTTGACTCTCTTCTTTTGAAAAATCAAAATCTATCGTTACTTTTGCAACAACTCTATCTGTTCCACCAATAAACGGAGCAAGAACTTCAATAATTTTATTTTCATAAGCTTTTTCATAACGATTTTTATATGTCATTTGATTTTTTGCCTCTTCAGTTGAAGCAACCATTTCATCATTATCACCGAGAGGTTCGCCAAAAGCATTAACAATCGTAACATCATCAGGAGATAATTTTGGTACTGCTGAAGCAACTAAATGTTTAATACCTTTGATCTGTTTTGGTAATAGAACCATATTTTCATGTAAATTCAAAACAACTGAAGCAGTTGGATTAACTTGTTTAGCTACAAAAAGAGATTCTTGAGGTAAAGCAATATGAACAGTTGCATTAACAACGGGTTCTAATTTTTCAATAGTTTTAGCAAGTTCGCCTTCCATTGCTCTTAAATATTTAATTTTTTGATCAAAATCGGTAGCACCAAATTCTTGATTATTAAAAATTTCAAAACCAACTCTAGTATCTTTTGGCAAACCAACACTTGAAACAAGCATTCTAGCATTTGGAAGATCTTCATTTGCAACTTTAATTGTTGCCATATTACCACCCTTATCTTGAATGGCATATTGAATCTCATTTTTTTTTAGAATATCAACGATCTGTCCTGCTTCAGTATATGGAACAGACTCAAAGAGTGATTTATAAGCATAGCTTTTGTCTTCAGAAGTAGAAATAATAATTAAAAATATTAAAAATCCGATAACAGCAAAAAGTGATAGGGATATGATCACTTGCTTTATTCTATCAAGCTTTAAAAAAGCCCCTGAAAGTTGAGTAAATAGCTCTTTAAAGTCCATTTGCTAAACTTATAATATTTTTATAATAATTCTCTAATTGTGGCAAAGAGTCGGCTGTTATCCTCTTTTTTGCCAATAGTAATTCTAACTGCATTGAGTCCATATCCCTTCAAGTTTCTGACGATTATCCCTACTTGGAGGAGTTTATCAGAAATAGTTGTAGAATTATACCCATCAGGTAATGAAATAGTTATAAAATTTGTTGCACTTTTAATATAACTCCAACCTATTTCTCGCAAAAACTTCTCATATCTTTCCATTTCTATAAAATTTGCTTGAATCGATTTTATTACAAAATCTTCATCTTTTAAAGCCTCAATTGCTGATAACATTGATAAAGTTGCAATATTAAATGGTGGTCTAACTTTTAAGAGCGGACGAATAATTTCAGTTTTAGCAATACCATAACCTACTCGCATTCCACCAAGTCCATAAGCTTTAGAAAAAGTTCCCAAATATATAGTATTTGGATATTTTTCGATTAATTCTTTCGGTTCAATTGCAAAACTCTGATTTAAATATTTCGCATATTCCATATATGCACCATCAATAACAATAAGAGTATTTATGTCTATTTGATCCAAAAAATTAAATAAACTTTCTTGACTAATTGCTTCACCAGTTGGATTATTTGGAGTGCAAATATAAATAATATCAGGTTTATATTCTCGATATAAATCTAAAAATTGAGATAGATCATGATAAAGTGAATTAGTTTTTATAATCGAAGCTCCACTTTGTTTTGCATAAATGCCATACATAGCAAAAGTTATTTTATTCATCAAAACAGTAGAACTAGTATTTAATTTTGCTCTAGCTATAAATTCTAAAACTTGATCGCTACCAGAACCAATAATTAGTTCTTTCTCATTGACATTAAATTTTTTAGCTAAATCTTTTTTTAGTTGAAACATTGAATCGTCTGGATATAAATAGCCTTTCCAACTATTTTCAGCAATTGCTTGTGAAACAACAGGACTCATACCAAATGGATTTTCATTACTGGCCATTTTTATAACATTTGCAGAATTAATACCAAAATCCCTTACAACAAGTTCAATTGGCTTTCCAGCTTCGTAAATTTCTATATTTTCAAGATGTTCATTAAATTTGATCATCATTTCTCACTTTCAAAATTTTCGAGATCATAACAAAAATCAGACATATTATTTAATTCTAAAAATTAAATGACTATTTTTATAAAAATTTACTTAGAAAGATTTGCATCAATTTCACCGATATTACCATTAAAGACAATAAATGGAGGCGAAGAAGGAATGCTTATTTTATATTCAGTTTGATAATTTTGAGATTGTGATGAAGAATTAGTTGCCTTTTGCTGTGTTCCAATCGTTGTGTCTCCACAACCTATAAATATTAAAATATTTATTAAAAAAATTGTAAAAATTTTCAACATATCTTTTAAATTTTAGAATTCAAATTTAATATATGTGTTAATTTTAATCCTAGTAAAAATATAATCCAAGATAAATAAATCCATAAAAAGAAAAACATCAAAATTGAAAACGAGCCATAAATCGATAAATAAGTTGTATTATAAAAAACATAATAAACAAAAAAGCTTTTAGCTAATTCCCAACTAATTGCAGTTATAAAAGAACTTAAAATTAATAAACTAGTTTTTATTTCTATCGTAATAGAAATTTTATAACTAACTAAAAATAAAAACCAAACTAATAAAAATGGATAAGGAGCAGATTTTAAAAATATAATCGAATGCAAATATGAGATATTTTCTAAAATATGAAAAAATTTTACTGATAAATATATACTTAAGACGAGAACAATTGGTAAAAGAGTTATCATTGTCCAATATAATGAAATCGAATTCCATAAACTTCTTTGAAGTGAATGAAACATTTTATTAACAATATATTCATAGTTCTGAAAAAACATAATAGAAGTAAAAATTACATATACTACACCGATTATTTCTATTTTTGTAGAATTTGCTATAAACATATCGATATAATGATTAAGAACTTCGACATGACTTGGTAAAAGATTTGCAAGAATAAATTCTTTAAAACCAGCATAATATTCATTAAATAATGGCATTTTTGTAAAAATTGCAATTATTATAATAATAAGCGGAATTATGCTAAAAATAGTATAAAACGATAAACTTGAAGCATAATAAAAAATTTCCATGTCAAAAAGCTCATCGATAAATTTCCAAATTTTTTTAAAAAATACATTTAGCATATACTCACTTTCTATTTTTATATATTTGCTTTAATAGTTTTCATTCCATTTCTTGCAATATCACCTAAAAATGAAAAATCAGTGCCATCAGCACCACTATCCATAACTCGTTTAATAATTAATTCATCATTTTTACCGACTCGCACAATCGCAGACATATTCAAACCTTGAGCAGTTGAAATTAAATTTTTTGTTATTACAAAATCGATTGCTGTATGTTCAAGATCGATTCCGATCCATTCAAAATCTGCGGTCGATAAAATTTCGATAATCGATGGTTCACCAATCGTAACCCACGAACCTACAATTAATTTTCTATTTTTGATACTATTTTTAAAATTGTTTCTGTGTAACATCTATTTTTTCTCCAAATTGCTAACTATACATTTTTTTATACATTTCATATCGTTCCATAACTCTTTTTAAATAAACCTTTGTTTCATTATATGGCAAATTTTTTAAAAGATAGTTATATACTCCATCAGAACTCATGTTATTGATTTTATCAATTGCTTTTCTAATATTCATATCACCTATAAAAGCTCGTGAAACATTTCCAGTACCAGTATTATATCCAGCAATCATACAATATAAACGACTTTGTGTATCTGTAACACCATCAAGATATTTATATTTTAGTAAATGCAAATATGCTGTGCCAAGTTCAATATTATTTCTTGAATTAAATAGATATTGAGCTGAAAGAAGTTTCCGTTCTCCATAAACTAAATTATATGCATCAATTCCAGCTGATCGTGGAACAATTTGCATTAAACCGTAAGCGGGAACTGGCGATTGAGCCATTGGATTAAAATTACTTTCGCTGTGAATAATGGCTAAAATTAGAGCGGGTTCAATTTGCCAAGTTTTGCCAAATCGATAAACATCACTTTTAACTTCAAGAGCCTTTTTATTTGGAAAGTTTTCAGGAATTTTAAAAGAAAACGAATAAATATTTTCATTTTTATTATTCGGATTTTCTTTTATTTCTATTTCATCTTTATTAGAATTTATATATTTTTCACTCTCTTTTTGAGATGGGATATGTCCAAAAATGGCACTTCCTAAAATAGGCTTAAAACCATCAAGTTTTTGAGATTTGACCATAGGACTTTTTGCAATTTTAGAAAACTTATTATCAATAGAATTGATAAATTTATCTCGTTCGTAAGCTTGTCGTTGTGAAAATTTTAGAAATTCGGAAGCATTATTCATTAGCTCTTTTTCTATTTCATTTTGGTTTATATTTTTATCATCAACTCGTTCAATTATAATCGTGCCAGTTTCAAAATTTATAATTTTTCTAGTTTTCAGGTCATCAGAATATTCGATTAAAACTTTTGGCGATGAGGTCTTTTTATCACCCCAAATTTTAGTGATTTCAGCTTCAATCTTTTTTCGTTCTTCATTATAAATTTGTTGATAATTATTCAAGTCTTGATCTAATTGCTTTTGATATTTTATAAAAGCTTTTTCTTCATCTTCGATACTTTTTTTTACATTTTTTTTATAAGATGAAAAAGAGCCATCTTGATTTGCAAGATATTCATTGTAACTCTCGCCAAAAACTGAAGAGATAACGAATATATAAATTTTTGCTATTTTTCTTAGCATTTATATAAAATTTACTTTTTACTTTTTATTGAAATATTTTGAAAGTTCGTTTATTGCCATTTGAAGAGTTGCCATATCTGAAATAGATATAGTTGGAATATGAGGAACGATTCGTTTATTTAAACCTTTTAAAACTGAACCATGACCAAATTCTACAAAGATATCAACTTTATCAGCTAAATATTCGATACTTTCACTATATTTCACTGGATTTATAAGTTGTTTTGATAAAAGTTCAATTGCACTATCCCGATTATTATATTCTCGTGTTGAAACATTTGAAATAATTGGTGCTAAAAAATCTATATCAATAATATTTTCATGAAGTTCAACTTTTAATTTTTCAACGGCACTTTCAAGAAGTTCGCAATGACTTGCAACAGACATATTTAAAAGTAAAGTTCGTTTTGCTCCAGCATCTTTTAATTTAGGAGATAATTTATCTAAATCAGTTTTTATTCCAGCTAGAACAATTTGACCATCGGAATTATAATTTGCACTCCAAACTTTTAAACCAGAATCTCGACCAGTTTTGCAAACTTCATCAATTTTTTGATTTGAAAGACCAATAACCGCCATCATTCCAGCATTAATATTTTTACAAGCTTCAGCCATAAATTTACCGCGATTATGGACAAGTCGTAGAACATTTTCTAAATTTATTCCACCAATAGAATATAAAGCTGTGAATTCGCCTAAAGAATGACCTAAAGAATAAGCATTTTTGATATCTAATTTTTCTCTCAATAATGTAAGTGATATTGCACTAACTAATAAAATTGCGGGTTGAGTAAATTCTGTTTTTTCAAGATCACCATTAGGTTCAAACATTAATTCTTTAAAGTTTATTCCATTTTTTGCTGAACATTCATCAACTATTGTTCTAGCTATTTCGCTATTTTCATAAAAATCTTTGCCCATTCCAATAGCTTGACTGCCTTGCCCCGGAAAAATAAAAGCTACTCTTTTCATATATTTGCCTTTTTATATTTTCAAATATCTTAGCAAAATTTTGATTAAAATTATTGTGAAAAGAATTTTCTAATTTAATCAAAATTAAAATTTTGGTCAAGCCAAAATATAATAATTTAATATTTTAAATAAGTTATTTTATATAATATTTGTTTTTTAAATGTTGTTCTAAAAGAATCTTTGCAGAAATAGAATCAATTTTGCCATCACGAGAATTTATCGATCGAATATGACCGTTTAAAATATTTATGGCTTCAAATGAGGTAAGCTCCTCATTTTCATAAAAAATAGCTCCATTAAAAGAGAGAAGAGAGACAAAATGTTTAAATCGTCTTTCCATTTCATCTCTATTTTTTCCATTTGGAATACCAATTATAAGAGTATCAATTTGCCACTCTTTTATGATTTGACGAATTTCTCTACTTGCTATATCTCTATTTTTACGAATAACAGCTTTTAACGGTGTAACGATTTTTTGATCTCGCGATATCGCTAAACCAATTCGTTTTAAGCCTATATCAAGTGAGAGAATATTCATATTTAATTATTTAATAGCTTTTGCAATAGCTTCATCAAGAATTTTAACAGCATCACTAACTCCAACGAAACTTTTAACTTTTACCCATTTATTAGGTTCAAGCATTTTATATGTTTCAAAGAAATTTTTAATTTTATTTATTGTTGATTGAGGAAGATCTTCATAAGATTTAACTTTATCGAAAGTTGGATCAACTTTTGAAACAGGAACTGCTAATAATTTTTCGTCCATACCTGCTTCATCTTCCATAATTAAAGCACCGATTAATCGACATTTAATAACACTACCAACTGCTAAAGAGTGATCTGAAAGAACAAGAATATCAGCAGGATCGCCATCATTTGCAAGTGTATTTGGAATAAAGCCATAATTTGCTGGATAAAACATTGCAGAATATAAAACTCTATCTACAAAAATTGCTCCGCTATCTTTGTCTAGTTCATATTTAATGCTTGATCTGAAAGGTATTTCGATAACTGCATGTAATTTATTTGGGCTTTCGCCATAACCAACTTTTTCTAAATCCACTTTAATTCTCCTATTAAAAAATAACGGTATTGCTATTGTATTCAAAGTAAAATTAAAAATCAAGAGTAAAAAAGTAACTTAGTCCTTATAGTTTTTATAATTTATCTATTTTTTAAGTTATGTTATGATTATTTAGATAACAAGTTTTGTTTATGTGATTCAAATTTTTATAACAATTTTGCACAACATTAAAATTTTAATTTAATAATCTTTTGAATTCTTCACGATTATTAGAATATTTAAGAGCATCTTCAACTCTAATTTCTCCATTTTTAATTGCTTTCATAAGTTCAGCTGTTTGAGTTTTCATTCCTGTTTCAGTTTGATTAATTTGCATTTGAGAATAAACTTGATGATTTTTTGCATCTCGAATTAAATTAGCTATTGCACTATTATTTATTAAAATCTCAAAAATAGCTTTTCGTCCGCCACCAATTTTTGGAATCAAAACTTGAGAAATAACAGCCACAAGAGTCGTCGAAAGTTGCATTCTGATCTGATTTTGTTTTTCACTTTCGAAGATATCTATAATTCTGTTAATACTTTGAGGTGCTGAATTTGTATGTAAAGTTCCAAAAACAAGATGTCCAGTTTCTGCAATTGTTAAACCTGCTCCAATTGTTTCACGATCCCGCATTTCACCAATAAGAATAACATCAGGATCTTGACGAAGAGCATATTTCAAAGCTGAAGTAAAACTTTTTGTATCACTTCCAACATTTCGATGAGAAATAAGCGATTTTTTACTTTTATGAACAAATTCAAGTGGATCTTCGATTGTCATTATATGTTTATGATGAGATATATTAATCTCATTTATCATTGCTGAAATTGTTGTAGATTTTCCACTTCCAGTTGCTCCAGTAACTAAAATTAGACCTTTTTCAATTTTGATAAGTTGTTTAAAAATTTCTGGTGATTTTAATTCGTCAAGAGTTGGAACAGTTGTTGGAATCGTTCGAAAAGCTGAAGCTGTTTCACCCATAGTTCGATATAAATTTGCTCGAAATCGTCCAGCTTTTGGAAAAGCCAAAGCAGTATCTAATTCATGATTAAGATTAAATTCTGAAATTTGTTCTTTTGATAAATATGGAAAAATTAAATTTTCGATATCTGTTCCAGATAATATTTTATATTCGATTGGAACTAATGAACCATCAATTCTAATTTGTGGCGGATTATTATGCACCAAATGTAAATCTGATGCCTTATTGTGATTTGAATATGCTAAAAGTTGTTCAAGATTCATCTATTTGACCTTTAAAAGATTTTTTGAAATTATAATGTTAGTTATAAATTAAATACTGATAAAATAATAGTTTAATTTAAGAGATAAATGTAAATTAGAAAGCTGAAAAAATAGATGGAAAAACAGGAACAAATAGTTTCTATGTTTAATAAAATTGCTCCAAAATATGATCTCGCTAATAGAGTATTGAGTTTTGGAATCGATAAAATTTGGAGAAAAAATAGTTGTTTGCTATCTCTTCAACATTATGGACATGAAAAAATTAATTTAATTGTTGATGTCGCCTGTGGCACTGGTGATATGATGGCTTTTTGGGAAAATAGTTGTAACACACGAGAAATAGAATTTGATTCTATTTTAGGTATTGATCCTTCAAGTGGAATGGTAGAAGTCGGTAGAAAAAAATTCCCACAATTTGAATTTAAAATATCTTCTGCTACTGAAACTGGTTTAGAAAATGAAAGTGCAGATATAGTCTCGATTTCATATGGAATCAGAAATGTTGTTGAACGAGAAAAAGCTTTTAATGAGTTTTTTCGCATATTAAAAAATAATGGTTTATTAGTTATTCTTGAATTTACTCGTTCTGAATCTAAATCTTTAATTTCACAAATTAGAGATTTTTATTTAACAAAGATTTTGCCCTCAATTGGTGGCTTTATCTCAAACAATAAAGAAGCTTATGCATATCTACCAAATTCAATTGAAAGTTTTATATCAGCCGAAGAAATGATTAATGAATTACAAAAAGCAGGTTTTAATTTAGTTGAACATAAAAGTTTTTCATTTGGAGTAACATCTCTATTAATAGTTAGAAAGGAAAATATATAAAATGTTTGGTTCTTTAACCTCATCATTTACGAATGCAATAAAAAAAATAAAAATATATGATGATCAACAATCATTAAAAAATGCTCTTGCTGAACTAAAAAAGAGTTTATTAAAAGCAGATGTTCATCATAAAGTAGTAAAAGATTTAATATCTCAAATCGAAGAAGATATGCGAGATGAAGAAGAAATCGGTCAAGAAAGCTTTGTTAAATCTATTCGCGATAATTTAACTGATATTTTATCTGTTGATGGAAAACAGGGCTTTGTTTTTGCTTCAAAACCACCAACCGTTATTTTAATGGCTGGTTTGCAAGGTTCTGGTAAAACAACAACAGTTGGAAAACTCGCAAATTATTTAAAAATGCGAAAGAAAAAAGTTATGGTTGTTGGAGCTGACTTGCAAAGAATGGCAGCCGTTGAACAATTACGACAAATTTCTGCTCAAGTTGGTATCGAATTTTTTGGCAATGAAACTTATAATAATCCTGTAAATGTTGTAAAAGATGCCTTTAAAAAAGCTGAAAATGAACTTTATGATGTTCTAATTGTTGATACTGCTGGTCGTCTTGCTATCGATGTTGATTTAATGAATCAACTTAAAAATATTAAATCAGCTATAAAAGTTGATGAGGTCTTTTATGTCGCTGATAGTATGACTGGTCACGATACAGTTCGAACTGCTCTCACTTTTAAAAATGAAATCGGTCTCGACGGAGTTATTCTTTCTAAATATGATGGCGATCTAAAAGGTGGAGTCGCAATTTCAATTGCTTCTCAAGTTGGTGTTCCTCTTCGTTTTATCGGAACTGGTGAAAAAATTCATGATTTAGAACAGTTTTTACCTGATCGAATTGTCTCTCGATTAATTGGTGAAGGCGATTTAGAATCGCTAATGGAAAAAACTTCTCTAATTGTTGATAAGAAAAAAGCCTCTGAAATCAATCGTAAGATTAAAAAAGGTCAATTTAATTTTAATGATTTTATAGAACATGTTGAAAGTTTTAAAAAATTAGGTGATTTTAAATCGATTCTTGGAATGATTCCCGGTATGAATAAATATATGGATCAAATTAAAAATGTTGATCTTGAAAATTCTGGTGAAATAAAAATGATTAAAGCTCTTGTAAATTCGATGACAAAAAAAGAGAGAGAAAATCCAGATTTATTAAATAATAGTCGAAAAAGAAGAATTGCTCAAGGTTCTGGTTTAAATCAAATAGAAGTTAATAAAATCTTAAAACAGTTCAAAAATGCTTCTAAAATGGCTAAAAAATTTAGCACAAATAAATCTGCTTTAAAAGATATTGAAAAAATGATGGGTGCAAATAAAAATGCTATGCTTTCTCAACTCGGTAGAAAATAATTGGATAGTCGTTTAACATGAAAAATTACTTACATTTTGATGAGGTCGTTTCAAAAGATAAAGATTTTGTTAAAGAAGCTTATCGTGAATCTACTTATATTGGTTTTTATAATTTACCTGATCAAAATATCGATAATATTATAAATTTTGCAAATAAACAAGATATCGATATTGTTGCTGTAATTGGAATTGGTGGAAGTTCTCTTGGTGCTGAAGCAATTTATAATTTTTTAAATAGCAAAAATCATTATATTCGTAAATTGATATTTTTTGATACAACTGATCCAATTGCTATCGAAAATAAAATTCATTTAATTAAAAATAATAGAACTCTATTTTTAGTTATTTCTAAATCTGGCACAACTGTCGAAAGTATTTCAATTTTAAAATATATTGATACTAAATTTAAATTAAATAAAGATAATTTAGTAGTTATAACTGATAAAAATTCGCCTCTTGAAAAATTCGCTGAAACTAGAAATCTAAAAATTTTTTATATTCCTGATAATGTTGGCGGACGATATTCTGTTTTAACGGCTGTTGGTCTTTTGCCTTTGGCTCTAGTTGGAGTTAATATAAATGAACTTATTTATGGAGCTAAAATATTAAAAGATAGCTTTTTTCAACTGATAAAAATAGTCAAATAATTATTAAAAAAGCCTCTTATTATGCAAAACATAGCGATATTTTTACATCAAATGCTCTTTTTTCATATTCTGAATCACTTCGAAGTTTTAATAGTTGGTATGTTCAACTTTGGGGTGAAAGTCTCGGCAAAAGGGAAATTAGTTCTGCAAAAAAAATTGGTTTGACTCCAATCGGTTTAATTGGATCAACTGATCAACATTCGTTTTTGCAACTTATTATGGAAGGCAAAACTGATAAAACTCTTACTGTTATAAAAATTAAAGATTTTGAAAATAATTTAACGATTCCTGAAAATAATTTTGAAAATCTTGAATCGCTTAATATATTAAATAATATAAAATTTGCTGATTTAATAAATATGCAAGCAGATTCAATAATTGAAGCCATTCAATCAATTGAGATTCCACTTGATGTAATTGAACTTGATAACATATCTGAGAAATCTATTGGCAAACTTATATATTATTACGAATTATTAACTGCACTTGTTGCAATGCAACTCGATATTAATGCTTATGATCAACCTGGTGTTGAACTTGGCAAAAAAATTCTAAAAAATAAAATGTCTAAAAGATAAATATAAATTATGAAATATATTCTCCATTTTTTTATAATTCCTCTTTTTTTATTAACTTCATGTTTTGAAGACTTTAAAGGAATTAGAAATAATAGTCTTAATGAACGAGTCTTTGAAAATACAGTTACAGGAAGAATTTTTGGAAAAAAAGGAGAAGAAATAGCTATTTTTAAATTTATATATCTTAGTGATATCTCTTTGTCATCAAAAAATAAAGATGAAGATAATACTGATATTTTTTTAATGTCTATTTATTTTATTGATGGCAAAACAACTCTTGAACAAACTAAATATATTATTAGATTAAATGATTCTCGTCCTGAAAAAATCGAAAAAATAGATCCAACGAATTCAATACTTGGAGATATCAAACTTTTAAATCCATGGTTCGGAAATTATGCTTTATATTTTCGTAAATGGGATAGTGATGATTTTAAAATCTCTTTTGAACTTGAAAATTTTGATAAAGTTCAATTAAGTTTGCTCAAAGGAAGTGAAGATCGCCGAGATTATCCAGCAATTATCGATAAATTACATAATTTAAGATAATTTAAATTCCAAAACAACTTTCAGAATTTATTAAATAACAAAATTAATTTTATAAATCTTTAAAAAATATAATATTTAGATATGTCATAAAGTTGGAAATATATTTTTAATATATATAAATAGCAAAAAAATTAAAATTTAAAAATATTTTCTTGAATTGTGTTATTATATTAACTATATTTTTATATAAATTCAGGAGTCTTTTTTGTTGTCAGCAACTGCTTTTACTTTTTTTGCAATTTGGTTATTACAAGTTGTAATATTTTATTTTTATAGAGTTTCTGGAATCCTAACTGGAGTTTTATTCGGTCTTATTTTTGGTTCGCTCTCTCTCGATCTACTTAATATGGAAACTATTCCTCCATATATATTAGATACTGTTATTTTTATGGCTATCTTCTATTTAGGTCTTACAAAACCAAGTGGCGAATTTTTCAAAAAATATATATTTCAGTATAAAAATTTAATTTTGCCAACAATTGCAACTATGTTAATAGTTTTTGCTGTTGCAATAGCTATGAATTTTGATTTATATATTGCAATTATTCTTGTTTTTGCTCTTTCTGTTGTTTCACTTTCAACAAATTCTGTTTCACTTCAATTTTTGCGAGAAAATAATTTTGTAAATAGTAATCTTTGGAGAATATTTTTTGCTAAAGTTATATCAAATAATTTTATTATTGTAACTGTATTTGTTACACTTTTAGCAATTTTTGATGGTGGAACTAATTCTATATTCGGAGTCTCATTAGCAGTTGTTAAAACTATATCATTTTTAATAGTTTCATTGGCAATTTCACGATATATTGTCCCAAGAATTATTCAGAAACTTACAAATATATATTTTGTTTCAGCTATTTTATTATTAAATAGTTTATTACAAGCAACTATTGCACATTTTATTGGTTTGCATTTTATGATTGCAGTTTTTGTAAGCACACTATTTGTTCCAGAAATATTTTTAAAACAAGCTCTTCTTGAACCAATTAGAGAAAATTTCGGCAAGTTTAATAACTTTTTGGTAACACCATTATTTGGTTTATTTATAGGTTCTGGTATAAGCACAAATATATTATTTGACAGAGAACTATTTTTCCCATTTTTGGCAATAACTTTTGCAATTTTATTAACTCAATATGTTTCTAATAAATCTATTATTAGATTTACGAATTTAAAAGATTTCGAAAAAAGCATATTATTAATTGGAAGTTTTGCAAAAACTGATTTATCATTATCAATTTTGATAATTTCGCTACATTTTGGTCTTATTGACGGTGATATTTTCACATCATCTATAATTTTATTAGCTTTTTTAAATTTAATACCCTATTATTTATTAAAAGAGATATCTATAAATTCAAAAAATATATAAATAATATTTTATTTTATAACTTCGACCTCATCGAATAAATTTTGATGAGGTATTTTTAACTTTTAATCAAAATTTTTCTTGAAGTTGCAAAAAAACTTAATTTTTTTTAATTTATAAGTTTAATTAAACTAAAAATAAGTTATAATTTCGATAAAAAGAGATTATTATATGTTAAAAGATTTCGCTAAACTAGAAACTTTTCTAGTTGTTGTCAAAGAAAAAAGCTTCTCTAAAGCTTCCGCTAAACTTGGCATTTCTCAACCCGCTGTAACTCAACAAATTAAATTTATCGAAGATTATCTTGATGCTCAAATTGTTGAACGAAAAAAAAATGGAATCAAACTCACAAAAGAGGGCGAGGATTTTTATCGGGTAGTTCATAAACTTGCTAAAGCGGTTGAAACTGCTGAAAAAGATATTTTAAAAATAATCAATAAAGAATTTACTTTTAAAATGGGAGCAACTTTTACGATTGGTCATTATATTATTCCTAAACATGTTGAAGATATAAAAGATATAATTAAAAATAATGTTTTTATATCAATAGACAAAACTAAAAGAGTTGTTGATATGCTTATTGATAAAACTATTGATGTTGCTTTAGTCGATACTCCAATTCATCAAGATGGTATTGCAACTCGCGAATGGATGGATGATGAACTTGTTGTTTTTAGTAATCAACAAATTCCAAATATCTTAGAAAAAGATGATCTTTATCGATTTAATTGGATTTGTCGTGATGAAGGAAGTCCAACTCGACAAATTATCACTGAAGCCTTTGAAGAAATTGATGTTGATTGCACAAGTTTTAATATAAAAGGTATTGTAGATAATTCAACTCTTGCAAAAGAGACAATTTCTCATTGTATTTTTAAAAATAGACCTACTGTTTCTATTATTTCTCGAAGTGCTATTCTAAAAGAACTTAAAGAGGGTACTCTTTTTGAGGGCAGATTAAAAGATATTGAATTATCTCGTAAATTATATATCGCTTATAATCGCGATCGTAAAAAAGATGCTTTTATTGATAAAGTTGCTAAATATCTTTTAGATATTTATATAAATTAATTGAATTTATAGAGTTAAAGCCCATCTTGTAAATTTTATTGCTTCAAATAAGATTTCAGGTGAATTTTTTGATTTATAATTATAAGTTTCTTCGAAATTCATAGTTATTATTTGAAGTTTTTCTGCTCCAAGAGTTTTTAAATTCTTAAGAGTTCTTTTAATAATTTTCTCAAAAATTGAACTTTCAGCAAACGGAAAAGGTAAAATTGCAGTTTTCGTTTCTGAGATATATATTTCTATATTTCTATAAAAAAATCCTGATAAATCTCTTTTTCTAAGTTCAGAAACTACCATTAATTCAAATAGACGAGAAAAATCTTTTTTAGATTCAAATATACTTTGTAAAGTTTGATCAATTAAAAAATATTTAAAAATAGAACTTTTTTGATATTCTATAATAGAAAAAATATATCCTTGTTCTATTAATTCACTTAATTTTTTATATAATTTATCTTTTGAAACGGCTCTTCTTTTTTTCATAGATTCATAAATATTAAAAATACTTCGAGGAACTCCAACATTATCTGCGATATCTCGCAACAAATCAATATCAAAATCTGTTAGAGAACATTTTAATAATCTTTTAAGATGTTTTGCAAGATTTTGATCTGAATATTTAGCAAAAATTGGAAAACCTCCAATTTGAGAATATTTTACAAATAATCCATCAAGATTATCTATACTATTATGAAAAGATAAAAATTCTTCAAAATTCAATGGATAAATATAAATATTTTGAAAATTTGCTAATTTAATTGGTAACCAAGATATTATAATTAGCCGTTTGGCATTAGCTTTTTTATGATTTCTAAAATTTTATACATATAACTATTTATATTTAAATTATAAATATCTATAACTAAAGTTTTATTAGTTAAACTTGAATTTTGAATAATCTCTATTAATTTATTAATATAAAAAATGCCATCATCAAAATCTATATATATATAATTTTCATCAATAAATTGTAGTGAATGAAAAACAAAAGAGGTTTTTCCACTTTGAGTGATTCCAGAAACAATTAAATTTGTGTCATTAAAAAAATTGATTTCACGAGGTTGATATAAATTATGATGAAGTTGATTTTCAGACTGCATTTATGAAATTTATATTTTCTTTATGAGAGCGACTTCTTCGCAAACTGGAAATTGAGAACATTTAATACAATCAGCCCAAATTTTATTATCAGGAATTTCTATTTTTGGAATTTCTCGAAAACCAAATTTGCTAAAAAAATAACTTTTATAAGTTAAAACAAGAATCTCTTTTAAACCTAAATTTTTTGCATCTTCAATACCTTTTGCAATTAAAAGAGACCCGACACCTTGCATTCGATATTTTTGATTTACCATCATGCTACGAAATTCAGCTAAACCCATAGAATATATATGTAATGCTACACAACCGATAATTTCATCACAATTATTTTCATCTTTAGCAATTAAATAAGATCTAATATTCATGGCAATTTCATCATCACTTCGATATAAAATGACACCTTTTTCAATTTCATTTTTTAAAAGTTTTTGAATTTTAGGAACATCTGATAAATTTGCTCTAACTATCTTTATATTATTCAAAACAGCTCCAAATAAACATTTTTAAGAATTTTTGGGACGAAAAGCTTTTATAATCATTTCGTTTGTTTCTAATCTATAACCGCCAATTAAATCAATACAATATGGAACAGCTGGAAAAACGGCATCAAGACATTCTCTAATTGCTTTTGGTTTACCAGGTAAATTAATTATTAAAGAGCTATTTTTACTTTCGCGAATACATGCAAGTTGTCGAGACAAAATTGCAGTTGGAACAGTTTTTAAACTTGCTCGTCTCATTTCTTCGCCGAAACCGTGCATAATTTTATGACAAACTCGTTCTGTTGCTTCAGGAGTGATATCTCGTTTTGTTGGGCCTGTTCCGCCTGTTGTAACGATTAGATTGCAATTAAATTTATCGCAAAGTTCAACAATTGCATCAGAAATTTTGTCCATCTCATCTGGCACAAGACGATATTCTGGAATCCATTGAGTATTTAAATACTCATTTAAAGTTTCGATGATTGCTTTTCCTGAAATATCTTCATAAATTCCTGCACTTGCTCTATCTGAAACAGTAATTACACCTATTTTTATATTAGACAAATAATTCCTTTTATATATTTAATTCAAAACTTTTTAACATTAAAATTTCTTTTTCCCAAAGAGTTTCATCAATAGTTTCAAGAATCAGCGGAATATTAGAAATTCTTTTATCATTCATTATAAATTTAAAAGCATCTAAACCAATTTCGCCAAATCCTAAATTATGATGTCTATCAACTCTACTTTGAAATTTGGCCTTAGAGTCGTTTATATGCATCGCTCTAAGATATTTAAAACCTATGATTTCTTCAAATTTATTCATAGTTTTGTCATAATTATTTATATCTCTAATATCATAACCTGAAGAGAAAAGATGACAAGTATCAATACAGACACCTATTCTGTTTTTATTTTCAATTCCATTTATAATTTCTGCAAGATGTTCAAAACGATAACCGATATTTGAACCTTGACCAGAAGTATTTTCAATAACTAAAATTACATTTTCTGTTGTATCAATAGTTTTATTTAAATTATCGATTATATATTTAATAGATGTAGTTTCGCTAATTTCATTTAAATGACTTCCAGGATGAAAATTAAGATATTTTAAACCTAATAAATTGACTCGCTCAACCTCATCGATAAAAGCATTTAAAGATTTTTTACGACTTTCACTATTAGGACTTCCTAAATTAATTAAATAGCTATCGTGAGGCAAAACAGCATCAGCACTATAATTAAATTTATTCATATTTTCTTTAAATAGTTCTATTGATTTATTATCAAGAGGCTTAGTGATCCATTGTAGTTGATTTTTTATAAAAAGAGCGAATCCAGTGGCTCCAATCAAATTTGCATTGATCGGAGCATTCCAAATACCTCCACTTGAACTAACATGAGCTCCAATAAAATTTTTATTTTTTACCATATATTCTAACTTTACTTATATATTTAATTTTGATTTTTATAATATTAAAAATCATCTTTTAATGAAGCTCTAATTTCTAACATAGTAGTTAAATTTTCAAAAAAGAGATCTATTAATTTAGGATCAAAATGTTCGCCTCTCTCTTTATTAAAAAGATCAAAAATTTTATCATCGCTCCAAGCTTTTTTATAGACTCTATCACTACCAAGAGCATCAAAAACATCTGCAATTGCAGTTATTCTTCCATAAATAGAAATCTCACTACCTTTTAAACCTTGAGGATAACCTTTGCCATTCCATTTTTCATGATGTTCATATGCAACTATTGAGGCAATTTTTAAAAGTTTTCTATTAGAATGTTTTAACATTTCATAACCAAGTTTTGCATGTTGTTGCATAATAATAAATTCTTCATCGGTTAATCGACCCAGTTTATTTAAAATAGAATCTGGAATTGCAACTTTTCCAATATCATGCATTGGACTTGCCTGTTTTAATAATTCAGATTCAGTTTCAGAAAGACCATATTTTAAAGCTAATAAATATGTATATTCAGCAACTCGTTTAACATGATTTCCTGTCTCTTTACTTCTGCTTTCACCAATTGCACCCATTGTAAAAATAACTTCTTTTTGAGTTTCTTCGATCTCTTTATTTAAATCTCGAATTTCAGCAGTTGCTTCTTCTATTATCTCTTTTTGTCGTTCAGCTATATTTTTTAATTCAAGTTGCTGACGATCACCAATTATAATAACTCTATTAAGTTGTTTTTGACATCTTGAATGTTCTCGAATCATTTTGCGATATTCATTTCGTTCTACAACTGTTTCTAATTTTAAAGATATTTCTGATTTAATAAATGGATATTTAAAAATATCAGTAGATAATATTTTTACAGCATCTTCGATATCCTCTTTTTTATCATTAACAGAAAATAGAAGAGTTGAAAATCTATGTCGCCCATAAGTTTCAACTAATCTCTCGCTCAATTTTTTAACACTCATATCTTTAATTTTAATGTCTATTAAAACAATTGAATCATCAATAGCAACACCTTGATTTAAAAGTTCATCGGCAGAATATAACTGTTTTGAGAAATATTTTTGTTGATCTATTGTTTTTATAATATTAAATAGTTCATTGTTAATCTCTTTATCTGAACTAACAATTAAAACTGTGTGAGTTGTAGTCATATCTATTGATATCTCCCATTCATATTAAATGAATAGTTTAAATAAGTAATCTTTGAATCGTTCAATCTTTGAATGACTTATAAACTTAAACTTATTCATCTTTTGTGATCAAATTAAATTTTAGATGTTTGACATCTTCAGAAAATTCTGTACCATATTCTTCGGCAGCTTCATTTTCAGTTATATAAATCCAATTTAGAACTATATTTTTTTCTCCATCAACTGCAAAATCATCTAAAAGATAAAAAAAATCGAGAAGAGCTTTAGAAGAACTACTATTAAAATAGATCATTTCAAAATTAAAAACTATCTCTTGATTTTCTGGAACAACTTCCATATATTTTTTGACCCAATTTGTCAAATGATTATAAAATTCTTGAGAATTTTCAGGATAACTTTCACCGCCAATATAGTGATTATGTGTATGCGGATTTAAATCAACCGCAGGAGTACTTTTTGTTGCCTCTATTTTTAATCGTTCCATTTGTATTTAATCTCCAAAAAAATATTTTAAATTATAATATTTAACGAAAATAAAAAGTTATTTTCAGATATTTGAGTAAAAGTATATTGAATCGGTTTGCTAGATTTTCTAGCCATTTCAAGAAATCCCAAACCAGCACCTTTACTAAATTCGTCACTTTCAACTCTTCGAGCCTCTTTATATAATTTTTGCAATGCATCTTTATCTAAATTGATTAATTTTTCTAATTTACCTTCTAGTCTCTTTTTTGAGCTTCAGTAACTTCATTGCCACTTAAAATAAAAAAGCCATCCTGATTTTTACCAATAATTGTAATACCATTTTTTAAAGTATGTTTATTGTTAAATTCATTTTGAGTTGCATTAACGGAATAAAAAAGAATATTTTGGACTTGTTCAATAAAAACAGAAAAAATTTTCATGGTAGTTCCCATAGAAAGATTCTCATATTTTAACTTTTCTTTAACAACACTTGAAAGTCCTTCGATAATATCTTGATTTATAGGACCGTTATAACTTAAAATAATTCCATCACGATCCATGCCATTTTTTATATCATATATTCCATCAGTCATATTTTTTACCCTCTACTCTATCATATATAGTTTGCTTACTAATCCATTCACTCTGTTTAATCTTTCGTTGATAAATATCGACGATAAATTTTTCTTCTTTTATATTTATCATGGCAACTTTGCTAAATGGATGATCTCTTGCACAAATTTCACCTGAATTAATAAAAAGAGTGCCACCACTCATTTGAGAATGAGCAATATGTGTATGTCCATAAATTAAAATATCAACATCAGGAGTCATAAAATATGGATGATGCATTAATTTTAATTTTATATCTCGAATTTGAAAATAATAAGGCTCTTGAACCAGATTAAAATCATCATGAAATTCGATGAGGTGTTTATCATTATTGCCATAAACTGCTAAATAAGGAATAGATAAGACTTTTAAATATTCTAGAACTTCAATTTGAACTATATCACCAGAATGAATAATATAATTAGCTCCCTCATTTATTAAAAAATCAATTCCTTTTTTTGCACGACCAATCTTTTTATGAGAATCAGAAATAACTCCTATTTTCAATTAGTTAGACCTCCTATCTCTATATTTATATTTTTTCTCGAGTTTTACATTGAAAACATTCAATGACTTTTGCACCACGATAAATTTTTTCGCCAACTTTACCATCACATTTAGAACATCTGCGATCATCATTTGTTGGTAAAAAATTTGCTTGAAATTTACAAGTTGGATAATTTGCACAGCGATAATATGTGCCTTTTGGACCTGATCGTTCTACAATTTTGCTATCACAAATTGGACAATTCATATTTTCTATATATATTTCTTGAAGTGGTTTTGTGAAACGGCATTTTGGAAAACCACTACAAGCTAAAAATTCGCCATTTTTACCATTTTGAATTTTAAGTTCTTTACTACAAACTGGACAGTTTTCACCACTCCAACGAATCTCTTTTTTTGTTGCAATTTCACCATCAATTTTTTCAATAAAACGACATTTTGGAAATCCACTACAAGCAATAAATTCGCCAAATCTACCTTTTCTTTTGACAAGTGGAGAATTACATTGCGGACATTCGCGACCAACTGGAATTGTCTCTTTTAAACTTTTAATTTCAATTTTACCTGTTTCAATTTTTTCAATAAAAGGAAAATAAAAACCTTTTAATATATTTTGCCAATTTTGTTCATTATTAGCAATTAAATCAAGATTATCTTCCATATGTGCTGTAAAAGTTTCATCAACTATTTCAGGAAAATGTTTTTCCAAAGTTTCAATAACGATAAAAGCTACTTCTGTTGGAGTCATATTTTTCTTTTTTCTATCAACAGCGATATATTCTCGAGTTGTTAAAGTTGAAATAATAGAAGAATATGTTGATGGTCTTCCAATTCCAAGAGATTCTAATTTTTTGATTAAACCAGCTTCAGAATAGCGATTTGGTGGTTCTGTAAATCTCTGCTCTTTTGATAAATGGGTTAAATTGACCTCATCGCCAACTTTAAGAGACAAAATAGTAGAAACTTCTTCGTCCATATCTGCATAAGCATAAAAACCTTTGAATAATAATTTTCGACCAATTAATTTTAAACGACTTTCATTGCCAACGATATCAATAGTTTGATTATGAAAATTTGCATCGGCAGTTTGAGAAGCAAAAAATCTTTTATAAATTAAATTATATAATTTATATAAATCTGGTTCAAGAAATGTTTTTGCTGTCAAAGGAGTTAAATCAACAATAGTTGGTCTAATTGCTTCATGAGCCTCTTGAGCACCTTTAGATTTAGAAATATATTTTCTAATACCATCTTTTACATAATCTTTTCCATAATCTCGTTGAATTAATTCAATAGCTCTTGAAGTTGCATCTTCAGATAAATTTAAACTATCAGTTCTCATATAAGTAATAAGACCTGATTTTTTGCCATCTGGAAATTCAACACCTTCATATAACATTTGAGCTAAATTCATAGTCTTTTTAGGAGAAAAGCCAAATTTAGTTGATGCAACTTGTTGAAGAGTTGAAGTCATAAACGGTGGAGGTGGAGAAACTTTTCGTTCTCGCAAATCAACTTCACCAATTATAAATTTATCTTTTAATAAAGATTCTTCAATTTCAGTAGCATATTCTAAAGTATTTATAGAAATCTTGTCTAATTTATTACTTTTAAATTCATACAGATTAGCTTCAAGTTTATCTTCAAAAATTGTATTCATTTTCCAATATTCAACAGGAATAAAATTTTTAATTTCTCGTTCGCGATCAATAATAATTTTCAAACTTGCAGATTGAACTCTTCCAGCACTTAAACCTCGTTGTATTTTTTGTCCCAAAAGTGGAGATAATTTATATCCAACAATTCTATCAAGAAGACGACGAGTCTGTTGAGCATTTACAAGATTCATATCGATATATCTAGGATTATTAAAAGCTTTAATAACAGCATCTCTAGTTATTTCATGAAAAGAGATTCTTGAAACTCTTTTTGGATCTAATTTAAGAGCTACTGCGGTATGAAAACCAATTGCTTCACCTTCACGATCTTCGTCGGTGGCTAAATATATTTTTTCAGCTTGTTTTGCAAATTCAATAATTTCATCTAATTTTTTCTTATTTTCAGGTGAAACTGTATAAAGAGGAGTGAATGAATCTCCTTCAACTTTAATTCCAAATCTTTTTTCAGGCAAATCTCGAATATGCCCCTTTGTTGCAATGACTTTAAAATCTTTTGCAGGATAAAGAAAATTTGAAATCGTTTTTGCTTTAGTTGGTGATTCAACAATAATTAGATTCTTCAAAAATAACCCTCTGACATTTATAATTACTGCAACTTTAATATTCATAAAACTATATTTTATTAAAATTCAAGTAATTAAATTAATTTAATATTCATGAGCAAATATTATAACCTACAAATTTTAAATATATATCAAGTTAAAAAAACTAAAACTTTTAAACATTAAATAATAAATAGATATAATTTTATAAATATAAAAATTAAGCGAGATTTATGCAAATATTAGTATCTGTGCTTGAAGAATCAGCAAATATTCATCTAGGCAAAATTCTTAAATTTGATAAAAATAGAGAACTTGAAATCATTGGACTTTTTGACGAAAGATTTGGGAATCCTATTGTTTCATCAAAAAAATTTAATGTTATGGGAATTTTTTCTATTTTGCCTAAAATTAAAATTGCAAAAGATAGTATAAAAAAATTGGTTGATTCTGCAAAAAATATTCAAAAAGTTCTATTAATTGATTCACCAGCTTTTAATTTACCTTTAGCAAAAGCATTAAAAGAAAAATATCCAAATATAAAAATTTATTTTTATATATTACCTAAAATATGGGCTTGGAATAGAGATAGAATAAAAATTATCGAAAAATATATAGATTATCAGATTTCTATTTTTCCATTTGAACAACAATTTTACAAAAATTCAATCTATTTTGGAAATCCATCAATTGAAGATATTCCTGAAACTTTTAAAACTTTAGGGGATAAAATTGCTTTTTTACCTGGAAGTCGAGAAAATGAAATTCGTCATCATATGCCCATTTTTAGAGAATTAGCAAAAAAAATAGATAAAAATAAGATAATTTTAATTCCAAAAAATTTAGAAAATAAATTAGAAATTTATGGAAATTTATCTCAATTTGACATTCGTTTTGGATCTATATTTGATATTTTAAAAGAGTCAAGTTTTGCTTTTGTTTGTAGTGGAACTGCAACTCTTGAAACTGCATTATCGGGAGTTCCGTTTGTTCTTCTCTATAAAATGAATCCAATAGAATTTTGGATAGCTAAAAAATTTGTCAAATTAAAAAATGTTGGTTTAGCTAATATTATTTTTGAAAAAAATAGCACTAAAGATATATTTCACAAAGAATTTTTGCAGAAATTTGAAATTGAAGATTTATTAAAAGAGATGAATTTATCTAAACAAAATGAATTTTATTTGAAAAGTTTAGAATTGAGAAAAATATTAAAAGAAGATAATCCAAGTTATAAAATATTTGAATTATTAAAAAAACAGATATAGATGAGGTATTGGAACGGTTTGATCCGTTCCAAATTTAATTAAATAATTAATTTAAAAAAGCTTATTTTGTGAATTCAACAATTGCCATTAAAGATGCATCACCTTTTCTGGTTCTTGTTTTAATTACTCGAGTGTATCCACCCTCAACACCAACGAATTTTGGAGCTACTTCATTAATTAATTTTTTAGTTGCTTCTTTATGTTGAAGTTGTTCAAAAACATCTCTATGTGCATTAAAATCATTAACTCTTGCTTTTGTTACCAATTTCTCAATGTAGCTTTTAAATGTTTTAGCTTTTGCTATAGTTGTCTCTATTCGACCTTCTGTAACAATTGAAATAGCTAAATTCTTTAAAAGAGCTTGTCTGTGAGAAGAGGTTAATCCTAATTTTCTGTAACCGTTTCTATGTCTCATAAATTCCCCTTATCTATATAATAGGATTGTAATAAATTAATGTTAATTTATTAATTACTAAATGCTTTTCAGCTCTTCTACTCGTCTTTGATATTCTCGTTTAGCTTTTTCCGATAAATAATTCAAAGTATCTCTATCTAATTTATGTTTTTCAAGAGCTACTCTTAAATCATTTATAGAACCTGCACCAAAATTTTTAATATCTTTTAAATCTCTTTCATCTAAGAAAGCGACATCACCGACATATTTATATCCAGAATTAGTTAAATTATTAGCAATTCTAGGCTTTAAACCAAAATCTTTTAGTTCATAAAGTAATCTATCAACGATCTCATTTTCTTCTTTTGTAAGAGTTTCTGATTCTTCCTCATTTTCAATTTTTTCAACATTTTGAGTAACTTCTTCTTGAGGTAAAAATAATCTTTGCATTGGTTCAACAGCATCACTGTTAATTTTTTTGAATGCACTTAATTGAGCATCAAAAGTTGTCAAAGTCAAAGAAAGAGCCTCTTTTGGAGTAACTTGACCATCAGTTTTAATATTAAAAGTAACAGATTCAAAATTTGGATCATCGTCTACAAGAATATTATCAATTTTGTAATTAGCTTGTCTAATAGGAGTAAAATAAGCATCAAGAGGTATATAGCTATTATCATAATCATTTTCTAATACTGTTGCTCTAATATCTTCACTAGGAACATATCCGATACCTTTATATATAATAAGTGAAAAATTTAATTCACCGTCATCATTTAAAGTAGCTAGAAAACTTTTTGGAGTAACAACCTCAACCTCATTAGTTTCTAAATCTAAACCATAAATCTCTTTTGGACCTTTGAACGAGTATGAAACCTCGGCTCTTTCTAAACCATCTTTAAGTTTAAAACGAATAGATTTAAGATTAATTATTAGTTCTGATATATCTTCTAACATCCCAGAAATATTATCAAATTCATGCGATGCATTTTCTACTTTTATGCCAATAGGTGCATAGCCGATTGTACTATTCATTAATAATCGTTTTAACGGATGTGCTATTGAAACTGCCATACCTGTTTCAAAAGGAGACACTCTAATATTGATTTCTCGTTCATTGATCTCTTCAATCTCAAACTTAGTTGGTAACAGTGGAGCTGTTTTAATCTTTCTCATTGCAAAAGTTCCTTTTAATTTTTACTATTATTATTTAGAATATAACTCAACAATAAGTCGTTCTTCTACTGGAATATTAATTTCAGTTCTTTCAGGAATTCTAGTAAATACACCACTCATAGTATCTTTATCAACAGAAACCCATTCAGCGATACCTGTTTGTTTTGTTAATTCCAAAGCTCGTTTAATTTGTGGATTATTTTTAGTTCCTTCAACAATTGCAACAGTTTGACCTGCTTTTAATTTATAAGAAGGAATATTAACAGATTTACCATCAACGAGAACATGACCATGTGTAACAATTTGTCTAGCACTTGCTCGAGTTGTAGCGAAACCCATTCGATAAACAACATTATCTAATCTTCTTTCGAGAAGAGCAATAATATTAAAACCTGTATTTCCACCCATTCTATGAGCTAAATTAAATAAATTAGCGAATTGTCGTTCGCTTAAACCATACATAAATTTAGCTTTTTGTTTCTCATTTAATTGAAGTCCATATTCTGAACTTTTACCTTTTTTCTGACCATGTTGTCCAGGTGCAAAAGGTCTTTTTTCGAGTGCAGATTTTCCAGCGAGTCTTCGCTCACCTTTTAAACTTAAGCTAACTCCGAATCTTCGTTCAATCTTTTCAGTTGGTCCAATATATCTAGCCATTTATATTTATCCTTATACTCTTCTTCGTTTTGGAGGTCGGCAACCATTGTGTGGTAGAGGAGTAACATCTTTAATATAAGATACTCTGATACCTTCTGTTGAACCTGCAGTTTTAATTGCTGTTTCTCTTCCGCTACCTGGACCTTGAACTTTAATACCAACTTCTTTAAGTCCATGTTCTTTTGCTTTTGTTAAAGCATCATCAACAGCTTGTTGAGCTGCAAACGGAGTAGATTTTTTGCTACCTTTAAATTTAAGAGCTCCAGCACTACTCCAAGCAACAACATTACCCATTTCATCTGTTACAGCAACTGTTGTGTTATTAAATGTTGCTGTAATGTGAATAATACCCTTAGCTATACTTTTTCGAGATTTCTTTTTAACTACTGCTGTTTTTGCAGTAGCTGTGTTTTTACCTTGTTTTGCCATTAAATTATTTATTCTCCATTAAAACTATGCTTTTGATGCAACACCAACAGTTTTCTTTTTACCTTTTCGAGTTCGAGCATTTGTTTTTGTTCTTTGACCTCTAACAGGTAAACCTTTTCGATGTCGAAGACCTCGATAACTTCCAAGATCCATAAGAGCTTTAATGTCCATTGCTATTTTTTTTCTAAGATCACCTTCGATAGTATATTTTTCAGTTCGTAAAACCCTAGAAATAGATGCAATTTCATCATCATTTAATTCATATACTCTTTTATTTAAATCAACATTAGCTTCAGCAAGAACTTTTCTAGCTGTATGAAGACCAACACCATAAATATATGTTAAGCCAAATTCTATTCTCTTTTTTTTAGGTAAATCTATCCCTGCAATTCGTGCCATCGACTATCCTTGTCTCTGTTTATGTTTTGGGTTTTCGCAAATTACACGAACAGAACCCTTTCGTTTGATAATACTACATTTATCACACATCTTTTTAACTGATGCTCTTACTTTCATGTTCAAAACCTTGTCAAGTATTTTTAGCTACTTGAACTTTTAAAAAATTTCAAGAACTTTTTTCTTAGGTTTAAAAGGACTTTTATATATTTCAAAAGTATTAAACCAGTATTTATAGAAACCTAAATTCTTTTTTAGAAAAAGCGATATTTTTAATATTTTATATTAAATAAAAATTTCAAAATATATATTTATAAAAAATTTGGAGATAAATTTCTATAAATCCTCTCCGAATCAGATGGAAAAGAGTTTAAGTAGCCAAAACTTCGTAATTATATAACATATATTGAATATTTTGCAATAGTGTTTTTATTTGGAAAATTAAAATTATAAAATAAATTTATGTGATTCGAAATCATCATTATTTATAATATTTTCTTTTTCAAATAATAAATTTATATCTTTTTTATCATCAAGTCTCATGAACTCAAAATTTTGTTCTAGTCCAAAATCGATAAAACTTTTTAAACATAAATTATCTGGTTGTTTAAAATGTAATAAAATCACATTTTTATCTATTTTTGTATTATTACAATAATGTTTATATGTTGCAATCTGTTCATTATGCGAAAAACTTCTAACTTTAACTTGATGATTAAATGACAAATCTAAATCCCATCTTACTATATTCCAACCATAAGTTTCAGTGATTAATTTATTAATATCCTGTTTATTTCGTTTTGAACCTTCATCACCATATGGAAAACGAAAATATTTAATTTTTTGAAAATTTTCTAAACCAATCACATTAGAAATTTTTTGTTTATAAATTTCGAAGTCAGTTTTGATTTTTTGATAAGAATTTTTTGAAAATATCAAATGAGAATAAGTGTGCGAACCCAATAAATGTCCATGTTCGATTGCCGAAAGCCATAATTTTGGATCTTGTTCAATTATTTTACCAATAATAAATAAATTTAATTTTATATTTTTCTCATTAGCAATATTTATCATTTCCTCTTGATAAAAATAACCATCGTCAAGAGTTAAATAATATTTTTGAATTTTATTCGGTTTTTCTATATCTTTATTAATATATAAAGCTGTATCCGATAAATTATCAGGTAAAGTTAATAAATTTTCTCCGTAATTTGTCAATTGATTTTCAATTTGCTTATTAGCAAGTAAATTTGACTTTGAATAATTATAAAAAATTGTAAATATCAACAACTTATTAAAATCTCTTCTATTCATATAACTTTCTTTAAATTTTTTGTTAATTATACTTAAAAACAACAATTATAAAAATTTAGCTATCTAATTTATCAAATTAGAACCTCATCGTTAATTTAATTTCTGATAGAATTTGTTTCTTTAAAGCTTATAAAATGCCTATTAATTAAAATTTGGAGAAAAATCATGTTATACAATATAAGTAAAAAAGCTTAGTTTTATTACTTATGAGTAATATTTATGCTAAAGATATTATAAATAAAATTGAATTAGTTGAGTCTCATAATATTTTACGAAAAAATGTAAATGTTTCACCAGTTCATTGGGCAAATGATCTTGAACAAGATGCTAAAAAATGGGCGAAATTTTTAGCTGAAAAAAATAGTTGCAATATGATGCACGGGTCTCAAAAAGAGCGAAAAAATAGTGGTGAAAATCTTTTTTGGGGCAGTGCCATTATGTGGAGCAATGGTAATCGTGAAGTTCAAAAAATTTCGAATAGCAGTGTAGTTGAATCTTGGGGCAATGAAAATCAATTTTACAACTATAAAAATAATAGTTGTCAAGCTGGTGAAATGTGCGGACATTACACTCAAATTGTTTGGGATTCAACTAAAGAAATTGGTTGTAGTATGGAAATTTGTAGTGATTTGTCTCAAATTTGGGTTTGTCGTTATCGACCTGCTGGAAATATTATAGGTGAAAGACCATATTAAATTTACATCATCACTTTTTACCCATATCGCAAAGAAAGTTTAATTTATTTAAATCTAATTTGTAAATTTAATTTAAAATAGTATCTATTATCTTGTTTGTATATTTCCATCATTTTATATCTAGTTGAACTTGGACTATCAAATTTAATATTTTTGACCAAGTAGTTATCAACTAGAGACCTATAATAGACTAAATCTAATAAATATACTTCACTGTTTTTTGCAACAACTAAGATTCCGCCATTAATTTCGTTGATTCCGTTCCATTTTTTACTTGGCATCATTCCAAAAGCACAAGCATTGGCAAAATCTCTAATTTTCTTTTCAAGTTTGAATTTTATTCACTTCGTCCATCATAACATCATCTATATTTTGTAACTCATAAATAAAATTTGTATGCTCTGAAGCATTAAAAAGAGTAGGCTTAGAACCTAGATGGGATTTAATACTATATTTTAAATTTTGAACCTGAAATCTCAATTTATCTAACACATTTGCATTTAAATCAACTTTTGTATTTGATGAACCTTTAATAAAACTACATAAAATTTTATTTATATTTTGTAACTCATAAATATTAATCTCTTCTTTTTTGAGAATCATCTTAAAGAATAAATCTAACTCTAGTAAAAGCTCTTTTTTATCATATTTATATATAATATTATCTAATTTATGTAATAAAAATTCATTATTGATTTCTAAAATAGAGTTTTGATTTAAAATAATTTCAATTACTTGAAAGATTAACTTATTAATAACATTTAAGTTTTCATCAACAATATTTAAATTTGGATATTGAACAATATAAAAAATTACATAGTTTTCTGAAAGTTCGCCTTTATTCATATTTTTCTAACTCTTGTAAAGTTGTATATATGTTTTTTGCAATTGCTTCAATAACTGGTATTGATACACTATTTCCAAGTTGTTTATATTGTTGAGTTTCGCTTACAGTTTTAGGAAATGAAAAATAGTCTTTATTATCTTGTAAAAAGGCATAATCTTTAAAACCTTGCAACCTAGCCCATTCAATTGGAGTCATAACTCGAATACCTTTATTGTTAATAGGACTTCTCTTATCACCAAATAATAGTCCATAAATTTCAGGTTTATGCTGAACAATCAAATTTCTCTCTTTACCTGAACCACCAGTTGCTAAAATAGTATTTGCCAAAGGCTCTTTTCCTTGATTAACAACTTTAAAACCAAAACCGTTACCTTTGTTTGAATGCCTCTCTTGATGCTTAATTAATGTATCAAAATACTGTTCTGATAAATAATATTTTGGCAAAACATCTTCTTCTAATAGATCATATAAATTTTTAAAAATAGTCTTATTATTTGTCATTGGTAATTTACTAAAATTAAAATTATTTGGAATAATATCTTGATTAAACCCTACAATATAGGTTCTAACTCGTTTTTGAGGTAATCCAAAATCACTAGTTTTTCGTAAAAATGAATCTGCATTATAAATTAAGTTTCCAAATATATCTTTTGAAACACCAATAACATGATAATTTAATTCTTTTACTAATGTGTTTATAATAATTTGAAAAGTATTACCTTTATCGTGTGTAAAAAGTCCTTCAACATTTTCTAGTAAAAATGCTTTTGGCTTTGAATTTGATAATATTTCTGCTATTTCAAAAAATAGAGTTCCTCTTGTTTTATCAGCGAAACCTAATTTTTCACCAGCTATTGAAAAAGATTGACAAGGAAATCCAGCTAATAATATATCATATTTAGTATAATTAATTTTATATTTAAACTCATTTGATGAGACATCATTGCAAGGATTATCTTTAAAAAGATGCTCATAAGTTAAACAGGCAAATTTATCAATTTCTGCTGATAGAACATTTTGATAAAAACCAGTCATTTCAAAACCTCTTCTAATACCACCAATACCACTAAAAAGATCTACAGTTTTATATATTTTATTAGACATTTATTTCATTTATTATTTTAAATTTAATAATTATATATTAAATTTAAATTTATAGTTTTAAATTTTACGATGAGATCTCAACAACCTCATCGCAATCGCAATCGAAAATAAATAATTTTATTTATATAACTAAATTTCTCATTTCACGAACAGCATTTTCTAAACCAACAAAAATTGATCTAGCAACGATCGATTGTCCGATATTAACTTCGCGAATATGACTATTTTTAGCTATTTTATTAAATAATTTTATATTTTGATAATTTAAACCATGACCACCAGCAACTTTTAACTCAAGGGAATTTCCCAAAATTGCCGACTCTTCTAAATCCATAGATGCTCTATCAAGTTTTTGTTCAAGTTCTTTTCTACTCAAATTCTCCAAATCTTTTATATAATATGCTGTTCTACTTAAATTAGAGTTTAACATTGCAAAAATATTCGAGAAAGTTCCTGTGTGCAATTCGACCCAATCAACATTTAAGGCTCGACTTAAATTTATACTTTCTACATTTGGATCAATAAATAACGAAACTTCTATATCATTAGCTTTTAATATATCTATTTTACTTTTTATTGCCCAAAAATTATCTTTTAAATTTAATCCACCCTCTGTTGTTACTTCATTTCGTTTTTCTGGAACTATTGTCGCTCGATGAGGTCGAATTTTTGATGCTAAATCAATAATCTCATTATTAATCGATAATTCTAAATTAACTGGTAAAACTGAAAATTTAACAATATCCTCTAAATCGCTATCTATTATATGCCGTCTATCTTCTCGTAAATGTATAGTTATCTGTTCTCCGCCACCCCGTTCAACGAGCGAGAGAGCATCAATAAGATTTGGCAAACCAGATTTTCTAGCTTCTCGTAAAACAGCAATATGATCAATATTGACACCTAAAATCATATTTTAATATTCTTCTTTAACTTTTGAACTCTCTATTAAAACTAGAGCAAGAGAAAAAGCATTAGCAATAACTGCACCTATTGCAAGAGCTGTTGCTAATTCGAGATTATTATAAATTTCAAGAGATATAAATGCTGGAACTAAATGTAAATCCGCTACTAGAGAACCAGCAAAAATTTCAGCTGATAATATATTTCTTACACCAATTTTTAATATCGTTGAAGCAATATTTAAACTTCCAGCTATAAAAAGAACAGTTGATGAGTGATCATAGAGAAATCCAGCTGTTGAAGTTAAACTCATCAAAATAAAAAAGACATAGATAACTTTTGACCATTCCACTTTTATTCACCTTTTTCTTTATTATCCAAATTTTGAATAAAATCAACTAAAACTCTAACTCCAGCACCACTTGCTCCATATTGGTTATAACCCCAATCTTTTTCGACATAAGCTGGTCCAGCAATATCTAAATGAAGCCATTTATCTTTATTCTCTTCTTTAATAAATCTATTTAAAAATAGACCTGCAGTTAGAGAACCACCATAACGAGTTGCTCCAGCATTAGCAATATCTGCAATTTTGCTTTCAATTAATTCTTCAAGATATCGATTAAACGGTAAAGTTGCCATAAGTTCGCCACTTCGTTCTCCAGCTTTTAACATCTGTTTTTTTAATTTTTTGTCATGTCCCATAACTAGAGTTGTAAATTCGCCAACAGCAACAATTGCAGCACCAGTCAAAGTTGCAAGATCAACGATATAATCAAAATCTTTTTCGTTATCTTGAGCATACGAAAGAACATCAGCGAGAACTAATCTACCTTCAGCATCAGTATTTTTGACTTCGATAGTAACACCATTTCTAGCAACTAAAATATCATCAGGTTTATAAGCATTTCCACCAATCATATTTTCTGTTAAACCTAAAAAGCCAACAACTTCGACATTAATATTTAATTCAGAAATAGCTTTTAAAATGCCGAGAACAGCACTTGCACCACTTTTATCAGATTTCATCGTATACATTGAATCAGCAGGTTTTAAACTTAAACCGCCACTATCATAAGTCAAACCTTTACCAATTAGCAAAATTTTATGCTTGGCATTTTTTGGTCTATGAGCTATTTTAACAACAGCAGGTGAATTTGAACTTGCTCTAGCAACAGCTAAAAGTGCATTCATATTTTCTTCAACTAATCTATTACCAGTTAAAATATCAATTTCGAGATTATTAGCTTCAGCTAATTTTTTACCAATTTCAGCAACTGCAAAAGGAGTCATTTCATTAGGCATACTATTAACGATATTTTTTACATAATTAGTAGCAGAAGCAATAATTTGAGTTTTTCGAACAACCTCATCAACACCTTCGCCATCTTCAACAAAAATTCGTTTAACTGGAAACTCTTTTTGTTTGCTTTTATATTTAGTAAAACGATAACTACCTAATAAAATACCTTCTAAAATATAAGCTAAATTATCACTATTTTTTATATAAACAGTTTCAAAATCCTCTTTTTCAAGAATTTTCATAGCTTTTCCACCAGCTAATCGATAACCATCTTCGCTATCTTCGTCAAGCCTAAGAGTTAATTTTCTCGATTCAGGTAAAAACACAACATCTCGTTCACCATCTTTTTGTTTTACAATCGAAAGTTTTAAACTTTTTTGTTTATCAGATTTGACAATTTCTATTTCCATTTATTTTATTTGCCTTGTAATTATCTATTGAATTATGTGAAACTCATAAATCATATCGTTTTCGTCTAGTCCAAATTTAATTGGTCTCAAATATGTGTTATGTCCGCGATCTTCAAAATGTTTTTTGAGTTTTAACAAATTTTTTTCACTATTTTCTCTATCAAAATAGATAATAGTTTCTCGTTCAGATTTGATTAAATCATCAATTTCGCCCATCGAAATAATTTGAGGTTCTAAACTCAATTCAGCTCTTGCTAATTTATAATCCATTTATAGCACCTTTAATATCTGTTTGTATATTTTTAGAATTGTAGAACAAAAAGCTTATATTTGCAAAAATTTATTTTATGGAGTTTCTCTCTCTTCTCGATTCCAAAATTCCCACCAACTATTATTCATATTTTTATAATTTTTATTAAATTAAATAATATTATTTTTATTTACTGCTTTTTTTCTTGAGAATTATTTTTATTGCATAAAAAAGTTCTGATTTAATTATATGTTCATTAGAAAAATTAATGTCAATAATTACAGGATAATTTTCTAAAAAAAATGGATTTTTTTCATGTATAATTTTAGAATTAAGATTATATAATATCAATAAAAATAAGAGTGAATTTTTATATTTAATCATTTTAACAAATTTCTAAGAGATTCTTTTGGAGTGATATTTTTATAAATAATATTATAAATTTGATCAGCTATTGGAGTATATAAATTTTCTCGTTCGCGAATTTTAACGATAGCTTCGACACTTTTTACACCTTCAGCAACTTCACCTAGTTTTAATAAAATATTATTTAAATTATCTCCTTCGGCTAACATAAGTCCAACTCTATAATTTCGCGACATTGTGCTATTAGCTGTTAAGAAAAGATCTCCAGCACCACTTAAACCGAAAAAAGTCTCTTCAGTTGCACCAAATTTTTTACCAAATCTTGCCATTTCAACGAGACCACGAGCAATTAAACTTGCTTTAGCATTATTGCCTAAATTTAAACCTTCACAAATTCCTGAAGCAATTGCCAAAATATTTTTATAAGCTCCAGCTATTTCTGAACCAATAATATCATCAGAAATATAAATTTTAATAAAACTTGGGAATAAATTTTTAAATTCTTCAGCGAGAATTAAATTTTTTGAATTAACAACTAAAGCAGTTGGAAGAGATTTCATGACCTCATCAGCAAAACTGGGACCAGATAAATATGCGATATTTGCTTCAGGGACAAATTGAGAAAAAATTTGAGATGGAAAAAGTCCCGTTTCAGTATCGATACCTTTTGAAGCAATTAAAATTTTTTGACCATTAAATTTAAAATTATCTTTTAGCCAACTATTTATAGCATTTGTAGAAATAGCAATTATTAAATATTCTGATTTTAAAATTTGTTCAAGAGATACAAAATTTGGTAAATTTTTTTCTTGTCGCGAATGAATTAAAATTTTATTTTTTTGAGATAATGCAAATTGTAGAGCTTGACCCCATTTGCCTCCACCGACAATACCTATCATTAATCTAAATCCTCCAAACCAATTGTCCAATTTTCAAACCAAGTTTTATTTTCTATATAACTACCCATATATAAATTATTATATTCATCAAACCAATTATCTATCGAATATGGATTTATAACAGCTGAATTATTTCGCAAATCATCACCACCAGAATGAAAAATATTAGAAAGATCATTTATATTACTAGAAGATAGAGAATTTGCTGGAGATATAAATCCACCACTACAATTTCCAAAACTATTTGATTGAAAATTTGCTTTACCACTTAAAGCACCAACAGTTTCCCATTGAATACAAGAACCTGTTCGTTCGCCAGTAATTATCGAATTGATGAGGTGAATTGAGCCACCTTTAGAATAAATTCCCGAACCAGCACTCTTATTTTTACTTAATATTTCAATATTTGTAGCAATAAAATTTGAACCAAAATCTATTTGAACAGCTGAAGACTCAATTGAAACCTCATCACCTTGAACAACTAATAAATTTTGGGCTTTACTAGTTGAACCATTTTTTAAAACTAGTGAATCACCTTTAATTTGGATAAAAGCAATATTTCGCAAATTTATTAAACTACTTGAAAGTTCAATACCATCATTAAATGATCTATATATTTCAATATTTTCTATAATATTAGTTTCATTACTAGATTCTATTTTTATAGCTGAACGATTATAACCAGCATATTTAATTAAACTATATTTTAAAATAGAATCTTCACTATTTATAATAGATATTCCTCCCCAATCGCCACTATTTCCATCTTTTAAATAAATATCTGCAAGTGATGAGAAAATTATAGGTTTTGTTTTTGAACCAACAGCGATAATTTTTGCACCATTAGAAAAAATCAAAGAACTATTTTTATCAATTGCATATAAAATAGTCCCCTCTTCAATAGATATCGAAGAACCAATTATTTTTACTTCACCAGATATTTTCCATAAATATTGAGATGAAATCGTTAAATCATTTGTGATTTCACCACTTAAAGTTTTAACGGTTTTACCATTTAGAGTCTGGATTTGTGGAGTTGCTGGTTCAATATATTTTGGTAATGATAAATTTGCTTCAGTTGAAGGTTGAAGAGGATTTATATATGGACTATCAATTGTTTCTTGTGCTTCTTGCGGATTATTATTACCATTATTGTTATTAGTAGTTTCACTGCTATTTTTATCTATAATATTTCCATTAGATCCAGAATTAGTAGTATTTTCATCTTTATTATTTAAGCCAGAATTATTAATTTCATTAATAATATTCTCAATATTTGTAGAATTTGATGTATCAGAAATATCTTTATCACTACAAGCAATATAACTTAAACTTAAAAGAGTAAAACTAAAATTTTTTAAAAGAGCTTTTTTCATTTTATTAATCTTGTTATTTATTCAAAAATAAAAACCATAGTTTCTATAAACATTTTGCCTTAATGAAAAGGTTAATTTTTCTAAAAACTATGGACTATTTATCAGGATATTATATCAATGTTATTTCAAGTCCCAGTGGGGATAAAATTTGAATGTAAGATTGAATCTTAGACAAATTTAATTTTAATCTTTTCCGAAAATTATAGAATTTGGTTTTCGCTGTAAAGTATCAGCAACACCTTCAATTGCAGTTGCTGCTCGAGTAACTTCTTGAAGAAGATTTCGAATATCATGTTGCAAAATTGAATCATCTTTTAGATTTTTTTCACCAGCTTCAAGTGTTTTATTTAATTTTTGTAAAGTAATTTCGCTTTGTTCTAAAGTATATTTTATATCTTTTGGGATATTTTCAAAATTTACCAATATTTTATTTAAATTTTTAATAGCTTCATTAGTTTGAGAAATCATAGAATTTTTGTCATTTATATCTATAATTTTAGATATATTTTTAGTTGTTTTATGTAACTCTTCTATCATCTCATTTAATGGAGCATTTTCTAATTTTGCCATAACACTATCAACTCTTTGTAAAAGCTGTTCTATATCAGTTTCAACAGTTGGAAAAATTAAATAATTTCCATCTTTTTTTAAACTAATATTTTCGCGATTTTTAATAAAAGTCAAATCAATTTCCATTTGACCAGTTAATAAATTTGCAGTTTTTAATTTTCCTCGCAAACCTTTTTTAATAATCATCTGTTCTATAATTTTGGTTGAGTTTTCATCATTTTGAATTGCAAATCTTTCAGACCAAATTTCTACTAAAACAGGAATTTCAACAGAAAATTTATCATGATTAAATCTTGGTTCTATTTTTTTGACAGTTCCTACAATTAGACCTTTATGTTTTAAATTTGCTCCCTCTTGAAGTCCAGACACTCCATTTGAAAAAAGCATAATATAATTTAATTTATTAATAGGCTCTATTTTAGTAATGCTATCTTTATTTTGATATAATTTAAAGACTATGTTTTGATTATCTTTTTCAACAAGTTTTTCACCTTGCCCAGATAAATTTTCAAAAGCGATACCACCTTGCATAAATGACAAAAATGATTCAAGATGAGCTTCAACTCCGTTACTACCAAAACGAATATCAAGACCATTTAGATTCCAAAATGAAGTTCTATTATCAATGAGATAATCATATGGAGATTTAATAAAAATTTGAATACTCATTTTTTGATTATCGAGAAGTTTATATGAAACGACTTCACCAACTGCCATTCCACGATAAAAAATTGGTGTGCCAATATCAGTTGAACCGAGTCTTTCAGCTTCAAGCGAAAATTTATGACCATTATCCAAACCAGATAAAGTTGGTGGTTCATCAAGTCCAATTATATTTTTTTTAAGCGAATTTTTTTTATCAGAACCAACTGAAAGTGAAATATAAGCTCCCGATAAAAGTGTTCCGATTCCACTAACGGTTCGAGTTGTTACTCTTGGACGAACAACCCAAAAATTTGAATCGCCATGTAACTCTTTTGCAATTTCACGATCAATTGCAACTCGTACTTTTACTTTTTGAAGATTTTTAGCTAACGAAATTCCGATAACTTTACCAACTTCAACATCTTTGTATTTTACTTTTGTTTTACCAATTTCAAGTCCAGAACCATTTATAAATTCTATTTCGACGATTTCGCCTCTATTTTGCCAAGATTGATAACCTATATATATAGCTATTGCTAAAGCTATAATTGGAATTATCCAAACTATTGAAAAAGAAAATTTATTTTTAACAACTTTGGCTTCAGGAATATTTTCTAAATTCATTTTGATACTTTAAATATATATTTTTTAAATTTTATCCTAACAAAATGGTTTTTTCTTTTGCCGTTCCAGTGTTTGACACGGGGATTTATAAAAAAATTTTAAATCAAGAATCTTATCAAAATAAATATTTCACCAAAAATGGCACTCGATAAGCTAAGATTTCATAAATTAAATAGATCAAGGAGCTATTTTGTCTTGTAAAAATATCTATATAACTACTCCTATTTATTATGTAAATGATGTTGCTCATATTGGACATGCATACACGACCATAATTGCCGATGCCATCACAAAATATTCAAAACTTCTCGGACATAGAACTTTTTTATTAACTGGCACTGATGAACATGGTCAAAAAATCGAACAATCAGCTAAAAAAAATGGTAAAACTCCTCAAGAGTATGCCGATGAAATTAGTGCTACATTTAGAAATTTATGGAATGATTTTAAAATAGAATATGATTATTTTATCCGAACAACTGATGAAAATCATAAAATTGGTGTTCAAAATGCTTTTCGTAAAATGGTAGAAAATGGTGATATTTATAAGGATAAATATAGTGGTAACTATTGTGTAAGTTGTGAAGCTTTTTTCAGCGATACACAATTAATCGATGGAGTTGCTTGTCCTGATTGTGGAAAAGTTACTTCAGTTTTAGAAGAGGAAAGCTATTTTTTTAAATTATCAAAATATAGCGAAAGATTACTAAATCACTATAAAAACAATCCTGAATTTATATTACCTCAATCAAAAAGAAATGAAGTTATTGCTTTTGTTGAAGGCGGTTTAAAAGATTTATCAGTTTCAAGAACAACTTTTGATTGGGGAATAAAATTACCTACTGAAATGAATGAAAATAGTCATGTTTTATATGTATGGTTAGATGCACTTTTAAATTATATAACTGCTCTTGGTTATGGCAATAATGAAAATTCTAAAATGGAATTTTGGCCTGCGAAATTGCATCTTGTCGGAAAAGATATTTTACGATTTCATGCAATTTATTGGCCCGCATTTTTGATGAGTCTCGAATTGCCATTACCTCATCACATTGGAGCTCACGGTTGGTGGACTCGCGACGGTCAAAAAATGAGTAAATCGGTCGGCAATGTTGTTAAACCGCGAGAAGTTGTCGAAACTTACGGACTTGATGCTTTTAGATATTTTCTTTTGAGAGAAGTTCCATTTGGTCAAGATGGCGATTTTTCCGAAAAAGCTTTAATTAATCGAATTAATGGTGATTTAAGTAATAGTCTTGGAAATATATTAAATAGGCTTTTAGGTATGGCTGATAAATATTTTTCTATGAAATTCTCATCAAATTCTGATATTTTTAAAAATGAAGAGAATGAAATTCTAAAAATAATCTCTAATCTTGAAGATTATATGTTTAAACTTCAAATACATAAATATCTTGAAGATATTTGGGAAATTTTATCAATTGGAAATCGTCTTATTCAAAATAGCGAACCATGGAAAAAAATCAAAACGAATCCTGCTGAAGTTGAAGCACTTTTAAATTTTATTGCTAATTTACTAGCAAAAGTTTCGATACTTTTATATTCGATTACCCCTGATAGTTCAAAAGAGATGGCAAAATCGCTTGGAATTGAAATTTCAGCTGAAACTTATGACAAGTTTATTCGAAAAAATGAAAAAATTGAGAGTTTTGAACTCAAAATGATCCCTCCGCTTTTTCCAAGATTTGAAGAGAAAAAAAACGAAACTATCGAAACCAAAACTGAAATTGTAAATAATGAACTTGAACCTCTCGAAGAATTAAATGGCGACGGTTTAATTGGAATTGACCAATTTACAAAAACAACTATGAAAATTGGCAAAATTGTAGCTATCGATGAGGTTGCAAAAAGTAAAAAATTATATAAACTCCGTGTAGATTTAGGTGAAAAACGACCTCGACAAATTTTAGCTGGAATTCGCGAATTTTATAAACCTGATGAACTTTTAAATACTCAAGTATGTGTAGTTGCGAATTTACAACCTGCAAAATTAATGGGTTTAGTTTCTGAAGGAATGATTTTAGCCGTTAAAGATAGCGAAGGTTTATCGCTTGTTCGACCTGAACGAGAACGAAAACTCGGTTCAAAACTATCTTAATTTTTATAATTTAAGTTATGCTTAATAAACCAAAATATAATTTTTTCAAAAATACGGTTTATGCTCTTGAAGGTTTAAAAGATGCTTTTTTAAATGAAAGTTCTTTTAGACTTCAAGTTTTAGCTTTTCTGATATTTACTGTTTTAATTATATATTTACCAATAGAATATAAATTTAAGGCTATTCTGTTTATCTCACTATTTTTAAATATTATTGCCGAAATTATAAATTCTGCAATAGAAAGAGTCGTAGATTTATGCACAAAAGAGATTCACCCACTTGCCAAAAATGCAAAAGATTTAGGTGCAACAGTTGTCTTTTTATCAATTTTAACAACTGTTATAATATGGCTTATAGTTTTACTATTTGCTTTTAAAATAATCTAAAAAGAAAAAATATATAAAAAGGTTTAAAAAAATATGGATTTATCTAAAATATTAATAGTTGGCAGTGGTGCAAGAGAATATTCAATGGCTCTCGCAATGAAACGAGATTCTCGAGTTAAGGAGCTTTTTTTCGCTCCGGGTAATGGCGGAACTTCAAAACTTGGAACAAATATTTCTATTTCTGATTGGCATAAACTTGCTGATTTTGTTGAAACTCAAAATATAAATTTAACCGTAGTTGGACCAGAACAACCACTTGTTGAAGGTATCGTTGATATTTTTGAAACTCGTGGTTTGCAAATTTTTGGAAGTTCAAAACGAGCTTCTCAACTTGAAGGTTCAAAAGTTTTCATGAAAAAATTTTTAAATCGCTATTCGATTCCAACTGCTCGTTTTATTGAGACCTCATCGATTGAAACTGCCTATCGTTTTATCGAAACTTTGAATTTACCAATTGTTGTCAAAGCTGATGGACTTTGTGGCGGAAAAGGTGTAATTATCGCTGAAAGTTATGCTGAGGCAAAAAAATCTGTTGGTGAAATGTTAAGTGGAAATCTATTCGGTTCAGCTGGTTTAAAAGTTGTAATCGAAGAATTTCTTGATGGTTATGAACTTTCGGTTTTTGCAATTTCTGATGGCGAAAATTTTAAAATTTTACCTCCAGCTCAAGATCATAAAAGATTATTAACTGGCAATCTTGGTCCAAATACTGGCGGAATGGGTGCTTATGCTCCAACTCCATTAATTGATAGCGAATTGCTTGAAAAAATTGAGACTAGAATTATTCGACCAACTCTTGACGGAATGCGACGAGATGGTAATCCTTTTAAAGGTGTTCTTTTTGCTGGTTTAATGATTGTTAAAAACGAACCTTATACTCTTGAGTTCAATGTTCGTTTTGGTGATCCAGAATGCGAAATTATAATGCCTCTTTTTGATAATTCGATTGCTGAAATTTTATATTTGGCTTCTAGTAATAGATTAAATGAAATTGATATAAAAATTTCTAATCAAATTTCTGTTGGTGTTGTCATTGCAAGTAAAAATTATCCTTATAGCTCTTCTCAACCTGCTGAAATTATAATTGATAATGTAGTTCATAGCGAATTAAATAATTTTAGTCATATTTCTTTTGGCGGTGTTACAGCTGATGAAGATGGCAAACTTTTTGCTACTGGCGGTCGAGTTATGGTCGCCGTTGGTGTTGGCAATTCTGTTCGTGAAGCTCGAGATCGTGCCTATTTATTAGCTGGTCAAATTCATTTTGCTGGAAAACAGTTCAGAACTGATATCGCTTATCAGGCTCTTCGAGATTAAAAATGGGTAAATTATTTCGTCGTCCTGAAAGTAACGACAGAAAAAGTTCGGCTAAAGAGAGTTCGGCGATTTTTATTCCTCAAAATTTATCTGATACAAAACTTATCAAAGCTATCGGAAATGGTCCAGAATTGCTTTTTATTAAAAGTTTAGAGACTATTCTTAAACTTGGTGATTTTGATGATTTTAAATATGTTAGTGAAGAAATTGCTAAAAATTTATTTGATGAAATTATGAATAATGCCCCACTTTTGGCTTGGGTAAAAGATACTAATGATTTAGAATTTTTGACAAATTATCTAAATAGACTTTTATTAACTTATAGATTAGGCTATGTGCAATAGAAGTTATTGAAAAAGTTTGTGCAATTTCAAGTGAAGATAATCGTTGTATTTTTGACATGAAAATTAGTTGAAAATATATTAAGAGTAATAAGAAATCAATTAGTTGAAAATATATTTAATTGATTTCTTGAACATTATTTTATTTAAATGAGGATTAATGGTATATAAAAGAGTTGTTATAAAAATTGGTACTGCTGTTTTAACAGAAAATGGCTCTCTCGCAGAAGAGCGAATCGAAAAAATTGCAAATTTCGTCGCAAATTTAAAAAAAGCTAATATCGATGTCATTATTGTTACATCTGGAGCAGTTTCTGCTGGATTTTCAAAAGTTCAGCTTGATAAAAAAATTCTTGCAAATCGTCAAGCTCTTGCATCGATTGGACAACCATATTTAATGAGTGTTTATCGCAATAAATTCGATAAATTTAATATAACTATTTCGCAAATTTTAATAATTGAAGCTGATTTTGACTCTCGAAAACGAACTGAAAATGCAAAAAATACTGTTAATGTTTTGTTATCAAATGGAGTCGTACCAATTATTAATGAAAATGATACTGTTGCAACTGAAGAACTCGCTTTTGGTGATAATGATCAACTTTCAGCTCATTCAACTTTTTATTTTAATAGCAATTTATTAATTATTTTATCTGATATCGATGGATATTATAATAAAAATCCTAGAATTTATAATGATGCGATTTTACAAACTCGAATTTATTCGGTTTCTGATGAAGAACTTGATCAAACTGTTTCGCCAAATAATGCTTTTGCAACTGGCGGAATTGTTACGAAATTAAAATCAGCTAAATTTCTTTTAGATCGAGGAGGTGCGATGTTACTCGCTTCTGGTTTTGATTTGCAAACCGTAGAAAAATTTCTTTTAGAAAACGAACAAATTTCAGGAACACTTTTTAAAGCCTAAATAAATATTAAACTAATTTCTTAGATAATATTTATATATTAAAGATATTAGTTTAATCTTCAAATTATTCAAAATCTTTATCTAATTTATAATTTACACGATTAATTATATCTTTAACATTATTTGCAATAATAGAATCATATTCTTGAATATTATTAGTGCCATCAAAAAATGATAAAAGAAGCCAAGTATTAAAATTACTAAAAAGAGTCTCAAAAAGTGCAATATCTTCAATTTCAAATTCTGCAACATCTTCAATATAATGTTTTAAAAAATGTGCCAAATCTTCCATTAAATCAGCAATTTTTATAGTTTCTTTATAACTATGCAAAACTTTTGAAATACAATGTAAATTTTTGACAATATTTTTAACAGTTTTTCTATTAAATTCGTAACCATTTTCAATTTCCATAAGTTCAACAGTTAATTCTTCACCAATATGTTGTAGTTGTAAAAGTTTACTTTTTGGAATAAACGAATAAACTCGTTTATTTTGTTCTTCTTGAGAAGATGAAGATTCAGAACTATTTATTAAAATATTATTTTTAATAATTTGGTTCTTTTGACTCTCTTTTTCTTGAATTTCTTTTGATTCGAAATTATCATTATGTCTATATTTATCTAATTTAAATGTTAATTTATCAATAGTTCCTTTAAATTCAAATTCACTAAAAAAAGATTATGTTCATTAACAATAAATATCAAATATTCTGATGAGGTTGTCCAATAAAAATATTCATCACTCTCTTCGATAACAAATTCAAAATGTTTATCAAAATCTGTTAATTTTTTATCAGATTTTAAATAAGTATAAAAAAATATAATGAATTTATAAAGCCAAAGAGATCGCCTTTTTGTAAATCAATAAAATGATTCATATGAAACCAAATATTATCAAGATCATTCTCATTTTTAATAAAAAGAGAGTTTTATAACCTCGTAAATTTTTATCGTTATATAAATTTAAAGGTTTATTAAAATAATTTATATAAAATTCATTTTTTAACATTTAAAATATTTACCAAAATTACTAAAATTATTCCAGAAGTTATACCAATTAAATAATAACTAATCTCTAAATTATTACTATTTTTTAAATAAAAAAAGCCACTGATTAAAATAAAATAACCAAAAAGTCTTAAAATCGATAAATTTGCAGGAAGAGTTTTAAAACCGATTTTTAAACTATTTTTTATAGATATTTTGCTTTTTTCAGAATTTATAATATTTTGACTATCTAAATCTTTTATATCTTCTTGATTTGTATTTACGATTACTTCATCAGAATATAAATCGTGTGGATCATCAATTTTATCAATAATATCGCGATTATTTTTATCATTTGAATCTATTTTTAAAACTTGACTATTTACATAATTTTTATAACTTAAACGAGAAAAATATAACAAAATCAGAGTTGTAAAAAAACCCACAGAAAATGAAATCATTTTATATTAAATTCTCGATCTTTTGCAATTTTTTCAAACTCAATTAATTCTCGTTTATATGCTCTATAAATATTTAATAAAGCTCCACCTATTCCCCAAGCAACACCAAGCCAAAGTAATAAATTAGAATTAAAAATAGATTTCAACCATAAACCTATTCCGACTCCAATCAAAATTGAAACAACAATCGAAATGCCAAGAGCTAATGAATCAGCTCCCGCGACAATTTTTTGAACTTTTGTTTGTTCGTTATTTTCCATATTAATACTCTTTCATTATTTATTAAATTATATTTTTAGCATTCTTTATAAACTCAATTACTTTAATGCGATCTTTTTTGCCTTTATATAATTCAACTCCACTACTAACATCAACCCCATAAAAACCAAAACCTTGTAGTTCGTGCAAATTATCAGAGTTCAAACCTCCAGCTATAATAATTTTGCTATTGTCTCGATTAAGAAACCATTCAAGATTTAGTCGATGACCAACTCCACCAAAACTTTCAACATACGAATCAATAAATCTAATATTATTTTTATGTAAATTTATATCATTAATATTTTTTGCACGAATAACTCTTATTTTTGACATAGCTATTTCAGAATAATTGGTTTCGTCAATATCCCAATGTAATTGAGCTAATGAAATATTTGATTCTTGAGAAATTTTAATTATTTCATTAGCTGATTTTTCAACAAATAATCCAAATTTTTTAGTATTCCTAAAGCCAAAACTATTTAATTTCTCAATTATTTCTCGAGCAATTTCTGGTTTTATATATCTAGGAGATTTTTCATAAAATACAAAACCAAGTGCATCAGCTCCATTTTCAGAAGCGATTAAACTATCTTCGAAATTAGTTATTCCACATATTTTTATAAACATATTTAAATTTTAAACTCTTAATATATTATTTAACAAAATAATCACATCTCGTTCAAAAAGCCAAGTTATAAAAAGTGCTAATGATAAAAATGGGACAAATGGTAATTCTCGTTCGCGATAAAAAATAAATGCAATTATAGAAATTAAAGCTGATAAAAAAATTGTAAATACTCCTACATAACTTCCAACCATTGCTCCGATTGTTCCTGCGACCATAATATCGCCTTCGCCCATTGCTTCTCGTTTGACAAAAAACGAAATATAAAATCTTAAAAGTGCAAATCCACCAGCAAACAATAAAGCATTTTCTATATTATTAGAAATATTATTAATATCATTAAAGATTGCAAATGTTAAAATTAATAAATTTATCGAATCTGGAACAGCTCGAAAATCCCAATCAATTAATGAAAGAACTAAAAGTAAAATAAATATTAAAATAACTATAAAAGTCTCAATGAATAATCCAATTTTAAAATATACTGCTATTGCTATCAAACCGCTTAAAAATTCTATTATTGGATACCTCATCGATATTTTTTCATTACAATAAGCACATTTGCCTTTTAGTAAAAACCATGAAATCACGGGTATATTATGATAAAACTTAATTGGAGTATTACATTTTGTGCAATGTGAAGCTGGTAAAACTGGCGATTCACCTCGAGGCAAACGATAAATTAGAACATTTGCAAATGATCCAATCGAAATGCCATATAAAAATAAGATTAATAATTCATTAAATATCATTTTCGTTTTTTATTCGCTTTCTATAAAAATCTTTTTTATATTCAGAAAAATTACCATTTGAAATTGCTTCGCGAACTTCTCGCATTAAAGTCAAATAGTAGTGTAAATTATGAATTGAAGCTAATCTTGGATAACTTAATTCTTCAGCTCGAAAAAGGTGATTTAAATAAGCTCGAGAATAATTTTGACAAGTATAACAGTTACAAGCTTGATCAATAGGATTTGCATCTTCTCGATATCTTGATGATTTTATGCTTAATCTACCGAATGTCGTAAAAATAGTTCCATTTCGAGCATTGCGAGTTGGCATAACACAATCAAACATATCAATTCCGCGATCTATATTTTCGATGAGGTCTTCAGGAGTTCCAACTCCCATTAAATATTTCGGTTTATCATTTGGCAAAAATGGAACTGTAAATTCAACAGTATCATACATTGCCGAACTCTCTTCACCAACACTTAAGCCACCAATTGCAAGACCGTCAAAACTTTTATTTGCATATTCAAATGCAACTAAACTTTCAGCAGAAATCTTACGGTGAGTTTGACTAATTCCGCCTTGAACTATTGCAAAAATAGAAGTTCCTAAACCGCGACCATTTTCTATTTCTCGAACATGATGAATTAATGATCTTTCAGCCCAAATTCGAGTTCGTTCAATCGATTTTGCAATTCGACCATCTTCAGCAGGTAGTGAAATAAGATCATCAAGAACCATTTTAATATCGCTATTAAGCATATTCTGAATATCTATAACTTTTTCGGGAGTAAAAAGATGTTTTGAACCATCGATATGACTTTTAAAAGAAATACCATTATCGTCAGTTTTTGCAGTTGGCAACGAAAAAGCTTGAAAGCCTCCGCTATCAGTAAGAAAATTTTTTTTAAAACCAGTGAAACCGTGCAAACCGCCCATTTTCTGAACGATTTCAGGAGTTGGTCGCAAATATAAATGATAAGTATTTCCGAGAATAATTTCAGGTTTTAAATAGTTCTCAAGATCAAAAGTATCAACTCCACGAACAGCTCCAATAGTTCCAACGGGCATAAAAACTGGTGTTTCTATTGTGCCGTGTTCAGTTGTGATTCTGCCACGGCGACTTTTTCCATCAATAGCTAAAATTTCAAATTTCATATTTTAATAAATATATTTATATTAAATTTTAGCAAGAAGTCCTTTTTTAGGACCACTTACACCGCAACAACTTTTATATTTCAAACCACTTCCACAAGGACATAAATCATTTCGTTTTGGTTTTGGTTTTTGTCTAAATTCTGGATTTACTGAAACTGAATTTTGAATTTCTGGAACTCGATTTTTTTCGGTTCGTAACTCATTTTGTCGTTGTTCGATTAATTTTTCTTCTTCTCGTTTTGCAACAAATTCTTCACCCTCTTCTTCAGGATTTTCAGTTGCAAACTGTATAAGTTGAAGTGTTTTAATTGTCTCAAACTTAATATGATTTACTAGTTCATTAAAAAGATAAAAACTCTCTTTTTTATATTCGACAAGTGGATCTTTTTGATTATAGCCTCGAAGACCGATTCCAGTTTTTAAAATATCCATTTGATGTAAATGTTCTCGCCAACTTTTATCAAGAGTTTTTAAATAAATCTCTCTTTCTATACTATTTCGTATATCTTCATGTAAAAGCGACATTTTTTTAACATATAAATTTTCGATTTTATCTATTAAGAAACTTTTAATATCATTTGCTTCAAGATTTTGAATTTCAAAAATAGAAATTTTAACTTTAACCTCTTCTTGTAAAGCACTAATTAAACCTTCAAGATTAAAATCTTCACGATTTAAACCATCAAAAATAGCATAATTTTCAAGCAAAATTGAAACATACTCTTTTCTGATTTCAGTTAATTTATTGCTAATATTAAAATTCCAATCAAGAAGTTGATTTCTAAAATTGAATATAACTTTTCGCTGTTCATTAGCAACATCATCATATTGAACAACATGTTTTCGATGTTCAAAATGCATACCTTCAATTCGTTTTTGAGCTTTTTCGACAGCACGAGTAACCATACCAGATTCGATATGTTCCCCCTCTTCAACTCCGAGATGATCCATAATTTTTTTAATACGATCACTACCAAAAATTCGTAATAAATTATCATCGAGACTTAAAAAGAATTGACTTGCACCTTCATCACCTTGACGACCACTTCGACCTCTTAATTGATTATCAATTCGTCTATTTTCGTGTCGTTCAGTTCCAAGAATAAATAGACCACCAAGCTCTTTAACACCTTCACCAAGTCGAATATCAACACCTCGACCAGCCATATTTGTAGCAATTGTAAGTGCACCTTTTTGACCAGCTCGTTTTATAATTTCACCTTCATATTCATGATTTTTTGCATTTAAAACAGAATGAACTATTTTTTTATCTTTTAAAATCTTATGAAGAGCTTCACTTTTTTCGATTGAAGTTGTTCCAACAAGAACAGGCTGACCAATTTTATTTAATTCAAGAATTTTATTAACGACTGCATGTAATTTTTCTCTTTCAGTTTTATAGATGAGGTCATCAAAATCTTTTCGTTTTATTGGTAAATTAGTTGGAATCGAAACTACATCTAAATTATATATTTCGGCAAATTCTGTTGCTTCAGTTTGAGCAGTTCCAGTCATACCAGCTAATTTTTTATACATTCTAAAATAATTTTGGAATGTAATATCAGCTAAAGTTTGACTCTCTTCTTTAACACGAACACCCTCTTTTGCTTCAATTGCCTGATGCAAACCATCAGAATATCTACGACCATCAGAAAGCCGACCAGTAAATTCATCAACGATAATAATTTCACCATCTTTGATTACATAATCAACATCTTTAACAAATAAATAGTTAGCTTTTAAAGATTGATCGAGATGATGAGACAAAATAGCATGTTCAATGCTATATAAATTATCAACACCAAATAATTCTTGAGCTTTTACGGTTCCATCTTCTGTTAATAATACAGTTCTATTTTTTTCATCAACGATAAAATCACCAATTGTTGTTTCAACATCATCCATTTTTTGAGGCGGAATTTTTTCACCTTTTATTAAATTTTTAGCAACTTTATCAGCTCGAACATAATTATCTAATTTTTTATCAGTTGGACCAGAAATAATAAGTGGAGTTCTAGCTTCATCGATTAAAATCGAATCGACCTCATCAACAATTACGAAATTGTGACCTCGTTGTCCCATTTCATCTCGAGAATATTTCATATTATCTCGTAAAAAATCAAATCCAAATTCATTATTAGTGCCATAAGTTATATCTGAATTATATTGCTCTTTTTTAAGCATATCATCATACATTCGTTCTGTAATTACACCAACAGAATAACCTAAAAAATTATAAAGAGGTTTTAACTCTTCAGAATCTCGTTTTGCTAAATAATCATTAACTGTAACAAGATGAACACCATTTCCAGTCATTGCATTTAATACTATTGGCAAAGTTGCGACAAGTGTTTTACCTTCACCAGTTTTCATTTCAGCAATTCTGCCGTCGTGTAAAACCATTCCACCAATTAATTGAACATCATGATGTCTCATACCAAGAATTCTACGACTTGCCTCTCGAGTAATTGCAAACGAGTCATATAAAACATCTTCAAGAGTTTTTGTATTTTCGCGAACAGCTTTTTTTAATTCTTCAAATGATGCTTTTAATTCGTCATCATTCATTGCTTGATATTTGCTTTCAAGAGCATTTATTTTTTCAACTCGTTTTAAATAAGCTCGAATCTCTTTATCATTTCGAGTTCCGATTAATTTACGAAATATTTTCTGTAAAAACAGAAGAGTTTGTGTAAAAAATTTCATTAATATATACCTTTCAAGTTAATTAATATTTTTAATAGCATTTTTATAAATTACACCATCTATTTTATTTTCAGCTATTAATTCTAGATCTGATTCATTTTCAATTTCAACTAAAATCTTAGAATCATATAAATAATTTTCAGCCAATTTCTGAATTTGAATAGCCAAAGCTAAATTATTAGCAATAATATATTTTGATCTTAAAGCTTCTGAGAAAATCGCCTCTTTAATATTAGAAACTTTAACAGCTGTTTTAATTTTATTATTTGATAACTCTTTTAAAAGAGTTCCATCAGAAAAATTTATTAATACAGTTGAATTTGAAGGAGTTTTTTTATATCTTCAAAATTAAAAACCATATATAAATATTCACTATTTATTAAATAATGTCCTAAAACGATCATTTAATTATAATCCTGCACATTTTTTTGAACAAAATAATTTGCCATGATTAGAAATCATTTCTGTTTCAACAGTTAAAGTTCCACATTTTGAACATGTAACTAAATCTGAAAGCTCATTATTTTTTTTACTTTTATTTTTTTGTTGTAATTTCATAACTAAAAAATAACCAGCAACTATTAAAGCAATTAGAATTATAAATTTCCACACTTTATATTCCTTAATTTATATATTTTTATTTTTAATAATTAAATAATTTCTAAATGCTCGAGATATAATCTCATAACTAAAATTATTATTTAAATATTTGTCAGATATATTTTTTATTTCGTTTTCAACTCGAGAACCTTTATATAAAATAATTTTGCCATCTTGTTGTAAATGAGGCAAAGCTAAATTCAAAATAATTGAACTTTCTGCAACAGCTCTTGAAGAAACTAGATCAAATTTACCAATTGTTAAATTTTCAATTCTTAACGAATATATTTCTGTATTATTCAAATTTAATAATACTTTTGCATAATTTAAAAAACTGCTCTTTTTTTTGATTGGTTCAGCCATTGCAATTCTGATATTTTTTCTTGCAATAGCAATTGGAATAGCGGGAAAACCGCTCCCGCTACCGATATCGAGCAGAGAATTAAACTCTAAAAATTTTAGAGGTATGAGTGAATCAATAATACTTTCTTCAAGTTCTTTATCACTCATTCTTGAAATATTATGAACATTATTCCATTTTTTTAATAATTCCAAATAAATATATATTTCATTATTAAAATCGTCATGAAGTTCTATTCCTTCAAGATTTAATTCTCTTTTAAAATCTATCAAATTAGATACCTGCTCTTAAGAATATGCCTAAATAAATAGCAATTAAACCAAATATAATATTTACTGGAATCATATAAGCAGAAATGATATATATAATATGTTTTGCTTCATCTAATTTGCTATCTTTTAATAATTTTTCAGCTTTATTTCGTCGAATAAACATAGTTACAAAATTAAGAGCCATTATTAACCAGATAGTTTCTTTGATATGAACAGCCATTTGACCTTTATGTCCAAAGCCATAAATTAATAAAATTCCAGTTAATAATAAAGTAACGATAAACGGAATAACGATATAAAAAAATCGTCGAATAAGATGTAAAGATCTGCTTAAACGAACTTCAGTAGTTGCAATAAGACTCATAGCAGGATGAACAGCAAAACGAATAGCGATCATTCCACCAACCCAAATAACGGCACTAATTACATGTAAAAATAGAATTATGTGTCCATAAGAAGCGATAATTTCAGTCATTTAATTTATCCTAGAATTTTTTTTGTGATAAGATTAATTCGTTTGCCATCGGCAATACCTTCAAGTTCTTTTGTTGCAACACCCATAACTTTGCCCATATCTTTTTGAGTTAAAGCACCAACACGAATAATAATTTCGCGAAGTTTTTCTTCAAGTTGAGTATCATCTAACTGTGTTGGAAGATAACTTTTATATAAATCAGATTCTGCAATCTCTTTTTGATATAAATCTTCACGACCACCATCTTTATATTGAGTCGAACTATCTTCTCGCTGTTTAATCTGCTTTTGAATAATTTTAATCATATCGCTATCAGTGAGTTCTTTTCGTTCATCAACTTCAATCTGTTTCATGGCACTAGCCAACAATCGAAGAGCATCTCGTTTAAAGACATCTTTATTTTTCATAGCATCTTTAATATCGGTATGAACTCTTTCTTTGATTTTACTCATAATTTTATTCCTTTTTGAATAGATATTTTGTCGGAAATTATATCGAGATTTAGATATTCTTTAAGTTTTAAAGCTATTTAATAAAGAACTTAATATAATATAAAGAAAGCAAAATAATATGAGTGTTATAATAAATTTCAAGAATTTAGAATTTATAAAACGAGAAAATCGCATGATGAGGTTGTTTTATATAAAAACAGTAATTTTCTAAAATGTAAGATTTTTTAATCTATTATTTGATAAAAATTTAAATATTCTAGTAAGATAGGCGATCGTAATTTGGTGATTCCCACTGGGAATTTAAAACACACTTGGAATTAAAAAAATACTTTAAGGTAAAATAAAATGTTCAAATTTAAAATATTAAAAAAAATATCTATATTAGTACCTTTAATATCTATCGAATTATATTCTTTAGAATATCAATTAAAATTAAAAAGCGGGTGGCAACTTATCGGACTCCCAGCAGATATTAGTAATATGAGACCATTTAATAACGAAAATGTTCGATTAGTTTGGTATTATAATGGTCAATATGGCGAATGGGAAGGCTATTCACCAGAAAAAGAGTTACGAACAAAAATAGAAGAATTAAGATTAAATCAAATTAATTTTGTCGATAGATGGCAAGGACTTTGGGTTTTTAGTAAAATTGATTGGAGTTTAATTATCGATGATAGTAAAACTTTAACAACCTCATCAGATGATATTTCTATTATTAAATTATATAAAGGTTGGAATTTAGTTTCATTACCTTTTAATGCTGTTTATTCGCAAAAAATATTTGATGGTTATAAGGTTTGGAGATATCTTGATATTAATAGCTCATGGCAAACAAATCAAAAATATGAGATATTAAGTTTTCCTGAAATAGATGAAATTAATAGTAAAGATGGATTTTGGGTATATTCTCCAGAATATCGAGAAGTTGATTTATCAATTGTTGGTAGCAAATTATCAATAATAAAAGCTGATACAATTTCTGAAAGAGTAGGAACTTTTAAAACTATAAGTGAAGTTGAAAATTATATTAAAAAATCATTATTAGTTTCTAATCGAGAACGAAAATATTGGAATTGGAGTGAAGTATCAGATTTTTATTCTAATTCAAATTTAAATATTAATAACTCTTCAAAAACTACGATTAGTGTATCTAATAGTGTAATTAATAAAACTGGAACAAATTTAAAATATAGTGGTGTTGAGCAACCAAATATTTTAAAAGAAAAAAATAGAATTGTTTATTATAAAAGTAGTGATAAAAGTATAAGTGCAATTCTTATTGATGAAATGTTATATGGAAATAAAATTCCTACAACTTTTTCTTTGAAGTTCTCAAAAGGAACTTATACTATTCGAGATTTTTTTACAACTGGTTCGAAATTGGTTATTATTTCTGATTTAAATGATCTTGAAACAAATAGTTCGTTTGCTAATAGTTGTAGAGCTAATAAAACAGCAATATCTATTCTTGATATAAATTCAAATCCACTTGGTTTTTCTAATGAAAAACATATTTTTATTGATGGTCAAGCTATAGAAACTAGAAATATAAATAATAATTTATATTTAGTCTCAAAATTTCAACCTTGTATAGATATTACTTATCCAAAAGAGTGGGTATCAAGTAGTGATCCTTGTAATTATCCAGAAGATACAATCGAATATCAAACTAAATGTTACGATGTCGAAAAAGACTCTGTAACTAAAAAGTTTTTTAGATTTAATTATGAAAAACCTATTGTCAAAAATAGCTATTCATTGCCAAAATATCAAATTGGAGGAACTTTAACATTTACAGATTTAATAGATCCAAATCGATTTTTAGCTTCTCCAAAATTAGATAATAACTCATTGCTCTTTACAATTTCTCAAATTGATATCGTAACAGGAAAATTAATTCGCACAGAATCACTATTCGGTGAATATAAAAATATATCTTTTTCTTCAAATAGTATATATTTTAGTGGTGAATCAGCTCCATATTTTTTATCTTTCAATGAAACAAAAAATCGTTCTGAAATTCATAAATTATCATTTTTCCCAGCTATCGAATATCGAGCAACTGGGCATATTGACGGTGAAATTGCAAATAATTTTTGGCTAAATGAACAAGGCGGATATTTAAGAGTTGCTTCTCGAAATAAATATTCATTTAGTGATACTATTTCTAGTGGAGCTATGCATATATTTAGTGAAGAAGATGATAAATTAATTGAAGTTGGTAAAGTTGGCGAACTTGTCGAATCTCTTTACTCTTTGAATGGTATAAAAATTTATGAAAAATTTGCAATCGCTTCACCAAATAGCAATAATCGAGGTTTTCAAATTATTGATTTATCAGTTCCAACTTCGCCGAAAAAAAGTGGAATTATTGAACTTGGAGCAGATAGCGAACTTTTACAATATTCTCAAAATGATAATCGTTTAATATCTGTTGGCAGAAAAATAGAAGAAACTGGTTTGCAAAGTGGCATTAAACTTCAAATTTTTGATATCAAAGATATTTTAAAACCAGTGAAAAAATTTGATAAAACTTTAGGTGATTACTATAATCAGACTCACTCTTTTTTAAATTATGAATCAATTGGCTATGATTATTTAAATGGAATTTTATCTTTGCCAATCTATTCTGAAGGTGGTTCTACATCATCAACAATTCAAACTGGTTTATATATTTATAATATAGATAGTAATTGGACAAATATCAAAAATAGTCAAACAAATGGGTTTTACTCTTTAGGAACTATTTCAAGAAATTCCACAGATCAGAGATCTATTTTCATAAACGAAAATGATGGTAAAACTCATTTAATATTTTTGAATAATGGCAAAATTTCTTCAATTAGGGTTAAATAAATGTTAAAAAAATATATATTTGGAATTATTTCTATATTTTTTATATCGTGCGGAGATGTTGAGACAAATATTACAACGGATAATATTATTCAAAATCCAACAACTGTTCCACATCCAGTGCCAAATACAACAAGTAGTGAATTTCCACCACATGCACCTGATATATTAAATTAAAGAAAAAATATGAGTGAATTAACACATCTTGATAATTTCAATCGTCCCAAAATGGTTGATGTTTCTGAAAAAAATATAACTGAACGAATAGCAATCGCAAGTGGCAAAATTAAAATGTCTGAGACCGCCTATTTTTCTATAATAAATAATCAAAATAAAAAAGGTCCAGTTTTGCAAACGGCAGTCATTGCTTCCATTATGGGAGCAAAACAAACTTCTAATTTAATTCCAATGTGTCATCCATTACAGATTTCAGGAATTAATTGCACAATTGAAGAAAATCTTGAAAAATTAGAGTTTAAATTATTTGTTACAGTTAAAGTTTCTGGAAAAACTGGAGTTGAAATAGAAGCACTTACTGGAGTATCAATAGGTTTATTAACTATTTATGATATGGTAAAAGCCATTGATAAAAGCATGATAATTTCAGAAATTCAGTTAGAAGAAAAAAGTGGCGGAAAAAACGGCGATTTTAAAAGATAGCTATTTTTAAGCATCTGTTAAACTATGATACAATTTTAGCAAACTATTATCGATCAAAATATATTTAATATTTTTTAATAAATAAGAGCTGATCGATTTTTGATAAAAAGAATTTTTTAAATTTTCTTGCTAAATATCAATAAGTAATTTGACCTAAGCAAAGTCATTAAACTACTTAAAATTATAAATTTATTATCGAGAACCAAGAAATAAATTTAAATTCAAGGTGCTTTTGATGTAACAATCTTAAGCTTTGGGAGATCTCCCCGAGTTAAAAACTCGCAGTTAATGATTAATTAATCATCGTTAAGAAAAATAGATCGGTTAAAATTTTATGGAAATAAAAGTAAATAAAATCAATTCTGCTAATGCTAGTATCAGCGGTTTTATAACAGCAGAAGATATTTCATCTGAAGTCGAAAAAATTGTTAAACAACTTGCAAAAACTACTACTCTACCTGGTTTCAGAAAAGGTAAAGTTCCTACAAGTGCCGTCAAGAAATATTATGGTTCTCGATTAATTGAAGATGCCGAAGCTGAAATTTTAAGAAGTCTTTTAGAACAAGCTTTAAGTGAATTAAGTTTAAGTCATACTGATTTAATCACAGAACCTGATATCGTTGATTTTAAACGAACAGAAAACAATGGTATTTTAGTAACCGTAGCTTTATCTTTAAAGCCAATTATTGGAAATATAGAAATAAATTCATTGTTAGAGGCTATCGTAATTTCAGAAGCAACAATTGAAGCAATTGAACAAGAGACAATGAGATTATTAAAAAATATCGCATCTTTTAATATTGTTGAGCGAAAATCTCAAAATGGAGATAGAGTTAATATAGATTTTTCAGGTTTTATTAATGGCGAACTTTTTGATGGTGGAACTGCAACAGGTTATGATTTAATTCTCGGTAGCAATAGTTTTATAAGTGGTTTTGAAGAACAATTAGTAGGTTATTCAGCTGGTGATAATATTGATGTAACAGTAGTTTTCCCAGAAAATTATACTTCAGATTTAAATGGCAAAACAGCTATTTTTAAATGTAAAATCAATCGAGTTGAAGAATCTGAAACTTTAGTTCTTGATAATGCAACTGCTGAACAAATTATCGCAAATAGTTTTTCTGCTCTTCGAAAGAAAAATAAAGAAGTTGATGCTATTGAATTTGTAAAAAATGAGATAAGTAATTCTATTTTTGAAAAAAATAAAATTGCTAAATTCGATGAATTAAAAGCAAGTGTCAGAACTAAATTATTAAATAATGTTAATTTTGATCTTCCTAAATCTGTTTTAGAAAAAGAACTTGAAAATCGAGTTAATAATAGTGCTAGAACTATGACTGAAGCAGAAATTGAAGAAGTTAAAAATGATCCTGCTAAATTAGAAGAACTTCAAAATAAATTCTTACCAGAATCTACTCAAGCCGTTAAATTAACTTTTATTGTTGATAAAATTTCTAAAGAAAATAATATCATAGTTGAAGATAAAGAAATTGAAGAGAGTTTAAAATATCAATTTATTATGAGTGGTCAAGATCCAGATCTAATGATGCAAACATATAAAGAGAGAAATATTTTACCACTAGTTAAAATGAGTGTTCTTGAAGATAGAGTGCTTGAATTTATTATTAATTCTAAAATTAAAAGATAAATAAAATGAGTTATATTCCTTATGTGGTTGAGAAAACAGGTCGAGGCGAACGAGCTTATGACATATATTCTCGTCTTTTAAAGGATAGAATTGTAATGTTGAGCGGTGAAGTTGATGATGCTAGTGCATCTTCGATTGTCGCTCAATTACTATTTTTAGAAGCAGAAGATCCTGAAAAAGATATATATTTTTATATAAATTCTCCAGGTGGTGTTGTAACAAGTGGTTTAAGTATTTATGATACTATGAATTATATTAAACCTGATATCGTTACTATTTGTATAGGACAAGCCGCTTCTATGGGTGCATTTTTATTATCTTCAGGTACAAAAGGCAAACGATATGCTTTGCCAAATGCTAGAATTATGATTCATCAACCTTTAGGTGGTGCAAAAGGTCAAGCTACTGATATTCAAATTCAAGCTGAAGAAATTTTAAGACTTAAAAGTAACTTAAATAAAATTTTAGCTGACAATTGTGGCAAAGATACAGAAACTGTTAAAAATGATACAGAACGAGATAAATTTATGAGTTCAGCTGAAGCTCAAGCTTACGGACTTATAGACAAAGTTCTATCAAAACACGAATAAATAATATAAAAATATATAGAGGCATTGCTTAATTGAGCGAAGATTTCGATGAGTTAATAAACTCACACTCTACAAGAATTATTGAAACAAAAAATAAAAGTTTAAGCGATTACGATAATGGTTTGAAAAAAAATTCTAACCCTGATGTATTTAATTATGATTTATCGGATGAGTTAAAATTTGATGAAGATATAAATCTTGGTGAAGAAACTGAAGAAATTGTTAAATTTGAAAATACTTCTGGCGAAAATGAATCCACAATAGAAGAATTTGCTAGATTAGTATTAACAGAAATAGAGAGTCGAAATCTTCCAGCAACACCTGAAAATTATAAATTTTATTTTTTAGAGATGCTTGAAAGAGAACCAGAACCTTTTAAGCATCGAGTTAGAAATATGTTAAAAATAGAATCTCCAAAAGATGAACTAATTCGTAGTCGTGAAATAGAAAATTCTTTACAATATTCTCTTAAAGTTAGCGAACAAATTTTATTAATTACAGCTAAGTTATATAATAATGTTTCTATTATGAGAAATATTGCTATTCAACGAAGTGATGAAGCTACTACTAAAAATGTTAAAGATTTGGTTCAACTTTTAAAATTCGATTTAGAAAAATTAAATGATGTTCTTGGTCGTCAAAATGATAGTTTAAAAGGTCTTTATACTAGAGCTGTCGAATCTGTTAATACTGTTTATAAACAAACTATATTTGACCGTGAATTTGGCATTTATAATAAAAATATTTTATAGATTCAGCAAATGCTGAATTAGAAAAATTAAACTATTTTCAACATGCTTCTACTATTGCACTTATAATACCTCATCGAAGATTGACTTCTCCAAATTTAACTCCTAAATTAGCTTTAATAATTGCAAAAGCAATTGCAAAAGTTATGGGAGATAGTTTTAATTCTAGTGATATTGTCTCTTATTATGGAAATAATATATTTGCGATTCTAATGCCTCACTCAAATCTTCAAGCTGGAGTTAAAAAAATAGAAAAATTCATAGAAAATTTGACACTTAGATCAATGATTATTGCAGGAAAAGAGGTTGAATTAATGGTAAAAATAGGCATAACAGAAATCAAAATAGGCAAAAAATTGGGTACATCTCTTATGAGAACACTTGATGCTCTAAAAATTGCCAATAGATCGAAAACGAAAGTTTTTGAGGTCTTGACATAATTTATGACATTATTAAATTTAGTTGATATTAAAAAGCAATATGATATTAAAAATATTTTAGATGGAATCTCATTTTCGATTAATGAAGGTGATAGAATTTCAATTATTGGTAAAAATGGTGCTGGAAAATCTACAATTTTAAAAATTGTAGCTGGTGATGAGGTCGCTGATAGTGGCGAACGAATAGTTTTTAATGGTATTGAAATCAAAACTCTTTCACAACATCCTATTTTTCCCGCTGGAATTTCAGTTCGTGAAGCTATTGAAATTCAACTTGATAAAATTTATCAAGCTATAAAAAATTATGAAGATATTTCAAAAAAATTAGAACTAGATTTTAATAATAATGAATTAATTTTACAACATTCTGAAATCTCAACATTTCTTGATCACCATTCGGCTTGGAATATTGATAATAAAATAGAACGAATTCTAAATGAATTTTATCTAAAAGAGCTTGAAACTCGTTCTGTTAATAGCTTATCTGGTGGCGAAATGCGACGAGTTGCCCTCGCAGGATTATTACTTCAAAAACCTGATTTATTACTTTTAGATGAACCTACAAATCATCTTGATGTTTATATGGTCGAATTTCTTGAAAATTTGATTTTACGAGAAAATTATACAATTCTATTTATATCTCACGATAGATATTTTATTGATAGAATCAGCACAAGAACAATTGAAATCGATAATGGCAAAATCATAGAATTTAGTGGTGGTTATAAAGGTTATCTTGAAGGTAAAAATCTGCTTTTAAATTCGATGCAAAAACAGCATGAAGATATGTTGAAAATTCTAAAACAGGAAAATGAGTGGTTTGCTCGTGGTGTCAAAGCGAGACTCAAACGAAATGAGGGTCGAAAAACTCGATTACTTGAATTGCGAGATAAAGCTAAAACGAATCCTTCACTTATGCGAAAAATGAGATTAGAACTTGAACGAGAAGAGAAAAATTTTTCTCGCGAACAGAGTGTTAATCGTCAAAAAATGCTTTTTGAACTTCAAGATTTATCAAAAAGTCTTGGAGGTAAAAAATTAATCTTAAAATTAAATTTAAGAATTGTTCAAAAAGATAGAATTGCAATTGTAGGTAGAAACGGAACTGGAAAATCAACACTTTTAAAAATATTTTTATCAAAACTTGAAATTGATAGTGGCAAAATTAAACGAGGTGAATTTGAAATAGGCTATTTTGATCAACATCGCGAAATGTTAAATGATGATAAAAATTTAATTGAAACTTTTTGTCCAAATGGTGGCGATCGTGTTGATGTTCGTGGTTCAAATATGCATGTATTTGGATATTTAAAGCAATTTTTATTTCCAAAAGAGTTTTTAGATAAAAAAATTGGTCTGCTTTCAGGTGGTGAAAAAAATCGAGTTGCACTTGCATTGCTTTTCACAAAAAAAATAGATTGTTTAATTCTTGATGAACCAACAAATGATTTAGATATTGCAACTATAAATATACTTGAAGAACAGTTGCAAAATTTCCACGGTGCCATAATTTTTGTTTCACACGATAGATATTTTGTTGATAAAATAGCTCACAAATTGCTTATTTTTCGAGGCAATGGAATTATCGAAGAAAGTTATCAAACTTATTCTGAATATCTTGAACTTGAAAAAGAGTTAGCTCAAATAGATGAATTAATTTCAGAAATTGAACATACAAAAAATATTATTCAAGATAAAAATAGTAAAAATAGTAATTCAAGATTAAGTTTTAAAGAAAAAACTATTTTAGAACAATATCCGAAAAAAATTGAAAGTTTAGAAAAAGAGATTAAAACTATCAATAAATGTTTGTCTGATCCTAAATGTTATGAACTTTCAGGAATATCAAAACTATCTGAAGAATTATTAAAATTACAAAATAATTGCGATAACTTAATAGAAGAGTTATTAACTGTTGAAGAAAAAGCAGAAAATTTTAAATAATTTTTAAACGATGAGGTTCTAATTTAAAAAGACCTCATCGAGAACAGAGAAATATCTATTTTTTAGGATAAATTAAACCGCTACCTATACGATTCGCTGAATGAAAAATTATAGTTCCACTCATATTTGAATAATATTGCATTAATAATTTTTGTAAAGTTGGTTCAATCGAGGGATAAAACCAACCATTATTAGTAATAACTGCCATATATTTAATTTTATCTTCATAAAATAATTTTGAAGTTCCTTCGTAACAAATTGCACTTCTAATTATAATTCCATTTATTTCAAAATCAGTTGGAGTTATTGCAGGAGTAAAATCTTTAAGACCATCGAAAAATATATCATTAATCCAATCAGCTATAAATTTTGGCAACGGAATATATTCACCAAATGGAACTAAAAGCACTTTTTTACCAATTCTAAATTTACTATCTTGAAAAAGATAAGTTGCATTAAAATGTTCTACTCCATCAAAATATAGACCTCCAGTCCAAATTGTGATATTTTTGCTCATCTCTTTTAATTTAATGATAACTTCTGGATGAACATTTATAAACATTGGAAAAGTGCTTTCAGGCAAAATAACGAGATCATAACCTTCAAGATATGCTTTTTCGATTTCATGAAAATTCATATCTAATATCCTATGACGATTCTCTTTTTTCCATTTTTCAGCCTGTTTTATATCTGTTTTAACTATTTTTATTTTCAGAGGCAAATTATTTATTACTTCATCGAGATTATTTTGTCTATTTTTTTGCCAAAAATTAAAATTAATTGCTGAAGCAAAAAATATTATTGCTGTAATTATAAAAAATGGCACAGGAGTTTTGATAAATTTTATAAAATAAATTATCGAAATGATCCCAAACGAAATAAATAAAAGAGTTAAAGCTGAATTTTCAAAAGGTGTGTTTATAAAAATAAGTTCTGGTTTATACCAATCGAAACTGAAAGGTTCAAAATAGCCTGAAAATGAGAACATCACAGATCTAAAAAGCATATTTTTATAAAAAGTGATTAAAAAATATAAAAAGGCATATCCTAAACCAAAAATTATAATAGTTGGAATAATTAAATAAGCTAAATCATAATATTCCATACTAAAACTGACCCAATAGAACCAAAATATTCCAATAAAAAAGCCTGTTATTGCACCTTCACGACGATCTTTTAACAGTAATAAAAAATATATTCCTAAAAGTCCTGAAATTGTTTCGATTATATAATTATTAAGATTAAAATGATGTAAATATATAAATAACGATAGTAGCGATGAGGTTGCCAAAGCTCGAAAAAGCCAAATATATTTATTAAAAACCTTCAATAGTTATATTTCCTAAAATTTCAAATTTAGAAGTTGTATCGATTTCAGCATGTGAAAGAACAATAATATCAAGATTAAATCTTTCAAAGATTTCAGAAAGTGGTCGGCGAATCATTGGATCAACAATTAAAACAACTGGAATAATTCCCATTTGAATTAGAGTTGCACTCTCTTTGCTAACAGTTTGAACGATTTTATTAATTTCAGTCGTATTCAAATTCAGCTGTTTATAACCTTCGCGATCAACTACTTTTGATAAAAGCTTTTGTTCAATTGAAGTTTCAAAAGTAACAAGTCTAATTTTACCTTTTTCATTTTTATATAAATTAGTAATAGTTCTTGATAATCTTGCTCGAACTTGTTCAACTAAAATATCAACACTTTTTGTAACTTCTGCGACATCTGTTATCGCTTCAAGAATTGTCAGCATATCAGTTAAAGGAACTTTTTCATGAATTAAGGCTCGTAAAACTCTTTGAATTAAACCGATTGGAGCAACTTTGAGAGTTTCATCAACGATAATTGGATACTCTTTTTTAACTTTTTCAATAAGACTTTGAATTTCTTGACGAGTTAAAAATTCTTCAGCATATTTTTTTACAATTTCACTCAAGTGAGTTGATATAACAGTTGCAGGATCTACAACTGTATAACCATGCATAATAGCATCTTCTTTTTGATTTTTATTAATCCAAATGGCTTCGAGACCAAAAGCGGGTTCAATAGTTTTATCACCTCGAATTTTTTCAGTAACCATACCACTATCCATTGCTAAAAATCGATCTGGATCTATTTCAGCTTCGCTAACTTCAACTCCTTTTATCAAAATTTGATAACCTTTAGGTTTGAGTTGTAAATTATCTCGAATTCGAACTTGAGGCATTAAAAACCCAAAATCAGTAGCTATTTTTCTTCGCATACTTCTAATTCGGTCGAGTAAATCGCCACCTTGTTCATTATCAGCAAGTTTAATAAGTTGATATCCTAAAGTTAATTCAAGCATTTCAACTTTTAAGATATTTTCAAGAGCAGATTGTTCTTCTCGTTGAATTTCAGATTCGCTTTTTTTAACAGGTTTTTTCTTATTAAATGCATCTTTATCCAATAAATCTTCACCTGTAATTTTAGTTGATAATTTATTAATATTATCAAAGACATCATCAAGCTCACCTTTAGATATTTTATGTAAAATATAACCTAAAGATAAAAACATAATGCCAATAGAAGCCATTGAAACACTAGGCATTCCGGGAACAATAGCAAACATTAAAAGCGAAATGCCAACTAGCATTAAAACTTTATAATCTCCACCAAGTTGATCAACGGCACTTTCAGCAAAATTAACTTTATCTGCACTTGCTCGAGTAATAATAATACCTGTAGCAGTTGACATAATTAAAGCTGGAATTTGAGAAACAAGACCATCACCAATTGTTAATCTAGTAAAAACATCAGCACTTTCTTTCATGCTCATATCAAATTGAAAAACACCAATTAAGAAACCGCCAACGATATTTACGATCGTGATAATAATTCCTGCGACGGCATCACCTTTAACAAATTTACTAGAACCATCCATTGCTCCATAAAAATTTGCCTCTTGTAAAATTTGAGCTCGTCGAGTTTTTGCCTCTTTTTCGTCAATTAGACCTGCATTTAAATCAGCATCAATTGCCATCTGTTTGCCAGGCATTGCATCGAGAGTAAATCTTGCTGCAACTTCAGCAACTCGTCCAGAACCTTTTGTGATAACCATAAAATTTATCAAAACCAAAATGACAAAAATTATAATTCCAATTACGAGATTTCCACCAACAACGAAATCACTAAAAGCCGAAATAATATGACTTACAGCTTCAACTCCGTTATAACCTTCACTAAGAATCATTCTAGTTGTCGCGATATTTAACGATAAACGAAATAGAGTAATTATTAAAATAAGAGTTGGAAAAGTTGTTAAATCTGTTGGTTTAGGAATATAAATTGATAATAAAATTATCAAAATAGATAATGCAATAGATATAGTTAGCATAAAATCTAAAATGCTACTTGGTAATGGAATAATAATAATCGAAAGAATTGCTATTAAAAAAAATACCATTCCAAGATCTTTTGATCCTGAGATAAATTGCAATAACGGTTTAAATAGCCCCATTGTGTTAGAACTTTTTTTTGCTTTAGCCAAAAGATAAATCCTCATTTATTAAATTTTGCAAATTAAAAAAGATTCTAACATATATATTTATTCTAAATTAAATATTTCATCGAAATAGTTTGGACTATTCCGTAATTTTGATAAAATTAATAAATTTATATTAATAAAATAGGATATTTTAGAAGTTATGCAAATCTATAAAGTTGGTGGTGCTGTTCGAGATCGTCTTCTCGGTTTAGATTTAAAAAATAGTGATTCTGATTGGGTTGTTGTTGATGGAACTCATCAAGATATGATCAATTTAGGTTATAAAATAGTTGGAAATAGATTTCCAGTTTATATTAATAATAAAACTAAAGAAGAATATGCTCTTGCTCGTCGAGAAAAAAAAATTGGATTGGGTTACAACGGTTTCGGATTTGAAACTGAAAAGATTTCGCTTATTGAAGATTTATCTCGTCGCGATTTAACAATTAATTCGATGGCTGAAGATGAAAATGGCAACCTCATCGATCCGTTTAACGGTTTAACCGATTTAAATTTGCGAATTCTTCGTCATACAACTGATGCTTTTCGTGAAGACCCTCTTCGTGTTTTACGAGTTGCTCGTTTTAAAGCTACTTTGCCCTTTAATTTTACAATTGCTCAAGAAACAATAAATTTAATGATAGAAATTGTAAAAAGTGGCGAATTAAACACTATTTCTCGTGAAAGAATTAAATTAGAATTAGAAAAAACTATTAAAAAAGGTAGTATAGTTATATTTTTTCAAGTCTTAAATGAAGTAAATGCAATAAATGAACTCTTTAATTATATTCCACAAAATTATTATTTTAATCTAATAGATATTCATAAACTTGATTTTTCGGAATTTATTGCTATTTTATCATTAAAAGTTGAACCTGAAATATTAAAAGAAAATTTAGCTTTACCAAATTTAAATGTAAAATTTGCTAATTTATTCAAAAATATATATATTTTATTGGACGGTTTTAATAAAACAAATACTTATCTTTTTTTAAAAAAGTTAATGATAAAGAACTATTGTTTAAAGCTCTGAAATTATTAAAAAAGCTTGATATGAATAAAGGAATTGAAGATATTGAAATTTTTATGAAAAATGAGTTTGAAAGATATTTAAATATTAAACAGAGTGTTTGGAATGATAAAAATATCGATTTTAGTCAAAAAGAAGAAATTATAATAGCAAAATTTTAAATGATTGTTTAAAAGCTGAAAATGAACAACTTAAAGCCAAAGTTCAGGAGTTGCAAAATAAATTTAACTTTATATTACAGGAAAAAGAAAAATAGCTGAAATTATAAATAAAATTGGTAAAAAATACTTTTAAAATGAATTAATTCTTAATATCTTAATTTTATTATTATCTCAAACTCGTTTTTTAAACCTTTTTGCTAAAATTTCTAAAAATTAAATATTAAAGGTCAAAATTATGACAGTTAAAGAGGTTTTAAGCCAATTTTCATATTTAGATTCAGCTGAAATTTCAGCAATTGAACATGCTGGTTTTCGAGATGGCGAAATTGAACCATTTTCAGTCGTTGATTATTTTATTAAAAAAGGAAATATTGCAACTGTTGCAAAATGTTTAGATAATGGTTTTAATCCAAACAGTAGTGAAAGCGGTGATTTTGGTTCTTCACTTTTACATATTGCTATTCGTTTTGATCAAATGGAAATTTTTAAATTATTACTTGAAAAAGATGCTGATAAAAATTTTGTTGATAAAGTTGGTTGGACTCCATTAATGGAAAGTGTTGTTGATGATAAACCTGTTTTTGGAAAAGCTCTTATTGATGCAGGTGCTAGAAAAGATTTTGTTAATCATCGAGGTGCTACTGCTAGAGCTCTTGCAAGTAAATTCGGTCGTCAAGATTTTTTAAGATTTTTATAATATAAACTATAAAAATAGCTTTAATATATTAATGAACGGAACTCGCGAAGATAAAATCGAGAAAGCAACAAAAGATATTCTTGAAGCAATTGGCGAGGATATTCATCGAGAGGGTTTGATAAAAACTCCTCATCGAGTTGCCAAAGCTTATAAATATCTTTTTAGTGGTTATGAACAAAATGGTATAGAAATTTTAAAATCTGCTATTTTCAAAACTTCAAACAGTGAAATGGTTATAGTTAAAAATATAGAATTCTATTCGATGTGCGAACATCATATGTTACCAATTATTGGTCAAGCTCATATTGCTTATATTCCAAATGGGTTTGTTACAGGTTTAAGTAAGCTTCCAAGAGTAGTTGATGTTTTTGCTAGAAGATTACAAATTCAAGAGAATATGACTGAACAAATAGCTGAAGCTATTGATAAAGCTATTAATCCTTTTGGAGTTGCAGTAATTTTAACAGCTCGACATATGTGTATGGAAATGCGAGGAGTTGAAAAATGTAACAGTTCTACAACTACATCAGCATATCGAGGAATTTTTCTAAAAGAACAACAATATAAATCAGAATTTCTAACTCAAATTAGAAATAATTAAAATAAAATTATAAATTAAAGGATAAATTATATGGTTACAGTTAAAATGGCAAAAATGTGTGGCTGTGCAAAACGAAATAATGTTAAAGAAATTCAAACTTTTGATTCAATGGAAGATGCTATGAAAGAGGCTCAAACTTTAGCTGAAGATATGAGTGAAACTTTTTGCAAAAAACATAATTTTTCTGTTGTTCAAAACAATCCAGATGAATTAGTTGTTATCGAAGTTAAATAAATAATTTAAGTTTTGAATATTTCAAAACTCTCTTTTATCCCTCAATCTTTGAGGGAAATTTCAAAACCTCCTCGCGAACTATTCTATGTTGGTAATAAAAATTTATTAAATATGCCAAAAATAGCAATAGTTGGCACTCGCAAACCTTCTCAATATAGCCGAAATATTGCATATTCACTTTCGTCTGCTCTCTCTAAAAAAGGAATTGCTATTATTAGTGGTGGAGCTTTAGGAACTGACATAATTGTTCATCGAGCTTCTATAAATAATACGATTGCAGTTATGGCAAATTCTCTTGATTATATTTATCCAAAAGGCAACGAAAAAGATATCTTAGAAATTGCAGAAAATGGTCTTTTATTATCAGAATATGAAAAAGATGTTCCTGCTCATCCTATGAAATTTATTGGACGAAATCGAATTATGGTTGGTTTAAGTTCTGTTGTTATCGCAATTGAAGCTGATCTCGAAAGTGGAACTTCTCAAACAATGCGACTTGCTAAAGAGATGGGTAAAGAACTTTATGTTATACCTCATCGTCTTGGTGAATCTATTGCAACTACTCAATATTTAATCTCTGGCGAAGCAAAATTAATCGGCGATATCGACGAATTTGTCTCAAATATGGTTATGTTATTAGGTTCTGATTTAAATAATAATCAAAATCTTGATGATAATAGTTTAAATTATAAAGATATAAATAGTTTTGATGAAGTTTTAAAATTTTGTTTGCATAATCCAACTTATGAAGAAGCTTTTAAAAAATTTGGTGAAATTATTTTTGAAAAAGAGCTTTTTGGCGAAATTGAAATCATTAATGGTATAGTTCGAGTTATTAAATAATAAAATTTAAATAAAAGGAGTTTTGAAATTTTAATGAGAAAAAATAAATTAATATATATTTCAAGTTTTGTATTTTTAAATATATTTTTATTAAATAGTTGTGGAACTTCGATTGCACTTGAAGAATTTAAACGAATCGAAATTGAAAAATCTAAATTTATGCCATCAACTGAAGAACTTCAAAATAGTTCTAAACCAAAAGTTCTTTTATTAAATTTTGATACTAAAAATATTCAAACTGCTATAAATGCAAGTTTAGATAGTTCGATTGCAACAGCTTTAGCTTCGAAATTATCTAGCGAAAATGTTGTTCAAATTGTAAAACGAGTTAGTAATAAATCTCAGGCTGATATTTTGCAAGAAGAGATAAAAGCAAAAGAGAGTTCTACTGAATTGGGAACTGATGTCGGTCAAGCTGATTATATTATTTCTGGTGAAATTAGTAATGCAACTTATTCTAGTCAATTTTCTGAAGGTTATACGATTATAATTGACGGTAGAAAAATTCCAATTTCGCCAAAATTTAATTATACCTCTTGTGTTGATGGAATTGTCCAAATTTTGGCTCTTCCAAATTTGAATATTGAAAAAACTGTTCCATTTCATGAATGTGCAAGTCGTGAAGTTGATACTCGAAATGCCTCAAATCCAATTCTTCGCGACGATGGTTTAGTTCGAGAAGCTGGAGATGAAAGTGCCGAAGCTAGTTCTTTTGAAGTTTTGAATTTTTTTGCTAAACGAGGTTATATTTTTGAAATGCGAACAAATAGCAGTGATTCGATTATTAATACTACGATTTCAGCAGTTGATGGTGTAAAAGAGGGGGATGAGGTCGAAATTTTTGCAACAGAAACTTTTACAAATCCACTTACAAATAAAAGCTCAACAGAAGATATTAAAATCGGAAATGGTGTTGTTACGAATCAATTTACCTCATCATCTGCTTGGATTAAAATTGAAAAGTTAGAAGAAAATCGTAAAATAAAAATAGGAGACTATATTAAAATAAAATATAGTGAAGGATTTTTAAAGAAAGCTTTAAAACTTTTATAATTTAATGGTTAAGAATATTCAAAAAGGCTTTAATAAAGCCTCTAATAATTATAATTATAATGGATATATTCAAAAAGAAATTGCAAAAAAATTATTAAATAATATCGAAATTACAAATAATGACAGAATTGTTGATTTGGGTTCTGGAACTGGAATCGTTTGGGAACTATTAAAAAATAAACCTGAAATATTTTTATCAGTAGATTTTTCAAATGAGATGTTATTTCAACATAAAAATGATTCTAAAATTGAAAAACTTTGTGAAAATTTTGATAATCCTAAATTTTGGCAATATCTCGAAAAATGGAGACCTTCAAAAATTATCTCAAATTCTGCTCTTCAATGGAGTTCTAATTTGGCTCTAATTTTTCAAAATTTAAATTATTTTAAAAAAAATAGCGAAATATATTTATCTATTTTTACAAATGGAACTTTTAAAGAACTTCATCAATATTTAAAAATAGAATCTCCAATTTTATCTATCAAAGATGTTTTAAAATTTGCTGATAATTTTATATATGAAATTATAAATTACGAATTAGAATTTGAGAATTCCGCTGATTTATTGCGATATATTAGAGATAGTGGAGTTTCAGGAAGTTTAAATATTGCAAATTTAAATTTGCTTTTGAAATTAAGAAGAGAAAATTTAATAAAAAGAATAAGTATAGAAATAGTAATACTAAAAAATATTAAAACCACTAATTTATATAATTAAATATAATTTAGTGGTTATTTTGAAATTTAAATTATTTAAATTCTCCAGCGATATCTTTTTCGATTGCATCAGGAATTGAAGCAATTTTCATAAATTCACTCATAGATAATTTAGGATAACTAACAGCGATATAATATTTTGGATCTAAAATTATTGCCTCATTTTTTTCAATTAAAACTAAATATGGCAATAAAATTCCATTTTGAGAACCGATTTTTTTAGCAAATTTTTTAGTTCGTTTATCAAGTTCAAGAGCCATAATAACAGACCCATTTTCTAATTGAGTTTTAAAAATAGGTTGTTTAATTTTTTCAGCAAGAAATTCGCCTTTTGCAACTGTTACGAAATCATTATATTTTGGCATTCCAAATTGAAAATTATAATCGTATAAATCTTTACTATCAAGTTTATCAGAACTAAAAGTTAAATTTCCAAAAATATCTTGAATATTTTTAGATAAATCGTTTAATTCGGCATCTTTGCCTTTGCCTAAAAAAGCTTTTCCAAAATATAGAGGATTTTCGATTCTAGTTTCGTTGGCTTCTTTATTTGAATAGGCTCGTGCAATTGCAAAAAAGCTTTTTCCAGTTTCAGAAGATAATTTTTGAAGTTTTGATGAGGTAAAAAGAACTGTTTTTTGTCCATCTTTTTCATCGAGAATATAAGTTGCTAAAACTTGAAAACCACTATTAGCCAAAGTTTGAGATAAATTAACCTCATCGCGATATTCACCAACAAAATAGGCACTTATATCTTCAGCTAATAAAATTCCCGATGAAAGAATTCCAGCTACAAATGAGGCTAATTTTAATTTAGAACTCATTTAGCGACTGCTCCAAGTTCTTCAACGAATAATTTTTCGATTTCAATATCTAATTTATTAATATAATCGATTTTATCAGAATCTTTTATATTTGCAATTGCACTCCAGTTTGCAAGTCTAGGCATACCGATATTTAAAGTTTTACTTTCAGGATCGACATACATATATAACGAACATGGTGCAAAAACTCCAGCTTCTGGAACATCATTAAAGATTGCATTTGAAAAATGGAAATGACAAAGACTATAAACCCAATAAGCAGGATATTTAAAATCATCTTCATATATACTTTTTATATCTTTAAATCCTGCGATTAAATATCCACCTTCTTCGAAAACAGCTTCAAATTTCTCTTGAAAATCTTCAATCCAACCATCTAAATCACCATTTTCACCAAGATCGATTTTAATTTCAAATTTCATCATTGTTTTTTCTGGTAGTGAATCAAAATATAAATTTTTAACTCTTGTGCTTTCAGTGTCATTTAAAAGCATAGAATCAAGCGGTTTAAAAATTTCTTTAAACTCAGCAATTGCAACTGGATCTGTAACACCAACAATAGAAGCCATAACTTCAGGTCTTAAATGTCCTGCCCAAGTTGTATCAATACCAGTTTTCTTATAAACATGTAAATTAAATGGGGTAAAACCACCAAATTCTGGATATTTTTCAAGAAGAGTTTTCATCTTTGAATCATGAGCAGAAGAGAAAAAGCCAAGATTATCTAATTTTTTAGAACCATATTTACTTTTATAACTATCATTAATTCGTGGATGTGGATCAGAAATGACAAAACCTAAACCACCAATTTTTTCTGTTACAGCTAGAAATTTCTTTTCAGCATCAATGCTATTTGAACCCCAAAGTTCAGCTCCTAATTGTTTAGCATCAGCAATCGAAACTGCTAATCCAAGAGTAATTGCAGTAGCTAAACTCCCTTTAAAAAGATGAGAAACCATATAAAGTAGCTCCTATAAAATTTTTATCGCTATTATACTTTTTTAAGATCTGCAAAGTCTGTTTAAATTATAGATTTTTTTAAAGTGAAAATAAAGATGAAATCGCAATTAACAAGATGGGTAGAATAATTGCAAATTCTGCTACCAAAGTCCCTGAAAACGATAATTTAACCATTGCAAAAAGCATTCCCCAAAACAAAAGTGAAACGATAATTGAGCTAAAAACAACTAAATTTAAGTTTGCAAATCTGCTACTTAAAGGAAAAAATCTAAAAATAATTAAGATTAAAAGTGGAGCAAAAAACGGATAAATAACTATGTTAAATAGCGATACTTTCGCCTTTTCTATTGAAAAACCTTGAATCGAAAGTAATTCGATCGTTTCGATGAGGTCGGTTAATTTAAATTCTATTTCACTTTCAAACAGTCGTTCTAAAATGGCTGGTTTAAAACCTTTTAAAATAATAAAACCATTTTTATCTTCAATATGAATTGCCTCTTTTTGTAATTCGAAATTTTTCGCATTATGCAAAAATCTTGCTGAAGGAACAAACCAACGATTTTTTTCGTAATGAGCTATATTTACTCTTATAAATTCTACTATTTTTCTATCTTCTATTCGAAATAATCTGACATCTTCAGCACTTTTTTGAAGTGGATATAATCTTGAAAAAAAGACATAATATTTAGCAAGTATATTGCCATTTTTATCTTTATCATCATATTTAAAAAACAGATTATTACTATTTCTGATAGTTCCACGATTTAAAATATCATCAGCACTATTTTTAGCATAAGCAAAATCTAATAAATGTAGCGATATAAAAATCAATACGATTCCAATAGAAGTTATAAATATAGGAGTTAAAATATCACGATTTGAATAACCAACTGAATATAAAGCAATTAAGATATTTTCTCGAATTAATTTTGTAAAAGTTATAATTGCTCCAAAAACAATTGATATTGGATACATAATAGAACTAGCAGATAAAAATTGATAATAAAAATATAAAATTTTTAGATTTGCTGATTGAGGTAATTCTCGAGATACATTTGCAACATCTAAAACTACGAAAAATAGACTTAAACTTGCTAGAACGATTATAAAATATTTAATAAAATATTTTAAGATATATAAATCTTTCAAGATTTTTTACAAATTTCAGAAATTTCAAAAATTGATTTTTTAGAATGAAGAGAGGCGGTTTTTTCCCAACTATTTTCAAGAATAGAATATATAGCTAATTTTGAACTATTTACCCATTCTGTTAAACATTTTTGTTCAGTTTCGGAGAAATTTGAAAGAACAAAATCAACAATTTCGCGACCATCATCGGGTTTGCCAATGCCCATTCTGAATCTTAAACCATCTTTTTTTGAGATTTCATCAAGAGATTTGAGACCATTGTGTCCGCCTGTTCCACCACCAACTTTAAAACGAATTGCACCAAAAGGCAGATCTAAATCATCGTGAATAATAATTAAAGTTTCAGGTTTATAAAACTGTTTAACAGCTTGAATACTTTCACCAGATAAATTCATATAAGTTGAAGGTTTTAAAAATAAAACATCTCCATCTTTATATAATTCGCCTTTAAAAGCTGATTGAGAAACTTTTTTTGCTTTAAATTCGCTTAAAAGTGCATCAATAACGATAAAACCAATATTATGACGAGTATTTTTATATTTCTCTCCAATATTTCCAAGTCCAACTATCAAGATCATAAATATTTTAACCTTTTTATCAAAATTATATAAAAGTCAAAATTTTAATAAGTTCAAATCAAAAATGAGGTAAAACTGATAAGTTCGATGAGGTCTTAACAACCTCATCAAATGTTATTTTATTTTTAGTGAAGATTTATATTTAAATTTATATATATATTTTTTAAATTTTTATTTTTCGAAATATACTGCTTTTACAACATGATGATTTAAACCCAATTTTTCAGGAGGAATTCCAAGAGCTAAACCAACAATTTGTGGCATATGAAGAACTGGCATATTTATTTCTCGACCCATGGCTTCTCCAATTTTGTGTTGTTTTACATCAAGATTTAAATGACATAATGGACACGGAGTAACCATAAAATCAGCATTTGCATCAGTTGCACCTAAAAGAGCTTTTCCAGATAATTTATTTGCTGTATCTGGAGCTTGTAAATCAACATGAAAACCACAACATTTATTTTTTTCATCATAATCAACACTGTTTCCACCACAAGCTTCGATTAAATTATCTAACGAATTTGGAGCATATGGATTTTCACCACCATTATTATGATGTTGAATTTCAGCAGGTCTAATATTATGACAACCATAAAAAGGTGCAATATTAAAATTTTTTAATGGCTTAATAATTCGATTTTTTAAATTTTCCAAACCGTAATCTTCAACTATAGCATATAAAAAATGTTTAACATCAGAAGTTCCACGATATTCAAGACCAACCTGTTTTAGATCATTATTAACTCGCATTCGCAAATCTTTATTTTCATCTATTCTATGTTTAGTCATTGAACTATTAAGCTGACAAGTATTGCAAAGAGTAACCATTGGCAAACCTCGTTTTTCTGCATAACATAAATTTCTAGTATTTAAAACGAGTGATAAATGGTCATCAAAATCTTGAAGATGACTAGCTCCACAACAAGAAGCTTCATCAAGAATTTCCAATTCGATTCCTAACTTTTCAGCAACTGCAATAGTTGATTGTAAAAGTTCTGGAGTTGATTCACGAGCTGTGCATCCTGTATAAAGAGCATATTTTAATTTTTTAGCCATTTTTATACTTATCCTTAGAATTTAGCAGTTGAAGATATTTTGACAAGTTTTTTAATCTCGGCAAGATTTTTAGATTTTGGCAAACTCCATGGCATTGGAATTTTTCCATTTTTTAGCATATTTATAGCTTCTGGAATATGTTGAGGCATTCCACAAATTCCTTCTGAATAAAATACTAAACCGCCTTCATCAAGTAATCCATGTTTTTCAATTGAATGTTTAAAACCGACGGCATGTCGAGTTGCGACATTATTATCAGCAACACCTTCTTGAAATGTTTGTAAATGCAATTGAGTAATTTTATCCATTGGATTAACCTCTTTTGGACAAACTTGAGTACATTCAAAACATTTGACACAATTCCAAATCCCCGAACCCATTTGATTAACAGTATCAAGACGATCAATTTTTGCTTCGTCTCGAATATCACTATTAAATCGATAAGCTTTAGCAAGAGCTGCTGGACCAAGATATTCAGGATTTACTTCAACAGCAGGACAAGAATAGTAACAAGCTCCACATTGAACACAATAATCAGCATTTAATAATTTGTCAGCTTCTTGCTGTTTAATTATATTTTCTTTGACAGGATTTTTATCGACATTAGCTATTAAGAAAGGCTGAACTGAATTATATTTATTCCAGAAATCAGCTTTATCAATAATTAAATCTTTAATAGCTCGAGATTTATTTAAAGGATCTAAAATTAGTTCTGTTCCAAAAGTTTCGATGAGATTAAACATTCGCTCTTTACAAGCTAAAACTGCTTTACCATTAACTTTAATAGCACAACTTCCGCAAATGCCGTGACGACAACTTCTGCGATAACTAAAACTACCTGAATGCTCCCATTTAATTTTATTTAAAATATCGAGAACAACATCTTCTTGAGTAACAATTAATTTATATTCTTCATAATATGGAAGAATATCTGTATCAGCATTAAATCTAAATGCTTTAAAAACGACTTGTTTTGTAGCTATTTGATCTTTTGGATTAGTTATATTTGTTGCCATATTAATATGTTCTCTCCTTTACTTCAAAACGACCAAGTTTAACATTCATAAATTCGATATTTACATCACCGTCATTATTCATGTAAGCCATAGTATGCTTTAAAAATCGACTATCATCTCGAGTTGGGAAATCTTCTCTGAAATGGCTACCACGACTCTCTTCTCGATTTAAAGCACCTTTAACGATAAAAGTTGAATAATCTAACATATGACCAAGTTCGATTGCCTCTTGAAGTTCAGTATTAAATATTCTACTTTTATCTTGAATTCTGATATTTTTAAATCGTTTTCTAAGTTCTTGTAAAACTATAAGTTGTTTTGATAATGTTGAAGATGTTCTAAAAACTCCTGCATTAATTGTCATACTTTCTTGAAGTTCATTTCGAATATTAGTAACTCGTTCGTTACCATTATTCATAATAATATTTTTAACCTCATCGATCATATTTTGAGCATCTTTTTCGCTAACTTCACCAAATTTGATTAAATCTAAATCTTTAGCAATTTCGCTACCAACATGACGACCAAAAAATAGAGCTTCAAGAACTGAATTTGCACCAAGACGATTTGCACCATGAACAGAAACACAGGCACATTCACCAGCAGCATAAAAGCCCTCTACTAAATCAGAACTATTTTTTCTAACTTGACCTCTAATATTAACTGGAATTCCACCCATTGAATAATGAGCAGTTGCAGAAATTAAAATAGGTTCTTTAATCATGTCAAGACCCAAAAATGTGAGAGCTAAATCTCGTAATTCAGGAAGTCTTGCCATAATTTTTTCTTTACCCAAATGAGTTAAATCGATAAAAACGGCATCTTTTCTTGAACCAACACCACGACCTTCTCGAATTTCGCTAATAATCGCTCGAGAAACAACATCACGAGGAGCTAATTCCATTTTTTCAGGTGCATATCGTTTCATGAATCTTTCACCGAGTGAGTTATATAAAAGTCCACCTTCACCTCTAGCAGCTTCAGAAATTAAAACACCATTTCCAGATAGACCAGTTGGATGAAATTGAACAAATTCCATATCTTCAAGAGGCAGACCATGTCTAGCAACTATCGATAAACCATCTCCAGTATTAGATTGAGCATTTGAATTAATCTGAAAAGCTCTAGCATAACCGCCAGTTGCAAACATAACAGCTTTAGCTTTAAAAATAGCTCTTTCTTCGTGATTTCGAATATTAAAAGCTATAACACCATTAACTTTACCATTTTTATAAATAATATCTGCGACATACCATTCGTCCCAAAATTCGACTCCAGCTCTATGTGCCTGTTCAAAAGTTGTTTGAAGAAGAGTTAAACCAGTTCGATCTTTTGCATAACAGGCTCTAGGCTGACTTTGACCGCCAAAAGGTCGTTGAGCAATTTCACCATTTTCAGTTCGTGAAAAAGCTGCACCCATTCTTTCAGCCAATCGAATAGTTTCAGGAGCTTTTGAACACATTAATTCAACAGCATCTTGATCAGCTAAATAATCGCTACCTTTAATCGTATCAAACATGTGTAAATCGATGCTATCTTTAGAAGACAAAGCAGCATTTATGCCACCTTGGGCAGCACCAGAATGACTTCTTAGTGGATGAAGTTTTGTAAGAACAAGAACTTTTTTGTCACTATTTTGAAGTTCCATTGCTGCGGCATTTCCTGCAAGACCAGCACCTACAACAATGACATCATATGTATATATAGGAATCTTCATGCAAGTTCCTCTCAACCTATTAGAAATTTTGCATTATCTTATCACAATTTCAATACAACTTTTGTGTCGGTTCAAGCATAACTATATTTATATATTTTTATAAAAATAATAATTTTAATAAAATTTTTATCTCGATTCTTTGAAAACAGATGTTCATTTGATTTACTTACAATTGTTTCGATTTCAATACAATTTTTATCTTCATTCAAGAAAATATAGTTTAATTGCTCTAAATTAAATAATTGAGATTTTAAAGTTTGATTGTAGTGTTAAATTTATTTAAGTGTCTTTTTTTAATATATGTGATGAGGTGAAAATAAAAAGGTTTCTCCGCCGAAGCGGAGAATAAAAGGGAGTTTATATTAAATTATTAGCAAGAATATGTAGATTTGAATTCGAATGCTGTTGGTCGAGCTTCATAAGGCCAAACTTGAGATTCAAATTTATAATGTTGATATGTTGTAATAAATTCTTCTGTCATAACTGGTTTTAAGAATTCGTTATCTCGAATTAAAGACTCTAATGCACCTCGTAAAGTATGTGGCATTTGATTAATTCCTCTATCTCGAATCTCGTCAAGAGAAAGTTCAAATAAATCTTCATCCATTGGTCCAACTGGAATATCTCTATTTTTCACACCATCTAAACCTGCTAATAAAAGAGAAACGAAAGCTAAATATGGATTTGCAGAACTATCTGGAAATCTAAATTCAACTCGTTTAGCTTTTGCTGAAGAAACATATGGAATTCGACAACTTGCACTTCTATTTTGAGCAGAATATGTCAAAATCGATGGAGCTTCAAATCCTGGGATAAGTCTTTTATAAGAGTTTGTAGATGCATTTGTAAATGCTGCGATTGCTCGAGCATGTTTAAATACACCACCGATAAAATGGATAGCCATTTCACTTAAACCTTGATAACCATTTCCAGCGAATAAATTTTTGCCATTTTTCCATATAGAAACATGAACATGCATACCGCTACCATTATCACCATAAAGTGGTTTAGGCATAAAAGTAGCTGTTTTACCATGCATATGAGCAACATTTTTAACAACATACTTAAATTTTTGAACATTATCAGCAGCTTCTATAAGTGTGCCAAATCTTATACCGATTTCGCCTTGACCTTGAGCAACTTCATGATGAACAACAAAACAACTTAAACCAACTTCTTCAGCAACTTTAACGATTTCATTTCTTAAATCAACCATTGAATCTATTGGAGAAACTGGAAAATATCCACCTTTTAAACCTGGTCTATGTCCAGTATTTGGAGCTAAATCAGTAGGAGCTTTATCACTATTCCAATCACCTTCTTCTGTATCGATTCTGTATGATTGCTCGTTAATCGCATCTTTAAAGACTAAATTATCAAAAATAAAGAACTCATTTTCTGGACCAAAATATGCAACATCACCAATATTTGCTTCATTTAAAAATTCGACTGCTTTTTTAGCAATACTTCGAGGACATTTTTCATACATTTGTTCTTTATAAATGTCATAAACATCACAAATTACAATCATAGTTGGATCAGCTGTAAATGGATCAACAAATGCAGTAGCAATATCTGGTTTTAAAACCATATCTGATCTATTAATTGGTTGCCAAGCATGAATTGAACTACCATCGAAAGGCAAACCATCTAAAGCATCACTATCAACAGCAGTCATTCTATAAGTAACATGATGCCAAGCACCTTTTAAATCTGTGAATCGAAAATCGATAAATTCAATACCGTGATCTTTACACTTTTCAAAAAATTCTGATTTTGTCATTTTAAATCCGATCTATTTTTAAACTATTATGAACTTCGAGTTTTTACTCGGGGAAATCTCCCAAAGCTTAAGATTTTTATATCAAAAGCACCTTTAATTTAAATTTATTACTTAGTTTTTGATAATAAATTTAGTAAGAAAGTATAACATATTGATTATTTGATTAGAAATATTTAACCTTAAAAAAAAGTAATTCCATTAATAAATAACTCCAAAGTAACGACTTTTTTTCTATATTTTGAATTATTTTTAAAGAAAAATTAAGCTTTTTGTCTATGAAAATATATTAGAATTATTAAAATCTTAATACAAGGAATAATAACTTGAATGTTGAACTTTTTAAAATAAAAGAGTTATTAGATAAAGAGTCTCAAAAAGAGATTCTATTAATGAATTATCTCTTGAAAGACCTGATCCATTAATAGTTGCAAAAAAATGGAATGATGAACGAGTTGCTTTAATTTCAGCACTTTTTGCATATGGCAAAGCATCTCTAATTTTGAAATTTTTAGAAAGTTTAGATTTTGATCTTTTAAATGACAATGAGGTCAAAATTGAAAAATTGAGATCTAAAGTTTATAGATTTCAAACTGGTAATGACATAGAAGCCATTTTTATCGCTCTCAACAGAATATATAAAAATGGTGAAACTCTTGAAACTATATTTAAAAATGGCTATTTAAAAAATAGATCTGTTCTTGATGGAATTTCTCAAATTATAAATCGCATTAAAACGATAAATCCATATTTTTCTAATGGCTATAAATTTTTAATCGGTGATGCTCCAACTGGCAAATTAATTGGCGAATCGCCTTTAAAAAGATGGAATTTATATATTAGATGGATGGTTAGACGAGATAATTTAGATATCGGTTTATGGAGTGATATTTCTCGAAGTGATCTTTTAATTCCGTTGGATACTCATACTTTTCATATTTCTCAAAAATTAAATTTGCTTCAACGAAAAACATATGATTTAAAAGCTGTTTTTGACTTGACAAATAAATTAAAAGAGTTCGATTCTGAAGATCCAGTTAAATATGATTTTGCACTTTATAGAATTGGACAAGAGGGGTTAATTTAATAAATGAGTCCAAATTTTTCGTTTTGGAGAGTTTTTATATTTTGGAATTTGACTTTTTTTGGTTATGCAATTTTAATATCTATTTTTTTAAATACTATTTTTTCATTAGCACTACATTTTAATAATTTTGATATTTTTTTAATTAGTCTTTATAGTAAATATAAATTATGGTCAATTATTGGTTTGACGATTGCTCCATTTTTTGCAATAAAGACAAGTTTAAATTTAATACAAAAAGATTTAATTTTTAAAATAAAAAATAGATGTAAAACTGAATTTCGTGAAATTAATGAATTGCAAATCGCTGATATTAGACAAATTTGGAGAAATTGGACTTTCAGAACTCTTGTTTTAACTGGCTTAATTATATTTATAGAGAAATATTTTTTTGCAAATTATATAACAGAAGATATTATTTTAATCTCATTAATTATTTTATTAATTATAATTGGTGGAATAAATATGTGGATAGTTTTAAATAAAATGGAAATCAAAAATTAAATCTGACAACCTCATCTTTAATTAATAAATTTAACAAAATTTGAAGATTTATCTCAAGTTATTCAAAAATAAAATTAATATTATTTTATAATAGCTTTTATTTATACAAACTTAAAAAATAGAGAACTTGATAAAATTTCGATATTTTCAAATTAAATATTTAAAAGGATAATGATTGATTCGACCACGAGGATCTATGACTGCACTCATTACCCCTTTCCGTGGGGGAGAATTAGATGAAGGCAAATATGCTGAATTAATAGAACGACAAATTAGACAAGGAATCGATTGGATCGTTCCTGTTGGAACAACTGGCGAAAGTGCTACTCTTTCACATGATGAACATCGAAGATGTATTGAAATCGCAGTTTTAACTGCAAAAGGTTCTGCAACAAAAGTTCTTGCTGGAGCTGGTAGCAATAGCACTCTCGAGGCTATGGATCTTGCAAAATTTGCTCAAGAAACTGGAGCTGATGCAATTTTAAGTGTAGTTCCTTATTACAATAAACCTTCTCAAGAAGGTATTTATTTACATTATAAAGCTATTGCTAATTCTGTTGAAATTCCATTAATACTTTATAATGTTCCCTCTCGAACTGGTGTTGATATTTCTGTTGAAACTGTTCGCAGATTAAAAGAACGAACTAAAAATATTTTTTCGATAAAAGAGGCTACTGGTTCAATCGAAAGAACTATCGATTTGCTTCACGAAGTTCCTGAATTAGATGTTTTTAGTGGCGATGATGCTATAAATGCACCTATTATTTTAAGTGGTGGTAAAGGTGTTATTTCTGTTACAGCAAATATATTACCAAATAAAATTGCTGAATTAACTCGCTTCGCTCTTTCTGGAAATATTGAACGAACTAATAAATTAAGCACTGAACTTTTTAAAATAAACAAAGCTCTTTTTATAGAATCTAATCCTATTCCTATTAAAGCCATTATGTATATATCTGGTATTTTAGATAGTCTCGAATATCGATTGCCTCTGACTCCTCCAAGTTTAGAAAATATGAAAAAACTTGAAAAAGTTCTTGAGTTGTATGAAGTTTTAAAATAATTAAATAGTTTTATGGAGAATTTAAAAATGATAAGAAAAACTCTTGTTGTAAGTGGTGGAACTCGAGGAATTGGTAGAGCGATAGTTGAAGAATATGCTAAAAATGGCTATAACATCGCTTTTACTTATAATAGTAATTCTGAAATAGCTGAAAAAATGATTATTGAACTAAGTGAAAAATATGGTATTAAATTAAAAGCATATCCTTTAGATATTCTTGAACCTGAAACTTATAAAGATCTATTTTTGAAAATAGATCAAGATTTTGACCGAATTGATGTTTTTATTTCTAATGCCATTATTTCTGGTCGTTCTGTTGTTGGTGGTTTTGCCCCTTTTATGAGATTAAAACCAAAAGGCTTAATGAATATTTATACGGCTACTGTTTTATCTTTTGTTGTTGGTGCTCAAGAATCTGCTAAACGAATGGAAAAAACTGGTGGCGGATCTATTATTTCGCTATCTTCAACTGGCAATTTAGTTTATACTCCAAACTATACAGGACATGGAAATTCTAAAGCTGCTGTTGAAACAATTGTTAAATATGCTGCTCATGAACTTGGTGAAAAAGGAATTAGAGTTAATGCTGTTTCTGGTGGTCCAATTGATACTGATGCTCTTAAAAAGTTTCCTAATTATGAAGAAGTTAAAAGTGAAGTTATAAAAAGATCTCCTCTTTCTCGAATGGGATTACCTACGGATTTATCTGGTTTATGCTATTTTCTTTCTACTGAAAATGCAAGTTGGATTACTGGTCAAACTTTTATAATTGACGGTGGAACTACTTTTGCTTAATCTTCCAAATATTTTAACCAGCTTTAGAATCTTACTTGCACCAATTCTTGTTTTTATATTAACTAATGAGAATTTATTTATTAATAGCGGTTTTGATAAAAGTTGGATTTCATATTTTGGTGGATTAATTTTTTTAGTTGCATCTGTAACAGATTTTTTTGATGGCTATATAGCTCGAGAATGGAACCAAAATAGTCATTTAGGTGCTATTCTCGATCCTCTTGCTGACAAAATGCTTGTTATGGGTGCTTTCTTAGCTTTAATGATTAACGATTCAGCTTCAATTTGGGCAATTTATTTAATTTTAATTAGAGAATTATTTATATCAGGTTTAAGAATAAATGCAATTTCTGAAGGTATAGATATAATTTCTGCTTCTTGGAGTGGCAAAATAAAAACAGTTGTTCAAATGTTTGCAATTGGTTTTTTAATTATGAATTGGCAATTTGGCTCTGAACTTTTATATTTAGCAGTAGTATTAACTTTATGGTCTGGAACAGAATATACTATATTATATATACAGAAAGCGAGAATTAAACAATGATCGATTATCAACTATTAATTTTTGGACTTTTTACAGGTATGGCATCTGGATTTTTCGGAATTGGAGGTGGAACTATTCTTGTTCCAACTCTTTTATTTGTCGGTTTACAGATTAAAGAGGCTATCGGTATTGCTGTTGTTCAAATGTTTTTTTCATCTATATATGGCAGTTATATTAATAATCGAAAAGGTTTTGTTGATATTGGTATTGTTTTACCAATTGGAATTGGTGGAGCTTTTGGAGCTGTTGGAAGCAGATATTTTGTTGATGCTGTTTCAAATCATACACTTGAAATAATATTTTTCTCTTTTTTATTATATGCAATTTATAAAGTAATACATGGAAGTAAAGATATAATTAATGGTTCTCATCATGATATTAATCAACTAAATAGAGTTTGGCTATTTATTATGGGCTTAATAATAGGCTTTTTTGCTATTTCTATTGGTGTTGGTGGTTCAATTATGCTTGTACCAATTCTTGCTGGATTTTTTGGTTATCCAATTAAAAAAGCAATTGCAACAGGACTATTTTTTGTAATTTTTTCTAGCACATCAGGAGTTATAACAAATGCAATCGCAGATAAAATAAATTTTATAAATGCTTTAACAGTTGCGATTCCATCGCTTTTTGGTGTTAAAATTGGTATATGGTTAGGTTCTGTTTCAAGTGATCAATCTCATAAAAATATACTTTTAGTCTTTTATTCTTTTATCGCTATATATCTTGGTTACAGAATATTTTTTGGAGTCCCAAATGTTTAATAAAAAAATAGATTATCAAATGCTGAAGCAATTGACCTTATCGTTAATGGTGATCTAAAAAATTTAGGTGAAAAAGCTTTTAATATTAAAAATAGTCTGCATCCTGACAAAATAACAACTTTTATTGTTGATAGAAATATTAATTATACTAATGTCTGTTGGGTCGAATGTAAATTTTGTGCTTTTTATAAAAATTTTAAAGAAGAAGATTCATATATTTTAACTTTTGATGAAATTGGTAAAAAAATAGAAGAACTTTTAGATATTGGTGGAACTCAAATATTATTTCAAGGTGGTGTTCATCCAAAATTAAAAATTGAATGGTATGAAGAACTTGTTAGTTGGATTTGTAATAAATATCCTACTGTAACGATTCATGGCTTTTCAGCTATTGAAATAGATTATATTGCCAAAATATCTAAAATTTCTATTGATGAGGTTCTAATTAGGCTTAAAAATAGCGGTTTAAGTTCTATTCCTGGTGCTGGAGCTGAAATTTTAAGTGATCGAGTTCGCGATATTATTTCGCCTAAAAAAATTGATGCAAATCGCTGGATTGAAATTCATCGAACTGCTCATAAATTAGGTATTAAATCTACTGCGACAATGATGTTTGGAACTGTTGAAACTAACGAAGAAATCATAGAACATTTTGAACGAATTAGAAAATTACAAGATGAAACTGGTGGTTTTAGAGCTTTTATTTTGTGGTCATTTCAATCAGAAAATACTGAACTTGCTAGAGAAATAGAAATTAAAAAAAGAACTTCAAATAGATATCTAAAATTATTAGCTGTTAGTCGAATATATTTGGATAATTTTAAAAATATTCAAAGTTCTTGGGTAACTCAAGGTGGCTATATTGGTCAAATTGCTCTTTTATTTGGTGCTAATGATTTAGGGTCAACAATGATGGAAGAAAATGTTGTTGCTTCAGCAGGAGCATCTTTTAGAATGGGCAAAAATGAGATGATTAAATTAATTAAAGATATTGGTGAAATTCCAGCTCAACGAGATACAGCTTACAATATTTTAGAAAAATTTTAAATATATAATTGATGAGGTAAAGTTTAAAAACATCCTCATCAAAATGGAAAGTTACTAAACCTATTGGTATCATCTTGATTAAAATTGTAAAAATTATATTTGAAACTCTAAATTAATAAAAATCTGATAAAATTACTTTTATTAAAACTTTTTGATTAATTTATTCAAGATGTTTTAGTAACAAATTTAATAAAATTAGGAAATTTTGTGAAAAAATTAATTAATGTTGCCATTGTTGGAGCCAGTGGCTACACTGGTTTAGAGCTTATTAAAATTTTACTACAACACCCACATTTTAAAATAACCTACTTGGCAACAACTGAAGGTAATACAACCTCATCAAAACTTCACCCATCTCTTTTTGGAATTTTTGATCTCCCAGTTCAAAAAATAGATTTTAAACAAATTGCCAAATCCAGTGAAATCGTTTTTTTAGCTTTACCTCATAAAACAGCTATGCAAACTGTTCAAGAATTAATGAAATTTGAACATCTTAAAATAATAGATTTATCAGCTGATTATCGTTTGTCTCTAAATAGATATAAAAACAGTTATGGTGAGCATCTTGATTCAGAAAATTTAAAACAAGCTATTTATGGCTTACCTGAACTTTTTCGAGAAAAAATTAAAAATGCAAAATTAATCGCTAATCCAGGTTGTTATCCAACTGCTTCTATTTTAGGAGTTTCCCCATTTTTGAAATTCTTAAATGAAAATGAAGAAATTATTATCGATGCAAAAAGTGGTGTTAGTGGTGCAGGTAAAAAATGTGAATCTAATACTCATTATGTAACGATTAATGAAAATATGTTTGCATATAATCCTCTTAAACATCGTCATGAACCCGAAATCGAAGAAAAATTAGAAATATTTGGTAATCAATTTCATAAAGTTCATTTTGTTCCTCATCTTGTTCCTGTTACTCGTGGAATGTTAAGTTCTATTTATATAAAAATAAATAATTTATTAACTGATCCGCTAGAATATTTGCGAGAATTTTATAAAAATGAACCTTTTATAAGAATTCGTGAAAATCCTCCAACAATGAAAGATGTTGCAGGAACAAATTTCTGTGATATTTTTGCACGACAAAGCGGTAATTTATTATATATTGAAACTGCAATCGATAATTTAATGCGAGGTGCAAGTTCTCAAGCTGTTGTCAATGCAAATTTAATCTCAAATTTTGATGAATCTATCGCTATTCCCAAAATTAGTATTGTTCCGTAACTATAAATTTATAAAAAATGGAACTTTTAGAAAATGCAATTTTAATTGCAGATGTTCATTATCATAAAGATTTCAGAGAATCAGATTTCTTAAAATTTTTAAATATTATCGAAGCTAATACTCCTTCTCAAATTATATTTTTAGGTGATATTTTTGATATTTTATTTGGTGAAATAAAATATACAGAAAACAAAAATAGAGATATAATTTTTCGGTTGAATCAAATTGGTAAAAAAGTTCAAATTTTATATTTTGAAGGTAATCATGATTTTAATTTAAAATCGCTGTTTCATAATATAAAAATTATTGATAATTATCATCAGCCTTTTCAATTAAATTTTAAAAACGAAAAGATATTTTTAGCTCACGGTGATTGGGGTTCTTGTTGTTCTTTTAAATACTCTATTTATAGAAAAATAATTAATTCTAGTAAAATTTTAAAATTTTTAAATTTTTTTGATATGAAAATCGGAAATAAAATTATTAAAAGTTTGGAAATTAGTCAAATAAAAAAAAATAAATGTTATAAAATAGCTAATTTTAAAGATTTAATAATTTCTAAATTTAAATTTTTAAATTTAAAAAATGGTATATTTTTAGAAGGACATTATCATCAAGGTGAAAGCTTCGACTTTGAAAAATTTAAATATATAAATTTAGAGTCGTTTGCTTGTAGTCAAAGTTATTTTATTGTAAAATCGAAAGGGAATAGTCTTTATTTAGCAAAGAAAAGATTAGAGGAGTTTTAATGGCTACAAAAAAAGATAGTGGTATCAAAGTCGGCTCTAATGAGATAGAGTTGGTTGATTTCAGAATTGTCAAACTTGTTAATGGAAAACCTTATGAAGGTATCTATGGAATAAATGTTGCAAAAGTTCGTGAAATTATTAGAATGCCTAAATTAACAGAGCTTCCAGGAGTTCCTAAATTTATTGAAGGCATTTTTGATTTACGAGGTGTTGTTATTCCTGTTGTTAATTTATCAACTTGGATGAATGTCAGTTCAGGACGAGATTTTGATAAAAAAGTTAGAGTAATTATTGCTGAATTTAATAATATTTTAATTGGTTTCATCGTTCATGAAGCTAAACGAATTAGAAGAATAAATTGGAAAGATATCGAACCTGCATCATTTGCTTCTTCTTCTTCTTCTGATTCTGATGTTGAAAAAAATAAAATTACTGGTGTAACTCGAATCGAAGATAATGCTGTTTTATTAATTTTGGATCTTGAGAGCATCGTTCAAGAACTCGGTTTAGTCAAACCGCCACAAGATATCGATAAATTAACAAGTGGTCATGAATTTTCAGGAATAGCTGTTTTATTAGACGATAGTATAACTGCACGACGAGCTATGAAAACTGCTCTTGATCATATGGGTTTTAATGTTGTTGAAGCTATCGATGGTCAAGATGGAATCGATAAACTTCAAGGATTATATACAGACCTCGGTGATGCTAAATTTAAAAAGATGATTAAAATTATTATTTCTGATATTGAAATGCCTCGAATGGATGGTTTCCATTTTGCTTCTCAAGTTAAGAAAAATGAAAATTATAAACATATTCCTATTTTGTTTAATTCATCTATTAGTGGCGGGTTTAATCAAGAACGAGGTGCAGAAGCTGGAGCTGACGGCTATCTTGTAAAATTTGATCCAAAGAAATTTTACGAAGAAATTTCTCGAGTCGTAAAAAAGTAAATTAGGAGTTTAATAAATTATGGATGAATTTCAAGAAATATTACAAGACTTTTTAGTCGAGGCATTTGAATTAATTGAACAACTCGATCAAGATTTAGTTGAATTAGAAAATAGACCAAATGATCTAGAACTTTTAAATAGAATTTTTAGAGTTGCTCATACTGTTAAAGGTTCAAGTTCATTCTTGAACTTTGATGTTCTAACAGAACTTACTCATCATATGGAAGATGTTTTAAATAAAGCTCGAAAAGATGAATTAAAAATGACTCCAGAAGTTATGGATGTCGTTTTACCTTCTATTGATATGATGAAAGGTATTTTAAAACAAATTAAAAATACTGGCACAGATCAAGATGGAATTAAAATTCATGATATTGTTCAAAAACTTGATTTGATTTCTAAAGGTGAAGATTTATCTGCTGGTAACAAAACTGCCCCCTCAACCAAAAACAGTCAAAAAACCCCTGATGCAAAGAGTTCTGGATCTGAAAAAACTCCTGTTGGGGGAGAGAAAAAAGAGTCTAAAGAATATGTAAATGATCTCGCTGATGAACCTGAACGAGATTATTCGTCTATGAGTGAAAGTGAAGTTGAAGCAGAAATCGAAAGATTGATTCAGAAAAAAGCTCAAGCTGATAGAAATAGACGACAACAAAAAGCTCAAGTTAGCGAATCTGGTATCGAAAAAGGTCAAAGTGCTGATGATGTTGATATTAATGTTTCTGCTGATGAAAAAGATTCAGATATTCCAGTTCAACATACAAAACCAGCTATTCAGAAAGCCGTAGCTACAACTGAAGAAAAATCTAAAGCTATCGAAAAAAGTGATAAAGCTGGAGATGATCCTCAAAAAGCAGGTAGTAATGTTGAACAAACTATTCGAGTTGATGTAAAACGACTTGATCATTTAATGAACCTCATCGGCGAACTTGTTCTTGGCAAAAATAGACTTATGAAAATTAATGATGATGTTGAAGAACGATATGAAGGCGAAGAATTCTTAGAAGAATTAAATCAAGTTGTTTCTATGATTTCACTTGTAACTACTGATTTACAGATAGCTGTTATGAAAACTCGTATGCTTCCAATTGGTAAAGTCTTTAATAAATTTCCTCGAATGATTAGAGATTTATCTCGAGAATTAAATAAAAAAATTGAACTTGAAATTGAAGGTGAAGAGACAGAACTTGATAAATCAATAGTTGAAGAAATTGGCGATCCGCTTGTTCATATTGTTAGAAATTCTTGCGATCATGGTATTGAAACACCTGAAATTAGAACACAAAAAGGCAAAGTTGAAGGCGGAAAAATTACACTTAAAGCTTACAATGAAGGCAATCATATTGTTGTTCAAATTACAGATGACGGTAAAGGCTTAAATACAGCTTTCTTAAAACAAAAAAGTGTCGAAAAAGGTGTTATCTCTCAAAAAGAGGCTGATAATATGAGCGATAAAGAGGCTTATGCCTTAATATTTAAACCTGGATTCTCAACAGCTGCAAAAGTTACCAATGTCTCTGGACGAGGTGTTGGAATGGATGTTGTTAAAACAAATATAGAAAAACTTAACGGTATTATTGATATCGAAAGTGAAGTTGATGTTTATACAACTATCAAATTAAAAATTCCATTGACTCTTGCAATTATTCAAGCTCTTTTAGTTGGTGTTCAAGAAGAATATTATGCTATTCCACTTGCTTCAGTTCTTGAAACAGTTCGAATTACTCAAGATGAAATTTATACAGTTGAAAATAGACAAGTCTTAAGATTACGAGATGAGGTTCTTTCATTAGTTTATCTAGCTGATATTTTTGATGTTAAACGAGTATTTGAAGGTTATGATCATACTTATGTTGTTGTTTTAGGTCTCGCTGAATCTAAAATTGGTGTTATCGTTGATTCGTTAGTTGGTCAAGAAGAAATCGTTATTAAAAATCTAGGTGAATATCTAAAAGGTATGGATGGAATCGCTGGTGCAACTATTCGAGGCGATGGCGGTGTAACTTTAATCGTTGATGTCGCAGCAATTATGCATATGGCAAAAGGTATTAAATCTCAACCAATGACAACAAGTGAGACTAAAGGATCTAAAACAAAAAGTAGCCCAAGTGATTACACTGTTATGATTGTTGATGATAGTAAAACTGACCGTAAAATTATGCGAAGTGCTTTAAATCCTCTTAATGTAAATATTATTGAAGCTTCTGACGGAGTTGATGCATTAACTAAATTGAAAAGTGGCGAATTTGATGTTGATGGAATGCTTGTTGATATTGAAATGCCTCGAATGGATGGTTATACACTTGCAACTGAAATCCGAAAATATAATAAATATAAAAGTCTTCCACTAATTGCCGTAACATCACGAAATAGTAAAAGCGATCGTATGAGAGGTGTTGAAGCTGGAATGAATGAATATATCACAAAACCTTATTCAGCTGAATATATTGCAAATGTTGTTAAACGAAATATTGGATTGGAGTAATATAAATGAGTAACAAACTTCAAGAGGTTGTTAGAAAACAAACAAAACAACAATTAAAACCTACTGAAACAGATGATGTTCTTCAACTTGTAAGTTTCGTTGTTGGTGAAGAAGAATATGCAATTCCTATTTTAACAATTCAAGAAATCATAAAACCAATAGAACATACTCGAGTTCCACGAACTCCTGCTCATGTTTTAGGTGTTTTTAATCTTAGAGGAAGTGTTATTCCTCTAATTGATCTTAGAATTAAATTTGGTGTGCCAATGACAAATAAAAGTGAAGATATGAGATATATCGTTCTCAAAGATGGCAATGACACAGCAGGTTTCGTTATCGATAGATTAAATCAAGCTATGAGAATTCGCAAAAAAAATATTGATCCAGCACCAGAAGCAACAAGTGGCAATAAAAGTCTAATTGATGGAGTCGGCAAACAAGATGATAAAATTATTACTATTCTTAGAGTTTCTAAACTTTTAGAAAGAGATTTTTAATCTTATATTTCTTCTTGTATGTCCTATAAAAAATAATTTATAGGACATATATTTTATATTAATTAGCTGATAAAATATGGAATTACTAATAATCGCTTTAACTATTTTTTCTATTAGAATTTTTCAACAAATTTTAGATCTTCAAAAAGCCTTTAATTATTTTAAAAAAAACTCAAGAATAGAAACTAAAAATATTACTCAGAATAACCTCATCGAAATATTAATACCAGTTTATAAAGAAAAAGAGAGTCTTATAAAATCTATTTTATTTTGGAATAAAACAGATTTTTCTCCCATTTTTATAACAACAGAACGAGAAGGTTCAGTCGAAAATTGTGAAAGTTTAAAACTAATACAAATTTTGTCAAATTTTAGAACTATTCATTCACCAAATCTTACTGGTTATAAAGCAACTCAATTAAATTATGCAATAAAAACTTTAAATTTAAATGATAACTCTTATTATGCGATTTTTGATATAGATTCAAGACCAGATATAAATGTCTTTAAATATGTAAAAGAAAATTCAATTGAAGAAATTTTACAAATGCCCTCTATTTTTACAAATTCAGTTCCAAATTATTATAGTTATGGTTCTGCAATTTATCAAACTCGTAGAGTTTTCTCTTTTGAAATTGCTTCAATGCTCACTGATTTTTCATATTTAGTCGGACATGGTTTATTTATTAAAAGTGATATTTCAAATAAATATAATTTTTGTGAAAAAACTATAACCGAAGATCTAATATTTGGCTATGAATTATCTTTACATAAAATTAGACCAAAAGTTTTACCATTTCTCGATAGTTCGCCAGTTCCAAATACAATCTCTGAAAGCATTAAACAAGGAAGTAAATGGTTTCTTGGAGATTTTCTAATGTTGAAATATTTAAAATTTGAAGATATATTTTTAACAAAAGATATTCACAATATATTATTTAGATATTTCCATATTTTTGATTGGCTATTTGGTTCAATATCTATTATATTAATATTTATTTATGGAAATTTATACTTAAATATAGTTTTATGGCTATTAATAATGATATTTTTATATATACATAAAAGAGTTGTTGAAATTCTTTTTCAAAGAAAATTTGGATTCAGAGAAATTCTAGCAGTTTTATTAAGAGCTAGTTTAAATTCATTGGCTCCAATTTATGGAATTTATAAATTAATTATATCTTTATTTAAAATAGAATCAATTAAATTTGATAGAACAAATAAATAATAGATTCTATTAATTAAAATATTAAATATAAAAAGTAATTTGAGATTTTGCTAAAATATATTGAAAATTTTTATATAAATGGAGCAAAATAAAAATGAAAGATTGTATTTTTTGCAAAATCGTAGCTGGAAAAATTCCTGCAAATATTGTTCTTGAATCAAGAGATTTTCTTGCTTTTCATGATATTAATCCAATTGCACCAGTTCACATTCTAATTATTACAAAAACTCATATTCGCGATTTCAATGAAGTTTCACCTGAAATGATGGCTGGTTTGACAAGCTTTGCTCAAAATGTTGCAAAAATTTTAGGTGTTGAAAATAGTGGTTATCGTTTAATTACGAATGTTGGAGATAATGGTGGTCAAGAAGTTCCACATTTACATTTTCATCTCATCGGTGGAGCAAAATTAAAATGGCATCATCTGACAGATACAAATCCTAGAAATTCTCTTTAATATTATCATATGTATAAAAAAGCAATTTTAATAATTACAGATGGTATTGGATACTCAAGCAAAAAAGAGTGGAATGCCTTTTATTCAGCAAATAAACCATTTTATGATTATTTACTAAAAAACATACCTTATGGTATGGTTTCAACTAGTGGATTATCTGTTGGTTTGCCTGATGGTCAAATGGGAAATAGTGAAGTTGGTCATATGACTCTTGGTGGAGGCAGAATTTTTTATCAAGACCTTGTGAAAATTTCAAAATCATTAGAAACTGGTGAATTTCAAAATCTAAAAGCTTATAAAAACTTAATTGAAAATAGCAAAAGTGATCGAATTCATCTAATTGGACTTTTAAGTGATGGAGGAGTTCATTCACATATTTCTCATCTTTTTGGGATAATTGAAAACTTATTAAAAATAGACAAAAAAATATATCTACATATTATTACTGATGGACGAGATGTTTCACCAATTTCATCACCGATATATTTAGAACAACTTTTAAATATATTTAGCAATGATTTTATGAATAACAATATAAAAATAGCTTCAATTTCTGGTAGATTTTATACGATGGATCGCGATAAACGATGGGATCGTATCGAAAGTGGTTATCGAGTAATTGCGAATGGTGATTCAAAAAGTGATTTAGCTCCTTTAGAATATCTAAAATGGAGAATTGCAATTGGTGAAAATGATGAATTTATAACTCCAGTATCTTTTGAAGATTATAATGGTTTTATGAAAAATGACGGTATTTTATTTTATAATTTCAGATCCGATCGAATGAGAGAAATTGTTTCAGCAATTGGTTTAAAAAATTTTCAATATTTTGAACGAAAAAATTATATTGAGAATATATTTTTAATTACAATGACAAATTATAATGATGAATTTAATTTTCAAACTATTTTTGATCGTGAAAAAAGTGAAAATTTTTTATCTGAATATATATCTAAGAATAATTTAAAACAATTTCATATAGCTGAAACTGAAAAATATGCTCATGTAACTTTCTTTTTTAATGGTGGAACTGAAGAACCTTTTGCAGGTGAATCTCGATATCTTGTTCCAAGTCCAAAAGTTAAAACTTACGATGAAAAACCTGAAATGAGTGCTACTGAAGTTTGCGATGAGGTGATAAAAGCAATTCATAAAAATATTGATTTTATAGTTGTTAATTTCGCAAATGGTGATATGGTTGGACATACTGGAGTTTTTGAAGCTGGAATTAAAGCAGTTGAAACAGTTGATAAGCAACTTGGTAAAATTTTTGAAGAGTCGAGAAAAAATAATTATTCTATTGTTTTGACTAGTGATCATGGAAATTGTGAAGAGATGCGAGATGATAAAGGTAATATTTTGACAAATCATACAATTGGCGATGTCTGGTGTTTTGTAATAGATGAAAGAGTTAAAACTGTTCAAAATGGTGGTTTGAATAATATCGCTCCAACAATTCTCAAACTCATTGGTTTGGATATTCCAACTGAAATGAGCAACCCACTCATAAATTTTTAGATAATTAGAAATAAAAGTTTCTGAAAGTTCCTCGTGAAAAAGCTCACGAGGTATAAAAAATAAATAGAGCTATTTATTTATATCGATATGTGATTCGACCTTTATCGAGACTATATGGAGTGAGTTCAACTTTGACTTTATCACCAGGTAAAATACGAATATAATTCATTCTCATTTTCCCAGCAATATGACAAAGAATTACATGTCCATTTTCTAATTCTACTCGAAAAGTAGCATTCGGTAGAGCTTCGATAATTTTGCCATCAACTTCAATTACATCGGACTTTGCCATTAATTTTGACCTTTTATATTTTTAGACTTAAATTTATTTATAATTTAGAGAGTATTTCAGCTTTGCCGTTAATAATAGCAACGGTGTGTTCATAGTGGCTTGAATTTTTACCATCTTTTGATACAACTGACCATTTATCACTCAAAATATTTGAATATATATCATTTTTGCAAATCATTGGTTCAATGCAAAACACCATGCCATTTTTAATTTTTGGACCACTATTTGGAGAGCCACCTTCAAGATAGTTTAGAACCTCTGGTTCTTCATGCGGTTTTCTACCTATTCCATGACCACAATAGTTAGCTAAAGGAACAAAACCTCTATTTCGTATAAATTTTTCAATAGCAAAACTTAATTCTTTAAATCTCATACCATCTTTTATAATCGAAATAGCATAATTTAATGTATCTTTAGCACAAGAGATTAATTCTTGATTTTCTTGTGAAATTGAACCAATACCAACAGTTATAGCTGAATCACCAAACCAACCGTTGAATTCAACTCCAACATCTAAGCCAATAATATCACCATTTTGAAGTTTATAATGTGTTGGAATACCGTGAATAACAACCTCATTAACAGAGGTGCATATTGAAGAAGGAAAACCGTAGAGTCCTTTAAAAGAAGGTTTTGCACCTTTGGAACGAATATAATTTTCAGCAATTAAATCCAACTCCAAAAGAGAGACTCCTTCTTGAACTCTATCAGCAAGAATTTTTAGAGTTTCTGCAACTATCTTATTAGCCTCTCGGAGAGCCTCAATTTCATGAGGCTTTCTTAAAGGTATCGCCATTTAGTTATAATCCAACAGCACTTATAGTTTCATACTTGCTCATATAAATTTGAGCCTCTATTTTTCGCATTGTGTCAAGAGCAACTTGAACTGTAATTAATACAGCTGTTCCTCCAAAGAAAAACGGAACTCCTGCACCTTTAACGAGAAGCCATGGGAGTGTTGCAACAAGTGCTAAATAAATTGAACCTGTTACAGTTAATTTACTTGCTACCTCATTTAAAAACTCTTTTGTATGTTCTCCAGGTCTAATTCCAGGTATAAATCCACCTTGTTTTTTAAGGTTTTCAGATATATCTTTGGCATTAAATGTAATAGAAGCATAAAAGAATGCAAAAAATATGACAAACACAAATGTTAGAAAATGATAAAAATATCCATTTGGATTCATGAAATCTGCAACTGCTGTTACATATTCATTTTTAGAAGCCTGTAATAAAGTTAAAGGAAACATTAAGATTGCAGAAGCAAAAATAACGGGAATAACACCACTTAAATTAACTTTAACTGGAATATAATTCATAATTCGTTTATTCTGATTTTGCATCATAATTTTTTTAGCATATGTTACTGGAACTCTTCTTTCGCCAAGTTCAACATAAATAATTGCCCAAACCGTAGCCAAAATCACTGAAATTATTAATAATACAACTAAGAAACTTATTGAACCATTATTAACAAGAGTCATTGTTTGACTTATTGCAGACGGAATAGCAGAAACAATACCAGCAAAAATAATTAAGCTTATACCGTTACCAATGCCTCTTTGTGTGATTCTTTCACCAATCCACATTAATAACATTGTTCCAGTGAGCATAGAAAAAGTTGCTAATAAAATAAATAGATCCGTATCAACCATAATTGCACCTTGACCATTTTTACCAGTTAGACTTTGGAGACCAATTGCAACACCTATCGCTTGTATAATAGTTATAAAAACAGTGGTATATCTAATAATTTGCATATATTTAGTCATACCGTCTCGTTCTTTTTTCATTTGACCAAAAGATGGGAATGTAGCTGCAAGAAGTTCCATAATAATAGAAGCAGTAATATATGGCATGATACCGAGAGAAATAATACTCAATCGTTCAACAGCTTGACCACTAAACATGTTGAAAAGACCTAATGCATTTGCTGCATTATCATCAAAAAAAGATTTAACTACATCTAAATTTACACCAGGAACTGGCACATAAGCCAAGAACCGGTATAGAAGTAAAAAACCTAATGTGATGAGAATCTTATTGACAAGAGTTTTATTCATCAGATAGATTAGTTACTATTTGTATATGTAACTTTATTATCTTTGATTTTTCCAGCTAAAGATTTAGCACTACTACCAATCAATTTAATTGCTTCTACACTTTTTGTGAGTTTATAAACAGATTTAATTGATTCAACAGTAATTTCTTCTAACTGTGCTATTTTTGTATATGTATCAACATTAATAGCATAAGGTTTCACAACACGAGATTTAAAGCCTACTTTTGGTAGTCGTCTCGCAAGTGGTTGTTGTCCGCCCTCAAAGTTTCTTTTTCTTGTAGATCCAGTTCTTGCTGTTTGACCTTTACCACCTCGAGTAGCAGTTTTACCCATACCACTACCTTGACCACGACCAACTATTTTTCTATAGTGTGTAGAACCTTCTGCTGGTTTTAAATTATTTAAAGCCATTAAAATTATCCTTTTAGTTTGCTAAGTGCTTCAAGAGTTGCTCGAACAACTGTTGATGGATTATTAGAACCAATAGATTTAGTTAAAATATCTTTAATTCCAGCTAATTCTAATAGAGGTCTTAAAGCACCACCCGCAATTAATCCAGTACCTTCACTAGCTGGTTTTAAAAGAACTTTACTTGAGTTATATTTAAATTCAACTTCGTGAGCTATTGTCGAGCCTTTTATTTTAATTATTGACAAGTGTTTAAATGCATCATCTACGGCTTTTTTAATTGCTTCTGGAACTTCTTTAGCTTTTCCAAAACCAACACCAACATGACCATTTTTATCACCAACAACTACAAGTGCTGTAAATCTGAATCTTCGACCGCCTTTAACAACCTTTGTTACTCGTCCAATATGAACAATACTTTCTGAAAAGTCTTCCCGATTTATCTTTTTTTCCATTAAATGCCCTTAAAAATTGATTCCAGAGCTTCTAAGAGAGTTTGCAAACTCTGCTACAACTCCATGGAACTCATAACCATTTCTATCAAATACTATTTTAGTAATACCTTTTACTTTTAATTGTTCAGCAAAAGCTTCGCCAAGTTTTTTTGCACCATCTTTATTTGCTGTTAAATTTAAAGTTTTGCCATGAAGACCAACAAGAGTATTACCAGCAACATCATCAATAGCTTGAGCACTTAAATATTTATTAGATCTAAAAATAGAGACTCTTGGCGACTCAACCGAACCACTAATTTTTGCTCTAATTCTTTTTTTCTTTTTACTCTTAGGGCTTTTTTAGCTTCTAAAATTTTTATATTCATCTATCTAGTTCCCTTATTTCTTAGAAGTTTTACCAGCTTTTCTGATAATCTTTTCATTAGTATATTTAATGCCTTTGCCTTTGTAAGGTTCTGGTTCTCGATAAGATCGAATATTTGCAGAAACTTGACCAACTAATTGTTTATCACTACCTTTTATAATTATGATATTTTTATCTAAATTAATTTCTATTCCTGCAGGAACTGTAAAATTAATAGGATGTGAATAACCTAATTGAAGTTCAAGAATTGAACCTTTTAAAGCAGCTTTATAACCAACACCATTGATTTCTAGTCTTTTTTCAAAACCAGCTACTAATCCTGTTACTGTGCTTTGAGCTAAAGCTCTATAAGTTCCCCAACAAGCTCGATCTTGACGACTTTCACTTAAAGATGAAAAAATAAGAGAATTATTCTCAAATTTCACACTAACATTGTCTTGAGTATCAAGTGTTGCACTTTTTTTACCTCGAGAAAATGTAATTAATTTTCCGTTTACTTCAACTTTCATATCAGCAGGTATAACTACTGGTTTTTTACCAACTCTTGACAAAAAAGACTCCTACCAAATTGTGCATAAAACTTCGCCACCAACACCAAGAGAGTGTGCTTGATCATTATCAATAACACCTTTAGATGTTGAAAGAACTATTGTTCCATAACCATTTTTAAATCGTTTAATATCAGCACTTTTTCTATAAACTCTTCGACCTGGTTTGGAAATTCTTTCGATTTCATTAATAACTGTGTAACCTTTATCGTTATACTTTAATATAACTTTTATAAATTTCTTGTTACCATCAGCAACTACATTGTAACTTTCAATGTAACCTTTTGCCTGAAAAATCTTAACAATTGCTTCTACACTTTTTGAAAAAAGTAGTTGTGTATGTTCAACTCTTCGTTCAGCAGCATTTCGAATTCTTGTTAATGAATCAGAAATAAGATCATTTAACATTTATATTCTCTTTCAAAATTATTATTTTGTATTTATAATGAGTTAAGCAAGATATCCCATTAATTTAATTATATATTTAAAAACTAGCTAATATAATTAATGGGATTAGTTGATGTTACCAACTAGACTTTCTTACACCTGGAATTAAGCCTTCATTTGCCATTTTTCTGAAACAAATTCTACAAATTCCAAAATCTCTCATTACAGAGTGAGGACGACCGCAAATTTTGCATCGTGTATAAGCTCTAGTTGAAAATTTTGGCTCTCTGTTAGCCTTATTAATCATAGATTTTTTAGCCATTATTTTTTGCCTTTGTAAAAGGGAAGCCTATTTTTTCAAGTAATGCAAGTGCATTTTTATCATTACCAGCTGTTGTAACAACTGTGATATTCATACCGTGGATTTGCATAACATCATCATATTTTATTTCTGGAAACATAAGTTGTTCAGTTAGACCAAAATTATAATTGCCTCTGCCATCAAAACCATTTCGAGGAATTCCTCTAAAGTCTTTAACTCTTGGAAGAGCGACATTTATTAATTTATCTAAAAAGTCATACATATTTTCGCCTCGAAGAGTAACTTTTACACCAGTAACCATTCCTTCTCTAACTTTAAAACCAGCAACTGATTTTTTAGCGACAACAGTAAGAGCTTTTTGACCAGACAACTTAGAGATTGTATCAACAACATTATCTAACATCTTTTTGTCTTTCATTGCAAAACCTGTTCCAACAGATATTACAACTTTTTCAACAGCTGGAATTAGCATTTTGTTACTAATATTTAGTTCAGTTTCTAATTGAGTTTTAATTTCATTTTGATATCTAATTTTTAATCTTGAAGCCATTTTATTACTCCTCAATTTTTTTAACATTTGAGATATCAACAGGCATTTCAATCATTTGGAAACCGCCCTCTTGATTTTTATCTGAAGGTTTTACAGCTTTTTTAGCTAATTTGACACCCTCAACAATTAGTTGTCTTGTTTTTGGCATAGCTTTAATAACTTTTGAAACTTTGCCTTTATCATCACCAGCTATAACTTTAACTGTATCACCTCGTTTAATTTTTAATTTATTTTTCATTTATTATAAAACCTCTGGAGCAAGTGAAACAATTTTCATAAAATTAGCATGACGAACTTCTCGACCAACTGGTCCGAAAATACGAGTTCCGATAGGCTCTCTTTTTGCATCTAATAAAACAGCTGCATTGTCATCAAATCGAATTAAAGAACCATTTTCTCGTTGAACTTCTTTATGAGTTCTAACGACAACAGCTTTAACAACTTGACCCTGTTTTACTTTACCATTTGGAATAGCTTTTTTAACAGAAGCAACAATAACATCACCTAATGAAGCATATCGTCTTTTACTTCCGCCAAGAACTCGAATACACATAATTTCTTTAGCACCGCTGTTATCAGCAACATTTAATCTTGTAAAAGATTGGATCATTTTCTATTCGCCTTTGCTAATAACTGTTTTTAAAGTGAAACTCTTTCTACTTGAAAGTGGTCTGCACTCAACAGCAATAACTGTATCATCTTTAGAAAGTTCATTTTTTTCATCATGAATGATATATTTTTTGAACTTTCTAATAAATTTATGATATTTTGGGTGAAGAACTTTTCTTTCAACTAAAATAGTGGCACTCTTATCACCAGCAATAGATACAACAGTACCCTGTATTTCTCTTTTGTGATTATTCATTAAAGAACCTCTCTTAAAGAAGACATAGCAGTATTAATTCTTGCCACATCTTTCCGTAACAATCTAATTTGAGCTGTATTTTTTTGTTGAGACATCTGTTTTTTGATTCTCAAACTAAAAAGTTCAAGTTGCTTCTCTTTTAATAGAGTTTGTAACTCGTTCAGCTCTTTATTTTTTAGATCAGTATATTTCATTACTCATCTCCTGAGTTACAATTTTTGTTAAAAACGGCAATTTACTCATTCCTAAAGTTAGAGCCTCTTTTGCAAGAACATTATCAACTCCAGCCATTTCGAAAAGAATTCGACCTGGTTGAATATTCATAACCCATTTATCAACTGAACCTTTACCTTTTCCCATTCGGGTTTCAAGAGGTTTAGCTGTCAAAGGTTTATCTGGGAAAACTCTAATCCAAACTTTAGCTTGTCGTTTTACATGTCTAGTAATGGCAATTCTGGCTGCTTCGATTTGTCGAGAATCTATTTGACCAGCTTCTGTAGCTTTTAACCCAACAGTTCCGAAAGATAATTGATTTCCGCTGTAAGCTTTACCGCGGTTTCGACCTTTCATGTATTTTCGGAATTTCATTCTTTTTGGCATTAACATAGTTATCTACCTCTTCTTGCTCGTGGGTTTTGAGATTTTCTTTTTTTGTTATTGTTATTTTGAGCTGGTTCAACTTCAGAATCAGATTGAATACCTTTAGTTAGGATTTCACCTTTAAAGAACCAAACTTTAACACCAATAACACCATAAGTTGTGTGAGCTTCAGCAAAGCCATAATCAATTTTTGCTCTAAGTGTATGAAGTGGAACTCGTCCCTCAATATACCACTCAGTTCTAGCCATTTCAGCTCCACCGAGTCGTCCTGCTACTGCAACTTTAACACCTTTTACACCAGATTTTTGAGCTGCTTGAATCATTTTTTTCATAGCTCGTCTGAATGCAACTCGTCTTTCAAGTTGTGTTGCAACATTTTCTGCTGCTAACTGTGCAGATGCTTGAGGTCGTTTTTCTTCTTTAATTAGAACATTGACTTCTTTGCCAATAAGATTAGATAGAGATTTTTTAAATTCTTCTATCTCTTCACCTTTTTTACCAATAATAATTCCTGGTCTTGCAGCAATAATAGTTACTCTAATTTTTTGAGCTGTTCGTTCAATTAAAATATTATTAATTCCAGCATAATATAATTTTTTCTTAATAAATTTTCTTAAAGTATTATCTTCTGCTACAAATTCAGATGCCTTTTTTCTAGTTGGAAACCAGCGAGAATCCCAGTTTCTATTAATACCTAGTCGAAGACCAATAGGATTGACTTTATGACCCATTATTTACCTTCTATGCTTGAAACTTCAACAAAAATATGAGCAGTAGGCTTTTTAATACTAGAAGCACTACCTCTCGCTCTTGGTTTAAATCTTTTGAGCGTTGGACCCATATCTACTCGGCATGAAGAGACCAACAAATTATGTGCTTCAATTTCACTGTTAGCAACAGCGGAAGCGATAACTTGATGAATAACACCTGCAGCTTTATTTGGAGTAAATTCTAGTGCTGCAAGAGCTTTTTCTGCATTCATTCCCTGAACTTCTCTAGCAACCAATCTAGCTTTAATTGGAGAAAGTCGAACAAATTTTAGTGTTGCACTTGCCATCTATTTTCCTATCTTTTTCTGAACAGAACCTTTATGTCCCTTAAAAGTTCTGGTTGGAGCAAATTCGCCAAGTTTATAACCAACATGATTTTCTGTTACATAAACTGGTATAAATTTTCTGCCATCGTGTACATTAATAGTAATACCTATCATATCAGGAAGTATTGTGCTTCTTCGTGACCAAGTTTTAATTGGTTTTCGATTATGCTCTTCTTTAGCTTTCTGAACTTTTCTTAGGAGATGACTATCAATAAAAGGACCTTTTTTAACTGATCTAGCCATTATTTACCCTTTGTAGATTTTCTTCGTGAAATTATTAGTTTATCACTAGCTTTTTTATGTCGAGTTTTAGCACCTTTTGTTGGTTTGCCCCAAGGAGTAACTGGATGTCCGCCCGACTTGGTTTTACCTTCACCACCACCGTGTGGGTGATCAATTGGGTTCATAGCAGAACCTCGAGTTTGAGGTCGAATACCTCTATGTCGATTTTTACCTGCACTACCAATAACAATATTTGCAAATTCTTCATTACCAACTGTTCCAATAGTTGCAACACATTCACCTAAAATTTTTCTCATTTCTGAACTTGGGAGTCGAACGATTACATATTTATCTTCTCTACCCATAATTTGAGCTGAATTTCCTGCACTTCTAACAAGTTGTCCGCCTTTGCCTGGTTTTAATTCAAGATTATGAACCATAGTACCAACTGGTATATTTTTCAATTTCATCGAATTTCCAGGAGTGATATCTAGTAAATTTTCAGCAGAAGATTGAACTGTATCACCAACTTTTAAACCTGATGGTTGTAAAATATATCTTTTTTCGCCATCAACATAATTAATTAGAGCAATCCGGCAGTTTCGATATGGATCATATTCGATAGCTGCAACTTTACCGATAATATCAAATTTATTTCTTTTAAAGTCAATAATTCTATAAAGTTTTTTAGCTCCACCTTCTTTATGTCTAGATGTAATTCGACCGTTGTTATTTCTTCCAGCTGTTACAGGTAATTTTTTTAATAGACTTCTAACTGAAGCTTTTGCTGTAATATCACTAGAATCAACATTGGTCATAAACCTTCTACTCGGTGTAACCGGTTTATATGTTTTTATAGCCATCTTAAACCTCTAGCCCTTTAATTTTTGCTCCAACAGGTAACCAGACATAAAACTTTTTAAAATCGTTTTGTTTGCCTTCTCTACCTTTGAATCTTTTTGTTTTTCCTTCTTGATTGAGAGAGTTAATTTTCAAAGGAGTAAAATCAAAATAGTTTGTAAAAATTTCTTTTAAACTAGTTTTTGTAATCTTAGTAGATGTTTTCACTGTAATTACATTATGTTCTTGAAGTTTAAAAGTTTTATCAGTATATAGGATAGCTTTAATATCTGTAATATCTGCTGCCATTCTTAACTCTCCTTAGAAATATTTTCCCAAACAGCTCGTTCGATAACAACTACTTGAAATCTACTTGCTGTGAAACCGTTTAATGCATTACTCCCAGCTAATTCACATTTTGCTAGATTTTTAAATGCTAAAAATGTTCCTGCATCAATATTGTCTGTCACGATAAATGCATTTTTACTTCCAAGATTTAGAAATAAATTATTTGCATCTTTTGTTTTACCAGAAGCAACTTGAACAGAATCAACTACAAAAAGCGAATTATTTTCAGCTAGTTTATTTAATGCAAATTTCATTGCTAAAACTTTCTGTTTCTTATTAACTTTTTGTTCATAATTTCTTTTTGTTGGACCAAAAGCAACACCACCACCTACAAATACTGGACTTGTAATAGAACCTGCTCTAGCTCCGCCTCGACCTTTTTGAGCCCAAGGTTTTTTACCACCACCACTCACTTCAGCTCTAGTTTTAACACTAGCTGTATTAGATCTTTGTCCAGCCTGATATGACTTTACATAGATATATAGATTGTGTGGATTAATATTTTTAAAAGATTCTGGAGTTTCTAATGTTTCAGAACTCTTTTCAAAATTTTGATTTAATACGATAATAGCCATTATTTCACTACCTTTAATCTGCCTAAATTGCCGTTTGCACCAGAAACAGAACCTTTAACTGCTATAACCATTTGTTCTTTATCAAAAGAAACTATTTCGTTAATTACAGTATTTTTCTCATTGCCATAATGACCTGGCATTTTCCGACCTTTTTGAATTTTACCTGGGTCTTCTCTGTTTCCAATTGAACCTGATGTTCTATGAAATCGGCTACCGTGAGTAGCTGGACCACCGGCAAAACCGTGTCTTTTAATTACCCCTGCAAAACCTCGACCTTTTGTATTAAAACTACTTTGAACAACTTTTGCATTTTCTAAAGGAATAATGTCTAAATTTCCATTTTCTTTATTATTTACTTTAGATAAAGTTGCAAATCTATTAAAATCATTCGATAATCCGAATTTTTTTTGTTGTCCAGCAATAGCTTTATTATTTTTTTTGCCAGAATTATATGAAACAAGGGCTGAACCATCTTCATTGACAGAACAAACTTTAGTATCTAAAACTTTTAGTAGTGTTACTGGAATACTTTTACTTCCAATAGTTCTACTCATTCCAATTTTTTCTACGATATATTCCATTGTTTCCTCTATCTGTCCATAGATCTAACTTCAACATCTACTTCAGGAGCTAAATCTAATTTCATTAGAGAATCAACTGTATCTGAAGTTGCTTGAAGAATATCGATCACTCGAGTATGAGTTCGAATTTCAAATTGCTCTCGTGAGTCTTTATTGACATGCGGAGATCGCAAAACTGTATATTTTCTAATGTTGTTTGGAAGTGGAATTGGCCCTTTTATTTTAGCTCCAGTTCGTTTCACTGCTTCAACAATAGAAGCCACAGATCTATCAAGAACCCTGTGGTCGTAAGCCTTTAGTTTTAATCTAATTCGTTCCATTAAATAAAACCATACCCTTTATAAAGAACTCGTTACAAATTTTATGAAAACCTGCAACGTAAAATTTATGAAAGTATAACGATAAAATCAATGTTTCAAGAGTTTAAATAGTGCCATTTCATACTTATAATAAGGATAATAATGGCACTATTTGGCTTGATAATTTACTATAAAATTACCTCATCGTAATAGCCCATTAATAAAATAAATAAGTTCAACTAAACATAAATATTTAGTAAAATTCGCATATATAATTTATATTTAAATTTAAAGGAGTCAAATTGAGATTTTCTCGAGCTTATATTCCAACTTCAAAAGAGATTCCAAATGATGCAGTTCTTCAGAGTCATATTTTATTAACTCGAGCAGGTTATATCAAAGGTGTTGCAAGTGGTCTGTATAATTTTTTACCTCTTGGCAAAAAAAGTCTTGATAAAATCAGAACTATTGTAAAAGAAGAACTTGATCATTCAGGTTGTCAAGAAGTTGATTTATCTTTTGTTACCCCAGCTGAATTATGGGAAGAAAGTGGTCGAATTGCCAAATTTGGTAAAGAACTTTTAAGATTTCGTGATCGAAAAGAGGCTCTTTTTGTTCTTGGACCAACTCACGAAGAGATGATGGTTGCTCTTGTTCGTCATCAATTGAATAGTTATAAGCAACTTCCTCAAAATTTATATCAAATTAAGACTAAGTTTCGAGATGAAGCAAGACCAAGATTTGGTTTAATGCGAGGTCGCGAATTTGTTATGAAAGATGGCTATTCTTTTCATGAAAATGAAAATGATATGAAAAGAGAATTCTATTTAATGCAAGAAACATATAAAAAAATATTTAATCGTTTAGGTTTAGATTTTAGAGTTGTTGAAGCTGATAGTGGTGCAATTGGTGGAAGTGGTAGTAGAGAATTTATGGTTATCGCTAATAGTGGTGAAGATACTCTTGCTATTTGTAATTCTTGTGATTATGGAGCAAATATCGAAACTGCAAAACGGCAACCTCATCGAAATCAAAATAATCATGATGAATTAAATGTTGAAGTTGAAATGGATTTTGCAAAATTTAAAACTCCAAATATAAAAACTATTGAAGAATTATCTAAATTTTTTCATATTTCAGATTGGTTTATTGCTAAAGCAGTTGTTAAAAAAGCAATTTATGAAAATAGTTCAAAAATTGCAATATTTTTTGTTCGTGGTGGCGATGAGGTAGAAGAAAAAAAAGCAATTAATTCAATTAATGCTCTTGAACTAATTGATCCAACTCCAGAAGAATTATTGAATGTCGGTTTAATAGCTGGTTTTATTGGTCTGTTAAATTTACCTAAAAATCCAAATATTATAAAAGTTATAGATTTGGAATTACAAAATGCTAAACCTATAATTACTGGTGCAAACGAACTAGATTATCATTATATTGGTGTTTCGCTTGAAGAATTACCAGAAAAAACTCATTTTGCTGATTTAATTCGTGTAAAAGAGGGTGATATATGTCCTATTTGTAATAAAGGTTCATTAATTTATAAACGAGGTATCGAAGTTGGACATATTTTTCAACTTGGCACAAAATATTCAGAACCATTAGGTGCAACTTTTTTAGATCGTGATGGAAAATCTCAACCAATGGTTATGGGAACTTATGGTATTGGTGTTAGTCGTTTGCTTTCAGCTATTGTTGAACAAAGTCATGACCAAAATGGAATTATTATGCCTCTAGCTATTGCTCCTTATAAAATTAATATATTAATTTCGAATATCAAAAATAGTGATGAATTAAATTTTGGTGAAAAACTATATTCTGACCTCATCGCAAAAAATATTGAAGTTATTCTTGATGATCGCAATGAACGATTCGGCTTTAAAATTCGTGATGCTGAATTAATTGGTTTTCCATATACAATTATTATTGGTAAAGGTTTAATTAATAGTAAAGTTGAATTATTAAATCGTAAAAATAATATTAAAGAAGAGATAAATTCAGAATTAATCTTAAATAAAGTTTTGGAGCTTGTTGAGTGATATATTTTCTTTTATATCTTTTATTTGAAGTTTTACTTTCTGTTGAAATTGCTTCAATCATTGGAGGATTAAATACTTTTCTTGAAATTATCGTAAGTGCTTTGCTTGGAATTTTTTAATTAAAAATTTTGGTGCAACTATTATGTTTAATTTAACTGAATTTATGGGTGGAGGAATGTCGCTTAATAGTTTCAAAAATAGAAATTTATTTCCTTTTGTTGGAGCTATTTTAATAATTTTACCAGGCTTTTTAGGAGATATTGTCGGTTTGTTATTGCAGTTAGATTTTATAACTGATATGATAAGTGAAAATCAAGATGAAAAGAAAAAATATAATCAAAGTTTTAAAGATAGCAGTTTAGATAATATCTCAAATATTTCTATTCGAAAAGAAGATAGTAACGATTTTATAGATATAAATAGCTTGAAATAGTTGTATATATTGCTTTAAAACTTTACTTAAAATCCGCTGAATCTTTTTAAAAAATATGTTGATAATTTTAAGTGGCGAGTATTTTCACAGTTTCAGCATATTTTTAGAATTTGTTTGGTAAAAGTTTTAAAATTAATATGAAATGGAGAAAAATTTATGGCTCTAATGATTACAGAAGAATGTATTGCATGTGATGCTTGTCGAGAAGAATGCCCAACATCAGCGATAGAAGAGGGAGATCCTGTTTATATCGTTGATCCAGATCGTTGCACAGAATGTCTAAATGAATATGATGAACCTATTTGCATATCTGTGTGTCCAGTCGATTGTTTTATTCCAGATCCAGAAAATGAGGAAACTCTAATGGAACTGAAATTAAAATATGAACGAATAAAAAGAGAAGAGTAACTTTGTGTCAAAAATAACAGCTGTTATAGATTTTGGGTCGAATTCAGTTCGATTAGTTATTTATGAAAGAACTTCTCGTTTTGGATTTAAGACTATCCACGAATCAAAAAGTAATGTTAGAATAGGTGAAGGTGCTTATAACCGTAATGGTTATTTACAGCCTGAACCTATAAGAAAGGCTATATTGACTTTAAAAGGTTTTAAAACTATTATGAACTCTTTTAAAGTTAATAAAATTTTAGCTATCGCAACATCTGCTGTTCGAGATGCTCCAAATCAAAAAGAGTTTGTCTCTATTGTTAAAAAAGAGACTGAAATTAATCTTAAAGTTATAGATGGTAGTAGAGAAGCTCTTTTAGGAGGAATCGCTTGTGCTAATTTGTTACAAAATAGCAATGGAATATCGATTGATATTGGAGGCGGTTCAACTGAATTTGTATTAATAGATAATCGTCAAGTTATAGCTACTCATTCATTAAATCTTGGAACAGTTAGATTAAAAGAGCTTTTTGTAAATTTTAAAACATTAGATTCAATTATTAGTTTTATTAGAAATGAACTTAGATCTTTACCTGATGAATTTAAAAATATTGATAATTTAATTGGAATAGGTGGGACTATTCGAGCTTTGTCAAAAGCTATTCAACAACAAATAGGATATCCTTTAGATAGAGTTCATGGGTATACATATATCTATAAAGATCAAGCAGAATTTATTAATAAATTAATTTTCGCAGATAAAACAATGTTATTAGAAGCAGGTTTTAAAAAAGATAGACTTGATGTTATTCAATGGGGATTAATTATTTTTAAAGAAATAGTTGAAACATTAGAATATAAAAATATTACTACTAGTGGTGCAGGAATTAGAGAAGGACTTTTATTAAAAGATCTTCTGAAAAGTGTCAAATATAAATTTCCAGAAAATTTTAATCCAAGTTTAAGAAATATTTTAGATGATTTTCCTGCTCAAAGTGAAAAATATGCAAAGATATCATCTAAAATAGCTGAACAACTATTTTATGCATTACAAGAAAAATTTGAATTAACTAATGAACATTTGTTAATTTTAAGATATACATCAAAACTTTTAGAAATAGGTGTAAATGTAGATTTTTATGGTAATACTAAAAATGGATTTTATATGATTCTTAATAGATTTATATATGGAGTTTCACCTGAAAATGCAATTCTTGTAGCTTTATTAGTTAGATTAAGTGGAAAAGCTTCATTTAATCAATTGGTTATAGAAGAATATAAATCGTTATTGCCTGCTGATAAAATTTTTCATGCTCTTCATTCAATTATATATTTGACAAAATTATTAACTATTAATTATTCAAATGAAATCGAATTTAATATTAATTTTAATAAGGGTATTTTAATAATTACATTTAATAATGCATCATTATTTCATATGGTTGGAGAAGAATTAGAAGAATTAGAAAACATACTTGTCGAATTAGTTGATGAATCTCAAAGTTAGACTTGACATATACCTAAAAATATTTATATAATTCCACCGTCGATTCAAAAGACGGTTTGTGTGCTGGATTAGCTCAGTTGGTAGAGCAACTGACTTGTAATCAGTAGGTCGCGGGTTCGAGTCCCATATCCAGCTCCATTTTTCAAACAGCTATTTGAATACAGGCATATTTAGTGCGGTGAGATACTCAAGTGGCCAACGAGGGCAGACTGTAAATCTGCTGGTTTATACCTTCGAATGTTCGAATCCTTCTCTCACCACCATTTATTTTAAGCAAGTTGATGCGGGAATAGCTCAGTTGGCTAGAGCATCAGCCTTCCAAGCTGAGGGTCGCGAGTTCGAGTCTCGTTTCCCGCTCCATTTTCAAAGACAAAATCTAGTTTAATTATTTCAACTTGTTAATTTATATAATTTGAGCTTCCATATGCCCATATAGCTCAGAGGCAGAGCACTTCCTTGGTAAGGAAGAGGTCGGCGGTTCAATCCCGCTTATGGGCTCCATTTTGGAGCTCAGAAAAATAGTGTTTGCCTTAAACAAAAAAATATAAGTAAAGGATAAAAAGATGGCAAAAGAAAAGTTTCTTAGAAACAAACCGCATGTTAATATCGGAACCATTGGTCATGTCGATCACGGTAAAACTACATTAACAGCTGCTATAACAGCTGTTCTTGCTACAAAAGGTCTTGCAGAAAAAAGAGATTACGATCAAATTGATAATGCACCTGAAGAGCGAGAAAGAGGTATTACGATTAATACCACTCACATCGAATATGAAACAGAAGCTAGACATTATGCTCATGTGGATTGCCCAGGTCATGCTGACTATGTTAAAAACATGATTACAGGTGCTGCCCAAATGGACGGAGCTATTCTTGTTGTTTCTGCTGCTGATGGACCTATGCCACAAACACGAGAACATATTCTACTTTCAAGACAAGTAGGTGTTCCGTATGTAGTAGTTTTTATGAACAAAGCAGACATGGTTGATGATGAAGAATTAATCGAACTTGTTGAAATGGAAGTAAGAGAACTTCTTAGCACATACGAATTTCCTGGAGATGATACCCCTATTGTAAAAGGTTCGGCACTTCAAGCACTTGAAGAAGCAAAAGCAGGTAAATTAGGTAAATGGGCTGATGGCATTTTCCAATTAATGGCAGCTGTTGATTCATATATTCCTACTCCTGAAAGAGATGTTGCTAAAGAATTCTTAATGCCTATTGAAGATGTTTTTACAATTCAAGGTCGTGGAACTGTTGTTACAGGACGAATTGAAAGAGGTTTAGTTAAATTAGCTCAAGAGATAGAAATAGTTGGTATTAAAGATACAAAGAAAACAACAGTTACAGGTATTGAAATGTTCCGAAAAGAAATGGAACAAGGACAAGCCGGTGATAACTGCGGTATTCTATTAAGAGGTATCAAAAAAGAAGATGTAGAACGAGGTCAAGTATTATGCAAACCAGGTTCTATAACTCCTCACACAGAATTTGAATCTGAAGTATATATTCTTAGTAAAGAAGAGGGCGGAAGACACACTCCTTTCTTCTCAGGATATAGACCACAATTCTATGTTAGAACAACTGATGTTACTGGTTCTATAACTCTTCCTGAAGGAGTAGAAATGGTAATGCCTGGCGATAACTTAAGAATTAAAGCAACACTGATTAATCCAGTTGCACTTGAAATGGGAACAAAATTTGCAATCCGTGAGGGTGGTAGAACTGTTGGTGCAGGTGTTGTTACTAAAATTTTAAAGTAGTATTGTAAATGAGAGATATTATTCACTTAGCTTGTGAAGAGTGTGCTAGAAGAAATTATCATACTACAAAAAACAAAAAAACACATGCTGCTAAATTTTCTGCAAAAAAGTATTGTAGGTTCTGTAAAAAACATACAACACACAAAGAAGCTAAATTATAGTTACTCGTGATTATATTCCGCAAGATTATTAATATCTGCGGAATATAGTTATGAATATTCTGTTATGAATATTCTTTTTATTATTAAATAATAGGTCAGTAGTTCAGTTGGTAGAGCATCGGTCTCCAAAACCGAGTGTCGTGGGTTCGAGTCCCTCCTGGCCTGCCACTTTTAAGGATATCTCAATAAATGATGAATCTAACTAAGATACTTTCAGATGCAAAAGCAGAATTATTTAGAGTGATTTTTCCAACTCAATCACAAGTTAAGAGTGCGTTTTTCTCCGTTTTTATAGTAGTAACATCTATTTCTCTATTTTTAGCTTTGATTGACTTGATTATTTCATCAGTGTTATCTTCTTTGTTAGGGAAGTAATATAATATGAAAAGTGGTCATAGATGGTATGCTATACGCACATATGCTGGTCAAGAAAAAGCTGCTAAAAAAGCTATAGTTAGTTTTATAGCTGAAGAGCATTTAGAAGAAATTATACTTGATGTTATTATTCCAACAGAAGATGTTATTGAGATTAAAAATGGTGAAAAGCGTATTACTGAAAGGTCTCTCTATTCAGGATATGTCTTTGCTAATATACTTTTAGATTCTCAAAATGTTTTGCTAGGAAGAATACAGTCACTCTCTAAGGTTTCGGGTTTTGTTGGAGGACCACTACAACCAACACCTCTTTCAGAAGAGGATATAAAAAAAATTCTTGATAAAGTCAAAAATCGTGCTGCACCTCGTCCTAAATTTAAATTTGATAAAAATGATGAAGTTAGAATAAATGAAGGTTCATTTATGAACTTTACTGGTACAGTTGCGGAATATGACATAGATAGCGGCAAATTGAAACTAAATGTGCCTATATTTGGACGAATTGTTCCAGTAGATATTTTACATTCTCAAGTTGAGAAGATTGAAAAGTAAAAGCAATTAAGGGGTCATTTAATGGCAAAAAAAATAACAGGTTATATTAAACTTCAGATTGAAGCTGGTAAAGCTAATCCAGCACCTCCGATTGGTCCTGCTCTTGGTCAAAGAGGAGTAAACATTATGGAATTCTGCAAAAATTTTAATGAAAAAACAAAAGACAAAGCAGGATTTAAACTACCTACAATTATTACTGTTTATAGTGATAAAAGTTTTAGTTTTGTAACAAAACAACCTCCTGCAACAGCTTTAATTAAAAAAGTAGCTGGTATTACAAAGGGTAGTGATAATCCTTTGAAAAACAAAGTTGGTAAATTAACTAGAGCTCAAGTAATGGAAATAGTTAAATTAAAAATGATTGACTTGAATACAACAGATCCTGAACAAGCTGCACAAAGTATCATAGGTAGTGCAAGAAGTATCGGTATAACTGTAGAAAGTTAATAAATTAAAAATTAAATAGTTTATATCTCACCACAGATATAAAATTGCTATTATAGTGGTAAGAAATAATTCTGATTTTGGGGATAATTATGGCTAAGAAGTTAAGCAAAAGATACAAGGGTTTGCAACAACAAATAGATAACACTAAGTTATATTCTGTTTCTGAAGCAATCGCTCTTGTTAAAGGATTGAAATCAGCTAAGTTTAATGAAACAGTGGAAATTGCTATGAACTTAGGTGTTGATCCTAGACATGCTGATCAAATGATCCGAGGTTCAACAGTTTTAACACATGGAACTGGTAAAATAGTTAGAGTTGCTGTATTTGCAAAAGGTGCAAAAGCTGATGAAGCAAGAGCAGCTGGAGCTGATATTGTTGGGGCAGAAGATTTAGTTGCTGATATTAAAGCTGGAAAAATTGATTTTGATGTTACAGTTGCTACTCCTGACACAATGGGATTGGTTGGTCAAATTGGTCGAATTCTTGGACCAAAAGGATTAATGCCAAATCCAAAAAATGGGACAGTAACTCCTGATGTAACAAAAGCTATTAGAAATCTAAAAGCTGGTCAAGTTAATTTTAGAGTTGATAAAAAAGGTAACATTCATGCAGGTATTGGCAAAGTTAATTTTTCTATTGAAGAATTAATAGTCAATGCTAAAGAATTTATTGGTGCAATTAATAGATTAAAACCTTCTACTTCAAAAGGAAGATATATTAACAGTACAACACTTTCTCTAACTATGAGTCCAGGTGTAAAACTTGATGTTACAACTCTTGTTGATATCAAATAGTTAAATATAGAGAGACACAATAGGTTTATCTTAGGCTTGAGATAGTTGGTGGGAAACCTTAATTTAATTAAACCAACTTGAAGTTTAGGTCGGAAAGGGGGGAAATATGACTAGAATTGAAAAAGAAAGTCTTGTAAAGAGTCTTGTGCCACAATTTGAAAAATCTGGAGCAATAATAGTTGGTAACTATAAAAGTTTAACTGTTACTGAATTAGAAAATTTGAGAAAAGTTGCAAGAGAAAATAATGTTAAAGTTCAAGTTATTAAAAACAGTCTTGTAAAAGTTGCTCTAAAAGAGAGTAATATTAATGGCTTGACTTTAAAAAATATGAATATATTCTTATGGGGCAGTGATGCTATTAATACAGCAAAAGTTGCTTTTAATTTTTCTGAAAAAAATGAGAAATTTAAATTAGCAAATAGCTATATTGATGGTAATGTTGTTGAAGCTAATAAAGTTGAAGTATTTGCAAAATCACCAGGTAAAAAAGAACTTCTTGGAATGCTTGCATCTGTTTGGATGGCTCCAATTAGAAATCTTACAATTGGTATTAATGCTCTCAAAGAAAAAAAAGAACAAGTTGCAAACTAATTTGAATTGAAAAATTTATTTGCATTAAATAGAAGATATTTTGATTAATTAAAGGAAATAATATGGCTATCACAAAAGCTGATGTTTTAGAGTTTATCTCTAATTTAAGTGTAATTGAACTTGCAAATCTTGTAAAAGAATTTGAAGCTAAATTCGGTGTTTCTGCTCAGCCAGTAGCTGTTGCAGGTGCAGTTGCTGCTGCCGCTCCAGTTGTTGAAGAACAAACAGAATTCTCAGTTATTTTAAAAGAAGCTGGAGAGAAAAAAATCAATGTTATTAAAGTTGTTAGAGCTATCACAGGTCTAGGTTTAAAAGAAGCGAAAGATGCTGTTGAAGGTGTTCCACATACAATTAAAGAAGGTGTTTCTAAACAAGAAGCTGAAGACATCAAAAAGCAATTGGTTGATGCTGGAGCTACAGTAGAAATCAAATAAGTTTTTTAAATAAAACAATTTTATATTATCTCACTGAATTACTATTACTTTAAATTAATAGTAATTTGGGTGAGGTCTGCTACGAGTCTTGTTTTTTCTTTTCTGTTTTCATAATTTTATATACAAATAATACAAGACAAAAAATCCGTCAAAAGGCATTTTTATGTTAAATAGTTTAAAATCTGGCAATCGATTAAGAATCGATTTCGCCAAAACTCCGCAAGAAATAGATGTTCCAAACCTTCTCCAACTTCAAAAAAGTAGTTACGAAAATTTTCTCATGATGGGTAATAATCATTCTAGTGATTATAGTATAGACAAAATTTTCCGTTCTGTTTTCCCTATTCATCATCAAAATAAAATCACTCTTGAATATCTTGGTACAGAAGTACAAAAAGCAAAATACACTGTTCGTGAATCTATGGAAAGAGGTCTAACCTATTCTGTTTCTTTAAAAATCAAGATTCGTTTAACGATTTGGGATCGAGATGAAAACACAAAAGAAAGAATAGGAACAAAAGACATTAAAGAACAAAATATCTATATTAGAGATATTCCTTTAATGACTGATAGAACTTCATTTATAATTAGTGGAGTTGAAAGAGTTGTTGTTAATCAATTACACAGAAGTCCTGGTGTAATTTTCAAAGAAGAAGAATCCTCAACAGCTAAAAAAATGGTTGCAACAGCACAAATAATACCAGATCGTGGTTCTTGGATTCACTTTGAATATGATTCAAAAGACATTTTATATATGCGAATTAATAAACGAAGAAAAATTCCAATCACTATTATTTTTAGAGCATTGGGTTATTCAAAATTAGATGTTTTAAAAATGTTTTATAATTTTCAAAAAGTTTATATAGATAGAGAAAAAATCTATTTTTTATGGATTTCAATCCAGAATTATATAAAAATCAAGATAAAAAGTTTAAATTTGATCTAAAAGATTTAGATGGTCGTATTTGGTTAGAACATAATAAAAAGCTCACAAAACGAGTAATTTCTAACATGATTGAAAACAATGTTACGAAAATAGAATATCCAATGGAAATTCTAATGGATAGATATTTAGCTAGACCAATTTATCACCAAAAAAATGGTGAAATTATTCATGATGTTTTAACAAAAATAGAAAAATTTTCATCTGATTTTCAAGATCCTTCATTAAATATATTAGAAATTATAGATGACTTAGAAGATGGAACTGATGCTTCTATTATCAATGCTTTTATTATTGATGACGAAAATCTAAAAGTAATGAAAAAAGAACTTGAATCGATTGGAAAAAAAGATTTTGAAACTTCTCCATCTTTATCAGATGCAAGTGAGCATGAACTTGCAGCAATGAAAATTTATAAAGTTATGCGACCTGGTGAATCTTATTCAAGTTATGAAAAAGCCAAAGATTTCTTTAATGATCTATTTTTTGATCCAGAAAAATATGATTTAACTCAAGTTGGTCGTATGAAAATGAATCATAAACTTGGTTTAAATGTTCCTCCATATATTACTATTTTAACTGCTGAAGATATTATATTAACTGTTCAATACCTCATCAAAGTTAAAAATGGTATTGGTCATAAAGATGATAGGGATCATTTAGGAAATAGACGAATTAGATCTATTGGTGAATTACTTGCAAATGAGCTTCATAAAGGGCTTGTTAAAATGCAAAAAACAATCAAAGATAAAGTTCAATCTGGCAATATTGCAACAACTGATTTTATGCCCCATGATTTAATTAATTCAAAAACTATTACAAATACGATTTTAGAATTTTTTACAACTGGTCAATTATCTCAATTTATGGATCAAACTAATCCTCTTTCTGAAATTACACATAAACGAAGACTTTCAGCTCTTGGTGAAGGTGGTCTTGTTAAAGAAAGAGCTGGTTATGAAGCAAGAGATGTACATCCAACTCATTATGGCAGAATCTGTCCTGTTGAAACTCCTGAAGGTCAAAATATTGGTCTTATCAATACTCTTGCTACTTATGCAAAAGTAAATGTTCATGGATTTATAGAAGCTCCTTATAAAGTAGTTAAAGACAGTATTATTACCGATGAAATTATTTATATAACTGCAACTCAAGAAGAGGGACATGTTGTTGCTTCATCATCAAATAAAATTGATGAAGAGAATAAAACTTTCGTTGAACAAATTGTTGATGCAAGAAAAAATGGTGAAATTGGTCGCCATAAAGTTTCAGAAATCACTCTTTTTGATTTATCTCCTCATATGGTTGTTGGAGTTGGTGCAAGTTTAATTCCATTCTTAGAACACGATGATGCAAACCGTGCCTTAATGGGTTCTAATATGCAACGACAAGCAGTTCCTCTTTTGATTTCTGAAGCTCCAATGGTTGGAACAGGAGTCGAAAAATTAGTTGCAAGAGATGCTTGGGAAGCCATAAAATCAGACCGAGATGGTATTGTTGAAAAAGTAGATGGAAATAATATATATGTTATGGGCGAAAGTAAAGATGGAGCTTATATAGATTATTACTCTTTACAAAAAAATTTAAGAACAAATCAAAATACTAGTTTTACACAACATCCTATTGTTAAAAAAGGTGATGCTGTAAAACAAGGTCAAGTTCTCGCTGATGGTGCAAATATTGATCAAGGTGAATTAGCTCTCGGTAAAAATGTTCTTGTTGCTCTAATGCCATGGAATGGTTATAACTTTGAAGATGCTATCGTTGTTAGTGAAAGATTAATTCGAGATGATCTCTTTACATCAGTTCATATTTATGAAAAAAGCACTGAAGCTAGAGAATTAAAACAAGGTATTGAAGAAATTACAAGAGATTTACCTAATACTAAAGAAGATCAACATCCTTATCTTGATGAAAGTGGCATTATTAAAATAGGCACTTATGTAAAGTCTGGTATGATTCTTGTTGGTAAAGTATCCCCTAAAAAAGAGTCGAAACCAACTCCAGAAGAGAGACTTTTAAGAGCTATTTTCGGAGATAAAACTGGTAATGTTATTGATAAATCTCTTTATGCTCAAGCTTCAACTGAAGGTGTTGTTATAGATGTCAAAGTATTCACAAAACGAGGCTATGATAAAGATGGTCGAGCTTTGCAAGTTGAAAAAGATACAAAAGATAAATTAGAACGAGAACATCAAGATCGTTTAGATATGCTTGATCGTGAAGAAATGTTAAAGATAGTATCTATTCTTTCAAAAGAAGAACTTCAAAAACCTATTAATTTTAATGGTGAAGATTATGAAATCGATGAAAAAATTTCAGCTGATGAAATCAGAAAAGCTAATAGATTTTCTTTGAATTCTCTTGCAAAATGTTTTAGTCGAGGTGTTTTACGAGAATTTGAAAAAATAAAAGCACATTTTCATGATGAAAAAGAAAAATTAAGAACTGATCACGAAGAAAAAATAAGCATTCTTGAAAAAGATGATGTTTTACCAAATGGTGTAGTTAAAAAAGTTCTTGTTTATATTGCCACAAAACGAAAATTAAAAGTTGGTGATAAAATGGCTGGACGACATGGTAACAAAGGTATAGTTTCTATTATTGTTCCAGAATCAGATATGCCTTATCAAGAAAATGGCGAACATGTTGATATCGTTTTAAATCCTCTTGGTGTTCCAAGTCGTATGAATATTGGTCAAGTTCTTGAAATGCATTTAGGAATGGTCGGTAAAAAATTAGGTAATCAACTTGTTGATATTTTTGAAAAACATCAAAAAAATTATATTGATCAACTTAGAGCAAAAATGATAGAAATATCGTCTGTTGCTAAATTAATGAATACACATGAATTTTTCTCAAATATTTCAGATCGCGAATTATTAAAATTTGCAAGAGATTGGGCTAAAGGTGTCAAATTTGCATCAACAGTTTTTGAAGGTGTTAAACAAGACGAATTTAAGAAACTCTTTGAATTAGCTCATTTACCGACTGATGGCAAAGCTGTTTTATATGATGGTAGAACTGGTGATAAAATTAAAGAACGAGTTAATGTTGGTTATATGTATATTTTGAAACTTCACCATTTAGTAGATGAAAAAGTTCATGCTCGTTCAACAGGACCGTATTCGCTAATTACAAAACAACCTGTTGGAGGAAAAGCTCTATTTGGTGGTCAAAGATTTGGTGAAATGGAAGTTTGGGCACTTGAAGCTTATGGTGCATCTGCAACTTTAAAAGAGATGCTAACTATTAAATCTGATGATGTTGAAGGTCGTCTTGCTGCTTATAAACAAATTACTAAAGGTAGAAATATTCCAAAATCAGGAATTCCTGAAACATTATTTGTCTTGACAAAAGAATTACAGTCTCTTGCTCTTGATGTTGATATTGTTCCAGAGAAAATGATTCAGATGATGATTATGATGATGATGGCTCAAACTGTGGCGAATAAAGTAGCCGTTTTTTCTAATTTCTAATTTCTAATTTAAGATAGAAGAGGAGAATAAAATATATGGCAAAAATAAAAAGAAGTGACGAACAGCCTAAAGATATAAAAGAGCTGAGATTTGGTTTAGCTAGTCCTGAAAAAATTTGTTCATGGAGTTATGGCGAAGTTAAGAAACCTGAAACGATCAATTATCGCACTTTAAAACCTGAACGAGATGGACTATTTTGTCAGAAAATATTTGGCCCACAAAAAGATTATGAATGTTCTTGTGGACGCTATAAAAAAATGCGATATAAAGGACAACAATGTGAAAAATGTGGAGTAGAAGTTACAGAGTCTAAAGTTAGACGAACCCGAATGGGACATATTCAACTTGTTACTCCTGTTGCTCATACTTGGTATGTCAGTTCTCTTCCAAGTAGAATTGGCACTCTTCTTGGTGTCAAAATGAAAGATCTTGAACGAGTTTTATATTATGAAGCCTATATTGTTATTGAACCAGGTGAAGCTTTTTATGATACAGAACAAACTTCTCGAGTATCAAGACATGATATTTTAAATGAAGAACAATATCGAGAGCTTTATATAAGATTCTATGATCAAGGTTTTCAAGCTAAAATGGGTGGTGAAGCTGTTAAAACTTTACTCGAAAAATTAGATTTAAAATTAACTCATGATCAACTTAAAGCTGAAATGGAATCAACCAAAAGTGAAGCAAAGCAAAAAATAATTGTCAAAAGATTGAAAGTTATAGAAGCTTTTTTAAATTCTGGTAACAGACCTGAATGGATGATGCTTACAACTTTACCAGTTCTTCCACCTGATTTAAGACCTCTTGTTTCTATTGATGGAAGCAAATTCGCAACTTCAGATGTTAATGATTTATATAGAAGAGTTATAAATAGAAATGATCGTCTAAGACGATTAATGAATAATGACTCTCCAGATATTATCGTTAGAAATGAAAAACGAATGCTTCAAGAAGCAGTTGATGCTCTTTTTGATAATGCCAGAAGATCAAATGCAACAAAAGGTCAAAATAAACGACCTTTAAAAGCTCTTTCTGAAATTATTAAAGGAAAACAAGGTCGATTTAGACAAAATTTACTTGGAAAACGAGTAGATTTTTCTGGTCGTTCGGTTGTTGTTGTTGGTCCAAATCTTCAAATGGATCAATGCGGATTACCAAAAACTATGGCTCTTGAACTATTTAAGCCTCACCTTATTGCAAAATTAATGAACAATAAAGTTGCTCCAACTGTAAAACAGGCAAAGAAAATTATTGGACAAAAAACTAATGATGTTTGGAAAGCACTTCAAGAAGTTGTTGATGGTCATCCAGTTCTTTTAAATAGAGCTCCAACTTTACATAAATTATCTATTCAAGCTTTTCATCCAAAATTAATTGACGGTAAAGCTATTCAATTGCATCCTCTTGTTTGTGCAGCATTTAATGCTGACTTCGATGGCGATCAAATGGCTGTTCATGTTCCACTTGGTGAAGATGCAATTGCTGAAGCTAAAACTTTAATGTTAAGTTCAACAAATATTCTTTTACCAGCTTCTGGAAAATCTATTGCTATACCTTCTCAAGATATGGTTCTAGGACTTTACTATATAAGTTTAGAAAAACATGGCTTACCAGGTGAAAATAAATTGTTTGCAAATGTCGAAGAGATGGATATTGCAATGGAACATGGCTTTTTAGATATGCGAACAAGAATTCGAACTAAAGTTAATGGTGAAATTATTCATACAACTCCAGGACGAATGTTTATTCGAGCTATTGTCCCAGTTAATGTTCCATCTAATATTTGGAATAAAACTCTTAAAAAAGGTGATATAAAAAATCTTGTAGATTATGTTTATAAAGAAGGTGGAGTCGAAGTAACTGCTGAATTTCTTGATAATTTAAAAGCTCTTGGTTTTAAATATGCAACAAAAGCTGGTATTTCAATATCTATCGATGATGTTATCTCATTTCCTGAAAAAGATGATGTTATTGCTGAAGCTAAAGAAAAACAACATGAAATAGATTTTGACTTCGAAAGACAAGCTATTACAGAAGAAGAACAACATAAGAAAACTATTGACTTATGGGATAGCACCTCTCAAAATCTACTTAAAAAGATGATGAAAAAATTTAACGAGAGTTCAGACGGTTTTAACTCGATATTTATGATGGCTGACTCTGGAGCTAGAGGTTCAGAATCACAAATTAAACAGTTAGCAAGTATGCGAGGTTTAATATCACGACCTGATGGTTCTATTATTAAAACTCCAATTATTTCTAACTTCCGAGAAGGTTTGAATGTCCTTGAATATTTTATTTCAACAAGTGGTGCAAGAAAAGGTCTAGCAGATACAGCTCTTAAAACAGCAAATGCTGGATATTTAACAAGAAAGCTTATAGATGTTGCTCAAAATGTTAAAATAGTTGAAGATGATTGTGGAACTCACGAAGGTCTTCAAACTCAAAGTATTGTTGATGGAAATAAAGAAATTGTTCCTCTTGCAGATAGAATTGAAGGTCGAGTTCTAATTGAAGATGTAATTGATCCTGTAACAAATGAAATTTTATATTCTGATGGAACTCTATTAAAATATCAAGATGCTAAAAAAATCGTTGAAGCTGGAATACAATCTGTAACTATTAGAACCGTAACAACTTGTAAATCTGTTGATGGTGTTTGTGCAAAATGTTATGGTCTAAATCTTGGCGAAGGCAAACTTGTTAAAAAAGGCGAAGCTATCGGAATTATTGCTGCTCAATCAATTGGCGAACCTGGAACACAGCTTACAATGAGAACTTTCCATACTGGTGGTGCTGCAACTTCAACTCAAAGTGAAAGAAATATTATTGCTGATAAAGAGGGTTTTATTCGTTTTTATAATATAAAAACTTTTACTGATCCTGACGGTAGAAAATTAATTTCAAATAGACGAAATGCTGCTGTTTTATTAGTTGAACCTAAAATTAAAGCTCCATTTAGTGGCAAAATTACTATTGAAACTCTTCACGATGAGGTATTTATTACTATTGCTAATGAAGAACGATCTAAAAAATATCAGTTACGAAAAAATGATCTTGCTAAAGCTACTGAATTAGCAGGTATTGCAGGAAAAATTAATGCCAGATTATATATACCTTATAAAAATGGTGATTTCGTTGAAGCTGAAGAAAGTATCGTTGAATTTATTAAAGATGGTTGGAATATTCCAAATAGAATACCTTATGGTTCAGAACTTTTTGTAGAAGATGGAGTTCCTGTTATTCAAGATATTAGAGCTGAAGAAAAAGGTAAAGTCAATTTTTATATTTTAAAAGGCGATTATTTAGAACCTATTCAAAAAAGAAAAGGTGATATAACTACCAAAAAAGGTCTTTTCGCTGTAATTTCTGATAGTGAAAACAGAGAAGCTATAAGACATTATATAGCTAGAGGTTCTATTATAGAAGTAGATGAATTTGAACAAGTTAATAAAACAACAATTATTGCTTCTGCACCAAAAGGCAATATAAATAAAATTGCTGAATGGGATCCATATAATGATGTCGTTCTTGCTGAAAAATCTGGTGTAATCCATTTTGATAAAATTGAACTCGGCAAAAATATAATTGAAAAACGAGATCAAATTACTGGTGATACATCTTTTGAAGTTAATGAAAATGTTAGTATTTCTAATGCTCCAAGCATAATTCTTACTCCAGAAGAAGGCGATCCTATTAGATCTCAATTAGCAAGTAAACATATTATTGTTGCTAGAGAGGGCAGTAGAGTTGAAGTAGGTTCTATTCTTGCGAAAAAACCAAAAGGTATAGCAAAAACAAAAGATATTACTGGTGGTCTTCCTCGAGTTAGTGAGCTTTTTGAAGCTAGAAAACCTAAAGAAGTAGCTGTTTTATCTGAAATTGATGGTTTCATTACTTTTGGCAAACCGTTAAGAGGTAAGCAAAAAATATTTGTAGATAGTAAAAATGGACAAATGAAAGAATATTTTATAGATAAAAGTAGAAATATTCTAGTTAATGAAAATGAATTTGTTCATGCTGGAGAACAATTAACTGATGGAACTATTTCAAGTCATGATATTTTAAAAATTCTTGGTGTTAGAGCTTTACATCACTATTTAATTAGTGAAATTCAACAAGTTTATAGAAATCAATCAGTTGCTATATCAGATAAACATATCGAAGTTATTTTTTCTCAAATGTTACGACAAGTTCAAATTGAAGATGGTGGAAATACAAGTTTAATTGATGGTGATATCGTTAGTAAAACTAAATTCCATTCTGAAAATAAACGAGTGCTAGACAAAAAGATAAATCTTGGTGGTGGCGGAGAACCTGCAATCGCAAGACCTCATCTTTTAGGTATCACACGAGCTTCTGTCGGAGCTGATAGTGTTATCTCAGCTGCTTCATTTCAAGATACAACTAAAGTTCTTACTGAAGCTGTTATCTCTAAACGAGTTGATAAACTTTCTGATTTAAAAGAAAATGTCATTATAGGTAGAACAATTCCAGTAGGAACAGGTATTTATAAAGATTTAAATATACGATTTTTTCAAGCTAATGAAGATAGTGAAGAATAACTAAAGGTCTATAAATGAAGAAAAAAATAGCTACTGTTAATACTCTTCTTGAAGCAATTCCTTTCATAAAAGAATTCAGAGGCGAAATCGTAGTTATTAAATATGGCGGAGCTGCTCAAACTTCGCCTATTTTAAAACAAAAATTTGCTCAAGATGTTCTTTTATTACATCTAGTAGGTATTAAACCTGTAATTATTCATGGTGGCGGAAAAAAAATAACAGACTTATTATCACAGCTAAATATTAGCACTCAATTTATAGATGGACAACGAGTTACAACTGATGAGGTAATGCGAGTTGTCGAAATGGTCTTAAGTGGTGAAATTAATAAAGAAATTACTGCTATGTTAAATTTTTTCGGTGGCAAAGCTATTGGAATTTCTGGAAAAGATGCTGGTTTTATTAAAGCTAGTTATCTCGATAAAGAAAAACTCGGTAGAACTGGTTCAGTTGATAGTGTTAATGGAAACATTATTCATAATCTTTTAGATGAAGGTTTTATTCCTGTTATCGCTCCTATTGGTTCAGGTTACGAACTTGATGATATCGGTTATAACATTAATGCTGATTTTGCCGCAAGTGCTATTGCTAAAGCTGTTGGTGCAAAAAAAACACTGTTTTTAACTGATATTACAGGTGTTCTTGATAAAAATGGCGAACTTATACATTCAATGACATTGGCTGATGTCGAACGACTTAAAAATGATGGCACAATTTATGGCGGTATGATTCCTAAAGTTAATGCCTGTGTTGAAGCTGTTATCGGCGGAGTAGAAAAAGCTCATATTATTGATGGTCGAGTAGAACACTCAATTTTATTAGAAATTTTGACATCTGAAGGTGTAGGAACAGAATTTAAAAAGTAACTTTTAAATTATATTAATTATTTAATTTTTATTAAAAGTTTTGAGAGGTTGCATCAAAAACAACCTCTATATTATTTTAGAATTTTGGAGTTTTAAAATGTTTAAAAATAGAAGGTTGTATCATCTCTCTCACATCGATTTAGATGGTTACAGTTGCCAATTACTTTCAGGTTTGATATTTAAAGATCGCAAATGTTATAACTCTAATTATGGAAAAGAGATTATTTCAAGAATTGATGAAATATTTGTTGATATAAAAACTCAACCAACAAATAAAAAAATATTTATTTTAATCACAGATTTAAATTTAACAGATGAAGAAGCTATTTATATTGAAAATATTAAAAGCAATTGCACAAAATATGATATTCATATACAATTACTTGATCATCATATTAGTGGAATTGATGTTTCAGAAAAATATAAGTGGTATCATTTAAATGATAAAAAATCTGCCACTTTAATAACTTATGAATTTTTAAAGAAAAATTTTGGTTTTGAAGAAGAAGTATCAAATAAACTTGATAAATTTGTTAAAACTGTAAATGCTCTTGATATTTGGTTACAAGATGTAACAGAAGATTTTGAATATGGAAAAGTTTTAATGCGACTTATAACTTCTGCTAAAGAATTAAATAAGGCAATGTTTCCAGATCTTGATTGTGAATATAAAATAGCTGTTTTATTTAAAAGTATTGATATTTTAATAGATAATAATATTGAAACTAAATATAAACATATTTATTTAGATGACCAAATTCATTATATTAAAAAAGAATTTTTTAGAGAAAATCGAGAAAATGATACTATTGATAATCTTTTAACAAATTATGTTGTAAAAATATTAACAGAAAAACAGAACATTTTGACAGTTAAATATAAAGGATATATAGGTATATTAACTTATATGCTCGGAAATACTTCTATAATTGGTAATGGCTTTTTAATAGCAAATCCAAATTTTGATTTTATAATTGATCTCTCTGCAAAAGGTAATTTAAGTTTCAGAGCAAGTGGTAAAGTTGATGTTTCAATAATGGCGAAAGAACTTTGTGGTGGTGGCGGTCATGTTAATGCAAGTGGTGGCAGACTAAAAAATTATCGCGAATCTCAAAATTATGAAAATGCAAAATCGATAATTGAATCACTTTTTATCGAAAAAGAATATACATCTAACACTCTTCCTTGGAAAAATAAATAATATTTATACAAGGATATATATGAAAACAAGAAAAATTTTTGGTTTGACTATTATTTTTTCATTTACTTTATTTGGTGCAACTTATAAAGATATCAAATGGAGTAGTGATTATATTGATGCTGTAACTTCTTCAGAAGTAAAACATCGTCCCGTAATGGTTTTAGTTACAAGTCCTCAATGTAAATGGTGTAATAAATTTAAAAATACAACTCTTTCTGATGATGAGGTTGTCGCAAGATTAAATGCAAAATTTATAACTGTTGAACTTACAAAAGGTGAAAGTAATTATCCTCAAAATATCTTAAAAGTTCGGGCTGTTCCTACAATTTATTTTATAGATAGTGATGGTGATCCAATTATGAAACCAGTTATTGGCTATTGGGATATTGAAAATTTTCAATCTTATCTTGATGATGCAGAACGAAAGGCTCAATAATATAAATGAGTGGTATTTCATCTCTTGGAAATCAAATTTATTTGAATCAAAATACTCCTGCTTTAAGCAGTAAAACTCTTCAAGCTCATGGTAGAGTAATTGCACAAGAGATGATAAATATGAATAGTTTTGAAGAAAATAATAAACGACAAAAAGATACTCGTGAAACCGAAGAAAATGGTTCAATTGAAGAACATTTATCTGACAATGAAGTATATTCTGTATATCCAAAGTATAAAAATAAAAAACATAATAATAAACAGAGTGAAGATTTATTTGACAATTTAGTTAATAAAAAATTAGATTTAAAAGTTTGATATATATAAAAAAAACTAGTATAATGCTTTAAGATTTTATATAAAATCTGTTCTTTAGAATATTTTGTTATTTAATAAAAATTTGGGGATGATTTGGCTTCGACAGGAGCTGATTAAGATTGTGTAGCATGTCGAGTGGAATCTCGTTAAATATTCGACCGTTTTTAAACGCAAACAATACAACTTATCGTCCAGCAGTAGCTTTAGCTGCTTAATCCCCTAAAGGGATGCTGACACTCTTGAGATAGAATCGCCATGTTCTGTTTTAGGGGTTAAAATTTTAGTGGCTTTGATTTTTCTTTTGTCTCTGAAGAAAAATTGAGACTTTGAGGCTGAATAATAAAAGATTTGTAAATTGCTCTTTTGTTATTGACAACTTTGCAATTTAAAGAAACATGTATTAGAAACACTTTGGAGATCACTTTTGGACTGCGGTTCGATCCCGCACATCTCCACCAAACCAAAATTTTTATACAAATAATATTTTTACTACAACATTACTTTCAAGTTCCATTTAAAATTTTTCTTATTTTTTATATCTTTTTAATTTTAATTTTTTAACTGTCTTTTATTTAAATTTTTTTTGTTACAATAAACGAGTTTAGAAATAACAAATTTTATTTTAAGGACTTCAAAATCAAATGAATAAATATCATCTTAGTTTTGCTTTGATATCATCTTTATCTCTTCTCTAATCGTTAATGGTTGCGGAAGTGCAGATAGTCAAAGTTCTAATTTTTCTTCAGGTTCTGGAACTGTTTCAACTTCAACATCTTCTTTAACCTCAAATTCTCAAACTGTTTCAACCTCATCATCATCAACAACAACTCAAAATCAAGACCCAATAAAAATTACTTTATCAGCTGAAAAAATAGGTATTGTTGAAGATAGTATTGTTAGCGGTATTTCATATTCTGTTATTGCTCCAACTGGTGAAAGAATTAATGGTATTACTGATAAAAATGGAATAAACATAAAGTTTTATGTAAAGCAATTTCTCAAGATACAAATGGCAGTAGCAAAATGTCTCCGAAATATGGCGGTTCTATCGATGTAAATGAAAGTAGTGCAATTCTTCCTAAATTTGTATCATTAGGTTTAAGTTTTAATGAGTCATCTAATATTTGTCAAGCTAAAAATAAAGTTTTAGTTTCTAATTCAGAACTTCAACTTTTGAAAACAAATGCAAATTATTTGACATTGATTCGAAATCCTTGGTTACGAGATTCAAACGAAACAACAACTTCAAATTCAAATCAAGCAATTTGTATTAAATATCTTCCTGCAAAAGCATTTCAAGGAGTTCCTTTAAATGTTGTTGAACAGTTTTATCAAACTTTAATAACAAATTCGTCTGAAACAAATCAAACAACATTACAATAAAACTTTAATAAAATAACTCCCTGCTATTAAGCAGGGCTAACTTTACTAAATTAAAAAATTTAAAAGTATATATTAAGCGGTTTGTGGAATTGCAGTTGCTCGAACTGATGCTCCAATTTGACTAAGTTGAAAAAGTTGAGGAAGAACTTTAAATAGTGATCGAATAGCACTAATTAAAGATGATAAAGGTATATTAATAAATACAGAATCTTTTATAACTTTGATTATTAATTCCATCATTTTAGCGATAAAACTTTTTTCTTGTTGAATTTTAAATTCTTCAGTTGCATCAGTATGTCCTTTTATATAACCTTGAACAATTCCTTTATGAAATCCTTCTTCAAAACCACTTTTAAAATCTATACTTTTTTCGCTAACTTCATTGATAGCTTCGTTCATATAATAAAACCTCTACATATTAAAAATTAGTTGGCTGGAAAACCAACCAACTGCGATTATAACCTATTTATTTTAAGCAATATTTAAATTATATTTATCTTGCTCTAAATTTAATTATTAAAGGAAGATAATATAAAAAGTAGTTTATTTACAAACAGGAGCAGGAATATTAACGATAACAAAACCCTCTTTTGAAAGATTTCCAACAGTTCCAGCTTTAAATAAAAGAGGAACTTTAATTGAAGAACTAGCATCAAATTCAACTCCATCTTTAATTTTAAATTTAAATGTTCGCAAATTGTAGAGTTATAGTCCCAATATGGAATATGTTGATCAGCAATATATCTTTTATGAAGTTCAACTTTACCGCCATCTGGACAAACTTTATCACCTAAATTATAAATTCTTACAGTTTCAATAACTTCAGTTGTTTGGTTATATTCAACACTTCCGCAAACAGTTGTATTATAATCCCATTTAGCAATATATTCATTTGTATCTTTTGTAAATCGTTTATGAGTTTCAATTTTACCACCATAAGGACAAGTTAAATTGCCAATAGCTAATTCAATAGTTTTATTAGATTCACTTGTTGAAGCTGGAGAACAGTTAATATCAAAATATTGATGATTTAATATATCATTAAAATAAACTTTATGCTCATATTTAAATCCGCCATTTGGACACCAACTATTTATTAAACTATTTTTCGAATATTCAGAAGCTTTTAAAACAACTGGATTCATATCATCTCGAATTAATTGAGCAGTAACAGTTGTGCAGTTATAGTCATTATATTCAGCAATGATTTTATCACCCTGTTTCATAACTCGTTCAATTCTATAACCACCATATGGACAATTTTTACTATCGCTCATATCTGAAGTTAAAAGAATATTTGTTGAAATAACAGTAACTTTTAGATTTGGATCATTTGAAGCATTGTAATCTCGACATTTAATTTCTGAATAAAATGTCTCAATTTTGCCATTATTATCGCTATCTACTGAATGTTTAAATTCTGTTCCACCATTTTGACAAGTTGAACTATTTGCTTCAACTGAAATAATTTTATGTTCACCAGTTATATAACCGCCAACAGTTCGTTGATTACATAAATATTCGCTATTTGCAATAACAGAACCACTTAAATAAGAGACTCTTAAACCATTAAATTTACAAATGCTATCAGATAAAAGTTGTTCAATAGAAACAGTATAAGAACTATTATCTAAACAAATAAAACTCGCTGATCGTTAATATTAGCATTTTTGAAAAGTTCAGAAATTGCTATAACTCCACTTGCATTAACTTTACCTAAGATAATTCCGCCAATTTCAAATTGAACATAAGCAGTATCTGTTGGAACATTTGCAATGCCATCTGAACCAGTTTGAACTGTTCCAACGACACTATTATTTTAACTAATTGCAGTAAGAGTTAAACCTTGACAAGTTGCATCAACAAAAAGAAGTTTTTTAGTGGCGACAGTATTTGTGTTAGTATTGGTATTTGTGCCACTATTTGAATTTTGACCGTTATCTACAACATTACTACCACCACTAGGGTTTTGAGTTGTTGAACCGGTTGTATTTGTAAATGATGAAGTTTCACTTCCACCACCACAACCATCAAATAAGAGCGAGAGTCCAACTAAAAGAATTAGTCTGGATATGAGTTGCTTCATGCACTCCCTCCTTAAAAAAAGATTAAATTTAGAAAAAAAAAGTAAAATGTTAATCTTTTTAGAAAAAAATATTTATTTAATAATAAATTTTGATTAAGATCTAAAGATTACATTTTCTCACTTTTGTAGAACTTTAAAATTAGTTTTAAAGTTCAATTCATAATGTTTATATATAAAAAATAAAAAATTTGTAAAATTACATAAATCTAAATTATTTTAGGAGAAATACTTGAATACATTACAACACCATCTCTTTAAATCAAAATTATTTCAAATTGCTAACATTCAGTTTTTAGTGCAATTAAAACTAATTTTTATTTATTTACTTTTTATAGCTCATTTTTTATATTCAGCTGACGAAAATGTCTCGAAAAAAAATGAACTTTCTAAATTAGAATTTATAGAAACTGCTCTTGAGTCTATTAACAAAAAATTATCGCCAGAAAATTCTATTTGGCTAAAAAGTTATAGTAACTATAATTTATATTTGGAAATAGAGAAAAAGCTTGAAAAAATTGAAAAAGATATAGTTAAATATGGTGAAACTAAAAACTTAGTTAGTAATCGAGAACTTTTAACTCAACAGCTTCAACTTTTTGGAGAGCATATTTCACCTTTTGAAAAACTTTTACAACCGCCAACAGTTGAACCTAGTCAAATAATATCTAATCCGTTTGCTATTATTTCTGCTTTTTCTAAAATTAATCAGAATAATCAACATAGACAAAATTATCTTAAGCGATATGAGGAGCTTAATAAAATTGTTTCGTTATTGCAAGATCGTTTAAAATATTTGACTCAAAAAAATGAATTTATAAAAAAAGATAATATAGATAATGCAACTTTAAAAGCTTTAAAACGAGAAATTACAGATTTTGAAATTGCTCTTTCGACAATAGAAAAAACACAAGAAATATTTAATCGAAAAATTGATGAAGTTAATCTTGAAATAAAAGATCGAATTGCAGAACATAGTAAAACTCTTATTTCTCTTGGAATAACTATTGCTATAATTATTGCTTTATCGTTTTTATCTAAATGGTTAATAGGTCGTTATTTAAAAGATAATAGACGAATTTACATGAGTAATAAAGCTGTTAATGTTATTATGATAACTATTATATTTTTTGTAATACTTTTTACATATCTTGAAAATATAAATAACATTGTTACTATTTTAGGATTTGCTTCAGCAGGTTTAGCAATTGCCATGAAAGATGGATTTACCTCGTTTTTTGCTTGGTTTGTAATTATATTTGGTGGAATAATAAAAGTTGGTGATCGAATTAAAGTTTCAATGAATGGAAATACTTATGTAGGTGATATTCTTGATATATCGCTTTTACGAATAACACTTCAAGAAGATGTAACTTTTACAAGTTATGAAACTAATAGAAGAGCTGGTAGAATTATATTTGTTCCAAATAGTTATATATTTAGTAACATAATTGCAAATTATACCCATTATACTCTTAGAACAGTTTGGGATGGTATAGATATAATGATAACTTTTGATTCAAATCATAAAAAGGCTTCGCATATTATGAAAGAAGTTGTAAAAACTTTTGCTTCTGGTTATACAGATATGACAAGAATACAATTAAATTCTCTGCGAGATAAATATGATTTGAGAAATACAAATGTTGAACCAAGAATGTTTACTTTTATAGATACCTATGGAATCAAATTAAGTATATGGTATTTAACAAATGCTTATGGAACACTTATACTTCGTTCAAATATTTCTGCAAAAATCATTGAGGCTTTTAATGCTGAAAGCGATATAAAAATTGCATTTCCTACTCAAACTATTAATATAGTTTCAGAAAATATTCAAAATAGTCCAAATAATATAAATATTAATTAGATTTCATTGCGAGACCTCATCAGATTTTGATTTTGATTTTGATGAGGTAATATTTTAAAAACTATTCACCATTTTTTGAATTGCTTCATGAGCTCTTGTAATAATTCTAAATTCAACTCTTCGAGATCTTTCAGAATCTTCATTTAAATTAGAATCAGAACATAATTCGCCATTATTATCAAGAGGTTTGGCACTTGAAAAACCTACTGCACGAAAACGACTTTTTAACCAATAAAATTTATCAGTTATATATATATTTTCAATATTAATACTAAAATTTAAAACTGATTTGGCACGAGCTTGAGATAAATCTAGATTATAAATATAACTTTCTCGAGGCGACAAATTCCACCATCTTGAATCTGTGTGTCCTTCAACTCGCACCTCATCGATATGATCTTTAAATTCATCTCCTGAAATCACTTTTATATATCGTGGAAAAAATTCGCTTAAAATCATTTTGAATGATGGCTGTAAATCGCTTTTGCCAGTTGGAAAAAGAACATCTGGCGATTTCAATCGAACAATATTTGACGGCAAAATTTCAACATTCCATCTTTTCAGTTCATCTTCCGTAAATTCAACTTTAAGAGCTTGATTTAAATTTTTCTCTTTAATAATATATTCTTCTGATATATTTTTTAATTTATCAGATTTTTTGCTAATCGAAATCATAAAAGCTATTGCAATCAATAAAAAAATTAACATAAGTCCAGACATCAAATCTGAAACACTCATCCATTGTTCAACATCATGCGAATCTACTAATTCAACACCATCTTTATCTATATTTTTATTTATTGCTGTCTCGTTATTTAAACTATTTGTCATTTTAACCTTTGCATATTGATTTTTGAAATTTAAGTTCTGAAAATTGATAAACTCCGAGAAATTCGCCATTTTTGATAGAAACATTACGAAAATATGTTTCATAATTTATATTTTCAGTAATAAAATATTCATCAGCTTTATTCATAACAGATATAAAATATTCGCCATCATCTAATTTTAGAATTATCATATTATTATCAAGCTTATAAATATATTTTTTAATTGAGTTATAATAATCCTCATTCTCTTGAAAAGCATAACGATTAAAATTTTTCTGATTATATATGTTCTTATTTATAATTAAAATATATAAATTGCAATTTTTACTATTTTGAACTTTAAAAATAATTAGCTTATTTTCATTACTTTTATTAACTTCAACTGGTTTAATAGTGTCTTTAATAATTTCTTTTTTAGCTTCTACTTTTTTAACTTTTTGAACAATAATTGGAGATTTCGCAATTATAAAATTTATATTTAAATCAAGTTCATAGATAGTTCCAAGATTTTCAGTTTTTTGCACTTTTATTTTAGTTATTTTATAATCTTGATAAATATAATTTATATTTTGTATTTGTGCTTTTTTAGTAGCTTGTTCAATTGCTTTTTGAATTGCTTCATCTTTAGAATAACCAAGGCTATTTTCATTAATTGAGTAACTATATATATTTACAACTATAAATAATAAATTAATAAAGATTTTTATTTTCAACCTCCTTATTAAAAATAGAATATAATATTATCAAAAATTGGAGGCTATTTGGAAAATATTTTTTTAAATACAATATCTAACCCTAATACATATGTGTTTTTAATACTTATGGTTATAGGTTTTTTTACTGAACTATTTTACTTTAATCGCAAAGATCAAAGTATCCGTTCGCAAATTGGGGCTTTAGGAGTTCTTGGAACTTTTTGGGGTATCACAATCGGTTTAAGCGATTTTGACACAACAACCACAGAATCGATGGAACAATCTTTGCCACTACTTTTAAGCGGTCTAACGACGGCTTTTATTACATCTCTTGCGGGAATGTTCTTCTCTATGTTATTAACAATAATTGAGAAATTTCAAAATATTAGAAAATATTCGCAAAATTTAAATTTACCGCATACAATAAGTCCAGTTGAAGAGTTAGTTAAATTATCTAAAGACATTAATAAATCTTTAATGAATATCTCTAAATTAGATGATATTGAGAAAAAGTTATCGCAAGTTGATCTTAAATTATCAAAACTAGACAAACTTGATCAATTACAGAAATTAGACAGTCTTTCAAATATTGGTGATCAATTACAAAAATTGGATTTATTAGACAACTTCATCAAAGTGGCTACTGAAATGAAAGCAGAGTTGAGTAAATTAGATGTTTTAAACAAGCTAGTAAATACATCGGAAGAAATAAAAACTCAATTGAATAAATTAGATATATTAAATAATTTAATTGATAAATCAGAAGAGATTCAAGAATCGATCGTTGCGAACACAAATAAATCTGATGAAATATTAACTGAAGCGAATAATATTAGAAATTCTCTAACTAAATTAGCATCTATTGAAACTGAAATTCAGAAAACTGCTCAAGCTGTTTCTCAAACTGAAAAGGCAATTTTCGAACTTAAAGATAATCAAAATAGTCAAAATGAGATTTTAATTAAAAGTTTTGGCGAAAATTTTGCAAATATGAATGATATTCTTAATAAAACTTTTGAGAAAATTTCTGAAGGTGCTTCAAAAGAGATTATAAAAGCTCTTGAAACTGTTATTAAAGACTTTAATAATAATTTAACTGAACAATTTGGCGAAAATTTCAAAGCTCTTAATAGTTCTGTTATTAAACTTGTTGATTGGCAAGAAAATTATAAAACTATAATTGTTGAAATGGAAAAAAATCTTAAAACTGCAATTGAAAGTATGGAAAAATCAGAAAATAGCCTAAAAACAATTTCTGATCGAAATAGCGAAATTGTTCAGGTTTATGAGAAATTACGAGAGACAATTGAAGTTTATAAACATCAAACCGATGAGGTGAATCGACATCTTGAAACATATAAAAAGCTTAGTGATGAAGCTAAAAATATGTTTCCTAACTTGAAAGCTACTTTTGAAAAAGTTACTCATGTGGCAAAAATTGAGGCTGAAAAACAGACTGAGAATATTACAATGACAATGGGATTGATTTTAGCTCAATTAAATGATTTATCAACAGAAATTAGTAAAAACTTTGAAACTGTTTCTCAAGTCTCAAAAACAGAAGCTGAAAAACAGACAAAAGCAGTAACAGATTCAACAAATGCTATAAATCAAAGTTTCTCAAATCTTTCAACAACTGTTGAAACTGAAACCAAGCAACAACTTGCTACTATAACCAATTCAGTTAATAATAATATTCAGAAAGTAGAAGAATTTGGAACTTTTGTTGAAAGTCAATTTAGCGAACTTTCAAATAGTGCAACTAAAAATTTTAGTGTTATTACTAAAGAGATGGAAAAATTATCTCGTGAATCTTCAACTTTAATATCAACTTTCACTCAAAATATTAGAACTAACTTTAACGACCTCATCACACATTTAAATGGTGCAATAATAGATAACAGTAAAATTTTAAAAGATTCTATAACTGGAGTTAGAATCGAATTTGATAATCAAAAAGCCATTTTAACTCAAACAATGCAACAACAAAATGAAGCTTTAAAACAACAAAGCAATAATGTTGCTGATACACTTAAAAAACAGGGCGAAGCAATTATAAAAATCAGCGATAAACTTCCTGATGATTTAATGAAATTTGAAAATGCCTTAATTGCCTTAACAAATGAGTTCTTGAAAAACTATAAAACATTTTTATCTGATGCAAAAAGATTAATGGATGCACAATAATTGATGAGGTTATATTTAATAGATGATTGATATAGATAATTTTAACTTTGGAGATAAATTAAAAGCTCTCATTCAAAGTTATGGTATTGCTGTAATTACAGCACAAATTGTAAAAATAGGTAATACTCAATTAACTTTACGACTTAATAGTTCGAACTCTGATATTGATGTAATCTTGAATTCTCTCCGAAATCCTCCTTCGGAGGGTGAAATTCAACAACTTATCAATAATGGCATTGATATTCACTTTGAACATGAAAATGGTTGTTCAGCTTATTCAAAAGATATAATTTCTACTGAAGAAGATCTATTTTTTAAAGGGAGACGAGTTGTTTTATATATTCCACAAGGTAAATCTCGAAAATCTCATATTCGTAAAAATTCACATGTTCCAGAAAGTTATCAGAAATATCATTTACATTTCTGTTCAGCTTTAAAACGGCAAAAAAGACTCAATAAACTCGAACGATATAGAGTATCTATGTCAAAAGATGGAATCTTTAAATATCAATATATTGGTGAACAAAATTTTTCTCAACAAAAATTAAATGTTTGTAAATACTGTCTTTTAGATTTAGAGGGTCATAAAGATGTAAGTCGCTTTGATTTAGGTAAATTCTTAGATAGTCGTCCGCAAACTGTTCAAAATAATTCAGAGGTTAAATTACTATTTGATGGCTTAAATGTTGATGGAATGGATAACGATTACACTTCTTTGCCTGATAATTATCGCGATGAGTGGAGAAAAATCTCTACTGAACGGAAAAAAGCTACAAATTATACCTGCGAAGAGTGTAATTGGCGACCTCATCTAAGCGAGAACAAACGATTTGTTCATACTCATCATCTTGATACAAATAAGCGAAATAATCTCTCTGCAAATCTTAAAGTTCTATGTATAGATTGTCATTATAAATATCATCCTACTTTAAAAAATAATGCTGATCATAAAGAGTTTTTAAAATTACAAAATTATAAAGTTGCAACTGTTACAAATATAGTTAATGTTCAACATAAACGAGAAATCAGCTTGAATACGAATGTTAAATTGAATATATATTCTGACAATGAACTCTATACATTTATTAGACGAGGCTCTCAAGTTAAATATATAACTGAACGAATAAATGGTGTTGAAAAACATAAAATTATTGAAGTAAATTCTTAAAACTGTTTTCTATACCTCATCAGATTTTGATTTTGATTTCTGAATTGAATAGGCTTCGAAATCGTTTCAATTCAGATAAAAATCATAAAAGCTATTGCAATCAATAAAAAGATTAACATAAGTCCAGACATCAAATCTCATAATACCAATGCTACAATCATCAGCAGTTTTTTTAGAAATAACATTTTGTAAATTACTAAAAAGTGCCTTAGTTAAATCATCTTCACTATTATCAATTAGCCAATCAATTATATTACTATTAATACTAGCTAATTTTTTTGTTTTTTATCAAATAAATTTTCATAAATTTCTAATTTAAATAAGAACTTAAATATATCTAATTATCAAGTTTAGGATTTAATAACTACATTTTAAACTTAAAAACTAGATAAAAATATAGCTATAAAATTTTTATATTCAATTAAAATAACAGATATATAAAATTCAAATATACTCAAAGAGTCGCATGGTCGGGATTTTTTAGTTTAAAGGCTCTAAAAATATAAATTTAGCATTTCAATATTGAAACCAGATTATATAAATATACTTGAGAGCAACCTCATCAAATGCCATTTAAAAATCCAATTAATATATTTATTTAAGCAAACTCTTTAAAATATTGATTTTTCGATGAGGTTCAAATTCAAATATTTTGAAGATTTTTTTTGAAAAGCTCAACTCCCATGAGAGGCAGTTATTCTTTTTTTTTGCTATAAATTCATTTATATTTAAGGTTACTAAAAAAGTGCTGTTTTTAGGCAATTTTGACCAATTTTTGATTAACTAATTTTTTTATTTAAGCAAACTTTTTAAAATAGCGATTTTTTCGATGAGGTCAAATTCAAATATTTTGAAGATTTTTTTTCGAAAAGCTCAACTCCCATGAGAGGCAGTTATTCTTTTTTTTTGCTATAAATTCATTTATATTTAAGCTCTAAAATTGCTGTTTTTTAATAGTTTTGCGGTGCAAACGAATTTTTTAAAAAATTAATAAATATTTTGAATATTTCAAAATTAGTTTTCTGAATTGAAACTTAGCCATATTTGTCTGAATTTGCATCGAATTTCAAAATGCTAATTTTCTTCAAATTAAGTGGAAACTTGAATCGATAATTTAAAAAAGAGGTCGGATTTCAAGACTTTGTAAAATTTCATTAAATTAAAAAAAGGAGATCGATTGGTAGAAAATATCGTTGATTCGACTTGTAAAGATTTAAATCTAAATCAGAGAGAACTAGCAGATTTAATTGGTGTTACAACAAATACAGTTTCAGGTTGGAAAAATGGCAAACGAGAAATTCCGAAATGGGGTTATCGAATTTTAGAATTAGTAAAACTTGAACGAGAACATAAACAACTTACTGAAACACTTAAAAGATACAAGTTTTAGACCAAATATACAAAATTTACGATAAAATATCTCCAATCAAGTAGAACCGCGAATTCTATTTGAAAATCTTAATTGGAGTAGCAGAAATGCATAACCATTCTAGCACAATAATTCTTAAATTTATTGAAAATGAACCGCGAATTTCACATCGAGTCATGGCAAAGAATACCGATAATCTCGAAGTTTCCGTTCAAAATCTTATCAATAAACACATGGCAAAACTTGAACTTTTTGGTTCGGTTCATTTTGAAAATGAACCGCGAGAAGATGGAAATTCTGGCGGAGATCAACCGAAAACCTATTATCTTAATGAACCTCAGGCAACTTTACTTTTAACATTTATGCGAAACAACGAAATCGTTATCGAGTTTAAAATTCGCCTTGTTAAAGAGTTTTATCGAATGCGAGAAGATCTAAAATCGAAACAACAAACTCAAGAAATATCTCATCAAGCTTTTGATCTTGATTTTTATACTCAAGAAAACGAAAAAATGGTGAAACTTATCGAACTTCTTAAATCTCAAGATATAAAAACTTTATATTATTTAGATAATTTATCTAAAAACTTAAATATAAAATCGCCTCTCGAATTGCTAAAAATTGATCTCAAAAACTATTATTTGATTCCTACAGAACTTGGTAAAGTTATAAATGTAACTGCTATCGAAACGAACAAAATTCTCGAAGCTCGAGGTTTTCAAGTTCGCGAAAATAATATTTGGCATTTAACCGAAAAAGGTAAAAGTTTTGGAATCGAATTTCAAAATGGTAATTTTCTTCAAATTAAGTGGAAACTTGAATCGATAATTTAAATAGTTGTGATAAAATTACAAAACTAAAATTTTATAAAACGGAGTGTTCGTTGTTTAAAGATTATTACAAAATTCTTGAAGTTTCGCAAAATGCAACAGCTGACGAGAATTAAAATAAGTTATAGAGATTTAGCTAAAAAATATCATCCTGATTCTAATATTCCAAATTTTAATTTTAATGAAATTATGCAAGAAATTAATGAGGCTTATGAAGTTTTAAAAGATGACAATAAACGAAAAAACTATAATTCTCAATATGCAAATGAATTGAATAAAAGTAGAGATTTGAATAATAAGGTTGATAGTTCAACTTCTCAAAATAAAAATATCTCTCAAAATAGCGATTTTATTATTTGGAATGGCAAAGATATAAAAGATTTTAGAGTTAAACCAGAGGGTTATGGAACTTATAAAGCATTTGTTAAAGCTAGTTTTATTGAAGATGAGTTTGAAACTGTTGCTGAATCAGAAGAGCGATTTGCAAAATCTGGACTTGTAAAATCTGGAATGTCATCTGGAATGTTAAATGCATATTTTGGTGTTCAAAATATTAATATGAGATATACATGCTGATAATGAACTGAGTTCAATGTTATCTATTAACGGCTTTGCATAACTTTTAAAGTTACAGTTCCGCGAAATATTGCTCGAGAGTTCAAAGAACAGGTGAAAAGTTTTGATTTTAATTTTGATCGCAATTTGCAACTTGATTCTATTTCAGTATTATTTAATAATCAACTATTTTATGGAAGAGATTTTAATAAAGATCTTTTAGTTGAAAAAGAAAGACTTGAAAAAGAAAGACTTGAAAAAGAAAGACTTGAAATTGCTTCTAAAACTATAACAATTCGTAATTTAATGTTTCAAGATGCTGAATTGCCTAATGAAATGAATTGGAACGATGCCTGTAAATATTGCGAAAATCTTCGTCTTTTAGGTTTTTCTGATTGGAGACTGCCAACAATTGAAGAGTTGAAAATTGCTTACCAACACAAATCAAAATTTAGAAATATGCAAGATAGATTGGTATTGGAGTATAAGTAAATATGATACTTCCAATTCGTGGGTATTGTATTTCGGCGATGGAGTATGACTACTAGCGGCAATCAGAGCAATGATTATGGTTTGTTTCGTTGTGTGAGATAAGTTTTTCTTATCTATTTATCTATTAACTTTTGGGCTTGTCCCAAAAGTTCTTATTTATTTTAGATACGAAGAACAGACTCAAAACAAACGAAACAAAAAGTCAAAATTGTGCTATCGGCAATGAACGAATATAATATTTGTCACTAATATTCATACCCATTCCTAAAAGTGGCTTTATAGCTAAAAGAATAGATTTTTTATCTGATGATGCATAAATTTTAAAATTCTCAATTTTATCAATTCCATCAATCATCAGATAAAAAGATTCAAAATGAACAAGATGTTCTTTTTCAAGAGCAACTGGCAAAGTTATAGTTTGCAAACTTTCTGCTCTTACCAATTTAGCTTCTTCTATATTTAGAAACCATACAACATTTGTTAAACCAGAATTATATAATGAGTTTTTAGTTTTAATACTTAAAAGCGAATTTTTCGAAACTGTTTCCGTAATATAAACTTCTCGAGCTTCAAAAAGGTCTCTTCTTAATAAGTTTATAAATCGTTCCTCTTTTATTAAATTTTCTTCTCGTTTTTGTAAAACTTCGTTCGATTTCGAAAGTTCGCCAAGAGTTCCATATAAATAAGCTATTATCATTCCAAGTAAAAATATCGAGAGCATTACCTCAATAAGTGTAAATGCTCTACTATTTTTAAGTTTTAAATTAAACAAAATTTATAATAAACTTATCTAATTGAAATTTCTCGAATATCTGAAATGTTGAGAAATTCTCGATAAATCAGTGCCATTAAGTTTTTGCGGTTTTCTCGGATTTCGATTTCTGGAACATTTACCATAACTCGCTCGAAAAACTTATCAAGTTGCGGTTTTAATTTAAAAAGTGCATCAAGTTTTTCACGATAATTTCCATGAACGGTCTCTAAAAATCTTTCGTGTAACTCTTTTTCGGCGATATCTATATATAAATTTATATTTGGCATATTCATCAAAGCTATTTGATTATCTTTTAAAATATTAGAAACTCGTTTGAATGTTGATAGTTGCGAATCGAAATCTTCACGATTAACAAATTCACGAATTGCAGATAATTTCTCATCTATTTTTAATAATTCGCTTTCAACTATAAGCACAGATTTAATAATAGATGAATTATCTTTGCTATAAAAATTTAAAATTCGCTCAAAGAAAAATTCTCGTAATTTGGCAATATTAAAACCTCGATAAAGTGGAACTAATATTTTTGCAACCTCATCGAAATCAAAAGCTAATTTTTGGACATGAACGATTCGTATAATTCCATTAACAGCTCGTCGCAAACCAAAAGGATCTCTTGAACCAGTTGGTAAATGACCAATAGAAAAAAGTCCAAAAATCAAATCTAGCTTATAACTCATTGAGACAATCGAACTAATTAAATTCGAAGGCAAACTATCATTTTCACCAGCAGGTAAATATTGCTCTTTAATTGCAGTTGCGATAAGTTCATTTTCGCCAAGTTTTTCTGCATAATATCCGCCGATAACCCCTTGAAGTTCTGTAAATTCACCAACCATTTGAGTTAAAAGATCATTTTTAGCTAATAATATAGCTCTATCTATAATATTATTATTAAAACAGACTTTACAATTATATATTTTTGCAAGAATTTCACCAATTTTTCGTTCTCTTTGAACTTTATCAGCAACTGTTCCAAGTCCATCAACAAAGATAATATTTGCTAATCGATCGCCATTTAAACCTTGTTTTAAATCATTTTCATAGAAAAACAGAGCATCACTTAATCTCGCACGAAGAACTCGTTCATTGCCACGAATCACACCAGAATAATCATCAGTAATTGCATTCGAAACAACGATAAAATTATTTAATAATTTACCTTCTCTATAAACAGGGAAATATCTTTGATGTTCTCTCATCGATGTAACAATAACTTCACTCGGAATTTCTAAAAATCTGCTTTCAAAAGTTCCCAAAAGTGGTCGAGGATCTTCAGTTAAGGCTACAACCTCATCTAAAAGTTCATTATTAATTTCTATTTTAAAATTATGTTCTAATTCTAATCTTTTAAAACCTTCTAAAATAATTAGTCTTCTTTCGTTCTGTTTAACTATAACTCCATTTTTAGGAAGATTACAAAAATAGTCTCCTGTGTGAGTCAAAATAATTTTTTCTACAAAGTTTCGATGACCAAAAGTTTCAGATTTACTATTAATTCCGAACACTTTCAAAGGAATATTTTTATCATCAAGCATTGCAACAATCGAATGAATTGGACGAATAAAATTAAATTCGCCATTGCTCCATCGCATACTTTTGCCAAAATTAAGCGAAATTAAAAATTTATTAAGCATATTTTCAAGTAGATCAACTAAATTTTTTCCACTCTCTTCTTGACGAAAATATAAGACCTCTTTATTATTTTGCACTTTTTTACTAATTTGATGAGGTTCAACACCACATTTTTGTGAAAAACTATAAAAAGCTTTTGTTGGTTCGCCATTTTGATAAGCTACATTTATAGGAGCTCCAAAAAACTCTTTTATAATTGTCTCTTGTTGAATTGGAAATTCGCGATGCCATAAAGTCAAACGGCGAGGAGTATAAAAAAGTGAAAATTCAGCTTTAAAACCATTTTCAGAAAGAATAGATTCCCATTTTTGTGGTATATTTTGAATTTCTCGAAGCAAAGGTTCAGCTGGAAATTCTTCAACTCCGATTTCAATTAAAAGCGGTAAATAATCCATTTATTACAAAATTCCTTTTTTAAAAGAATTTTATCAAAATCACGAATCAATATATATTTATATATATTTACTTATATATTATGAAAATTTTAAAATTTTTATTTACACTTTTATTTTTCATTTAAATCAAGAGTCTGAAATCAAATATTATTAAAACTTAAAGATTATTTTTAATAAATTAAGAAACTATTAAGCGAAAAGCCATTAAACTTAAAGTGTTACATTAACTTAGTAACTTGAGATTTTATTCATTATTTATTATTGAGAACTAAGAAATAAATTTATATTAAGGTGCTTTTAGTTTAAATAACTTGAAGCTTTGGGAGATCTCCCCGAGTGAAAACTCGAAGTTATCAATTGTTAATTATATTAGCAATTATTAAGAAAAATAGATCGGTTTAAATATGGGAAAAAGAGTCGTTGTTCTCGGTTCTGGGTTCGCTGGTCAAACAGCTGCTTTGAATCTTAGAAAACATTTAAAAAAGACAGATGAGGTAATTGTAGTTACTCCAAACAAAAAATTTGGTTATGTGCCATCTTGGGTTTGGGTTGGAGTCGGTCAAATGGATGTCAAAGAGACTCAATTTGATTTAGAACCTGTTTATAAAAAATTAGGTATTAAATATATCAATGGTCTTGCAAAAGGTATTCATGTCGATGAAAATTATGTATTCGTTGAATTAAACGGTGGTGGAACAGAAAAAGTCGAATATGACTATATTATTAATGCTACTGGTCCAAGATTAAATTATGCTGCAACTCCAGGTTTAGGACCTGATCACGGTCATACTGTTTCTATTTGTACCCCAAGTCATGCTGCTGAAACTGGTGAAGAGTATTTAAAAATGGTTGAACGAATGGAACGAGGCGAAGAAGTTAGAATGTTAATCGGAACTGGTCACGGTATGGCAACTTGTCAAGGTGCAGCTTACGAATATATTCATAATATCGCTTTTGACCTTGATGAAAGAGGTCTTCTTGATAAAGCTAAAATTACTTGGTTATCAAATGAACACTCATTAGGTGATTTCGGTGTTGGTGGAATGGTTATCGGAAAAGGTGGTTACACTGTATCAGGTAAAATTTTCGCTGAAGCTTCTTTTATGGAACGAGGCATTCATTGGATTACTGGAGCTCATGTAACTAAAATCGAAAAAAATAAAGCAAGTTATATTACTATTGATTCTGCTGAAGAACGAATTCAAGAATTTGATTTTGCTATGTTGATTCCAGCTTTTGCAGGTGTTCAAATTAAATATGTCAAAAAAGATGGCACAGATATTACTAGTGAATTATGTGTTCCAAATGGCATGTTAAAAGTTGATGCTGATTATACTTCAGCTGCTAGAGGTTTTGATAATTGGAAAAAAGCTGATTGGCCAACAACTTATCAAAATCCAAAATATCCTAATCTATTTGCAGCTGGAATCTCTTTTGCTCCACCACATCCAATTAGCAAACCTTTTGCTTCTCCAAATGGAACTCCAATTGTTGCTTCTCCTCCACGAACAGGTATGGCAGCTGGAATTATTGGACATGTTGTTGCATTAAGTATCGCAGATATGATTAATGGAAAATCTACAAAACCTACTCATACAGCTTCAATGGGTGATTTTGGTGCAGCTTGTATTGCTTCAATGGGTAAATCTATGACTCGAGGTAGTGCAGCCGTTATTGCTATGTTTCCAGTTGTTCCAGATTATGAACGATTCGAATATGGTAGAGATATGGATGCAACATTTGGTGATCAAGGTTTAGCTGGACATTGGTTAAAAGCTCTGTTACATCATCTTTTCATTTATAAAATGAAAGGTAATTTCGGCTGGTCTTTAATTCCAGATTAATAAAAAGATATAACTTATAACCAATATGTTAAGATTATTTACTAATTATGGATTTACTGTCGAGAACCAAGATGTGAATTTATATAAAGGTGCTTTTAGTTTAAATAACTTTAAGCTTTGGGAGATCTCCCCGAGTGAAAACTCGAAGTTAATAATTGTTAATTATATTAGCAATTATTAAGAAAAATAGATCGGATTAACAATGCATATGAAATATATCCCATATAGTCAATTAGCTCAATCTTGGATGCAACCAGGTAGTTTTGCAAAATTTACACGAACTTGTATTATTTGGCAATTAATTAAATTCGCAATATATAATTTAAAAATTATTAAAATAGTTGCTAAAGGTCATTAATAAATTTATTTATATTTAATAATTTAAAATAAATATAAAGTTATATTCGGAAGAGATATAGAAATATATTTTCTTCTGAATTTATCCCTCTAATAATAAGTTATATCTCATCAAAATCACACTTTTTTATTTAAAAATTTCCTTCAAAATAATCAAATAATTTAATTAAATTTTTCTGATAAAATTAAAAAAATTTCAATAGGATAAAGATATGTTTAATATTCTAGTTGTTGATTCGATTGAAAACGAACTTAATCACCTCATCTTTTTGTTAGAAGATTATAAAGCAGAAAATAACAATTTTGACAAAATTCTAAATATCATTGATGCAAATTCTGAACAAGAAGCAATAGATATTCTTAATAAAGAAAAAATTCATATTCTTTTTATTAGTTCTGATATGGAATCGAGTTGCTTTTCAAACATATAAAAAAAATAGAGAGATTTTAATTATTTCTGTTTCTCAAGATAAACAAAAATTGAGAAAATGGTATGCCGACCAACTTCAAAAACCTTTTAGACCAGAGATTTTTAATCTTAAACTTAGGAGTTATATCGATATTTTAATTTTTAAACGAATAGGTATAAACGATTTCGAACGAGAAATTATTTATGATCTCAATTTGGTTTCAAATTTATATCTTTTTTGGGAAACATATTTTGCAACAAGACGATCAAATCAAAACGAAATTGTTCAAACTATTTATAGTTTAGCTCTTTCTCAAATAGATAGGGGAATATCTTCTAAAATTAAAGTTATCGAAACTAATCAATCTATGGCTTTTCAATTAGAAACAGATTTTAATAATGAATTTATTGATGATTTGAAACAAATTGAAAAAGTATGTAAATTTAGCTATGGTGAAAATTATATTGAATTTTTCTTAAATAGTAATTCTATTATTGATGAAAAAATGGAAGAATATGAAGATTTCGCTCTTGAATATTTAAGTTATGATCGTTTAGATCTTTTAAATGATTTCTTGGCTCAACATGATTTAATCGAAGATGAAAATCTAATTGAAAATTTTGAAGATAAAATATCAGTATCTGAACAAGTTTCTCACAAAGAAATAAGATCATATATAAAAACTAAAAAACGACAATCTAAAAAAAGTTATATTTTTATGGATAAAATTGATCTAAAAATATTTGAAGATTTTTTATTAAAATTTAAAACGATTATTTATAATGAAAATTATAGTTTATCAGTAAATAATATAGAAATATTTATAAATATCTTTGGGGATTTATCTCAAATCTTAAGTATTTATCCAACTGCAAAAGCAATTACAAAAAATTTAAATGATTTAAGCGAACAACTTTTATCTCAAGGTAGCAAAATTTTAGAAAATAGCAAAGAGACTATTGAACATTTGGAAAAATTATTTGTAGTTCTCCAAAATTGGCATTCTGAATTATCAATTCGCACAGATAAAAGTCTCGATTTAATCGATCATGAACTTTTAAATCATTTTGAAATTGTTAAAACAAACCTTTCTAATTGAACTAAACTAAACAAACTTGACACTGATAGACTCAATTATATATAATTCCGCAGACTTTTTAAAAGGGGGAGAAAAGAGATTTTGGAAGATTATAAAGTAGAAAATAATCAAAATGATTCAACTTCAGAAGCTGAACTTGTTGATGAACGAGATACAAAAATAGAACAACTCCAACAAAAGTTAAAAGATTTTGAAGATAAATATATCAGAGTTTTTTCAGAGTTTGAAAACTATAAAAAAAGATTAGAACGAGAAAAGAGCGAAACCGTTGCATATGCTCTTGAGAAATTTTCTCGGGATTTATTACCTGTATTAGATAATTTAGAAATGGCGATACAATCAGCTAATACTCATTCTGATATGGCAAAACTAAAAGAGGGTGTTGAATTAACTTTACGAAGTTTATCGTCTATTCTTGAAAGAAATGGTGTTGAAAAAATATCAATAGATCAAGGTTTTGATCCTAATATTCATCAAGCTGTTATGAAAGTTGATGGTGGAAATAATATTAAAACTGGAGAAATCGTAGCTATTTTACAAAATGGTTATAAATTAAAAGATCGTCTTTTACGACCAACTATGGTCAGTGTAGCGAATTAATAAAATTTAATAAAATATAGAAAGGAATTTATATGGCAGTTATCGGTATAGATTTAGGGACTACAAATTCATGTGTCGCTGTTTATGAAGCAGGAAATGCGAAAATTATCCCAAATAAAGAGGGTAGAAATACTACTCCTTCAGTTGTAGCTTTTACAGATAAAGGTGAAGTTCTTGTTGGTGATCCAGCAAAACGACAAGCTGTAACAAATCCACATAAAACTATTTATTCAGTAAAAAGAATTATGGGACTTATGATGAATGAACCAAAAGCAAAAGAGGCTCACGATAAAGTAAGTTATGAAATAGTTGAAAAAAATGGTAAAGCTTGTGTAAAAGTTGCTGATAAAGTTTATACACCAGAAGAAATTTCAGCAAAAATTCTTTCAAAATTAAAAGAAGATGCTGAAGCTTATTTAGGTTCGCCTGTAACAGATGCAGTTATTACAGTTCCAGCTTATTTTAATGATGCTCAAAGAAAAGCAACAAAAGATGCAGGAGCAATTGCAGGTCTTAATGTTTTAAGAATTATTAATGAACCAACAGCTTCAGCACTTGCTTATGGTCTTGATAAAAAAGGGGATGAAAAAGTTCTAGTTTATGATTTAGGTGGTGGAACATTTGATGTTACAGTATTGGAAATTGGTGATGGAACTTTTGAAGTTCTTGCTACTGATGGAAATGCTTTTCTTGGTGGAGATGACTTTGATAATAAAATCGTAGATTTTTTAACAAGTGAATTTAAAGCTGAATATGGCATTGAACTTAAAAATGACAAAATGGCTCTTCAACGATTAAAAGATGCTGCTGAAACTGCCAAAAAAGAGCTTTCATCAGCATCTGAAACTGAAATAAATTTACCATTTATTACAGCAGATATGACTGGTCCTAAACATCTTGTTAAAAAAATTACAAGAGCTAAATTTGAATCTATGATTGACAAAATGTTAATCGAAACTAAAGATCATATAACTAAAGCTTTAAAAGAGGCTGGTCTTTCAACTGGTGATATTAAAGAAGTTATTATGGTTGGTGGTTCAACTAGAATTCCAAAAGCTCAACAAATTGTTTCAGCTATGTTTAGCGGAAAAGAATTAAATAAATCTGTTAATCCTGATGAGGTTGTTGCAGCTGGTGCTGGTATTCAAGCTGGAGTTTTAAAAGGTGATGTAAAAGATATCTTATTATTAGATGTTACACCTCTTTCTCTTGGTCTTGAAACTCTTGGTGGAGTTGCTACAAAAATTATCGAAAAAGGAACTACGATTCCTGTAAAAAAATCTCAAGTTTTTTCAACAGCTGATGATAATCAACCTGCCGTTACAATTCATGTTGTTCAAGGCGAAAGAGAATTTGCTCGAGATAATAAATCTTTAGGTAATTTTGAATTAAGTGGAATTCCAATGGGTCGTCGAGGAGAACCTCAAATTGAAGTTACTTTTGATATCGATGCAAACGGTATTTTAAGTGTTTCAGCTAAAGAAAAAACAACTGGTAAAGAGCAATCTATTAAAATTACTGGAAGTTCTGGTTTAAGTGATGACGAAATTAAACGAATGGTTAAAGATGCTGAACTTAATAAAGAAGCTGATATGAAACAAAAAGAGGTTGTTGAGACTAGAAATCAAGCTGATGCTATTTCTCATCAAACTAGAAAAACTCTTGATGAGGTTGGTTCAAAAATGAATCCAGCTGATAAATCAGCAGTTGAAAAAGTTCTTTCTGAATTAGATGTTCTTATAAAAAATACAAATGCTACTAAAGAACAACTTGAAGAAAAAATTAAAGAATTAACTTCAGTTAGTCAAAAAATGACCGAAGCATCTGTTAATAATCAAGCTTCTCAAAATGATAAGAAAAAAGATGATGATGTTATAGATGTCGAAACTAATTAATAACTTATAATTTAACTCCTTTTTAAAATATTTTCTCTCCTACAATATGGAGAGAAAATTCTTCTTAACTTAAATATCCATAACAAAAAATTTTTAAACCATTTTTGAATTTATATATATATAAATATAATTTTATTACTATATCTAAATATAATCTTAATATGCTAAAATGTGCAAAAAAGGGAATACATGAAAAAAAGTCTCTATGCACTAATTTTTTCATCATTTTTATATAGTGAAACTGATATTAATTCTGCAACTGCTGAAGAATTAATGGAAGTGAAAGGAATTGGCAAAAAATTAGCCGAAAAAATTATCGAATATCGAACAAATTATAAAATAGAAAATATGAATGATCTAAAAAATATTTCAGGTTTAGGTGATAAAAAAATTTCAGCTCTTAAACGAGACTTTCAAGTTTATTCAGCTAAAAATGAAAATAGCGACAATAATGATAGTTTCTCAACTCAACAAATAGAACAAAATTTGACTTTTAATAAAGAATTAAATTCAAGTTATGACAATTCAGATTTAAATAAAACAAACAAATTTTCTAATTTAAATTGAAAATAATCTTTCTAAAGTTAAAGAACAAATAGAACAAAATTCTACATTATCAAAATAAAAAATTATTAAAAGGAGTATATAAAACTTGGAAGAAATAAAAAAAGAATATAATGCAGATAGTATAAAAGTTCTAAAAGGTCTCGAAGCTGTTCGCAAAAGACCTGGAATGTATATCGGAGATACAGGTTTTCGCGGACTTCATCATATGATTTATGAAGTTGTTGATAATTCTATTGACGAAGCTATGGCTGGTTACTGCACAGAAATTGATATCGAAATAGCTGAAAATGGTTCAGCGATTATTCACGATAATGGTCGTGGAATTCCTGTTGATCTTCATCCAACTGAAAATTTACCAGCTGCGACTGTTGTATTAACTGTTTTACATGCTGGAGGTAAATTCGATAAAGATACTTATAAGGTCTCTGGTGGTTTGCATGGAGTAGGTGTTTCTGTTGTTAATGCTCTTTCATCTCATCTTCAAATGACAATTTATAAAAATGGTAATATTTACCGTCAAAATTTTGCTATGGGTATTCCTCAAGATAGTTTAGATATTATAGGCAAAAGCAAAAAAACTGGCACTACTATTGAATTTATTCCTGATTCAACTATATTTGAAATAACTAATTTTGATGCTCAAACTCTTCAAGATAGATTAAAAGAACTTGCTTATTTAAATCCAAAATTAAAAATTAACTTTTTTGATAAACGAAATAATATTCAAACAAGTTATAAATTTGATGGTGGGCTTGAAGAATTTGTAAGAGATTTAAATGGTAATAATGTCATCGTTGCAAAACCTATATTTTTTACTGGAAAACTAGAAGATATGGAAGCTGATATCTCATTTTTATATAATGAAGATTATAATGAAACCATGTTGAGTTTTGTAAATAGTATCAAAACTCCAAATGGTGGAACTCATGAAGTTGGTTTTAAAAATGGTTTAAGTCGAGTAATCTTAAATTATAATAAAACTAATGGAAATACCAAAGAACGAGATATTCCTTTGACAATTGAAGATATTCGAGAAGGTCTTGTCGCAATTGTTAGTGTTCGAATTCCTGAACCACAATTTGAAGGACAAACTAAAGGCAAACTCGGAAATAGTTATGTTAAAACAGAAGTTTATAAATTTGTTACAGATACAGTTGGACGATATTTTGAGGAAAATCCTATCGAAGCAAAAATAATTATTCAAAAATCTATTTTGGCATCTCGAGGTCGTGATGCGGCTCGACGAGCAAGAGAATTAACAAGACGAAAAGACAGTCTTTCAATTGGAACACTTCCAGGCAAATTAGCTGATTGTCAAACTAAAGATAAAGAACTAAGTGAAATTTATCTAACAGAGGGAGATTCTGCTGGTGGTTCTGCTAAACAAGGTCGTGATCGAGTTTTTCAAGCTATTTTGCCTCTTAAAGGTAAAATTTTAAATGTTGAAAAATCAGCTCTTGACAAAATTCTTAAATCCGAAGAAATCACAAATATGATTACAGCTCTCGGTTGTGGTATTGGTGAAGAATTTGATATCGAAAAATTAAGATATAACAAGGTCATTATTATGACTGATGCTGATGTTGATGGTTGTCTATCTGGTGAAACTTTAGTTCAATTATTTGATGGAACTTCAAAAAGAATGAAAGATTTATTCGAGTTGTATCCAAATATTACTACTAAATTTACAGTTTGGGCAAGTGATGAAAATTTAAATCCTGTTCCTGCAATTGCTCATAGTGTTCGAATTACAAAATATGTAACTAAAATTTATCGTATAACTCTTGATAATGGATTTATTATTGAAGCAACTGATAATCATCCTTTTCGTCTTTTAAGTGGTAGCTATAAACGAGCTGATCAATTAAAAATCAATGATCAATTATTAACTATAAATATAAATTTTGATATTAGTTTAGTTCAAAATATAGATATTATTAATATTCCAGAAATGGCTGTTTATGATTTAACAGTTGATAAATATCATAATTTTGCCATTAAAAGTGGTGATAACAGTTCAATATTTGTCCATAATTCGCATATTCAAACTCTGCTTTTAACTTTCTTTTTTAGATTTTTAAAACCCTTAATTGAAAAAGGTCATCTATATTTGGCTCAACCTCCACTTTATAGATTTAAAAAAGGCAAAAACGAAATCTATTTTAAAAATGATTCATATTTATCAAGTTACCTCATCGAAGGTGGCATAGACCTTATTAAAGATTCTACTATTCCAAATCATGAATTAGTTAAATTTTATAAATCTGTTGCTAATTATAGATTATCATTAAATGAACTTGGTCGAAGATATTCTTTGCCAAAAATCATTCAGTTTATTATTGAGAATTCAGAATCGTTTTTAGATGAGAATAATACTTTTATTTATAATAATGATAATATTATTAAACTTGAAACATATATTAAATCTATGAATTTTTATACTCTTTCGAAAGATTTAAAAGAGATATCTTTAACTTTAACTGTGCAAACAGAAGAAGGCATCGAAACTATATCTATCAATCAACATCTAATATCTTCTTCGATTTTTGTTGCAACTTTACAAGCTTTTACTCAATTAAAAGATCATCCGCAATATGAATATGACTTGAATATATTTGACACTTTAAATAAAATTGAAGATAGTTCAAAACGAGGTGCTTATATTCAACGATATAAAGGTTTAGGTGAAATGAATCCGCAACAGCTTTGGGAAACAACAATGGATCCAACAGTTCGACAATTGAAACAGATTAGAATTCAAGACGATGCTTTAGCAGATGAGAATTTTAAACTTTTTATGGGCGATGAGGTTGAACCTCGACGAAACTATATTCAACAAAATGCAAAAGCAGTCTCGTTTTTGGATATTTAAATCTAAATTATCCGATATTATCGCTATTCGAGATGAATATATTCGTGATATTTATAATAATTTAAAAAATATAAATAGCTATGAGAATAACATTAAAGATCGTATTAGAACTTTTCAAGGTGATACAGATCAAAAATGGATCAAACTCGAAAATCGCGAAGTCTTAATTTTACAATCCAATGCAGGAACTAAATTAAAAGATAATTTTGATGATGAGGTTGAAGTTAGTCATGTTTATGCAAAAGGTCTTATTATGCGAGGTTTAAAATTTCAATCTTTTAAAGAAAATAATTTTGTTAAATATATTCCACTTGATGAAATTGGTGGATTTATTAGTGCAATTAATATTTTTAGAGGTGAAACTGGTGGTTATTGGAAAGATTTAGAATCTGCTAATAAAAGTTGCTTAATTTTAAAATTAGGTGATGGCTGTTTTATAAGATCAATTGGCAAAATCGGTGAAGAATTAAATAGCGAAAATATTAATGGCGAATTTATATTATTAAATGGAATTGATTATAAAAGCAATTCTGAAAATGAGCCTTTATATTATATTACAACCGTGTGATATAATTTTTGCAATTTATATTTTTTAAAGAGGCTGAATGAAATGAATGATACGGTTGCAGAACTAAATATTCTTGAACAAAAGATAGAATTTATGATAAATGCTTTTCATAAAATTCATGATGAAAATGAACATCTCAAAAAAGAATTAACGATAGCTGAAAGAGAACTTAAATTAAAAGATGAGAAAGTTCATACACTCTCTGCGACTTTACAAAATAAAGAACAAGAACTCCAATCAATGATTACTAAATTAGATAAAATTTTATTTTAAAATAAAAGGATTTATAATTATGACAAGAATAAAAATGAAAGTCAATGGAAAAATTTTTAATTTAGAATTAGAAGATGGATTCGCTAATTATTTAAAAGGAGATTTAGTAAAATTAGGCTTAAATAGAGACACAAGCACGATTAAAGATCTTGTAAGTGCATATATAGGCAAAAGTCTTGAAATTTATGAGTTTTCTCAAAAACTTCAAGCTTTAAATCAAAAATTATCTTAAACTATAACTATTTGGAGGTCTGATATGTTTCGTTCAGCTTTTAGTATGATTGAACTAGTTTTCGTTATTGTTATTCTTGGAATTATGGCCGCAGTTGCTGTTCCAAAATTTGCATCAATTCAAGATGATGCTCTTATTTCAAATGAGAAGCAAACTATTGCTGTTGCTCGTCAAGGAATTGCTACACTTTATGGACAAAGATTAATTAGAGGCACAATGTTTGGTAAAACTTTAAGCACTTATACTGGTACTGATTATAATGTAAGTGTTTATTTTTCATCAAATTATTATCCTATTACTTTAAATGTTAGTGCAACTGAAGGATCTCCTGATAATAACTCAACAACTGCTTATACAACAACTCGTAGTGATAGAAGAGCTCTTGCTCTTGTTGTTGAAGCTGAATCTCTTGCAGATTGGGATAGTAATGGTTCTGGAGATACTGTTAATTATAAAGGTCCAGCTTCAAATGTTATTACAGATGGAAATGCTGAAATATCTGTAAAAAATGGTGATTATTGGAAATATAATAATACTTCTGGCAAAATCTTACTTCAATAAATCTATTTTTAACTTTTAATTCTCTACTTTTTTCTCCGCTTTTTCGCGGAGATTCTTCCAAATTTTTTCCAAAATCAATTCAAATTATTTAAGACAAAATAATAATAAAATTATATTCAAAGTCGATAACATAACTTAAATCGCAAAAATCATAAACTTAGTTTATAAAAATAAAAAAATTAGGAAAAATATAAAATGAATTATGATGTAATCGTCGTTGGTGGCGGTCATGCTGGAATCGAATCAGCACTTGCCTCGGCAAGAATTGGTAAAAAAACCCTTTTAATTTCGATGTTATCAGCAAATATTGGTGCAACAAGTTGTAATCCCGCTATCGGTGGTCTCGCAAAAGGTCATCTTGTTAAAGAAATTGATGCTCTTGGCGGTCAAATGGGCAAAACAACTGATAAATGTGGTTTGCAATTTAGAATTTTGAATGAAAATAAAGGTCCTGCTGTTCGTGGTTCAAGAGCTCAAATTGATATGGATCGTTATGCTATTGAAATGCGAACTCAATGTTTAAATGCTGAAAATCTAACTGTAGCACAAGATACTGTTGAAAAATTAATCGTTATTAATAATCAGGTTGAAGCTGTTGTTACTGAACTTGGTATCGAATATAAAAGTAAAAAAGTAGTTCTAACAACTGGAACTTTTCTCAATGGTGTTATTCATATTGGTGAAGTTCAACGAAAAGCTGGAAGATACGGCGAATTTTCTGCAACTCATCTTGGTGATCAACTTCGAGAATTGGGTTTAAAAGTTGGTAGATTAAAAACTGGTACAACTGCTCGAATTGATGCAAGTTCTATCGATTTTTCAGTTATGGAAATTCAAGGTGGTGATGAACCCGCGATTCCTTTTAGTTTTCATACGAATCGTGAAAGTTTCGTTAATAAGGCTCAATTACCTTGTTATGTAACTTATACGAATGAACGAACTCATGAAATTATCGAAAATAATTTTTGGAGAGCTCCACTTTTTACTGGTCAAATTGCTGGAATTGGTCCGCGATATTGTCCGAGTATCGAAGATAAAATTAATAGATTTAAAGGTCGCGAAAGACATCATCTATTTATAGAACCTCAAACTTTAGAAGCTACTGAATATTATATTAATGGAATGAGTACTTCTCTTCCGCCTGATGTTCAGCTAGATATGATTCATTCGGTTCGTGGGCTTGAAAATGCAAAAATCGTTCGCTACGGCTATGCCATCGAATATGATTATGTTGATCCAACTGAACTAAAACATTCGCTTGAAACTAAAAAAATTGCTGGTTTATATTTGGCTGGTCAAATTAATGGAACAACTGGTTATGAAGAAGCTGGAGCTCAAGGTTTAATGGCGGGAATAAATTCAGCTCTTGCTGTTGATAATAAAGAACCTTTGATTTTGCGACGAGATGAAGCTTATATTGGTGTTTTAATAGATGACTTAGTTACTAAAGGTACTGTTGAACCTTATCGAATGTTCACTTCTAGAGCTGAATATCGATTGCTTTTGCGAGAAGATAATGCTCATTTGAGATTATCAAAATATGGTTTTGAACTTGGTTTAGTTTCACGAGATTTTATGGATCGAGTTGAAAATATTAGAAAAGAGATAGACTTAGCTATTGCTGAATTAAATGAAATTTATATAACTCCAACAATAGAAAATTTGAAATTATTAGAAGAACTTGGTCAAGAAAAAATCAAAGATAGAGTATCACTAATTAGAATTGTTGGTCGAAAAGATATTTCAGTGGTTGATCTTGAGAAAATATATCCAAAATCTAAGAATTTATCTAATGAAATAAAAGAGTTAATAATTATTGAAGCAAAATATGGCAGATATATTGAAAAACAGCAAAATCAAATCGATAAAATGGAAAACTTTTTACATATAAAAATTCCTGATAATTTTAATTTTAGAAAAGTTTCTGGTTTGAGTAATGAAATTGTTGAAAAATTTGAGAAATTTAATCCGCCGAATCTTCAATCTGCTTTGCAAATTCAGGGGGTAACACCTGCTTCTATTGATATTTTACATATTTATATAAAAATGGAGGAACGGATTGTCTCAAAAATTTGATTTATGGCGATGGGATAATTTTTCTGATCAACCATATCAAATATCTAAGAGCAATAAAAAAATATTGCGACAAAATAAAAAATTAGAAATATTTTATTTGCACCTCATCGGTATATTTAAAGCTTTAAAAAATATATTTTTTTATAAAAATATTAATAACGATGAGGTCGATTTATCTAATTTTTTAGGAGTTGTTGTTTCACTTGAACGAGGTGACAAACAGCTTCAACTTTTAAAAATCGCGAATATAAAAAATGTAGCTTTAAGGTTTTATATGTCAGATATGCAAAATATCGATTTATATATAAACTTAATTGATAAATTTCAAAGTAAAAATATCAAAGTTTTATTAATTGTTATTCAGACTCGAGAATTTATTATTAATTCGACCAAATTTAGTATAACTATTAAAGATATATTTAGTCAATTCTATAAAATTGGTATAACTGAATTTCAAATTGGACATGCTCCAAATCGCATTAAATGGGGTTTTGTTTCGCCAAACGAGTATATAAATTTTTTCGAAATAGCCTTTTTTATTAAAGAACGATTTTTTTCTGATACGAATATTCAACTTATTGGAAGTTCAGTTATCGATTTTGAATTTCATTGGTGGGGTTCAACTCTAAAACTAAGAAATAAACTTGATAAAGTTTCATCGCTTTTATATGTTGATCGTCGCGGTTCGCCTGAAAATCGTCAAGCTCTTTTTTTTAATCTTGATAAAAAAATTTGGTTACTTTCTCGCATTTTTGATAAAAAAATTTATATTACAGAAACAAATTATCCTATTAAAGATACTTATCCATATACTCCAACAAGTCAAACTGAAGCTATTTCACTAGAAAATTATAAAAAATATATGGTTCGTTATATTTTAATTTCGATTTCAACTAGGAAAATTAGTAAAATTTATTGGCATCAACTTATTGCAAATGGTTATGGATTAACTGCTGAAAATGAGATTTATCCGCAATTTTGGACTTTTAAAATTTTATTAAATTTAATATTAAATTCTAAATATATTTCACGAGATTTTAATAAGAAATTTAATATTGTTCGTTTTGATAAATTTTATGCAATTTGGACAGTTTCGGACAGTTTTGAATTGAATTTCAATAAATTAATGCGAACTATTGATATTGATGGAAATGAAAAATATTTATCTAAATTAGAAATTAGTGATAAACCAATTTATGTTTTTTGAGAAAATATCAATTGCTCGTAATATTTTTGTTGCAATTATGAAATAAAAGAAATTACATTGGAAGCTTTAAGAATTAAAGGATTTATTAAATAAAAAATGAAAATAATTAAATGGCGAAATGCTAAGAAAAGAAAAATATCTACAAAAATAGATATAAGTCAAAATATAGTTTATGGAACTTTTGGCGGAAGATTTTTTGCAACAATTATGGATATGTTTTTAATAATTATGCCTATTAATATTTTAATTGGATTTATCTATGGTTATGAAACAATGAAAGATCCGAGTTTAAATCCAACAGCTGGAATAATTCAGATGGTTCTTACACTTGCAGTAACTATTATGTTTTGGAAGATTAGTGGTCAAACACCTGGTAAAAAAGCTCTAAATTTATATGTCGTTGATAAAAATAGCTTAGAAAACATCTCAATATTTAGAGCAATAATTAGATATTTATCATATTTTATCTCGATGATATCGATTATAGGCTTTTTTTTACCTTTATTTAGAAACAAGAGAGAATCACTTCATGATCTTATTTCTGGAACTTTAGTTATATATAAAAAAGTTAATTAAAGTATATTTCCCAAAAAGATATTTAAAATTTTTGGGAAATTTTTGTTTTAATGTAAAAAGTGCCTAATACCTGTAAAATATAGTGCAATGCCATATTCATTAGCAGATTTTATAACATCATCGTCACGAATGCTTCCACCAGGTTCAACAATAGCTTTAACACCAACTTTTGAAGCTTCATCAATAGAATCTCTGAAAGGAAAAAAGGCTTCACTTGCTAAAGATGAACCTTCAAGAGATAAACCGAGTTCATCTGCTTTTCTGATAGCACATTTTGCTGCATCAACTCGAGATGTCATGCCCATTCCAATTGCAACTACTGCTGAATCTTTTACATAAACAACTGAATTAGATTTAGTAAAACTAGCTACTTTTAAAGCAATTTCGAGATCAGTTAGTTCCGATGAGGTTGCTTCTCTATTTGACATTAATTTAGCTGTTTTTAGCTCGTTTTCGCTTACTTTATCGCTATCTTGTAATAAAAAGCCTCCATCAACATGTTTAAAATTAAGTTTATCAGTAGATAATTTTAAGAACTCTTCGCCAAGTTCAAATAATTTAATTCTTTTTTTAGTTTCAAAGACTTTTATTGCTTCAGCAGATATTTTTCCAGCAATAATCACTTCAACGAAAATTTTATTAATTTCTCGAGCTAAATCTTCATTTAAAACTCCATTAATCGCTACAACACCACCATATGCAGAAATAGGATCACTTTTTAGAGCTTCAGAGTAAGAATCTAATAAATTATCTCGAATTGCAAAACCGCAAGGATTTCCATGTTTTACGATACAGACCGCAGGACGATTGCCAAAAGCTGAAGCTATTTTTACGGCACTATTCATATCTGTAATATTATTAAAACTGGCTTCACCTTTTATAGTTTTAAAATTAAAAGTCCAAAATTTATTATCAAACTGATATAAACTTCCTCGTTGATGAGGATTTTCACCATATCGAGTTTCAAAAGCTTTTGAACCAACTATAAAATGTTTTGAACCAAAACCATTATTAAATCTACTATTCATATAATTTGCAATTGTTGAATCATAACTAGCTGTATGTTCAAAAGCTTCAACCATTAAATTTCGTCTGAAATCTAAATCTAGTTTATTAGAAGTCAATCTAGCTATAATTTCACTATAACGATTAGGATTTGTAACAATAATTACATCAGCGAAATTTTTTGCTGAACTTCGAACCATTGCAGGACCACCGATATCAATATTTTCGATAATTTCATCAAAATTATCAGTTCTATCAATAGTTTCTTTAAATGGATATAAATTTACACATACTAAATCGATAGCTTTTATGCCATGTTTTTTAGCAAGTTCAATATCATTTTCATTATTTCGTCTATGTAAAATTGCTCCATGAACCATTGGATTTAAAGTTTTGACTCGACCATCAAACATTTCTGGAAAACCTGTTATATCACTAATATCGATAGTTTTAATTCCAGATTCTCTTAAAGTTTTACTAGTTCCACCTGTTGAAATAATCTCAAAATTAAGTGAAACTAAATCTTTTGCAAAATTAACGATATCCCGTTTATCACTCACACTAATTAAAGCTCTTTTCAAAAAACCTCCTAATTTTTATTTATAATCTCTTTTTCGTCGCCAATTTGGTTCAGCACTATTTACACCACGAAGTTTCTGAAGACGATTACATTTTTTGATAACATCGCTATCATCTTCAATTTGAAAAACGAAAGTTCCATTTTTATTTTGACGAGTAACACTCAAGCCATGTTTTTTAGCAAATTTTTCAGGATCGATATCATCTTCAAGACTTACAAGAATCGAACCATTATTCCAAACTTTTTCACCTTTTGAATCATCATCTTCACTATTTTCGCGAGTTACTTTTATATATAAAGTCTCTTTTTCTTTATATTTTCTATAATCTAAATCAGACTCATCATAATTTTTATTTTTTCTATTGTAATTTGAATCGTCATCATCATCTGTTTCCATTTCCATAGAAACTTTTTGAAATTTAGATTCTCGAACATTGCCTTCAAGTTTAAGTGTCTCTTTTTCAGATTCAGCATAGACTAAATTATATGAAAAAACTAAACTAGATAATAAAAAGATATGGCTATTTTTACCCATTTTTATTCTCCATTTTTTAATTTATTAATAAGTTCTTTTACAGAAATAATTTCGTTTGCTCTATAACCATTTGAACCTGAAAAGAAAAGACCATTTTCAGTATCACCAAAATAGGCATCAGAGAGACGATCCGCGATACAAAAACCAACAGCTTTTGCCTCTTCACCTCTATGACAAGGGGAGACACAATTACTGATACAAGCAACTTTAGGAGCAGTTTTAGTTTCCATTTTAAAATGCAAACTAGTTTTGATTCCTCTTGCAGGATATCCGACTGGAGATTTCATAAGTATAATATCATTTTTTGTCGTTTTTAATAAAAGCTCTTTAAATTTCAGATCGGCATCACATTCGTGAGTTGCAATAAATCTAGTTCCCATTTGAACTCCAGCAGAACCGAGTTCAATCATTCGATCGATATCATTTTTATCCCAAATTCCACCAGCAGAAAAAACAGGAATATTAAATTTATTAGCTTCTTCAACAACGGGAGCGACAAGATTTTCCAATTGAAATTCATCTTGAAAACATTGTTCATAAGTAAAACCTTGATGACCGCCACTTAATGGACCTTCAAGAATAACAGCATCAGGTAATTTATTATATCTAGCCCATTTTTTAATAATAATTTTCAAAGCTCTAACACTTGAAACAATTGGAACAAGTGCAACATCTGGAAAGTCGCGAGTGAATTCAGGCATATTCGAAGGAATTCCAGCACCAGTAATAATGATATTGGCTCCAGCTTCACAGGCATCACGAACAACTCGACCATAATCATTAATTGCATATAAAATATTGCAACCGAGAGGTTTATCACCACAGATTTTTCGAGCATTAGAAAAAATTTCAAAAAGAGCATCTCGAGAATAGAAATTTTCAACTTCATAAGGTCGTCCAGCTATATTTCTATGAGAAAAATTTTTATTTTTATAGTAACCTGTGCCTACTCCACTAATAACTCCGAGTCCGCCCTCTTTTGAAACAGTTCCAGCAAGTTTATCCCAACTAATACCAACACCCATTCCACCTTGAATAATTGGAATTTCAATTAGATGTTTTCCAATTTTTACAGATTTTAATTCTTTATTTATATGTAAATTGCTCATTTTATAATAGCCTTTGCAAATTTTCTGCGACCAACTTGCAAAATATATTCACCAGAGTCTAATTTGAGTTGTTCATTTTCTATTTTTTCGCCATTAATTCGAACTGAACCAGCTTGAATATTTCTTCGACTTTCAGATGTCGATGAGGTCAATTTTACAATTTGTAAAAGTTTTGCAATCCAAATTGAAGTTTCGTTAATTTCAAAAGTTTCAATATCTTCTGGAATTTCTCGTAATTTATGCACATTATTAAAATGTTCTCGAGCTGATTCTGCTATTTCTTGAGAATAAAATCTTGTAACTATTTCTAAGGCTAAATCTTCTTTTATCTTTTTAGGATGCAAAGTTTCGCATTCGATTCCAACTTTTAAAAGCTCGATTTCATTTATAGTTTTTGTCGAAAGTAACTCAAAATATCTCCACATCAGTTGATCAGAAATACTTAAAACTTTTGCAAACATACTATTTGGTTCTTCTTCAACACCAATATAATTGCCGAGCGATTTACTCATTTTTTGAATTCCATCAAGTCCTTCAAGAATTGGCATCATTAAAACCGTTTGTTCTTTGCCCACTCCATAAGTTCGCTGAAGTTGTCTTCCCATTAATAAATTAAATTTTTGATCAGTTCCACCAATTTCGACATCAGATTTTAAATATACTGAATCATAGCCTTGAAGTAACGGATATATAAATTCGCTTATAGCAATTGATGAACCGTTTTCATATCTTTTACTGAAATCATCTCGTTCTAACATTCTGGCGACATTAAAAGTTGAAGTTAAAGCTAATAAACCTTCTGCTCCTAAATCATAAAGCCAATGACTATTAAAAACGATTTTTGTATATTCTGAATTGATGATTTTAAAAACTTGTCTTTCATAACTTTTTGCATTTTCAAGAACATTTTCACGAGTTAGCTCTTTTCGAGTTTGACTTTTTCCAGTTGGATCGCCAATCATTGCCGTAAAATCACCAATCAAAAATTGAATATTTGCTCCATATTTCTGAAAAGTTGCCAATTTATTTATCAAAACAGTATGTCCCAAATGTAAATCTGGAGCAGTTGGATCAAAACCTGCTTTAACAAGATATCTTTCGCCAGTTTTAAAATATCTAGTTAAAATTTTTTCTAAATTTTCAGTGTCTATAATTTCAGATGAACCTCGAACTATTTCTCGAAGTGCATTTTCAAGTTCTGGACTTTTTATATTTTTTTCATTATCTACATTTAATATCATAGATATATATTTACCTCATTATTTATAAATTATCTTTTATAACTATCACTTCTACTTGTTAATTGAATAATTTTCGTTTTTAATTCAAGTTCTCGTTTAATTTTGTCTATATTTTTTTCTTTACTTTCGATTTCTAAATCAAAATAGAAAGTATAATCACTTGACAATGTATCTTTTTCTGTTTTTATACTTAAGATATCAATATTAAGTTTAGATAAATATAATAAAAATTCGCCTAAAGCACCTCGATGATTCGATAAACTAACAATTAAATTATATTTATAGCTATCTTCTATATCCCATTCTATATAAACCATTTCAAGATTATTTTCTGGATTTTGAATTATAGAATCAATTTGAGAACATAATTTGTGATGAATAAAAACCCCACTTTCTCGCAAAACTCCAATAATTTCGTCGCCATTATGTGGATGACAACAAACATCAAAATGAACTCCAGTTATATTTTTATTTGATAATATTTTTACAGGTTTGAACTTAAAATTTTTTAATTTATATCTATTTTTTTGTAATTGCAATTGAAAAATTGGTAATAATTTTTGAGGTTTAACAAAATTTTTAATATATTCATTTAAAACCAGTTTTAAATTTGTTTCATTTTCTGAAATTTTACTTATATTATCAATTAAAGTATGTTTTATTAAAAATTTTTCAATATTTTCTCGAGAAATACCCAAAATCGTTTTTAAAATATAAAAACCAGTTTGAATATTTAACTCTTTAATTCGTTGATTACATATATTTCTCATCTCTTTTTTAGAGTGTTGCGACTTTACAGAATCAATCCAACTGCATCGATGAATCGTTTTATTATCCGCAACAATTCTAACTATATCACCGCTTTTTAATTCAGTTAATAAAGGGGCTTTTTTCTTATTAACATAAGCAAATTTTGCTCTATTCCCTAAATCAGAATGAATTGCATAAGCAAAATCGAGAGCCACAGAACCTCGTGGAAGTGTAAAAGTCTCATATTTTGGTGAATATACAGTTACCTCTTCAGTAAAAAGATCGCCTCTAACAAAATCGCAATAATCACCGATTTCAGCCTCTTTGCGATCAAGTTTAATTATCCAATCTGTATTAATTTTATTATTTAATTTATATTTCCAGTGAGCTGCAAGACCATATTCAGCAGTTTTATCCATTTCAAAAGTTCTAATTTGAACTTCAAATATAGAATTATTATATATTATAGTTGTATGAAGTGTTTGATAGCCATTTTCTTTTGGCAAAGCGATATAATCTTTAAAACGAAATGCAAGAGGTTTAAAGTTTAAATGAATTAAACCTAAAATTTTATAAACATCGATTGTCTCTTTTGCAATTACTCTAATTGCAAGTAAATCTAGGACTTCATCGATATTTATACCTTTTCGTTGCATTTTTCTAAAAATAGAATATTTGTGTTTTATTCGACCGTGAATTTCAAATTCACTATCATTAAAACCATTTCTTAATAATAAATTATTAACATAATCTTGAAAATTTGATAATTTAGTTATCATTGTATTTTCATATTCATCAAGATAACTACTTATATTTTTATAATCATCTTTAAATAAATATTTAAAACTATAATCTTCAATTAAACTTTTTAAAGAAGAAATGCCCAAACGATGGGCAATTGGAGCATAAACGACAATACTCTCTTCAGCTATTCTCAACTGTTTTTGTTCAGAAAGAGCTTCAAGAGTCGTCAAATTATGAATTCGATCACAAAGTTTTATTATTAAAATTCGCATATCTTGAATTGAAGCTGTAAGCATTTTACGAAAACTAAAAGCAGATTTATTAAGTGATTTTCCACTTTCTGAAGAAACTAGCTCTTTTTCGCGAATTGAATCAATTTTTGTAAGACCATCAACAAGAAAACGAACATCTTCACCAAATCGTTCAAGAATATCACTATCGTGAAATTCTGTATCTTCAACAACATCGTGAAGAAGTGCAGAAATAACCATTGATACATCATTAGAAATTTTAGCTACAAGTGAAGCAACTAAAATTGGATGAATTACATAAGGTTCTCCACTTTTTCGTTTTTGATTTTGATGAGCTTCTATTGCAAATTCAACAGCTAATATAATTTCATTACTAATTTCTATATTTTTAAATAAAATATTTTTAGCACTTTCAACATCATGAATATTTTCTATTTCTCGAATAAAACTTCGCACTTAAATACCTAAATTTTTATTTTTAGCTTATTGTAAAAGCTACTTTTCGTTCTGCAAGTTCATAAAGAGCTATATCTGTATTTCGAGTTAATGATTTTGAACGAATAAATTCTTTTGATAAAAATGAAGTTCCAATTCCGTTTTGTGATAGCTCTTCAGCTCGTTTAGATACTAAGACAGCCAATAAATAATTATCACCATCAACATATTTTAAAGCTTGTGCTACAACTTTTTCTAATCTTTCAACCATATTAACCTCCAACAATTGAACAATTTGCTAAATTTCCATTTTTAATAATATCAACTAGATTATTTTCTTTGAACATATCACAGACTAGAATAGGCATTTTATTATCTTTTGCTAAAGTAATAGCTGTTTCATCCATAACTTTAATATTATCATTAAGAGCTTCATCATAAGTTAATTTATATAATTTTTTAGCATCTGGATATTTTTTTGGATCTTTATCATAGACTCCATCTACTTTTGTAGCTTTTATTACTATATCAGCACTAATTTGAATGCCTCTAAGAGTTGCTCCAGTATCAGTTGTAAAAAATGGGTTGCCTGTGCCACCAGCAAAAATTACAACTCTCTTTTTTTCAAAGTGTCTGATTGCTCGTCTTATAATAAATGGTTCAGCAACTTTATCCATTTGAATTGCTGTTTGTAATCTAACATGAACACCTTTTTTCTCAATTGCCTCTTGAAGTGCGATGCCATTGATTACAGTTGCTAACATTCCCATGTGATCAGCTGAGCTTCGAGAAATTACACCATCTTTAGAAGTATCAACTCCACGAATAATATTTCCTCCACCAATGACAATTGCAACTTCAACATCAGTTTCGACAACTTTCTTGATTTCGTCGGCTATATAATTTAAAATAGATGTATCTATACCGTAACCAGCAGAACCTGAGAGAGCTTCACCTGAAAATTTTATTAAAACTCTTTTGTAGCTCATTTTGTATCCAATTTAAAAATTATTAAAAATTTATTTATTATTTTATATAAATCGAGAAAATATTATTAAAATATTTTCTCTGATTTTACAAGAAGAATTAGTTGAAAAGATTAGAGATTATCTCTGATTTTAAGATTAGAAATTACTTTGTTATAAACACTTCTGTTTGTTCTTTTTAGATATCTCATTAATCTTCTTCTTTTACCAACAAGTTTAAGAAGACCTAATCGAGAAGCATTATCTTTTGCATTTGTTTTTAAATGTTCTGTGATAAGACTGATTCGTTCAGTAAAGATTGCAATCTGAACTTCTGGAGAACCAGTATCTTTATCATTTCTATGGAAACTACCAATAATTTCTGTTTTTTTATCCTGACTTAAAGCCATAAAAGACCTCCTGACGGTTTGTAATGTATAATTTATTGAAATTTTATCCAAATTTTTATTTAATACATAAAACAGATGCTAAATCTTTTTTATTTGTTATTAAATCATAGCCATTAAAAAAACCAAGAGTCCATATAAAAATTTTATAGTTTTTAATTTCGTTATTACTCCAAAACCAATCATTCTTATTTATATTTTTAAATTGACTTATATTATCATAAGCTTCTCTTAATTCTATTTTTGAAACTAATTTCAAATTAAGTTTTTCACATATTGAAATTGCTTCAAGCCAATTTTTTCGACCAAAATCACGATCAAGAAATAATTTTGACTCAATTTCAATATATTCATTAGCTCTTAAAAAATAAACTATAAATAAAAATATAATTAAATTTATTCTTTTCATGATTTATATTTATTTTGTAGCTAGTCTGTATATATCATTATACATGCCAATTCCCATTAAAGTTAAAAGAATTATCCAACCAAAAATAGTTAAATAATACATAGCTTTTTCATTTGGAGCTTTACCGCGAAATATTTCATAAATCTGAAAAATTATATGTCCGCCGTCAAGTGCAGGAATTGGTAATAAATTTACCACACCAAGATTGACAGAAAAGAGAGCTGTAAGAAACAATAAAGTTACAAGCCCTGTTTCAGAGGCTTTAGAGGTATATTCAACCATTGAGATTATTCCGCCAAGTTGATCTAAAGAAAGAACTCCAACAATTAATTTTTCTAGTCCTTGAAATATTAATATTGTTGAAGATTTCAGCTCATTCCAGCTATATTTTAATGCTTCAATTGGTTCAAAAGAGATTTGTTCAAATTTACCTGATGGTGAAATTCCAATTAATCGTTTGTGAATTTTTTCACCAAATATATTTTCACTTTCACTAATTTGAGGTTCTATATTAATATTTAATATATTTGTATTACGAAGAATTTGAAAATGTATGATACCAGAACTATTTTCAATAGATTTAGAAACATCTTTCCAATTATTGATGAGGTTATTATTAATTGATAAAATTTTATCACCTGTTAATAAGCCTGATTTTTCAGCAGGAAAATCTTTCTTTAACTCGCCAATTTCACTTGACAGTGTTTCAAATCCAGAAATTGCAACTATAAAAAAAAGTATAAAAGCGAGTATAAAATTAAATAGAGGTCCCCCAAACAAAATAGATATTCTTTGATAAGGTTTTATAGAATTGTAACTATCGTTATCGTTATTTTTCATAAGAGGATCAAGATCATCTTGACCTTTCATTTGAACATAACCACCAAGAGGAATTGCACTAAAGCGATATTCAGTATTACCTATTTTTTTCTTGAAAAGAGCTAAACCAAAACCAATACTAAAAACATTTACTGCAACACCATTAAGCCTAGCAAAAATGAAATGTCCAAGTTCATGAAAAAAAACAAGCAATGAAATTACTAATATAGATGTAAAGATTGACAAATATATCTCCATAGTTTAAGATTAAAAAATTTAATTCAATAACATGTTATTAAATTTTTTAATCTTATCATTTTTTAGATTTCACTAATGAAATTGTAAATTAGAATTTATATTTTAAGAAGTAATTTATGATTAATAAGTTTAAATGAAAAAATCTTGTATATTTTATAAGAAAAAACTATGTTGGCAACGACTTACATTCCCACCCTCGTAAAGAGCAGTATTATCAGCGATGAGGTGCTTGACTTTCAGGTTCGAAATGGAGCTGAGTATTTCCACCTCTCTATAGTCACCAACACAGAGAAAAAGATTCGTAAATTGAAATAGTCTGTAAATAAATTCACAAGAGGGGTAGAGTTCTGTGAAAGACAAACGGTTTATTAGTATTGGTCAGCTAAATGGATTACTCCAATTACACACCCAACCTATCAAGCAAGTAGTCTTCTTGCTACCTTTAGGGATAGTTAATCTTGAGGATGGCTTCGAGCTTAGATGCTTTCAGCTCTTATCACAACCATACATAGCTACTGGGCGATGCCCTTGGCAGAACAACCCATACACTAGAGGTATGTTCGTCTCGGTCCTCTCGTACTAAAGACAAACCCTCTCAACTATCCTGCGCCCACGGAAGATAGGGACCGAACTGTCTCACGACGTTCTGAACCCAGCTCGCGTACCGCTTTAATTGGCGAACAGCCAAACCCTTGGGACCTACTTCAGCCCCAGGATGCGATGAGCCGACATCGAGGTGCCAAACCTCCCCGTCGATGTGAGCTCTTGGGGGAGATCAGCCTGTTATCCCCGGGGTACCTTTTATCCTTTGAGCGATGAATCTTCCATACAAAATCACCGGATCACTATGACCGACTTTCGTCTCTGCTTGACATGTATGTCTCGCAGTCAGGCTGGTTTATGCCATTATGCTCTACTATCGATTTCCAACCGATATGAACCAACCTTTGTAAGCCTCCGTTACTCTTTAGGAGGCGACCGCCCCAGTCAAACTACCCACCAGACATTGTCCTGAATAAAGATGATTTATCGCAGTTAGCAAACAGAACCTCTAAGGGTGGTATCTCAAGGATGCCTCCCCAAAAACTAGCGTATTTGGATCGTAGGCTCCCACCTATCCTGCACATAGATGTCCCGTCTGCAGTGTCAAGCTATAGTAAAGGTCCACGGGGTCTTTCCGTCTTTCCGCGGGTAGGAGGAATTTTCACCTCCACTACAATTTCACCAGATCCATGGTCGAGACAGCTCCCATCTAGTTACGCCATTCATGCACGTCAGTATTTAACCGACAAGGAATTTCGCTACCTTAGGACCGTTATAGTTACGGCCGCCGTTTACTGGTGCTTCGGTTCAAAGCTTTGCTTGCGCTAACAAATCCCCTTAACATTCCAGCACCGGGCAGGCGTCACACCCTATACATCCACTTATGTGTTGGCAGAGTGCTGTGTTTTTGGTAAACAGTCAGGAGGGACTCTTTGTTGAAGCCATATTGCTATGGCACACCTTATACCGAAGATACGGTGTCAGTTTGCAGAGTTCCTTAACCATCGTTCTTCTGCGCGCCTGAGAATATTCATCTCACCCACCTGTGTCGGTTTACGGTACTGGCAACTTTTAATATGCTTAGAAGATTTTCTTGGCACGACGACATCAGCGATTCTCTATCCATTCCGAAGAACTTCCAGAGCCTGTAATATATCAGAAAAGGAGACGGATTTGCCAATTCTCTTATCCTATATAGTTCGAACTAGTATTCCATCACTAGCCTCGCATAGCCCTATGCGTCCCTTCATCACGCTTAAAAATTGGTATCGAAATATTAATCGATTTGCCATCGCCTACCCCTTTCGGACTCGGCTTAGGACCAGACTAACCCTACAATGACGAGCATCGTGTAGGAAACCTTGGGTTTACGGCGAACGGGATTCTCACCCGTTTTATCGTTACTCATACCTGCATGCTCACTTCCAAGCTCTCCAATACTCCTCACCGGTGTATCTTCACTGAACTTGGAACGCTCTCCTACCACTTGAAAATAAATTTTCAAATCTACAACTTCGGTGTCTATCTTAGCCCCGTTTCGTTTTCGGCGCATTATCGCTAGATTAGTGAGCTGTTACGCTTTCTTTAAAGGATGGCTGCTTCTAAGCCAACCTCCTAATTGTCAAAGCAATATTACATCCTTTTCCACTGAGATAGAACTTTGGGACCTTAGTTGGTAGTCTGGGATGTTCCCCTTTTGACGACGGATTTTATCACCCACCGCCTGACTCCCGAAATTGCACTTGAAGTATTCGGAGTTTAATTGGGTTTGGTACCGCGGCGAGCAGCCCTAGCCCATTTAGTGCTCTACCCCTTCAAGCTAATTTTCGAGGCTATACCTAAATATATTTCGGAGAGAACCAGCTATCACTGAATTTGGTTGACCTTTCACCCCTATCCACAAGTCATCGGAACCCGTTTCAATGGGTACCCGTGCAGTCCTCCACACGCTTTTACACATGCTTCAACTTGCTCATGGATAGATCATTCAGTTTCGGGTCTGCAGCATCTGACTAATCGCTCTATTAGAACTCGCTTTCGCTCCGGCTACATATTACTTAACCTTGCCAGACACCACAACTCGCAGGTTCATTATGCAAAAGGCAGTCCGTCACCCATATAAAGGGCTTCGAATGATTGTTGGCTAATGGTTTCAGGTTCTATTTCACTCCCCTTCAGGGGTTCTTTTCACCTTTCCTTCACAGTACTTGTTCGCTATCGGTCTGATAGTAGTATTTAGGGTTGGAGGATGGTTCCCCCATATTCAATCAGGATTACACATGTCCCGACCTACTCATTCGTATGCTTAGTTCTACAAGTTGTTTTTTATCTACGAGACTATCACTCTCTTTGGCACAGCTTTCCAACTGTTTCAATTAAACAAAATGCTAAATCATACAGCCCTGATCCCCGTTCGTTCGCCACTACTAGGAGAATCTCATTTGATTTCTATTCCTCTTGTTACTGAGATGTTTCACTTCACAAGGTTGGCTCACCCGAAGGTGTATAAAGGGTTGCCCCATTCGGAAATATTTGAGTCAAAGCTTCTTGACAGCTCGTCAAATCTTATCGCAGTCTAGCACGTCCTTCATCGCCTCTATCAGCCAAGGCATCCACCATTAGCCTTAAGTAACTTTCACAAAACTTCTACCACTCTGGTGAATCTATTTACTTGTTTTTTCAGACTATTTAATTTACAAAACATTTTAAAGAACTTAGGCAAAAGCCTAAATTGAATTCAAAAAAATAAACTCAATTTAAACTTTTGTTGTGGTGGAGAATAGCGGAGTCGAACCGCTGACCTCCTGCGTGCAAAACAGGCGCTCTCCCAACTAAGCTAATTCCCCGACATGGTGGGCTTAAATGGACTCGAACCATTGACCTTACCCTTATCAGGGGTACGCTCTAACCACCTGAGCTATAAGCCCGGAAAAGAATTACTGAAAACTAAGCAAGAGACCAACTTCGGTTAAATGATAGGTTGTGAGACCATATCAAATGTTACTCTAGAAAGGAGGTAATCCAACCGCAGGTTCTCCTACGGTTACCTTGTTACGACTTCACCCCAGTCGCCGATTCCACCGTAAGCGGTAGCCAGTTTAGCTTCCCGATTTCGGGTGAAATAAACTCCCATGGTGTGACGGGCGGTGAGTACAAGACCCGGGAACGTATTCACCGCAACATGCTGATTTGCGATTACTAGTGATTCCAGCTTCATGTTTTCGAGTTGCAGAAAACAATCTGAACTGAGAGATATTTTAAAGGTTGGCTCTATCTCGCGATATTGCAACTCTCTGTATATCCCATTGTAGTACGTGTGTAGCCCTGGACATAAGGGCCATGATGACTTGACGTCATCCTCACCTTCCTCCTCCTTACGAAGGCAGTCTCCCTAGAGTGCCCAGCCGAACTGATGGCAACTAAGGACGAGGGTTGCGCTCGTTGCGGGACTTAACCCAACATCTCACGACACGAGCTGACGACAGCCGTGCAGCACCTGTTTTCAGGTTTCATTTTCATGACACTCCAATATCTCTATCGGATTCCATCAATGTCAAGTCCAGGTAAGGTTTTTCGCGTATCTTCGAATTAAACCACATACTCCACCACTTGTGCGGGTCCCCGTCTATTCCTTTGAGTTTTAATCTTGCGACCGTACTCCCCAGGCGGAATGCTTAACGTGTTAACTGCATCACCGAAAAGATATAACTCTCCGACGACTAGCATTCATAGTTTAGGGTGTGGACTACCAGGGTATCTAATCCTGTTTGCTACCCACACTTTCACGCCACAGCGTCAATACTGACCCAGTAAATTGCTTTCGCTTTTGGTATTCCTAGTAATATCTACGGATTTTACCCCTACACTACTAATTCCATTTACCTCTTTCAGATTCTAGGATTATAGTTTCTCAAGCAATTCTATAGTTGAGCTATAGTATTTCACTCAAGACTTATAACCCCGCCTACGCGTTCTTTACGCCCAGTGATTCCGAGTAACGCTTGCACCCTCCGTATTACCGCGGCTGCTGGCACGGAGTTAGCCGGTGCTTATTCGAGAGGTACCGTCTTTATTCTTCCCTCTCAAAAGGAGTTTACACATCGAAATGCTCCATCCTCCACGCGGTGTTGCTGCGTCAGGGTTTCCCCCATTGCGCAATATTCCCCACTGCTGCCTCCCGTAGGAGTCTGGACCGTGTCTCAGTTCCAGTGTGACTGATTGTCCTCTCAGACCAGTTACCCGTCATAGTCTTGGTAGGCTTTTACCCTGCCAACTAACTGATAGGTGATAGCCCAATCCTTTGGCGAAAAACCGTTTCCCGATTGCTCGGAGTATGGGGTATTAGCAGACATTTCTATCTGTTGTTCCCCTCCAAAGGGAATGTTAGCTATCTTTTACTCACCCGTGCGCCACTCGTCAGCTTAACCTGTTACCGTTCGACTTGCATGTGTTAGGCACACCGCCAGCGTTCACTCTGAGCCAGGATCAAACTCTCCATAAAAATGGAAAACTTAATTTCCTGACTTTTGCTCTTTGCGAGACAAAACTCAAATTTTTGAAGTTGGCACTTGCTTAGTTTTCAATAATTCATTATCATATTTATTAGAACTCGTCAAATTTTATAAGAGAATAGATGGTTTTATTTACCAACCGTTTTCCTTTTGACGAGTGGAATTGTATAGTTTATTTTCTTAAAATAACCTTAAATGAAAAATGAGTTTTTGTCTCTTTTGCAACTTGCAAAATTAATAAATTGGGCTTATAGTGAATTAAAAGAGATAACTGCTTAAAAATTAGAATTAATGTTTTTTCTCTTTTTGCAATCATAAAAGATTTTTGTTGAATTCATTTTGATATTTTTTTGTGGATATTCGGGTCAAGCCCGAATATGACGGAACGGAGGAGAAAACTGCCCGAACCGTCATTCTCGTGCTACGACACGGGAATCCATTGCAATTTATTTGTTTCGTTTGCTTTGAGTTTGTTCTTCATATCTAAAAATAAATAAGAACTTTTGGGACAAGCCCAAAAGTTAATAGATAAATAGATAAGAAAAACTTATCTCACACAACGAAACAAATAATCATAGTCCTGATAGTTGTAGCTAGAGTCATTCCCAAAGCTGAAATCCAATCTCCATGAAAAGGAAGTATTTGTTTTACTTATATCTCGAGTCCAATCTGTTCCCGTCATAGCAAAGAAACCAAAAAATTCAACAAGCTCTTTTGGTAAAAATAGATTGCTGTTTCGTTTATGTTTATTAGCTTCAAACCATTTAAATAAATTATTACCGTTGTCCAATTCACCATAATATGCTGTCATTAAAGCGTGAAACTCATCTCGTGAAGGCAATTTCCAATCAGAGTAGCCATCAAGAACTAAATTCTCACAGTAACTTTTTGCTTTATGCAAATTCATAATGTTTTTAGCCAAATAATCATTAACACTTCCATTTTCTATATTAGTTTGAAAAAACTTTCAAGTTCATCAAAGTTATTTATATTGGCATTTAAAAATCTCTGGAATAATTCGCCTTTAACCGCTTTTTTCTCCCACATGTAACCAGTTTTATTGTCAATAAAAACATTTTCGCGAATTGTGAAGCGACTTAAACTATCGCTATTTTTAGATATTTTCTCAACTTTTGCTTTTTCAAGTTCAATTTTTTCTAGCGAAACATCTAATCTCAAATCGCTTTGTAGATCAATTTTTATCCGTTTTGGCTGATAACCACTTTTTTCAATTAGGATTGAATATTTTCCGCGATTTAATATAACCCCATCGTTATATTTTGCACCTAAACCTTCAATTGTAATTCTACTATCAGTTGGATATCGATTAATTTGAAGTGCAAATTGTGTTCTTTCAACATTTTCAATAGAATAAGTTGATTTATTTTTATTATCAATTTTTATATCATTGTTTGAATTAGTGGTTTGGACAGACATTGGTAACTTAAAATAGAACTCACCAAAAGTTTGATCCTGAACAACTGGAGTTTGAACTTTATTTGTATCGCGATAAACATCAGTTCGAACAGCTTTGAATAATTCTTCAATTCGTTGCGGTTTATCTATATGTTTAACAAGAGCAGAAGCAAAAGGGGATAAATTACCTGAACCATCATCTGCAACTTTGCCACTTTCAGCAGAAAATGCGATAAAAGTTCCAGAAGCTGAAAAAGGAGCAAGACCGCCACTATCTTTATTGCGACCAGATTCAAAAGGATTAACTCGACAAGCATCAACAATAGCAATAGTTAGCCGTTTGCCAGTCTCATTCATCGATTCGATAACTTCATTGAGTGGAGTAGATTTTCGCGGAATTTTTCGTTCCTCTTTAACATCTAAATCAGTTGGAATGAGATAATTTATGCCACCAACTTCAATACCGTGACCAGCAAAATAAAAAAGTCCTACCCCGTCGCTATTGGCTCTTAATTTGGCTTTAAAATCCTCAAATTTTGAATCAAAATCATCAATTGATAAGTTATAGCCTTCAATAATCGTAAAGCCCAAATTTTTCAATTTTTTAGCAACAGCTCGAATATCATTTTCTGGATTTTTAAGTTCGCCAAATAGATAATTATTATATTTTGAATTACCAACAAGAAAAGCAACTTTTGATTCACTCATCATTTCAGACGGTGAAACTCGTTTTATTGCTCGATCGCTAAGATTATTTGCAACTAAATTTATATTTATAAGATAAATTGCAAACGATAATTTTAATATTAAACTCATAATAAAACCTAAAAATAAAAAATATCTGATAATTATATCAAAACTACAAAATAGATTTATATTTTAATATATCGATAGAATTTATAAAATTTACCATAAATATAAAGAGTAATATTCATGTGCTATAATTTAAAAATAGAGTCTAAAAAATAGATATATAGAGAAAAAATCTTTAATATGTTTATAAATTTTAATGTAAAAGAGTAATTATTAAATGGCACAAAGAAAAGATATAAAAAATATTTTACTGATAGGCTCTGGACCAATTGTTATTGGACAAGCTTCAGAATTTGACTACTCTGGGACTCAAGCTGTTAAAACTCTCAAAAGTTTAGGCTATCGAGTTACCCTTATAAATTCAAACCCTGCAACAATCATGACTGATCCCGAATTTGCTGATGCAACTTATATTGAACCAATTGAAGAAAATATTATTGCTCAAATTATCAAAAAAGAAAATATTGATGCGATTTTACCGACAATGGGGGGACAAACAGCTTTAAATGTCGCAATGAGCATGTTTAATAAAGGCATGTTAAATGGCATTGAGTTTCTTGGTGCAAAACCAGAAGCTATAAAAAAAGGTGAAGATCGAAAATTATTTAAAGAGGTTATGCAAAAAATAGGTATGGATTTGCCTATTAGTAAATATGCTTATACTGTTAAAGAGGCTCTTGATGTTATAAATCATATTGCTTTTCCAATGATTATTCGAGCTTCATTTACTCTTGCTGGTGGAGGTTCTGGTGTTGCTTATAACATTGAAGAATTAAAAGATCTAGCCCAAAAAGGTATCGAAGCCTCTCCAATTGGTGAAATCTTAATTGAAGAATCTTTACTTGGTTGGAAAGAATATGAAATGGAAGTTATTCGAGATCGAGCAGATAATTGCATAATTGTTTGTTCTATTGAAAATTTTGATGCTGTTGGTGTTCATACTGGCGATAGTATCACAGTTGCTCCAGCTTTGACTCTTACAGATAAAGAATATCAAAAAATGAGAGATGCAAGCTTTGCTATTTTACGAGAAATCGGTGTTGATACTGGTGGAAGTAATGTTCAATTTGCTATTCATCCAGATACTGGCAGAATGACAGTTATAGAAATGAATCCTCGAGTTTCTCGAAGTTCAGCTCTTGCAAGTAAAGCTACTGGTTATCCAATTGCAAAAGTTGCAACTCTATTAGCTGTTGGTTTTACACTTGATGAAATCACAAATGATATAACAGGAACTCCAGCAAGTTTCGAACCTGTTATCGATTATATTGTTACAAAAATTCCAAGATTTGCCTTTGAAAAATTTCCTGAAGCTACAAGCACATTAGGAACTTCAATGAGATCAGTTGGTGAAGTTATGGCAATTGGTCGAACTTTTAAAGAATCTATTCAAAAAGCATTAGCTTCACTTGAAACAGGGTTAAATGGTTTTAACGAATTAGATGTCGAAGATGAAATGATCGAACATGAATTAAGAAGACCAAATGATCAAAGAATTTTATATATCGGTGAAGCTTTTAGACGAGGTTTTTCTGTTGATGAGGTCTTTTCTCTTTCGAAAATAGATCCTTGGTTTTTATATCAAATTAAAGAAATTATTGATTTTGAAAATAGTGTAGATTTATCAATTCTTGAAGATCCTATAAAATTACGAGAAGCTAAAAGTTTTGGTTTTACAGATAAACGATTAGCAACTCTTTCAACATATTCTGAAACTCAAGTTCGAGTATCTCGAAAAAGATTTGGGATTTATCATCAATATAATCAAGTTGATACATGTTCAGCTGAATTTGATTCTACAACACCATATTTATATTCAACATTTGAAAGAAATCCTCTTGAAGATAGAACAAAAGATGATGAATTAAATAAATTAAGAGATAAAAAACGAGTTATGATTATCGGTGGTGGTCCAAATAGAATTGGTCAAGGCATTGAATTTGATTATTGTTGTGTTCATGCCTCATTTGCTCTAAAAGATATGGGTGTCGAAAGTATCATGTATAACTGTAATCCTGAAACAGTCTCAACAGATTATGATACAAGTGATAAATTATATTTTGAACCTATTGATTTTGAACATGTTACTTCTGTTATCGATCGCGAAGAACCAGATGGAATTATCGTCCATTTTGGTGGTCAAACTCCACTTAAACTTGCTAATTTATTAACAGATTATAATGCAAAAATTATCGGAACTTCTGCTAATTCTATCGATGTTGCTGAAAATAGAAAAAAATTCTCTCTTTTTGTTGAAGAAAATGGCTTCAGACAACCTGTTAATGGTTCGGCAACAACAAAAGAAGATGCTTTTGCAATTGCTGAAAATATCGGTTATCCAGTTTTAGTTAGACCAAGTTATGTTCTCGGTGGTAGAGCAATGCGAATTGTTTATAATAAATCTGAACTTGCTAAATATATGGTTGAAGCTGTCTCTGTTAGTCATGAATCTCCCGTTTTAATAGATCAATTTTTAGATAGAGCTATTGAACTTGATGTTGATGCTATTTCTGATGGCAAAAATGTTTATATTGGCGGTGTTATGCAACATATTGAGGAAGCTGGAATCCATTCTGGCGATTCTGCTTGTTCATTACCAACTGTTTCGATTTCTGATGAATTATTAAAAGAAATTGATTATACAACTAAAAAAATAGCTTTAGGTTTGAAAGTTATCGGTTTAATGAATATTCAATATGCAATTTATAGAGATGAACTCTACCTCATCGAAGTTAATCCTCGAGCTTCTCGAACTGTTCCATTTGTTTCAAAAACAACTGGAATTCCAATGGCAAAAGTTGCAACTCGAGTCATGATGGGTGATAAATTAGCTGATGCACTATTCTTTTATGATAGATATGATGTAATTTATAAAGATGGTGATTTATATAAACCTAAACTTAAAAAACATGTTGCTGTAAAAGAGGCTGTTTTCCCATTTAATAAACTTGATGGAGCAGATATTATTCTTGGTCCAGAAATGAAATCAACTGGTGAAGTTATGGGAATTTCTAGTTCGTTTCCAATCTCATTTGCAAAATCTCAACTTGCTTCAAAAAATCGTATTCCTCGAAATGGCAAAGTCTTTATCTCATTATCTAATCTTGATAAACCTTATTCACTTGAAATCGCTCGAGATTTTATAAATTTAGGTTTTAAACTTGTTACAACTGGTGGAACTCATAAATATTTCAAAGAAAATGGAATAGAGAGTGAATCTGTTTTGAAAATAAGTGAAGGCAGACCAAATATAACTGATAAACTAAAAAATAACGAAATTTCTCTTGTTATTAATACTAGTGATAATCGCGGTCGTGGTGATGCAAAATTAATTCGTCAAGCTGTTCTTCGAGAAAAAATTACATATTTCACAACAATTTCAGCAACCCAAGCTACAACTGAAGCCCTTAAAAAAATGGAAGAATTTCATCAATTTGATGTTAATCCAATTCAAGACTATTTATTAGCGGAGTAAAATACATATATGAGAAGTTTAATTTCTCACCAAGGTGCATTTGCAATGTTACAAATTGAATTAGAAAAAGGCGAAATTATTAAAGCTGAATCTGGAGCAATTGTTTCAAAGGTCGAGGTAAAGTTTTTATCCAAACTAGAAATCCAAACGATTTTTTAAAATGGTTTAATACTTTAGTTACTAATAAATCAAATTAAATTATAATTTCACTTGGAACTGTTTTTTGATTAAAGCTTCTCCAAGTGAAATTAAATGTAATTAAGAGTTTGAAATTACCTCAAGTAAAACCCAACCAAAAGGTTCAATCTCTTTTATATCGCTTGTATTATTTGCAAACAGCCAAGATGTTGTTTCTTCTGGAAGATTTTCAGATGTTCTTTCGCCCGTTTTAACTTTTATGTTTCTAACACCTTTAACTGTAATAGCTCTAGCACCAGAATATTTTCCAACACGAATTAAAAATTGATTAGGTTTTAACTTGGCAATTGTATATTTTGCTATATTTTGCATAAGAGTAATTGAACAAGTTTTAAATTCGTTTTGAGTCGAAGCCAAAATTGGTAAATAATGTCTTGTCAAAGAGGCTAAAATATTTTGTAAATTAATATATTTGTTTTCGCGATAATGAATATCTATTTCGAAAATTGATTCAGAATCTATCGTTTCAACGATATTTGATAAAGTATTTGGTTCGCAAATACCATTTTCTCGTTTTCTGGCTCGATTTACAGCATAACCAATTGTTGAACTAGATTTTATAACTCTACTATCACCAACTTTAAAATCTTTAAAAATTTGTTCAGATCTAATATCAAAAAGATTCTCGACTTTTAAAAAATCTGCTTTATTTAATTTAAAATCTCTTTCAAACAAAAATTCCATATATGCTGTTGCAATTGCACCTTTAAGAGAACTTCCTGGAATATAAGCCTGTTTATTGCCATTTTTAGAAGTTTTATTAATATAAAACTTTGCTTTCGGATTTTCAAGTTTCTTTTCATAGCCATTTGCAAGACCAATTTTTACTTTTACTTGTTCAAAAGATACTTTTTTGGCAATTTCTTTATTTGTTTTAATAAATTGATGTAAAGCCATAAAACCTCTTTCAGCACTATTTGTAAAACCAGCTATTGAAGTTAAGGGCAAATTTTTAATTAAAAGAGCTTCATCAAAATGATAAAGTATATTTTGATCAATAATAAAATTAGTTGGTTCAAAAACATCGCCATTGCCAACATGAACTGGCGAAAGAGTCGTTGCTCTAACAGTTATATTTTTCCATTTACCAAGAGTAAGATTATTTTCAATTGCACTATTTGGTTGAGATTGATGAGGTTCTTTTTTGGTTTCTTGAATTTGAGACGAAACCTTTTTGACATCACCTACGATATTTTTACTATTTGAATTATTAGAATCAGTTGGCACTGACGGAATATCTTTTTTTATAGCCATATATTTTCCTTTATAAAAACTTATAATTTCGTTAAAAGCTCCAAAAATCAAAAATATATTAGAGCCTTTTAACTATTTAGCGATAATGATCTATTTTAGATATACGGCACCACTATCTGCCATTAAAGAGTGTTGTTTATAAAACTGATTTCTATTTGAACCATATTTTCCAAATTTAGTATATAAATTATAAAAAACCTCATCACCATTATTTGGAATTGATGGTGAAAGTGTTAAAAACCCAGTTTGATTATTTATAGAAGATATAATATTACTATTTAATTTAATCTCTAAACCAATAGTTACACCTTGTAAAAAAGATGGCTGTTGCTCATTTATACCATTATTTATAGATTTTCCGAAAATTCTCCAATTTGTAATATCAGTTTTTACTAATTCAATATCAAATTGTCCAAATCCACTAGAACTTTTGCTACCAAATCCAAATATACCAATTATCTTTAAATAATCTGAAATTTCTGTTTCAGTAAAATCATTTTCATTAAAAGCTACATATAATTCTAAATTTTTTATATAACTAGATGTAGAAACTGAAAACATTTGACCATTTTCATGAACACCACTAGAACGAGAAATTTGAACTTGAGAAAATTGATCTTTAATTAAAAACCCAACATATTCAAAGCTATCTTTATTTAATATATTAGAAATATTGTTAAGTTTTAAGAAATTTTTATTTTTAAAATCTTTTTTATTTTTGCTATCTTCATCAACTTCAAATATTTTTGGAGGTAAAGCAGGTTTTGGTAAATAATCAGTAGGTAAAAAATCTGAAAAAATAATATTTGGATTATTTAAATAATTATTTAATTTTGTATCTTTTTTTACTTCAAATAAAAATTTAGCAAACATTCCAAAAATCATGTCGCCCTTTGGCTGACTTGCAAAAGGCGATTTTGGAAAAATTTTAAATTTTATTAAATTCATTTATTAAGCTAAATTTAGACTAGAAAGTTGGCTTTCTATGTCAGTTAAAACAGTAGATTTATTAACATTGACATTAATTTTTTCAAGACCATTAAATTTAACTTTACCATATCCACGAGAACCACTACCACCAAGAGCATCTAATTCAAGTAATTTCAAACCTAAAATTAAAAGAGATAATAATTTACCTTTTTCTTGTTCAGTTTCGAAATATCTAACAGATAAACTAACATTAAATTCAATTCCAGAAGGAACTCGTTCAATTTGTCTTAAACCACCATTTTTAGTTGTTCCAGTTTTACGATCAATAACATTTTCATATTTTGCTTCAAAAAGTTCAATTCGTTTTTCAAAGGCAAGTTTTCTATATTTGTTAGTTAAATAGCCATCTCGAAAAAGACCTCGAGTGATTCCAACAGATTTAGTAGCATTACCAATTTGTCCAAAAAGTTTAATAACTAATTCACGATTTTCAGAAGTGCCTCGACCTTTAGGACTATCAAGATTTGCAGGATCGCCATCTGTAACATCAAAATATTGTTCTAAAAGTGATCTCATTTTACCTTTAATAGACGATCCGGGAATATAAGGCTCTTTTAATTTTTTAGCTTTATCATCAGCTGAAACTTCACCTTTATCATTAACAAAAACTTCTCGTTTAAGAACAGGTGAATCAACTCCACCGATTTTCATACTATCTTCATTTGCACCAATATGAAGCCCACTTTCAAGAGCTAAAATAAAATCTATTTTTTCTATTCTCATATATTCTCCCTATTTTTTTGGCATATAACCAATAACTGATTCCATAAATAATTTAAAGTTTTTAAGCTCTTCTACATTAGAAATTTTATTTGAAAAAAGTTTTACAACATTTTCTGAAGCAACTTTTCGCTCTTTTGCATAATTTGATTTAGATTTCAAAATCACAAATTGGGGAGCAATAATTGTTTTAAACTCATCATTATTTAACGATTCAGCCTCTTCAAGCAAACTTGAAACTTTTTCATAAAATTTTCTAAACTGTGTTGTTGAAATTTCAGGTCTGTTTCCATCGTTGAATTGTTTTGCGACTTCTTGAGCATCTTCTCCAAAAAGTTTTGAGAGGTTTTCGCTATTTTTTAAATTTAATTTATCTAGTATAACTGCCATTATGTTTTTAACTCCTAACTATTTTATAATATTAACAATCTCTTTTAAATCTGCTAATTTCGTGCTATCAAAATTTTCAGATACCGTGTATTGATATTTAACACCAATTTTTCTAAAATTACAAAGTTCCAAATTGAACCAAAAATATAAACTCCTTTAATTAAATTAGTAAATTTATATTTACTTTTGATTTTGATCTCGTTTGCGATAAATTGACATAATAATTGAAGGAATAATTTTACTACCATGTTGTCCAATTAATTCGCTTAAGTTTTTAAGAATATCATCATGTTTATTTGAAATATTTCTTCTAAAACTATTAGTTAATTTACTTTTCCAAAGAAAATTTTCATATAAACGAGGTTCATCACTAGTTGCTTTATTAACAAATTCTTGAGTTTGTTGGCTCATTTTTGCAAATGACATTAATCTATAAAGAAAGGCTGAAGAATCTTTAGAAATCAATCCATTATCTTTTATATTATGAATTTGGTCTAAAATAACTTTTAATTTATTTTCAATGTTAATAAATTGATCAAATTTCATAGAAGTCTCAAAAATATCAATTCCGTTTCTAGTATTACCTTTTGAATCTTTAACATCTTTAGCTCTTTTTTCAGCTTCATCCACTAATTCAGAAATCTCTTTTAAAGTTCCAGATTTAAACATAACTAAACCCATAGAAATAGTTGTAGTATTATTTGAAAATTTATAGAATTTTTCTCTTAAATCTTTTGCAAATTGAACAACAGTTTTCCATTCGCCAAGAACAAAAACATCATCACCGCCAGTAAAGACTACATATATTTTTTCTCTATAATCATCATTTTTATTGATGAGGTCAGAAACATAATCAGAAAAGAAAAGATCCATTTCACGAGATAATCGAATAAATTTTTTAAATGGAATTTGTTCATCTTGAAGAAATTCTCTAAAAGTATCGCCCATTGTATCAACATCAGCTTTTAATGCCATTAAACCTGAAGAATTATCTAAAATATCATCAAAAGTTTTTGGAATTTTAAAACCATGTTTTTCATCATGTTTCATAGGAATTCTTGAACTTAAAGACCAATATTGAAGTTTTGGAATTTGTTCAAGATGTTTTCGATTTATATGCTGAGGAGAATTTTCAAGAATGTTAAAAACTCCTAAATCAGTTTCTTTTATATTTTTTTCAAAAATTTTAAAATCCTGATAGAACTCTATAAAATAACTTTCATTAGCAAAATTTAAAATTTCGATAGAATCGTTGGATGATTTATTACTTTTAAATATTCTAATATATTCACTGTTTGTTAGTTTTGTGCCAAGTTCTATATATGAATCACAAATTTCGCAAATTTGAGTTTGCTTAATTACTCCAGCTTTTTTCTCGTTTTTAAGAACTTTTGTAGCAATTCGCAAATGACAAATTTCACAAATTTCTTGATGTTCTACTTTCAAAGGATTATTTAAAAAATTGTCTCGAGAACTTAAATCGAATTTTTTATATTTTCCAAGTTCATTTTCAGTTGCTAATCTATCAAATAAACTTTTAATAGTTTCAGGTTTATTATTGTCATTTATTAAAGTTTTGATATCAGTTTCAACTGCTGACAAAGTGTAACCGCTTCGTCCAAAATGGTTTTTGAAGAAATAGTTATCCAATTGAATTTGAATTTCTTTTAGTTTATCTCTAAAACTATTACTATTTTTTGCTAAAATTGTAAATTTACCAGCTCCAATTAAAATTGTATATCCATCAAATTTATCTTCTATTATCTTTGATATAACAAAATTTATAATTTGAACAAGAGCAGATTTTGAACGAATAACTTTTGTAGCTTTTTTAAAAGATAATCCATCAAAAATAAATGATTGAATTCCCCAAAAATCTCCAGAAATTAAAATAGGATTTTCACCAATTTTAGAAAAAATATATTCTAGATTATCATCATCGAATTTTGAAATGATAGATTCTGATCCTTTTATAAGTCCATGATAAAAAATAGCATGATTTTCATCAAAAGTTTCATTTGTATCAGTTTCATTTTGGATATTATTAATAATATCTTCTATATATTTAATCGTATAATTTTGCCGATTTATAAAAACATCAGAGATTCTATTCTCTTTTAAATTAGGCTTTACAGCATTAAAAATATGCTCTATTTTTTCAGACATTTATAACTTTCAGTTTTTATTTTTTATTTGAATCTTTGATTTCATAGTGTTTTGAAATATTAGCATGTTTCTTTTTTAACTCATCTTGAAAAAAATTTTATTTCATTGTTATTTAAGAAGTTAAGTCTATCTATTAGAATCATTAATTCTTCTATAATTTGAACTTTCATCTATTTATCCTTTTTATCTCGAATAACTAAGCAAAATTATAAAAAAGTTATTTGACATTAAAAGTCTAATTTTTGAAAACTTAAAAACTTGATATCATTTGAGATATTTTAATGATTAATTTTTAATATTTGAGTTTTAAAGTGTAAAAATTTATATTAGAGTGCTTTTAATATAATGTTAAAAGCTTTGGGAGATCTCCCGAGTTAAAACTCGCAATTAGTAATTGTGAATTATATTAGCAACTATTAAGAAAAATAGATCGGAATGGCAATGGATACAGTTGAATTAACAAAACTAAAAGAGGAATTTGATAATTGGCTTTTTCAAACAGAAAAAGACGAACATGAATTTCATCCAAGTGAAATCGCAAATATTTTAAAAATGGTTTATCAAGAAGATAGAACTCTATTTTTAAAATATATAGAAAATCTTGATACTGCTTATATTGGCGAAATTATTCTTGAACTTCCTGATAAATTAATGAATGAGGTTATCGAGTATTTAACACCTCAAGAGCTTTCAGAAGCTACAAATAATCTTGAATCTGATGATGCTTCAGATTTAGTTAGAGAAATCGAATCTATTAGCGAACATAAAGTTGAAGAGGTTTTATCTCTAATTGATGACAGCAATAAACAAGAAATTAACAAAATTCTTCAATATAAAGAAGATCAAGCTGGTGCTTGGATGCAAACTGAATTTTTATCTGTTTTTACAAATAACAGTGTTCAAGATGCAATCAAGAAATTAAGGGAACTTAAAAAAAGTGAAAAATTAAAAGAAATTTATCAAGTCTTTGTGGTTAATAACAATATGGAACTACTTGGTTCTATGCGACTTGATGATCTTTTAATGTTTGATATAGATGAAATATTCGTAAATATTTTAAAAAGTGGTGAGTATCAAAGTATATCTGTAAAAGCAACAGATCATATAAAAATAGTTGGTAGATTATTTGAAGACTATAATTTACAAGTTGTTCCTGTTCTTGATGAAAATAGTAGAATCATTGGACGAATTACGAGTGATGATGCTTACGACATGATTTCTGAACTTGCAACTGAACAAGTTTATAACATGGCTGGTGTAAATGATGATGTTGAATCTGGAGAGAAATTTCTCGGAATTATAAAAACTAGATCTTCTTGGCTTTTAATAAACTTATTTACAGCATTTTTAGCTTCAACAGTTGTAGGACTGTTTGAATCAACTCTCCAAACTCTTGTATCTTTAGCTGTTTTAATGCCTATCGTTGCTTCAATGGGTGGAAATGCAGGAACTCAAGCAATAACAGTTGTTGTTCGTCAATTAGCACTCGATGAAATTGGACGAGGCGATGGAATGAGAGTTCTCTTTCGTGAAGTTGGAATTGGTTTAACAAATGGATTTATATTTTCTGGTTTAACTGGGTTAATAGCTTATTTATGGTTTGGTGATGGAATGCTTGGAGTCGTTATAGGCTTAGCATTAATTATAAATTTATTTATCGCAGGTTTCTTTGGAGCAGTGATTCCATTAAGTTTAAAAAAATTTGGATTTGATCCAGCAGTTGGTAGTTCTGTTTTATTGACAACTGCAACTGATATTTTTGGATTTTTCTCTTTTTTAGGTTTAGCAAAAACAATGCTATTATAATTTAATAATAGATTCCTATTAATATAACAATAGGAATCTTATTTTATAATTTAATTAAAATGGCCAAATTGTATTGAAAAATCTCGATAACCAACCTCTTTGAACACCTTGATCAAGATCACCTTGAGTAATATATTGAATTTTAGCATCAGCTATATATTTAGAATCTATCTCATTATTAGCACCAATTTTATATGGACTAACAACTCCACTTACTTTAACTATTTGCTTTTCACCATTAATTAAAAGTTCCTTTGAACCATCAATAAAATAGTTTCCATTATTTAAAATTTTTATAACTCTAGCAGTAATAATCGTCTCAAAACGTTCATCTCGAAGAGCAGTTCCTTTTCCAGTAAATGAACTTTCACTTGTATTTTCTAAAGAAATATTAGTAGCTGTATTTAAGGCACTTAAACCAGTTCCAGTGAAAAGACCACCTCCTAAACTACCATTATTAACTTTTGATAAATTTTTTTGAGTTGTTGATGAAGCAGTTGAAGTTTCAGCGATTTTAACAGTTAAAATATCATTAACTTGCATAGCTTTTCGATCGCTAAATAGCGGATTTTTGCCTCGACCAAAAAGACTTCCTGCATTTGGTTCATCTGTATCATCTTCTTGAGCTGGAAGCTCTTCGACATAAGCAGGAGGTGCAAAATCAATATGAGGTTTCATTTTTTCTGCACAACCTGAAAAAATTATTATAGCGACTACTATCGAAATATGTCGCATATTTTTTATAGAATAACCTCTATTTCTCGTGAATCAGCTTCAACTTTTTTGCTTTGTAAAATTCGGTCTTCTCGTAATTTTTCGGCTAATTCACTATCATTTAGAGCTAAAATTTGCATAGCTAAATAAGCGGCATTTACTGCTCCAGCTTTGCCAATAGCAACTGTTGCAACTGGCATTCCACCAGGCATTTGAACTGTTGATAAAAGTGCATCATTTCCACCAAGCGAACTTGCATCCATTGGAACTCCGATAACAGGTTTTGTTGTTACAGATGCGATTGCACCAGCAAGATGTGCAGCCATTCCAGCAGCTGCGATAAATACTTTTGCACCTTTATTTTCAGCTTCACGAATATAACTTTTTGTTCTTTCTGGACTTCGATGAGCTGATGATACAATTAATTCAAATTTAACACCAAACTTAACAAGTGTATCAGAACTATTTTTCATTATCGTATAATCAGATTTGCTTCCCATTACTATCGATACAAAATCAAATTTTCTATTTTCCATAATTACAAACTCTCCTCTTCTCCAGTTATTCCAATAATTTCTATTTCTTCTTTTTGTTGCAATGAGCTGTTTATATTTAATGCGATCTCATTTAATTTTACTTCAAAATTATCTTCAAATTCTCCCATAGATATAAGTCTTTTATATCTATTTTCTAATAATTGTTCAACTGAATTTAAAGATAATTCGCGATACTGTTCTATTACATATTGTTTTAAAATTTCAGCAGTTAATTCTCTTTCTCGATGAGCTCCTATCATTGGTTCTTCAATAATATGATCTATTAATTTAAGCTTATGTAAATCTTCAGCTGTAATTTTCAGAGCTTGAGTTGCTGTTTCAACCATTGAAGGATCATTCCATAAAATTACGGCACAACCTTCAGGTGAAATAACAGAAAAAACAGAATACCTCATCATTGCGAGACGATCTGCAACTCCAACGGCTAAAGCTCCACCACTACCACCTTCGCCGATAACAATGGCTATAGTTGGAACTTTTAATCGTGATAATTCAAGAAGATTCCTTGCAATTGCTTCACTTTGATTTCGTTCTTCAGCTCCAAGTCCGGGATAAGCTCCTGGAGTATCAACTAAAAATAAAACAGGCATATTAAATTTTTCAGCCATTTTAGATAATCGTAAAGCTTTGCGATAACCTTCAGGATGTGGCATTCCAAAATTTCGCATAATCTTATTTTTTGTGCCTCGACCTTTTTGTTCGCCGATTACCATAAAACGATATTCTCCGATATAACCTATAAATCCAACAATAGATTTATCATCACTATAATGTCTATCACCATGTAATTCATAAGCATTATTCATTATTAATCTAATATAGTCCATTGCATATGGTCTATCTGAATGTCTTGCAAGTTGTAATTTTTGATAAGGAGTTAGTGATGAAAATACTTTTTCGACCTCTTTTGATAATTCTCCGTGAAGAATTTCAACTGCTGGAAGGTCATTTCTTAATTTTGCAGAAATAATCGAATCTTGAATAGTTTTTAACTTTTCTTCAAAATCTAAATATAGTGCCATTCTAAACTTTTCTAAAAATAACAACTCCGTTAGTTCCACCGAAACCAAAAGAGTTACTCATTACGATATTTAATTTGCTCTCTCTTGCTAAATTTGGCACATAATCCAAATCACAATCAGGATCTTTATTTTCATAATTTATAGTTGGAGGAATAATATTTCGTTCCATTGCCATAAGACAAATAACAGCTTCAATACCACCAGCGGCACCGAGACAATGACCTGTTTGACCTTTTGTTGAACTTACAGGAGGAATATTATCTCCAAAGAGCATTTTAATAGCTGTGCTTTCATTTTTATCATTTGCTGGAGTGCTAGTTCCGTGAGCATTTATATAATCTATTTTTAAATTTTCACCAACTACTCTTTTTGCCATTTCAACAGCAGATTTCATAGCTCTATATGGTCCATCAACAACTGGCATAGTAATATGATTTGCATCTCCACTTTCACCAAAACCTATAATTTCACCATAAATTTTAGCTCCTCGTTTAATTGCGAATTCATAATCTTCTAAAACTAAAGCACCAGCACCTTCACCCATAACAAAACCATCTCGTTCAGCATCAAAAGGTCTTGAGGCTCGATGAGGTTCATCATTTCTAGTTGATAATGCTTTCATTGAAGCGAAACCACCTATTCCAACTGAACAGATAGCAGACTCTGCAGATATAACTAACATTCTATCTGCTCCACCCAACATAATCGTTTTTGTAGCTTCGATAATTCCGTGAGTTCCAGCAGCACAGGCTGTAACACTTGATAAATTAGGTCCTTTTAAGCCATGTTCAATTGAAACAAAGCCTCCTAACATATTTACTAAAGCTGAAGGAATAAAAAATGGAGATATTTTTTTCGGAGAACTATCTTCAGCGACAAGTGAATTTTTTTCAATATTTGGCAAACCTCCAATTCCAGAGGCTGAATTTATTCCAAATCTATCAAAATCTATTTCATTTTTATTAAAATTAGCATCAGCCATAGCTTCTTGTGATGCTTTTATACCTAAATGTATAAATCTATCTGCTTTTTTAACTTCTTTTGGATTTATAATATCTTTTGGGTCAAAATTTTTTACTTCACCAGCTATTTTTACAGAATGTTCAGTAGTATCAAATAGAGTTATATATTCAATTCCAGTTTCACCATTAATTATTTTATTAAATGAACTCTCTTTATCATTTCCAAGAGAGTTGATCATTCCAATTCCAGTAACAACTACTCTTCTCATTTAATTTATCTTTGCCTTTATTTTTCTTCTTTTTTTGTTTTGTATGAAAAATTATTATTTGATCTAAACTTTTATAAGATAGATGATATTTATAAAAGTTTAGATTATTGGAAGTGATTTGTATATTAAAAATTATTTATTTGCTTCGATATATGCTATTGCACTTTTAACTGTTTTGATACTTTCAGCTTTTTCATCTGGAATTTCAATATCAAATTTTTCTTCAAGAGCCATAACAAGTTCAACAATATCAAGACTATCAGCACCTAAATCTTCAGTAAATCTTGATTCAAGTTTAATTTCACTTTTGTTAATACCTAGTTGTTCTGCAACTACTTCTGCTACTTCGTCGAATAGAGCCATTTGTATCTCTCCTTGATTATTTTAAAAAAATTAATGAATTTTAGCATGGTTTAGATGAATTGAAGTCTTAAAGAATTGGTAAGATAATTCTGAATTTTACACCATTTTCTATATTAAAAGCTTTTATATGACCTTTACATTTGGTTTCTATAATTAGCTTTGACATATATAAACCTAAACCGCTACCACCTTTATCTTTTTTAGTAGTAAAATCTTTATCAAAAATATAAGCTAAATTATTTTCTGGTATTCCGCCACCATTATCACTTATATCTAAATATATAAATTTTTCATCTTTTGAACATTCAAATATTATTTTACCGTTAGAAATTTTTAAATCTTTAATAGCTTCAACAGAATTATTAATAATATTCAAAATTACTTGAATAATTTGATTTGAATATACTTTTAATTTTATATTTTCATTACAATTAAAATTAAATTTAATATTTTGTTCATTTATAAAAGTCAAACTATGCTCTAATAATTCCATAAGAAAAATAGATTCTAATCCAATATCTTCTTTATAAAATCTTCTAAAATTATCTATTGTCTTTGATAAAAAATCAACAGATTGTTCAATTTTACTCATATTGTTATTTAACATATTGAAAAAATCATTTTTGCGATCATCTGTATCAATATCAAATTTATCTAAAGCTATTTGTAATTTACAAGCAGAAGTTATAGCTAAAATATTAGATAACGGTTGTATCCACGATTGTTTCCATTGATGAACTAATTTATATTGATTAAAAATCAGTTCATCTTTTTCACGATTTTTTGCAATCTCTTTTTCGATATTAACTTCAAATTGTTTTGCAATATTTTCTTTATCTTTAACAGCTTTTTCGATATCTTTTAAAACAGCATTTGTTAAATATGAGATTGCTTTTGTAGTATTAGAAGTATAATTTTGAAAATTTGCTATTTCTCGATCAATTTCATATTTTTTTACAAAACTAATATTTTCTTCTGCAATAGATATAGTTGTTAAAGTTTGATTCATAAGATGATAAACCATGTCGCCATTTGAATCTTGTGATGAGAAAAATTCACCATTTGTAAAAAAACCAACATTTCGAGAAATACTATTAAAAGGTCTAACTTCAAGATTTATACTATTATATAAAAATCTTCTTCTAGCCATACATGAATAGATAAAAGTAGTTTCTACTGATTTATTAATATATTGAAGTAAATTATCTTTAGATTGACTTAAAATCGTATCTAAATCACCAACTCCAATTTGAACAGTTTCACCATTTGATAAATTTCCAGCAAATTGTAAAGTGCCTCCATCTGATTTTCCGAGAACAGCTCTTGCGACATTAACTCCATGATTACCAATTTTTATAAGAGGAAATTCAATTCCTACAATAGGTAATTTTGAAGCGATTTCAAGACCTAAATATTTTTCATAAATTTTGACGGGACGAATATTATCTATTGAATAGACTATATTTTCTTGAGCATTTGTAACTTGAAATTTTTCGCCAAAAGGCAACCAACCAAAATTATATTGATTAAAAACTTTTAAATGTTCATTAACGATTCCAACGGCAACAGCACCCTTAGAAAAAATTTCATTATTATTAAAGACAAAAGTCTCTTTAAGTTCGCCATTATCTCCAGCCATTCCACCAGCAATAATTACAGAACGATTAATAGAAGCGAAACCTTTTAATAGTTCTTCACCATTTGTAAAAATACCATCAGATAAAATAATTACTACTTTTGTGCTATCTTTTGCAAGTTTTTTAGCGATTCGCTGACCAGTATAAAAATGATCTCGATTTTCAAAACTACCACTATATAGAATCGAATTTTCAAAAGTTGTTAAAGATATAGCTATAGTTTTTTTATAAATTTCGCCATCAACAATTTCACCATCAGTTGTTGCACCGATCAAGATAGCTTTTGGGAAATATAACTTAATACTATTTTGAATATCTAAAATTATCTTTTTACTTATTATGCCAGTAAAAACTTGTATTAATAACTGATGATTTTCTTTAATTTTAGTCTGTTTTTTATCTAAAAATCTTTCAAGTTCTTCTATGTTTTTAAAACTTCCATTATAACTTTTAATCATTTTTATATCCTAATATTTAAAATTTAAAGCTAAATAATAATTCATATATTGATCGAACATATAGCTTGTATCAGCCGAAGAGTCATTTAAATTAGTAATCATATATCTCATACCACTTTCTAGTTCTATATTTTCTAAAATATTAAAAATAAAACCACCTTCTAAACCATAATAGCCAGTAGCTTTTTTATCAAACGAAAATGTATCATTTTTATCAACTATCTTATAAATTATAGTTCCAAGAGATATACCATAAAAAAATTTAATTTTATTATTTAAATCAATTGTAGAGTCAAGTTCTATTCCAAAACTATTTGTAAAAGTATTTTCAACAACAATAGGTCGATACGATAAAAATAGTCTCAGACCTATATCTTCAGCACCTAATTTAATTCCAGTGATTTTTACATCTTTGTCAATAGAACTACTTTTAGAAATCGTATCAGCTTCAAGTCTCGAAATAGTTCCAAAACCAAATTCGATCGAAACAATTTGCTTTTCAGTTTTATTGCTAATTTCAGTTTCGACCTCATCATTAAGATTAAAATCACTCTCTCCAAAAAGAGAAAGTGTTATAATAAGTGCAAATATACTTATTTTTTTCATTTTAATACTATGTTCTATTTTAATCTAGGTTCAAAAAACAGAGAAATTTTAGAAAAAATTTCAGATGAAAACTCTTTAATAAATTTATCCATTTCACTCTCTTTTTCCCAAACAGGCATAAATAAAGGATTACTATTTTTTACGATATTTTCAAGATGAACTTCAGCATCAAATAAAATTCCAAGTGAATCAACTAAACCAACTTCTTGAGCTTGTCGAGCTGTAAAAATATGGGCATCAGCGAAAATATCTTTTTTAGAAATATCAAGTTTTCTAGCTGTTGCAACATCTGAAACAAAAGTTTCATAAGTATCTTTCATAATTTTTTGCAACTCCTCTTTTTCATAACTTGTCCATTCTCGCGAAGCAGTTCCACTCTCTTTATATTTTCCCATTTTTAATACTTGACTAGATATACCAAGAAATTCTGATAATTTTTCGTAATTTATTCCGCTAAATAAAACACCTATTGAACCAACGAGACTACCGCGATTAGCAATAATTTCATTACTCCAAATAGCTGAATATAAACTTCCACTAGCAAGAGTTCCAGAAGCATAAGATACAACAGGTTTTTTCTCACGAATTTTTTTAACGATATCAGAAATTTCAACTGATTTATCAACAGCACCGCCACCAGAATCGATAATTAATAAAACACCTTTTATCGAATCATCAAAATAAATTTCTCGTAATTCTTCAACAATTTTATCAACAATCATAATTTCGCCAGTAATATAAACTTTAGCTAAGTTATATTCAGCTTTGATAATTTCATTATTATCACTTGGTGTAAATAACCAAATTGTAAAAACGATTAATAAGAATGATTTGAAATAATTTTGTAAAAGCAATAAGAATCTTTTAATAAAATTAAATATAAACATATATTAAATTTTTTCCGAAATATTTACATTTTCGATATATTCGAAAATAGCATTTAAAGAGTTTTGAAAAGCATTAAGACCATCTTGTTTTAAATCAACAGTTAATTTATCGATATTAAAACCATTTTCGGCAACCTCATCGAAGATTTCTCGTTCTCGCTCTTTTTCAAGAGGCAAAGCTATATTAATATTTTTGCTATTTTTAATATAGCCTTTTATAGTATTTAATGGAGCAGTATTTACACTATTTGGAGCAATAAGACCGTGAATATAATAATCAACAGGTAAATTTCCGCCTTTGACACCAGTTGAAGCAAAAAGAACTCGAATATTTTTATAATTTCGAGATTCGATTTCACGATAAACACGAGATGAATTTGCAATACCTAAAAAATTAGAACCAGTTGCACGATCAAAACGACTAACAAAAAGCGAAAGAACAGCAGAAACATTTTTATTTTCGCTCATTTCGATTCCACGAGAGATAGCTTCAGCAGATAAAATTGCCTCTTCTAATGAAAAAATCAGAGTTGCATTGACTGAAATAGCATTTTTTGCTAATTTTTCCATAGATTTATAACCGCTTTCAGTGGCAGGAATTTTAATCATGATATTTTTCATATCAATTTCTTTATATAATCTCAAAGCTTCTTCAACTGTATCTTCAACAGAATCAGCTAAAAATGGATCAACTTCAATCGAAACGAAACCATCAAGATTATTTTTTTCATGAATTTTTGCTAAAATTTTTGCACTTTCGCGAATATCATAAATAGCTAAATTTTCATAAATCTCTTTATTACTTTTGCCAAGTTTTTTAAGCTTTTTAATATCATTTAAATACTTATCTGATGAGGTAATTGCCTGTTGAAATATAGCTGGATTTGAAGTTGCACCAAGAATAATATTATTATCAATTAAACTTTTAAATTCGCCACTTTCAATAAAACCTCGTTCGATAAAATCCAACCAAAGTGAAAATACTTTTTGACCCATTTTATTTTTCAATTCTTTCAAAAAATTTCTCAATTCGATAAATAACTTCTTTTATTCCAAGTATATTTATAACATCAACAACTGACGGACTTTGAGCAACACCAACAAGAGCAATTCTTAAAGGTTGAGCAAGTTTAGCCATTCCAACTTTTTCAGTTTCAAGAACTTGAGCAAAAGCTTCTGCCAAAGAAATATTATTATTTTTGATTTTTTCATAAAAAATATTCAATATTTTTTTATTATCATCTCGATAATGCTTTTTTAAAGATTGTTCATCATAAATTTCAGGTTGATTTATAATTTTTTCAGATTCTATTTTTATATCAATAATAGTCGAACAGCGATCGCGAACAAGATCAATAACAGGTGAAGATTCAATTCCAGAAAGATTAGCTAATTGGTCTTGAGATAAATTTTTAATTTTTTCACCATTAATCCAATTTAATTTTTCGATACTAAAAATCGAAGCAGATTTATTAATATTAGATGGTTCAAAAAGTTCAAGCATTTCATTTCGAGAAAATAATTCTTTGTCGCGATAACTCCAACCAAGTCTTAATAAAAAATTTAACAATGCATCAGGTAAATAACCTAATTCTCGATATTGCAAAACATCAGTTGCACCGTCTCTTTTAGATAATTTTTTACCTTCAGCATTATGAATCATTGGAACATGATAAAACTTTGGAATTTTAAAGCCTAATGCTTCATAAACGACAATTTGTTTTGGTGTATTTGAAAGATGATCATCGCCACGAATAACATCAGTAACACCCATAACGGCATCATCAATAGCGACGACAAAATTATAAGTTGGCATTCCATCAGCTCGTGCAATTACAAAATCATCAAGATTATCTTCAATAGAAAATTCAACATCACCTTTAACTAAATCGCGAACAATTATCGAACCAGTTTCAGGGGTTTTAATTCTGATAACAGGTTCAACACCAATTGGAGGAGTGCCAGTAAAATTTCGATATCGACCATCATAACGAGGTCTCTCTTTTCGGGTAGTTTGTTCTTCTCGTAATTGTTCGAGTTCATCTTTACTCATATAACATTTATAAGCTTTTCCATTTTGCAATAAAATATTTATATATTTATTATAAATATCTTGTCTTTCAGATTGATAAACAACTTCTTCGTCACTTTTAATTCCAACCCATTCAAAAGCTTTTAAAATACCACTAACGGCATCTTCATTATGCCTACTGCGATCAGTATCTTCGATTCTCAATAAAAATTTTCCACCACTCTTCTTTGCCCAAAGATAACTAAAAAGAGCTGTTCGCAATCCACCAATATGTAAATATCCAGTTGGACTCGGTGCGAAACGAGTAACAATCATAAAACCACCTCTATATTACTAACTTATTTTTTGATTATAATTATAACAGCTATATTTTTTAATAAAATATTTTTTATATTTTACCAGCCAATCGTTAAATTCAATAGATATCTTCTATCTGAATCTTGACCACTATAAATGCCAATTTCTTCTGCATATGTAACAAAACTAGCTTGAACTATTGCAAATCTTATATCTAATCCAGCAGTGTAAAAACCTCTATATAATCCAACTCCACCTTTTAAAGTAAAAAGTGTCGAATCATAAAAAAGAGCCTCTGTTCCAATTCTGCTTTTTTTTAAAAAATCTGAATTTCCATATTCTTCAGTTATATCTATATAATCTAAGCCAAATCTAAAATTCTTTAATAATTTATAATTTAGATCTTTTTGATAAGCTAAACCCATATTAATAGTTTTAGGAATATATGTAAAATCAGATTCATAACCTATTCCACCAATATTTAAAGCACTTAAGCCTAAAGTATAATTACTTTTTGTTCGCCACAACAAACCTAAATCAAAAACAGTTGAAGTTCCACTATGAGAAGCATTATCTATCAAATAGTCATCTATATTATCACGATATTCTATAATTTTATTAAGGGTAAAATTTTCATTAATCGATAAATATTTTAAATATTTTATTGCAACCCCAAGAGAAAGAGTTGGTGACCAATCATATGAGAGTCCAAAAACTCCGCCACCAATAACAGAACCACCAATATCTAAAAGACCATTACTTCCAAAACCGCGATGAGTTTGAAAACCGAGATTGACATTTGTTAAAGCTCCAACTGAAAAAGCAAAATTTTTAACACCTTTTGCAATATATGAAAAATCAGAAATTTCAAAATTATTATTTTTACCAATATTTTCTCGAGCAATTCGCAAGAGTTCAAGATTTCGTTCATCTTCATTTTTAATATCTTGTAAATTAAGACCATCTTTACCAATATTTAAAACATTTTTACTTGTTGATAAAGTTAAATTTATAATTTTTACTTCTGAACCATCATTGCGATTAATATTCGAAAGTCCAGCAGGATTATAAAAAACTGCTGTTCCACTACCACCGAGAGCTACATTTGCACCACCCATTTTCATAATCGAAATATCTTTATATATTTGATAATGTTCATGTGAAAATGAGTATAAATTTACATTTGCAACAGATATTAATAATAATATATTTTTTTCAAAATTTATACCTTAAACCTGTAAAAATGCCATCATTTGTGAAATATAAAAATAGAGGTTTTTCTCGTGAATGGCTATACCAACCAAAAGCTGAACCAATCAAACCTGCAATTAAAACATCAGTTTGCCAATGAGCTTGAGCATTTACTCTTCCAGCCATTTGTTGTAAAGGCAATAATAAAAGTGCATAAGCTAAATTTGAATCTTTTTTATATTCTAAGAAATATGGAACAACCATTGAAGTCATTGAAGCAACATGACCACTTGGAAAACTATCATTATCATTTACATTACTGCTAACAAACCATTCATTTGGTGAATTTGCAGATCGTGGTCGAACTCGTCGAAAAGTTTTTTTCATTGCTTCAACTGTTAAATTTGTCCAAATAAACGAATCAAGAGCTTTTAAAGTTGTTTTTCCAAATCGTGTTTCATGATTTCCTTCAATTAGAGAAGTTGCCAATAATGTATAACTAGCAATATATGGTAACTCATAATGAGAAGTTAATAAAAAATTGTTACTTGTATCCATTTTTTTATCAATCGTTAAGCTATTAGCACTATTATTAAAAGCGATTAAATATAAAACTGTAGATAAATATTTTGATATTTTTAATTTTTTCAACTGCCTCCATCTCCCCATATTTCTCTAGGTGTTCTAAATTTATTTTCATCATTTTTTCGTTTTAAGTTTTGTAAAGCAGTTGAGACCTCATCGATTTCAGTATCTGTTAAACTTTTTGCAAATGGAATCATAATTTGAGATCTCGAACTTAATTCAATTCCAGCTTTTAGCTTTAAAAGTTTTCTTTTAGTATCCCAAAATGGCTTACCAGATATAGATGGATAACTATTTAAACCTTTTCCATCAGTGCCATGACAATTAGAACATCCTTTTGAAAAATACAACTCTTCGCCTATATTTATATTTTCTGAATAAATAATATTATTAGCGAAAAGTGTAACTATAAAAATATTTTTAAGCGAAAGCTTTGATTTTTTCAAGAACTTTTGCAAGACTTTTAAAAGGTTTTAATAAATAATCATTTGCACCTGACTTATGAGAATTTAAGACTCGATCAAGAGTTGAATAAGCAGTCATCATGATAATTTTGGTTTTTGTGTTTTGAGTTCGCACAACTTTTAAAAAATCCATTCCATCCATTTGAGGCATCATAATATCGAGAAGAACAATATCAAAAGTTCCAGCTTTAACTTCTTCAAGAGCATTTGCAGGATTTGAAAAAACTCGAACTTCAAATCCTTTTTCTCGACCTAATAATCTTTCTAGCATAGATAAAATTTCTGGTTCATCGTCAATAATTGCAATTTTTGCCATTTTTTTCCTTTTGAAAAATATAAAAATAAAAATAAATATCTCAAATATTCAATAAATTGTATTTTACAAACAAAATATATAAATTATATTATTATTTAATATGAGATATATTATTAATTTTGAAATTATTTTACCTAAAAACTCGAACTTCTTTAAAGCTTAATCTATAAACAGCTAAACTCTAAAAATAGTTATTACATTCAATTAAAGATCTCTTTATAATAGCGATAAATTTCTTTTTGATATAACATTTAATTGAACTGAAATATCATAAAACATCTATTTGACATCGTAAAAAAAAGTAGCTATAATTCCACTCGTTATTGCTTCTGGGGTGTCGCCAAGTGGTAAGGCAACGGGTTTTGGTCCCGTCATTCTGAGGTTCGAATCCTCACTCCCCAACCAATAAAATTCTTAAAAACCGCGAGATAGAGCAGTCCGGTAGCTCGACGGGCTCATAACCCGTAGGTCATAGGTTCAAATCCTATTCTCGCAACCACATATTTTCTTCACAATACAAACAACAAGGCTTCAAAAATTACACTTTATTTAAAAAATGAGATTGGAACATTATGACTGCAAGAGAGTTTTCAGACAGAATTGAAAAGTTAATAGCCGAAAAACAGAGCGGTCAAGAGTGCATTACATATGATAAAGTTGCTTCAGTTTTAGACAAGCAACCAACTCTTGCATTAGCAAAACAACTTATAAAAATTATCGAAGATAAAAAAACATGCTTATATACATCTTATCAATTTACTAAAACACAAAGTGAGCGAGAGGCTAGAGTAAGAGCATTAGAAAAACAGAAACAATATATTAAAGTTATTAGTGAAAACTTTAATATTATGAAAGAACGAGAACTTCTCGAATGGTCGAGAAGTGATAGTCCTGTTAGAATGTATCTTCGAGAAATGGGTCAAACAGAACTTCTTGCAAAAGAAGATGAAATTAAACTCGCTAGACAAATTGAAATAGGTGAAGATATTATTTTAGATGCTATAACTTCAGTACCTTATTTAATCGATTTTATTTTAGATTATAAAGAACCTCTTATAAATCGCGAACGAAGAGTTAAAGAGCTTTTTAGAAGTTTCGATGACGAAGATTATAAAGGTGGAAGCGGAGAAGAAGATTTTTCCGTCGATTATGATGATGATTTAGATGATAGTGTTTTAAAGTCTAAAAAAACATCAGTTGCAATTCAAACATCGTCTGTATCTCAAACACATGAACAAGACGGTGAAGAAGAAGATGATGATGAAGATGATGAATCTGAAATTGAAGAGAACAATGAAGATGATGGCGAAGTAGAGAAAAAAAAGCCTAAAAAAAGTTCTAAAGCTAAAACTGCTTCTGGTGAAGCAAGAGTTCAAAAAGTTATAGAGAGTTTTAAAGCTCTTGAACAAGCAAAATTAGAATGGCTTAATGCTACTGGAAGATCTGAACCAACTAATGATCGAACTAGTTTAGACTATATTTTATATCATTTAGAATTAGCTTATAAAAAATGGACATTAAAAACAAAATTAATTGATCTTGGACCAACAAGTAAATTAATAAATGAATTAGTTAAATCGATAGAAACTTCTATTAAAAATGATGAAAGTTTTGATCGAGAGTTACGAAGACTTGAATATAAATTATCTCTTTTTAATGATAATCTTGTAGAAAATCATCGTAAAATTTTAAAAGATATTATTTATTTAAGTAAAGATGAAATTATTTCACGAACTCCTGAGACAACAATGGTTGCCACTTATATGGAAATAAAAAAATTATTTACTACTCGTGAAGCAAGTAAAAAAAGTTTTAATCTCGAAAAAGATGAATTAGGTTTGATTCTTGATCAAATTAAACGAGGCAAAAATATTTCTGATAGTGCTAAACATCATATGGCTGTTAGTAATCTTCGTCTTGTTGTTTCGATTGCTAAAAGATATACAAATAGAGGATTACCATTTTTAGATTTAATTCAAGAAGGCAATATTGGATTAATGAAAGCCGTTGATAAATTTGAATATAAAAAAGGTTTTAAATTTTCAACTTATGCAACTTGGTGGATTCGTCAAGCTATTAGTCGTGCAATCGCAGATCAAGCTAGAACAATTAGAATTCCAATTCATATGATCGAAACTATAAATAAAATTCATAAAATTAAACGAAACTATTCTCAAGAACATGGAAAAGAACCTTCAACTGCATTTATTGCTAAAGAAGTTGGATTACCTGAAGATAAAATCAAGAACATTATTAAAATAACTACTGAACCTATAAGTTTAGATTCACCTGCAAATTCTGATGATGATGGCAAAGTTGGAGATAATATCGAAGATCGAGATAGCATTACTCAAATGGATACTATTTTAAAAGATGATTTAAGAACTCAAATTGAATTTGTCGTAAATAAATTAAATGATAGAGAACGAGCTGTTATTAATATGAGATTTGGTTTAATGGATGACGAAAGTGAAAGAACTCTCGAAGAAATTGGTAAAGCTCTTGGAATTACTCGCGAACGAGTTCGACAAATTGAAGCTACAGCTATTAAAAAGCTAAAACATCCAAAAATTGGCAAAGAATTGCGAGAATATCTCGAAACTTTTTAATTAAATATTAATTTATTTTTTGTTCAATGTTCGATTTTATATTAAAAATTATTGAAACTTGGAAATGTCGTCGCGGAATTGGTTGGATGAGGTCTTGGAATAGAGATCTCATAATATTTCAATCTCATTTATATAATCGAGATATTCGTAGAAATTATCTTGAACAAGTCTTTGATAGTCCAATTTTGACAATGTTAAATTATACAGGTTATAAAGGTGAATTTATAACCTGGTTTTTTGAAAGTTCGCCAATATTAGCCACATTTTTTCATGATCGCATTGATGATAAAAATCGTAAATTTGAAGGTGTTACTATTTCGTTTGGTTTGCCTTACAATAAAAATAGTTTTGATCGAATTGATTTAATACTTGAAGATATATCTCGCGATGGTATATTTGATGGAGAAGTTAATCAAGTTAGATTATATATTAGTCCAATTGATAGATATGCGAGTAATGATTATGATCTATTTATATTGGGATGCATCAGATAAACGAAGTCTTGAAATTTTTCAAAGAGCTTATACTGATGCAAAAATTTTTGCTGAACGAGATAAAAAAATTCAAAAATTTGATAAATTTTTAATTTCAAATTTTCAAAAAAGAGTTTTTGTACCAAAAGGTTCTATATTTAAAGAGATATAAAATTAAAGATATTTATCTCCTAAATTTATATCTTTAATTTTAACTGCTGGTGTTCCATAAGCTAAAACATTTGAATCAATATTTTTATTAGCAAATGAATTAGCTCCTAATATAACATTATTGCCGATTATTATATAGTGTTTTATACTCGCATTTAAACCTATAAAAACAAAATTGCCAATTTGCACCCCACCTCCAAAAGAAACATTTGGTGAAATTGTAGAAAAATCTCCAATTATAGAATCATGTTCGATAATCGCTGATGTGTTTATAATCGAATGGTTTCCTATTTTTGCATCTGAATTTATAACAGCATTTGCCATGACAACTGTACCGCTACCAATTAGAGCTCCTCTGCCCAAAATTGCTTTTGGATGAATTGCTGAACAAAATTGTATATTAGGTTCTAATTTTAAGATTTTTTCATACATTTTAAATCTTATAAAATTATCTCCAATTGATATAATACAACAGTCTATTATATTATTTTTATATAATTCTGATATTTTGTATTCTGTTCCAAAAATTTGATAACCAAAAAATGTAGCATCTTTTTTATAACTATCTAAATATCCAATAATTTTAATGTTTTCCATTTTTTCTAAAATATCAACAATAACTTTTGAATGTCCAGAAGCTCCAACTAAAATAACCTTTTTCATAAATTTGCCTTTTAAAATTTAAATATATTTTTCACCATATTTATATGATATTTTAGCTATATCTATTAATTTATTTGATGATTTTAGGACATCTATAAATATGTCGTTTAACTCATCATTAATATATTCATGAACTATATCATTTCTTATATCTTTCATTTCACGGAACTCTTCGATATTTGTAAAAAAGTCTCGCTTTTCAGCACGATTCACAACATCGATTAAAGTTCCTTGAGTTTCAAATTCAACCTCATCTAAAGCTCTCCAATATTTACGAACTAAAAAATCAATTGTTCTTGCATATCTTGAAGATAATGTTTCTAAAATATCAAACTCATCATCTTTTAAGCTAGATTTTAAATCGATATTTATACTTTTTAAATATGATCTTTCTAACCAAAAAATTTGTTTTGCTAAATTCTTGTGAATTTCTAGAAATAGCTCTTTTCTCATATTTTAATTGCCTTTTCTATTATATTTTTTGAAAATTCAGAAAGATTGTTTATATTTTCTTCTAAAATAATATCAAGTTTTTGTTCGCCAAATTCTTTAAAAAAAGCTAATCTAATTTTTCTTTTGTCAATGCGATTAATAATCTTTGAAATTATAAGTATATCTATATCACCACCTTTTTTATTTTCAATTGCTCTACTTCCAAAAATATATATCTCTGCATTATTATCTATATTATAAATATTGTTTTTTAATATCTCTATTTCTATATTTGACAGTCTCACCATTTTTATCCTTTTTATTAAATCTAAATAATTATAATCATCATATTTAAAACTTTGGTAGAATTCTTCAAAAGCTAAAAGAGAGAATAAGTTTATGGGACAACCACAACCAGCCTTTTATATATTTAAGTGCCAACAGTCAAATCCTCCTGGAATGCCAAAACCTAGCTGTGTAAGAGCTGATAATCGAGATCATTTTCAATATTTGGCTCAATCTCTTATGCAAAAAGGAATCATAGCAACTGTTCAACCAATTCAAACTAGTTGTCTTGGACGATGTAATCTTGGACCAGTTATGTTGGTTGAACCAGGACATTTTATGTATGTAGCTGTTGATAAACAGGCAATCGATAGAATAATAAATGAACATATCATTGGAGGTGAGCCTGTCGCTGACCTATTAATTAAAGATATGTTTTGGGACAAAGCTATTCAGCCTAAAGATTTGATGAGACAAATGGGTAGGCTTTAATGAATATAGAGATGCTATATAGTAAGATTCATCGTGCTACGGTTACCGATGCAAATCTTAATTATGTCGGTTCTATTACTATTGATGAAGAACTTTTAGAAAAAGCTAAATTGAGAATTGGTCAAAAAGTTGAAATTTTAAATATAAATAATGGCGAAAGATTCTCAACTTATGCTATTCGAGGAGAACGAGGAAAAAAAGATATCTGTTTAAATGGTGCAGCTGCTCGAAAAGTTCATGTAGGTGATATAATTATTATTGTTGCTTATGCCTCTTTTTCTGAAAAAGAATTAGAAAATTATCAACCGACTGTTGTTATTGTTAATAGTAAAAATGAAATAATTAATATAAAATATGAGGTTTAAAAAATGTTTGGAAATTTAGATACAAAAGAGTTTGAAAGAGCTTTATCTTCGATGCAAGAACAGGCAAAAAAATTTGACGATGATAGCCAAAACCAACTTTTTATTGGTAAAAGTGGCGGTGGAATAGTTTCCGCTTCAATGAATGGTAAAGGCGATTTAATTGATCTAAAAATTGATAGTTCTCTTTCTGGTGATTTAGATTCTATTCAAATTTTAGTTGTCGGTGCTGTTAATGATGCTCTTATAAAAGTTGCTGAATTTAAAAAGAAAAGTGCTATGAATATAGTGAGTGGTATGAGTTCATTTAAATTCAATGGTTAGTAAAAAAAAAGTTTTTCAATTTATATTTTCTTCTGGATTTCTTTTTGCTAATCCTCTTTGTCGTCAAAAAATAGAAAAAGAACTTTTTTTAATTAATGATTATCAAACTTGGATTATAGATTCTAACCACTCTTTTGCTTTTGTTCCAAATCAAATAGATTTGAATATAAAGTCAAAAGATATAAATATCTCAAAAAGAGATCCTATTTTAGGACTCTCTCTTTTTGAGAGTAAAATTAAATTTGCAAATAATAAAGAACCTATCAAAATTAGAATTCCAAGAAAACCTCATCTATTTGTTATGACAAAAGATATGTATGCTTCAGGTTATATATCTAAGCCTCAAATAGGTCTTAATTTTGGTGAATTTAGCGAAATTGTAGATGATAATCTACGAATTATTAATGGTTGTTGTGTAACAAATGGTATAACAATTGGTAATAATAATTTTATAGATATAGATTTTATCTCTCATTTTATTAATAGTTCTAATTCTGAACTTTCAGATTTAGGAATTTATTTCATAGATAAAAATAGTTCTATTTTTATTAAATACTCAAATCCATTTTTTGAAAATAATAAGTTTTTAGAAGGTGATGAGGTTCTTTATGTTAATAATCAGAGACCTGAAAAATTAGAAAAACTATTAAAAAATATATTATTTTCACAAGTTGGCTCAGTTTTTCAATTTGAAGTATTACGAAATAAAGAACTTTTAGAATTTAATATGACAACAGCAGAATTAAAAAGTGGTGGACTATTAAGCGACTCATTTATGGAAAATCTTGGAATTTGGTTTGATGAAGGGCTTTTTGTTGCAAATATTCATAAAAAAAGTGCTTTTGCAAAAAATGATTTAAAGCCTACTTATAAACTTATTAATATTAATGATATAGAAGTTAAATCTGAAGAAGATATTAAAAAATATTTCTCTTCTCAAAAGAAAAATATGCCCGAAGTCTTTCAGTTTTTATTTCGTCATAAAGATAAAGGTGATTTGACAATTCAATTAAAACCTAATCCTAAATATTTTAAATCTGATTCTGCAAATGCAAATAGTGAAAACAGTGGTAGTTTGAATTTTGATACAGGTAATTCTGGCGATTCTTCAAATAATTTTAGTGATTCTAGTTCTGGTTGGAATTTTGGAACTACTCAAGAAACAGAAAACGATACAAATGAGACTTTTTATGAAATTTTTAATAAAAAACCTCTTGTAGAATATTTAAAATCATATTATTAGTATTATAATGAACAAGAAAAAATTTTTAATAAATATAATTTTACCTTCAATATCAGCAATTTTATTATCATCTGGTTGTAGTAGTAGATTTGAAGACGAAACTAAACCTCAAACATCAAATAAAGAACAATTTCAGTTACAAATTGAAAAAATATTTCCAAATCTCAAAGATAGAAACATGATGAAATTAGGAGAAATGGAACTTATCGAAACTGATTATGTAGAAATCAAAGGTTGGAAAAGTGATACTAAATTTGGTAGCTTTGAAGCATTTTTAAGAGGCTGTGAAAAACCTCGACCAATTAATATGCCTCAAATTTGTAATCGCGGTAGAGAATTATGGGGCGAAGAACCTAACAATGAAGATTTGACAAAATTCTTTGAAGATAATTTTACTCCATATTTTATAGCAGATAATAAAAATCTTAGATGGACTGGCACTGTTACAGGTTATTATGTTCCTCTTTTAAATGGTAGTCGTAAAAAAACTAGCAGATTTAAATATCCAATTTATTCAAAACCAAAAGATTTTAAATTACCGTATAAAACTCACGAAGAGATAGATCAAGATCCTCCAAAGGCGAACATTATATGTTGGGTTGATGATAGAATCGAAAGACTTTTTTTACATATTCAAGGTTCAGGTTCAGTTAAACTTGAAGATGGTTCTATTATTGGAGTTGGGTTTTCTGCAAAAAATGGTTATGAATATAGTTCTGTTGGCAGTTATATTCATAAACATTATGAAGTTCCACTTTATAAATTATCAGCTGATTATATAACTAAATGGATAGAAGAACATCCAAATGAAGCTGATAAAGTTCTATATTCTAATAAAAGTTTTGTATTTTTTAGCGAACAAACAAGTGGTCGAGCTTATGGTGCGATGGCTACAAATTTAGTTCCAAAAAGCACAATTGCAGTTGATACAAAATATATTCCTCTTGGAATGCCAATTTATATAAAATCACCTGATAAACCTCAAGATAAAATATTAAATCATTTATTTATGGCTCAAGATCGAGGTGGTGCTATTAAAGGTGTTATAAGAGCTGATCTGTTTTTTGGATTCGGAAAAGAAGCAGGTGATTTAGCTGGTAAAATGAAAAGAGATGGCGAATTTTATATGCTTGTCCCAAGGGGTTATAAATTTACAAATTAGAACATTTTGATAAATTAGAATCAACTCAATTATATCTTTCATCGCTTGTTCGAGACAATAAAAAATTTGATGATAATTTAGCAATTATTACAGATATTCAAACAAATGGTATTGGAAGTCGTGGAAATAGTTGGCTAGGTATAGAGGGCAATATTTTTTTATCTTTTACTCTTAAAATTTCAAATTTGCCAAAAGATTTACCTTTGCAATCTTTATCAATTTATATTGCTCAATTATCTTTAGAAATTCTCAAAGAAAAATGTCTAAAAAATCAAAATATTTGGTTAAAGTGGCCTAACGATTTATATATATCTAATTTAAAATTTGGTGGTATTATTACTAATGTAATTAGAGATATTGCAATTATTGGAATTGGAATTAATTTAATTAATGTTAAAGATTTTGGAAATATTCAATGTAATTTATTGAATAAAAATGAAATTATAAATGCTATTTTAAATTTAGTAGATAAAAATATAAGTTGGAATGATATCTTTGAAATTTATAAAAAAGATTTTTTTAAGTCAAAAGATTTTTTAATAAATATTGGAGAGAGAAAATTCTCTCTCTATGAAGCCTCTCTAAATAGCGACGGTTCAATTATTATAAGTGGAGAAAGGCTTTTTTCGATGAGGTAATAAACATATTTATTTACTGCCTCTATTTCGTAACCAAGTTGGCACATCAAGATATTCATCACTGATTGTGCTTGTTTGATGTTTAACATTTGGAGTTCTTTTTGGACCACTTTCAAAATTTCCAGTTGTTCCCGCTGTTGGAGTTCCGTTTGGGCGAGTTGATTTTGAAGAACCTGAACTAATTCCCGCAAAATTAGCTGTTCCACTTCTTGGTTGAACAGGAACTGATTGTGGTTGAACTGGCTGTTGAAATTCAGGTTGTTGAATTTGCGGAATTGATGGTTGCGGTTGCTGAATTCTTGGAGCTTGTGGTTGAAACTGTGGCTCATTATTAAATTGTGGTTGATATTCTTGTTGAACTTGTGGAATTGATGGTTGTGGTTGAACTTTAGCAGATGCTTGATTATTATTTAATGATGAAGGTTTGCCTGTTACTTTTGTTTCATGTTTATTAGTATTAGTATTAGTATTTTCATTTTTTACAGGTTGTGATGGTTGTTGTGGTGTTCGTCTTTGATAAACATTCAAATTAGTTCCATCACTCTCTTTTTGAGTTATACCTTTTTTTCTATCTTCTTCATATCTTTCAAAACCAGTTGCTATTAAAGTTATTTTAACAAAAGTGTCTGGAAGTGATGAATCAGTTGTAGTTCCCATAATTACAGAAGCATCAGGATCAGCATTTTCTCGAACAACTTCCATAGCATTAGTTATCTCTTTTAAAGGATAATTTGGATGTAAATTAAAATGAACAAGAACACCCATTGCTCCTTTAATTGAAACATCATCAAGAAGAGGAGATTCGATTGCATTTCGAATAGCTTCGTAAGCTGATTTATCTCCATCTGCTTGACCCATACCCATTAAAGCTAGACCTTTATGACTCATAACTGTTCTTAGATCTGCAAAGTCTAAATTAATATCATTATCACCACTAGATAAAATAATTCCACTTGTTCCAATGACGGCACGAGCAAGAACCTCATCAACGATTTTGAAGCTCTCTTTTAAACCTAAATTATTATCTACTATTGATAGTAATTTATCATTTGGAATAACTACAATTGAATCACTCTCTTTTTTTAATTCATCTAAACCTTGACGAGCAAGTCTTTCTCGTTTTCCACCTTCAAAAGAGAAAGGCTTTGTAACAACAGAAATAGTTAAAGCTCCAATCTCTTTTGCAATTTGTGCAATAACAGGTGAAGCTCCAGTTCCAGTGCCACCACCTAATCCAGCAGCAATAAAAACAATATCAGCACCATCGAGATATTTGCGAAGCTCATCAGCATTTTCAAGAGCAGATTCTCGTCCAATTTCTGGAACCATTCCTGCTCCGAGTCCTTTTGTTAATTTTGTGCCAAGTTGAATTCTATTTTCACAAAGAGATTTTTCTAATACTTGAGCATCTGTATTAGCAACAATCATTTCAATGCCTTGAACACCATTTTTAATCATGTGATTGACCATGTTTCCACCGCCACCACCGACACCTATAACTTTTATTTTTGCACCATTTAGTTCTTCTTGTAGAACTTCTTCTATACTAAAGCCCATTTTATTTCTTCTTTGCATATATTTATTTTATATTTTTAAAATAGTTGTGTAATCCACTGCCAAGCTTTATTAATACCACTATTTTGATTATTAATACCATTGCCAATAGGATTATCGCTTCTATTATTATAATAAGGTTGTGATTTTAATTCAGCTTCTATTGGTTGATTATTTGAATTTGGAGTTTTTTCAGGTTGAGGAATTTGATTTGGAATATTTCCAACACCATTTATTCCAATAGTTTGAGCAGGTGGTTGGTTATTATTGTAGCCACCATAATATGTATTATTTATATTATTAGTAGGTTGTCTAGCTTCTCTTAAATTTTCATGTTTTACTTGAGAATAATTATTCATGGCAATATCATGTAAAGAAGCAGTAGGTTTATTTTGATTACTTGCAATTGAACGATTATATCTCATATTACCATTTGCATCAAATTCATAAAGAGCATAATTACCAGTTGTATGCATAATTAAACCAATAGATGTTGAAAAAGCTGGATCTCTTAAAGATTCGAAAAGTCCACTAATAGGTTTTGGTTTTGCAAGTCGAACTGGAGCATTTAAGATACTCATAGCGAGTTCTCGAATACCTTCTAATTTAGTTAAACCACCAGTTAAAACGAAACCGCCACCGATTTCTCGTCGTAATCCACTATCATCAATTTGTTTTGAAACAAGTTCTAAGGTTTCAGAAACTCTTGCTCTAATAACTTGTCCAACAACATCTAAAGATACTTCGTGAGTTGTATTTTCATCACCAATTACGGGCAATTCGATGAGGTCATCACTTAAATAAGTTAAATTTCCATAAGTAATTTTTACATTTTCAGCTATCGTAACAGGAGTATGAAGTGCCATAGAAAGATCATTAGTTATATGATTTGAACCGACACCTAAAAATCCTTGATATCTGACAGCATTACCACCAGCATGAATAACAAAACTACTTGTATTGCCTCCCATATCGATTATACCGATACCGAGAGATTTTTCATCACTATTAATAGTTGCAATATAAGAAGCATAGCTATTTAAAACAACATTAGAAACTTTAAGACCTGCCATTTCAACTGATCTTTTTAGATTATTAAAATTCGACTTTGTAGTTATAATAAGATGAGTAAAAACTTCAAGTCGAGAAGCATTCATTCCGAGAGGATCTTCAACAAAATCTTGTTCATCGACTTTAAAATTATAAGGTAATATATGTAATATATCATAATCTGAAGGTATATTTGCATTATATCTTGCAGTTTGCATTACTCTATTAATTTCATTAATTCCAACTTCGCCAGATGGAACATTTATAATTCCACTGCTATCGACACTTTTAACATAAGCTCCAGAAATCGAAACAACAACTTCCGTTTCATTTGTTCCAGCAACTCTTCGAGCATCTTCAACTGCACTTTTAATAGATTTCGAAGCTAAATCTATATTCGTAATAGAGCCTCGTTTTAAACCTTGTGATTTTTCAACACCCGCACCAATGATACGAACATCATTAGAGCCTCTAATTTCAGCAATAATTGCACAGATTTTGGTCGAACCAACATCTAATGCTAAAATATTTTTGCCATTTTCCAACGATTATCCTTTAAAGTATGTTTGAATAGGATAGTAATATTCTAATCTTTTAATTAAATTATCTTCGAAAACTCGTTCTTTAACCTCAAGCATCTGTTCAGATATATCTTCTACCCCCTCTTTATCAACTTTCTGTTGGAGAATTTTATACAAAACAATCTTGGAATCTAATTGAACGAAACCTTGATTAGTTGAGCTAGTAAATATTGTTGAAAGTAATTCAGAACCATCTTGAGGAAAAATTCCTTCTATTTTAGCACCATCTGTAACAGCTAAAAAATCACTCTCTTTGCCAGAAAAATTCATATAACTATCTTGAGCTAATTTAGATAAAGCTTCTTTTGATTTAATATTTTTAAGTTCTAAACTAACTTCTGATTTGACCTCATCAAAACTTTTTTCTCTAGGTAAAATAACATTTTCAAGACGAACAGTAACAAAAATGCCATTTATAGATAATTGAGGTTTTAAAATATCTCCGATTTTTGCCATTTTTAATTCAGCCATAGATTCTTCTGATAAAATCATATTGTTTGAATTCATTTGTAACTCTTTAAGTTCTTTACTAGATTCACCTTTTTTGAAAGCCAAATAATCTTTCATTGCTTCTCGTTTTGCATCTCTTTCAAGCATATCTTTTTTAATTTCATCTTTTGCTTCACTGAAATTAACATCATATTTTAAACCATTTGCATTATAAAATTCTTGTTGTTCATTTTCTGTATAGTTTTTATCTGTGATTGCAGTTTCAATATATTTAATTTGATATTCAGGTTCAGTTAAAAATCTATTTTTATTAGATTCCCAATATAATAAAACATCATTTTCTGATAAACTGACATTAACATCATCAAAAGAGAGTATTTTATATTCAAGTTTATCTTTAAGAGTTAAAATAGAACCAAATAACTCTTTTTCAAAATGAGTTGTAACAACAGGCATTAATTCTCTTAATTTAGTTATTAAAATAGATTTAGCTAATCTATCTTCATATTCTTTTGGAGTAATTCTGCTATTTAATAAAATAGCTTCATATTGACCTCGATCAAAAATGCCATTTTTAAAGAAACTTTCGTTTCTAATAATATTTTCAGCGATCTCTTTATCTAAAATTTTTAAGCCAAACTCTTCAGCAAGATTTAATAAAAGAGCTTCTCGTTTTAAAATATCAAAAGCACTCTCTTCAAGTCTCATTTCTTTAGCCATATCTTTATCAAATTTGCCACCAAACATCTGATTATAATAACCATATAAATTACTATAAGCCATTTGTAATTCAGCTAATTTAATATCAACATTGCCGATTCTTGCAATTGCTGTAGCCTTGCTACCATATTTATAACTTCCCCAACCAACAAAACCTGCACCAACGAAAGCAATTGCACTTAACCACAGTGTAACTATTAAATATTTTCTATTATGTTGCATCCAACTTATCATATTTTTATAACCTTGTCTCTATTTTTAGATTTAAAATTTATTAAACAATTATATTAGGTTCTAACATCTAATAAATTATTTTGAGTAAATGAATATAAAGGTTGTATCTCATTTTTTACAACTTTTATAATAACATTTATATTATTAACTAGCTCATTATTTATAATATTTCTCTCAAGAAATTTTTTACTTTTATCAAAATTAACTTCAATATTTAAAGATATTTGATCGTTTAGATAAATTATTTTACCTTTCATTGGACCAAGAGTTTCAAAAATTGCATAAAAATCAAGAGTTTTTATCTCATTTGCTTCTAATTCTTCTCGTTCTCGTCTCTCTTTTTCACTATAACCATATTTATACTGAAACATCAAACTTCTATCTTCATAATTAATCGGAATCGTAATAACATTATTTTCCATAGATAAAAGTAATTGATTTAAAAAAATAAACTCATTTCTATCTGAACTTTTTGCCATTTGAGAAATAATTTCTTGTTTAAATTGAGTTTCAAACGGAGTTCTTGAATTACTTGAAAAAGCTTCCAAAACTTTTCGAGCATCAACAAAAGCATTATCTTGAACCTGTTTAAATATTTGAGGCTGTTTAATTAAGTTACCAATAACAAATTTTTCACCTCGTTTGTGAATTGCTTCACCCCAATATCGCATACCTGGTTCAAGCAACTTTTCACTTTCTGCAAATGCCTTTTTACCATTCATTTGCAAAAGATAATTTAAAGGATCTAATCTTTCTAAAATTTCCATATTTAAAGGAACATTAGAACCATATTTAACTAATCCAGCCTTGCTAGAATGTTCAGCTTCAATTGGATTTATTTTTTTTAAGTTATTCATAGGAAAAAGAACATCATATTTCATTTATCTATATCTCCATTTCGAGAATTATATCAGAGTCAAACCTTTTTAAAAATTGCTTTTATCGGATTGTAAAAGAAAAAACATAACACTTACGAATAAATTAATAGCAAAAATAGGTATTAATAAATACCATAAATCTAAATAAATATATATTGAAATTACTATTCCAAAAGTTATTAATATAATATAAACTAATAACAATTGAGTTAAAAATAAAATTTTTATTTTAGTTTGACTCCAACCATATAACTTTAAGACAAATTTGATATTTTTTAATTTGTCATTTAAAATTACAGAATCTCTTAATGACAAAAAAGCTACAGCAAAAAGAATCAATAAATATAAATTCGAAAAAATATTTATCTCTTTTTTAATTAAATAATTTTGATCATCTTCTATTTTATATCCAATATCTTTTAAAGCATTATTTAATTTCAACATATTTTCTAACATAACTGTTTTATTATGAAATTCTATAACACCGTAATCATATTTATCTGTTTTCAAAATAGTTTCAGCTATTTTTAATGGAATAATTAAAATTTTCTCATTTGTTTCAAAACTACCACTAATTTTAATAGGAAAAAGAGACATTTTAGGTTCTAATTCATCTCTATTAAATAGATATAAATTATAATTTTCATTATAGTTATTGCCTAAAATTTTAATAACATTTTGACTAACAGCAAAACCTTCAAAAGAGCCATTTATTTTAGACAAACCATTTTGTAAATTTTGATTTTCGGATTTAACATCTAAAGCTAAACCTCTAATTTCACTGTCAATATTATTCAATTTTAAAATAGCAGAAAAATTTATTCTGTAATTTATGTTTTTAATAGCTTGATAAAATTCGCCAGTAATTTTTTCCAATTCATGTAAATTATCATGATGAATTTTGTCATTAATTTTTATAATTTTAAGACTATTTTCTGCTATAAAATCTTTATTCTGATATATATTTTTATATAAAATATCTAATTTTAATAGAGCTTCTTGCCATATAAAAAAGAAAATTAGAAATATAAATCAAAATACCAATATATATATTTATATTTTCTTTAATAATTCTTAAATTAAATTGCATTTAATACTCCATTTTCAAGTTTATATATTTTATTAAAAACATCTTGATCAAAAAGTTCAATTTTTTGAGAGGCAATTAAAATTGCTACTTGTTTATCAAATAAAATTTTTTGAATAACTTTAATTATATTTTTCATAGTAATAATATCACCATATATTAAAGGTTCGTCTATTAATAATATTTGTGGATTTTTTAAAAGAGCAAGAGCTATTTTAGCTCGAAAAACATCTTCATTATCGATTTGATCAATATTTTTATACAAAGAATCTGTAATTTCTAAACTAGAAACAATTTCAATAACAGAATCTTTTTTTGACCACTGATGAACATTAAATTTTCTAATAAATTGCCAAAATCTAAAAAATTATTATATTGAGGAACATAACCTATATTTTTTCTTAAAGCTATAACTTGTTCTATTCTGTTGTAAGCTACTTTTTTATTTTCATATATAACAGTTCCGCCTGAAAAATTTTTAAAATTTAGAATCGTTTCAAAAATTTGACTTTTGCCAGAGGATATTTCACCGACGAGTCCAATAAACTGATTTAATCTAATTTCAAAAGAGACTCCTTTCAAAATCTCTTTCTCTCCAAAAGATAATTTTAAATTATTTATTTCTAACATTTATACTCTTTTTTATATTTTTAATTTTTAGTTATAACTGCAATCGAATAATAACTATGTCGTTTATAGGCAAAATTTCCATATCGATGTTTAAAATTTGCTACCCAAACTTTAGGAGATTCTGAATCTTCAGTTGAAGACCAAAAAATTGGTTGAAATTTATTTGGCATTATAATTAAATTATTAGATTCTGTTAATTCCATTAATTTTTCTAACTCTTTTTTATTTGGAAGTCTCCACTCTTCAAACCCAGCATATTTAATTTTATTTAAATATCCAATTCTTTGAAGAGCTTCGAAATAGTTCAAAAGATTATCAATACTGTTTAAATCTCTTAATTCTATATATAAATTATCATATTCAAGATATAATTTAGGCTCTATTTTATAATTATGTTCTTGATGAGGTTCATTAATTTCAGAAATTTTATTTAAACTTAATAATTTTTCTTCAAGTAAAGATAGACGATTTTCGAGTTCCAAAAATCTTTTTTCTAAATCACTATTTTTCAATTTCCATACTTCCTCTAAGAGCTAATTTTGGAATAAGTGTATCAAGAGCTTTTAATGCTGAAATTTTGACAGCTTCTAATTTTAAAGCTAAAGATAAAGATGCACTTGAACGAACTGGAAATTCATAAAATCCTTCAAGATCATAATTAGAAATTTGTTTGATTCCATTTTTAATAAAAGACAATCTAGCTTTTAATATTAATTCAGTTCTATATAAAACGGTATAACCTCCATCAGTTTGAAGAGGTTTGAATTCTAATTTTTTCAATGAAAGTTGTAAAGTTGAATCTGATTTTTCTTTATCTGAAAACGAAACATTTAAACGAACTCTTAAAGCATCTTTAAGTGCATCTTCAATTAGAATTGAGATTTCAGGTTCTTCGATTAAAGTAGAAACAGAGGCATATATTTTTTTTCCAATAACCTCATCTGTATAATGAGATGAGGGTTTATAACCACAACTATTAAAAATAATAAAAATTATGGTTATAAATATATAAATAGGAAATTTAGAACTAAATTTACCTGTCATATTTTATTTTTTAAGTTTGAAAACTTTTGCAATCGGAGTCAAAATAACTGGTTCAAATAATTCGCGAGAATATGTCTCAAGAATGAAAAGTTGAAAATAAGCAGAATTTAATGTAAAGTTATCAACAACCAAAATTCTATTATAATTTTTCATATAAATTATAGATATATTTGCACCTGCACGACTTTGAAGACGAGTAGTTAATAATTTTCCACTATTATCATATTGAGTTATATAAAACGAATCGATAGGCATTTCTCTACCACTTATTTTTATAACTGCCTTGGTTTTATCAAAGACAATACCATTTGCTAAATCAATCTCTCCACCTCGATCAGCAAAAGAGCCAGTTTGATAAAAGAATGGTTTAATCATCTGATTTCCTGTATTTAAATCTATATTAGAAAATAGTGCCACAGTTGGAAAAATATCAAGCATTCTTAAAGGTAAATAATAATATATATCTTTAGTCTTATTAGGAAGTGTAATATTAGTTTCTAGTGCTTTGATAAACTCATTTGAAGTTGAAAAATTTAAATCTTTTATCATTGTTTCAATAGAATATTTGTTTTGTTCTCGATATTCAACAGCAAAACGACTCATATTTGCAGATTCAACGGGTTTTCGCATAAGTGCAAAACTTACAGGATAATTTGCTTCACCTGAATGTCCCCCACCATCAACAAGAGTTTTAACATCAGAATAAAAACGAATTGGATAACCATAATCCCACCAAGCAATTGCATAATCTTCTCGTTTAGCTGTATATTTTAATTGATCAAGAACTGCAATTTCATTGCTATTAAATACAACTGGAACTTTATATTCTTGAATATGTATATAATTTGGATATATTGCTAAAGCTGTTAAAATTACTGCAAAACTATATTTTAAATATTTAGATTGGAAATCTTTAACTATAATAGCTATTATATAACCCAAACCAAGAGCATAAACAGGTACCGCATAAATTGTAAATCTTAAACCACTGTTATAAGCTAAATATCCTAGAGCAATCATTGGCAATGCAATTGTCATTTCGCGATATTTAAACATTAATAAAATTATTCCAATAGTTGCAATCCAGAAAGTTAGCATATGTCCGCTTATTCTTTCAGCGAAAACATCAAAAGGAATTGAACCAGCTTCTCGAACAGTTTGAGCAACATTATAAAAATGAAAACTATTTGTTACAGCACTCTCTTCGCGAAAAACATAACTTTTTAGTAAATAATATACATAGTCAAATGATCCAGAAAACATTAAACCGATGCCAGATGCTATAAATATACTAATAGTAATTTTATGTAAAAGAGCTTGATCAAGTTTGTCATTAATGTCATCTTCTTTTTTAAGATAACGGTTGTTTGAATTGTTGTGTCTTCAGGTTTTGGCTCTTTTTTTCTTGCAAAACTTTTTGAATTTTCAAGATAGTGAAATATTGTAAAAATTACTAAAATTAAAGCTATTTTTATAACTGGATTTAGAGGAGTTAAAGCTACAAATAAAAGAGATAATAATTTATAATTTCCAAAATCTCGTCTATGAAAAACTAAAGTATATAAAAATAAAAAGCCAATAGTTGCAAGAGCTAATGAAACACCTTGTCCATACCAAGCTAAATATAATACTAAAAATGTAGGTGCAATTATTAAAAATCTATCTTCTGTAGTTTTTAAATATGCGATTATTCCCCAAAGCATAAAAGTTGGTAAAACTATAGAAAGCATATCTGTATCATAATAACCAACCATAGTTCTATTATAATAGCTATATGCTATCGAGCCAACCAATGCTCCAATAACTCCCATTAAAGGTTGTTTTAAAGTTTGTCCAATTAATATAAGTGGTATAACAAGAAGTGATCCAAGAAAAGCAGGTAGCCATAAAATAATAGTTTCAAAACTAAAAGGTAAAATTTTTGCAAAAAGTGCTGTTATTTGCGATGCAGGTTCATGAATTGGCGAACCATCATTTTCTTGATGTCCACCAGCTAAAATATCTCTTGCACCTTCGGCAAAATAGTAACCGTCATTTGTATTAATCATAATTTGTCCAAGCCATTTAAAAGCTTCGACATCTTTAAATTGATCAACCCAAATGTAACGGAGTGATACTGAAAAAATGAAAGTAAATAGAATCGCTATCGATATCTTCGATACATTCCATTCACTCTCTTCAACATTGAAAAATTGTTTCATTAAAAGTCCTTCTTCTCTATACACTTTTATAGATATTATAAAAATATATGAGAGTAAATTTGAATTTAAACTTTTAATTTTATCAAAAACTACATTTTTAAAAACTCTTATATAAATAATAATTTATTTAATAATTAAAAAGTTCAGTGCTTGTATATCTTTCACCACTATCATTCAAAATTGTCACTATTTTTTTATTCATATTCTCAAATCTATTTGCAACAATCTTTGAAGCTAAAATATTTGCACCACTCGAAATTCCAACAAGAATGCCATTTGTTTTACCTAATTCTCGAGATTCGCGAATTGCATCATCACCTGAAATTTGTATAACCTCATCAATAACTGATGGATCGAGATTCTTTGGAATAAAACCTGAACCAATTCCTTGAATTTTATGTAGTGAAGGATTTCCACCAGATAAAATTGCAGATTCTAAAGGTTCAACGGCAATTATTTGAATTTTCGGATTTTTACTTTTTAGATATTTGCCAACTCCAGAAATAGTTCCACCTGTACCAATTCCAACAACAAAAATATCGATTTTACCTACTGTTTGTTCCCAAATCTCTTTTCCAGTTGTCTTAAAATGAATTTCAGGATTTGCAGGATTATTAAATTGATCAGATAAAAAAGCTTTAGTTTCTAAAAGAGCAATTTCATTGGCTTTTGTAACAGCTCCCGCCATTCCCAAATGTGCTGGAGTCAAAATAAGTTCAGCTCCAAGTTGTTTGATAATTGCTCGTCTTTCGCGACTCATTGATTCTGGCATAACGATAGCAACTCGCAAACCAAGTGTCTTACCAATTCCTGCAAGTGCAATTCCAGTGTTTCCACTTGTTGCTTCGATTATTAATGAATTTTGATTTATAGAGCCATTATGAATACCAGTTTTAATAATATTAAGTGCAACTCTATCTTTAATAGAACCAAACGGATTTAAAAATTCACATTTCGCTCTTATTTCGCAATTATGCGAAATTCCTTCTAGTTCAATTAAAGGAGTATTTCCTATAAGTGATAAGATATTATCTGTTTTGTACATATGTTTTCCAGAATTTATATTTTTATTAATTTTAACATTTTTGATTTCATTGACTAAAAAATAAAACTATTTAAATAATTTTTCTATTTCACTCAATATAGATATAGATAAGCTTTCGCGATTTCCATATTTGCCACTTTTTAATTGCGATTCAGCATTCATCGAAAAATATAACATTTTACTAATAGTCTTAAACGATATTTTTTTAGCTAATTCTATTCTGTTATTTTCAATTTTTGGAGGTAATTTAATTCCAAGAACTAACATAGAATTTATTGGATTCTGATTTGAATGAATTGCATTTTTGAAAAGATAAATATCCCATAAAAATTTATTTAAAAATGCAAAAAATTCTAAATAATCACCATTATTTTTATCAATAAAATTAATAACTGTATTTATATTTTTTGTCTCAAAAAACTTTGGAATAATTTCAATTCCATCTTCAGTTTGAAAACTACCTTTAATTAAAACATTTTCTTCAATATCTTTTTTAGATATATTATTTTTATTAAGATTTTTTAATTTATCAAGTTCATTAATAATAGTATAAATTTCACCATCAGTTCTATCGATTAATTCAATAGTAGCTTGTTCATCTAAAAATAGTTTTCTAGTTTTTGTTTCAAGAGAAATAATTTTAAAAACTTCATTATCATCTGGTTTGAAGAATCTAACGAATTTATCAAAACTATTTTCTATTTCTCTATTATCCTCATAATGCAAATATAAAAACCAGTTTGATTCGCTACTATTTGCCATTGAAACCAAATTTTTTAATTCATTTTGTTTTATATTTTCTTCGGTTTTTAATACAACAAGAGTTGAATTTGAAAAAAGAGAGCCTCCAGAAAGAGCTGATCTTACTTTGGCAAATTCATAGTCAAAATTATAAAAAACATTTATATCATCTGGTTTTAATATTTCAATAATTTTTTTTAAATATAAGTCTATGTGATAAAAAGAAACTCCAAAAAGTGCTAATGATTTTGGAATCTCTTTTTTATTTAATAAAGAATCTAAGTCTCTTTGATACATAATTATATTTTATTAAAATATTTTTGAATAGTTGGAACTAAATTTTGAATAATTAAATTATATAAATCTCTAAAAACTTCAAATTCTTTCCCATCGGGATCAACAAAACCAACATGAATTTTTGGAACAGCTTTTGGAAAAATTGGACAAACCTCTTTTGCTCCATCGCAAACAGTAACAACTAAATCAAAATCTCTACCTATAGCATCATTTATAGATTTTGAATAATAATTTTCTTGCCAAGCACTATTTTCTTCAAGAACTTTTTTAGCATTTTGATTAACTTTACCACTGAAATTGACTCCAGCACTTTCGCATTCAAGCCAATCACCTAATAATTTATTTAAAATAGCTTCAGCCATAATAGACCTACAGCTATTACCTGTGCATAAAATTAGAACTCTGTTTTTATTTGCCATTATAAATCCTCTGATTATTTGTTTTGAATTTATATCAGAAATATATCTATATTTAATTTCTAATATAAGTTGTTGAGTTTCTATTTCTAAATTGATATGTTTATAGAGTGTGCAAAAAAGTGCTGATGCAAAGATATTTTTCTCTATCTGTTTCGTTTAAATTATTAAAGTCTAGTAACATTTTTATCCATTTTAATATTATGGAACAGCTATAAACTGTTCCATAACTTTGAAGTAAAGAAGAGATATTTAAAAAGTTAGATTATTTTTTTCTTTCGATATATTTTGTATCATAATTATTTGAATGAAAATCTGGATTCAACATCATTTCTCGATGAAACGGCAATGTTGATTTAATTCCTTCAATTTGGAACTCATTTAAAGCTCGATACATTTTTTTGATAGCTTTTTCTCGTGTTTCAGCATAAACAATTAATTTACCAATCATTGAATCATAATATGGTGTAATTGTAAAATCTTGATAAACATGAGTATCTGTTCGAACATCTTTTCCACCTGGTAACATCCATTTTGTAACTTTACCTGGAGATGGGAAGAAAGTTTTTGGATCTTCAGCAGTAATTCGACATTCGATTGAATGACCTTTTAAAACGATAGATTCTTGAGCTGGTAATTCTTTGCCTTCTGCAACATTTATCATTAATTCGATTAAATCTAAACTGCTTACCATTTCACTAACAGTATGTTCAACTTGAAGTCTAGTATTCATTTCCATAAAATAAAAATTTCTACTTGAATCAACTAAGAATTCAAAAGTTCCAGCACCTTCATATTTAATATATTTAGCTGCTTTAACTGCTGTTGATAAAAGTCTTTCTCGAGTTACCTCATCAAGAATAGTTGCGGGACTCTCTTCGATAACTTTTTGATGTCGTCGTTGAAGAGAACAATCTCGTTCGCCAACATGAATTACATTGCCCTGAGAATCACCAACAACTTGAACTTCAATATGTCTTGGACCTTTAATATATTTTTCCATATATAGAGTTCCATCACCGAAAAAGCTTTTAGCTTCTCGTTCAGCAGATTGATATAAACTTTCGAGATCAACTTCAGCTTCAACAACTCGCATACCTCGACCGCCTCCACCAGCTGCAGCTTTAATAATAACTGGATAACCGATCTCTTTTGCAAGTTGCATAGCATCAGCTACATCTTTTAAAGCTCCATTCGAACCCATAATTACAGGCATTCCTGCCTCTTTCATGACATCTTTAGCTTTACTTTTGTCGCCCATTAAAACCATAGTTTCAGCTCGAGGACCCATAAATTTAATTCCATTTTGCTCACAAGCTGTTGCAAAATCTTCATTTTCACTTAGAAAGCCATAACCAGGAAAAATTGCATCAGCACCTGAATTTTTTGCTGCTGAAATAATTGCTTCGATATCTAAATAGCTATTTGTTTTTTTATCAGGAGAATCTATTGCAATAGCTTGATCTGCCATTTTTATATAACTTGCATCTTTATCAGCATTAGAATATACAACAATAGCTTTTTTACCAAGTTCTTTTATAGTTCTCAAAGCTCTAAGAGCTATTTCTCCACGATTTGCGATTAAAATTTTATTAAGAGTTTTCATTTAATTTTTTTCCTTTCAAGATATTTAGTATCATAATTGTTATTTAAAAAATCTGCATTCATCATAATTTCTTTATGAAATGGTATCGTTGTTTTAATACCTTCAACTTTAAATTCATTTAAAGCTCGATACATTTTAATAATAGCTTTTTCTCGAGTTTCAGCTCGAACTATTAATTTGCCAATCATCGAATCATAATGTGGTGGAACAGTATAATTTTGATAAACATGAGTATCAATTCGAACATCTTTACCACCTGGTAGAATCCATTTTGTAACTTGACCAGGAGACGGAATAAAAGTTTTTGGATCTTCAGCAGTAATTCGACATTCGATTGAATGACCTTTTAGAATTATCTCATTTTGATGAGGTAATTTTTCACCTTCAGCAATTTTTACCATAAGTTCAATGATATCTAAATCACTTACCATTTCACTAACAGTATGTTCAACTTGAAGTCTAGTATTCATCTCCATAAAATAAAAATTTTTATCAGAATCAACTAAAAATTCGAAAGTTCCAGCACCTTCATAATCGATAAATTTTGCTGCACTAACGGCTGTATCGAGAAGATTTTGACGAGTTACCTCATCAAGAACAGTTGCAGGAGTTTCTTCGACAAGTTTTTGATGTCTTCTTTGAAGAGAACAATCTCGTTCTCCAATATGAATTACATTACCGTGAGAATCACCTAAAACTTGAACTTCAATATGTCTTGGACTTTTTATATATTTTTCCATATAAATAGTTCCATCACCAAAAGCATTTAAAGCTTCACTTTCTGCTGCCAAAAATAAATTTTCGATATCAGCTTCTCCTTCAACAACTCGCATTCCACGACCGCCACCACCAGCTGAAGCTTTCATAATAACAGGATAACCGATTTCTTTTGCTCTAGCTTTTGCATCAGCTACACCTTTTAAAGCTCCATCAGATCCAGGAATAACTGGAATTCCAGCTTTTTTCATGACATCTTTAGCTTTGCTTTTATCACTCATTAAAACCATAGTTTCTGGTCTTGGACCCATAAATTTAATATTATGATGAGTGCAGACTTCAGCAAAAGATTCATTTTCACTTAGAAAACCGTAACCTGGAAAAATAGCATCAGCTTCAGCAATTTCGGCAGCTGAAATAATTGCAGGAATATTTAAATAACTATTAATACTTTTTTCAGAACCAATACAAATCGAAACGTCTGCCATTTTGACATATAGAGCTTCGCGATCTGCTGTTGAATAAACAACAACAACTTCTTTACCCATTTCTTTAAAAGTTCTTAAAGCTCTAAGTGCGATTTCGCCACGATTTGCAATTAAGATTCTTTTTAATTTATTAGTCATTAAATTTTCTCAACTTCAAATATTGGAGTTCCATATTCAACGGGACGACCATCTTCAACAAGAAATTTAACTATTTTGCAGTTAAAGTCAGCTTCCCATTCATTTATAATTTTCATAGCTTCAAGAATACCAATAGTTTGACCTTTAGTAACTTTATCACCAACTTTAACAAACGATTGAGCATTTGGAGCTGGAGAACTATAAAAAGTTCCAACCATTGGTGAATTTAAAGTTAGATTTATTTTACTTTCTAATTCATTTTGATTTTCATTTTGATGTTGGACTTTTTCATTTTGTTTAATAGACTGTTGATGTTGAACAACAACAGGTGCGATATCAATGGGGATGCCCCCTTTTTCTAAGGCTATCTCTGTATCATTTTGTTTAATTGATAACTTAGAGATTGTGCTTTCAGCGAATATTTTGATTAACTCTCTTATCTCTTCAAAGCTCATATTGTCCTCTTATTTTTAAGTTGCAAATACTACATATATAGCGAAAAATATTACTATATTATGTCTAATTTTTTCAATTATAGCACAAAGATATCCGCTAAATTACATTTTATAACTTTCTATAAAATCAATAAAAGTAAAAAACTAGTAGAATTTCAATAAACTTTTTGGAGTATATTTATATGAAATTTACTTGGAGATTACTATTTTTGAGTGTTGGCGGAAGCGGACTCTCTCCAATTGCTTCTGGAACAGTTGGTTCTTTAGTTGCACTACCTTTTGGAATAGCTATATTAATGCTATTTTCACCTTTAACTTTAGCTCTTTTATCAGTTTTAATATCTATTATTGCAATTCGTCAAATAGATATTTACGAAAAAGATTCTGGTATTCATGATTCTGGCAAAATCGTTATAGATGAACTTGTCGGAATGTGGTTAGCTCTTTCACTTGCTCCTGGTTCAATAATTACTTTTGAAAATCTTATAAATTTTAGAGATCCTATTTTTCAGCAAATAATATTATCGTTCTTTTTATTTAGACTATTTGATATTTGGAAACCATCTTTAATTGGCAAAATAGATCGCGATGTTGATGGCGGTTTAGGAGTTATGGGAGATGATATTCTTGCTGGAATAGTCGCAGGTTTATTAAGTTCTTTAACTATATATTTAATAAATATAATAAATGGAGTAATTTTATAATGAAAAGATATGCAATTACTGGTGGAGGCACTGGAGGACATTTAACAATAGCAAGAGCTTTAAAAAAAGAGATTGTTGCTCGTGGTGATGAGGTAGTTTTTATAGGTTCAGTAAATGGACAAGATCCTTTCTGGTTCAAAAATGAGGAAGGTTGTAAAGAAAAAATTTTCTTAAATAGTAGTGGTGTTACAGGTAAAGGTAATTTAAAAGGTTTGAAATCTATGGCAAATCTTGTTAAATTAGCAATAGATTTGAATCCTTTGTTTAATAAATATAATTTTGATGCTATTATTTCTGTTGGAGGTTATTCATCTGCTCCAGCTAGTATTTTAGCTGTTTTACGAAGAATTCCTCTTTTTGTTCATGAACAAAATGCTGAAATTGGCAAATTTAATAAATTATTAAAGCCTTTTGCAAAAGAATTTTTTAGTTCATATTTAGCTGAATCACCAGTTAAAGATTATCCGATTGCAGATATTTTCTTTAAAGAACGACGAATTAGAAAAAATATCTCAAAAGTTATATTTTTAGGAGGTTCTCAAGGTGCAAGATTTATTAATGATTTTGCTATTAAAGTTGCACCTCATCTTAAAGCATTGCAAATAGATATTATTCATCAAACAGGTCAAGCTGATTATGAAAGAATCAGAAATGCTTATCGCGAAATTGGTGTTGAAGTTGAACTTATAGATTTTCATCCAGAATTATCAAGATTTATTTCAATAGCAGATTTAGCCATTGGACGATCAGGAGCTTCAACTCTTTGGGAATTAAGTGCAAATGGACTTCCCGCTTTTTTTATTCCGTATCCACTTGCAAATAATCATCAGTGGCATAATGCAAAATTTATTAGCGATTTAAATTTAGGTTGGGTTTATCCTCAAAGTGAAGTTCAACCAGATAATTTATATGCTATTTTAGGTGAAAATCTCGAATCAAAAAGTAGAGAATTAATTCAAATGATCTCTCCTAATGGAGCTAAAAAAATAATTGATCACATAGAAAGGAACTTATAAAATTTTGAGTTTAAATAAAATAAATATTATAGATTTATCTTTAGAAGATCTAATATCTAAAGTTCCAAAAAAATTTCAAGCTGAACAACTTTTTGACTGGATTTATCATAAATATGAGACTGATTTTTCTAAAATGAGCAATTTAAGTAAAGATTTCCGCGATAATTTAATTAATAATTATTTAGTTGGAAATATAAAAATAGTTCATAGAGAATTTTCAGATGATGGAACTATTAAATATCTTTTTCAGCTTCACGATGGCAGAACTGTTGAAACAGTTTTATTACGAATGAAAGATGACCAAATAGACGAAAATGGAGACATGTTAAGTCAAGCAAAATATACAATTTGTGTTTCAACTCAAGTTGGTTGTAAAGTTGGTTGTGCTTTTTGTTTAACTGCTAAAGGTGGCTTTATTCGAGATTTATCAGTTGGTGAAATCGTTGAACAAGTTTTAGCTATAAAACGAGATCGTGAAATCGAATATAATCGAAAAGGAAATATCGTTTATATGGGTATGGGCGAACCTCTTGATAATTTAAAAAATCTTGTTGGAGCTATTAAAATTTTAGCTGATGAAAAAGGACTAGCTATTTCACCTCGTCGTCAAACTGTTTCAACTTCTGGTATTTCTACTAAAATTGATAAATTAGGCTTAATGGATTTAGGTGTTCATCTCGCGATTTCACTTCATTCTGTTGATAATGATGTTAGAACCAAACTTATTCCTATGAATAAAGCATTTAATATCGAATCTATAATATCTGCTGTAAAAAGATTTCCATATGATAATCGTAAAAGAGTTATGTTTGAATATCTAGTTATCAAAGGTGTAAATGATTCGTTGGCAAGTGCAAAACAATTAATCAAATTATTAGAAGGGATAAAAGCTAAAATTAATTTAATATATTTTAATCCATATCCAGATTCAGAATTCGAAAGACCTTCAGAAGAGATTATGATGAAGTTTGCAGATTATTTAAATAGTCGCGGACTTTTGGCAACAATTCGAGCTTCAAGAGGTATTGATATTAGTGCAGCTTGTGGTCAATTACGAGAAAAAAGCGGTTTAGAATTAGAAAATTTAAACTCTTGCAATTAAAAGTCTTTTCAAATCTTTAAATTTTCCCGCAAATGAATGCGGGATTATTTTTTTAAAATCTACAAAAACTAAAAAATATAAAACAAAAGATATTTTTTGGCTAAAAAATAATTTATTTTGAACTCAACTATTCGGCTATTTATATATTGAAAAAGTCCGCGGAGAGTCGAAAATCGATCTGACCGCTTTTTTAATATAAACCTAGTTGATCCGAGGATTTTTACAAATGTGTATTTAAATACACAAAAAATGTATTTTTACTTCAATGTAATTTATTTTCTTAAGTTTAGCCTATTTTTAGCCATTTTTTCGACTCCAAAAAACTTAAAAAATATAAATGAAAAGGTCGTAAGTGGCGATTTTTGGAGTGTGACTATCTCTAAATTTATATTTAAGTTTTGAAAATTTCTTTAAAAATTGGACGATTTTAGTTAAAAATATAAATTAAATAGTACGATCAAGAATTTCAAAAATATTTTTACAAAAATTCCAAAGCGGTTCAAAATCAGTAAAATATTTAAAAACCTCATCACCAAATTTTAAAAACTCAAGTTTATTTATTAATTTATAAAATTATATAAAGTCTATTTATTTAATGCTCAAAATAGAAAATTTAGCTTGTGAGTTGAAAAATTAATTTTTTAAAAAATTTAAATTCCCACATGGCTGTAAAGTGCTTTTTTAAATTAAATTCAAGAGTTCTGCAAAAAAACTTTATAGCGAAATTAAAAGATTTAAAGTATATTTTTAGATAAAATTTAGCTTTTAAATAAAAATATTATTAGGCTTGTTAATGATTAAAGAAAATAAGATCGAGTTTGAATTTATAAATAGGCTAAAAGATTTGAAGTATATTTATCGTCCTGATATTAGAGATAAAGAATCATTAAATAAAAACTTTCGTCAAAAATTTGAAGAATTAAATTCTATAAATCTAAGTGATGAAGAATTTACTAAACTTCAAGATAGCATCATTACGGGTGATGTCTATAATTCTTCAAAAATTCTAAGAGAAAAAAACTCTTTTATAAGAGATGACGGCACTTCGCTTTATTACACACTTGTAAATATCAAAGATTGGTGTAAAAATAGTTACGAAGTGATAAATCAACTTCGTATAAATACCAATAGCTCTCATCATCGTTATGATGTAATTTTGCTTATAAATGGGATTCCTGTAGTTCAAATAGAGCTTAAATCTTTGAGTATTAGTCCAAAACAAGCAATTAAACAGATAATAAATTATAAAAATGATTTGGGAAACGGCTATACAAAAACATTACTCTCTTTTATTCAGCTATTTATAGTAAGCAATAAAATAGATACTTTGTATTTTGCTAATAATAATATTCGTCATTTTAATTTTGATGTAGATGAGAGATTTTTACCTGTTTATAAATTTGCAGATAGAAATAACAAAAAAATAACTCATCTTGATAGTTTTTGCGAACATTTTTTAAATAAATGTATTTTAGGTGAAATGATTAGTCGTTATATGGTTTTGATTACAAGCGAACAAAAATTATTGATTATGAGACCTTATCAAATATATGCAGTAAAAGATATAGTTGAAAGTATTCATCAAAATTGTGGGAATGGCTATATTTGGCATACCACAGGAAGTGGAAAAACTCTCACATCGTTCAAGGCTTCAACACTCCTAAAAGATAATCCAAATATTGAAAAATGTCTTTTTGTAGTAGATAGAAAAGATTTGGATAGACAGACAAGAGAGGAATTTAATAAATTTCAAGAGAATTGTGTAGAAGAGAATACAAACACAGAGAGGCTTGTCCAACGGCTTCTATCAACTGATTATGCAGATAAAGTTATAGTTACTACTATTCAAAAATTAGGTCTTGCCCTCGATGATAATAGTGCCAAAAGATATAAAGATAGACTAAAACTATTAAGTAATAAAAGAGTCGTTTTTATATTTGATGAGTGTCATCGCTCACAGTTTGGAGAAAATCACAAAGCTATAAAAGAATTTTTTCCAAAAGCACAGCTTTTTGGATTTACGGGAACTCCAATATTTGAACAAAATGCAATTTATAAGCAGATAGACAAAGATATTGAAAGTTTAAAAACGACTTTAGATATATTTCAAAGAGAATTACACTCTTATACAATTACAAATGCAATAGATGATGAAAATGTTTTGAAGTTTCATATTGAATATTATAAACCTGATACAAATATCCAAACAGGCGATACAAAAAAGGCTATAGTTGAAACTATTCTAAATAAACACGACATATCTACTTCAAATCGTAAATTTAATGCTATTTTTGCTACTTCATCTATAAATGATGCAATAGAATATTATAGACTTTTTGGAGAAATGAATAAAGATTTGAATATCGCTTGTCTATTTTCCCCTCCAGCTGAAGGAAATAAAGATATAAAACAGCTTCAAGAGGATTTAGAACAGGAGAGAGAAGACAACAAAACTAATCAAAATGAGAAAAAAGAGGCTTTGAAATCTATCATAGAAGATTATAATAGACAATTTGGAACAAATCATAATATTACAAATTTTGATTTATACTATCAAGATATTCAAAAAAGAATTAAAGACCAAAAATATCCAAATATGGATTATAAATCAAAAAATAAGACTGATATAGTTATAGTTGTTGATATGCTTTTAACAGGGTTTGATTCGCAATATCTAAATACCCTTTATGTAGATAAAAACCTTAAATATCATGGGCTTATCCAAGCTTTTAGTAGAACCAATAGAATATTAAATGATACAAAACCTTACGGCAATATATTAGACTTTAGAGGACAAAAAGAGGCTGTAAATTCTGCAATCGCACTCTTTTCTGGTAACTCAGCAAAACCACCAAAAGAGATATGGCTTGTAGATACTGCTCCTGTTGTTATAAATAAATTAAATAGTTCCATTAATGCACTTAATAGATTTATGGAGTCTCAAGGATTAGAAAATAGACCTGAAGAGGTCAATAATCTAAAAGGTGATGTTGCACGAGGACAATTTATTAATCTCTTCAAAGAGGTGCAAAGGCTTAAAACTCAACTAGACCAATATACTGACTTAACAGAAGAGAATAAACAAGAGATAGAAGAGATAATTTCACAAGATACTCTAAGAGCTTTTAAAGGGGTATATCTTGAAACAGCTCAAAGATTAAGAGAAAAACAAGATAAAAATATTGATATATCAAACACTATATCAAATCTTGATTTTGAATTAGTATTATTTTCATCTGTCATTATTGATTATGATTTTATTATGGGTTTGATTTCAAGATATACTGGAACAACTCAAAAACAGAAGATGACAAAAGTTGAACTTATGGGGATAATCGATAGCGATGCCAAATTTATAAACGAAAAAGAGGATATAAGGGCTTATATAGATACTCTTAAAGTAGGTTCAGGATTAAATGAAGAGGATATAAAAAGAGGTTATGAAGAGTTCAAAGCTCAAAAGTCAGATTTAATGTTTGAAAAAATAGCAACCAAACATAGTATAAAATTAGAAAAATTTAAAAATTTTATAAAGTTAATTATAAATAGAATGATTTTTGATGGCGAACTTTTGACAGATTTATTAGCTCCTTTAAAATTAAATTGGAAACAGCGGAAACAAAAAGAGGAAGAATTAATGCAAGATTTAATACCATTGCTTAAAAAATTAGTTGGTGAGTCTGAAATATCGGGGCTTAGTGCTTATGAGTGAGAAAATGAAAAATATACCAAAGTTACGATTTCCAGAGTTTGTGGATAGCGGGGAGTGGGAAGAGAAAAAATTAGGGGAGATATTTGAAAGAGTTACAAGAAAAAATAAAGAAAATAACAAAAATGTATTAACGATTTCAGCACAACAAGGACTAATAAATCAAGAAGAATATTTTAATAAGTCTGTTTCATCTAAAGATGTAACCAATTACTATCTTCTCCAGATTTGGTGAGTTTGCTTATAATAAAAGTTATTCTAATGGTTATCCAATGGGTGCAATAAAAAGATTAACTAGATATAAAAAAGGTGTTGTTTCAACTCTTTATATTTGCTTTAAGCTTATTTCAAAAGATTATGCTTCATTTTATGAATATTATTTTGATGGTGGCTTTTTAAATAATGAAATTGAAAAGATTGCACAAGAAGGTGCAAGAAATCATGGATTATTAAATGTGAGTGTTAATGAATTTTTGAAAAATTTCATTACTACAGCCAACCTCGGTAAAAGAACAACAAAAAATAGCCGATTTTCTGAGTTCGGTTGATGAACTTATTACCTCATCAACCAAAAAAGTAGAACTCCTAAAAGAACATAAAAAAGGACTTTTACAAAACCTTTTCCCGACCGAGGGCGAGAGTGTCCCACGACTTCGATTTCCTGAATTTGTGGATAGCGGGGAGTGGGAAGAGAAGAAATTGGGTTATTATAAAGATTTAGTACACGGTGATGGTGATTGGATATTATCAAAAGATATAATTGACAATGGAGAAGTTCAAATAATTCAACTAGGAAATATTGGTCTAGGTCAATACATAAACAAATTATTAAAAACTATATCAATGGAAACATTTAAAAATCTCAAATGTAAATCTATTGAAAAAGGTGATTTATTAATAAACAGAATGGTAGATGGAAATTTAATAAATTGTTGTATTTTTAATCTTAATGGAAATTATATTACAAGTGTTGATGTATGTTGGATAAGACAAAATAAACATATCAATAATTTCTTTTTTATGAATTTATTATTAACAGATTTTTCTCAAAAACAATTATTAAGTCTTTCTGGCGGAAGTGGGAGAGTAAGAATTAGTAAAAAAAATCTATTTGACACTTTTGAATTTTTATTACCCTCGCTTTCTGAACAACAAAAAATCGCCGATTGCCTAAGCTCCATAGATGAACTTATTACCTCATCAACCAAAAAAGTAGAACTCCTAAAAGAGCATAAAAAAGGACTTATGCAACAACTTTTTCCATCAAGTGAGGAATAAATTCACTCCACCCCGTCCTAACGGACACCCCTCCATAGGATGGGAATATTTCAAAATTCCCCTTCTTCAGAAGGGGTGGCAGACGAAGTCTGACGGGGAAGTCCTTTTATATACAGACGAAGTCTGACGGGGAAGTCCTTTTATATACAGACGAAGTCTGACGGGGAAGTCCTTTTATATACAGACGAAGTCTGACGGGGAAGTCCTTTTATATACAGACGAAGTCTGACGGGGAAGTCCTTTTATATACAGACGAAGTCTGACGGGGAAGTCCTTTTATATACAGACGAAGTCTGACGGGGAAGTTTTTATATAAGGAAAATTATGCGAGATACAAAAAAGTATTTTTCACTTCCATATAATCCCGCTCTAAAAGAACGAGCAAAAGCTTTGCGAAAAGCTGGTAATTTGGCTGAAGTATTACTGTGGCAACAACTAAAAAATAACCAATTATTAGGTTTAGATTTTGATAGACAAAAAATTATCGGTAATTATATAGTAGATTTTTATTGTGCTTCTGAAGATTTAGTTATCGAAGTTGATGGCAGTTCTCACGATAATAAAGAAGAGTATGATTCACAAAGAGATGCTTTTTTGGAAGGACTAAATTTAAAAGTAATTCATATTACAGATAGAGATGTAAAAACAAAATTAGATAAAGTGATACAATTTCTAAACTACGAAATAAACAAAAAAAGGAAATGAATGAGTGAAAAAGAATTAAACAAATTAGGTGCTACACTCTGGGGAATAGCAAACGATTTAAGAGGTGCTATGAATGCGGATGATTTTAGAGATTATATGCTCTCTTTTATCTTTTTAAGATATCTATCAGATAATTATGAGAATGCAGTTAAAAAAGAGCTAGGGAGCGATTATCAAGATAATCTTGGTCATTGGTATGATAAAAATAGAGATGATATTGTAGATTTTGAAAAACAGATGAGAAGAAAAGTTCATTATGTAGTAAAGCCTGAATATCTATGGAGTTCAATATCTGAAATGGCTCGAAAACAAGACAATGAACTATTACATACTCTACAATCTGGATTTAAATATATCGAAAATGAATCCTTTGAAAGTAGCTTTTTGGGACTATTTTCCGAAATTAATCTTGACTCTGAAAAACTTGGCAAAAACTACACAGTTAGAAATGAGATGCTTTGTAAAATCATTACAAAAATAGCAGATGGAATTTCAAAATTTTCAACTGATACAGATATTTTGGGCGATGCTTATGAGTATTTGATTGGTCAATTTGCAGCTGGAAGTGGAAAAAGTGCAGGAGAATTTTATACCCCTCAACAAATATCAAATATTTTATCAGAAATTGTAACTCTTGATAGTCAAGATCCAAGCAGTGGCAAAAAGAAAAAACTCGATAAGGTTTTTGATTTTGCTTGTGGTTCTGGTTCGTTGCTTTTAAATGTAAGAAAACAACTAGGCAATCATGGTATCGGTAAGATTTATGGACAAGAAAAAAATATCACTACCTACAACTTAGCTAGAATGAATATGCTTCTACATGGTATGAAAAATAATGAAGTAGAGATTTTTCACGGCGATTCACTTCTTAATGATTGGGAACTGCTTCGAGAAACAAATCCAGCAAAACAGATAAAATTTGATGCAATAGTGGCAAATCCACCTTTTAGCCTTAGATGGGAACCAAATGAAGCTATGGGAGAAGATTTTAGATTTAAAAACTATGGGTTAGCTCCAAAGTCCGCAGCAGATTTTGCTTTTTTACTTCACGGTTTTAATTTTTTAGCTCAAGATGGAACAATGGCAATAATATTGCCTCATGGAGTTCTTTTTAGAGGTGGAGCTGAAGAGCGAATACGAACAAAATTGCTTAAAGATGGAAATATCGATACAGTTATAGGACTCCCATCAAATCTATTTTTTTCAACAGGAATACCCGTGTGTATACTGGTAATCAAAAAATGTAAAAAAAGCGAAGATGTGCTTTTTATTAATGCAAGTTCAAGTGATAATTTTGAAAAAGGGAAACGACAAAATAAACTACTCCCTGAACATATTCAAAAAATAGTAGATACTTATCAATTCAGAAAAGAAGAGGAGCGATATAGTCGTCGAGTATCAATGGAAGAGATTGAAAAAAATGATTTTAATCTTAATATCTCAAGATATATAAGCACAAATATAGAAGAAAAAGAGATAGATTTGAAAAAAGTCAATAGTGAATTAAGAGAAATCGAAGAAAAAATCAAGATTTCAAAAAATGAACATAATCAATTTTTAAAAGATTTAGGCTTAGAACTTTTATCTTAATAAAAGATGAGATAACAGAGGCACTTTTTAATAATTTGCGAGATATTTTTGCTAAGTCTCAAAAACCTCATCGCAATCGTGATAAAAATAGATAAATTTAAAAAGTTAAGTTTTAAAAAAGTTTTGATTTTGATGAGGTCGGAATAGTTTTTTAAACTGTTCCGTTTGTTTTGAGAGATAAAAGAAAGTTTAATTTATATTTTTATATTAAAATCATTAAAACTATTATATGTTGAGAAAGCTTTTAATTTTTCCATTATTTATCTATCACATTCTATAAATATATTTGTAAAACACCAAGCAATTTTTTATTATTGGCAACTATTAATGAATTTATTTTATATTCTTTAAAAATTTGTTCAGCTTCTATTATTTTTAAATCTGGCGAAATTATTTTAGGTTCTCGAGTTTTTAAAAATTTACTTAGTAATGAAGTTTTTTAACTTATTAAGTATATTTTTAAAAAACCCTATTTCATTATCATCATTATTTCTAACAGATATAACATAATGTTGACTATGTACAGAGTCTTGGATGATATTCCGATTACTAAAATCAAACAGCTTATATTTAGCAATAAAGTTATCAAATGTTTCTTGAGCTGTATGATTTATCGACATAAAAAGAAGAACAACAGCTCCTACAAAACGTTCAGAATCTAGTTGAATGATCACTAAAAACATTACAACAAATATTACTACTCCTAATATAAATTTTATAAATTTAAGAATGACATCTTCATCTGTTAAGCTCAATCGTTCGCCTGTCCAATATGAATTTGATTTAGTTGCATAACTTAACGAAGGGCATATGTTTATTAGTTTTCCGTCACAATTTCTCTGATTATTAGAATGATGTTGTAATCCTTGTAACTCTTCCATGGAAGGTAATCTCCAATTATTAAAACCACCATATTTTTCACTGTTTAATTTATCAATAAATATCCGAGCTTCTTTAAAAGATAACTTTTGGTCTCTTACTTGTAAACTTTTTACTTCCCACATCAACTTAGTTGATTTATCCAACCAATATAATTTATCAAATAGAATAACATCTACATCTGCATTTTCATTAGATTTATCCTTATGTTGTCTTCTCTTAAGTTCTTCTTGAACTTTTCTTTCAAATTCCCGTTTTTCTACTTCTTCTTGAACTTTTCTTTCAAATTCCCGTTTTTCTACTTCTTCTTGAACTTTTCTTTCATAATCATTTTCTTGTTGATTTGAACTATTGTTACTTTTATAGTTAGAAGAAGTTTGTTCGGCAAAATGAACATCATAAATTAAATTAAAATTATTTCGTTTTTCTTCATTTTTTAATGTATTGTATGCTTCATTTATATCTTGCATAATTTCAGTAAAATTATTTATACCACCATTAGAATCAGGATGATATTTTTTAGCCAAATTTCGATAACTGATTTTAATTTCGTCAGCCGTTGCAAATCTTGACACTTCAAGAATTTTATAATAATCTTTAAACAAATATTATCTCCTTATATATTTTGTCTATCACATTCTATAAATATATTTGTAAAACACCAAGCAATTTTTTATTATTGCCAACTATTAATGAATTTATTTTATATTCTTTAAAAATTTGTTCAGCTTCTATTATTTTTAAATCTGGCGAAATTATTTTAGGTTCTCGAGTTGCAATATCTTTAGCTTTTAAATTAAAAAAATTATCTCGATGATTTTCCATGGCTCGACGAATATCACCATCTGTAATAATTCCCCAAATTTCTTCGTTCTCAATTATAATTGCTAAACCAAGTTTTCCGCGAGAAATCGTATGAATTACCTCATCGATCTCTGTTTCGATTTTCAAAATTGGCAATTTGTCTCGTCGCATTAAATCACCTATTCGAGTTAATAATCTTTTGCCAAGCGAACCACCAGGATGAAATCTCGCAAAATTTTCAGCTTGAAAACCTCGCAATTCCATTAAAGCAACTGAAAGAGCATCACCCATAACAAGAGTCGCCGTTGTTGAACTTGTTGGAGCAAGTTGTAACGGACAAGCCTCCCGTTCGACTCCGACATATAAATGATATTTGCAATATTTGGCAAGAGTCGATTTAGGATTTCCACTTATTCCAATAGTAATATTTTTGTTCCATTCGAAAAAAGGCAATAATTTTATTATCTCATCAGTTTCACCAGAATATGAGATTAATATAATAATATCTCTTTTTTCTATAACTCCAAGATCACCATGATATGCTTCAGCGGGATGTAAAAAAATCGAAGGAGTTCCAGTCGATGAGAGTGTTGCAGAAATTTTTCGACCAATTAAACCAGATTTTCCCATTCCGACAATAACAACTTTACCGTTACTATTTGCAATTGCAACAACAGAATTAACGAAATTATCATCTAACTTATTTTCAAGAGTTTCTAGACTTTCTCGTTCAGTTTTAAAAACATCTTGTGCAATTTTTATTACATCTATCATTTATATATTTCTAACTATTTTATTTGACTATGTTTAAAAATCTCAATTAATTTATTAGAGACATTTAAATCTTTATCGAGATTTTTATATTTTTCAATTTCGGCATTTGAATTTTCTTTACCTAAATATTTAGAAACTTTGCCACTTAAATTCATATCATTTTCAAGATTTTTAGCAGTTTCTAAATAATCACCGTAACTTTTAGCAACTTTTGGAGCTGAAGCTTCTTTATTGCGATTTTTCAAAAAATCGATAGCTTGACCAGAAATATTTTTTTCTTTATCAAGATTTTTATATTTTTCAATTTCAGCATTTGAATTTTCTTTACCTAAATATTTAGTTAAATTCATTTCATCATCAAGAGCTTTAGCAGTTTCAATTATTTGAGCAAATTGACCCCAATCAGCAAAAATAAAACCAGTTAAAAGATTAGCTGAAAATATAATTTTTTTCATGTTTAAATTCTATCTTCTATATATTTATTTGAAAAAAAGATTGCTTCATTTAATTTAGAAATATCTTTACCACCAGCTTGAGCGAAATTGGGTCGTCCGCCACCATTTCCGCCAAGAATTTTTGCGACATTTTTGACCCAATCACCAGAATTAATTTTTGTATTTTTAGTTCCAGCGAAAATATAAATTTTATCATCAGAAACAGTAAAAAGCATAATTGCAATTGAATTAAAACGACTTTTGACCTCATCGATTTGTTCTTTTGCATCACCATTTTCTAAAATTCCAACGATATATTTTTGATTTTTATATTCTTTAATTTCTAACTCTTTTTTAGAAACATTTCGTTTTATTTCAGCTTTAAGTTCGATAATTTGCTTTTGAAGTTTTTCAATGCCACCGATGAGATTTTGACTTTTCATTTTTTCGATAGCAATTTCTCGTTCATCTCGTAATTCGCGAACAAATTTTTCAGCACTTTCACTAACAACTGCTTCAATTCGTCGAACTCCCGAAGAAACACCACTCTCTTTAACGATTAAAAAGAGACCGATTTCACTACTATTCGAGACATGAGTTCCACCGCAAAATTCAATCGAAGCATTTTCAAATGAAACAACTCGAACGGTATCACCATATTTTTCACCAAAAAGTGCAGTTGCTCCACGAGTTCGAGCCTCATTAATTGGAAGAATTTCAGTTTTTCCAGCAATGCCACGAGAAATATAACGATTAACTTGACTTTCGATTTCTCGTAACTCATTTCGAGAAACTTGACGATCAAATAAAAAATCAAATCTCAATCTATTTTTATCAACAGAACTTCCAGCTTGAGATACATTTGAACCTAAAATTTCTTTTAAAACAGAATGTAAAAGATGAGTTGCGGAATGATGTTTAGCAATTTCAGAACGATTTTGAGAAACTTGAGCAATTAATTTTTCACCAACTTTTAAAAGACCTTTAAATTTTGATAAATTTAGACCTGAAAATTTTTTGGTATCAAGAATTTCAACATTGCCGATAGTTCCACTATCACCACATTGACCGCCACTTTCGGCATAAAATGGGGACTCTTTTAAATATAACCAGCCACTATTTGCAGATTCAACTCGTTTAAAATTTTCATCAAACAGAGCAATAATTTCAATATTTAACGATAAATTATTATATATAAATTTATTTTCGCCAAATTCTTCTAAAGTTTTTCTAAAATCGCCATCTTGAGATTGATCGCCACTACCTTGCCAATTAGCTTTAGCTCTAGTTCGTTGTTCATTCATGAGAATTTCGAATCGTTCAACATCAACACTCATATTTCTTTCTCGCAACATATCAGCTGTTAAATCGAGAGGAAAACCAAAAGTGTCATAAAGTTTAAAAGCGATATCTCCAGAAAATATTTTCTCACTTCGAGTTAATTCATCTTCAAAAATTTCAATACCACCTGAAATAGTTTGGAAAAATCTAGCCTCTTCTCGTTCAATTTCGCTTTTAATTCTTTCACTTTCTGTAATTAGATATTTATAATTTTTGCCTAGAATTTCAATTAAAGTATCAACTAATTTATACATAAAAGGTTCGCGAAGAGCTAATAAATAGCCATGTCGAACAGCTCGTCTTAAAATTCGTCTTAAAACATAACCGCGACCTTCACGATCAAATCTGACACCTTGAGCTAATAAAAAAGTTACTGCTCTAATATGATCAGCTATGACTCTATAACTGCCACTATTTTTAGAATTTTTATTATATTCGATGCCAACGATTTCGCTAATTTTATTTAAAATAGGTTTAAAAAGCGACGAATGAAAATTACTAGTTTCACCTTCACGAATTGCTGTAACTCGTTCAAGTCCCATTCCAGTATCGATAGAAGGTTTTGGCAATGGTGTTAAAGTTCCATCAGATTCACGATTATATTGCATAAAAACAAGATTCCAAATTTCTAAAAATCTATCACCATCGCCACCAAAATAATCTTCAGACGAATTAAATTTATCAGCACCTTGATCATAAAAGATTTCGCTACTTGGTCCACAAGGTCCTGTATCGCCCATTTGCCAAAAATTATCTTTATCGCCCATTCGTTTTATGCGATCAGCTGAAATATGTTCTTGCCACATTTCAAAAGCTTCATCATCACTATTATGAACAGTAATATATAAACGGGTTTTATCTAATTTTAAAATCGTAGTAACAAATTCCCAACCATATTTAATAGCATCTCGTTTAAAATAGTCTCCAAATGAGAAATTACCAAGCATTTCAAAAAAAGTGTGGTGTCGAGCGGTATAACCGACATTTTCAAGATCGTTATGTTTTCCACCAGCTCTTAAACAAGTTTGAGCAGTTGTTACTCGTTGATTTTGTGGAACTGGCAATTCTCCAGTAAAAATCTTTTTAAATTGCACCATTCCAGAATTGCTAAAAAGAAGAGTGCTATCGTCAGGAACGAGTGGAGAACTTTCAATTCTCAAATGACCTCGTTTTTCAAAAAAGTTTAAAAATTCTTCGCGAATATCCATTGCAATTATTTTTCCTATTATGTTATTAAGAAAATTATAGCTTAAAAGAATTGCTCAATTTCACTCGCAAAAGTGAATTACAAGATATTTTTTAACTATCTGCCATTAACATCTAAAATAGTTGTAAATTTTTTAATTAATTTAAGAATAGTCCATATTATTAAACTTATTAAAAAAATAATTTGCCAAAATAGATCGATAGATAAATCATTAATATCTTTTATTTGAACTAAATCGCCAATAATTTCAAATACAAACATAACAAGTATGATTGCGAAAAAACCGTTATATTCTCTTTTTAGAATATTTTTAAAAGAAAATTCTAAATCTGATTTTTGATAATTCTTAAATTTTGGAAAAAATGCTGGAGTATTTTTTGCCCATTGAATATAAATTTCACCAAATTTATTTTTTAAGAATTGTTCTTCTGCGAAAATAATTCTTTCATAATATAAAGTAAAAAATAAAATATATATAATCGTTAATAAAATATTATGCATAAATAATATTATGCCTAACATTATAAAAAAATTACCCAAATATAAAGGATTTCTTACTATTGAATATAAGCCTTTTGTATTTAAACTTTCAGCAATTTGCTTATTAACATTTCTTCCAGAAGTTCCAGCGGGAGTTTGTCCAACGACTAAAATTCTAATAAATAATCCGAAAAAACTAATCAATAGAGATAAAATTTCTAAATATCTATCAGCAGTATGACTATTAAAAATATATTTATAATTATTAATTTCAGAAAAAACTATAATTATCATAACTAAAGGTATATAACTTCTCCATCTAAATAACCACGAACCACTTTCTTTAAAATGTTCTTCTAACAACAAGACTTTTCTCCAATAAAAAATTACATAATGATATCAAATTAAAATGCTTAATTTAATCTAATAATCTTGTTTTCTCGATAAAATTGCATAATTTATAAAAATAGGAGGAATTTAATGTTTATTCGAGATATAACTGAATTGGAAAAAAATTCACTAAATATTCTAAAAGAGTTAAATGTTGATAAAGGCGGACATTCTATTTTGAGTCGCAAAATGAAAACTTATCTTCTTTATATTTCTGATTTAAATGTTTTTGGTGCAAATATCTTAAAACAAGATGCTCTTTCGATAGGTGCAGATCTTGCTGTTCCAAAAGATACTATAACTTGTTCAGTAAAAAAAGTAGATGTTATATTAATAGCAACATATAGGCAACTTGAAACATTATCAAAAAAAGAACTTGCTCAACCATTTGGTTTAAAAGATGTAGCAAAAGAGCTAAAAAATTTCTTAAAAGCTTATAAATATCAAGATTTTGATCCAACTTTAATGGGTGTTATGAATATAAATTCGAATAGTTTTTTTGAAGATAGTCGTTTTTTAGAGAGTAAATCTTTAGAAACTGCTGAAAAAATGATTATTGATGGAGCAAAAATTATTGATATTGGAGCAGTTTCAACTCAACCAAATAGTCAAAATGTTTCTGAAGATGAAGAGTTTAAGCGAATTAAAGGTGTTATTGATCTCTTTTATGCTCAAAAAATTTATGAAAAAGTTGAACTAAGTATTGATAGTTTTACTCCAAAAATTATTGATTATGCTCTTTCTCATGGTTTCTCGATTGCTAATGATGTTACAGGTTTGCGAAATGATGAGGTTGCAAAAGTTATCGCAAAAAATGGGGGAAAAGTAATTATTATGCATATGCAAGGTGTTCCAGCAACTATGCAAAATAATCCTGAATATAGTGATGTCGTTCGTGAAGTATATCGCTATTTTCAAGAAATGATAGAAAAAGGCAAACGATTTGGAATTAAAGAAGATAATATGATTCTTGACATTGGTATCGGTTTCGGTAAGACTTTAAATCATAATATTGCCTTGCTTCAAAGTTTAAAGACTTTTGCAACTTTTGGACTTCCTTTACTTGTTGGAGTTAGTCGCAAATCACTTATTGATCATATTATTCCTACTCCAATCAAAGAACGACTTCCCGGAACTCTTGCATTACATCAAAAAGCTCTTGAAAATGGTGCTTCGATTTTGCGAGTTCATGATGTTCGCGAACATCGTCAAATGGTTGAAATCTGGAAAGCATTTCATAAAGTTGGCGATTAAAATATTAAATAAATATAAAGGTATAAATATAAATGGCTAGAGAATATTTTTTAAATCATTCATCAATCGAATTTCATTTTGCTCAAAATAACAAAGATTTCGTTGTCGATGAAGTTCCACTTTATGAATTTAGTGGCGATGGGGAACACCTCATCTTGAAAATTAGAAAAAGAGATTTAACAACTTGGGAAATGATTTCGATTATCGCAAAAAAACTTGGCATTAAAGATCGCGATATCGGTTATGCAGGAATGAAAGATAAAAATGGCATGACAATGCAATATATTTCGGTTCCAAGAAAACTAGAAGCTAAATTAGATAATTTCGATGAAAAAAATATATCTATTTTATCTCGAACTTATCATAATAATAAAATTAGATTGGGACATTTAAAAGGCAATCGATTTTTTATTCGACTTAAAAAAGTTAATCCAACTTCAGCTTCAATGATCTCTGGAGCTGTTGAAAAAATTAAAGAGTTTGGAATGCCAAATTTTTTCGGTTATCAACGATTCGGTTCTGATGGTGATAATTTCGAAGTTGGCAAAAAAATTGTTGAAGATGGTCTCGAAATAAGAGATCAATCTAAAAAACGACTTTTCGTCAATGCTTATCAAAGCCATTTATTTAATGAATGGCTCTCTGAAAGAATCAAATTAAGTAGATTAATTGAAGGTTTTTCTATAAAAGAATTACCAAAAGTTTTTGAGACTTTATCATTAAAATTTGAACATTATGAAATTTTAAAATCTCAAACTCATCCGTTTAAATTATTAATTGGTGATGTCATGATGCATTATCCTCACGGTCGAGCTTTTATTCTTAAAAATGAAACTGATGAAACTGAAAAAGTTCCTAAAGAATCAAATTTTAATATAGAATTAGCTAGATTTTATAAACGAGATATTGTCCCTTCTGGAATTTTAGTTGGTTCTCGAGCTATGAGATCTGAAAAAGATGCTTCGATTTATGAATCGCCTTTATGGTCTTTTGGCGAAAAATTAGATGGCGAACGACGATATGCTTGGATTTTCCCAGAAGATTTAAGTGGAAAATATCGTGAAGAGGAGTTTTGGTTTGAACTAAATTTCTTTTTGCCTCGTGGAAGTTATGCAACTACACTATTAGAAGAGATAGCTAAAAGAGAGATAATATAAAAATGAAAGTATATATCGAAACTTTTGGTTGTGCAATGAATCATAAAGATAGCGAAAATATACTTGCAAAACTAAAAGCTGATCGTGAAGCTGTTCAAACTGACAAAATAACTGAAGCTGATTTAATTATTATAAATACCTGTTCGGTTCGCGAAAAACCTATTCAAAAACTTTTTTCTGAACTTGGTAGTTTTAATGCTATTAAAAAAAGTGGTGCTAAAATTGGTGTTGCAGGTTGCACAGCTTCACATCTCGGACGAGAAATTATTCAAAAAGCTCCTTATGTTAATTTCGTTCTTGGCGCTAGAAATATCTCTAAAATTATATCTGTTCTTGATAAAAAAGGTGCTGTTGAAATTGATATCGAAAATGATGAATCACTTGAACTTTATCCATCGTTACCAGTTTCTAATTTTAGAAAATCTATAAATATATCTATAGGTTGTGATAAACAATGCTCTTTCTGTATAGTTCCTTTTACTCGCGGTGAAGAAATTTCGATTCCAACAGATTTAATAATTTCTGAAACTCAAAAAGCAGTTGAAAATGGTGCTAAAGAAGTTTTATTGCTTGGACAAAATGTAAATAATTATGGTCGCAGATTTTCAAGTTTGACACCTCATCGAGATATAAATTTTACTGGTTTATTAAAAGAGATTTCTAATATTAGTGGGCTTGAACGAATTAGATTTACTTCGCCTCACCCATTACATATGGATAATAAATTTATTGAAGAATTTGCTACAAATCCAAAAATTGCAAAAGGCATTCATATGCCTCTTCAAAGTGGTTCGAATAAAATCTTAAAAATGATGAAACGAGGTTATACTCGAGAATGGTTTATTGATAGAGTTGAACGAATTCGTCGAGCTGTTCCTGAAGTTGCAATTTCGACTGATATTATTGTTGGTTTTCCAGATGAGAGCGATAGCGATTTTAATGATACTCTTGAACTATTAAATATAGCTAAATTTGAACAACTCTTTAGTTTTAAATATTCACCTCGACCTTTAACTGAAGCAAAAGATTTTAAAAATCAAATTGCCGATGATATTGCATCTGAAAGATTAATTCGACTTCAAGCAATTCATCAAAAAATAATGGAAGATTTGGCTATTAATAGAAAAAATAAAATTTATTCTGTTTTATTTGATAGTTTTGATTCTGAAAGTAACTGTTTAATTGGACGAACTTCAAGTGGATTATTAGTTAAAGCAAAAGGTGAAAAAATAAATTTTGGTGAAATTCGTAATGTGAAAATTATTGAATCAATGCGAACTCAAATGAAAGGTCAAATAATTTTTTAAATCTAAAAACATAACTTAATTTATATTTAAATTAAAAAATTAAAGTCAAACTTATATTTTTATAGTTAAAATATCGACAAAATCGAGATTTTACAAAAAGTAACACTTTAATTAAAGTATAGATATATTAAATCGCAAAAAGTTAATCTGAATGATTCCATGCATGATCTCATTTTTGACCCCTTAAAAAGAGACCATTTTAATAATAATAGCTTATTAAAATATAGAAATGATCTCGAACTGATGCTTGAAAATAGCCGTGCATGATCTCATTTTGATTTTTTACATAAAAAAAGTTGAAATTCTGCATGAGCTTTTTCAAATAAAAAAATTTAAACTTCTCGAAATTAAAAATTCGTTTTTTACCTTAAGGATATTTTAAGTTTCTTTTATATACAATTCCACACAACAAAAGAGGTCAAAAACTGAATAAATCCAGCTTATATCTTGAGAAAAAAAGATATCGAGTTTGTGGGCTTTTTAGAGTTTTGAACTTGATTTTAAGGAAACCTTAAGATTCGTGTAAAATATATTTATCGATCTGATGGACTTAAATAGGATTTCTTATCCCCACTGGGGATCGCCGAACTTTAGTAGTTTGAGTTCTAGCATTAACAACAGGACTAGGATTTCTTATCCCCACTGGGGATCGCCGAACCTCATCTTCTATGCTTTCTCCTGGAGCTAATGTGACCCAGTATTTCTTATCCCCACTGGGGATCGCCGAACTACTGGTTCCTCCTTACTTTAATACTATCTAACTTTAGATTTCTTATCCCCACTGGGGATCGCCTAACAAAGAATTCAGATTGTTCTGAATATATTAATACTATCTAACTTTAGATTTCTTATCCCCACTGGGGATCGCCGAACAAAGAATTCAGATTGTTCTGAATATATATTTTTCATTTTTTACCTTTTTTTAAATTGCTCGAATTTCTTATCCCCACTGGGGATCGCCGAACAAAAACATCATCAAATGCCGGAAAGTACTCACTTTTCCCTCATTTCTTATCCCCACTGGGGATCGCCGAACCATTACAATTTCAGCAAGTTGCTCGTTATCTCTAAAGAATTTCTTATCCCCACTGGGGATCGCCGAACCACTGGCAGAGGTGATCTAGAGCTAAGAGATTGTCATCATATTTCTTATCCCCACTGGGGATCGCCGAACTGCTACCTTCTTTAGCCCCTTGACCCACTCGTTTATGGTCAGCCTTTCTTATCCCCACTGGGGATCGCCGAACATATATGGCAGAGGCTCTACAGCTTTCCAGCTGCAGTTCCATTTCTTATCCCCACTGGGGATCGCCGAACTCGTTAAATAAGTGATTGAAAATTTACTTTAATAACTTTACATTTCTTATCCCCACTGGGGATCGCCGAACCAATAGCGATAGATATTTGCTGTAGAGTTCATCTACAAAATTTCTTATCCCCACTGGGGATCGCCGAACATTTACTCACAGAAGCAAGTTCATAAGCTGCTGTTCTATCAATTTCTTATCCCCACTGGGGATCGCCGAACATTTACTCACAGAAGCAAGTTCATAAGCTGCTGTTCTATCAATTTCTTATCCCCACTGGGGATCGCCGAACTTCAGGAGATGGAAAGCCTATAGCAGTCATGTATTTGCTATATTTCTTATCCCCACTGGGGATCGCCGAACTTTATTCAACCAAAGTTTCTTTTTAGCAGGCATATAGTATAATTTCTTATCCCCACTGGGGATCGCCGAACTATTCTCGAATCTAATAGAGCGGTTGGGTTTTTAATGTGCGATTTCTTATCCCCACTGGGGATCGCCGAACTAACGACCGCTTTAAATAGGGAAAGATCTCTTTTATCATATTTCTTATCCCCACTGGGGATCGCCGAACTCGGTTTATCTTCAATTTTTCGATATATTTCTAAGATTAAATTTCTTATCCCCACTGGGGATCGCCGAACTATATGTCCGCAATGCTATGAACCGCATCTAAACGATTCACCATTTCTTATCCCCACTGGGGATCGCCGAACTTTACCCCCAAAACCGAATAGTTTGTTACGAGCCTCTTTCATTTCTTATCCCCACTGGGGATCGCCGAACAATATATGCTCCGTTACCTATCGCCTTACCTTTGTATTGTATTTCTTATCCCCACTGGGGCTTTTCTCCGTCATATTCGGGCTTGACCCGAATATCCACAAAAACATCAAATTCAAAAACTCTCTTATTCATTTCAACCTCATCACAAATTTTTAATTTCTGCTAAAATTATCGATAAATCAATTTGGAGATATATAAATGGGTAGAAAAAAAACTATTAAAACTATTGATGAGGTTTTAGAAAACTCAAAAACAGATCAACAACCTCAAGAAGAAAATTTAGTGAAAAAAACTTGTCGCGAATTAGGAATTACTCAAAAAGAGTTAGCGGAAATGTTAGAAGTATCTGAAGATACTATCACAAATTGGGGTAAAAATAGTAAAAAAATAATATCTATTTTATTAGAGTCATTGATTTATAAAAAAAGATTTTTTGATATTATTAATATAATTGATTATAGGATTAAACCATTAGCAATATATTGATTTAACCTAAAATTTAGGATAATATTAGATTTAAGAGGCGAATTCGAAACAACCTCTAAAACCTAAAATCATTGGAAATAAAATGATAGATGTAAATTTTACCACAGAATTAATTGAAATGATCGATGGCGAACTTTATGTTTGTTGCAAAGGATATTGCGACAGCTCTTGAATATCCAACATCGTCTATTAGTCAAATTAAAAATTTAATTGCGAATGTTCCTGAAGAATGGAAGGGTCTTAAACCGATTAAGACCCTTGGCGGTAGCCAGAATATGGTTGTTTTATCAGAACAAGGATTATATTTTTTTATAGGTCGTTCAGATAAACAAAAAGCTTTGCCTTTTCAAAAATGGATCGCTGGAGAAGTTTTACCTTCAATTCGTAAAACTGGAAGCTATTCAATTACTCAAAAACAAACTCCAATTTTTGACACCTCATCATTTTCAAGTGAAAAGCTTTTAGATGTTCAAAAAACCCTTTTGGGTTTAGAAACTGCAATTAAAATTTTAAAAGTTAGCGAAGCTTCAAAGCTTTTGATGACCGAAACAATTTACCGAGAACTTGGAATTAAAACTGATTTCTTGCCAAAATATTCAGATGAAAAACATACTTATTCTTTAACTCATTTGTTAAAAAAATTTGGTTCAAAGCTTTCAGCTAAAAAAGTAAATCAAAAGCTTCTCGAAACTTGGTAACTTTCATCATCAACTCTTCACCAAAAAATAAATTTGTTCTCTTTGAATTCATTATAGCTCATAAGCTACTTGCAAACCTTCAGAAACATTTCTTTTTATATCTTTATATAAATTTAAAATATTTATTAACTCATCTTCAGATATTCTTTCAATATATAAATAAGTTCCTAATCTTAAAATTTCATATTTTTTAGGATTTCTCTTTTTTAAATGCGATAAACTCGAACTTGTCTCTTCGAGTTCTTCAGCGACTAATTTATCTTTTAATTTTTTCATATCGTTCCTTATTAAAATTTTGTATGCTATAATTATTGACAATAGTCAAATAAAAGGCAAAACAGTTGAACACAACTATTTTAGTTCAAAACATCTCAATCCGAATTATTGAGAATGATTTTATATCTTTAACAGATTTAGCAAAATATAGAAATCCAACAAAACCAGACGATATAGTAAAAAGTTGGATAAAAGCTTTAAAAACTATTGATTTTTTAGAAGCTTGGGAGCAGGATTCTAATCCAAATTTTAATCCCGAGCCGTTGGTCGGTTTTAAAAATAGTGGCTCTCTTAATCCAAAACAGTGGATAGAAAAAACAAATGCAATTGGCATTATTTCACAAGCTGGTCGTTATGGCGGAACTTATGCACACCGTGATATTGCTTTTGAATTTGCTTCTTGGCTTGAGCCTAAATTTAAGCTGTTTGTAATCAAAGACTATCAAAGACTTAAAAAGTTGGAATTCGAAAAATTAAATCGATCTCAATTAATTCAAGATAAAATCGATACCTCATCATTTTCAAGTGAAAAGCTTTTAGATGTTCAAAAAACCCTTTTGGGTTTAGAAACTGCCATTAAAATTTTAAAAGTTAGTGAAGCTTCAAAACTTTTAATGACCGAAACAATTTACCGAGAATTAGGAATCAAAACTGATTTCTTGCCAAAATATTCAGATGAAAAACATACTTATTCTTTAACTCATTTGTTAAAAAAGTTTGGTTCAAAGCTTTCAGCGAAAAAAGTAAATCAAAAGCTTCTCGAAATTGGAATCTTAGAAATTAAAACTCGCAAATCTCGACAAAAAAAAGAAACTTCTCAAATGTTACTAGAAATAGAATTTAATAATATCGAAGAAAATAATAAGCCTGAAACTATTCGAGAATTTAAAAGCTTAACTGAAAAAGGTTTGAAATTTGGCAAAAATTTAATAAATCCAAATAATGAACTTCAAACTCAACCACATTATTATGAAAGTTCTTTTGCAGAACTCTTAAAATTAATTTAAAAATTAGTTTCGACCTCATCAAATTTTTAATTTCTGCTAAAATTATCGATAAATCAATTTGGAGATATATAAATGGAATTAGAAAAAGACAACAATATCATCAAGCAAACTTGTAAAGAATTGGGAATAACTCAAAAAGAATTAGCGGAAAAAATTGGAGTAAGTGATTCTACCGTAAGACATTGGAATTTAAATAATGAAGTTCCTATAATAGCTAAGAATTTTATAAATATAATGATTGAAAATATAGAATTAAAACAAAGGTTTAAAAAAGTAGAGAATTTTTTACTTTTGATTGATGAGCTTAAGGGTGTTCAAAAAACTAACATCCTTTAAAATGTGTAAATATTGCACAAGCTAACTGTTAATTTATGCAATATTTACATAAACATCTGTTTTTAAAGTAAAATAAAAATAAAAGGTTGCCTAATGGAACTTTTATCGTTTAAGTTTGAAAATAATTCTATCAGAACTCTTGTAATAGAGAATGAGCCTTGGTTTGTTCTTAAAGATGTTGGCGATGTATTAGGTTATGTTGATACAGATCAAGCTATTAGAACCCATTGCAAAAATATCGAAACTATCGTTAATTTAGTTAGCCCCGTTGATTTAACGGGTCTAGATTTCAGTCAAATTACGACCCCAAATAATTACAAAACAATTAAATTGATTCCTGAAGGCGATGTTTGGAGATTAATTATAAAATCTCGTTTGCCTGAAGCTGAAAAAATTGAAAAATGGATTATGGAGGATGTTTTACCTTCAATTCGTAAAACTGGAAATTATTCAACTCAAAAACAACAAACTCCAATTTTCGATACCTCATCGTTTTCAAGTGAAAAGTTACTCGATGTTCAAAAAACCCTTTTGGGTTTAGAAACTGCAATTAAAATTTTAAAAGTTAGCGAAGCTTCAAAGCTTTTAATGACCGAAACAATTTATCGAGAACTTAACATCAAAACTGATTTCTTGCCAAAATATTCAGATGAAAAACATACTTATTCTTTAACTCATTTGTTAAAAAAATTTGGTTCAAAGCTTTCAGCGAAAAAAGTAAATCAAAAACTTCTCGAAATTGGAATCTTAGAAATTAAAACTCGCAAATCTCGACAAAAAAAAGAAACTTCTCAAATGTTACTAGAAATAGAATTTAATAATATCGAAGAAAATAATAAACTTGAAACTATTCGTGAATTCAAATCTCTAACTGAAAAAGGTTTAAAATTTGGCAAAAATTTAATAAATCCAAATAATGAACTTCAAACTCAACCACATTATTATGAAAGTTCTTTTGCAGAACTTTTGAATTTAATTTAAAATTCGTTTCGACCTCATCAAATTTTTAATTTCTGCTAAAATTATCGATAAATCAATTTGGAGATATATAAATGGAATTAGAAAAAGACAACAATATCATCAAGCAAACTTGTAAAGAATTGGGAATAACTCAAAAAGAATTAGCGGAAAAAATTGGAGTTCATGAAGTTACTGTGAGAGGTTGGAGTTCTAAAGGAGATATTCCTCTTAATACAATTAATCATTTAAATTTATTAAAATTATATAACAAGGAGGTAATTTTTAAAAATAAATTTAAGGAGCTTTTAAATCTATTATAAATTTGACTGTCGATATTTTCGACAATAAATATGTATTTATTAATTACAAAAATGTAGTATAATTTTCCATAAAATTTTAAAGGTAATTAGTAATGTATTTTACAAAAACTTTTTTAGGTAAAAAACGGAATCCCGTTTTTAAATGCAACAAAAACAGCAAAAACTTTTAAAAAGGACTTAAGCAATTGGCGAAGAAGTTCTGAAACAATCGATTATATGGACTCTTTAAGCCGATTCGTGAATTTAACGGAGCGGGATTTAATCATAACTCAAGTTGGTGGAAATGATAAAAATGCTCAAGGAACTTGGCTTCACCCTAAATTAGTAATCTTTTTTGCTCGATGGCTTTCTCCAGATTTTGCGGTTTGGTGCGACATTCAAATTGAAGAACTTTTAAAAAATAGCTCAACTCAAAAACAAACTCCAATTTTCGATACCTCATCATTTTCAAGTGAAAAGCTTTTAGATGTTCAAAAAACCCTTTTGGGTTTAGAAACTGCCATTAAAATTTTAAAAGTTAGTGAAGCTTCAAAACTCCTAATGACTGAAACAATTTACCGAGAACTTGGAATCAAAACAGATTTTTTGCCAAAATATTCAGATGAAAAACATACATATTCTTTAACTCACTTATTGAAAAAATTCGGTTCAAAGCTTTCAGCGAAAAAGGTAAATCAAAAGCTTCTCGAAATTGGAATCTTAGAAATCAAAACTCGTAAATCTCATAAAAAAGAAAAAAACTTCTCAAATGTTACTAAAATTAGAATTTAATAATATCAATTAAAATAATAAACTTGAAACTATTCGCGAATTCAAATCTCTAACTGAAAAAGGTTTAAAATTTGGCAAAAATTTAATAAATCCAAATAATGAACTTCAAACTCAACCACATTATTATGAAAGTTCTTTTGCTGAACTCTTGAATTTAATTTAAAAATTCGTTTCAACCTCATCACAAATTCAATTTCTGCTAAAATTATTGATAAATCAATTTGGAGATATATAAATGGTAAGGAGTGAATTTAGATGATAGAGATAAAGATAACAAAACCCCTCCATACAGCAGATGGAATGATAGATTTGGTAGTCGATAAAACGATACAAAACGGCGATTTTCTCACACTTTTTGGAAAAAGTGGAAGTGGAAAAACGACACTTCTAAGGATTTTGGCTGGACTTGAAACTCCAAAAAGTGGTACGATTATCGTGGATGGTGATGTGTGGTTTGATAGTGAAAAGAAAATCAATCTTCCGCCTCAAAAAAGAAATGTAGGATTTGTTTTTCAAGATTATGCACTTTTTCCAAATATGACGGTGAGGCAAAATCTTGAATTTGCCCTCCCAAATAAAAATGAAACAAAAAAAGTTGATGAGATTTTGGAGATTATGGAGATAGAAAACCTTGCTAAAATGAAGCCAGAAAACTTAAGTGGAGGGCAAAAACAAAGAGTTGCCGTCGCAAGAACACTGATGACAAATCCAAAAATCCTCCTTCTTGATGAGCCACTTTCAGCTCTTGATATGGAGATGAGAATCAAACTTCAAAATGAACTATCAAAGATTCATACAAGATTTGGGGTCACTTCTGTTTTAGTAAGTCACGATATAAGTGAAGTTTTTAGACTCTCAAATCGTGTTTTTAAAATCAATTTGGGGCAAATCATAGAAGATGGCACTCCAAGTGAGGTGTTTGCAAATCAAAATATCAGCGGTAAATTTAAAATCGTTGGAGAGGTGCTCAGTATCAACAAAAGTGATATTTTGTACATAGTCGAAGTTTTAGCTCACAATGAAATCATCAAAGTGACCGCTATGAAACATGAGATTGAAAACTTGAACATTGGAGATAAACTACTCCTTTCAAGCAAAGCTTTTAATCCAATTTTGACAAAAATGTAAAGGAAAAAAATGAAAATTTTACTACTCATCACAATGACAATCAGTTGGCTTTTTTCAAGCGAAATATATATTGCAAGTGGAGCTGGTTGCAAAAGACCTATGAGTGAACTTGCAAAAGTTTTTGAACAAGAAAAAAATATCAAAATCAATCCTATGTTTGGGAATATGCAACAAATTAGTGAGCAAATCAAAAATAGCGACAAAATATCGATGTTTTTTGGTGATGAAGATTTTATCAATAAACACAAAATCAAATACACTACAAAAGTAAAACTAGGAGACGGGGTATTGGTTTTGGTGGCATCTAGTGGCAAAAATATCTCAAAAATAGAAGATTTGCTTGGTGAAAATATCAAAAAAATCGGTATGCCAGATACTAAAAAAGCTATTTATGGAGTTGCTTCAAGTGAAACATTAGCTTATCTGAAGTTGCAAGAAAAACTTCAAGAGAAAGTGATGATGTTTCAAACAGTTCCACAAGTGAGTTCATATCTTGTTAGTGGTGATATAGATGCTGGATTTATCAACAAAACCGATTATTTGGGGATAAAAGAGAAAGTTGGCAATAGTATCGAGGTGAATCCAAAATTCTATAACCCAATCAAAATTGTAGGTGTAGTTTTAGATGGTAAAAATAATCAAGAGATTCAAACATTTTTAACTTTTTTGGAGTCTCCAAAAGCGAAGGCAATATTGAAAAACAACGGCTTATAAAATGGAAGATTGGATAGTTAGTCCTTTAGTCTTATCGTTAAAGATTGGCTTTTTTACTATTTTTTTGCATCTTATTTTCGGGATAGCTTTAGCTTATTATCTAAGTGGCAAAAAAACTTTTTTTAAAAATATTGTCGATATTTTTGTCACTATCCCTATCGTATTTCCACCTATTGCGATAGGGCTTTTTTTACTTTTATTGTTTGGAAAAAATGGAGCTATTGGCTCATTTTTGGGGATGTTTGATATTGAGATAATCTTCACACAAACTGGAGTTTTGATAGCTTCTTTTATAGCAGGGCTTCCTTTGGTTGTCAAACCAATCCAATCAGGTATTGAAGAGCAATCAAAACAATTTGCTGAAGCCTCCTATATACTTGGCAAAAGCAAATTGGAGACACTTTTTTATGTGATACTTCCAAATATCAAAAAGATAATCCTAACTGCTTTGTTTTTAGGATTTGGTAGAAGTCTTGGTGAAGTGGGAATCACACTTATGATAGGTGGAAATATCATAGGCAAAACAGATACGATAAGCCTATCTATTTACAATTATGCCTTTAGTGGAGAGATTGAAAAAGCAATTATTTTATCGATTATTTTAGCGATTTTTTCTATTGGACTTTTTCTCTACTTGAAACGAATTTCGTATTTTTAGGATAAACAATGAAAAATTTTTATAGTTTTTTAGGTGGTGGAACTATTGGCTCACTTGGTGGTCTGATTGGACTTGGAGGGGCTGAGTTTCGTCTGCCACTGCTCAATATTGCTTTTAGATTTGATTTAAAAAGTGCGATAGTTCTAAATCTTTTTATCTCTTTTTTTACTGTTATTTTTTCCCTTATTTTTAGAATCTATCATCTTGAAAGCATAGAGGAGATTTTAAAAAATATCTCTATAGTCTTCAATCTTTTAGCTGGTTCGCTTATTGGTTCTTATTTTGGAACAAATATGATGCTTAAAATTGATGCAGATCAACTAAAATCATTTGTGTTTGCTTTGATGCTTTTTTTGGCTTCAATTTTATTTTTTCATAGTGAATTTAAAGAGATGAATTTTGCTTTAGATATGCCATTTTGGGCAAAATTTATCATCACTATTGTAGCTGGATATGGTATAGGGGTAGTGAGTAGTCTTCTTGGGGTTGCTGGGGGAGAGCTTATCATCCCTACTATTATTTTGATTTATGGAGTGGATATCAAACTCGCAGGGACACTCTCTTTGATGGTGAGTATCCCCACTATTTTAATCTCTTTGTATAAACATTATAAAAACAATAAATTAGAAGTGATTGCAAACAATAGCACTTTTGCACTTTATATGATAGGTGGGAGTATTGTTGGGAGTTATCTGGGGAGTTTAGCTGTCGGTGTAGTGGATAGCTATTGGTTAGAGATGTTTTTGGCTGGATTGCTTATAGTTTCAGCCGTCAAAATGAAGTATTTAAAAAGAAAAGATTAGGGAGGATTAAAAAATGGATTTGTTATTTGAAGATAGTGGTTATTTTGATTTGACCACTTTTGGACTAGGGATTGGAGATGAGAGTGGAAGTATGAGTTTCGCACCAAAAGGGGAGATAATCTTAAGTGGGTGTGATGAAGTGGAAGCGATTATGAAAAAATGTGGACTAAAATACAAATTTTTCAAAAAAAATGGGGACAAAATACTTTCAAAAGAGAAAATTTTGGAGTGTGAGGGGACGGCAAAAACACTTCACAAAGTCTGGAAAATATCCCAAAATATTTTTGAATATATGAGTGGTATCGCAACTTACACAGATAAAATGACCCAAATTGCAAGACAATACAACCCAAATCTAACGATAGCAACCACACGAAAAAACTTCCCTGGAGCTAAAGAGCTGATGCTAAAAGCGGTGATGGATGGTGGCGGAGTGGCTCATAGGATTGGGCTTCATGATTCGATTTTGATTTTCAAACAACATCTGGAATTTTTTAGCGATAAAGCTGGGTTAGAAAACGGTTTGAAAAATATCAAAAATAAATTTTTAGAAAAAAAGATAGCTGTAGAAGTCGATAGTTACGAGGAAGCAAACTACTTTGCCTCTTTGGGTGCTGATATTTTGCAGTGTGAAAAGATGAGTTTTGAAGAACTTACCAAATGTGTGAGTTTGAAAAAAAGTTATCCCCATTTGCTTTTATCTGCAACGGGTGGCATAACTTTAGAAAATATCGACCAATATGCCAAAACAGGGGTCGATTTCGTAGTAACATCATCACCATACCATGCCAAACCAACAGATATAAAAGTGCAGATGAAAAAAGCGGATAGGTAGGAGTTTTTCTTGCTCCTGCTTTGTCAAAGCTGGAGCATTTTGTAGTTGTATGTATTCCCACTGGGGCTTTTCTCCGTCATATTCGGGCTTGACCCGAACATCCACAAAAACATCAAATTCAAAAACTCTCTTATTCGTTTCGACCTAATCAAATTTTTAATTTCTGCTAAAATTATCCATAAATCAATTTGGAGATATATAAATGGAATTAGAAAAAGAAAACAATATCATCAAGCAAACTTGTAAAGAATTGGGAATAACTCAAAAAGAATTAGCCGAAAGAATTGGAGTAAGTCGAGTAACTATTAATGATTGGGCAAATAATAAAACCCCTATACCTCAATGGGGACATAATTTAATTATATATATGACTGAAAACATTCAATTAAAAGAGTTTAAGCAAACAATTAGAGGTCTTTTAGACAGTGAAAGGAGTTTGATTCTATCACAAGTTGGCTAACTAGCTTTACTTTTATGCATATTTACTTTACAATGCCAATTAAATTTTTTTTAGTCAAGGAAACAAAATGGAGTTTATCTCTAAACAATTTAATGGGATTGAGGTCTTTTTTCAAAAAGAAAATAATGACATTTTTATAAATGCTACTAAAATAGCTCTACTATACAATAAGGATTTAAGTAACTGGATAAGAAGTCCAGATACAATAGCATATGTAAAAGAGTTAGAAGAGATTTTTAACTCCGTGAATTCAACGGAGTTAAAGCTTATTTTTACAAAACAAGGTAAATATGGTGGAACTTGGATACATAAAAAGCTTATTATTGCTTTTGCTCGATGGATTGATCCAAAATTTGCGGTTTGGTGCGACATTCAAATTGAAGAACTTTTAAAAAATAGCTCAACTCAAAAACAAACTCCAATTTTCGATATCTCATCGTTTTCAAGTGAAAAATTACTCGATGTTCAAAAGACTCTTTTTGGTTTAGAAACTGCAATTAAAATTTTAAAAGTTAGTGAAGCTTCTAAACTCCTAATGACCGAAACAATTTACCGAGAATTAGGAATCAAAACTGATTTCTTGCCAAAATATTCAGATGAAAAACATACTTATTCTTTAACTCACTTATTGAAAAAATTCGGTTCTAACATTTCAGCTAAAAAGGTAAATCAAAAGCTTCTCGAAATTGGAATCTTAGAAATCAAAACCCGTAAATCTCATAAAAAAGAAAAAACTTATCAAATGTTTTTAGAATTAGAGTTTAATAATATCGACGAAAATAATAAATATGAGACTATTCGCGAATTCAAAAGCTTAACTGAAAAAGGTTTAAAATTTGGCAAAAATTTAATAAATCCGAATAATGAACTTCAAACTCAACCACACTATTTTGAAAGTTCTTTTGCAGAACTCTTAAAATTAATTTAAAAATTAGTTTCGACCTAATCAAATTTTTAATTTCTGCTAAAATTATCGATAAATCAATTTGGAGATATATAAATGGAATTAGAAAAAGACAATAATATCATCAAGCAGACTTGTAAAATGTTAGGAATTACTCAAAAAGAATTAGCGGAACGAATCGGAGTATCTCAAAACACAATTTCTAGTTGGAAACATAACTATCAAATTCCAGATTTAGCTATTAAAGTTTTCGAACTATTACAATATAAAAACGAATGTGATAATTACAAAAAAACAGTAGAATTAATGCTATTTAAAAGATAAAGATACAAATTTTAGGTATAATGATACAAACCGAGCTTAATGACCCTTAAAACACTCAACTCGGAATGAATCTTAAAAGGAATACTTTGGAAATAATAACTCGAGATTATAATAATCTAACGATTGATTTCTCATTTTTTAATGATCAAAATATATATATTAATGCTTCGGAAACAGCTAAATTATTTGGTAAAGTGCCAAAAGATTGGTTGAGAACAAAAGAAACTCAATCATATATTGAAGCAGTTGGTCGATGGGCAAATATGCCCATCGGCGATTTAATCGTAGTTCTCAAGGGTGGAAATAACAAAACAGCTCAAGGAACTTGGATACATAAAAAGCTTATTATTGCTTTTGCTCGATGGCTTTCTCCAGATTTTGCGGTTTGGTGCGACATTCAAATTGAAGAACTTTTAAAAAACAGCTCAACTCAAAAACAACAAACTCCAATTTTCGATACCTCATCGTTTTCAAGTGAAAAATTACTCGATGTTCAAAAAACCCTTTTGGGTTTAGAAACAGCTATTCGAGTTTTAAAAGTTAGTGAAGCTTCAAAACTCCTAATGACTGAAACAATTTATCGAGAGCTTGAAATTAAAACTGATTTCTTGCCAAAATATTCAGATGAGCAACATACTTATTCTTTAACTCATTTGTTAAAAAAGTTTGGTTCAAAGCTTTCAGCTAAAAAAGTAAATCAAAAGCTTCTCGAAATTGGAATCTTAGAAATTAAAACTCGCAAATCTCGACAAAAAAAAGAAACTTCTCAAATGTTACTAGAAATAGAATTTAATAATATCGAAGAAAATAATAAATATGAAACTATTCGAGAATTTAAAAGCTTAACTGAAAAAGGTTTAAAATTTGGCAAAAATTTAATAAATCCAAATAATGAACTTCAAACTCAGCCACACTATTTTGAAAGTTCTTTTGCTGAACTTTTGAATTTAATTTAAAAAAAAGCACTTTACAGCCATGTGGGAATTTAAATTTTTAAAAAAATTAATTTCTCAACTCAAAAGCTAAATTTCCTATTTTTGCCATTTTTGCCATTAAATAAAAAGACTTGATATAATTTTATAAATTAATAAATAGGCTTGATTTTTCAAAATTTGCTGATGAGGTTTTTAAATATTTTATTGATTTTGAACCGCTTTGGAATTTTTGTAAAAATATTCTTGCAACTCTCAACTATATTATTTAATTTATACTTTTAACTAAACTTGTCCAATTTTTAAAGAAATTTTCAAAACTTAAATATAAATTTAAAGATAGTCATACTCCAAAAACCACCACTTACGACCTTTTCGTTTATATTTTTCTAGTTTTTTTGAGTCGAAAAATTGGCTAAAAAATGGCTAAACTTAAGAAAATAAATTACATTAGAGCAAGAATACACTTTTTGTGTATTTAAATACACTTTTGCAAAAAGTCTCGGATCAACTAGGCTTATATTAAAAAAGTGGTCAGATCGATTTTTCACAGTATGGGGAGGCAACGCCCTATATAAATATTGGAATAGTTGAGGAAAAATTAAATTATTTTTTAGCCTAAAAATATATCTAATTTTTTATTTTTTAGCTTTTGAAAATTTTTAAATAAAATTTAGATCATTTTAAAGTTTATTCAAATAATTTCACAGCTGAATTTTAACGGAATCTTTATAAATTTTTAATTTCAAGCTTTTGATAAAATATTGAGAAATATAAAATTAAAGGTTTTAAAATTATGGATATCGAATGCGAATTTCCTACGATAAATAGCACAAAAGATGAAATCAGAGAGATTCTTAAAAATACAACAAGTATCGCTATTGTTGGTCTTTCACCTGACGAAACAAAAGATAGCCACAGAGTCGCTAAATATCTTCAAACTGTTGGATATAAAATTTATCCTATCTATCCAAAAGAAGATATTATTTTAGGCGAAAAAGTTTATCGTTCTCTTTTAGATATACCTCATCAAATCGATCTCGTTGATATTTTCAGAAAAGCATCTATGGTTATGGAAATTGTTGATCAATCTATTAAACGAACTGATATCAAAACTGTTTGGGCTCAAAAAGGTATCGTAAATAATGAAGCAGGTGAAAAAGCCGTCGCAAACGGTTTGAAATTTGTTCAAAATTTATGCACAATGGTCGAACATAAAAACTTATAATTTAATTCGGTATTATATTAATTGATAACTATTCAAGATATCTGCCTTGCTCGAGAAAATTTATCAAAAGTGATAGCTGAAACACCGTTATCACTTGATAGCAAATTGTCAAATCGAACTGGTGTCGGAATATATTTAAAAAAAGAAAATCTACAAAATACAGGCTCTTTTAAATTACGAGGAGCTTTTAATAAAATATCTAATCTTAGTGAAGTTGAACGAAAACGAGGTGTTGTCGCAGCAAGTGCTGGAAATCATGCTCAAGGTGTCGCTTTTGCAGGAGAATATTATTCTATTCCTACAACTATTGTTATGCCTGAAAATACACCTTTAACTAAAATTAATGGTGTCAAAAGTTACGGTTCTGAAGTTATTTTACATGGTGCAATTTATGATGATGCTTACAAATTCGCTATTAATCTTTCAAAAGAGCGAGAAGCTATTTTTGTTCATCCATTTGAAGATCACGATGTTATTGCTGGTCAAGGCTCTATCGGTATCGAAATTATAAATAGCGGAATTACTTTTGATGCTGTTATCGTTCCTATTGGTGGTGGCGGTCTAATTAGTGGTGTCGCAACTGCTATTAAAAATTTAAAGCCTCATGTAAAAATTATTGGAATTGTTTCAACTGGAGCAACTGCAACAAAAGATAGTTTTGAACTCGGTGAAACTGTTTCGCGACCCGTTAAAACAATTGCTGATGGTATTGCAGTTCGAAACGGTTCTAAAATTACACTTGAATATTTAAAAAAATATGTTGATGAGGTCATTGCCGTTGATGATGAAGAAATCGCTGGTGCAATTTTATATTTACTCGAAAATAGCAAAATAGTTGTTGAAGGTGCTGGTGCTGTTGGTGTAGCTTCGATTTTATATAATAAAATAGATATTTCTAAATTTAAAAATATAGCTATTCTTGTTAGTGGTGGTAATATCGATGTTAATATGCTTTCGATAATAATTGAAAAAGGACTTATAAAAAGTAATAGAAAATTAAAACTAATTGTAACTTTAATAGATAAACATGGAGCTTTAATGGGATTAACTAAAATTTTTAACGAACTAAGAGCTAACATTGTTCAAATAGGTTATGATCGCACTGCAACTTCAATTTCTTACGGTGATGCAAATGTCTCTGTTCATCTCGAAATTAAAGGGGACGAACATCGAAAAGAGATTGAAACTGGGTTGCTCTCAAATGGTTATAATTTTAAAATATTAGAATAATTTTAAATATTTCTTATATTTATTATTTGGGATATAAATAAAAATTAAAATTGAGGCTAATAAATGACACTTACTAATAAAATAGAACTAGGCAAAGGCATAGTTTCGATGGCTTTAAGTAGTAATCAAACTTTGCTTACTATTGACGATGGTGGAAATTATCGTGAATATTCTCTTTCAGAACATAAATTATTAAATAGCTTGAAAACAAATTTAGAAAATTCTATTTGGAATCGAAGAGTCTCGTTTTCAGCTAATGGTGAATTTATCGTTTATGGTGTTCCTGATAATAGTGAAATTAATGTCTATTCGACAATTTCTAAAGAATTAAAATATAAAATAAGTCAAGGCTATCATCAAGGCGATGTCGTCTCTTCTGTTACTGATAATTTTAATAAATATTTTGTTTCAACAAGTCAAGATGGTCGAGCTTTTTTATGGAATATTCAAACTGGAAGCAATATTTTTTCATTTCCAAAACGAGAAAAACCTATTAATATAGCTAGATTTGATCCAACTAGTGAAATCGTAGCACTCGGAGGTGATGACGGAATAATTCAACTATATAGCATTTCTACTATGAAATTAGTTCAAACTATAAAAAATGAGAATCCTATCAGAGCTATTTTATTTTTATCTAATAAATATTTAATATCTCTTGATAAAGAAAATAAAGTTATTTTATGGCGAACAGCTGATGGCAAAAATATAAAAGTAATAATAGAACATAATGCAACTATCACAAAAATGACTATTTCTGCTGATGAAAGATTTCTATTTTTATCAACTATTAAAGGAACTGTAATTTTATATAATTTAACTGATCATAAAATTGTCAATTTTAATTATATAAATATAAATAATGCTATAAGTAATATTGTTACTATTCAAGAAACTGGCGATTTAATCGTTTCTGATATCAAAGGTATCATATCTTTTTATTCTTTAAGTGAAGATCAAAAAGTTTTAAATAAATATATTAAAGCTAAAAAATATCAAGAAGCTTATAGATTAATTTTACAAAATGATCTCTTGAAATTTACAAAAGAGGCAGAAGTTCTTGAACTTGTTTGGAAAAAAGCTCTTCAAACTAGTAAAGATATGCTTGAAAATGATGGAGGCGATTTATTAAAAATAGATCTTTTATTAGAACCTTTTAAAGTTGTTCCAGAAAAAAAGAGATTATAAATACGATTATTGCAGATTTTAAACAGTATGAAGTTCTAAATAAACTTATAGAAAAAGAAAATTATTATTTAGCTTATGATACTATTGCAAAATATCCTTCACTTGAAAAAACAAAAGCTTATAAACGATTAGATGCTATTTGGCAAGATTATTTTAGACGAGCAAAAATTAAATTATTTGAAAAAAATGGTGAAGTTGAAGCTCGTGAAATGTTGGCTAAATTTAGTGGAGTAACAGATAAAGCCTATACGATTAAAAATTTGTTTTTACAAAAAAATAGTTATTTAGCTTTTCAGAATCTTTTAAGAACTAAGAAATTTGGACAACTTTTAGAATTAGTATCTAAAAATAGATTCTTAGAATCGAATAGCGAATATCATGAAGTTATTAATATTATTGATGGAGCTTATATTCAAATGAAATTGGCAATCAAAAATGGTACTCTTGATGTTGCAAAAGAACGAGCAGATTTTTTAAGAAGTTCTGGAGTTTATCTCGAAGAAGTTAATGATAGTCTATCAGAAATAGAAATTCATAAACAATTTATTACGATTTCTAAAAAGAAAGATATAAATGAAATTTTATCTATGGTTGATAAATATCCTTATTTAAAAAATTATCCTATTGTTGAAAATCTCGAAAAACATTGGAATGAAGTTATTTTTAAAGCTCAAGAAATTGCTTCACATGGTGATGTCGATGGGGTTGCAAATTTATTATCTGAATTTTATCTCATAAAAGTTAGATTTAATAAAATAGCTAATATTTTTAAAATTGCTTATTTATCAGATTTACATAAAACAGTGGCTGAAAATAGTGATCATTTAGTAATCGTATCTGTGATTTTAAAGCGAGGAGTTGAAAATTATTTAAAACTTTTTGGTTTAGATCAAGAAATAGAAGATTTAATAGATGAAATGAGAAAAAAAGGTGTTGATAATATCGATTTAATAACAATTGAAATTGGAAAAATTGATCAATGGACACCTGAAAAAATTCAAAATTCAATTATTGAATAATAAGATTCAATTTTATTTTTTTGAATAAAAAGGAAAAAAAATATGACTGATGCAGAATTAGCCGCTCTAATGAGTGGAGATATAGATTTAGATGCTGAACTTGAAGAGAGTTCAAAAACATCTTCACAAACTTCAAAATCTACTTCTTCAAGTAATTCTCAACAAAATGCAAATAGCAATGATTCTAAAAATAAAAAAGTTCCGCCAAATCCTCCACCACCAAATGATGATAGTAGAATGGTTGATCAATTAGATCATGTTACTAAAGATTCTGAAAGAAAAGCTTCTGAAATTTTAGATGCTATCGATGGCATAAATAATACTATGAGTGATTTTGAAAATAATCTTAAAAGTATAAAAAAGATACTTAAATTTAATATCAAAACTTTTGAACAATTAGCTACTAATTTTCCAAGAATAGAAATTTTTAAAAATGCTATCGATAAAAATAATGCTTCTTTAGAAATAATTGATACTGGTCTTGATTCTATTTTAAATATTCAAGATGAAATAATGGCAATTATGGACAAAATGCAATATCAAGATATTCATCGTCAAAAAATTGAACGAGTTATTAATGTTATGCGATCTTTGGCACTATATATGAATCATCTATTTAGTAGTTCAATCGATGATGCAAAACGAGTCTCATCTGCAAAACATATTGCAGGAGATAAAAATAATGAACTTGTCGATGAAGAAAATTTAGAGGCACTTATTGCATCTTTTGGCAGTAAAAATTTGATATAATTTAAATATAATTTTAAGGAGAAAAATATGAAATTAAAAATAGTTGCACCAGCTTTTATAACTTTTGCTTTTTTCACTACAGGTTGTGTTCCAAATATTCCCGTCAATGGAATTATTTATTCTGATGTTAAACATCCTGGTTTTGGCACAGGTGGAATCGTAAATGATTCTGTTCAACCTATTAAAGAAGGCTCTTCGATTTGTCAATCTTATGCTGGACTTGTTGCTCTTGGCGATTGCACAGTTGAAGAGGCTCAAAGAGATAGTGGAATTACAAAAGTTAGATCTATCGAATATGAAAGTATCGTTTATCCTTTTTATGGCAAATTCACAACTGTTATTAAAGGTGAATAGTTAAATTTTTATAAGTTATCTCGAATAATATAAAAAAATTATTATTCGAGAAAAATTAAAAGGAGAAAAAATGGCTTCATTGCAAGATAATGAACAAATAAGTGATATTATCAAAGAACGAATAAATAATATGCCAATGCCTGAAAAGGTGGCAATTATGCTTCTGCAATTAAAAGATGATTTAACTGCAAGTGTTTTTTCAAATCTAAAAGTTGATGCTATAACTGACATATCAAAATATATAGCTCAATCAAAATCTGTTGAAAAAAGTATTGCGACTGGAGTTTTACATGAATTTTTAACTATCTTTAAATCTAATCAATATATTAATAATGGTGGTTTAGAATATGCAAGTGAACTTTTACATAAAACTCTTGGTCCTGATCAAGCAAAAGTAATTATGGATCAATTAGCTAAAACTATCAATGGAAATCAAAACTTTAGTTATATTACTAAAATTAAGTCTCAACAGTTGGCTGATTTTATAGTTAATGAACATCCACAAACGATAGCTTTAATTTTAGCTCATATGGAACCTGCTGCAGCTGCTGAAACTCTTTCACTGTTTCCAGATGATTTAATGTCTGAAGTTTCTATGAGAATGGCAAATCTCGGAGATATTTCACCTTCAATTATTCGACGAGTTTCAACTGTTCTTGAAAGCAAACTTGAATCTCTTGCCTCTTATAAAGTTGAAGTTGGAGGACCTCGAGCAGTTGCTGATATATTTAATAGACTTGGAACAAAAACTTCAAAATCTACACTTGCTCAAATTGAACAAAAAGATGAAGAACTCGCAGCTTCTATTAAAGAAATGATGTTTACTTTTGATGATATCGAAACTCTTGATAATTTTGCTGTTCGTGAAATTCTCAAAGAGGTAAATCAACAAGAATTAATGATTGCGCTAAAAGGTGGAACTGATGGCTTACGAGAAAAAATTCTTTCAAATATGTCAACTCGAGCTCGAGCTGCTTTTGAAGAAGAGTTAGGTTTTGTTGGAGCTGTTAAAGTTAAAGATGTTGAAGGAATGCAAAGAAAAATCGTTGATGTTGTTCAAAAGCTTGTTGATACTGGAAAAATTCAACTTGCTGATAATGATGAAATGATAGATTAAAAAATAAATGGAGTTTTATTTAATGAATGAAATAAAAAATGACTTTAATATCGATGAGGTTATTAAAAAATATAAGAGTATAGAAACATATTCGATAATACGACGAGGTTTCTCATTAATTGAGATTATGATCGTTATTATAATTTTAGGTTTATTAGCATCTTTTGTTTTACCCAACCTCATCGGTCAAGGTGATGAAGCAAAGAAAAAACTAGTTTGTATTCAGATGAAAAGTATATCTGAATCATTAAAAACATTTAAATTATATAATGGACTTTATCCTACAACAGAAGAAGGACTTGAAGCACTTTCTACAAATCCAGATCCAGAAAAATATACAAGTTATCCAGCAAATGGTTTTCTCGATGAAGGTAGAATGCCACGAGATCCTTGGGGTGGAAAATATATATATACTAATAATGAAGGTGATTTTAGTCTAATTTCACTTGGTGCTGATGCAAAAGAGGGCGGTGAAAAAGACGGTAAAGATATCACATATGCTGGTTGTTTTCAAAAATAACGATAATAAAAACAGTCTAACTAAAATTTATAAACGAGGTTTTACACTTGTAGAACTTCTTTTAGTTTTAGTTATAGTTGGTATCATTTATTCTTTTGTTGGTGGTTCAATAATTACAACAAAATTAAATATTCCCTTAAAATTAGATAATTTACCTGACATTCTTCGAGAAATTGGCTCTCCTCCAATTCATTTTAAAATTTATGGTTCAGACTGTGATAAATATATGCTTTTAAAAAATGATGAAAATATAGAAATAACTAATAAAATAGATATTCCTTTAAAAGATCTGATTTTTTATAGATTTGATATTTATGGCGAAATGAAAGAATTCAAATTTTTAAGTTATCGAGAAAAAAATAAAGTTGAACCTGTCTGTTTAGAATTCGATATTTATAAAAATGGAGCAAATAGTTCTTATATTATAAAAATTGAAAAAACTAGTAAATATTATTTATATTCTCCATATTTTTCTAAACCAGAATTATTTAATTCTCTTGAAGATGCTAAAGAAAAACTTCTTAATCGATCTTTAAATCCTAAAACTTTATAAAATATAAATTAAATTATGATTTGTCATTTAAATTTATCTCGTTATTATAATGCAACTGAAAAACAGCTTGAAATCTTATGACAATGACAAAACGACACGGCGAAACTGATGATTCGCATAAACAAGATAGCGGACATCATTAAAAATTTCAACTTAATTTTTTACACTATAGAAAATTAAATCTATAATTTAAATTATGTTTTCCCGTATTAAACACGGGAAAAATAAAAAACAGTTCTATTTATTTATTAATTTTAAATCTATTATATAATTAACTGATATTTTGATTACTGGAATGAGAGAGTAACGACTCGAAACGGTAAGCCTGATACTCCGATAAGCGACAAGAATCGTTAAATTCGAATCGTTTAAAGCTCGGTAAAGTCGGTTGTGGTGTTAGCCTAAATGTAGAAATACAAAGGAAATGCGACTACGAGGGTAGCGACTAACATATAGATCGGGGCTCTATAAAATTTTTATGGTGAGTATGTTACTAAAAGTAACGGACAAATTTCCGAATTCAACAGTCTAAAATTCGTAATAAATCGAAAGGTTTATACTTTAAATAAAGGACAATCGAGGTAAAGTAAAAATATTTATTATGAAATACCTTATAGTGTTACAGGCACTATCCAGATTGTAGGCTGATGGGAAACACCTAACAAAATATGTAAAGATAAAAATATCGGAACGAAGAAAGTTACAGATATGGAGACTTAACGGTCGATGAAATAGTAAGTCATAAGACATAAAACTTTTAACTGTAATGAAAGCGAAGCCATTAGCGAAGATGATTTTTATAATGAAAATCGGAGTAAAGGGCTTTAGTCAAGTTCTATAAAATCATAATTATAAATTAAATCGATGGTTCGAGTAAGACTAAGAGAGGCAAAATTTTTAGAAATAGGAATAAAGCCGACATTGAGAAGTCGAAGACAAAAACGAGTAAAATTAAGAAATAGTGAATACTACAATCACCAAGATATATCAGATGAACTATATGATAGTAGTTTAAGAAATGAGAATTTCTATGAACTTATGGATCTTATATTAGATAAAAATAACATAAACCTAGCATATAGAAATATCAAAGGTAATACAGGTAGCAACACTGCTGGTGTTGATGGTTTAACCATTAAAGATATAAGCGAGTTAGATAATGACTCGTTATATAATAAAATAGTTAAAAGATTTGAATAATTTTATTCCTAATAAAGTAAGACGGGTGGAAATTCCTAAACCAAACGGTAAAACCAGACCACTAGGAATACCAACAATCGAAGATAGAATAATTCAACAATCTATAAAACAGATTTTGGAACCTATTGCAGAAGCAAAATTTTATCGCCATTCTTACGGTTTCAGACCACTAAGAGGGGCAGACGAAGCAATGGCAAGAGCCTATCATTCTAGCACAAAATAATAATCTTCATTATGTAGTAGATATTGATATCAAAGGTTTCTTTGATAATATAAATCACGGCAAACTGATTAAACAATTATGGGAAATGGGCATAAGAGATAAAACTCTAATAGCCATAATCTCTAAAATGTTGAAGGCTGAAATCGAAGGTATAGGAATACCTACAAAAGGAACCCCGCAAGGTGGTATCCTTAGTCCCTTACTTGCTAATATAAATCTTAAACGAATTAGATCATTGGATAGCTAGTCAATGGCAAAATATACCAACAAAACATCAATATAGCACACAAGCTAATAGAGATACTCAATTAAAGAAAACAAATCTTAAAGAGGTCTATATTGTTAGATATGCCGATGATTTTAAGTTATTTTGTAGAGATTATCAAACAGCCGAGAAGATATTCAAAGCCACTAAACAATGGCTAAGGGAACGATTAGATTTAGAGATCAGCCCCGAAAAATCTAAAATAGTAAAACTAAGAAAGAACTATTCGGAGTTCTTAGGTATAAAATTCAAAGTTGTCAAAAAAGGTAAAAAGAAAAACAATGATGTCAAATATGTAGTTGTGCGATTCGTTAGTTAGACGAAATAAACAAATCTAACTGATTTATATTTTATAAATTAATATCTTTTGCAACTATTGAACGAGAATTAAGTATTAAATTTTTAGCTCGAAGTATAAAATTAAAAGAATTTGATAATTTTAATAACGAAAAAATAAAATTTATTTCGAACACAAAAAATGAGATAAATTCTTTTCATATTAAATATGATTCACTTCGAGAAACTATCGATAAAAGAGATTTAAAAAATAGTGAATTTGTTTCGTTAGATGTTAAAAGATTTAATAAATATATAATTAATCTTGATAAAGAGTTTAATAAATTTAGATTTTAAATCTTAAGTATTACTTTCGTTAGATTATTAAAATAAAAATTTATCTTTATCTCAAATTATAATTTAACTTTCGTTTAAACTTTTAAAATGTATAATTTTGTAGGCAATTTAAAATAAAATTGTTACAAATAATTAAAAAAGGTATAAATATGTCAGATATTACAGTGAATGAATTAGAACAATTAAAAAACGAAATTGAAAAAGCAGAAAATTCTTATAAAGAAGCTAAAAAAAGACTTGCTGAGCAAAAAGCTAACGAAGTAAATATCATTGAAGAACAATTCGATGGATCAACTGATGCAATCATCAAAGCTTTAAATACTCTTAGCGAACAACTTGAAGTTGCTTCAACAAAAGGTTCAATTAAAGCTAAACAAATTGTTGAAGGTTTCGGTGGCGAAAGCAAATTTAATGAATTTATCGTTACTTTAGCTGGTTATATTGGTTCTACTGTTGCAACTGGCGGAGCTGTTGGTGCAATGCCAATGATCGTTATGGCTGGTGTTGCTCGAGGTGTTTATCGAAAAATCGTTGAATAATTAACAAATTCGACTCTTAACTTCAAAAGCCTGAACAAAATCTTTCAGGCTTCTTTAAATAATAAATTAGATTTTAAAATAAAATATAAACCTATAAGTAAAAAACATTAACAAATACAACTCCAAAAATAAATCAAATAAGAAAATAAACTTTCATAAAATATAGAAACTCCTTTTAACAAAAAGGGGTTTTCTTTTTATATTTTTAATACACAAAAATTCAAATTAAAACTTAATTTTATAGGCTCTCTTTTTGGTAAAATTACTATTAATATCAATTAATAGGAGTCAAACATAAAAAGATTGTTTTATACCTTTGTATTTACTGCTTTGAATTTTATCGAAGCTTATCATTCAGTTAGTGTAAATATGAACAATGAAGAGCTTGAAACAGGTGTTCAGCTAGATTTAGGACAATTTAATAAAAGTCTTCCAGTTAATAGATATTTTGGAGGCTTTAATTATACATATCTTGAATCTGATGAAATGGACAAAGGAACTATTGGACATATTTTTAATACAAGTTTTTTGCTTAAAAATAAATTTTCTAGTTTTAATGCTATAACTATGGGTTTAGGAATGAAAATTATTCATATCGATTATGGTTCTTTAAATTCTACGGCTGTGCCTCTCGGAATTGAGATGAATTTTGATTTTCCAATGAAATCTTTTCCGTTATCAATAAATACAAGTTTATATTATTCACCTAAACCTTTAACTTTTGGTGATGGTGATCAATATATTGAAAAACGAGTTGAACTTGCCTATCAAATTATAGAAATGGGTGAATTATTTATTGGCTATCGAGATATTGCAGTTGATCCGCATTCAAAATTTACAAGTGTAAATATAGATATTTCTCAGTTACCATATCTTGGAATTAAAATAGGTTTTTAAAAAGGAATAAATTTATGGATAAAAAATTAATCGCTGATTCTATTAGAATAGTTCCAGATTTTCCAAAAACTGGAATAAATTTTATGGATATTACAACTTTATTAAATAATGGTAAATTATTTCAAGAAATTATAAATCATTTATCTGATAGATATAAAAATATGCAAATAGATTATATTGTTGGAATTGAAAGTCGCGGTTTTCTTTTTGGAACTCCTCTTGCGATTGCTCTTGGTATTGGATTTGTGCCAATTAGAAAAAAAGGAAAACTTCCTGCAGAAACTTTTAGTGTTGATTATGCTTTAGAATATGGCAATGACACACTTGAAATTCATAAAGATGCTTTTTATAATAAAAAGGCTAGAGTTATTTTAGTTGATGATTTATTAGCAACTGGCGGAACAGCTAAAGCAACTTCAGAATTAATAGCTAAAGCTGGAGGTAAAATTATCGAAAATTTATTTATAATTAATTTAAAATTTTTAAATGGTGAATCAAAATTAAATTCAGCTGTTTATTCAATTTTAGATATAAATTAAAATATAATTTCAAAAAAATTAGGGAGACAATAAATTATGGAACAAAAACTTGCTTTAGGCAAATATCCTATTTTTTCACATGAAGTTAATAAAAATTCTTGTAAATATAAAACAGCTTCTGAAATAGTTAATTATCTAAAAACTCAAATAGATAATAATCCGATGGTCGCTTTTATTGGTATTTTTGATCATTATGCTCATACAAAAAAATTAATCCTGCTGGTGGAATTCCAAGTAATATTCTTGATATTAAAAATATCGTTTTTTGCTTTGGACCTCAAGTTCCAAATATTGATATCGTTGCTGTTCGACCAAGATCTATTGGAATAACAGAATTGGCAAACTCGTTCGTAATTAATTTTATGGAAGCTCCAGCTGCAATGCCAAATCAAGTTATGATGGGATGGGTTCAAGGTATTTAAATTCAAATGGCTTTCAAACTATTAACTGTAAAAAGCTATGCAAAACAATTTGGTTTAAATACGGGAAGTGTCTATAAAAAAGTTAGACTGGGGCTTTTAAAATCAAAAGTTGAAAATGGTCGAATTTTTATCGTAAATTCTGATGAGGTCAATAATAAAACTTTATTTGATGAAAATATTGAAATTTTAGATACTGAATTGATTAATACTGTTTCACTTGAAGTTGGCGAATTTGAAACCATGAAAAAAAGAATTGCTGAACTTGAAACTTTAACAAAATATTTTGATTCAATTGTTGCTGAAAATCGCGAATTACGAGATGAAAATAAGCAACTTCGACAAATGCAATTTTTAGAAGTTTCTCAAAATCCTCAAAATCCTCAAAATTCAAATAATTCTAGTTTAATTTATAAAAATAATGAAGAAATTAAATTAGATATATATCTTACTGAAAATGGTTTTATTAAAAAAGATCGTGACAAAATTTTAAATTTCGTAAATATGCAATTGACAATTGATAAACGATTTATAAAAAAAGATAACGATATATTTATTAATTTGTATAAATATGTTTATAATGATCTTTTTGAAAAAATAAATAAATAAAACTTTTTATACTTTTTGGCATAATTAAAATTTAAATTAATTATGCCTCTTCAATTCTACTACTATAAATAAGATAAAATAAAAAGGTTAATTATAAAATGAGAAGTGATACAGTAAAACGAGGTTGGGAAAGAACACCTCATCGAAGTCTTTTTCGAGCAACTGGTTTAAAAGATCGAGATTTTGATAAACCTTTTATTGGAGTTGCAAATAGTTTTATCGAAATAATTCCGGGACACTTTTTTTTAAATAAATATTCTGAAATTATTAAAGATGAAATTCGCAAAAATGGTTGTATTCCTTTTGAATTTAATACAATTGGAGTTGATGATGGAATCGCAATGGGTCATGATGGAATGCTTTTTTCATTGCCAAGTCGTGAATTAATTGCAAGTTCAATCGAAACTGTTATGAATGCTCACAAATTAGATGCAATGATTGCAATTCCAAATTGCGACAAAATTGTTCCAGGAATGATTATGGGAGCTTTACGAGTTGATGTTCCTACGATTTTTGTTTCTGGTGGTCCAATGCGAAAAGGTTATAAAAAAGATGGAACTCCTATCGATTTGGCAACTGCTTTTGAAGCTGTTGGTAAATATGGTAAAGGTGAAATGAGTAATGAAGAACTTTATGATATCGAATGTAATTCATGTCCATCTGGTGGTAGCTGTTCTGGAATGTTCACTGCAAATTCTATGAATACTCTTTCTGAAGCTCTCGGAATCGCTCTTTCTGGGAATGGAACTATTTTGGCTTTAACTCCTGAACGAGAAGAATTATTACGAATTGCTTCAAGACGAATTTGCGAAATTGCTAAAGATGAAAAATTATCTGAACAGTTCAGAATGCGAAATATTGTCAATGAAAATGCTATTAAAAATGCTTTCGTTGTTGATATGGCAATGGGTGGAAGTTCAAATACAGTTTTACATATGTTAGCAATTGCTCGAGAAGCTGGAGTTAATTTTAATCTTTCTGATATTAATGATATTTCAAAGGCTATTTCGCATATTGCAAAAATTTCTCCAAGTTTATCAACTGTTCATATGGAAGATATAAATCGTGCTGGTGGTGTAAATGCAGTTATAAAAGAAATTTCAAAACGAGATAGCAAATTTTTAAATCTTGATGTTATGACCGTAACAGGCGAAACAATGCGAGAACGAGTTAATAATGCTGAAATTAAAGATACTAATATTATTCATACGATTGATAATCCATATTCGGTAGTTGGCGGTTTAGCAATTTTATATGGCAATTTAGCTCAAGAGGGTGCAGTTGTTAAAACAGCTGGAATTATGCCTTCAATGAGAAAATTTAGTGGAACTGCAATCTGTTTTAATTCTCAAGATGAAGCAATTGTTGGCATTATGAGTGGAAAAGTTAAAGCTGGAAATGTTGTTGTAATTCGATATGAAGGTCCTCGTGGTGGTCCCGGAATGCAAGAGATGTTATCTCCAACAAGTTTAATTGCAGGAATGGGACTCGGCGAATCAGTAGCATTAATTACAGATGGTCGTTTTTCTGGAGCAACTCGAGGAGCAAGTATTGGTCATGTTTCGCCTGAAGCTGGTGAAGGTGGTGTGATTGCACTTTTACAAAATGGCGATATTATTAATATAGATGTAGATAAATATCTTTTAGAAGTTGAACTTTCTGATGAGGTTTTAGCTGAACGAAGAAAAACTTTTAAACCAATTAAGAAAAAGTTAAATTCAAAATGGTTAGCACAATATCGAGCATTAGTAACAAATGCAAGTAATGGAGCAATTTTATCAGCTGATTTAGAATAGTAATCTCTTAGTCTTTCCCGTGCTACAACACGGGAATCTGTTTCAATCTATTCAAAAATTGCTTTTAGATTCCATTTAATTTGAAGAAAAGAGCCGTTTTGAACTTCGATAGCGAAATCATGACCTTTTTCAGTTAAAACCCAAATACCATTTTCGCGAATTTGCAAACCTTTTGCTTCGAGAATTTTGTTTGTTTCGATTGCTGAACTATTTATAAAATTACCTAATTCTGTAGGAATAAAATAATAGTTTGAGAGATCTATTTTTAGCAGTTCAAGAGGCGATCGAATATTTAAATTTTTATATAAATTATCAGCAAAATATAAAGTTTTAATATTTTGAGAATTTATGAGTTGAACTAATTTAAAAATTTTTTCGCTTTGTTGAGTATAAAAATCAAGATCTAAAGTTTCATTTTGAACTTGAACAGTTTGATGAGCTGTTTCGGGAGTTTGTTGTTTTGATTTTAAAATATCTTCAATTTGAATGTCGCACCAAACAGCAAAATCTGGAGAAAGCCATCTAGCAAAAGCGATAATTAATTTTCGGTGAATCCAAGTTCCTTGTTCTTTTCCTTTGCCAAGAATAACGATAAATAGGTCTTTTTCTGTAAGCTCCGTGTTATATACGGAGCTTAAAATTGCTTCAATATACTCAATTGTTTGAGGACTTCGTCGCCAATTACTTAAATCTTTACCAAAAGCAGTTGCTACTTTTGTAGCATTTAAGTATAGTCCATTACTTTCAAAGAAATCAACTAAAATTTGAGTTGCCTGATTGTGAAATTTTTTTGTTATGATTTCCATAGCATTTTGCCTCCAAAATTTTTTGGAGCATTATATACTTAATAAGTATCTAATATCAAGATGTTCAACTTATGTATTTTAAAGTAGATAATTTTTGGTTAAATTGTTGAAACAAATCAATAGTTAATTTATAATTATAGAATTCATTTAAAATATTAAAATAGTTATAAGCCCAAATAGGTATTTTTTGTCCAGCACTCCAATTTCTGATTGTCTGTTCAGCAATTCCAGTTTTCTCCGCTAACTCTTTTTGAGTGATTCCTAATTCTCGACAAGTTTTTTTAACTAAATTTTCTTCAGGTTGCGATTGATTTTCCATTTGAGATTTATCCTTTTTGTTTTTATTTTATCAAAACTTAAGGCTTGAATATTCGGATTAAATTCAAAAACCTCATCGCAATTTCAATCTATTCAGAAATTGCTTTTAGATTCCATTTAATTTGAAGAAAAGAGCCGTTTTGAACTTCGATAGCGAAATCATGACCTTTTTCAGTTAATTTCCAAACACCATTTTCGCGAACTTGCAAACCTTTTGATTCGAGAATTTTGTTAATTTCGACAGGTGAAGCATTTATAAAATTACCTAATTCTGTAGGAATAAAATAATAGTTTGAGAAATCTATTTTTAGCAGTTCAAGAGGCGATCGAATATTTAAATTTTTATATAAATTATCAGCAAAATATAAAGTTTTAATATTTTGAGAATTTATGAGTTGAACTAATTTGAAAATCTTTTCGCTTTGTTGAGTATAAAAATCGAGGTCTAAAGTTTCTTTTTGAACTTGAACGGTTTGATGAGCTGTTTCTGGAGTTTGTTGCGAAAGTTTTTGATAAAGTCTTTCTATTTCAACAAAATATTTTCTTACTTCTCGACCCTTTTCTGTTCCAGACATCATTGCTATATGTTTAACTGTGTCAATTGTCAAAAAATAGTCATTAATTATTTTATATCCACTATTATTTCCAATACCCCTTTTTAGGGGAATTACGATAAAATCGATGTTTTCTTCAAACATGCCTCTCTCGATTTGAGCCTTAATCCAATCAGAAAAATCTTTTTTAACCTCTAATGCTTTGTGTAAATCTCTTGCATTAATTGTATTTAAAAGAAAATCGCCTAATTGCTGTTCTATAATTTCGAAATTAAAATTACTCATTATTTTCCTGACATAAAAATATAAGGATAATTTTACAATTATTGAATTTAAAAGTCAATAATTACAGTTTAAAATATTATAAAGGATAAAGCTTTGAATTACACTGAATATAAGGATAATTTAAAAAATTAAATATTTCATCATTAGAATTGATGAAAATATTAGAAATGAATGAAAAAACTCCCGCTACGAATTGGCGGAGAAAAAATGAAATTCCAAAAGTAATAGAGTTATTTTTAGAGACTTTATGGAGATTACCGGAAGATGATAGAGTTTTATTTCTTCATCATAAATTAAAAGCCATAGTATAAATTTTACCTAAAAAATAAAGATGTCGGAATTATACAAAAGTGTATTTTTTGCTTCAATGTAATTTATTTTTTTAAGTTTAGCAATTTTTGAGTAATTCCTAATTCTCGACAAGTTTTTTTAACTAAATTTTCTTCAGGTTGCGATTGATTTTCCATTTGAGATTTATCCTTTTTGTTTTTATTTTATCAAAACCTCATCGAAATCGAAATCTGAATGATGAGGTTGAAAAATAAGATTAATTTTTATTCAGAAATTGCTTTTAGATTCCATTTAATTTGAAGAAAAGAGCCGTTTTGAACTTCGATAGCGAAATCATGACCTTTTTCAGTTAATTTCCAAATTCCATTTTGTTTAGTTTGCAAACCTTTTAATTCGAGAATTTTGTTTGTTTCGATTGCTGAAGCTATTTATAAAATTACCTAATTCTGTAGGAATAAAATAATAGTTTGAGAGATCTATTTTTAGCAGTTCAAGAGGCGATCGAATATTTAAATTTTTATATAAATTATCAGCAAAATATAAAGTTTTAATATTTTGAGAATTTATGAGTTGAACTAATTTAAAAATTTTTTCGCTTTGTTGAGTATAAAAATCAAGATCTAAAGTTTCATTTTGAGTTTGAACAGTTTGATGAGCTGTTTCGGGAGTTTGTTGTTTTGATTTTAAAATATCTTCAATTTGAATGTCGCACCAAACAGCAAAATCTGGAGAAAGCCATCTTGCAAAAAATATTGCTAATTTTGGATGCAACCAAGTTCCTTGTTCTTGAGGTTTGCCACCTTTTTTTATAAGAACTATTTCATCTATTTCTTTGTTTAAAGCTTTTGCTAAGGCACTAATATATGCTTGAGTTTCGTCTGTTTTTAGCCAATTACCTAAAAGCTTTCCAAATTGTTGAGCAATTGGTGTTGCATAAATAAACGGCATTGTTGAGTTTAAAAAAGTAACTTGTTTATTAAACCAAGTCTTAATAATTACATTTTCCATCTTTTACCTAAAAAATAAAGATGTCGGAATTATACAAAAGTAAAATTAAAAAAGTCAAGAAATCCGTCTTTGGTTTCCGATATTCTAAAAAGAATGTCGTTCTCTATTTTCACCCATTGCAAATTTAAAAGTATTTATTAAATTATAATATTTTTGTTCTATTAATAATAATGTTAATACAGTTCGCCCCATTTTAGTAATATCGGAACGACCACTCGACCAGTCTGAAACTGTTTGACGACTTACCCCAATTCTCTCCGCTAACTCTTTTTGAGTGATTCCTAATTCTCGACAAGTTTTTTTAACTAAATTTTCTTCAGGTTGCGATTGATTTTCCATTTTCGAATTTATCCTTTTTGTTTTTATTTTATCAAAACTTAAGGCTTGAATATTCGGGTCAAGCCCGAATATGACGAATTTCGCGAATTATATAAATTAGGATTAAGAACTTTTTCATCAATTATAACTGAAGATTAAATTTTTATTTTTTAATAAAAATAGCCTTAAAAATTTTTGTGGAAATTGTATCATTGTTATAAAATTCGACGACACGGGAATCCATTAGTAAATTTAGCTAATTTTGTATAATTGCAACACTTTAAACTTCAGAATTTAAAATTCTGAAAAAATTATATAAAATAAGTGGAGGTTACAAATAAATTTATATGACATCTGAAGAAATTAATAGAAAATTAGCTGATCCAAAAAGACTTTTAACAGATATATATTTTGAACTTCAAGAAATTTTTGAATCAAAATATGGCGAAAATGTGCTAATGTTTATTGAACTTGGAAGCTTTTTTGAAATTTATTCTGTCGATAACGAAGAGATGAAAATTGGAAAAGCTCGAGAAGTTGCTGAAATGTTAAATATTCAACTAACTCGAAAAAATAAGAGCATCGCTGAAAATTCGATAAAAAATCCATTTATGGCTGGAGTTCCAACAGTTGCATTTGAACGACATTTGAACAGAATTATTGGCGAGAATAAATATACGATTATTTTAATTCGTCAGCGAGGAGAACCACCAACTGTAACAAGATATTTACATCAAATTATATCCCCAGGGACGAATTTCGATTATATTTCAGATAGTAGCGAAAATTATATTGTCGCTTTAACTATTGATGCACACAAAGGAAGTTATTCGATAGGTTATTCAGCAATTGATGTATCAACTGGTATCTCAATTATTGCAGAAATTCATAGCACACTTGAAGATCCAAATTATGCTCTTGATGAGGTTTTTAATTTATTACATACTTATAAAACTTCTGAAATTGTCATTAATTTTATCTCTAAATTTATAAATCAACAAAGAATTTTTGAATATTTAGAAGTTAAAAAAAATTACCATTTTTCAGTTCATTCTGGACGAACAAAAATTGATTTTCAAAATGAATTATTCAAACGAGTTTTTAATACTGATTCGTTTTTATCTCCAATTGAAGAGCTAAATATTGAACATTTGCATCTTGCTTCAGAATCTTTAGCAATATTAATAGATTTTATTTTTCAACACGATTATAAAATCGTAGAACGACTTGATCGTCCCAAAATTGTAGAAAATCGGAATCGTTTTTATCTTGGAAATAATGCCATCGAACAGCTAGATATTATCTCTAATTCTGCTTTAAAAGGGGAAAATTCGATTTTGTCGCTCGTTGATAAAAGTTCAACAGCAATGGGCAAACGACTATTAAAAGCTCGTTTATTAAATCCAATTTCTGATGGCATTGAGATTAAATCGCGATTATCTTTAGCTGATAGAGTATATCCTTTTTTATTAGAAATTGAATCAAACTTAAAGAAAATTTATGATATCGAACGAATTTCAAGACGAATTAAATTGAAAAAATTGCATCCATTTGAAATAAATTATTTGCATATTTCACTTTTTGCTGTTATTGAAATTTCGAATCTTGTCAAACGAAACCTCATCGATGATTTTTATTTTTCTGAAATTGAAATTAAATCTATTATTGATTTTATAGATAATTACTTTGAATTATTAATGACACAGAAATTTAATATCGATAAAATCGACGAAAATATCTTTTTAAAAGGTGTAAGTCTTGAAATTGATAGAATTGAAAATGATATCTCAGGTTATATAAAAACTTTAAATTCTATAAGTGATAAGATATCTGAACTCTTAAAAAATAGAACTAATAAAAGCGATAGCGAAATGGTTTCGTTGGCTTCGCTTGACAAAGAGGGTTATTATATTACTTTAACGGCTAACCGTTTTAATCTAATTGAACGAGATTTTCTCGAAGAAAAAGTTGTCGTTGGCTCTCGTGAATATTATTTTCGCGATTTTAAAGTTCGCAAACTTTCGAACAATGTGAAAATTACCGCTGACATTATTGAAAAACTTTCTGAACAGATTTCAGCTTCACAAACAAAACTAATTTCACTTTTACGAGATGAATTTTATATACAGCTTAATGAAATTGATAGCAAATTTTCAATTTTACTTGAAAAAATTTCTCAATTTATTGCTAAAATTGATATTGCTGTTGCAAGTGGCAAAGTTCGAAATAGCTTGAAATATTGCCAACCCGAAATTGTTGATGTTGCAACTGGCGATAATTTTTTGCAAATTTTTAAACTTCGACATCCACTAATTGAACGACGAGAATCTGCTGGAATTTATGTTCCAAATGATATTTTTTTAGGCAATAAAAACTATTTAAGCGATATTGATAATTTTGATAAAAATAGTATTGATGGAACTGAAGATGAAAAAATTAATGGCATTTTGCTTTATGGAATTAATTCGAGTGGCAAATCTTCATTAATGAAAAGTATTGGAATAGCAATAATTTTAGCTCAAAGTGGTTTTCCTGTTCCTGCTGAAAAAATGAGATTTTCTATATTTAAATCGCTTTTTACTCGAATTGTTTCTCGAGATAATTTACAAAAAGGTCTTTCAAGTTTTGCCGTCGAAATGGTCGAATTGAAAAATATTTTTAATCGAGCTGGAGAAAAAACAATTGTGCTTGGTGATGAAATCTCTCACGGAACAGAGACACTTTCTGGAGTTGCAATTGTTTCAAGTGCAATTATGCGATTAGTTGAAGAAAAAACACTTTTTGTATTTGCTACACATTTACATCAATTGACTAAAATCGATGAGGTTCAAAGTTTAAGTTCTGTTGTAAATTTGCATTTAGCCGTAAAATATGATGAAACTAATGATAAACTTATATTTAATCGAAAATTACAAATTGGTAGTGGAAGTAGTATTTATGGACTAGAATTTGCTCGTTCTCTACATATGGACGAGAAGTTTTTAAAAGGTGCTAATTCGATTCGAAAAAGACTCTCTGAAGAATATAGTGATATTGAAGTTTTAATGCAGAAAAAACAGAGTAAATATAATAATTCGCTATATCTTACAAAGTGTATTATATGTGGTGAAAAAGTTGATGAGGTTCATCATATTGCTGAAAAAAAATTATCTAAAAATGGCTTTATTGGACATTTCTCAAAACATCATAAACATAATTTGATTCCACTTTGTAAAGAACATCATCTTGCAATTCATAATCATAAAATCGATGTTAAAGGTTTTGTGATGACCTCATCAGGTTTAGAATTGCATTATGAAATTGAAGAAAATATAAATATCGAAAAAGTTTCTGAATTATAAAAATTTAAGTTTATTTGAATTATGGAAGTAAGAAAGAAAATCTCTTACTTCCTTAGTTTATAGTTTATAGTTTATAGTTTATAGTTTATTGAGTGAGTGAGTTTAATTATTATTGTATTCTCGAAGTATTTCGTTATCAGCCCAAACTGTTTCAGCAAATTCAAGAAGACGATTAGCCACATTATAAATATAAATACTGTCATTAATTAAAGATGTTGCCATTTTTGTATCGATTTGTCTTTCTCGAATCATTCCATCAAGACGACCATTTGCAATAGTATCAATATCAGTCATTTCTTTTTTAAGCATTTCAAGAGATAAAAGTGAATCTGTAAAATTTTGACTCTCTTCGATTTTTCGTAATTCTCTAAAAATTTTGATCATTTTTTCTCGAAGTAAATTATATTCATGTCTAATATAATTATTTTCATGATTTATAAAACCATTCATATTATCTTGAATTTTTTCAATATCTTTAATAGCTCGAACAATACCTCTATTTACAATTTTAAGCGAATAAATATATTTAATATCTATTACAGTCATTTTTTCTTGAGCAAGAGAAGAAAACTTAATTATTTCGCCATATAAATTTTTAACAGTAACTTGATACATTTGATCGATATCGATATCAACTGGTTTTTGAGATTCAGCAATAATTTGTTTTATAGCTTTTTCAGAAAAAACATCTTTACGATGTAACGAAAGACCATGAACTATAATTTCAAGACTATTATGATATAAATGTTCGCTCTCTTTTTTAATAGCTGTAATTGATGTTACTGAAGTTTCGATACTTTGCATATTTAAAAATTTTGGTTCGCCACTTTTTAATTTTGGATCAATAAAAGTATCTTCAAGGATTTTAACAAAAAATGGGATAAATGGAGATAAAATTAAAACTCCAGTTATATTAAATACAGTATGAAAAAGAGATAATTTCATAGCTAAATCTGTTGTAGCAATTCCAACTAATGGTGCGATGAGGTCAATTAAAGCTACCATAGGCTGAATTAATATAACAACAATAATAGCTGTAACAACATTAAAAGTAAAATGGACTAAAGCTAATTTTTTACCATCAGCATTTGAACTAATTGCTCCAATAACTGCTGTAATAGTTGTTCCAATGTTTGCACCAATTGCAAGAGCAACACCGTCGATATAGGCAATTTGATTAGAAGAAATTGCGACAATAACAAGAGTCATAGTTGCTGCACTACTTTGAATAACTATTGTAATTATTATGCCGACAATAACATAAGTAATTATTCCAAGAATACCGTTAATATGATATTCAGCTAAATTAATACCATTTTTCATACTATCGAAACCATCTTTCATTAAATCGATTCCTAAAAATACAAAACCTATTCCTAATAATGCATCACCAATACCTTGAGCAGTTTTACCTTTAACAAATTTAGAAGCAACACCAAAAACAATGATCATCATCGCATAATGAGCAATATCTATTTTGACACCAAGTAATGAAACAATCCAAGCAGTTGTTGTGCTTCCGATATTAGAACCAAATACAACTCCGATGGCCTGATTAAGAGTTAAAATACCAGCAGATAAAAATGAAATAATAATTAAACTTAAGAGAGAAGAGCTTTGAACAGCTGTTGTTGCGATAAAACCTGTTGTTATTGCTTTTGGAGTTGAATTTGTCCAATTTCGTAGAATATTTTGCATAGTTCCACCAGCGAAATTCTTAAAACCCTCCTCCATAAAAAACATACCAACAATAAATATAGCAATACCTGCTACAATAGTTTGAATATTGTCAAAACTGACAAGAACATAGGCTAAAATGCCGAAAAAGAGAAATTTTGATAGCACTTCTTTTTGCTACCTCCATAAAATAAGATTGTTTGATATCGAATTATAGTTACTTTTTATCTACAGAGTCATTTTTTCTGAAATAGCTAAATATAGTAATTATGCACTCATTAAAATATCAAAAAAAGCTAAAGCCAATATTTTAAAAACTTCTTTTTTAAACATTACAAGCTAAAGCTAAAAAATAAAAAACTAGATATATTTTTCGGCTATAAAATAATTTAATTTTTTCTCAACTATTCCAATATTTATATAGGGAGTTGCCTCCCCATACTGTGAAAAATCGATCTGACCACTTTTTTAGTATAAGCCTAGTTGATCCGAGACTTTTTACAAAAGTGTATTTAAATACACAAAAAGTGTATTTTTGCTCTCAATGTAATTTATTTTTTTAAGTTTAGCAATTTTTTAGCTATTTTTTCGACTCAAAAAAACTAGAAAAATATAAACGAAAAGGTCGTAAGTCGCGGTTTTTGGAGTTAGACTATCTGTAAATTTATATTTAAGTTTCAAAAATTTTGCTAAAAATTAGATAATTTAGCTTAAAAATATAAATAAAATTATATTATTAAAAGTCTCAAAAATATTTTTACAAAAATCCCAAAGCGGTTCAAAATCAGTAAAATATTTAAAAACCTCATCACCAAATTTTGAAAAATCAAGTTTATTTATTAATTTATAAAATTATCTCAAGTCTATTTATTAAGTTGTTAAAATATAAAATTTAGCTTTTTCGTTGAAAAATTAAATTTTGAAAAAATCTAAATTCCCTCATGGCTGTAAAGGTAGTGAATTTAGAAAAAACCTCATCGCAATCGAAATGATGAGGTTGAAAAATAAAATAAATCTATTCAGAAATTGCTTTGAGATTCCATTTAATTTGAAGAAAAGAGCCGTTTTGAACTTCGATAGCGAAATCACGACCTTTTTCAGTTAAAATCCAAATTCCATTTTGTTTAGTTTGCAAACCTTTTGCTTCAAGAATTTTGTTTGTTTCGATTGCTGAAGCATTTATAAGGTTACCTAATTCTGTAGGAATTAGATAATAGTTTGAGAGATCAATTTTTAGCAGTTCGAGAGGCGATTGAATGATTCAAGTTTTTATATAAATTATCAGCAAAATATAAGTTTTTAATATTTTGAGAATTTATGAGTTGAACTAATTCGAAAATTTCTCTGCTTTGTTGAGTGTAAAGTTTGATATCTAAAGTTTCATTTTGAACTTGAACAGTTTGATGAGGTTTTTCGGGAGTTTGTTGTTTTGATTTTAAAATATTTTCAATTTGAATGTCGCACCAAACAGCAAAATCTGGAGAAAGCCATCTAGCAAAAGCGATTATCAATTTTCGGTGAATCCAAGTTCCAGTAAGAGAAAGATCATTTCCACCTTTACGAACTACCACTAAATCGCCATTATGTAAATTCCCATAATGGGCTATTGCCTTTATGTATTCTTTAGTTTCTTTGGTTCTTAACCAGTCAGCAGGTAATTTATTGAATTGTTTTGCTACTTTTGTAGCATTGATGTAAATTGTCTCATCAAGAAGAAAATCAACTGAAATTTGAGTTGCCTGATTGTGAAATTTTTTTGTTATGATTTCCATAGCATTTTGCCTATAAAAGATATTTAAGGAGAGTTTGGTTTGAAGCGACTCTTCTTAATGAAACAAATTATATGTGATTAAAATCAATAAGTCAAGCTTTTAAGTGCTTCTAATCAAGTTTTCTAATTCAGTAAATTTTTTATATTTCACTAATAAAAATAGATGATTTTCAGCACTTTTTGGAAGTTCGTTACTAGATTTCCATCTTGAAATAGTCTCTCTTGCATATCCTGTGATTTCGGCTAACTCTTTTTGAGTGATTCCTAATTCCTGACAAGTGTGCTTGATAATATTTTCTTCTTTTATCGATTCCAATAATATAAAACCTCTCAATCTTTTTTTATTTAATGAAATTTTACAAAGTCTTGAAAACCTCATCGCAATCGGAATGATGAGGTTAAAAAAATAAACTCTAATCTATTCAGAAATTGCTTTGAGATTCCATTTAATTTGAAGAAAAGAGCCGTTTTGAACTTCGATAGCGAAATCACGACCTTTTTCAGTTAAAATCCAAATTCCATTTTGTTTAGTTTGCAAACCTTTTAATTCGAGAATTTTGTTTGTTTCGATTGCTGAAGCATTTATAAAGTTACCTAATTCTGTAGGAATTAAATAATAGTTTGAGAGATCAATTTTTAGCAGTTCGAGAGGTGATTGAAGATTTAGTTTTTTATATAAATTATCAGCAAAATATAAGTTTTTAATATTTTGAGAATTTATGAGTTGAACTAATTCGAAAATTTCTCTGCTTTGTTGAGTGTAAAGTTTGATATCTAAAGTTTGGTTTTGAACTTGAACGGTTTGATGAGATTTTTCGGGAGTTTGTTGTTTTGATTTTATTTCTTCTCGCATACGATAAAACTCTTTAACTAGACGAACTTTAAACTCGATAATAATTTCGTTATTTCGCATGAAAGTTAAAAGTAAAGTTGCTTGAGGTTCATTTAGATAGTAAGTTTTTTCTTCGTTGATTTTATTTTTAGAGTTTGTTATAGCCTCATTTTGAAAATGAACCTTTCCAAAAAGTTCTAATTTCGCCATATGTTTGTTTATAAGATTTTGCACTGAAACTTCGAGATTATCGGTATTTTTTGCAATAACTCTATGAGAAACCATAGCCTCATTTTCAATTATTTCCACAATATTTGTGCTAGAATTTGCATTCAAGTTTAACCTTTAATAATAAATTTGAAAACAAAGAGGACAAGTTCAAAATTAGAACCTCTTTGTTTAAAAGAAATTATAACAGAAAATTCTATATAGCTAATAAAAAATGCTATAAATCACATTAATTTTAGCACGAGCTTATTTAATTTAAAATTTTCAACCAATAAATTAAAAGTTTTTTCTGCTGAATTTGGAATTTTTGCTCCCTGATTCCATTTTGAAATAGCACTAACTGACAAACCTGTTCTTTGAGCTAACTCTTTTTGAGTGATTCCTAATTCCTGACAAGTGTGCTTGATAATATTTTCTTCTTTTATCGATTCCAATAATATAAAACCTCTCAATCTTTTTTTTATTTAATGAAATTTTACAAAGTCTTGAAAACCTCATCGCAATCGAAATGATGAGGTTGAAAAATAAAATAAATCTATTCAGAAATTGCTTTGAGATTCCATTTAATTTGAAGAAAAGAGCCGTTTTGAACTTCGATAGCAAAATCACGACCTTTTTCAGTTAAAATCCAAATTCCATTTTGTTTAGTTTGCAAACCTTTTAATTCGAGAATTTTGTTTGTTTCGATTGCTGAAGCATTTATAAATTTGCCTAATTCTGTAGGAATTAGATAATAGTTTGAGAGATCAATTTTTAGCAGTTTGAGAGGTGATTGAAGATTTAGTTTTTTATATAAATTATCAGCAAAATATAAGTTTTTAATATTTTGAGAATTTATGAGTTGAACTAATTCGAAAATTTCTCTGCTTTGTTGAGTGTAAAGTTTGATATCTAAAGTTTGGTTTTGAACTTGAACGGTTTGATGAGATTTTTCGGGAGTTTGTGAAAGCTTATTAATTACTAAATCTTCTGCCCAATCGCGAAACTTTTTCGCTCGTTCAGATTTAATAAAAAAACCTAATCGAATAACTCCTCGTTTTGTCCAAACTGTTGTTGAACGATTTTGTTTGCCGTCAAAAATAGTAAAATTTGATATAAAATGCTTACCTTCTATTAACTCATCGCTATGATTTGCTTTTTGAGATCTAATATTTTCCATTGAAACTCCATAGCCAAAAGCAACATCTTTTGTAGAAATGAGCCATTCAAAATCTTGGCTCGTATATAAAGTAAGCTTGGTTGAATCAAATTCAACATCAACATTTTTCATGTAGCTCCGATAATTTTTTTTGAAATATTAGCCAAAAATGATTAAAGTAATATTAAAAATATTCAATTTTGAACAATGGCTCTGCCGTTGAAATTTTCAACGACAGCTTTATTTCCTTTTAAAATTTCAAAACCTTTAAAAATAAAATTTATACCTTCTTTTAATTTATAGTTCTCAACCATCAAATAGAGAGCTATTTTTGTCATTTTTGGGATATCTTCGCTAGATCCCCATCTATTAATAGTTCCAAGTGGGACATCTAACTTTTCCGCTAACTCTTTTTGAGTGATTCCTAATTCTCGACAAGTTTTTTTCACTAAATTTTCTTCAGGTTGCGATTGATTTTCCATTTTCGAATTTATCCTTTTTGTTTTTATTTTATCAAAACTTAAGGCTTGAATATTCGGGTCAAGCCCGAATATGACGAATGTTATGGAAATGACGAATTTCGCGAAATGATGAGGTTGAAAAATAAAATAAATCTATTCAGAAATTGCTTTGATTTTCCATTTAATTTGAAGAAAAGAGCCGTTTTGAACTTCGATAGCAAAATCACGACCTTTTTCAGTTAAAATCCAAATTCCATTTTGTTTAGTTTGCAAACCTTTTGCTTCAAGAATTTTGTTTGTTTCGATTGCTGAAGCATTTATAAGGTTACCTAATTCTGTAGGAATTAAATAATAGTTTGAGAGATCAATTTTTAGCAGTTCGAGAGGTGATTGAAGATTTAGTTTTTTATATAAATTATCAGCAAAATATAAGTTTTTAATATTTTGAGAATTTATGAGTTGAACTAATTCGAAAATTTCTCTGCTTTGTTGAGTGTAAAGTTTGATATCTAAAGTTTCATTTTGAACTTGAACAGTTTGATGAGGTTTTTCGGGAGTTTGATTTTTAGATTTTAAAAGTTCTTCAATTGTAAGATCGCACCAAACTGCAAAATCTGAAGAAAGCCATCGAGCAAAAACTATAACTAATCTTCTATGAATCCAAGTTCCTTGAGCTGTTTTATTATTTCCACCTTTTACAATTTTGACAAGTTTTTCAGCATTCACATTTAGCAATTTTGCTACAGACTCGATATATTGGGTTGTTTCTTTTGTTTTTAACCAATCAACAGGCTTTTTATTAAAAATTTTTGCAGTTTCTGTGGCATTGATGTAAACTTCATCATCAATTAAAAAATTAATGTTTAAATTTTGAAAAATTTTAGTAACTATTTGCATATAACAGCTCCGTATAAAATAACAAGCCTATTATAGCATTTTTTTCTATATATTAAAAATATTTTTAGAAAAAATTGCCGAAGTGAAGATATTCACCTCGGCTGAATCTGTTTCTCCATAAATATTGAAAGTGTTGTTTGTAATTGAATATAGTTTCGCTCTAAATGAAACATTTCGATTAAATTTATAGCCATAACTGGTATTTCTATTGTTCCATTAATCCAATTAGTGATAGTTCTTTGTGTTACTCCAATTCTTTCCGCTAACTCTTTTTGAGTAATTCCTAATTCGCGACAAGTTTTTTTCACTAAATTTTCTTCTTGAGGTTGTTGATCTGTTTTTGAGTTTTCTAAAACCTCATCGATAGTTTTAATAGTTTTTTTCTACCCATTTATATATCTCCAAATTGATTTATCGATAATTTTAGCAGAAATTGAATTTGTGATGAGGTTGAAAAATAAAATAAATCTATTGCCAAAATTCTTTGAAAATTCCAAACCTAACGATTCGTTACCCTTGAAAACTTCACCGATAGAAACGGTATTTTTACAATGATCTAAAATGGCTTTATTTGTATTTTCATATCCAAGTAGTTCTGCAGTATCTTTCTACCAAATACCATTTTGTTTCATCAAATTCATAAGTTTGCTATCTCCAAGTTCTGAAGCTTTTAATGCATCAGCTTTTGCTTTGGCATAATCTCCTAACAAAGCATAAGCAATACCTCGATTGTTGAATGCATTTGCATAGTTTGGATTTATTTGAATTGCTTGTTGATAATCAAAAATAGCTAAATCATATTTTTGCAAACTATCATAAGCAAGACCTCGATTGTAGAATGCTTTTGCATAGTTTGGATTTATTTGAATTGCTCGACCAAAATCAGAAATAGCGAGATCATATTTTTGCAAATTTTTATAAGCAATACCTCGATTGTAGAATGCATTTGCATAGTTTGGATTTATTTGAATTGCTTTGTTGTAATCAACAATAGCTAAATCATATTTTTGCAAATTTTCATAAGCAATACCTCGATTGTTGAATGCATTCTGCATCGTTTGGATTTATTTGAATTGCTTTGTTGTAATCAAAAATAGCTAAATCATATTTTTGCAAATTGTAATAAGCAATACCTCGATTGTAGAATGCATCTGCATATTGAGGATTTATTTGAATTGCTCGACCAAAATCAAAAATAGCGAGATCATATTTTTGCAAATAAGCATAAGCAATACCTCGATTGTTGAATGCATCTGCAAGGTTTGGATTTATTTGAATTGCTTTGTTGAAATCAGAAATAGCGAGATCATATTTTTGCAAATTGTAATAAGCAAGACCTCGATTGTAGAATGCACCTGCATCGTTTGGATTTAAGGTTAAATATACAGTAAAATCTTCCAAAGCTAATTTATAATTCTTTGTATAGTATGCAACCGTTCCTCTTCCCCAAAGTCCAGCCAAATTTCTTGGCTCAATTTCTAAAACCTTATTAAAATTTGCAATAGCACTCTCATAATCTTTTATTTCCAAATATGCTTCAGCAATTTTGATCAGCGATAAAATATCTCGTTCAGGTAATTGTTTTAATTTTTTAAGTTTTTCAATAACTTCGTCAATAGTATTGTCATCAACAACCCGATTTGCCTCATTTTGCAAATTATATAAATTAGGATTAAGAACTTTTTCATCAATTATAACTGTTGTTTTATTATATTGATTCAGAATTTTTGCATTTCCAGTTTGATTATTAACGATGTGAAGAGAAGTCTCTTCATTTTGATTCAAAGCAACATTATTGCTGTTACTTATTGTCGCAACACTATTTCCAGCACAACCGCTGAACAAAATTATCGACATAGTGCCAAAGATTAAATTTTGATTTTTTAACAAAAATATCCTTAAAAATTTTTGTGGAAATTATAATTTAATTTTTATGTATTTCAAAAATGGGAGCAAAATTTCAATATGATAAAATCATTAATCTTAATATATCTAGTATAATAGATTTATAAAGGAATAAAATGGGATTTTTATCAAGTTTTGATATAAATGGCTACGGGCTTTCAGCTCAACGAGCTAGAATAAATGTTATCAGTTCAAATATTGCCAATGCAGATACAACTCGAACTTCTGAAGGTGGTCCTTATCGCCGACAATCTGTTCTTTTTAAAGCTATTAATTTCGATGAAGTTTTAAATTCTAAACTCGAAAAGAATAATGATAGTTTAAAATATGAAGATCCTCTTAAAGAGGGTGATCGTGGAAAAGTTCCAACTCCACCTGTTATGAGTGTTGTTGTTGATAAAATTGTTCGTGATGATAGTCAGCCAAAAATGAAATATGATCCGTCGCATCCAGATGCTGATGGTAAAGGTTATGTTGCTTATCCAAATATTAATCCTGTTATTGAAATGGCTGACCTCATCGAGGCAACTCGAGCTTATCAAGCAAATGTTTCTGCTGTTCAAAGTGTAAAAACAATGGTTGAAAATGCTATTAGCATTATGAATTAATTTATAAAATAAAGGAAAAAATATATGGTTTCTAATATTAAGTCTTGGATCAATTTTGATACTGATCAAATTGAAAATATTGGCAAAAATGCTGTTTCGTTTAATAAAATAGCTGATTCTCAAAAGTCTAAAGTTGGAGATAGTTTTAGCGAAATGTTATCAAATAGCATTAACGAATTAAATAATTCTCAAAAAGTATCTGAAAGAGCTATGGCAGATTTGGCTTCTGGTCAATCTCGAGATTTGCATTCTGTTGCAATCGCTGTTGATAAAGCTGAATTAACCATGAAAACAATGGTTGAAATCAGAAATAAAGCCCTGTCTGCTTATAAAGATATAACTAGAATTCAAATGTAATGATACAACGAACAAACTTTTGAAAAATTATATTTATCCACCAGAATGGGAAAATCAACGAGGCACAATTCTAATTTATCCACAAAGAGATTCAGATTGGGGTTGCTGTTTTGATGAAGTTGAAGAACGATTTGCTGAATTTATTATAACAATCGCAAAATATCAGAAAGTTTATCTAATTTCAGATGAACCTATAATTATAGATGAACTTGAAAATAACGAAAATTTCGAAAATATTTCTGGAATCAGTAGTAATGATACTTGGAGTCGCGATTCATTAGCTCTATCTGTTTTTAAAAATGGCAAACCAGTTTTTATTAAATATCAGTTTAATGGTTGGGGCGGAAAATTTGATGCTTCACTAGATAATCAAATTTCTGAAATCTTAAAAAATGATAACTTTTATAATGGCGATTTGATTATTGAACCACTTTATATTGAAGGTGGAGCAATCGAAACAAATGGCGAAATTTTACTTTTAACCGAAAGCTCGATTTTGAATTCAAATCGTGGGCAAGAAAATAGTCGCGATGAGGTCGAAAAAAGTTTAATAAATTATCTTGGAGCGAAAAAAATCGTTTGGCTAGAAAATAGCTATTTAGCTGGTGATGACACAGATGGGCATATCGATATGTTGGCTCGTTTTGCTGATTCAAATACGATTTTATATTCACTACCTGAAATTGGTTCTGAAATTACTCAAAAATTGCCAAACTGCACTTTAATTAAAGTTCCACATCCAAATTATGATAAATTTCCTGCGACATATTTAAATTTCATTTTTGTAAATGGAGCAATTTTATTGCCAATTTATGGAGTTGAAACTGATGAAGAGGCAATTAGAATTTTTCAAGATGTTTTTCCAGATCGTGAAATTGTTCCAATTGATTCAACATATTTTATTCGTCAAGGCGGTTCGCTTCACTGTTTAACAATGCAATTATATTAAAATACAAAATATATAAATATTAAGATGTTTTAATTGCAAAGCCCGTGTTCAAAGCACGGGTAAAAAATAATATATTTTTTAAATTAAATTCAAGAGTTCAGCAAAAGAACTTTCAAAATAATGTGGTTGAGTTTGAAGTTCATTATTTGGATTTATTAAATTTTTGCCAAATTTCAAACCTTTTTCAGTTAAGCTTTTAAATTCTCGAATAGTTTCAGATTTATTATTTTCATTCGATATTATTAAATTCTATTTCTAGTAACATTTGAGAAGTTTCTTTTTTTTGTCGAGATGTGCGGGTTTTAATTTCTAAGATTCCAATTTCGAGAAGTTTTTGATTTACCTTTTGAGCTGAAAGCTTTGAACCAAACTTTTTTAACAAATGAGTTAAAGAATAAGTATGTTGCTCATCTGAATATTTTGGCAAGAAATCAGTTTTGATTCCTAATTCTCGGTAAATTGTTTCGGTCATCAAAAGCTTTGAAGCTTCGCTAACTTTTAAAATTTTAATTGCAGTTTCTAAACCCAAAAGGGTTTTTTGAACATCTAAAAGCTTTTCACTTGAAAATGATGAGGTGTCGATTTCAGTTTTTCGCAATTCGCGATACCTTTTCTCGACCTCAATAAAATATTTACGAATCGATCTACCAATTTTGTTATTTTCAATCATCGCCAACTCTTTAGCCATGTCAAGAGTTAAGAAATATTCTATTTTATCCGAGCCATCAAAAAGCCCATGATTTCCCGATCGCCCGTTTTGGCGAACGGTTAATTTTACAAAATCTTCATTTTCAAGAAAACCATATTTTTCAATTCTGCCTTTTATCCAATTTGAAAAATCTCTTTTGACAGCTAATTTTTCGTGCAAATCTCTTGCTGATACGACATATTGTTCTTCATTGCCCATTTTGGCTTGAGATATTTTTATAAGTTCAATCATTAAAATCTGGTGTTAAAAAATTAAAGAATAAATTTATTTTTTGGTGAAGAGTTGATGATGAAAGTTACCAAGTTTCGTTACTCAAGCTCTTCTAAATTTATCTCTTTAAAACCTAGCAAATAAGCTAAGACCCTTATTGCTAAAGGTCTTGAGTTTGAGTAACAGGCACTTGGTAAGCCTTAAAGAGACAAATTGATTTATCGATAATTTTAGCAGAAATTGAATTTGTGATGAGGTCGAAACTAATTTTTAAATTAATTTTAAGAGTTCAGCAAAAGAACTTTCATAATAATGTGGCTGAGTTTGAAGTTCATTATTTGGATTTATTAAATTTTTGCCAAATTTTAAACCTTTTTCAGTTAAGCTTTTAAATTCTCGAATAGTTTTATATTTATTATTTTCTTCGATATTATTAAATTCTATTTCTAGTAACATTTGAGAAGTTTCTTTTTTTTGTCGAGATTTGCGAGTTTTAATTTCTAAGATTCCAATTTCGAGAAGCTTTTGATTTACCTTTTTAGCTGAAAGCTTTGAACCGAATTTTTTCAATAAATGAGTTAAAGAATAAGTATGTTGCTCATCTGAATATTTTGGCAAGAAATTTAGTTTTGATTCCTAATTCTCGGTAAATTGTTTCAGTCATCAGAAGTTTTGAAGCTTCGCTAACTTTTAAAATTTTAATTGCAGTTTCTAAACCCAAAAGAGTCTTTTGAACATCGAGTAATTTTTCATTTGAAAATGATGAGATATCGAAAATTGGAGTTTGTTTTTGAGTTGAGCTATTTTTTATAAGTTCTTCAATTGTAAGATCACACCAAACCGCAAATTCTGGAGAAAGCCATCGAGCAAAAGCAATAATAAGCTTTTTATGTATCCAAGTTCCTCTTTCTTTAACAGCACCAAAATTATTAGTTATAACTAACTTACCGAAAAAATCGGGTGTAACAACTTTACTCATTTCAAAAAGATATTCTTGTGTATTTTTTGAATTTAGCCATTCTGAAACATCTTTTTTATTACCTTTAGCCGTTTCAAACTCTTTTGCTATTTTTGTTGCATTTATATAAATGGAATCGTTGTCTTGTGAAAAAAATTTCAATGTTTTTAAAATTTCTTGATATTATTTCCATAATAATTACCTTTAAACTCTTTGAGTATTTTAGTAAAGGTGGTAATTGAATAGAGGCTTTACCACTTTCTAGCTGAAATCTTAATCCAATTAAATGTATTTGTCAATAGTTTAAATCACTTGTAGTTTTAATATTTGAGATTTTAATTTATTATACTCATAATTTTCATATAAAACTTTAAAAAATCGTTCAGCAGATAATGGAATTTTTGAACCTAAATTCCATTTTGAAATGGCATTTTCTGAAAATCCTGTTTTTTCCGCTAACTCTTTTTGAGTAATTCCTAATTCGCGACAAGTTTTTTTGACTAAATTTTCTTCTTGAGGTTGTTGATCTATTTTTGAGTTTTCTAAAACCTCATCGATAGTTTTAATAGTTTTTTTTCTACCCATTTATATATCTCCAAATTGATTTATGGATAATTTTAGCAGAAATTGAATTTGTGACGAGGTCGAAACGAATTTTTAAATTAAACTCAAAAGCTCAGTAAAAGAACTTTCAAAATAGTGTGGCTGAGTTTGAAGTTCATTATTTGGATTTATTAAATTTTTGCCAAATTTTAAACCTTTTTCAGTTAAGCTTTTAAATTCTCGAATAGTCTCAGATTTATTATTTTCGTCGATATTATTAAACTCTATTTCTAGTAACATTTGAGAAGTTTCTTTTTTTGTCGAGATTTGCGAGTTTTAATTTCTAAGATTCCAATTTCGAGAAGCTTTTGATTTACCTTTTTCGCTGAAAGCTTTGAACCAAACTTTTTCAATAAATGAGTTAAAGAATAAGTATGTTGCTCATCTGAATATTTTGGCAAGAAATCAGTTTTGATTCCTAATTCGCGATAAATTGTTTCAGTCATCAAAAGTTTTGAAGCTTCACTAACTTTTAAAATTTTAATTGCAGTTTCTAAACCCAAAAGAGTTTTTTGAACATCGAGTAATTTTTCATTTGAAAATGATGAGGTATCGAAAATTGGAGTTTGTTTTTGAGTTGAGTTATTTTTTAAAAGTTCTTCAATTGTAAGATCGCACCAAACCGCAAAATCTGGAGAAAGCCATCGAGCAAAAACAATAATTAATTTTTGATGAATCCAAGTTCCTTGTTCTTGAGGTTTTCCACCCTGTTTAATTAGAGTAAATCTTTCTTCAGGAATTAATAATTCTATTGATAAAGCTTTCATATATGCTTTTGTTTCAGATGTTTTTAACCAGTCTCGAGGTTGCTTATGAAACTGTTTTGCAATAATTGTTGCATTTAACATTAAGTTTTCTGAAGTTGAAAAAAATACTTCAATTCCTTGAAATTTCTTAACAATAATTTCCATAAATTAGCCTTCTGATATTTAATTTCTATTTTACAGACTAATTATAATGTTTTTATGATTTAAAAGTCAAGTTACCTATATTTAAAGTCCGTTAAGCTTGGAATCTTAACGGTAAAATAGTTGAATTATTCTGAATCATCATTAATCCTTGCATAGCTTTTTTAAATTCAAAATATTCTTTTTCTAATAATACAAGTGTTAATAAATATTCAATTGTTTCGCTAATTTTGATTCTACCTGTTGCCCAATCAGAAACTGTTTGACGACTTACTTTTATTTTTTCCGCTAACTCTTTTTGAGTAATTCCTAATTCGCGACAAGTTTTTTTGACTAGATTTTCTTCTTGATGTTGTTGATCTGTTTTTGAGTTTTCTAAAACCTCATCAATAGTTTTAATAGTTTTTTTTCTACCCATTTATATATCTCCAAATTGATTTATCGATAATTTTAGCAGAAATTAAAAATTTGTGATGAGGTTGAAATGAATAAGAGAGTTTTTGAATTTGATGTTTTTGTGGATATTCGGGTCAGGCCCGAATATGACGGAGAAAAGCCCCAGTGGGGATAAGAAATGGAAGCATAATTATTATTCAATGGCAACTAATATTTTCTCGGTTCGGCGATCCCCAGTGGGGATAAGAAATAGCTGATTGTAAAACACCAGAACACTCTAAAGCTGTAGAGTTCGGCGATCCCCAGTGGGGATAAGAAATACGGGATAACAAAAGCTCCCGGAGCTGAAAAATCCGTAAAAGTTCGGCGATCCCCAGTGGGGATAAGAAATTGTATTGTTAATAGGCATAGAAGCCCTTGAAGTTTCCGCGATTAGAGTTCGGCGATCCCCAGTGGGGATAAGAAATCAAGTATGCTGCGGAAAGCACAGATTGGTAAAAAAGGATAATGTTCGGCGATCCCCAGTGGGGATAAGAAATCCAAAGATAACTGCAACATCTTGGTTATACAAACAAGGGTTCGGCGATCCCCAGTGGGGATAAGAAATGTTAAATGCTTTTAATATTAGAAAAGAGGGTAAATATACATTATACTATGTTCGGCGATCCCCAGTGGGGATAAGAAATTCAATGCTATTGACCTAAACAACTTACCGTATTTTGAAAAAGTTCGGCGATCCCCAGTGGGGATAAGAAATACGGGATAACAAAAGCTCCCGGAGCTGAAAAATCCGTAAAAGTTCGGCGATCCCCAGTGGGGATAAGAAATTGTATTGTTAATAGGCATAGAAGCCCTTGAAGTTTCCGCGATTAGAGTTCGGCGATCCCCAGTGGGGATAAGAAATGTTAAATGCTTTTAATATTAGAAAAGAGGGTAAATATACATTATACTATGTTCGGCGATCCCCAGTGGGGATAAGAAATCCAAAGATAACTGCAACATCTTGGTTATACAAACAAGGGTTCGGCGATCCCCAGTGGGGATAAGAAATATACCTCATATCAAAAACCCAACCGCTCTCTTGGATTCAAGTTCGGCGATCCCCAGTGGGGATAAGAAATAAAGGTAAGGCGATAGGTAACGGAGCATATATATAGTTCGGCGATCCCCAGTGGGGATAAGAAATAAAGGTAAGGCGATAGGTAACGGAGCATATATATAGTTCGGCGATCCCCAGTGGGGATAAGAAATAAAGGTAAGGCGATAGGTAACGGAGCATATATATAGTTCGGCGATCCCCAGTGGGGATAAGAAATGGGCGAGAGCATAATTGCTGCGGTAAGAGCTGCGAAACACAGTTCGGCGATCCCCAGTGGGGATAAGAAATAGGAATGAAAATGCGAATACACAAATTTAGAGAACTTTATGGTTCGGCGATCCCCAGTGGGGATAAGAAATTCATTCTTAGACATCAATTAGAGAGCTTGGCTACAAAGTTCGGCGATCCCCAGTGGGGATAAGAAATTGAGATCTTTCTAGTATCTCTAAAACACTCGGATATTATTGTTCGGCGATCCCCAGTGGGGATAAGAAATAGGACGAATCTGAGGACGAATCTGAGGAGGAATCTGAGGACTAGTTCGGCGATCCCCAGTGGGGATAAGAAATTACAAGTAGTGGTAGCACATGTAGGCTCTAAATAAATCAGTTCGGCGATCCCCAGTGGGGATAAGAAATTACAAGTAGTGGTAGCACATGTAGGCTCTAAATAAATCAGTTCGGCGATCCCCAGTGGGGATAAGAAATTACAAGTAGTGGTAGCACATGTAGGCTCTAAATAAATCAGTTCGGCGATCCCCAGTGGGGATAAGAAATGTAAATTCATCAGTATGCTTATAGCTTACAATAGTGGTATAGTTCGGCGATCCCCAGTGGGGATAAGAAATCTAGGCATATCTCCAGAAAATGTAAATCCAAAAAACATTGTTCGGCGATCCCCAGTGGGGATAAGAAATCTAGGCATATCTCCAGAAAATGTAAATCCAAAAAACATTGTTCGGCGATCCCCAGTGGGGATAAGAAATTTCGACATCTCAGACTATGCGGGAAAAAGCTTTATCCATAAGTTCGGCGATCCCCAGTGGGGATAAGAAATCTAGGCATATCTCCAGAAAATGTAAATCCAAAAAACATTGTTCGGCGATCCCCAGTGGGGATAAGAAATCAGTTGCATGACTGGGAAAATCGAGTTAGTATCCTTTTGGGTTCGGCGATCCCCAGTGGGGATAAGAAATTACTAGGTTTCTCTGAAGAGAGTCTCTGGCAGCAGCCCGAAGTTCGGCGATCCCCAGTGGGGATAAGAAATTTATAAAAGGATAAATATGCACATAAACACGCTTAAAAAGTTCGGCGATCCCCAGTGGGGATAAGAAATATATCGTTAAGCTAAGAGGCAGAGTGGATTTCACAGCAAGAGTTCGGCGATCCCCAGTGGGGATAAGAAATTCTATTGAAAGCGCAAGCTGAAATAGCTCGGTTAAAAAGTTCGGCGATCCCCAGTGGGGATAAGAAATCCTATTTAAGTCCATCAGATCGATAAATATATTTTACACGAATCTTAAGGTTTCCTTAAAATCAAGTTCAAAACTCTAAAAAGCCCACAAACTCGATATCTTTTTTTCTCAAGATATAAGCTGGATTTATTCAGTTTTTGACCTCTTTTGTTGTGTGGAATTGTATATAAAAGAAACTTAAAATATCCTTAAGGTAAAAAACGAATTTTTAATTTCGAGAAGTTTAAATTTTTTTATTTGAAAAAGCTCATGCAGAATTTCAACTTTTTTTATGTAAAAAATCAAAATGAGATCATGCACGGCTATTTTCAAGCATCAGTTCGAGATCATTTCTATATTTTAATAAGCTATTATTATTAAAATGCTCTCTTTTTAAGGGGTCAAAAATGAGATCATGCATGGAATCATTCAGATTAACTTTTTGCGATTTAATATATCTATACTTTAATTAAAGTGTTACTTTTTGTAAAATCTCGATTCTGTCGATATTTTAGCTATAAAAATATAAGCTTGACTTTAATTTTTTAATTTAAATATAAATTAAGTTATGTTTTTAGATTTAAAAAATTATTTTCCCGTGTTGTTGCACGAGAAAATGAAGCTTTTACAAAGAGAAGACAAGAATTATCTAAAAAGCAAAAGTTTTGAATTTAGTAACCGAAACCACCACCAAATTGTCCGCGATCGCGATCAGATTCAACTTTCATTTTTGTGTAAGGAGAAGCATAATCATCTCTAAATTTTGCATTAACATCTATATCGTATCTTATTTTATCTACTGGTCTATTTAAATCATATTTATAATTAACACCACTATCACCGCGATAATTCATATCAGCACTATTATTAAATTGAATACCTACTGGTTTAATGCCAATTGGTTCAAGAGCAGATAAATTTAAACTTGCACTTATAGCAAGAATCAAAGCAATTTTTTTCATTTTTTATACCTATTTATTTAAATTAGAGTCTATATTCTCTTTGTCATCACTTGAATCATCATTAGTTGCTATTTCGTCGTTTTTAACTTCATCAGCTTCAACTTCAATAAAATATTCGTCAAGAGCAATAAAACCAGAAGAGACTTGTTTTAAATCTCGAGAGACCTCATCTTTAAAAGATGCAATTTCAACTCGAATACCCATTGTTCTTAATTCTCGAATAACAGGAATAAAATCTCGATCAGAAGAGACAAGCACAATAATATCAGGTTTATTATTTATTGCAATTTTAATAATGTCCATTGCTATTTCAACATAAAAATTACATCGATAAGTTAAACCACTAATTTGACAAACTTTTGAATTTACAAAAAAACCACTATTCCAAAGTTCATCGATAATTTTATCATTTGCAAATTCTGAACGAGGATCACGAGAAACATAAGCAAAAGCTCCAGTTAAAACTCGACCTTCATCAAGAGAAGCCAATTGACCATTTAATAACATATCGTAATTTATCTCATAACCAAATTTTTTTGCAGATTCATTTATATTTGCATAGTCTAAAAAAACTTGAATTTTTTCCATTTTATATATCTCCATTTAATATTTTTTTATTTTTATTTAAATGCCACAAGTTGCACAAACTAAATTTCTATTTATAACACTATCTCGATCTTCATAAATAGTTGGAACTATATTATTCTCAAATACGGTGATAGTTTGATTTTTATTTCTATTCGTATATTGATTAACTAAACTATTTACAGCTAATTGACCAAGAATCGAATTCAAAGTTTTAACAGCGGGTTCTTTTACATTTTTGCCCTCCACATAACCTTTTTTTTCAAGCTCTTTCGAGATATTTTCTCCAGCAGAATTTCGTTCATGAGCTATATTGATATGATTGAGTCGTTTTAAACAATTCAAACAGACTTTATCACCAATTCGAATAGTTATAACTTCACCACTTTCATCTTCAATATTTTTATCTTTTACAGTTATATTAACTCCAAGAGAAATAAAAGGAACGAAATATTTAAAAGCTAATTCTTGAGTTTTAAATCTACTTGAATGGTTATCAGTTGCCATAATTAACCAATCAGATTTTGCGATTGCCTCTTCGACAGATTTATCATGAACATCTTTTTGAAAAGTCGTAAGTTGTAATTTTGGATTTATATTTTTTAAATGTCGTCCAACGATTTCTACTTTTGGCTTTTTTGATACAGCATCATTATAATAAGCTCCAACAATTCGATTCATATTAGAAATTTCAAGATGGTCATGATCGATTAAATTAATTTTCTGAAATCCCATATGAACGAGACTTTCAGCAACAACCGAACCAGTTCCACCAGCTCCAATAATCGAAATGGAGCTATTTCCAGCTATTTTTCTCATATTATCAAGACCAAGAGCAAGAACACCTCGATTGAACATCTCACTATTAAAATCATCTTCCTTTTTATTTTTTAAATCAGATGAAAAAATTTTTTCCGATTCAGTTTGAGTTTTGATTTCAGCAACAACAGATTTAATTTCAGTTCTATTTTTAAACTTATTATTCGAACGATCAGCTATATTTTTCCAGAATCTAGCTGAATATTCAGTTTGAGAAAGAACAATTGAACCATAATTAAAATCGAAATTTTCATCAACCCATTTATAAAAATTAATCTCATCGCGATCATCAACACCAGAAAACGAAGCTAATCTTTCAGAAAAAGGATGAGTATGAACATCGATAATCGTATCAACATCGAATCGTTCTTGAAGCTCTTTTATCGTTTTAATTATAAATTGCTCACTCATTCTCAAGAAAGTGAGAGATTGGTTTATATATTCACTTCGCAATGGATATCGAATATCTCGAACAGTATAAATTTCGCTATTTCCGATAACTTCTCGTTTTGCCAAAAGAATCGCAAAAGCCTCTTTTGAAGAATCTTCGAGTAAATTGTTTCGCAAATTCGAGAATTCATTAATTTTGAATCTAATCAGAGGCATATTCTTTGACTCATTTGTTTCAAACGATGAGGTTTTCGATTGCGACTTTGAATATATTTTAGCTCCCATTAATCATTACTTCCTAAAACTTCAGATATAAGTTTAAAATATGTCCATAAATTATCTCCATCTTTCCAATCACCAGATTTTTTCACAGGAGCGGGCATCCATTGACCATTAGGAATATAAACACAATACCATTTCCAGCCATGTTCTAGAGGTTCTTTATCAGCATCATGATAAGCAGCAGCAAAAAAATGACCATTTGCAGACTCTGGAATATCAGCTTTCATATAAAATCCGATAGGTGGTTCAGATGGATAGTTATCTGGAAATTTAATAAGTAGCGGTGTAGTTCTTGCAATATGATGCCAATTAGCAGGAAGTCTGAACTTTGGGATAACCATCCAGTTTGCACCTTGTTCATCGAAATCAACACCCTCTTTTGCAAATTTTGAAGCGATATCAAAGACTTGTTCTGTAATTACGGCTTTTGACATTTGCGAACGATTACCTGTAAAAGAATAACCTTTTGATCGATCAGGAATTGAAGTAATTTTGCCTTTTTTACTATTTAGATCATCTATAGAGTAATTTTGATCTGCATTAATTTGTTGAAAACTTTTACCACCTGATGGGTTTGTAACTTCCATTACGGGTCTTCTTCCACTTTTTCCGCCTGTTGCTTTTTGAATTAAATCTTTACCTGTTGTATAACCATTTGAGTTTGGAACTGCTACTCGTTTGCCATTAATTATTGCGGTTGCACCATAACCATTTGCCATATTTTTATATCCTTGTTTTTATTTATATTTTTAACTTTTACAATTGAAATTTTAATTTCATAGCTTGATATTTTTTGTCTAAAATATGTCTGTTTCTAAAATATATTTAATATTTTAGATAGCCAGTTCTCTTTTTTTAGCGATTACATCTTCATCAATTCTATTTGAATTAAATTCATCAACTATTAAATTAATTTTAGATTTTGGAGCTCTTTGTTCAACAACCTCATCTTCACGATCTTCAGGTTCAAGTTCATTTTCGTCATCTAGTATATTTTCATTTCGATTATTTCCGTAAAGATAGTTCTCATCTTGAATTACATCATTTATATCTTCGTTTAAATATTCGTTTAGATTTATAACACCAGATGCAACTTGTTTTAAATGTCGAGATAAATTACTCTCAAAAGATGCAACTTCAACACGAATTCCCATTGTTCGCAACTCTTTTACAAGTGGAATAAAATCGCTATCGCCTGAAACTAGAACGATAATATCTGGTCTATTTGTATGAGCTATTCGCATAATATCCATTGAGATTTCAATATCGAAATCACATTTAAAACTGCTTCCTGCTATTGTTCCAATTTTTGTTACAACATAAAAACCGCTATTCCATAAACCTTCGATCTCTCGTTGATTTTTATATTCATTTCGAGGATCACGAGGAACATAAGCAAAAGCTCCAGTTAAAATGCGACCCTCTTCTTGCGAAACAAGTTTCTCATTTAATAGCACACCGTAATCAATTTTGTAGCCCAAACTTTTAGCAGTTGCCTCTATATTTGCATAATCTAAAAATAGTTGAACATTGTCCATTTTCCAACCTTTATATATTTTCCGTTTTGTTAATGACATCATATAAGAGATTCACGACAAAATGAGTCGTATTTATTTAAGTTTTGAATTTAAACTTTATGATAAAACTTACACTTTTAAGACAATTATCGTCGAGAGGCATATTTATAATTTTTCTATTAAAACAAAAAAATAAAAGGATTAAAAAATGGGTGCAGTGCCAAATTCAAACTCTTATAATCAAACTACAAAACAACCTCATCAGAAAAAACATATAAATAATGCAGTGCCAAATTCAAACTCTTATAATCAAACTACAAAACAACCTCATCAGCAAAAACATATAAATAATGATGTTTTAATTGTTTGGAACGGAAAATATAACTATAGGAATGGTGTAACCGCAATAATTGATGGCAAACGAGTAGCAGTTCCAGACTCAAGTAGTTATGGTTCAGGAAATACAACTTCTACTTTTAACCATTATCTTAAAAATAGCGGTTTTATTAAAAATGAGTTTGAAACTACTGCTGAATCATTAAAAAGAATGAGCGATGAGGGATATGTAAATAAATATTTTGGCGATCAAGTTATTGAAATGAAATATAATGCTGACAAATTAGAATTCTTTGTTTCTATAAATAAAGTTCTAACTTTCAAAGTCTCTGTTCCGCGAGATACTGCTGAATATTTTAAAAGTAGTGTTCGTAGTTTTGATGTTGGATTTAGTTCAAACTTAAATATTGAAAATATTCAAGTTGAGTTTAGTGGTAAAACTTTTTACGGCAAAGATATTAAAAGAGATGCATTAATTGAACTTGATAGAAAAAAAGCTGAAGGTGTGCGAATTGGAAATTTATATTTTCAAGATGTTAATTTGCCAAACGCAATGGATTGGAATCAAGCTTGTAATTACTGCAAACAACTTAAACTTGGAGGTTTCAGCTGGTTATTGCCAACAATTGAACAGTTAAAATTTGTATATACAAATCGAGCTAATTTTAAAAATAATTATATATATGATAGTTGTTGGAGCTTTACAAAAGATAAAAGTAATACCGCAAATTCGAAATATTTATATAACGGTAATGAATTGAGTTATCCTCAAACTGTTAAATTGTATGTTCGCTGTATGCGAAATGCTTAATAAAGGATCAAAATGCGAGTTTTAGCAGGTTTATTTTTTATGTCTTCATTTTTTACACATATTGTGTGGTGTTTTCAAAACCATGAATATGTTCTATTGCTTGTTGGAGTAATTGTATTTCCATTAGGAATGTTTCACGGAATCGGATTATGGTTTGGATGGTGGTAAATAATATTCACAAAATTTTTAATTTATTTTAAATTGATATGCTGGTAATACTTTTTTACGATATAACAGATACGAATAAACAGCTTTATAGACAAGTGAAAAAAATTTCTGAAAGATATTTGTATCGTGAAGCTGAAGTTGTTGGCTGGAATAATGGCAATAATATTCCGAAAATTTCTAAAAACTCATCTCGAAATGTAAATCCTGCTAGATATAGTTTTGATGAAAATATAGATGATGATTTTAATTTTGAATCGCAAACTGTTTCTAATAATAGTAATAGAAAAAAGTATCTCCAGCTCCGAAGAGTTTGCCAGTTCGACAAGTTAATAAAAAATTGCCTGTTCGTTCAAATAAGCAATATAATGAGAATCGTTCATATTTTGATGAGATTAATGGCGAATGGCATTTTGAACATTCTAGAAGAGTCCAGCAAGATCCATTTTATGAGTTTTTGCATGACAATTTTCCCTATAATATTATAGAAAATTTGCGATTTCAACTTGGATTTCGACCTTTGCGAATTAATCGTAATGGAACTGTTCAATTTATTCATATTGATGAGGTTTCTCACGGTGGATATTTCTCTTATCTTGACGATCAATTTGTAATTCGGCATCCTATTCCTGAAAAAAATGTCTATTTGCTAAATTATCTTGCTGACACTCAAGAATTTGCAATTTTATATAATAGGTTTTATCATAGATATTAAAATTAAAGTCAAACTTATATTTTTATAGTTAAAATATCGACAGAATCGAGATTTTACAAAAAGTAACACTTTAATTAAAGTATAGATATATTAAATCGCAAAAAGTTAATCTGAATGATTTCATGCATGATCTCATTTTTGACCCCTTAAAAAGAGAGCATTTTGATAATAATAGCTTATTAAAATATATAAATGATCTCGAACTGATGCTTGAAAATAGCCGTGCATGATCTCATTTTGATTTTTTACATAAAAAAAGTTGAAATTCTGCATGAGCTTTTTCAAATAAAAAAATTTAAACTTCTCGAAATTAAAAATTCGTTTTTTACCTTAAGGATATTTTAAGTTTCTTTTATATACAATTCCACACAACAAAAGAGGTCAAAAACTGAATAAATCCAGCTTATATCTTGAGAAAAAAAGATATCGAGTTTGTGGGCTTTTTAGAGTTTTGAACTTGATTTTAAGGAAACCTTAAGATTCGTGTAAAATATATTTATCGATCTGATGGACTTAAATAGGATTTCTTATCCCCACTGGGGATCGCCGAACTTTAAAGAAGTTTTTGCCTGTTACACGGGTCATTAAAACAGATTTCTTATCCCCACTGGGGATCGCCGAACTCGGTTGTTACCACAGGCGGTGTTACCACAGGTTGGTTCACAATTTCTTATCCCCACTGGGGATCGCCGAACTTGAACACTACTTTCTTTTTTGGCTGCTTATTTTTTGCTGCAATTTCTTATCCCCACTGGGGATCGCCGAACTAGCTACACTAAAGCTTCTATTCCAGTTGATATGATGTAAATTTCTTATCCCCACTGGGGATCGCCGAACTGACTATCTACTACAAAGGTGACTCTTGCATTGATTGCAGTCAATACATTTCTTATCCCCACTGGGGATCGCCGAACTAAGCTGCTCGTTATTCCGAAAGAATCTAACTGTGTTAGATATTTCTTATCCCCACTGGGGATCGCCGAACTGGAGCAACTGGAGTTTGTGCAACTACTGGAGCAACTGGAGTTTTGACAACAGCATTTCTTATCCCCACTGGGGATCGCCGAACCTTTCATCATGTTGATGAATGCCGTTACGGCAATTGCCATATTTCTTATCCCCACTGGGGATCGCCGAACTAGAACCCTCTTTGGTATTGCAACGACTTCAATACTTTGATTTCTTATCCCCACTGGGGATCGCCGAACTGTAGTTGCTGATATTGCGGATAACGATAGTGAAATTGCTATTTCTTATCCCCACTGGGGATCGCCGAACTGTAGTTGCTGATATTGCGGATAACGATAGTGAAATTGCTATTTCTTATCCCCACTGGGGATCGCCGAACTACTGTAAAGTTACTAACAATGATTTCATTGTATTCTTTAATTTCTTATCCCCACTGGGGATCGCCGAACTTGTAACCCCGTATTGGTTATGTATGAAACATTTTCCTGTAATTTCTTATCCCCACTGGGGATCGCCGAACCATCTAGGTTAAATCTAGCTATTAGTCTATTTACAGACTCATTTCTTATCCCCACTGGGGATCGCCGAACCCCTGTAGCGCCGATATTTGCACTACTTCTTCATTAATAATTTCTTATCCCCACTGGGGATCGCCGAACCCTCTTTATATTAAGTGATATTAACTAAACAGTTTTTAATTCAATTTCTTATCCCCAGTGGGGCTTTTCTCCGTCATATTCGGGCTTGACCCGAATATCCACAAAAACATCAAATTCAAAAACTCTCTTATTCATTTTAACCTCATCACAAATTCAATTTCTGCTAAAATTATTGATAAATCAATTTGGAGATATGTAAATGGGTAGAAAAAAAACCGTTAAAACTATCGATGAGGTTTTAGAAAACTCAAAAATAGATCAACAACCTCAAGAAGAAAATTTAGTCAAAAAAACTTGTCGCGAATTAGGAATTACTCAAAAAGAGTTAGCGGAAAAAATTGGAGTCGCTCCATATACAATTTCTCGATGGGCAAATGGAGAAATTGACAAAACAATAGAGGTTTTCTTAGATGCTCTAATTTATAAACATAGATTTTTAATCTTAGAAAAATTATTCGTAAATACACAAATTATTCATAAAGTATCTTGACTTATACATAATTTATGCAATATAATTTTACTAAAAGAGTTTTATATGATAGATAAAAATTTTTCTACAGAATTAATTGAAATGATAGATGACGAACTTTATGTTTCGCATAGAATTATTGCTGAACATACAGACAATTTACCGAAATCAGTTCTCGATTTAATCACGAGAAATATCGATGATTTCGAGGAATTTGGAGTGCTGCGATTTAAAATCGCGGCAGTTTCTGAAGACAAGCTTAAAGAAAATCCAGATTCAAAACCATTAAAAATATACTATTTAAACGAACCTCAAACAACACTACTTTTAACTTTTATGAGAAACAATGAAGTTGTAAAAAAATTTAAAATTCGCCTTGTTAAAGATTTTTATAGAATGCGAGAACTTTTAAAAAATAGCTCAACTCAAAAACAAACTCCAATTTTCGATACCTCATCGTTTTCAAGTGAAAAGCTTTTAGATGTTCAAAAAACCCTTTTGGGTTTAGAAACTGCCATTAAAATTTTAAAAGTTAGCGAAGCTTCAAAGCTTTTGATGACTGAAACAATTTACCGAGAATTAGGAATCAAAACTGATTTCTTGCCAAAATATTCAGATGAAAAACATACTTATTCTTTAACTCATTTGTTAAAAAAATTTGGTTCAAAGCTTTCAGCTAAAAAAGTAAATCAAAAGCTTCTCGAAATTGGAATCTTAGAAATCAAAACCCGTAAATCTCATAAAAAAGAAAAAACTTATCAAATGTTTTTAGAATTAGAGTTTAATAATATCGACGAAAATAATAAATATGAGACTATTCGCGAATTTAAAAGCTTAACTGAAAAAGGTTTAAAATTTGGCAAAAATTTAATAAATCTAAATAATGAACTTCAAACTCAACCACATTATTATGAAAGTTCTTTTACTGAACTTTTGAGTTTAATTTAAAAATTCGTTTCGACCTCATCACAAATTCAATTTCTGCTAAAATTATTGATAAATCAATTTGGAGATATATAAATGGGTAGAAAAAAAACCGTTAAAACTATCGATGAGGTTTTAGAAAACTCAAAAACAGATCAACAACCTCAAGAAGAAAATCTAGTCAAAAAAACTTGTCGCGAATTAGGAATTACTCAAAAAGAGTTAGCGGAAAGAATAGGTTTAAATCCACGAACAATATCTGTATGGGGTGGAGGAAAAATAGAACAATCTGGGCAAGTTCTTTTACAAGCATTAATAGACCAAAGCAGATTTTACAAAATAATAGATTTAATATCATTAAACAGCTTGATAAATAGAGTTTAAATCAAGTATAATATTGCTAAAGGAATTTTAATGACCTTTTAATTCGTAAGAAAGATTCTCCATGGATTTATTACACAAAACTTTTAATAAAAAAAGATCAGAATTCTTATTATTAATAATAGAGAATGGTTTGTCGCAAAAGATGTAGCTTTACTGCTAGAGTATAAAGACACAGTCAATGCAATTAAACAACATTGTAAAAAAGCCCAATATTTGAGTAATTTAATAGGGGGTGGTGAAACACCACCCCTTGATCCTCAAATAAAATTAATACTTGAAGGCGATGTTTGGAGATTAATTATAAAATCTCGTTTGCCTGAAGCTGAAAAAATTGAAGAATGGATTATGGAAGAGGTTTTACCTTCAATTCGTAAAACTGGAAGCTATTCAACTCAAAAACAACAAACTCCAATTTTCGACACCTCATCGTTTTCAAGTGAAAAGTTACTTGATGTTCAAAAAACCCTTTTGGGTTTAGAAACTGCCATTAAAATTTTAAAAGTTAGTGAAGCTTCAAAACTCCTAATGACCGAAACAATTTACCGAGAACTTGGAATTAAAACAAATTTCTTGCCAAAATATTCAGATGAGCAACATACTTATTCTTTAACTCATTTGTTAAAAAAGTTTGGTTCAAAGCTTTCAGCTAAAAAAGTAAATCAAAAGCTTCTCGAAATTGGAATCTTAGAAATCAAAACCCGTAAATCTCATAAAAAAGAAAAAACTTATCAAATGTTTTTAGAATTAGAGTTTAATAATATCGACGAAAATAATAAATATGAAACTATTAAAGAATTTAAAAGCTTAACTGAAAAAGGTTTAAAATTTGGCAAAAATTTAATAAATCCAAATAATGAACTTCAAACTCAACCACACTATTTTGAAAGTTCTTTTGCAGAACTTTTGAATTTAATTTAAAAATTAGTTTCGACCTCATCACAAATTCAATTTCTGCTAAAATTATTGATAAATCAATTTGGATATATATAAATGGAATTAGAAAAAGACAACAATATCATCAAGCAGACTTGTAAAATGTTAGGAATTACTCAAAAAGAATTAGCGGAACGAATCGGAGTAAGTGATTCTACCGTAAGACATTGGAATTTAAATAATGAAGTTCCTATAATAGCTAAGAATTTTATAAATATAATGATTGAAAATATAGAATTAAAACAAAGGTTTAAAAAAGTAGAGAATTTTTTACTTTTGATTGATGAGCTTAAAGGGGTTCAAAAAACTAACATCCTTTAAAATGTGTAAATATTGCACAAGCTAACTGTTAATTTATGCAATATTTACATAAACATCTGTTTTTAAAGTAAAATAAAAATAAAAGGTTGCCTAATGGAACTTTTATCGTTTAAGTTTGAAAATAATTCTATCAGAACTCTTCTAATAGAGAATGAGCCTTGGTTTGTTCTTAAAGATGTTGGCGATGTATTAGGTTTAACAAATCATAAACAAGCTCTTTCGGATTTAAAAAAGAGATTACAAAAAATATCTGTTAATTTAGAGGAGGTAAGGCGAACTTACCCCCTTCAAACTAGCGGTGGAATGCAGAATGTCGTATGTTTATCAGAAATAGGACTTTATGAATTAATTTTTGCATCTAACAAACTCGAAGCAATAAGATTTAGATATTGGGTAACTCGCGAGGTTTTACCTTCAATTCGTAAAACTGGAAATTATTCAACTCAAAAACAACAAACTCCAATTTTCGATACCTCATCATTTTCAAGTGAAAAGTTACTCGATGTTCAAAAAACCCTTTTGGGTTTAGAAACTGCAATTAAAATTTTAAAAGTTAGCGAAGCTTCAAAGCTTTTAATGACTGAAACAATTTATCGCGAACTTGATATCAAAACTGATTTCTTGCCAAAATATTCAGATGAAAAACATACATATTCTTTAACTCATTTGTTAAAAAAGTTTGGTTCAAAGCTTTCAGCTAAAAAAGTAAATCAAAAACTTCTCGAAATTGGAATCTTAGAAATTAAAACTCGTAAATCTCATAAAAAAGAAAAAACTTCGCAAATGTTACTAGAAATAGAATTTAATAATATTGACGAAAATAATAAACTTGAAACTATTCGTGAATTCAAATCTCTAACTGAAAAAGGTTTAAAATTTGGCAAAAATTTAATAAATCCAAATAATGAACTTCAAACTCAACCACATTATTATGAAAGTTCTTTTGCAGAACTTTTGAATTTAATTTAAAAATTCGTTTCGACCTCATCAAATTTTGATGAGGTAAAAAAATCTTATTGTTTTAAAGAGAAGAAAAGTTAGTTTGAAATACAAACTTAATCATTAATTAATTTAAATTCTGGCATTGAACTTTCTAGCATTTTGATGACTCGTTCAATTATCGTTTCAACTTCAGATATAACTACATATTCTCTATTAGTATGCTGGTTATAATAACCGATACTTAAATTCATATGCGGTATATCATAAGCTCTAGTTAAATCTGCGACATCAGAATATGTGCCAAAATTGTATTCCCAACCAAAAGATTCAACCCAAATAGCTATTTCTTTAGGTAATCTACCACTATAATCGATATAATCATTATTACCTCTTCGATCCAATTCTATAAAAAAATCAACATTAAATGGCATTTGATCATGATCTTGTATAAATTGCTTAATTCCTCTGCCACCAATTTCTTCTTCAAAAGTTAAAATAATATGTGGTTTATTTATAATTTTATTATAAATATTAGCAATCGCATATACTCCAGCTCTATCATCAGCACCTAATGCACTTTTACCGTTACAATGATAAGTATCATCTGTTTGAACAATGTTTAATTTAACATTTTTGGCTCTTTCAACAGTATCGCAATGAGCAACTAAACATATATTACTATTGCCAACCCAATAAGCATACTTATTGTTTATAAAAACTTCTGGTTTTCTGTTTATATCTTCTGACATTAATTTAATGTTTTCATCGGCTGTTGCAACTAAATAGTCATAAAGAGAATATTTACTCATTTATTTTTCCTTGTTTCCTTGATTAAAAAGATTTGGTTCTTCAATATTTGTATCTTTTTTAGATTTTTTATTTGAAACTGGTGTTGAACCTAAAACATATTTAGAATCAAATATATTTTTATTATTTAAATATATTTTATAATTTTTATTTAATTTTATAGCTCTATCTATATTATTTTTACTTCCCTTGCTTTCACCGTCCCAAATTATCAGACTTAATTCACTATCTTGTGTCATAGCTTCATCTTTTTTTGTCTGTTTTAAAGCAGGAATTTGAGTTCCAGTATCTATTTTTTTAAGTTTAAAAGCCATTTTTTCACCGCTATCAGCATCAATTTCATTTGAGTTAATTGCGATATATCGCGGTTTTGCATATGCATAATAAACTGTAATATTAAAATAGTTCTTATTTTTAAAATAGTCTTGAATTAAACTATCAATTCCATCAGCATCGCCAACTAAAATTGAATAACCTTTTTCGATATAGATATTCAATTCATTTTGAATATTTTCATCTAATTTATGAATTGTTCTTGAACCAGAAATGAAAACTTTCATCTATTGCTCCTTGTTTTTGTAATTGTAATCACATAAATATTTCGAACTTTTCCTTGAGTTTTTAAAACTTTAGCTATTTCATTGAGTGTAGATCCAGATCTATAAAGATCATCAAAAAGCAAAATATCCATATTTTGATATCTATCATCGTTTATTTTAAAAGCTCCGTCAATGATATTTTTTCTATATTCAATATCTTGAATACTTTTCATTTGTGATGTATTTTTAATTTTATTCAAATAAGTAAAATCAAATTTTAAACCTGTTGCTTGAGCAATTCCTTTTGCTATTTCAAGAACAGGTTGAACTGTTCGAGGTGTTGATGGAGGAGTTGAAATAATAATAGACGAGCTATAAATATGCATGTTTGCATTAACGAATTGACTTAAAACATTTATAAGTGGTTGAATCTTACTATAATCTTGTCTATATTTTAACTGATATAATAGTTCGCCTAATTCTGTTCTATCAGTTTTAAAATGTTTGTCATCTATTCTTGTGCTATGCAAAGTATGTAAATCCAAAGCAATTCCAAAATTCCAATTGCCTTCAATAATATGTGGTTTGTAACCTGATGTATTTAAATTCAGATTCATAATGTTTCCTAATTTATTAATTATTTAAAATTATATGCTTGAATCTTGACATCAAATGTCTAAATTTATTGAATTTTAAGTGGAAACTAAATTTTGATTTAAGTTTTTTGTGTATAAGTTAAGTGAAGTTGTCGAGCCGAAGCCCGACATATAAAAATTTTTGAAGTAGATTGTTAGTTTAAAATTTTAAATATATTAAACTTTAGCTGATTCTCGTCTTTGAAGATATTCCCAATGTGCATCAACTCGTTTTTGCCATTGTTCGATGAGGTGAGCATTTTCAGGTTGGAAAAGGTGTTTAAATCGTCCTTGAATTCCTAAATAATCTCTAACTGGAATTATATTTTTCGGTCTATATGTAATATTTAATTGTGTGCCATTTATTATTTCATATAGTGGAAAAACTAAACTATCAACAGCAACATCAGAAACAGCAATCGTATCAGAAGCTGGAAATTTCCATTCTGTTGTGCAAGCACTCATTGCATTTATATAAACTGGTCCAACTGTATTAAAACCTGTTTGAATTTTTTTAACCATATCTTTCCATTTATTTGGAGCAACTTGTGCAACATATGGAGCACCATGAGCAGCCATAATAGCCATCATATCTTTTTTATGTCGTTTTTCACCATAAGATACTCGACCAGCTGGAGCTGTTGTTGTTGATGCACCAATTGGTGTTGAACCTGAACTTTGACCACCAGTATTTGCATAAACTTCATTATCAAGTGTAACATACATAAAATCGTGACCTCGTTCAAAAGCACCAGAAATCCATTGGAAACCAATATCATAACTTGCACCATCACCACCAAAAGCTACAAATTTTGGAACTCGATCTGGTTGAGGCAATCGCCCTTTTCGTTTTAATGCTTTATACATTGCTTCAGCACCTGTAACAGCAGTTGCAGAGTTTTCAAAACCGATATGAATCCAAGATGCATCCCAAGATGTATATGGATAAACAGCAGTACAAACTTCGAGACAACCAGTTGAAGCTGAAATTACTAAATCATTATTTGTTGCATTTAAAACTTCTCTAACGATAATCGAATGAGCACAACCGGGACATAATAAATTCGCACCTTCAAATCTATCAGCAGATGTTGAGAACGATTTTAAGTTTTTAATCTTTTTTTCTTCAGCCATTTAATTTGCTTCTCCTAATTTACTATTTTCCTAAAAAAGTGAGTTCAGGACCACGAACATTGATGAACTTTTGAACAGCTCCAAGTCGTATTCCAGCTTTAGCACTTTCATTAAGCTCGATATATATATTTTTTAACATTTCAACAGTTATATCACGACCACCAAGACCATAAATATAATTTTTCATGATAGGTGCTTTGCTAATTCCGATCATTGCACCAGCAATTTCGTTATATAACATGCCAACTGAACCATTTGGAGAACTTCTATCTAAAGCACCAATAGCTTTAACATTTTTAAGAATTTCAGCAACCTCATCAAATGGAAAAGGTCTTAAAACACGAATACCAATAACACCAATTTTAATACCATCTTTTCGAGATAATCGAGCTGATAATTTGGCTGTTTCGACAGTTGTTCCCATTGCAATAACAGCAATTTCTGCATCTTCCATATAATAATCTTCAACGATTTTATATTTTCGACCAGTTAAAGCTTCAAATTCTGCAAATACACTTTTAATTTTAGGCATAACTTTAATCATTAAATCATAATGTTGTCTAGCTTTATGTTCAAAATGCCAATTTTCTTCAGTTTGAACTCCATATGTTGCAGGTTTTTCAAAATTCAACATTGCATTAAATGGTTTATATTCACCAACAAAATTATAAGCAACATCATCAGAAAGAGGTCTAATATTTTGAGCTGTATGACTAGATAAAAATCCATCTTGATGAACCATAACAGGCAATCGAATATCGTGATCTTCACCAATTTTAAAAGCTATTAAACCTAAATCATAAGCTTCTTGAGGTCTAAAAGTATCAAGTTGAATCCAACCAGAATCACGACCTAAATACATATCAGAATGATCACCATTAACATTAAGAGGAGCAGCAAGAGCTCGATTAACGACATGTAAAACAATAGGCAATCTCATACCTGAAGCTTGATATAAAGTTTCAACCATTAAGGCATAACCTTGAGATGATGTAGCAGTTGCTACACGACCACCAGCAGCAGAAGCTCCGATACAGCCTGACATTGCAGCATGTTCAGATTCGACCATTACATATTCACCATCAATATAACCGTTAGCTAAAAATCCAGCATAATTTTCAACTATTGGTGTAGAAGGTGTAATTGGATAAGCTGCAACTACATCAACTTGAGCTTGTCTAAGCGAATGAGCAGAAGCAAGATTTCCGTCCCAAACTTCAACCTCTTTAAGTTCCATTTTGTCAGCCATTTTATTTATTCTCCTTATCTTTTTTGCTCTCTTTTTTAGGCCAATTAGCTAAAGCATCATTTTCAGATTTTTTTTCTTCGAACATTAAAAGTGATTTTGGATTTGTAGGACATACATCAACACAAATTCCACAACCTTTACAATGATCATAATCAACACCTACCATTTTTTCATTTCGAGATACGATACTCATATCAGGACAATAGATCCAACAGAATTGACAATCGATACAAAAATCTCGATTAAAAACAGGTTTTTCAACTCGCCAATCGGCAACTGAAGCCGTATAAGAATTCGATTGAGAATAGGCTCTGTTTTCAGGTAAAGTATTAGCGATATTATTCACATTACTATCTTTATTAAAAGAAAATAATATTGCTCCTGCATCAAAATCATTCCAGCCTCTTGTTTCTTGTGCCATTTATTAACCTCTTTTATTATTAACTTCGTTATAAGCTCGTTCGATAGCTGCCATATTAGCATCGATAACTTTTTTCGGAAACTTAGAAAGAACAGATTTCATGTTGTCTCTAAAAAATTCAAGACTATACATTTCAGAGACTTTCATTAAAGCTCCAAGCATTGGAGTATTTGGAATAGGTCGTCCAATTGTTTCTTGAGAAATTCTCATACAATCGACAACATAAACATCACGACCTTCTAATTTAGGTTGAGTTTTTAATAACTCATCTAAACTCAAATGAGTCGTAATAATATATTTAGTAGAACTTTTTTCATTACCTGTTATATCATCTGTATAAACTAAAGCTGGATCAATAACGAGAACAAAATCAGGATTCATAAATTTTTCATGATTAATAATTTCTTCATCATCAACTCGATTATAAGCTGTCATAGCAGCTCCTCGCTTTGCAGAACCATAAAAAGCAAAAGCTTGAACAAATTTACCCGTTGTAGCGATAACATCAGCTAGACCTTTAGCACCTGTTACAGCACCTTGACCTGCTCGACTGTGCCAACGAATTTCTAACATAGAAACTCCTCTGTTTTTCAGAATTTTTATAGTAACCTATTTGGAAACTCTTTAAAAGTTATATTATCGAAAAAAACCTTGATTTAAAAGTGAATCATAAAAAATAAAAAAATTAGATTAATAGAATTCAAGAGTTGTTAATAACAAGGATATTTCAGTTACTTAAAATAGAAGCTTTATTTAAGAAATTAAATTTTTAGTTATTCAAAATATTTATAAGAAAATTTCAAAAAGCCAGTTTCACCGAAAAGTTCTTTATAAATAGCTATTTTAAGGCTTAAATATAAATAAATTTATAGTTGTTTTTTTGAAAAACTGCCTCTCATGGGAGTTGAGCTTTTTAAAAAAAAATCTTCAAAATATTTGAATTTGACCTCATCGAAAAAATCGCTATTTTAAAAAGTTTGCTTAAATAAAAAAATTAGTTGATCGAAAATTGGTCAAAATTGGCTAAAAACAGCACTTTTTTAGTAAGCTTAAATATAAGTAAATTTATAGTTATTTTTTTGAAAAAGTGCCTCTCATGGGAGTTGAGCTTTTTAAAAAAAATATTCAAAATATTTGAATTTGATATCATCGAAAAAATCGATATTTTAAAAAGTTTGCTTAAATAAAAAATTAGTTTTATTTTTAAGTGGCATTTGATGAGGTATATATCAAGTATATTTATATAAACAAGTTAAAATTGCAAAATGCTGGATTTATATTTTATAGATCAAAAAAGTAAAAAACCGCGACCATGAGCATCTTTGAGTATTTTTAAATTTATATAGTATATATTTTTATTGAATATAAAATTTTTTCAGAGCTAATTTAATGCTAGTTTTAAGCTGAAACCTCATCGCGAACAGAAGAAAAATAATAGATTTTAAAAAGTTATTTGATAATGATGAGGTTTTGAAATTTAAGATAACTGGTTTAATTTAAGATAACTTCTATCTTCCATTTAATTTGTAAAAACAAGCCTTTTGTAATTTCGATTCCGAAACTTTTGCCTTTTTCGGTCAAGCTCCAAACTCTATTTTCGCGAATTTGAAAGCCTTTTGCTTCAAGAATTTTATTGATTTCAACAGGGCTTCGATTGATCATTGCTCCTAATTCAGTTGGAATAAAATATTCGTTTTCAAAATTAATTCCAAAATATTCAAGAAAGTTTATATTTTTTAGCTTTATAATTTTATTTAAACGATAGAGTCCAATTCGATCTCGTTTTTGAAGAGATTCAAGAAAATCTAACATCTCGTTTGCATAAGCTTTATATTCTTTTAAAGATTTAAGACTTGTGTCAAAATCAAAATCATTATTCGGAACTAATTGATGAGCTATTTCAGGTTTGCTATTTTTAATCTCTTCTCGCATTCGATAAAACTCTTTAACAAGACGAATTTTGAAATTTTTAATAATTTCGTTATTTCGCATAAAAGTTAAAAGTAAAGTTGCTTGAGGTTCGTTAAGATAGAAAGTTTTTGGCTGATCACCCCCATAATTTCCATCTTTTCGCGGTGCGATTTGAAATCGCACTGTTCCAAAAAGCTCAAAATCAGACAAATTATCTGTTATAAGTTTGGTAATACTTCTCTCTAAATTGTTAGTTTCTTTAGCAATAACTCGATGTGAAACTCTAAACTCATTATCTATAAATTCAAGTAAAGATTCGATAGAATTGCTTGGCATTTTTTGGCTACTCCATTCAAGATTTGCAAATAGAAATTACAGTTTCTACTTAATTGGTGTAATTATAACATATAATATGTAAAAAATAATCTTTAAGGTTATTTAATAGTGATTGATAACTCTTCCAATAATTTTGCTTTTTTATAATATTTTAAAAGTAGAGATACCCATTTTGGAGTTTCTAACTCTCCTCGAATCCATCTACTTACTGAATTAACATGAACATTAGTCAAAATTGCGAAATCTTTTTGACTCATTCCAATAGCTTTTAATTCTGATTTCAAATCAAACTGAGATTCACTCAAAAATTTATCCTCTTTTTTATTTAATGAAATTTTACAAAGTCTCAAGAAGCTGAAACCTCATCGCGAACAGAAGAAAAATAATAGATTTTAAAAAGTTATTTGATAAAAAAAATTAGTTTTATTGTTAAGTGGCATTTGATGAGGTGTTTTTATAGTTGGATAATTATGAATTGGATAAAAATATAGTTTTAAATTAATAGAATTATATCCGCTATATTTAAAATATAACGGAATTTTTATAAATGAGGTGATTTTTAAAGTTTAAAACTTTTTAATATTGGAAAGCCATTTGAATCAAAAGAGATAATATTTAAATGATCTGTTAATATATTTTCACCAATTAAATATCGTAAGCCTATATTTGCTTCAAACGATGCGATATTCATCACCATCGGAGTTGCAACACCTTTTGGAGTTTGTTTTAAATTTTTCAAATTACGAAAATCGCTATCTTTTATAATTGCAAAATTACCATAAAAACCTTCAACAGCTCCAAAAACCCAAGCTAAATTATTATTTTTTGCAAAAATATCAATTTCTAATCTAGTTTCAAAATTATCAGTTCCATCAAAAATCAGATCTAAATTAAGAGCCAAATCTGTTTTTATAAAATCTGAGAATTTACCAATAAACGAAATAATTTTTGAAAAAGGTGACCGATTTTTTTGTCTTTCAGCAGAAACAAGAGCTTTTTTATTATCAATATCAGTTATAGAAAATGATATTTGTCTATGAATATTATGTATTGCGACCTCATCGAAATCAACAATCACGATTTCACCGATTCCAAGCGACCCAAGAGCATAAGATAGCGAACTTCCAAGCCCACCAGCTCCGATTATCGCAATCTTTTTATTTTTTAAACTATGTTGTTTATCAAGACCCCATAAATCAATCTGTCTTTTAAAATAAACTTCATAATCTATATTTAAACTCATAAATTCATAATTCCATTTGAAAATTTTGTGAAATTATTAAAAGCTAACTTATTAACTATTTTACTATTATCAGATCGAGATTCTCGAATATCACCATTTCTAGCTTTTATAAAATTTGGTTCTAAATCTTTTTGATTATATTTATCGCGAATTATATAAAAAAGTTGAAGAATCGTAGTTGTTTCACCAGTTCCAACGGCAAAAATTTCACCCGCAACATCATCTTTCAACATTGCAGAAATATTAATTTTCGCAACATCTTTAACATAAACGAAATCACGATATTGCAAACCGTCTCCATAAATATTAACAGTTTTACCTTTTTTGATTTTATCTTCAAAAATAGATATAACTCCAGAATATTCACTACTTGGATCTTGTCTTTCGCCATAAACATTAAAATATCTCAATGAAACTGTTTCAATTCCATAAAGTTTATTATAAATATTCATATAATATTCACCAATTAACTTCTCATAGCCATATGGTGAAATAGGTGAAGTTTTACTAAGTTCATTTTTTGGTAAATTTGGTTCATCACCATAAACGGCTGCACTACTTGAAAAAACAACTCGTTTAATATTAAATTTTTTAGATAATTCTAAAATATTTAGAGTTCCAACAACATTTACAGAATTAGAAAAAACTGGATCATCAATCGATTTTTGAACTGAAGCAATAGCTCCTAAATGAAAAACATAACTAATTTGATATCTTTTAAAAATATCTTCAAGTCTATCAGAATCTCTAATATCTATAGGATAAAAAACAAAATTTTTATCAGCACCATTTATATTTTCTAGAAAATCGATATTTGCTCGAGTTCCACTATAAAAATTATCAACACCAACTACTTTTTCACCACTTTTTAATAATTCTTCAGCAATATGAGAACCAATAAAACCTGCGACTCCAGTTATAAAAAAACTCATTTTTATACTTTCCCAGTGCTACCAAAACCACTGACTCCACGATCAGTATTTGATAACTCTTCAACTTCATCAAAATCAACAAGTTCAACTCTATTTATAATTCCTTGAGCAATTCGTTCGCCAACAGCAATTACAAAATCATTTTTTCCATGATTTATTAAAATAACTTTTAATTCACCACGATAATCGCTATCAACGGTTCCGGGAGAATTTAAAACAGTAATCGAATATTTTAAAGCGAGACCACTTCGCGGACGAACTTGTAATTCGTAACCTTTAGGCAATTCAATAGATAAACCTGTAGGCACAAGAGCAGATTCACCGCTACGAATAGTCATATACGAAACAGATGACAAATCAAAACCAACTGCACCATTTGTTTGATAAGCTGGAATTTTTGCATCTATATGCAATTTTTTAATTTTAATCTTCAAAGGTATCTCCTATATATTCTATATTAATAATTTCAAATTCACGAATGCCTTTAGATCCTCGTAATTCAATAATATCACCGATCTGTTTTCCCATTGCTAATTTTGCAATTGGTGAATGATAAGAGATAATATTTTTTGAACTATTTGCCTCATAACTACCAACAACTGTATATTTAGCTTCCTCTTCAGAATCAACATCAGCAAGTGTAAAAGTAGTTCCAAAACCAACTCTAGATAAATCAGATTTTGAAGGATCAACAATTTGTGATTTTACAAGTAAGTTATTTAATTCACCCAACTTTTTATCAATCATTCGTTGTCGCTCTCGAGCAGCATGATATTCTGCATTTTCTTTTAAGTCGCCATGTTCTCGGGCTTTTTCAACTTCTTGCATTATTTTTGGTCTATCAATTAAATTTAATTGACGAATTTCGGTTGATAATTTCTCAAAACCTTTTTCTGTTAAAAACTCTTTTTGCACAATTCCTCCTAATATTTAAAAAAATTTTAAATATAAAAGTATTATAGTAGAATTAAATCAGTAACTTAAAAGCATATAGCTATGAACTATTTTTAAATATAGATGAGGTGATTTCAGTTTGAAGATAAAAAAATTCTTTTCGGCACTTCATTAAATTTAATCTCATTTGAATCTGCCCCATCAATTTTTTATTCTTATAAAAATCTAACTTTTGAACTTTTTGGTGGAGTTGGATTTGGATTTATATTTGGCAATCGTCGAGAATTCAAATATATTGCAGAATCAGAAACTAATATATTAACAGATAATAGTAATTTAGCAAATTCCGATGGAAATCTTGCATATATCGGAAATAGTGAATCTGCACCTTTTGGAGGTTTGCTTTTATCTTATGGAATAAAATTAAAATATAAAATTTGGAAAGATATAAATATACATTTATTATATAGCTCTCCTTTAATAATTGGCAATGAATATATATTAGGAAGTATGTTTCTAGCTGGGTTTGGTTACAGTTGGTAATTTTGATGAAATAAATTTAATTCAAGTAAATGTTAAGTTTTTACTAGATTTTTCTTATTTTATCAAATATTTATAACTTAAGCTATTCTAAAAGTTGTTTTTTTCGCTAGAATAAATATGAAACCTAAATAAAGAGAAAAAATGACTGAAAAGAATCCACAACTTGAACAATTCTTCCAGATTTTTAATAAACTTGATAAAAATCGAATTGCAGATTTAAAAGAATTCACTAATAACTTTGGTATTAATTTTAACTTATTTAAAGATGGCTCATTTATAGAACGATCTTTTCCATTTGATGTTATTCCGCGAATTATTCCAAAAGATGAGTTTAAAGTTCTTGAACGAGGACTTCAACAACGAGTCAAAGCTCTTAATATTTTTTTAAATGATATTTATAGTGATCAAAAGATAATTAAAGATAAAATTATACCTGCTGAATTTGTTTTTTCTTCAAAAGCTTATCGTCCAGAATTTCATGGTGTTAAAACTTCACGAAGTATAAGAACACATATAAGTGGAATTGATTTAGTTAAAAACAGTGCAAATAATCGTTGGACAATTCTTGAAGATAATTTACGAGTTCCAAGTGGAGCAAGTTATCCTCTTTCAATTCGACAAGCTTATCGTAAAGTTTATCCTGAAATTTTTGAACAAATGAATGTTGAAAAAATTCGCTATTACCCTCAAAAATTGGCTGAAATGATGAACTATGTTTCAACTGGCGGTATAAATGTAGTTCTAACTCCAGGACGATATAATTCAGCTTTTTATGAACATGCTTATCTTGCAAAACAGACTGATGCTATTTTAGCTGTTGGTAGCGATCTCGAAGTTCGCGATGATAAATTATATTTAAAAAGTTTTGATGGCAAACGAGAAAAAGTCGGTGCAATGTATCGCCGTCTTGATGATGACTTTCTTGACCCTCTCGAATTTAAACCTGATAGTATGATTGGTGTCGCAGGACTTTCTAATGTTTATCGAAGTGGAAATATCGCTTTAATTAATAGCATTGGAAATGGTATCGCCGATGATAAAGGTATTTATTATTTTGTTCCAAAAATGATAAAGTATTATCTAAATGAAGAACCAATTATCGATAATGCTCCAACTTATTTGCCATATTTCGAAAATGATATGAAATATGTTCTTGAAAATATCGAAAAACTTGTTATTAAAGATGTTGCTGAAGCTGGTGGATACGGTGTTCTTTTTGGCTACAAAATGAGTGCTGTTCAACTTTCTGATTTAAAAGAGGTTATTAAACGAGAACCTCGAAGATTTATCGCTCAAGAACTTATCGAATTTTATGATGTAGAATGTTTTATGAATGGTGAAATTGTTCCAAGAAAATCTGATTTACGATGTTATGTAGCCTATGGTGAAGAAATTTATGTTTGGACAAACGGTTTAACAAGATATGCTCTCGAAGCTGGAAATTATCTTGTAAATTCGTCTCAAGGTGGCGGTTTTAAAGATACTTGGATAGTTGAATAGGAGAGAAAATATATGAAAAATAAATATTTAAGCATTAGAAGTGCAGATGGTTTATATTGGATCGGTCGCTATCTTCAAAGATTCGAAATTATCGCTAAAGAAAGTATAAAAACTTTTGATGTCGTTATAGACATTGATAAAGAAGCTGGAAAACATTTTTTTACTAAACTTACTAAAGATATAAATTATAATAGTGCTGTCGAGTTTTTTTATAAAACTGTTTATGAAGTTAAAGAATCAAATCTTTGTTACCTCATCGATCAGGCTCGAGAAAATGCAACTATGTTACGAGATATTCTTGATGAAGATGCTTTTATGTTTATAAATGTAATTTATACGAATTTAAAAGAACGAGATCGAAAAAGTATCAGTCCAAAAGAGATTGAAAAATTAATTCGCAAACTTGATAGTTTTTGGGGTCGAATATTTTTAAAGACTCAACATGGCATTGTTCAAATGTTAATCGAATTTGGTCAAACTGTTGAAGGTATAGATATGAAATTAAGATTATTCGAAAACGATGAAAATATAAATGATAATATAAATTTGAAATTTGATATTCAAAAATTAAATACTATTGGTATTGCCATCAATCCAGAATTTACTCCTGTAAGATTAGAGAATTTAACTGTTTCTGAAGCACTGCAAAAAATTAGTAGCTGTGTAAATGAAATTATTCGTTACGAAAGTTAAATGCGAGTTAAATTAAATTATCGTTTTGATTTGGAGTTTAGTAACGAAGTTAAAGACCATAGATTTGCTCTTAAAATAACTCCGCGAAAAACTCCTTTTTATAGAGTTGAAGAATTTGTTATTTCTCTTCAAAATAATATCTATATAAATAATATTATTGATGGTTTCGGAAATGTCATAACTTTCGGAACTATTAATAATTATCACAAAAGTTTTAGTGTCGAAATTTCAGCAAAAATTGATTTCTTTTCTGAATATCTTGATTTTCAAGATGATTTTTTAAATGAAATGTATCTTTCTGCTACCAATTTAACAACTTCGAATATATATATAAATGAATATTTAAATTTTAAAAATGAGTTAAAAATTTATAATAACATTGAAAAAAATGTATTATTAGCCAATGAATATATTTTTCAAAATTTTAAATATGAAAGCGGTGTTACTGATGCTTATAGCTCTATTGATACAATTCTTCAATCAAAACGAGGAGTTTGTCAAGATTTCGCACATTTGCTTATCGCTTATCTAAGAGATCTAAAAATTCCTGCTCGTTATGTGAGTGGTTTTGTTACTGGTGAAGGTGAAAGTCATGCTTGGGTTGAATATTTTAATGGAAAAATTTGGCTCGGTGTTGATCCAACTCACAATAGAATTATTAAAAATGAACCTTATATTAAAATAGCTCAAGGACGAGATGCTCTTGATACAGCTATTAATAAAGGCTCTTTTGTCGGCAAAAGCAAACAGCAATTAAAAGTTTTCACTAAAATGGAAATTTATAATTAAATTAATATAATATAGCGGAGGTTTATAAATATCTTGATAGAAAAAAGTTTAAATATTGAACTGCCTGTTAGTGAAGATTTCAGAGTTCAAAAAAATCGTTTTTTACCTGTTAATCTGGATATCGATGAGGTAATCGAAGAAAAAGTAAAGAGAATCTCTATCGTCAGTGGAACTCATGGTGATGAACTTGAAGGTCAATATGTATGTTATTTATTATCAGATTGGTTGAATAATAATAAAGATAAAATAAATGGCATTATAGATATTTATCCAGCTTTAAATTCTCTTGGCATCGATAGCATTACTAGAAGTATCCCTTTTTATAATGTTGATTTGAATCGTATTTTTCCAGGCAAAAAAAACGATTTCTTACCATCGCAAATCGCTGAAGGTATTATTGAAGAAATTAGTGGTAGTGATTTTGCCATAGATATACATTCTAGTAATATTTTTTTACGAGAACTTCCTCAAGTTCGTATGAGTGCTGAATTTAAAGATTCGTTATTGCCACTTGCAAAAAAAATGGGTATCGATTTCGTTTGGATTCATGATGCAATTACTGTTTTAGAGGCAACTTTTGCACATACGATGAATTCTCGTGGAACTAAAACTTTAGTTGTAGAAATGGGTGTCGGTATGCGAATCACTCCTGAATACTGTTTTTCACTTGTTGAAGGTTTGAAAAATTTAATGGCTTATTTAGGCATTTTAAATATTCCAGTCGTAAATTTAAAAGAACCTGTTATTTCTGAAAATGGTGAAGTATTTTATTTAAATGCTGGGAATTCAGGTTTATTTGTTCCAACAACAGCTCATTATGAAATCGTAAAACATGGAGACAAAATCGGTAATATCGTTTCGCCATTATCAGGCAAAATTGAAGAAGAAGTTTTTTCACCAGCAAATGGAGTTCTTTTTACACTTCGTGAATATCCAATTGTTTATGAAGGTTCGCTTTTAGCTAGAATTTTTGCTTTTTATGAAGATCATAAATAAAATATAGGAATAGTATAAAATGATAAAAGAACTTTTATTTTCGTTTAAATCTCCATCTCGTGATGATTTAAATGTTTATGGTTTTCGTTTTGGTAATAAAAAAGAGGGCTATCCAAAAATTGCAATTGTTTCAGGTATGAATGGGGAAGAAATTGCTGGAGTTTTTTCCGCAGCTCAACTTGTCCATTTTTTACAAGAACGAGAAACTTTAGATCCAAATTTTATAAATGGTGAAGTTTTAATAATTCCTTCTGTAAATCATTTTGCTTTAAATATGGGCAAACGATTTTGGCCTCTCGATAATACTGATATAAATGTAATGTTTCCAGGTTATGATAAAGGTGAAACCACTCAACGAATTGCTTTTAAACTTTTTGAAGCAATTAAAGATTTTAATTTTGGAATCGTAATTGAAGATAGAAAAGATAAAGCTGACTGTATGCCATATATTAGATTAATCGATTCTAATTATATGGATATTGAAGGTGCTAAAAGTTTTGGTCTGCAATTTATTCATACTAAAAAATTTGAACCTGTTGATAGCGGTTCATTGCTTTATAATTGGGAAGTTTGGGGTGCAAAAGCTTATTCGATTGTCTTTAGTGGCAAAAAATATCTTTTTCAGACTGAAAATGATTTAGTATTAGATGCATTAATTCGTTTTATTTCTATACATAAAATTATAAATTTAAAAGTTTCAGGTGGTTATAAAAGTGATGTTGTCTCGCATGAAAATGTTGAAATTGTTAAATCACCAAAAGCTGGAATTTTTAAACCTATTGTAAAAACAGGAATTCAAGTTCGCGAAGGTCAATTAATTGGTATTGTTTATGATTCACTTTCAGGTGAAGTAAAATCGCATATTCATGCCAAAAGTGATGGAATCGTCTCTTGTATGTATAGTGACCCACTGATTTTCCAGCAAACTATAGTTTTTAGAATAGTTAAATTTAATAATAAATAAATAAAATTATATTTTTTGATGAGGTAAGATTTAAAAAATCTACCTCTTTAATTAAAATCTAAAAATATATTAATTTAGAGTTCTATTTAATTTGCTATAATTTCGACCATTATCAAAATTTTCAATAATTACAGCTTTTAAAAAATATTAAATGTAAAAATTGCTGTATATTTTTAATATTTATATTTTGATTAATTAATAATTATTGATTTATATAAAAAATATTAGAAAAAGTAAAATATCAAAGGATTTTCTATGAAACGAACTTATCAACCACATAACACACCTCGAAAGAGAACTCACGGTTTTAGAACAAGAATGGCTACAAAAAGCGGTCGAGCAATTTTAAGTGCAAGAAGAAGAAAAGGAAGAGCTAAATTAACTGTCTAAAACACAGCAATAGAATCAAAGATAACTCTCTTTTTCAACAAATCTATAAAAGTGGCAGACAGTTTCATAAACCAGCCTTTGCACTTTTTTATCTTCAAAATCAGAACCACAATCAAAATAAGATAGACGAGGCAAATTTTAATGTTGGCTTTGTCTCAAGCAAAAAAGTAGGTAATGCCGTTTTTCGTAATCGCAGTCGTCGATTACTTCGAGCTGTTTTATTTCAATTTTGTGAAAAACTTGAAAATGGTACATATGTCATTGTTGCAAAAGAGGCTATTCACAAAACAGAATTTAGTCAGCTATTAACTGATTTTAAATTTGGTATAAAATATTTGAAGGCATATAAACAGTGATTTTAGGCAAGACTCTCATATCTATAATTATAAAATTTTATCAAAAATATTTAACCCATTTTAGTTATGGGAGTTGTCGTTATTATCCAACTTGTTCAGAATATGCTCGACTTCAATATCATGGAAATAATTTTTTCGTAGCCACTTTTTTTTCAATTAAACGAATTTTAAGTTGTAATCAACTTTTTAAAGGTGGCATCGATTATCCAAAAATCTCAAATGTTAAAATAAAACTTTCTCAAAAACCAAAAGAGATTATATTTTGGCTTATTCCAATAAAAACGGAAAATAAATATTTTATTATAAAAAACTTTTCAAGTATAAATCTCAATAAATTTATAAGGTAACTTTAATGTTAGAAAAAATGTCTTCCCAACAGCGATTACTACTCGCAACGGCAATATCGATACTTTTCTTTATCGGCTATACAGCTATTTTTCCACCAAAAAATATTAGTCAAATAGAACAAAATAGTAGTTTGAACTCTCAATCACAAAATTCAAATTTAAATTCAACAGTTAATCAAAATAATATAACTGTTAATTCTGCTCCAAAAATTGGAACTTCAACTGTAACGACCTCATCATTAAATTTAACAGACACGATCGTTACAATTTCTTATGGCTCTGAAGCAACAATGACAATTGATAAATTTGGACGAATCTCTTCAAAAACTCTTCTCGCTCAAAAATATAAAAACGATTCAGGTATTCAAGCTCAATTAGTTTCAACTTCAGCTGGAACACCAAAACCACTTGAAATTAGATTCGAAGATACCAAATTAAATAGTGAAGCTTTTTCAGTTTCATATATTTCTAATAGAACAGAAATTAATATTTCTAAAACCCCAGAAGAATTAATTTTGACTCAAAATTTATCTGATGAAATTGTCGTAACTAAAAAAATAGTTTTATATCCTACTGGAAATTATGATATAACAGTTTCACTTTCAAAACCTAAAAAATTCTTTATTTCAAATGGAATGAGACCTGAAGCAAGTGAATATGGCTTCGTTGTTCAAGGTGGAATGGTTAGAGTTGCTGGTGAAAATACAATTTTTGAAGATAATGATGTTATCGGAAGTTCAGTTTTTAGAAATTTAACTTTTGCTTCATCATTTGATAGATATTATGCATCTATTTTTTATAAAATTAATTCTACTACGACTTTAGTTGTTGATGGTGATATAAATAAAAATCCTAATATATATTTAGAAGGTTTAGATAATTTAACTTTTAGTGGTTATCTTGGTCCAAAAGATCATAAAATATTAAAAGCTTTAGATGAAGAATTAGTTTCAGCTATCGAATATGGCTTAATTACAATGATTGCAAAACCTATATTTTTTGTCCTTAATTGGTTTCATTCGATATTTGGAAATTGGGGTTGGGCTATCGTAGCTTTAACGATTTTAATTAGATTTATATTGTATCCTTTGACTCATAAAGGCATGGTTTCAATGCAAAAACTTAAAGAATTAGCTCCAGAATTAAAAGAGATTCAACGAAAACATAAAGATAATCCTCAACAGCTTCAAGTCAAAATGATGGAGCTATATTCAAAAAATGGTGCAAATCCAATGGGAGGTTGTTTGCCAATTTTATTACAGATTCCAATATTTTTCGCAATTTATCGAGTATTGCTTAATGCCGTTGAACTTCAAGGCGAAGGTTGGATATTCTGGATTGAAGACTTAGCAAAAATGGATCCATATTTTATTCTTCCAATTTTAATGGGTGGAACTATGTTTTGGCAACAACATATAACTCCAACAAACTTTACAGATCCAATGCAAGAAAAAATATTTAAATTTTTACCTCTGATATTTACATTTTTCTTTATAACTTTTCCTGCAGGTTTAACTTTATATTGGTTTGTAAATAATTTATTTTCGATTTCACAACAATATTTTGTCAATAAACATTTCAGCAAAATCAAAAGTAAGAAGTAACAATGTTGCAAATAGAAGCTATTGATCTTGAAAATGCCATTCATGAAGCTTCTGAAAAATTGGGCTGTTCTCCTGATCAAGTAGATTATTTTGTTCTTCAAGAACCTGTTACAGGAATTTTTGGAGTTGGTCGCAAGTTTGCAATTATTATTGCTTCGATTAAAGTCTCATCTATAAATTTTAATATTCAAAATGAGAAAAAAATATTACTATTGATAATAAAGATGATGGTTTCGTTCAAAGTTTATTAGAAAAAAAGATGATATCTTCAAAAATATCTCTAAAAAAATAGGTTTTTCTAAAGAAAAAGATCTTAAAGAAAGTATCGCAGTAATCAATGAAAATCAGATTGTTGAAGAAATTAAAGCTAAATTAACAGCTCTTTTAAAAGCTACATGTTTTGAAATCGATACTATTGTTATTTCTCTCTTAAATAATGAAACTATATTTATATTACTCGATGGTAAAGATGTTCCTCTTTTAATTGGTCGAGAAGGCTATCGATATAAAGCTACTTTATATTTATTAAGTGATTGGTTATCAGCTAAATATAATTTGAAATTACAACTTGAAATTGGTGAATTTATTAAAAAACAGAATGAACATATCGAACGATATCTTGAAAATGAAGTTTTTCACGAAATTGAAAAAGGTGGTTCTTTCGAAACTAAAATTCTTGATGAGGTTGCAGTTAAATTAGCCATTAAAAAATTACGAGATAAATATAAAGATAAATATGTTAAAGTCAGAAATACTCAAGATGGCAATAAATTTATAGTTATTGATGAATTTTTTACTAAAAAAATATAATTTATTATGATCGTAACTTTTTCTCCGACGAAAATAGATGGTGTTGAAAGTTTTCCAACAATCGAAACCATTGAAATTAGCGGAGAAAATCTTTCTCAAATTGATTTTCTAAAAATCGAACTTTTAATTTTTACTTCTGCAAGAGCTATTGAAATTTTTAATAAAATTTATAATTTTAAATATAAAAAATGGCAAGAAATTAATTCTATTGCAATAGGTCAAAAAAGTAGTGATAAAATTCTTGAACTTGGTGGAAAGTTATTATTTAAAAGTGATTTTTCACACGGTGATAAATTTGCTTTTGAAATTCTCAAAAGACTAAAAATTAATCATAATTTTTGGCTATATTTAAGACCTGAAAAAACTGAAAATAATATTTCTGGGATTTTAAAAAATGGCGGTGCAAATCTCATTGAATTGCCTATATATAAAACAGTTTGTAAATTACACTTAAAATATATAGATTTTGACGAAGATACAATTTTTATTGTTTCTGCCCCTTCAACTTTTAACTGTTTTATTAAATATCTTAAAATAAATAAAATAATTCATAAAAATAGTTGGAAATTTATTGCTATTGGAGAAACAACTTTTAGAGTTATTCCTGAAGATTATAAAAAATATATCTCTTCGGAACAAACTCTGGAAAGTTGTTTTCAGTTAGCTTTAAGTTTAAAACTTAAATCTTAAATTTTAAAGCTTAATTATTTTAATATACTCGCAAAACTTTTACATTATAAATATATATAGTTACTAAAATCCATAAAAATGGAAATACTAAACTATAAAAATCAAACTCTTTTGCAATTATAAAAGCTATTATATAATATAAAACTAAAGCTAATCCTACAAATAAATTTGTTATACCTTTGCCATGTCTTGAATTCTGAATTCCAATAACTGGTATTAATAAAATTATAGTAATTGGAAAAAACGATAAAATAATCGATGAGATCATTTTTTCTCGTCGTTTTGTATCTTCAAGTGCATTTTTAAAATATTCAAAAGTATTCAAATAGGGTTGGCTTGTAATTGCATTAATATCACTAATTAACATTTCGCGAAAATATATTTGAGAAATTTTTTCCTGCTTATATGAAAAAAGCGAACCATAATTTAACGAAAGTCTAATTACACCTTCTTGATTTGAAATATTTGCACTTTCAGCAACAATAAATCTTTCTTCAACTTCATTTTTATAAAATAGCGAAATATTATTATAACTCTTTTTGTTTTTCTCTTCTTTTATTGATTCAATAAAAACTGACCAATCACCAAATTCTTGACCAAATTCAGTTGCTCGAATATTAAAAACTGCTTCCTGCTGTTTCCATTTTGTAAAATCTTTATACATCTGTTTTGTATGTGGAACCATAACAATAGTTATAAAAATTAACAAAAACGATAAAATTAAACCTATTGGAATTAAAATTCTTAAAAATTTTGCTGGTGAAATGCCAAGAGCAAAAAAGACAACCATTTCCGAATCACTCGATAATTTATGAAAAGTTGAAACTGCTCCAATAAAAAATGATAATGGAATAGTATAAAAAAATAGATCTGGTAAAATAAAAAGATATAATTTAAATATCTCAAAAGTAGATATTTCTATAATAGAAGTTATTGATGAAACCCTAATTAAAAATACAATAGAAGCTATAACAAAAAGCGGAACGAATATCGAAAATATATTTATTCCTAAATTTTTTAAGATATATTTATTAAATAAATCCATATATTTTAACCATTATTTTTATAAATCTCGAGCTAATTTAAAAATATCTGAAAAATCTCTTACAAAATCTCGACAACGATCACAAATTACCTCATCGCCTCGCTGAATAAATGGAGTTTTGCATTCGATACAAGTTTCAAAATGAAATTTAACAAGTTCTTCTGCTCGATACATTCGTTCATTTGGGAATTTTTCAGGCGATTGAATCGCTCCAACTTTACAAATATGATCACAAATTCCACACGAAATACATTGATTCGAACTAATCCAAATTGAAAGTTTGTCTGGCGAGATAAAAATTGCTCCAGTTGGACAAAAAGTAGCACAATCACCACAATTTGTGCAATTTTTCATATCTATATTTCTAGTTGCTAATAATTTATCAGTTCTATTAATCTCTTTTAATTCTTCAAATTTTTTAATTTTACGAATTTCAGAAACAAATAGTTTATGTTTTATAGGATACATCTTTTTTAAATAATTAGGTTTATTTAATTTTGATTCAATCTCAAATTTTTCATTTTCTGGGATTTTTGCAATCTTTGAAACTGCTGTCAATGAATTTCTCAATTTTGCAAACATCAAAATTTTACTTTTATCATTTACAATAGCTTTTTCTTGAATAATTCCAATTTTGCTTATATTTAATTCATCTAAAATCTTATTTGATTCTTGTAATCTAAAAATTATAGATTCTTCAAGATTATTAAACTCATTTGATAATTTACAAGTTGAACATGATGATAAATCCACAGATAAATTTTCTCGATTAAATCGCATAATTGCAAAATGGTGAGAATCAAAACGACTTAAACATTCGGTTTTATCTTTACAATCTAAAACATCATTCAAATGATATTTAAAATATAAAGTTTCTCGATTTGGATCAATATTATTAATTTGTATCGCTTCAGTTGGACAAGTTCCAAGACAAGCTGAACAAAATGTGCAAAGTTTCGAATCCATTTTTATTCTATTTTGCACAACCGAAAAAACATTTTCAGGACAAATCGAAACACAATTAGAACAGCTATTATAAAAATAGCTATTTCTTATACAGCTATCATTAGCATATGATATATAATTTTCTGCATTCATTTATAAATTATCCAATCTTTCTCGTTCTGATAATATAAATTCAATTGTAAAACTAAATAAATCTTGAAAAAATGGAGTTGTTGCCATTATTCTCATTCCGAGTAAATATGGAACAACCCAACGAATCAGATGTTTATCAAGAAATTCTTTTGCAGTTTTTGATTCGCCACGAAAAGCAATAGTTTGCAAAAAACCAAATTCAATCGAGATATGATCAGGCGATAAAATGTCAGTTTGATTCATATCGATTTCAAAACCGTGCCGAAAATAGAATTCCATTACTGGATTTTGCAATCCAACAAGAGTTTCCTGTTTTGCATCAAGAATAAAAGATTCAATTGGTTGAGTATTTAATAAAAACATTGACGAAAAATCGATATTGAGTTCTTCAATAAGCTCATTTATATTTTTGCTATTAAAATAATTTTGAGAATTTTCACCCAGTAATTCAAGTAAAGAGATATTATTTTTAATATCTGTTACAGTTTGAATATCGAGAATATCAGAAAAAAGTCTCGAAAGAGTTGCATAAATTACAGCACTGTTATTCATTTATCTCTCGCTTTATAATTCTTGCACTTTCAACGATACGACGAATTTTTTCACTATGCGAAATTGAATTATCTAAAATAATCTTAATAAAAGTGCTACCAACTATAACACCATCAACATTTCTAGCTTTTTCTCGAGCAGTTTTTTCATTAACTCCAAAACCAACATAAAGTTCATTTTGAGAAACTTCGCGAACAGAATTTATAATTTGAGATAAATCTTCACCTCGACCAGAACCCGTAATTCCAGCATAAGCTACTAAATATATAAAACTTCCACTATTTTTAGCTAAAATTTTTTTAATTCGATTATAATTATCTGTTGGAGCTACAAATTGTATAAGTTCTCGCATATTTATATTAAAAAGATTCTCATATTTTTGACTCTCTTCAAAAGGCAAATCAGGAATAATTAAACCTTTAATTCCATAATTTTTAAGTTCAGCAACACTTTTTTCAAATCCACGACTATAAAAACTATTAAAATAGCCCATTAAATATATATCATTAATAGCTGATTTTTTTGCAATTTCAAGAACATCACTATATTTGATACCAGCTTGAAGTGCCAATAAATTTGCTCGTTCGATAATTTCGCCATCTGCAACTGGATCAGAAAAAGGAACTCCAAGTTCCAATTTATCAACACTCCACGAAAGAGCTTCGATTAAATCGAGTGTGAAATTTTTATCTGGATAGCCTGAAGTTAAATAGGCAACAAGTTTTTTCATAAATAGCCTTTATCAAATTTTCTTTTGCCATTTTATCAATTATGTTTATTTTTTGAATTTTAATTTTTATATATTCTTAAAATGCAATAAAATTGCAAAAATAAAACTATTAAAAGGTGAAAAATATATAAATGTTAGTGCATATTTGCTGTTCAGTTGATAGCCACTATTTTCTCGAAGAGTTACGACGAGAATTTTCAAATGAAAAACTCATAGGCTTTTTTTACGATCCAAATATTCATCCTTATGGCGAATATTTATTGCGATTGCAAGATGTCAAACGGAGTTGCGAAATTTTAAATATTGACCTCATCGAAGGGATTTATAATTATGAAGCTTGGCTTGACAAAGTTCGCGGACTTGAAGATGAACCCGAAAAAGGTGAAAGATGCACTGCCTGTTTTGATGATCGTTTAAATGAAACAGTTCAAAAAGCTATTGAACTTGATGAAAAAAGCTTCACAACTTCACTTTTAATTTCTCCATTGAAATCTCAAGAGAAACTTAAAAAAATTGGAAATGATTTAGCTCAAAAACATAATTTAAATTTTATTTTTAGAGATTATCGTTCTGGTAAAGGTGCAGAAAAACAAAATCAAGCTGTTAAAATTAATAAATTATATCGTCAAGATTATTGTGGTTGTATTTTTGCTCTTTCAAAACAGCGAGAAAGTCAAAATAAATTAATTGATGAAACTTTTTCGCCAATTACTAATCAGATTTTACCAAGTTCTATTGAAGAAAAATTAATTTTTTATAAAAATATAGATAGTAGCAAGATAATTATTAAAGAGAGTTTTTTAAATTATCGTTTATTATCTGGTAAAGTTTCTATAAATAATATTACTGTTCCTTCAAGAATTATATTTTATTCGCATTCTGAAAGAAATAATATAAGTGGAAAAATAGACTATCTTATTGATGAGGTTGCATATTTAAATCGAGAAAATATAAAAATAATATCGTTGCAAAAATTAAATGTAGCTTTTAAATAAAAGTTTTAAAAATATATTTGAAATTGATATTTCAATTGAAGATGAGCTTTTTATTAGAAAATTTATAGAAAAGAGTGATTTTTCGCTTTCGATTATACTAATTATTGATTCATTAAACAATAATATTAATTGTAAATTTGATATAGAAATATATTCAAAGATATATTTTGATAATCGCGAAAAGTTATTAAAAAATTAATTCATAATAAATTAAATTATCAAAATATAAAATAGATACAATTATGCTATTAATTAGTTAAGGAATTCTAAATGGAAAATCGTATCGCGAAAATTATTGAAATTTTGGATCGAAATAAAGGCGAACATATCGAAAAATTTGATTTGAGAAATAGTGACTATTTCGTTGATTATGTTGTTATCGCAACTTCTCTTGGAGAAAGACACAATGATGCTCTTGTTGATTTTTTAAAAAGTGGATTAAAACCTGAAGAAAGTTTTAATCATGTTGAAAGTTCTGATGGTTGGGTTGTGGCTGATTTAGGTGATATTTTAATTCACATAATGACAGAAAAACATCGAAATTTATATGATTTAGATAGTTTCTTACGAGAATTTGAAAAAAAAGGTCGAAAAAATGGTTAGTTCTATAATGGATTATATGGTTACAACAGCTTTTATATTATTTATAATATATTTATCTGTTGGTTATCAAAAAATTAAAGTTAAAAAAATGTTAGAATCTGAACAAAAGTAAATCTTTAAATAACAAGAGTTCGTTAATACTTAAGCTTAATAATTATATAATAGCTAATTATTATTTGGTTTAATCAAAATATTTAATATAAATATTGTAATTATTAGTATGTTTTTTATAAAAAGTAATCATATGCTTATAGCTATTAAATTATTGTATAAAATATTTATTTAACAAATCGATAAATAATGCTATAATATTATAAATCAAACCGTGAGACTGCGGGGTTAGTCTATGGAGATATAAATTAAATGTATTTAATTTATATTAATGAAGTAGAAAATCTCTATTGCAAAATAGAGAACTCTTAAAATAATAATTTTTATATTTTTGGAGAATGTCAATTTTAGAAGATACAGGGTCGATAATGGGTCAAATGGCTACAAATGAAGAGTTTGAAAACAACGAAAATTTTGCTGATATGCTTCCTAACTATCTTGGAAACGATGACAAAGTAGTTAATCAAGTTATTGAAGGTAAAGTTGTTGAAATTAGAGAGAGTGAAGGCAAAGTTTTAATCGGAATCGGTGATAAAAAAGAACCTTATATTCCTCTATCAGAGATTCAAGATAGCGAGGGCAAAATCCTTTTTAAAAAAGGCGATACAATTAATGTTGTCGTAACAAGCTCAAAAGGTGGAAGTGTAAGAGTCTCTTATACAAAGTTTTTAGAACAAGAATTAACTAAAAAATTTATTGATGAGCATGGTGTAGAGAAAATCGAAGGCATGGTTATTAATGGAACTATTAAAAGTGTTAGTAAAAAAGGTTACACTCTTGAAGAAAATGGAGTAAGATTTTATTTACCACTAGTTAATGCATTTTTATCTAAGAAAAATGATAAAGATACTGGCGAAAGACAACTTCAAGCTGATAAAAAAGTTAGAGCTAAAGTAGTTAAAGTCGATAAAGATAAAAATTTGATTATAGTTTCTCGAAAAAGATATATTCAAGATGAAATCAGAAAACGACAAGAATCTATTAAAAATGTTCTAGCTAGAGAAAGCTTTCAAGCAAAAGTTATTGCTGTTCTAAAAGATCGACTTGTTGTTGATATCGATGGAACAATGAAAGGCTATGTATCTGCTGACGAAATTAGCCATAGAGGTAAAGTAGTACCATTTAAAACAAATAAACCTAAAGATATTGTAAATGTTAAAGCTATAAATTATGATGATAAAGAACGAGCATTTAATTTATCTATTAAAGCTGTAACTGTTGATCCATGGCTTGAGATTCAAGAAAAAATTGAAAAAGGCGACACAATCGAAGTAACAGTTAGTAATATTGAAAAATATGGTGCTTTTGTTGATATCGGTAACGAAGCTGAAGGCTTTTTACATGTTTCTGAAATTTCTTGGGATAAAAAAATAAATTCTCCAGCAGATTATTTAAAAGTCGGTGATGTTATTCAAGTTGAAGTGGTTGAAGTTAATCCTATTGAACATAGACTTAGAGTTTCTAGAAAACGACTTCTTCCAAAACCTTTTGATCTTTTTACACAAAAATATCGAAGAGGTGGAGTTGTTGAAGGTGAAGTTACAAATTTAACTGAATTCGGTGCTTTCTTGAAAATTGATCAAGTTGAAGGACTTTTAAGAAATGTTGATCTTGATTGGAATCAAAATACAAAATGTAAAGAGACTTTAAAAATTGGTGACAAAATTAAAGTTAAAATTTCTGATATTGATACTACTCATGAAAAAATTACTTTAAATCGAAAAGTTCTACTTGAAACACCTATTCAAGAGTTTGCAAAAAGACATCGAGTTGGTGAAGTTGTCAAAGGAAAAATTAGAGATATCAAAGAATTTGGTGCTTTTATTACAATTGGCGAAAATGTTGATGCTCTTATCAGAAATGAAGATATGCTTCCACAAAATCGAGATGAATTTGTAAAAGGTCTTGAAATTGAAGGTATGATTATTGCAATTGATCCAAAACGAGACAGAATTAGACTTTCTGTTAAAAGAGTTGAACGAGCAAAAGAACAACAACTTTTAAAAGAATTTAATAATGCAGGAAGTAATCATAATAGCTCTTTTGGTGATTTAATCAAAGAAAAATTAAGATAATTTTTTAAATTATGCAACCCCATGTCATATTTCCAATATTAATATTTGCATTTGGTATGGGGGTTTTTCTCTCAACTTTTGTTGGAGACATTACTCAAGATAAAACAGAAATAAAAAATAGTGATGTTGAATTAATCACGAAAAGTGAAGCATTAATATTAAATGCTGAAAAAAATATTTCTGATAATAAAAATATAACTTCAAAAGATAGTTGGATTACACAACTTCAAACTAGCAATAAACAAGATTATCACTATCCTGTAACAGAAGTTTCTATGAAACTTGCTGTTGTTCAACAAGTTGAAAAAAATATAACTATTCCTAATTATTCTATTTCAACTGGGTATCTCGAACCCTATCATAATTTTTGTGTTAATCAAGTCTTAAATGAACAAAAAGGTATTAAATATAAAATAATTGAAAGTGGAGATAAAATAAAATTTATTATTAACTCTACTAATAAATCAGTTATTGATAATATCATTCGTGATTTAAAATATCACGATATTGAAACAACACGAAAATAAAAATAAACTTAACAAAATAAATAAAAAATTACATAACTGGAAATTATATTAATGAGTATAAATAAGCCAAAAATAATTGTCTGTGATCATATTCACGACAAAGGACTTGAACTTTTAGTAAATGATAATCGTATCAATGTAGAAAATTTATCTAAATTAAATAAAAATGATTTATTAAATAATATTAGCAATGCTGATGTTTTAATTACTCGTAGTTCAACTGATGTTGATCTAAAATTATTAGATAATAGCAAAAACTTAAAAGTTATTGTTAGAGCTGGTGTCGGTGTTGATAATATTGATATTCCTGAATGTAGCAAACGTGGAATTATCGTTATGAATGTTCCTACTGCAAATACTATTGCCGCTGTTGAACTAACTATGGCTCATATGTTAAGCAGTATGAGAGCTTTTCCGTATGCTCATAACCATTTGAAAGTTGAACGAATTTGGAAACGAGAAAAATGGTATGGCTATGAACTTAAAGGTAAAAAATTAGGAATTATAGGTTTCGGTAATATTGGTAGTCGAGTTGGAATTCGAGCAAAATCTTTTGAAATGGAAGTTATAGCATATGATCCTTATATAGATCCATCAAAAGCTACAAATTTAGGTATAAATTATACTGAAAATTTTAACGATATTTTAAATTGCGACATTATTACGATTCATACTCCAAAAACAGCTGAAACAACAAATATGATTTCATATAAAGAAATTGAACAAATGCGAGATGGAGTTGTTTTAATTAACTGTGCAAGAGGCGGTTTATATAATGAAGATGCTTTATATAACGGTTTAAATAGTGGCAAAATTAGATTTGCTGGTATTGATGTTTTTGATAAAGAACCTGCAACAAATAATAAACTTCTTGATTTAAATAATATAACCGTAACACCTCATCTTGGTGCAAACACTTTTGAATCTCAACTTAATATTGCAATTCAAGCTGCACAATCTGCAATTGAAGCAGCTCTCGGAATTTCTTATTCAAATGCTTTAAATTTACCTGTTGGCACTGGCGGATTACCAAAAGATGTTCAAACATATGTTAATCTTATTCAAAAAATAGGTTTTATATCAGCTAAACTTAATAAAGGCAATGTTAAATCTGTAAAAATTTATCTTGAAGGTGAAGATGTTCTTCCTTATTATGAATCTTTTCAAACTTCTGCTTTAGTTGGTATTTTGCGAGAAAGTCTCGGCGAAAACATTAACTATGTTAATGCTAAATTTTTAGCTGAAGAAAATGGAATCATCATTGATAAAGGCAATTTTGCATCTAGTTCTGGTTTTAAAAATCGGGTTGGAATTAAATTAACAACTAATAAAGATATTATTCAAGTTGCTGGAACAGTTTTTGGCGAACGAGAAGAACGAATTATTGAAATTAACGGTTTTGAACTTGATATTAAACCTGAAGGTCGAATGATTTTATTTACTAATAGTGATGTTCCGGGTGTTATTGGTGATGTTGGAACAATTATTGCAAAACATGGTATTAATATTGCGGATTTTAGACTTGGTCGAGATAAAAATCGAAAAGCTTTAGCAGTAATTCATACAGATAGCGAACCTTCAGAAGCTGTTTTAAATGAATTACGAGAATTACAAGCTTGTATATCAATTTCATCAGTATCTTTAGTCTAAGATTATATTTTATATAAATGTTTTTTTGTGCTGGTCGCGATGAGGTCTTCTCATTTGCGACCCCAATTGGTGTTGGTTCTTTTGAAATATCTTCAAATCTAACTAAGTTTTTATTATCTTCTAAAAAAATACCGCAAAATTTAATTTTTATTGGAACTGCTGGAAGTTACGGCAAAATTCCTCTTTTTGAAATTATTAATTCTAAAACAGCTTCACATATTGAACAGAGTTTTTTAAATAAACATAGTTATACTCCAATTGATAATATTATTTCTACAGGTAAAACTTTAATTATAAATTCTAGTAACTATATTACAACAGATTCGAATAATTCTAAAAAGTTTTTAGAACTTGGTATAGATTTAGAAAATATGGAGTTTTTTGCTTTTATGCATGTTGCTCAAAGTTTTGGCATTCCTGCTGGTGGAATTTTTATCGTAACTAATTTTACTGATCAAAATGCCCATTCTGATTATTTAAAAAATAAAAATATCGCTATTAATTTATTGGAAAATTGGTATCAAAAAAGAGTTTAAATTTTGATAATCTTAGGAGTTGATCCAGGAACAAATACTCTTGGTTACGGTGTTGTTGAATTTATTGGCAATCGATATCAACTTTTAGAAGCTGGAACTTTAGAATTTAAAAATAAAAATTTTAAAGAATCTGTTAATGATGTTAAAGAGCTTTTGAATATTTTAAATAATAAATATAAAATTGACTCGATTGCTATAGAAGATATCTTTTTAGGTTTTAATCCTCAATCACTTATAAAATTAGCCCAATTTCGCGGGGCTATTTTATATATTGCTTCTGAACAATTTGAAATAATTGGTGAATATTCTCCTCGTGAAGTTAAAAAAGCTTTAACTGGCTACGGCAATAGTACAAAAGAGCAAGTTCAATTTATGATATTTAAAATATTAAATATTAAAAATATCGAAAAAATTAAATTGGATATTAGCGATGCTTTGGCTATTGCTATTACTCATATTCAACATATTCAATATCTGCAAATTCGAAATCTTGCAAAAATATAAATTATACTTTTAAATAACTATTTTAAAATTTATAGCATATATAAAATTTAATCAATTATCTTTTTGTTTGGCTGTAATTCTGATAATAATAAATTAACTGCTAAATTATCTACTGAATCTTTAACTATTAAAAGCAATTCAGAAATTAAACTTGATGGTTCTTCAAGTGAAGGAACTATTAAAGTTTATAATTTTTATAGTTCGCTCGATGGACTTTTATGTAGTTCAACTTCATTAATTTGTGAGCATAATTTTTCAACTGCTGGAGAACATTTAATTACTTTAGAATTGGTTGGTTATAACGGTGAGATAGATACCGAAGTTATTACTATAAATGTTATTGATCTTAATTCTACTCAAATAAATATTTCATAAATAAATTTAATTAAAGAAATTAACAAAATATCTTAACAGATTAAAAATTAGCTTTAATATATAATTTCAGATTAAACTAATTAAACTCTAAAAATGGATATTTTAATGAAAAGTCTCGCTATTTTTATATTTTCACTTTTGATATCTTTTGCAGGTGATGAACTTTTTATGACAGAATATGACTATGCAAAAATGTTATATTTTGAACCAAATGGAATTTCTTGTGCATCATGTCATGGAGAAAATGGTCAAGGAAATCTTGTTTTTGAATATGTCGTTTATCAAAAATCTATTCCGATAACTAAGATTGTGCCAGTAAAAAATCTGCATTCATTATCTTTTTTAGATTTTATTCATGGAATTGAAGAAAAAAATAGATTTATGCCAACCTATCGATTATCTCGAACAGAATTGACATCAATCTATTTTTACATTCAAAAAAGAAATGGTTCTATTCCGTCTGCTGATACAAAACTTTTGAAGTTTTATAATGATTCGATGCGAGAGAAAGAAACAACTCCAACCCGCGACGACTCTTCCAATCGCAAAAATAATTAATTTTAGAGAGATAATTTATAATCTCATTTTTATTTAAACCTGATCTTTTACTCTCTGATTCTATAATATAATTTGGAATCCAACCAGAATCTTTTTTAAAATTTGCTTCTATTTTTTTAATTAAATTTCCAGAACCATGAAAACATAAACGAGCAAAAACAAAAGGTAGTTTATATTTTTCAAACCATAATTCACTTAAATCTATAAAATTAGAACTATTTTTATTTTTAGTTCTATATTTTAAAGCAGGATCACCAATTATAACTTTTCCATTTTGAGCTAAAACTTTAGCCAAAACATTAGAAGTTTCAGAAGATTTATCATTTTCATTTATTAAATTATCTTTAATAATTAAAACAGATTGAACTTCACCTTTTGCAATAATTCCGAGATTTGTACATCGTAAATTTTTAGAATGAATACTAGAAATAAAAGCTGAATCTACTTTTTTGGTTAAAAAAGCTCGATTAATTTGAGAAGGAACTCCTCGCAATCTTTTTGAAACTTTATGAAATTGTGAATTTGAAATTTTTCTTTCGAGAAAAACTCGAAAAGGCAATAAATTCAAATATTCGATTTTGCCAAATTTCAAGCAAATTTCTCCAAAACAGCTTTTATAATTTTTTCATCGATATCATCTCGAAATTTAAAATCGCCAATGCCAAGAGGCAAAATAAAAGTAATTTTTTTATTAGAACTTTTTTTATCTAACCAAAATTTATCATAAAAATTATTTACATCTTTTATTTTATAAGTAGTCGGTAAATTATATTTTTTTAGTAAAAGTAGAACTCTTTCAGAATCTGTTTTGCTTATTTGTTCAACTTTTTCAGCTAACATATTTGCCATAATAATTCCGATGGCAACTGCTTCACCGTGCAAATATTTAGAATAATTACCTTCAACTTCTACAATATGTCCAAAAGTATGACCATAATTTAAAGAAGCTCTTAAACCATTTTCTCGTTCATCTTGAGAAACAACCATAGCTTTTAATTCAACTGATCTTGAAATTGCAAAACGGAGATTTTCATCACTATTTAAGTCATGTTCTTCAAGCCAATTAAAAAATTTATTATCAAAAATAATAGCCATCTTGATTATTTCAGAAACTCCAGAATTAAATTCTCGTTTGCCAAGAGTTTTTAAAAAATTTGTATCAAGATAAACAGCTTTTGGCTGATGAAAAGTTCCTACTAAATTTTTACCCCATTTATTATTTATACCAGTTTTCCCACCGACACTTGCATCAACACCTGAAAGTAGAGTTGTAGGAATTTGAATAAAATCGATACCTCTTTGATATATTGATGAGGTAAAACCTGTGATATCGCCGATAACTCCACCGCCAAAAGCGATCAAAAGCGATTTTCTATTAAAACGATGATTAAAAAGCGATTCTAAAATTAGCTGAACACTTTCCATATTTTTATACTCTTCGCCATCTGGAATCGTAATAATTACAACCTCATCGGCTTTAATTTTTTCAAGTAATTTTGCTAAATGAAACCCGCCAACTTTTGGATTAGTAATGATTCCAACTTTTTTGCCTGTAAAATTTAAATATGGCAAATCACCAATTACTATTTTATAACTATGATTTTCAAGAGAAACTAATAGTTCCATTTATATTTTATCCTCTACTTGATGCAAGTTTTTCAATGGCATCTCGATTTAAATCATTCATTTGAGTATCCATAACTTTTTGATACATTGAAACCATTCGATTAGCTTCGATAAGACCTGCCATTTCGCGAACAGCATTGACATTACTTGTTTCGACATAGCCTTGTTCAACAGCGAGACTATTTTCATAATTGATAATTTCGTTTTCGTTGGCAATCGAAAAGAGTCCGCTTCCCTCTTTTGTAAGAGTTCTTAGATTTTCAGGTCGAACAATCATTAATTCGCCACTTTTTCCGCCATTAAGAAAAATGCCATTTTTATCAAATTGGATTTCAGCAGTTAAATCGATTGATATTGGTTTGAGACTTTTATCTAAAACTTTAAAACCCTCTTGAGTAACTAAAAAGCCATCTCTGTCAGTTGTAAAACTGCCATTTCGAGTTAATCTGTTGCCTTCTGGAGTAGCCACAGCGAAAAAAAGCTCTTTATCAACGAGAGCCAAATCAAGTGGATTATAAGTTTGTTTCATTGTGCCTACTGAAAAATCAGAATAGCGATCAACAATTTGCGGAACTCGAACAGTTGCACGATTAAAAAATTTAGCTCCATCAACAGTTTGATTTTCAAGAGGCAATTCGTCATGAGTCTCTTTTGCGAGTCGTAAATAGTCCCCGAAAATCATCTCATCTCTTTTAAAACCTGAAGTATTTAAATTCGCAAGATTATTTGTTGTTGTGTCCAATTTGTGAAATTGAGAGATCATTCCACCAGTTGCAGAATAAAAACCTGATTGCATTTTAAGACTCCTAATAATTTATTATTAATATTTTAGCCAAAATAATTTTGTTAAAATTGTAAAAATAGAATAAAAATTAAGGTTAATGAAATTACTAATTGTGCGATTCGTTAGATAGACGATAAAAACTATCTGATTTATACTTAAATCAAATAAAGCATAAATTAACTGATATTTTAATTACTGAAATGAGAGAGTAACGACTCGAAATGGTAAGCCTGAGACTCCGATATGCGATAATAATCGTTAATTCCAAAAATAATTAAATTTCCGCCAATTATACTCGTTTTACTATTATTTTGCTCAAAATCGCTAAATAAGGTAAAATCGCCATTTTACTAAGGTGGGAAAATCCCACCTTTGCAATAAATATCTAATTAAAAAAACTTTTATTATCAGATAATAAAAGCTAAGATAGAACTAAAAAGGAGCTAAAAGCTTAATATGAGTAAAAAAACGAAAAATATACCAAAATTAAGATTTCCCGAGTTTGCAAATGATGGGGAGTGGGAGGAGAAAAACTTGGAGAAAGTTTTAATAAAAAACTAATCAAAAAATAAAAATTTAAAATTTTCATTAGTGCAGAGTGTAAGCAATAAACACGGATTTATTAATCAAGATGAGTATTTTGAAAATAGAAGAGTAGCTAGTAAAGATACTTCAAATTACTATGTAATAAAAAAAGGATTTTTTGCATATAACCCTTCGAGAATAGATGTAGGTTCATTGGCATATAAATTTGATGATGAAATTTCAATAATAAGCCCTTTATATGTCAGCTTTCAAGCAAATAAAGAAAAAATAATTGATGAATTTTTATTGAATTGGTTTTTTCTGAAGGATTTATAAGTCAAATGATATTTGAGGGTGGCGTTAGAAATACTTTGAATTATGAAAATTTAATTCAGATAAAAATAAAAATCCCAAAACCAAACGAACAACAAAAAATCGCTGATTGCTCTAAGCTCTCTTGACAACCTTATCACCGCTCAAAGTCAAAAAGTAGAACTTCTAAAAGAGCATAAAAAAGGACTTTTGCAACAACTTTTTCCACAAGAGGGCGAAAGTGTCCCACGACTTCGATTTCCTGAGTTTGTGGATAGTGGAGAGTGGGAGGAGAAAAAGTTGGGAGAGATATTGGATTATGAGCAACCAACAAATTATCTTGTAAATGACACAAATTACAATGATAGCTTTAAGATACCCGTATTAACAGCTGGAAAAACTTTCATTTTAGGTTATACAAGTGAAACTCATGGAATTTTTCAAAATTCATTGCCTGTGATAATATTTGATGATTTTACAACAGCTACACAATTTGATTAATTTTCCATTTAAAGCTATAATCATCTGCAATGAAAATATTAAAAGCTAAAAGTGATAATTTTAGTATAAAATTGATTTTTGAATTAATCCAAATGATAGATTATCAAGCAGAAGAACATAAAAGATATTGGATTTCTGAATATCAAAATTTAATAATTAAACTTCCATCACTCCATGAACAACAAAAAATAGCCGATTGTTTGAGTTCGCTTGATGAACTTATTACCTCATCAACCAAAAAAGTAGAACTACTAAAAGAACATAAAAAAGGACTTATGCAACAACTTTTTCCATCAAAAGAGGAATAAATTCACTCCACCCCGTCCTAACGGACACCCCTCCATAGGATGGGAATATTTCAAAAATTCCACTTCTTCATTCCCCTTCTTTAGAAGGGGTGGCAGACGAAGTCTGACGGGGAAGTTATTTTATATTAAGTAAATCATGAATTTAAAATCGCTTCAATTTTTCACTTCCATATAATCCCGCTCTAAAAGGGTTAATGCAACAACTTTTTCCATCAAAAGAGGAATAAATTCACTCCACCCCGTCCTAACGGACACCCCTCCACAGGATGGGAATAGTTTCAAAATTCCACTTCTTTAGAAGGGGTGGCAGACAAAGTCTGACGGGGAAGTTATTTTATATATAGACAAAGTCTAATTTCAAAATTAGTTATATATTTTTGTTTTATTGTAATAATGAGGTTTAAATTTTAAATGAAGATTTTCTCGAGCAAAAGCCCGAGAAATTATATATTGGAGCTAGATTATCTAAAAGATTAAATTTTTAGTGATCGTTGCTAATATGAACTGCACCAGCTAAATAGACATAAGTTAGAATCATAATAATAAATGATTGCAAAACTGCTGAAAATGTTAAAAGTGCAAATGCTGGAAGTGGAGCAACCCAAGGTGCTAACATTAATACAACTGCTAAGAAAAGATCATCTCCTTTTATATTTCCAAAAAGTCGAAATGATAATGAGATGATTCGTGAAATATGAGAAATTATCTCGATTGGAAACATTAACCAAGATAACCACCAAACTGGTCCTGAAAAATGTCCAAAATATTTTACAAAACCGTTTCTTCGAATACCTTCATAGTTATAATAGACAAATATTGCAATAGCTAAAGCTAAAGTAAAATCTAACATACTTGATGGAGCTTCAAATCCCGGAATAATTCCGATAAAGTTTGCAAAAAATACGAATAGTCCAAGAGTTGCAATAAGTGGTATATATTTTCTAGCATCTTCTTTGCCGATGGTTTCTCGTCCCATCGATAAAACACCATGCAAATATGCTTCCATCATATTTTGAACACCTACTGGAACAAGTCGCATAGATTTAACTGTTAAAACTGCTAAAGTTACTATTATTAAAGTAACAAGTAACATGTGAGACAAATAAATCCAATAGTGGTTATGTGAAATTAACCCAGAAAAAGTAAAAAGTTCCTGCATAACTCCTCCTCTAAATATAAAAATACTTTCTCGAAATTATAACAAACAGCAATTGAAATATAGCTTTTGTAAAACTATAGTTTCATGCAAATCAATATATCATTAATATATTTTTGATAAGATGGTTTAAAACTTTTTTGAAAGGCTTTAAAAATTTGAAGCAGATTTATCATCTTTTTTCCAGTTTGTTGTCAAACATGAGATTAGCAATGTCGCTAATGTTCATATTTGCAATTTCAGTTGCTGTTGCCACTTTTATCGAAAACGATTTTGGCACTGAAACAGCTCAATATGAAATTTTTAAAAGTAGTTGGTTTGAACTGTTATTAATATTTATAACTTTTTCGCTAATTGCTACTTTTATAAAATATCGTATGTTTTTATTTAAACGATGGTTTGTATCATTGACACATCTCTCTTTTATTATTGTCGCACTTGGAGCTTTAACAACAAGATATGTCGGTTTTGAGGGTGTCTTACATTTGAGAGAGGGTGAAGATAAGAATTTTATCGTTTCTACTGATAATTTTATAGATATTTCTATAAATAATAAAGAATATTCTCAAATTAAACTTTTCTCCAATTTAAGTAAAAATAATTTCGAGTTTGAAAACGAAAACATTCAAATATCTTTAATTAATTTTGTTCCATATGCCTCTAATAAATATATTGAAACTAATAGTTCTAATAGTCATTCTAAAATTGAATTTATAATTTCTCTTGGAAGTAATTTGCAACCTCAAAATTTATCTTTGTGGAATGGCGAAACTATAAATCTTGGTTTTTTCGCTTTAAATTTTAGCGATCTTAATTTATTAGAGCAAAATATATCTAATTCAGATATTTATATTTATAAATTAGATGGCAAATTATATTTACGAAGTGAATTAAATATTTCAAGAATGTCAATGGCTACACAAGTTAATGAAGAATTCGAAAAAAATGTTGAAATTTTATCAAGACATTTATATACAATTGGTGATACTTCAATAGTTTTTAAAGATATCAAAATTGGAATTGAAGAGAGCGAAGTTTCAATGTTGTCTGCACCAAAAAAAGAGCGAGAACAATTTCCACATAAATTATATTTTTCTGTAAAAGATACAAAAAATAATCTTGAAAAAAATATAAGTGTAATTGGTCGAGGAGGTGAAATTGCTAAAAATTCAACAGCTCAACTTGGCGAAAATAAGATTTCAGTGTCATATGGAGCAAGAATTTTGCCATTGCCATTTGCGATTCATCTCAATGATTTTGTTCTTGAACGATATGCGGGTTCAATGAGTCCGTCGTCATATTCAAGTTTTGTAACCCTAAAAGATAGCGAGGCAAATGTTTCTATGAAATATCATATTTATATGAATCATATTTTAGATTATAAAGGTTATAGATTTTTTCAATCTTCTTATGATATGGATGAAGGTGGTTCGGTTTTATCAGTTAATTTTGATCCTGGAACTCCAATTACATATTTAGCTTATATTTTAATGTTTATTGGTCTAACTGGATCGATATTTGCAAAAGGTAGCCGTTTTCAAAAACTTAAAGAAAAGTTAAAAGAAAATAGTTCAATTGCTAATATATTTATTGCAGTTTTATTATTCTCATTTTTTAGTAGCACAAATTTAAAAGCTGAAAAAATTGAAATCGAAAATCCTGACCTCATCTTTAAATTTGAGAAAAATCATGCTGATAAATTTGGTTCGCTGATTGTTCAAGATAGTGGCGGACGATTTAAACCGCTTGATTCATTAAATCTCGACATTCTGAATAAAATTAGTCGAACTCACGAATTAGCTGGTTTGAATCACAATCAAATTATTTTGGGAATGATTTTAAAACCAAATTTATGGAAGCAGATAAAACTAATTTATATAAATGATGAGGTTGTGAATAAGCTTTTAGGCATCGATTTAAACGAAAAACGAGCTTCATTTGATGACTTTTTTGAAGATCCACAAATTTTTGAAGGTTATAAAATTGCTTCTCAAGTTGAAGAAGCAATGCGAACACCTGAAAAAAATCGCGATCGTTTCCAAAAAACTATATTAAAAATTGATGAAAGAGTGAATATTGCATTAATGGTTTATAGTGGTGCTTTACTTAGAATTTTTCCAAATCCTGATCAATCTCAAGTAAATAGTGGTTGGTTTTCAACCATTGAAGCTTTACAAAGATTTGATGCTAATAATAGTGAAATGGTTAGAAATATAATTATAGGATATTTTTCAGCTGTTGATCAAGCTCTTATTTCTGGAAATTGGAATGAATCAGATTTAAATCTAAATAATATTTTTGCTTTTCAGATGAAATTTGGAAATAATGTTATCGATTTTGATCGTTTAAATGGTGAAAAAATATATAATAATTTGAATATTTTTGAAAGATTAATCGCTCCAACTTTATTAATTGGTTTTCTAGTTGGAATTCTTGCACTTATCGAATTATTAAAAGATAAAAAATTCATAAAATTATCACTTATTTTTAGAAGTTCGCTGTTCTTAATATTTATATTTATAACATTTGGCTTAGCTTTAAGATGGTATATTTCAGGTCATGCTCCATGGAGTGATGCTTATGAATCTCTTTTATATATTGGTTGGGCATCGTTACTCGCAGGAATTTTATTAGGCAAAAACTCGTTATTCTCGCTTTCTGCGACAACAATATTAGCGGGTGTGATATTTTTCGTTGCAAATCTAAGTTGGCTTGATCCTCAAATTACAAATCTTGTGCCAGTTTTAAAAAGCTATTGGCTAACAATTCATGTATCGTTAATTACTGCAAGTTATGGATTTTTAGGTTTAGGTGCATTTTTAGGAATTTTCACTTTGATGATTTTTGCATTAAAAAATATAAATAACAGCGAACGATTTAATAAAAAGATATCAGAACTTAATATTTTAAACGAAATGAATTTAACTATTGGTCTAATTTTATTAACAGTTGGAAACTTTTTAGGCGGAGTTTGGGCTAATGAAAGTTGGGGAAGATATTGGGGTTGGGATCCAAAAGAGAGTTGGGCATTAGTTACGATTCTTGTTTATGTAGTGATTTTACACACTCGATTTATTCCGAAACTATGGACAAATTATATTTTTCCGTCATTATCAATAATTGGATTTTCTTCAGTAATAATGACATATTTTGGAGTTAATTTTTATTTAAGCGGAATGCATTCATATGCTCAAGGCGATCCTGTGCCAGTTCCAATGTTTGTTTATTACCTTTTAACTGGACTTTCAATATTAATGTTGTTAGCTTGGAGAAAAAGAGCTATTTAAATAAATATAATTGAATTCTTATGCTAAAACATTGGAATTAAATTTTCATATTCGATGAGGTTATTAAAAGACCTCATCACACAAGGTTTTGAATTTGATGTTTGATGAGGTAAATCATCGGGTTGAATCCCGAATATATAAAAAAAGAATTTGGTTAAGTTGTAGTTTTAGTTTATTCTAAATTAATAACAACTGAATGTTACAGCAATGCTTTTTCCTCCATTTGTATTTATAGCTTGAGTTCCAACAAATTGAATTGCAAATGTATCACCTGCAGACAAAGTTGCACTATTTGTAGATGAGCAATTTCTATGAGATGAGTCAATAACACAACTAATAGCTGGAGAGGTATCTGCATAAGTTGAAGCATCTCCTTGAATACCTTTTCTTAAAGAAATAGTATATGTATTGCTAATAGTTCCACTAGCATTTACTCTTAGAGTTGAAGCAGTTGGACAATCAACAGGTAATACCCTATGAAAATCTTGTTCGGTCGTATTCATTTCAACAGAAGATAAATAATATGTCCCACTTCCGTCAGTATTTGTACTACTTATTACAAATGTTTCAACAAAAGCAGGTTTAACTCTATTTAAAGCAGATATATTATTTTCAATAGCAGAATTAATTGTATTTATATCAACAGAACTGCCACTATTTGAACCATTAATTTCAATACCATTGACAAATAGATGACCATTTATAGAAGTATTACCATCTTTATAAACTACAAAAGCATCTGAACGATTATTAGAACTACCATTACCAATTACAAAAACAGGATCTTTGCCATTCCAAGCAGTAGAATTTACTGTTGGTAAAGTGTTATATCTTCCAATAACCAGCGAAGCATAACTTGAAGCAACCGTATTAAATCCAATAGCCATAGAGCTTGAACCAGATGCAATAGTGCTATTACCAAAAGATGTTGATTGCGAACCACTTGCAAGAGTTGAAGTTCCAAATGAGGCAGAATTTAATGCTGTTGCATTTGTCTCATTACCTGTAGCCATTGATTTGTCACCTGATGCAATAGTTTTATAACCTAAAGCTGTTGATTGATCTCCAGAAGCTATAGTTTTAAAACCAAAAGCGGTAGATTCAGAACCACTCGCATTTGTTTCATCTCCCCAAGCTGTTGATTGAGAACCTTTAGCAATTGCCTGTTCTCCCCAAGCCATTGATGTTTTACCATATGCAATTGTTCTATCACCAAAAGCAATTGAATATTGTCCAGATGCATTTGTATCTTTTCCAGAAGCTAAACTATTTCCAGAAAGATTAATATCAGCATTTAAAGAATTTAAAACTGCACTTCTACTTGTTGCCGATGAAAGATTTAAATCAGTTTTTGCAATCTCAATTTTGCCATTGTTATCTGAATCCCAATCAGCGGTTTTCATTCGATTAGATAAATTTTGATCAATAACAGTTAAATTATTCTCAAATTTAGAGTTTAAGTTATTTAAATCAGAACTATTCGTAATTAATCTTGAATTAAGATAGGTTATATTATTGTCAAATTTTGTATTAACAACTGTATAATTTGAATCAACTTTTGAAATTAAATTTGAACTTAAAGCAGATATATTATTTTCAATAGCAGAATTAATTGTATTTATATCAACAGAACTGCCACTATTTGAACCATTAATTTCAACACCATTTACAAAAAATTTGCCATAAACAGAAGTATTTTGATCAGTAACAACAAAAGCATTTGAGCTGTCATTAACAGTACCGTTTCCAACAACAAAAAGAGCATTATCAATATTAGATTGATTATATTTGCCAATAGCAGTCATATAATTTTTATCAGCTATAGTGCTAAGACCAAAAGCTGTCGAATAGTTTCCAGAAGCATTTGTGAAATTTCCAACTGCTAAAGCATTAGCTCCAGTTTGAGAAACACCATTTGAATTTAAAACTGTACTTCTACTTGCTAGTGATGAAAGATTGATATCAGAACTACTAGAAACTTCTGTTTTATTAAAGTCAATTTTGCCATTGTTATCTGAATCCCAATCAGCGGTTTTCATTCGATTAGATAAATTTTGATCGATTACAGTTAAATTATTCTCAAATTTAGAGTTTAAGCTAGAAACAATAAGATTATTTGAATTAATTTGATTATCTAAATTCGAAATATTCGAATCAAATTTTGAATAAATCGCTGATGAATTTAATTCCAAAGCAGTTTGAAGATTTGAGATTGAATTATCAATTTTAGTTCTATTATTATCGATATTTATTCCAATTCGATTAAATTGCTCTTGAATATTACTAGAGATATTATTTAAAGCCAAAAATTCGCTAGAATTTATATCTCCAGTTTCAAGAATTTCAACAGAAATATTTGATTCAAGTTTTGATTTTGAAATTTTACCGTTTGAAGTCCAATCAGCGGTTTTCATTCGATTTGAAAGATTTTGATCAATTACAGTTAAATTATTCTCAAATTTAGAGTTTAAGCTAGAAACAATAAGATTATTTGAATTAATTTGATTATCTAAATTCGAAATATTCGAATCAAATTTTGAATAAATTGCTGATGAATTTAATTCCAAAGCAGTTTGAAGATTTGAGATTGAATTATCAATTTTAGTTATATTATTATCGATATTTATTCCAATTCGATTAAATTGCTCTTGAATATTACTAGAGATATTATTTAAAGCCAAAAATTCGCTAGAATTTATATCTCCAGTTTCAAGAATTTCAACAGAAATATTTGATTCAAGTTTTGATTTTGAAATTTTACCGTTTGAAGTCCAATCAGCGGTTTTCATTCGATTTGATAAGATTTTGATCAATTACAGTTAAATTATTCTCAAATTTAGAGTTTAAGCTAGAAACAATAAGATTATTTGAATTAATTTGATTATCTAAATTCGAAATATTTGAATCAAATTTTGAATAAATCGCTGATGAATTTAATTCCAAAGCAGTTTGAAGATTTGAGATTGAATTATCAATTTTAGTTATATTATTATCGATATTTATTCCAATTCGATTAAATTGCTCTTGAATATTACTAGAGATATTATTTAAAGCCAAAAATTCGCTAGAATTTATATCTCCAGTTTCAAGAATTTCAACAGAAATATTTGATTCAAGTTTTGATTTTGAAATTTTACCGTTTGAAGTCCAATCAGCGGTTTTCATTCGATTTGAAAGATTTTGATCAATTACAGTTAAATTATTCTCAAATTTAGAGTTTAAGCTAGAAACAATAAGATTATTTGAATTAATTTGATTATCTAAATTCGAAATATTCGAATCAAATTTTGAATAAATTGCTGATGAATTTAATTCCAAAGCAGTTTGAAGATTTGAGATTGAATTATCAATTTTAGTTATATTATTATCGATATTTATTCCAATTCGATTAAATTGCTCTTGAATATTACTAGAGATATTATTTAAAGCCAAAAATTCGCTAGAATTTATATCTCCAGTTTCAAGAATTTCAACAGAAATATTTGATTCAAGTTTTGATTTTGAAATTTTACCGTTTGAAGTCCAATCAGCGGTTTTCATTCGATTAGATAAATTTTGATCGATTACAGTTAAATTATTCTCAAATTTAGAGTTTAAGCTAGAAACAATAAGATTATTTGAATTAATTTGATTGTCTAAATTCGAAATATTCGAATCAAATTTTGAATAAATTGCTGATGAATTTAATTCCAAAGCAGTTTGAAGATTTGAGATTGAATTATCAATTTTAGTTATATTATTATCGATATTTATTCCAATTCGATTAAATTGCTCTTGAATATTACTAGAGATATTATTTAAAGCCAAAAATTCGCTAGAATTTATATCTCCAGTTTCAAGAATTTCAACAGAAATATTTGATTCAAGTTTTGATTTTGAAATTTTACCGTTTGAAGTCCAATCAGCGGTTTTCATTCGATTAGATAAATTTTGATCAATAACAGTTAAATTATTCTCAAATTTAGAGTTTAAGCTAGAAACAATAAGATTATTTGAATTAATTTGATTATCTAAATTCGAAATATTCGAATCAAATTTTGAATAAATTGCTGATGAATTTAATTCCAAAGCAGTTTGAAGATTTGAGATTGAATTATCAATTTTAGTTATATTATTATCGATATTTATTCCAATTCGATTAAATTGCTCTTGAATATTACTAGAGATATTATTTAAAGCCAAAAATTCGCTAGAATTTATATCTCCAGTTTCAAGAATTTCAACAGAAATATTTGATTCAAGTTTTGATTTTGAAATTTTACCGTTTGAAGTCCAATCAGCGGTTTTCATTCGATTAGATAAATTTTGATCAATAACAGTTAAATTATTCTCAAATTTAGAGTTTAAGCTAGAAACAATAAGATTATTTGAATTAATTTGATTGTCTAAATTCGAAATATTCGAATCAAATTTTGAATAAATCGCTGATGAATTTAATTCCAAAGCAGTTTGAAGATTTGAGATTGAATTATCAATTTTAGTTATATTATTATCGATATTTATTCCAATTCGATTAAATTGCTCTTGAATATTACTAGAGATATTATTTAAAGCCAAAAATTCGCTAGAATTTATATCTCCAGTTTCAAGAATTTCAACAGAAATATTTGATTCAAGTTTTGATTTTGAAATTTTACCGTTTGAAGTCCAATCAGCGGTTTTCATTCGATTAGATAAATTTTGATCGATTACAGTTAAATTATTCTCAAATTTAGAGTTTAAGCTAGAAACAATAAGATTATTTGAATTAATTTGATTATCTAAATTCGAAATATTCGAATCAAATTTTGAAGCCACTGAGTAGATACTAGATTCTAAATAGGTTCGATTTCCATCTATATTTTTTATAAGCCGATTTTCAGATTGCACAGCATTTAGTGCATATGGCACACTCGCGAATTTTTGTCGAGGTTTGATATCTTTATTATTGCCTATTTTTAGAGTTAGCCAATATTGTTCGTTGAAATCCAGATTTAACGGATTTGATGTCCCGAGCATTACAGAAAAATTTCCTGTTTTAAACGAAACATTTTGCTCTTCACTCCAAACTTGATGAGTTAAATTTTCGTCGTTCTCTTTGTTCCAAACAGAAAAAGTTACAGGTTGAATTCCACTTATTCTTGCTCCAGAAGGTTCAACAGCATATCCTGTATAAGCTATTGTATATGGTATATTATCTGCAAATGATATTGTTGAACTTATAAAAACTAATGGAAGAATTAGCTTCATTTTTACTCCTAAAATAAATTAAATTATATTAATGATGAGGTTATTAAAATAAATACCTCATCACACAAGGTTTTAGTTTAGTTAATGTTTTGAATTACCAAAAAATTTAAAAAAGAAATTTTTAATTATTCGAACATTTCCACGAGAAATTACAAGCGAACCAGTTTCAACTTCAGTTTTACTCGGAATCGTTGAACCAGCTCCAATAATGACATTATCAGGAATATTTACTGGAGCAATCAGTTGAGTATCACTACCGATAAAAACATTTTTACCAATTCTAGTTTTATGTTTATCTTTACCATCATAATTAGCCGTGATAACTCCAGCACCAATATTTGTATCACGATCAATTTCAGAATCACCAAGATAACTCAAATGTCCAGCTTTGACACCAGTTAATTTCGATTTTTTAACTTCAACGAAATTTCCAATTTTGCTATCGATAATTTTAGAATCTGGTCGAACATGAGCCATAACACCAATTGTAGAATTTTCTATATAAGAATTTTCTATAATAGTACCAGATTTTATATGAGAATTTATTATTTTACTATTTCCATAAATAGAAACTCCAGATTCAATTTCATTTTCACCTATAAATTCAACACTATTTTCGATATAAACTGTATTAGGCAAATGAATAGTTGAACCATTCAACATAATTTTTTCGCGAATTCGATCTAAAATTATATTTTCAGCATCTGCAAGTTCAATACGATTATTAATGCCTTTAAATGATTTTTCTGACACTTCTATAACTGCAATTGATTCACCATCTTTTTTTGCAAGTTCAATAATATCAGTCAAATAATATTCTAGTTGATTATTTTCATTTTTAAGCAATTTAATATAATTAGTTAATAATTCTGACTTAATTAAATATAAGCCACTATTAACTAAATTAATATTTTTTTCAGATTCTGAAGCATCTTTTTCTTCAACAATTTTTTCAACTTCATTATTATTTATAATGACTCGACCATAATTTTTAGGATTTTTCAGAGCCATTACACCTAAATTTATATTTTTATTACAACTTGTTATAAAATTTTGAAGTTCATCACTTATAATAAGAGGAGTATCGCCATTAATTATTAAAGTCCAATTATATTTAGGTATAAAATTTCTTAAAGCTCCACCAGTTCCAGAAAAATTAACAATATCTTGAGTTATAAAATTTAATTCTGAAAACTCATCTGATAAAGATTTTTTTACCTCGTCAGCCTTATGACCAATAATTATATTTATATCATTTGATATTTTTTTAGTTTCACGAACGATATAATGAACCATTGGAACTCCAACAAGTGAATGTAAAACTTTTGGAGTTTCAGATTTCATGCGAGTTCCCATTCCAGCCGAGAGAACTGCAACAGATATATCTATATTTATAATGCCCATATATCTATTAGTGCCGAAGTTAGAGATTTCGAAGGTTTATATTCAGTTAATTTAGCAATTTGAAGAACATCAATTTTTGCTTTATCAAGATTGTCATTTACGACAAAATAGTCAAAATTTGGCAAAGCTTTCATTTCATTAATTGCATTTACAAGTCTTTTTTTAATAGCTTCTGCTGTTTCTGTTCCCCGTTTTTGCAATCGATCTTCAAGAACATCTCGCGATGGAGTTGTAATAAAAACAGTAACACTGATATCAGGAAACATTTTTTTAACAGAGATCATTCCGCGAGTATCAACATCGAAAATTAGCAATTTGCCAAATTCAAGAGCATCTTCGACCATATCTTTTCGAGTGCCATATAAATTTCCATGAATCTCTTCATGTTCAATAAATTTATCCTCTTTGACTAATTTTATAAATTCATCTTTAGTTACAAAATTATAATCGACACCATCGATTTCATTAGTTCTACTTTTTCGTGATGTTGTTGAAACAGAAAGAACTGCATTTTCAAGTTCAGCCAAAAGATAATTTATAATTGAACTTTTGCCTGAACCACTTGGACCAGAAATAATTAAAATTCTGCCTCTATTCATTTGATACTTCCTATAAGTTTAGTTGAATTTAATATTGATTGAAATTTCCATACCACTTAAAACTTTTTTAAGTCCTGTTGAATCAAACTGTTTTAAAAGATTTAAGATATTTTCTATATCATTTTTATCAATATTTTTGGCATCGATATTAATAGATTTATTTGTATCGATTTGAGCATTTTGCGAGGTTTCTTTAGTTTCTTGAGATTGCGATGAGGTAGGTATTTCAACCGCTTTATTATCGTCAAACTTATTATCAATGATTTTTACATCATCAATAATTTCAGGTTCTTCGATAATTTGTCCAACTGCACGACCAATCGAAATTTCAGAAATTTTATCAAGAGAATCAGCCTCTTTATCAAGTTCAAATCTATCTTTTGATTGAATTTTAGGTTTAACATTAACCTCATCTTTTATAAATTCATGTCTAACGATTTTGATAGGTTGAATTGGAATTAGTTTTGATTCAGATTCTACGGTTTCGTTTGTTTTCGCCATTGCAACAGCTCCAGCGATTCCGATTCCAGCCAAAGCAACGACAGAAGCAATTGCTAAAGTTGAATTATCTTCTATTTCAGCTTTAGGAGTTTCAACGGTTTTAATCTCTTCTATTTCAGCTTTAGGAGTTTCAACGATTTTTATCTCTTCTATTTCAGCTTTAGGAGTTTCAACGGTTTTATTATCGTCAAACTTATTATCAATAATTTTTACATCATTAATAATTTCAGGTTCTTCGATAATTTGTCCAACTGCACGACCAATCGAAATTTCAGAAATTTTATCAAGAGAATCAGCCTCTTTATCAAGTTCAAATCTATCTTTTGATTGAATTTTAGGTTTAACATTAACCTCATCTCTGATATCTATTTTTTCTTTTGGTTCTTCAATTTTAAGAATAGTTTTCTCTTTTTCATCATCAAGATCTTTTAATGCAGAATCTAAATCAAAATCATCTCTGATATCTATTTTTTCTTTTGGTTCTTCAATTTTAAGAATAGTTTTCTCTTTTTCATCATCAAGATCTTTTAATGCAGAATCTAAATCAAAATCATCTCTGATATCTATTTTTTCTTTTGGTTCTTCAATTTTAAGAATAGTTTTCTCTTTTTCATCATCAAGATCTTTTAATGCAGAATCTAAATCAAAATCATCTTTGATATCTATTTTTTCTTTTGGTTCTTCAATTTTAAGAATAGTTTTCTCTTTTTCATCATCAAGATCTTTTAATGCAGAATCTAAATCAAAATCATCTTTGATATCTATTTTTTCTTTTGGTTCTTCAATTTTAAGAATAGTTTTCTCTTTTTCATCATCAAGATCTTTTAATGCAGAATCTAAATCAAAATCATCTTTGATATCTATTTTTTCTTTTGGTTCTTCAATTTTAAGAATAGTTTTCTCTTTTTCATCATCAAGATCTTTTAATGCAGAATCTAAATCAAAATCATCTTTGATATCTATTTTTTCTTTTGGTTCTTCAATTTTAAGAATAGTTTTCTCTTTTTCATCATCAAGATCTTTTAATGCAGAATCTAAATCAAAATCATCTTTGATATCTATTTTTTCTTTTGGTTCTTCAATTTTAAGAATAGTTTTCTCTTTTTCATCATCAAGATCTTTTAATGCAGAATCTAAATCAAAATCATCTTTGATATCTATTTTTTCTTTTGGTTCTTCAATTTTAAGAATAGTTTTCTCTTTTTCATCATCAAGATCTTTTAATGCAGAATCTAAATCAAAATCATCTTTGATATCTATTTTTTCTTTTGGTTCTTCAATTTTAAGAATAGTTTTCTCTTTTTCATCATCAAGATCTTTTAATGCAGAATCTAAATCAAAATCATCTCTGATATCTATTTCAGCTTTTGGAGTTTCAAGTTCTTTAATAAAAGATAATTTTTCATCTTTTAGTTTTTTGTTTTCAAAGTTATTTTCATCTAAATAAACATCTTCTTCAATTTTCAAAACTGGTTCTAATTCAATCTCTTTTTTTGAAAAATCTGAAAAATCTAAATCATTAAAATTTGAGTCTTTTTTATCTTCTGATTTTTCTAAATTTCTATTAATTTCTTGAGCTTCTGTGAGATTTGATTTTGATTCAATTGCAGATATATTATTGTTAATTAAATTATCTTGTTGATGAATTTCAACCTCATCGTCATCATCATCAAGAAGTCCATCTAAATTTAGTTCAATATTTTGTTTAGGTTCAATTTTTTCAGGAGCATCAATTTTACTTAAACTTTCAAAATCCAAACCATCAATTGGACTCTCTTCAACTTTTTTAGTCTCTTCAGAAGCTTTTTTTAACTTTTCAAGTTCAGCAACTAAGTCAGTTGGTAAAAAAGGTTTTTGTAATACATCATCAAAATCTTTTTTTGGGACATTACTATTTCTTGAAGCAATTAGACAACTTTTTTAAATTTAACTTTACTTTTAATAACTTCAAATGAATCTTCATCAATTATAAAAACATCATCATCTATTAATAAAAGTTCAACTTCTTCAGAAATAAGTTCATCTAAACTTCTAACATTTATAACTTGATCCCTGCTTTTTCTAGCACTTAAGACAACTAATTTTTCAACTACGGGATTTTGGTTGTAAAGTAATATTTTCATGAATTCTCCAATCCACTTATTTTCTCTTCTATTTTATCAAAAAGCAACTCTTTGACTCCTATACACTCATTTTTTAAAAAAGGTAAATTTTTGCGATTTTGAAACTCTTTCCAATAAGGAAAAGTTCTACATTGTTGAGGACGAACAGAATATATATTACATCTATTATCTGTTAAAAATATACATTTATAATTATTAAAAGAAATATAAATTTCTTTTAATATATAAGTATAACCATCTTTTCTGCAATAATCTTTTAAAAAAGTATCAGTAGAAATTTTTAAAAAATTTGACATTTCTAAAAGTTCAGTTTTAGAGAATCTAACTATGCCACTTTCACCAGAACAACATTTAGCATTACAAATATTACAAGCTGAATGATCAAATTCAAATGGATAATCAAATAAATTTATATAACTATTTTCCATTAACGATTTCACCATGTAACTTTTTAAATTTGAGATAATAATATTCTGCTAATTTTAAAAGTTCATTATCTTCTACAAATTTTTTATTTAAATTTTCATATTTTGATAAAATTATTTCACACATCATTTTAATTTTTGCGATTTCACCTTTTGTTTGAATCTCTTTTTCGAGAATAGCTCTTGTTATAACTTCAAAATTTTTTGATTCTTCTATAAAATCAATTATATTAATAGAAGCTTTTGCTCTATTACTAAGATGAAAAGCCATTGTATTATATTCTCTAATTTTTAAAGCTTGTTCTGATAATTCATAAGTTTTATTATAATCTTCGATTGCATAATAAAATCTAGCTTTTAGAGATAATTCATAAGATTCGTTGAATTTAAAATATATATATATTCCAATAGAAAATATAATAATTAATAAAAAAATTTTATATTAGACATGAATTTTTCTGAAATTTAATAATTGTTGTATCATCTTTAAGATGTCGAAATGATAATTTATCTAAAACAGATTTGCAATAAGTATCATTTTTTACCATATTTTCTATGTTACATATACTCTCTTTTGAATCTTCTACAAGTCCATCAGTATAAGCAAAAAATTTCTGAAAATTTGCAATTTGAATTCTTGATATTTTAAAATCAAATGTAAAATTCATAAATGGAATATTATTTGACTTGATTGAAATCATTTTTTCTCCATCTAATAATTGTGGAGCATACATTCCTGCGACGACATAATCAACTTTTTTTAAATCATGTGAAAACCAGAAAAATCCACAAGTTAATTGTTCTTCATCTGTTAATATATATTGCAAATTATCTATTAAATCAGTCATAAGAACATTAAAAGTGGGATTTGTTTTAATTTTTTGTTGAATAATAGCTGAAACAGAATAAGCCGTTAAAGATGGAGTTATGCCATGTCCCATTGCATCAAGTAAAAAAATTAAAATATCTCCATTGGAAGTTTGATAAATAGAATAACTATCTCCACTTAAAATATCAGAAAGAATATTTTCGATTGCTTTTTCAGAATGAATATTTGTCGATTCGAGTTCTCCAAAAATAGATGGATTATTTTCACGAATTAAAAAGTTTGTTGCTTTTTCGTGAAGAGATTTATTTAAAACTTCTCGTGAAATCGAAACTTTTTTATTTTTTATATAACTCCATATATTATTAGAGTCATCAAACCATACAATTACATTTTCAGCATATAAAAGTCTTTTTAAAATAAAAATCGAACTTTCGATCTTCTCGAAAATAGAGAGTTCTTCAAAACTCTTTTTTCTTGATTCTTCTATTGTCATATCTATCTCATCTTGTTGCCACTAATTTAAAATTTTTAATTTTTAAATTTAAATCAAAAAAAATACTCATGAAAAGTATATTTAAGTTTAACTTAAAACTTAGTAAATTATAGCTTAAATAATTTTGCAAAAATAAAAAAATATAAAATGATTAAATTTTCAAGTTGCATAGAATGTATATTTAGAACTTTTTAATATATATCTTTTTAAATTAATTTAAATCTAATTTTAGAATAATTTATATTTTTATTTAAATGTTAAAATTTTAATAATTATATATTCAAGGAATAGATTTGGAAAAAATACAGCTCTAAATAATTTACCTGCTCTTTTAAAGAAGCATAAACTTACAGATCGTGATTACGAACAGATATTAAAAATTTTGGATAGACATCCAAATTTAGTCGAACTAGGCATTTTTTCTGCTATGTGGAGCGAACACTGTTCTTATAAATCTTCGAGAAAATATCTTTCAGGTTTTCCCACAAAAGCTCCTTGGGTAATTCAAGGACCAGGTGAAAATGCTGGAATTATTGATATTGGTGGCGGTTATGGTGCTGTTTTCAAAATGGAATCTCATAATCATCCATCTTATATTGAACCATATCAAGGTGCTGCAACTGGTGTTGGCGGAATCATGCGAGATGTTTTCACAATGGGAGCTAGACCAATTGCAAGTTTAAATTCACTTCGTTTTGGTGATGTTTCTCGAAATGATGAGGTCGGAAAACATCATCGATATTTATTAAAAGGTGTCGTCGGTGGTATTTCTGGTTATGGAAATTCTATGGGTGTTCCAACTATCGGAGGCGAAACATCTTTTGAAGATTGTTATAACGGTAATATTCTTGTTAATGCCTTTAATTTGGGTCTCGTCAAAAATGATGAAATTTTTTATGGTCGAGCTGAAGGAATCGGAAATCCAGTTATTTATGTTGGTTCAAAAACTGGTCGAGACGGTCTCGGTGGAGCTGTTATGAGTTCTGACGGTTTTAATGAAGAAAGTAAAAAATTAAGACCAACTGTTCAAGTCGGAGATCCTTTTACTGAAAAATTATTATTAGAAGCTTGTCTTGAAGTTTTCAAAACTGATTGGATCGTTGGAATTCAAGATATGGGTGCTGCTGGTTTGACCTCATCAAGTTTTGAAATGGCCGACCGTGCTGGAAGTGGAATGAAAATGAATTTATCAAAAGTTCCTGCTCGAGAAACTGGTATGTTACCTTATGAATTTATGCTCTCTGAATCTCAAGAACGAATGCTAATTTGTGCAAAAAAAGGCTTTGAAGATAAAGTTATTGAGATTTTCCATAAATGGGAACTTGATGCTGTTGTTATCGGTGAAGTTACTGATAGTGGCAGAATGGAAATCTATTGGGAAAATGATAAAGTAGTTGATATGCCTATTAAACCAATTGCTAGTGAATGTCCTATTTATGATCGACCTGTTCAAAAACCAAAATATCTCGAAACTATTACAAATATACCAAATTTAATAACTGCTAATATAAATAACAGTGATGCTTTTATAAAATTATTATCACATGTAGAAGTTGTTGATAAATCTTGGATTTATGAACAATATGATTCAATGGTTCAAACAAATACGATTAAACGAGGTGGCGATCTTGATGCATCTGTTATCAGAATTAAAGAGACTGGTGTTGCTCTTGCAATAAGTACTGATTGTAATCCTCGATTTACTTATATTGATCCAAAAGGTGGTTCTGCATCTGCTGTTATGGAAAGTGGTCGAAATGTAGCAATGAGTGGAGCTACTCCAAAAGCAATTACTGATTGTTTAAATTTTGGTAATCCGCTAAATCCTGAAGTTATGTGGCAATTTGCTGAATCAACTTATGGAATTAAAGAGGCCTGTTCAGCTCTTGTTACTCCTGTAATTAGTGGAAATGTTTCGCTTTATAATGAGACAAATGGTGTTTCTGTTTATCCAACTCCAAGTATTGCAATGGTTGGAGTCAATCCTGATCAAAATAAAGTTTTACCTTCTATTTTTCAAAAAGAGGGTAATTTTGTTTATATTGCTGGTAATACAAAATCTGAATTTGGTGGTAGTTTATATTTAAAAGCTATGTTTGGTCTTGTTGCTGGAAAACTTCCTGAAATCGATTTTAAACGAGAAAAAGCTCTTTGGGATTTGGCAATTATTGGTAACGAAAAAAATATTTTAGCTTCAGCAAAAGATTTAAATATTGGCGGTTTAGCAATTGCACTTGCAAAATCAACTATTAAAAGTGGTTTAACTGTTCATACAAAAATCGAATTTGAAAATAGTTTTGATATTTTTTCTGAAAGTTTCTCTCGAGCTATGTTTGAAGTTAAAACTGGCGATGAGGTTGCTTTTGAAAATTTAGCTCAATCATTAAATATTTCTGTTGTCAAAATTGGAAATTTAGTAACTAGCAATGAATTCAAATTAAATGATATAAATTTCGAATTAAATAAACTAACAGATATATATTTTAATGGCTTTAAACGAATAATCGAAAAAGAAGAATAATAATTCTTTAAATAAACTTCTATTCTTAACTTCATCACTCCCGCAACAGCGGGAATAAATCAAACTGAAAATATTAATTTATTTTTATAAGTTTTTCATTTTCAGTTGAAATATATTTTTATATTTTAAAATTACAAAACATTTAATAAATTATATATTTAAACTATCTAGCAACTCCAAATTTTTGTTATTATGGCAAAAATATATTTTTTAGGAGATTTAATGCTAACGGTAGCTTTGCCAAAAGGCAGAATTGCAGAAAATACTCTCTCTATTTTTAGACAAATTTTTGGTAGAGATTTTAAATTTGAAGATAGGCGACTTGTTCTCGAAACAGAAAATTTCAAATTTTTGTTGGTCAGAAATCAAGATGTGCCAACTTATGTTTATCATCAATCGGCTGATATCGGTGTCGTCGGTTTAGATGTTATTGAAGAAAGTGGGCTTGATCTCGTTAGGCTTCTCGATCTTCGTGGTGGTTATTGCAAAGTTGTTATCGGAATGAGAGAATCTGATCAACTCGATTATAATAAACCTGATATAGTTATCGCCACTAAAATGGTAAATATTACTAATCGTTTTTTTAGTAAAAAAGCAATTTCTCCAAAAATTATTAAATTATATGGTTCAATTGAATTGTCTCCGCTTGTTGGTCTCTCAAATATGATTGTTGATATTGTCGAAACTGGTACAACTATGAAACAAAATGGTTTAAAAGTCGTCGATACGATTATGGAATCTACAACTCATCTTATCGCTAATAAAAGTTCTTTTATTGAAAAGAAAAGTGAAATATTATCTCTTTATAGTCAATTTGATAAAATTATTCGAGATGGAGGCAAAATTTAAGTGTTCGAACTAGGTTTTATGGAAATCTTAGTTATAGTAATCGTCGCTTTTGTTGTTGTTGGACCTGAAAAATTACCAAAAGCTCTAGCAAAAATATATAAATGGCTTAAAAAAATAAGTAATTATATATTCGAATTTAAAGCAAAAATTGATCGCGAACTCGAAATTAGCGAACTTCGTGAAGAGGCAACTCGTTATAAAAATGAATTGATGTCTGCTCATCAAAAATTAGATGAGATGGCTAAAAAAGAGATTTTAGCACCTTTTAAAAATGAAGTCGAAAATATAAATAAAATAGATAAAGATATGAAAAGTGAAATAAAAGCTGATTTTAAAAATTCAGTTAATCCAAATCATTCGGCTAATAATATTGTAACTCTCAAAAAAGATAAAAATAGATCAAGTGCAAAATCTGAACTTGAAGAATTAATGAATAAAGGTCAAAAAACAGATGGTTGAAAAAAGTTTTTTTGAAGATTTAACACCTCATCTAAAAGAGTTGGGACAACGATTAATATATATTTTAGTATTGTTTTTAGCTGTTTTTATATTTACTTTTATAAATTATTCACCTGTTCTTGAATGGATCACTGAACCTTTAAAAGAGGCATTAAAATCTGCTGGTGATTTAATTGCAATTGCAAAAGATGGTAAAATCACAACTCATAAAGTTGGTGGAACTCTTTCTGTAATTATGTCTGTATCAATGTTTATTGCCACTATTATATCAGTTCCTTTGATATTTTGGCAAATTTGGGCTTTTGTTTCTCCTGGTTTATATGAACATGAACGAGAACCATTAAAAGGAGCTTTCCCATATTTTATATCTGGAACTATACTTTTCTTAATGGGAATAGCATTCGTATATTATATTATGATGCCATACACTTTTACTTTTTTATTGACTTTTGGAGCAGGTGAAAATTTCATTCCATTAATCGATATCGAAAATTATGTTGGTGGTTTTATATCTTTAATGTTAATTGTAGGTACTGTATTTACTTTTCCAACAATTATGGCAATTCTAGCAAAATTAGATTTAATTACCGATGAGGTTTTAACCGAATTTTTTAGATATGCAGTTGTTATTATATTTATAATTTCTGCAATTATTACCCCTCCTGATGTTTTATCTCAAATAATAGTAGCAATTCCACTTATTATATTATATGGTATATCTATTTTTGTTGTAAAATTTATAAATCCAAAAGAAAAAATATAGATAGTGAGAAAAAATATATGGTAATTTATGGAAAACAACCCATTTTATATCTGGTAGAAAAACATAAAAATATAATTCAAAAGATATTTTTAGCAAAAGATATCGATCGAGAAATTTTTAAAAAGTTCATTGGCATAAAAATTGAACGACTCGATGACTTAAAAGCTCAAGCAATGGCACGGGGTGGAAATCATCAAGGAATTTTGGCGGAAATCAGCGAATTTGAAACATTAAATTATCGAGAAATTCTCGAAAAAAGTAGTTTTATCGTAATTTTACATTCATTGACTGATGTTGGAAATATAGGCTCAATTATAAGAACTGCTTACTCTTTAGGAGTAGATGCGATAATTATCACTGGTTTAAATAGTTTAAAATTTGAAGCTATTGCAAGATCAAGTGCAGGTGCATTATTTGATTCAAAAGTAGCTGTTTATAAGAATATTTTTGATATTTTAAATGAAGCTAAACAACTAGAATTTAAAATATATGGTGCAACTCTTGATGGCGAGGATATTCGAAATTATAAAAATAGCGATAGTTTAGGCGAAAAAAGAGTTTTGATTCTTGGAAATGAAGAAAGCGGTTTGTCAGGACGAGTTTTAAATTCACTTGACAAAAAAATTACGATAAAAATGGATCGCGATTTTGATTCATTAAATGTTAGTGTTGCTGGAGCAATTTTAATCGATAGATTAAGAAATTCTGGAGCAACATCGTGATTGTTGGTTTGCGAGGCAAAATTCGAGCAATTTTCAGTGATAATTTACATTTAGATGTAAATGGAGTTATTTATGAAATTTTTATACCAACTCGAGATATTCAAAATTTAATGATCAACACTCAAATTGAGTTAAAAATAGCCCATATTTTTCGTGAAACTCCAAATCAGCAAATATTATTTGGCTTTTTAAATGAAGATACTAGAACTTTTTTTCTTGAATTAATTAATATTTCTGGCATTGGTGCAAAAACTGCTTTATCGATTTTATCGCATATTAGCGAATATGAATTACTCATGATTATAGATAATAATGATGAACAAGCCTTGACTAGAATTCCAAAAATAGGTATAAAAAGTGCTAGAAAATTATTAAATGAGTTATCGTTAATTAGAAATCGTTTAAAAATTTCACATAGTCAAAATATAAATAGAGATAGTAATAATAGCGAAAAATATATAGCTATTCAAGCTCTTGAAACTTTGGGTTTTTCTCGCGATGAGGTTGTTAAAACTGTTTCAGCTATAAATAATTCTCAATTTAGTAATCATAAAGATATTATTAAAGAGGCTCTTAAATCTCTAAATAAATTTGGTAATTAAATAGATGGTTTTTAAATATAGCGGAATTGATCGCAGTGGCAAAAAAGTTACGGGAAAATTGGAAGCTTCAGATTTAGAAGATGCGAAAAAACGACTCAAATCTCGAGGAATTTTATATAACAAAGTTTCCGCAAGTTCTGAATCTTTTGCACAAAGAATCGAAAGATTAAGAGCCAGAGAGATTCCAACGAAACAACTTTCAAATCTATCACGAAATTTATCAATATATTTAAAAAGTTCGATTCCAATTTTACAAGCTATAAAACTTGCAAAATCTCAAGTTGAAGATGGAAGACTCGGAGATTTTTTGACCTCCATCGAAACTATGCTTGATGAAGGCAAAAGTTTTTATGTTGCTCTTGAATCTCAAACAGGAATTATATTACCAGATTTTTATAAACAATCTATAAAAATTGCTGAAGAAAATGGAGTTTTACAAATAGTTTTGCAAGAAATGGCAACATTTTTATTAGCACAAGATAGAATTTTTAAACAAGTTTCAAAGGCAATGATATATCCAGCTTTTATTATAGGAATTTCGATTTTAATGGTTTCAGTTATGCTTACGATGGTTGTTCCAAAAATTACAGCTATGTTTGTCCAAATGAAACAAGAGATTCCAGGGATAACTCAATTTGTAATTAATAGCGGAGATTTCTTATCAGCTTATTGGTTACATTTATCAATTATAATTTTATTAATAGCTGTAGCATTTTCAACTGCAATGAGAACAAGTTATAACTTCAAATTTTCAGTTCATTCGATTCTTTTAAGAGTTCCGTTTTTGGGTCGAGTTATTCAAACTTCAGAACTAACCAGATTTTCATATGTTGCATCTGTTTTATTAAAATCTGGAGTAACTTTTGTTCATACAATTCGATTAGCTGGAAATACTTTAAATAATTTAGTCTTAAAAGAAAAAATTGTTAATGCTTCAAAATTGGTCGTCGAAGGTAAAAAATTCTCAAATTCACTTGTAAATGATGGCAAATTCAAAATTGATCGTTCATTTATTCAAGCAATTGCACTCGGTGAAGAGACAAGTGAAGTAGCTCCAATTTTAGAAAATTTAGCTTCTTTATATCAAGAAGAAAATAGTGATTCTATTAGTATATTTTTATCGATATTAGAACCGCTCTTGATTTTATTTGTTGGAGGAATAATTGGAGTTATAGTTACTGCTATGCTTTTACCAATTTTCTCATTAAATCTCGGAGCTATGTAATATGTCTCATACTCTTAAAAATCTATTTATATTAATAATATTTTTTTCATTTTTTTTATTTGGACGAGATAGCAGAATAGTTGATGCTGAATGGCAAGGTAATAAATTTGTTCTTAAATTTGATAAAAAACCTAAAAATATAGATATAGAGGATAATATTTTTCAAAAACGAAAACGATTTTCTCACTCATTTTATATAAAAGATATAGCTAGTAAAAATAATTGGACTATATCTAAATCATCTGAAGATGTGCCAAATATTAAAATTTCTAATAAAAGTAATAATACTCAAATAGTTTTTAATGACGAAGAGAAAATTAATATTAATTGGAAACTTGAAGGCAAAAATTTAGTTTTTTATTTTGATAAAAAAAATAGAAAAAATAGAACTGAAAAGATAGTTACTGAATTAGAAGATATGGATATTTATACTTCAAAAAAGAGTAAAAGAAGAAAAATTAGTCGCACTCGTATTGTTACTCTTGATCCGGGACATGGTGGAAAAGATAGCGGTGCAATTTGTAAATTTTATAAAAGTATGGAAAAAGATATCGTTCTTGAAGTTTCTAAATATGTCAAAAAAGCCCTTGAAAAAAAGGGTTATCGTGTCAAAATGACCAGAGATAGTGATAAATTTATCGAATTAACTAAAAGAACTCAAATCGCCAATAATAATAATTCTGATATCTTTGTTTCAATTCATGTAAATTCTATTCCTAAAAATGGCCATTTTAAAAGAAAAAATGGAATCGAAACTTTCTTTTTATCTCCAGCTCGAAGCGAACGGTCAAATCGAGTTGCCATGAAAGAAAATAGTGATGATTTATATTATTCAAGTCATTATGGAAAATTTCATTATGTTTCTACGATTAATCATATGAAAATAATTAAATCTCATCGTTTAGCTTTAGATATACAAACAAGTGTTGTTAATACTGTTCGAAGTAAATATAGAAGTGTGGCTGATGATGGAGTTTCTGAAGCCCCTTTTTGGGTTCTTGTTGGAGCTCAAATGCCTGCAGTTTTAATTGAACTTGGATATATTGCTGGACATATAGATGGATATCGTTTATTACAACCTGATTATCAAAGAATAATAGGTGAAGGCATCAGCCAAGGAATAGATAACTATTTTGATAATAATAATTTTTAATGAGTTTATATAAATGGAAAAATTAACCTTAGAAAGTTTAAAGATAATTTTAGAAAATAGATTTCCTAATGGATTTTTATCATTATCTCAATTACCTCATCCCTCATTATTAAAAGATTCAACAAAATCAGCTGAACGAATAGCTAAAGCTATTAAAAATAACGAAAAAATCGTAATCATTGGCGATTATGATGTCGATGGAGTTATATCGTCAGCTATCGCTTCACTTTTTTTTAAAGAGATAAATTATCCCATCGAAATCGTTATTCCAAATCGTTTTAGTGATGGCTATGGCATAACTCCAGAATTATTAAATAGAGTCTCTGCTGATTTAGTTATCACTGTTGATAATGGTATTAATAGTTTTAGAAGTGCTGAAATTCTTAAAAATAGAGGCACAGATTTAATTATTACTGATCATCATAGACCCGCAGATAGTTTGCCAAATGCTTTTGCTGTTATAAATCCAAAAAGATTAGATTGCGAATATCCTTTAAAAGATATTTGTGGAGCTCAAATCTTTTGGCTTTTATTAGGCGAAATTAAACGAGAATTAAATTTAAATATAGATTTAGGACAATATTTGGATTTAATTGCCATTGCTATTATCGGAGATGTTATGCCTCTTCGAGGTTTTAATCATTTAATTGTTAAAATGGGCTTGAAAAAAATGTTTGCTTTAAATAATAGTAGAATCTCTATGAAAATATTAAAAGATAAAGTATTTGCTTCTAAAAATATTATCTCATCTGAAGATATTGCATTTCAGATTTCTCCTCGAATTAATAGTAGTGGTCGAATTAGTGATGCATCTTTTTCTCTTAATTTTATTTTAGCTGAAACAGAATATGAAGCTAATTCTTTATTAAATATTATAAATGAGTTTAATAATACAAGAAAAGATATAGAATATAATATTTTTAAAAAAGTTCTTGATGAGGTTGATAGTTCAAATTCTATAATTATTTATTGTGGTGAAGATCTTCATGAAGGTGTCGTAGGTATTGTTGCAAATAGAATTGTTGAAAAATTTAATAAACCTGCTTTTATTTTATCTCAAAAAGGAGATATTATAAAAGGAAGTGCCAGAGGAATTGGTAATATTGATATTTATAAATTAATCGAAAATGGTTCAAAATTTTTATTACGATGGGGCGGACATAAAAAAGCTGGTGGTCTATCATTAAAAGTTGAAAATTTTGAAAATTTTCAAAATTCACTTTTAGATTCTATGAAAATATATAAAGAAACTGATTTTATAAATAAAAAAGATATTTTTGGTGAATTAGATTTAAAATATTTGTCAAAAGAGTTAATAATATTATTAGATAATTTTGAGCCTTATGGTGAAGGCAATGAGAGACCTACTTTTTTAGCTCGAGATATGTTTGTATTAAAGGCTTATAATATAGGTAAAAGTGGCGAATATCAAAAGTTAATAGTTCGAAATAATAATATATTTTTAGAAGCTCTTTTGTTTAAAATAGATATAAAAATCGAAATTGGAGCTATTATTTCGTTTTTATATAGACCAATAAGTTCGATATTTAAAGGTGAAGAAAAAATTCAATTAATGATTCAACAAATTATTAATTAAACTAAAAAGCAACTTTGATTTTTATAAAAATATAAAATATTTTAGTTGCTTTTTAAATTTCATTTTATTACATGCCAGGAATTCTTGGAATATAACCTAATTTAGATAATTTAATATAAATTCCCCAAGCTTTTTTAATAAGATGACCTATAAATGGAAGCGGAATTAAAAACTGTTTTTTATCATCACGATATACAAAAGCAGCACCATTGCCAGTATCCATTACACATAAAATATTTATATGATCTTGATAATTTTCTCGAGCAAAAGGTAATCTGTTTTCTTTAATAATAATATCTCTTGCAGCACCTCGAGCCATAACTTCAGCAATATGTCCCTGTTTTGCTCTCCATTCTGCACCTTCTAATTTTGCAACATCACCAACAGCATAAATATTATCAAAGCCTTTAACTTGGCAATATTGATTAATTTCAATAAAACCTGCATCACTTAAAGGTAAATCAGAAGCTATATTTTTGCCACTATTTCCCGGAACAAAAACGATTAGATCAGCTTCAAGATTTGAATTATCTTCAAAGACAACACTATTAGTTTTAAATTCTTTTATTTTTTTGCCATAATGTTGTTTTAAATTTGATATTTCGAAAATTTTATTCATTTGTTCAACTGAAGTTTCACCCATTCTTGCTCCAGGGGTTTCCATTGGTGCAAAAAATGTCATTTCAAAATTATCTCTGATGCCCAATTTTTTAAGACGATGATGAACATTAAAGAAAAGTTCGAATACTGGACCACCTCGAACAGCTGAAGAATCTTTTGGATTTGCTCCAAAGCCCATTGCGATTTTTCCAGAACCTTCAGCAATTAATAATTCTAATTTCTTATGAATATCTAAAGCATCAACAGGATCACCACAAATCGAAAGAACTTTTTCAACTCCTTGAGGTTTTAATTTATCAGCACCAAGTGCAACGATTAAATAATCAAAATTTAAAACTTTTCCACTTTTAAGTGTTATCTCTTTTTCTGTGCCAACAATTTCAACGACTTCATCGATAATTAAATTAAAATTTCGTCGTTCAGCTAATTTATGAAGTGAAACAAGATTATCAGAAAATCTATTTTCACCAGTTGGAATCCAAATAGAAGTTGGAGCTACATAAAAATATTTACGATCAGAAACAAGAGTAACATTTAAATATTGCTCTTGTGCAAGAGTTATAGCACTTTCAACCCCTGCAAAACCGCCTCCCAAAATCAGAATATTTTTTCTAAGTCTATGCATTTAAAACCTTAAATTCAATATTTATATAATTTATATATTGTATCAAAAAAATAGAATTTAAAAGAGATATCAAAGAATAGTGAAATTATTATAGACTTAATTTTAAATTTAATAGCAAACTCGATTTTTATTTTCTTAGATAAAATTGCACTTATCTTAAATAGGAGTTTTCTTATGGAAAAAGAGACACTTGCGATTCATTCCGCTTATAATAAAGCTGTTCAAGGAACAATGGCAGTTCCAATTTATCAAACGACTGCTTATAATTTTGGAACACCAGAATTTGCTGCGAGTAGTTTTAATTTAGAACAAGGTACTGATCATGTTTATACTCGAGTTGGAAATCCAACAACTGCAATTTTCGAAAAACGGTTCGCTGAACTAGAAAATGGAAGTGGTGGTTTAGCAACCTCATCGGGAATGAGTGCAATTTTTTACTCGATTTTAAATGTTGCTGATAGTGGTGATAATATTTTAGCCTCTTATCAATTATATGGTGGAACTATAACTCTATTTTCACATACTTTAAAACGACTTGGTATTGAAACTCGATTTTTTGATGTTGAAAATCCTCAAGATATTGAAAAATTAATAGATTCTAAAACTAAAGCTATATTCTTTGAATCTATTTCTAATCCTAGTATTACAGTTGCTGATATATCTAAAATAGTTGAAATTGCTGATAAATATAATATTATTTCTATAGTTGATAATACTGTCGCAACTCCAATTTTATGTAATCCTTTGAATTTTGGTATTGATGTAGTTATACATTCTGCTAGTAAATATACTACTGGTCAAGGTCTTGCTATTGGTGGAATCGTTGTTGAACGAAAAAATCTTGTTCAAAAAATTAAAAATAATGAACGATATCCACATTTTAATAAAGCCGATGAAAGTTATCACGGATTAATATATTCTAATCCGCCAGTTGATGGAATTCTTTTTACTTTTAGAATGAGAATGGCTCTTCTTCGAGATATTGGAGCTGTTTTAAGTCCTTTTAATTCTTGGATTTTTATTCAAGGAATTGAAACTCTTTCATTGAGAATGAGACAACATTCTGAAAATGCTCTCTCTATTGCACAATTTCTCGAAACTAATTCAAATGTTAAAAAAGTAAATTATCCAAAATTAAATAGTTCAAAATATAAAAATATTGCTGATAAATATTTAAAAAATGGTAGCGGACTTTTAAGTTTTGAAGTTGAAAGTTACGAAAAAGCTAAAGAGATCGTTAGCAAAGTTAAAATTTTCTCAATAGTTGCAAATATTGGCGATAGCAAATCGATAATTACTCATCCCGCTTCAACAACTCATCAACAATTATCAGCTAACGAATTAAAAAAAGCAGGAGTTTCTGCTGGACTTATAAGATTATCAGTTGGTTTAGAAAATAGTATCGATTTAATTAATGACTTAAAAGAGGCAATGGCTTAAAAATTTATGAGATGTATTTTGTGCGAACAGTTCTCTTTTAATACGATTTGTAAAACTTGTCAAAATAATTTATTAAAGCCTGATTTATCAAAACGAATTTTAAAATCTGGTTTAATTATATATAGTTTTTATGATTATGATGAAATAGGAGACTTATTGAAAGCTAAAAAAAGTTATCTAGGTTTTTATATTTTAAATATTCTCGCAAAATTATCTCTTAAAAAATTTGCTGAAAATTGGAATGGTATAAATTTACAAGCTATTCCAATTGATGATAAAATTTCTGAATTCGGTTATTCGCATACTGCGATTTTATCTCACTCAATGAAAAGTGAAAAAATCAAACCACTTTATAATACGATTATTTCTCAAAGTGGAGTTAAATATTTTGGTCAAAGTTTAAAATTTCGTCAAGAAAATAAACGAGAATTTAAATTATTAAGAGATATTTCAAATTTAAATATAGTTCTTGTTGATGATGTTATTACAACTGGTTCAACTTTTCTTGAAGCTGAAGAAAAAATTAAAAATGGAAATGGATATCCACTTTTTGGAATTACTCTAGCTTCAACAAATTTAACAACAAATTAAAAATAGGTAATTAATAAAATGAAAGAACAGAAATTCAGTTCTTCAAAAATTAGAATCAATTCCAGCGACTCAATGTATTTATAAAATCAAAAATTCATGAAAAAAGTTGCTTTTATTTTTATATTTATGCTTTTTATCATAAATATATTTATAATTAATAATTTTGAGCAAAATATTAGAAATAAACCTTGGCTTTTAGCAACTGATCCATTTTTAATTAGAATTTTTTCATTAAATAATGGCAGTCGCGAATTATTAGCTGATAAATTATGGTTGTCTTCACGATATATCGATGAAATTAATAGACGAAAGTCTGTAAATTCGGATCAAGTTTTTAAAGTCTATAAAAATATTGCATTAATCGATTCAACTCTTCAAATTGCTACTATTTATGGTGCAACTTATTTAGCTTCAATTCTTGAAAGAGCTGATTTGGGAGTTAAGTTACTAAATTTTTCAAATTTAGTTGGTAAAGAAAATTTTCAAAAATTATTTACAGAACTTATATTAAAAGTTGTATATTTAAAAGATAATAATAAAAATGAATTAATAAATTTGGCTGAAAAAGTTGCAAAATATAATAAAGATGATGAGGTCTTAAAAATTGGGCAAATCAATGTTAAAAATTGGGCAAACGAATTTATTATTTATTTAAAAAATATCGAAACTGAAAATAAAATTAAAAAAGAAGATCGCGAATGGTTAAAATCATTTTAAAAAATAAAGCTTTTAAAGAAAACGAACTATAAGACGATCCTCTCTTTAGTAATTTTATTTAAAAAAATCATAGGATAGCCACAGTGAGAAAAAAAATAGCCTTTTTGCTTCCATCTCTTTTTGTTCCGCTAATGAGTTTTGATAACCATTTTGTTGGAATTGTCGCAACTTCGGGAAATCTTGAAACCCCTTCGTTAAATATACAAGATGATAGTTTTGTTACTTTTGGTATCAAAACAGGTATTCTTAGCTCACATATTATTGCATATGCAGATTATCAACATTTTACTTTTTCTATTGATAGTAGCAATGTAAATTACAATGAAGATATTTTATCTTTTGGTGTTGGACCAGTTTTTAAACTAATCGAATCTTGGGATTTATCTATGTATGTTACTGGTGTTGCAGTAATAGATAAGTTTCATTATTCTGAAGAAATCTTAAAAGATAAATATAATGAATATCTTTCACAATATCAACTTTTTTAGGTTATGAATTTGGTTTTATGTTTCCAGTTCGTTTAAATCCATTTCATAATTATTCAACAGATTCTTTTGTAGAAATTGGATATCGTCAAGTTTATAGAAATGATTCTGTTCTTAAAAGTGCAAATAATAGCAATAGTGACGAAGTAGAACCATTTACTGGTATGCATGGCTATTATTTTGGCTTAAATTTCTTATTTTAAATAGTGAAAGTTTTATAAATATGTTTATATTTCCAGCAATTGATTTAAAAGATGGAATGGCAGTTCGTTTAACTCGTGGTTTAATGGAAAGTGCAAAAATTTATAGCAATGAACCTTTTGAACTTGCAAAAGAGTTTGAAAAAATGGGAGCTGAATGGCTTCATATCGTTGATTTAAATGGTGCATTTGCAGGAGAACCGAAAAATCTTGAACAAATTCGCAAAATTCGAGAATCAACAAAATTAAAAATTCAACTTGGTGGCGGTATTCGAGATCGTGAAACAATTAATAAATATATCGATTTAGGTATAAATAGAATTATTCTAGGTTCGATAGCTCTTAAAAATCCAGATTTTGTAAAAAATGTGGCTCGAGATTTTCCAATTGCTGTTGGAATTGATGCAATTAATGGTTTTGTTGCAGTTGAAGGTTGGGCTGATGTTAGCACAATGTTAGCAACTGATTTGGCTCGAGAATTTTCATCAGTTGGAGTCGAAGCAATTATTTCAACTGATATTGGTCGCGATGGAACACTTTCAGGAATTAATATTCCTTTTACTGAAACTATTGCTGAAGCAAGTAATATTTTAACAATTGCAAGTGGCGGTCTTCGAGATATTGAAGATATTAAAAATCTAAGTATTTCTAAAAAAATTGGTGGTGTAATTGTTGGCAAAGCATTTTATGAAGGTCGCATAGATTTAAAAAGTGCATTTGAATATTATCGTAAATTAATTAAATTGGATAGATAAAATTATATGGCTGATAACGAACATAATGAACATGCCAGTTTAACAACTATTTCAACTTCGATAACTGATTTTTTAGCTTCTCCAAAAGAATTTTTATCAAAATTATTAGAAGAGAATTTAGTTAGATTAGAAATAGCTTTAGCATCTCGACAAATTCTTGTAATGACAAAAGATATATTTGATCTATTAATAAAATTAGAGATTCGAAAAGAACGATTAATATTTGAACAAAAATATCAGGAATTAAAAGCTAGATTTACAAAACAGACAAAAGATGATGTTAATTTTGAGATGCTAACAAAAGCTCAACAGACACTGATTCAGTTAGAACGGAAGTTTCGTCTTTTTAATAATATGACTAGTTCTGAACTTTTATCAGTTGTTGAAAATATTCAAATATTAAGACTTGGTAAAGGTGAAAAAGTTTTTACTATCAATAATACTTCTAAAGAGATGTTTTTTATTATAAGTGGATTTGTTTCAATAACGATTTATGACAATGAAGTTGCTCTACTTCAAAAAAATAGCTTTTTTGGTGAAATGGCATATATTGCAAATAAACCACGAAATGCAACAGCTGTAATAAAAAGCGATTCAGCAATACTTTTAACTTTTAGAATCAAATCGGAAATTAATCCAAATCAATCTGAAGCTTTTATGAAACTTTTTCAAAATATTACAAATATGCTTGTTGTAAAAGTAGAAGAAATGAATCGTAAATTATATCCATCTAATTAATAAAATGTCTATTTTAAAGAAATTTAGAGTTACAGAAAAAGTAATTGATAAAGCAATAAATGAAATTTTAGTAATTATAAATAGTCCAAATGCGATTATACTTTTAGAGGGTGATTTAGCATCTGGTAAAACTACTTTTGTAAAACATTTTGTCAATTATCTTGATATTTCTGATGAGGTAACTTCACCTACTTTTTCTTTACAACATATTTATGGAACTAATATATATCATTATGATTTATATCAAAAAGGTATAAATGAATTTTTAGCTTTAGGACTTTTAGAATCACTTTCAGAATCAGGTTATCACCTCATCGAATGGGCTAATTATGAATTTGCAAAAATTTTAAAAATGTATGGTTTTGAATTTTTTCATCTTAAAATATATCAAGATGAAGAAGATAATGCTAGAATATATCAAGTGAGTGATAGTTGGCAACATTAATAGCTGAATCTCTTCGTAAAGAGATTGGTTCAAAAGTTATCGTCTCAAGTGTTTCGTTACAAGTTCATTCAGGTGAAGTTGTTGGCTTACTCGGACCAAATGGTGCGGGAAAAACAACAACTTTTTATATGATTTCAGGGCTTTTAACTGCAACTTCAGGTAAAGTTATATTAAATGGCAAAGATATATCAAATATGCCTATACATCAAAGAGCAAAAAATGGCATTGGCTATTTACCTCAAGAATCAAGTATTTTTAAAGATTTAACAGTTGAACAAAATATTTTATTAGCAGGTGAAGTAACAATAAAAGATAAAAATAAAAGAATAGAAAAAATGAAAGAGTTATTAGAACTTTTTCATATTAATCATATTAGATATAGCAAAGGTATTTCACTTTCTGGAGGCGAACGACGACGAGTCGAAATTGCAAGAGCCTTAGTAAATAATCCACAATTTTTATTATTAGATGAACCTTTTGCAGGTGTTGATCCAATTGCTGTAAATGATATTCGTTCTGTTATAACTCAATTAACAAATATTGGTATCGGTGTATTAATTACTGACCATAATGTTCGTGCAACTTTACAAACTTGCGATAGAGCTTATGTTATAAAAGCTGGTTCGCTTCTTGCCGAAGGTAAAGCCGATCAAATTGCTCAAAATCAATTGGTTCGCGAACATTATCTTGGTGAAAAATTTTCAATGTAATTTATGACAATTTTAATTTAAATAAAAATTCAGCTAAAAATAATATTATTTATAAAATTTTTTAGTAGGAGCTTTTATGCACCACGAAACAGTAGTTGATCTCACGGGATCTTTTTTTGGCATAGCAATGATGCTATATTTTATAGCTGGTTACATTGTAATCGCATCAGAAGAGCGGTTTCATATAAATAAAGCCAAACCAGCTCTATTTTTAGGAACTTCTATGTTTATGATAATAGCTGTTTATTATGTTCTTCATAGTTTTAATATGGATCATTTAAATAGTCATGTTTCTCATCTTATTTTAGAGATTTCTGAAATATTTTTCTTTTTATATGTCGCAATGACTTTTATTGAAGCACTTATAGAGAGAAAAGTTTTCGAAGCATTAAAATATAAACTTGTAACAAAAGGTTACACATATCGAGAATTATTCTGGGTTACTGGAACTCTTGCATTTTTTATAAGTCCAGTCGCTGATAATTTAACAACTGCACTTATATTATCAACAGTATTAATTACAATAGATAATAAAAATAGAGATTTCTTAGTTCCGGGAGCGATAAATATTGTTGTTGCTGCAAATGCAGGTGGAGCTTGGAGTCCATTCGGCGACATTACAACTTTAATGGCTTGGCAAGCGGGTAAAGGAGCTTTTACAGATTTCTTTTTCTTATTTCCAGCATCTTTCCTTGGTTGGTTTGTTACAGCTTATTTACTTTCAAGATTTGTTCCAACTGATAAACCAGCTCCAATTAATTTAAATGGTGCTGAAACTCCAAAAATTTTACCGGGTGGAAAAGCAATTATATATTTAGGTGCTTTTACTATTTTGATGGCAGTTATTAGCAAACAAGTTTTACATTTGCCACCAGTTTGGGGAATGTTATTTGGTTTATCAATTTTAAAACTATTTGCATATTCGTTAAAACGAACAATGCAAGTTGAAATCAATATTTTCTCAAGTGTCAGAAAAATTGAACACGACACATTGCTATTTTTCGTTGGTATTCTTGCTGCAGTTGGTGCTTTAGACTTATTAGGATTTTTATCAGCTGGAGCAAAATTATATGAGACTTATTCACCAACAATATTAAATATAGGTGTAGGTTTTATCTCTGCTTTTGTTGATAATGTTCCAGTTATGAGTGCAGTTTTAAAAGCAAATCCAAATATCGTATTTGATCAATGGATGCTTGTTACAATGACTGCTGGAATTGGTGGAAGTTTAATTTCATTTGGTTCAGCAGCAGGTGTTGGAGTTATGGGTAAAATGTACGGAATTTATACTTTTGGTTCACATTTAAAATATGCTTGGACAATTTTAGTGGGATTTATAATTTCGATTTTAGTTTGGTATGTTCAATACGAAGTATTACACATAAAAGCACTAGAAAACTTATAATATTTTAATTATTTTTGCCCATTTTATTATAAACATATATTAATATATGGGCAAAAAGTTTCGCATTGCTCACTTTTATCAAAAAACATATTTTTCTTTTCAAGATATATTAAATAATCTAATTTACCATTAAAATCTTCAAGACTAGCTTTATTTTTTAATAATTGACCTTTAAAAATATAAAAATATAAATTATTTATATCTATTTTATAGCCATTTTCTTTTAATAAAATATAATAAAATATAAGTTGAAAATTAGTTTTATCTAATTTAGAACTACTAGATTTATAATCTACAACAATATATTCACCACTGTTTTTTTGAACCAATCTATCAATTTTACCTTTGAGTTTAAATCCACGATAATTTTGAACTGTTAAAGTTAATTCAGTTGCAACAGTTTGATAATGCTCTTTCTGAAAAAAGTTAAATTCCAAATCTATAATTCTTGTAAATTCTAATTTAAACATTTTCAATTCAGCTTCACTAAAATCTTGTTTATTTTGATCAATTAAAAAATATATCTCTTTTTCTAAATCTTCACGAGTTGTATAACTTTTATTATTTAAAGCAAGTTGTAATATGTCATGAAAATATGTACCTTTTAATAATTTTTCGCTATCTTCTATAGAATGTTCTTTTATTTCTAAAATATATTTAAAATAATATTTTCTTCTACAATTAAAAAAAGTGGAAAATTTATGATTAGAGAGTTCTTTATTAGAAATATAAAAATATGCTGATATATTTTCATCCCAATGTTTATATATTTGTTTAGATCTACTAATAGAAATATTGATTAAGTTTTGTTCATAATTCTCATTATAAGCTTCTATTTTTAACTCTGGAAAATCATGAAAAAACCTTGAGATTTTGCTATCATTATTGTCTAAAAAAGATATAGAAACATATTTAGATTTTTGCAATAATCTCTCAAAATAGAGTTTTTGCAAATTTTCGCGATCAATAATCAGAGGCAAACCAACATCACGACGAATTTCACTGTTTATAAAAAGATCTTTTTCTTCTTGTTTTGGAAAAACATCATCATTAAAATCAACAACAATTACAGCTTCAAACTCAACTCCTCGAGTTTCGAGCAGTCCCATTGCAGTAATCGAACCACCTTGAGAATCGTCAATCGTGATTTTATTAAGACGACGATAAAATAGTGCATAAATAGTTTTAATATCTTCATTTATTTTAAATTTGTCAGAATAAAACTCTACTAATATCTCTTCAATTTTATTTTTTTCATTACAATTTGTTAAATCAATAAGTTTCATTATAATTTCTTTAAAAGATTCAAAACTATCTTTATAGTTCCAATTTTCTTTAAAACTCAAATAAATATCATTAAAATAGTTAAATTTATCTTTAAATCTTTTAAATCTGAAATTATTTTCTAGTAATTCAGGTCTATTTATATATTCATAAATAGTGTGTAAAATTTGCCAAAAAAGTTTATCTCTAATTGAAAAACCCATAGAAAAATTCAAAAGCGATTTATTATCTTTATATAAAAATTTTGATATCTGTTCAGAAAATTTTTCATCTAAAAGAACAACAGCGATTTTGTCAAGTGGAATATTTGATATTTGATTATAAGAATATATTTGCTCTTTTATAAAACCAATTTGAGTAAATCTATCTCTAAAACCATAAATTTTTATATTTTCAGATAATTTAGTAATATCGAGTGTTAAAACTTCAGAATTAGAAATATTTACAGAATATATAAAATTTGGTTCAAGTTCAATATTTAAAAATTGGTCAATTCGATTATAAAATTTACTTCTAGCAAATATAAATTTTACTGGCACAATTTTAGAAATTTCTCTAAAAAGGTTCATATCAAAATTGTTAATTTGACCATCAAGATAGAATTCTATTTTATCGATGCTATTTAAATAATCAAAATTTAATTTATATAATTCTGGAATAAAAATATCATCAATAATTTTATTATTAATTAATTTAGTTTTATAACTCTCAATTAATTTTTTTAAAAAACTGATATGTTTTCTAAAATCTTCATAAAAATCTGCTTGTGCCAAAAGAGAAATATCAACATTTTCAAGAGCTAACTCTTTAAAAAATGAGAAAAAATGATCGCTATAAGCTAAAAATTTCAAAAGATTTTTTTCGATACTAAGAACCTCATCGCCTCGAAGTTCGCTAAAAGTTAAATTAAAAATATATTCTCGTTCAATATCGCTCATATTTCGATATCCATCTATTAGAATAATTCTAGATTTAAATTCTTTAATAGTTATACTGTTTTCAAGGAAAGTCCCTTTTTCGCTACTTTTTATATATTCACGAATACTTCGTTTATTACTAAAAATTTTCATATTTTTGCTTTATCTATTAAATAGTTTTTTTAATTCAATGATTGGATTCTGATCTGTATATATTTTTACAAATCTAACACCAAATTTGTTAAAATCATTAATCAATTTTAGATCGTGTTCTTTTAATTTAGAGCTATATCCGCCCCAATTTTTAAAAATTCCTTCATTTCTGTTTCCAGTTGTTCCATCAATTAGAGTAATTTGACCAAATTCAGGAGGATTTTCTTCAAGTTTATCTCTAATAATAATGGCAATTATATCGCTATGTTTAGATAAATATTTAAGTTCAATATGTGAATAAAAATCTGAAATTAAAAATAATAAACTTCTTCTTTTGACAGTCTTTAAAAGTTTATCTTCTATAAAAGCGATTTGAACATTTTTGCCAATAGAATCAAAATTAGTTATATTTAAAACATCTTTTTCGATTCCAAAACTTTTTTTAGAAGGCTTACGAAAAATATGTTCAAAATCAGCAAAAATATGTGATGAAAAAGGATCACCATTTTTAATAGCTGAAAATCCCAAAATAGCGACAATTTCAGCTATTAGGTCTCGTTTTAATTTGACACTACCAAAAAAAGTTGAACCGCTAAGAATCGTAGAAACAACAATATTTAATTCTCGCTCTTCGCGAAAAATTTTAACAAATGGACGATTCTGTTTTGCAGTGATATTCCAATCAATTTTTCTGATATCATCACCACTATAATATTCTCGTAATTCTATAAAATCGCCACCTTGACCACGAAAAGTTGAAATATTATTTCCAAGTTTATCTCCAAAAAAGCCCCGTTTTGCTTTAAGAATTAATTTTTTTATATTATTCATAAGAAATCCTTTTTATAAGATTAGTAAAATTTTATGATATCAGAATTAACTATTATTTTGCACAAATCTCAAAATCAGAACCTATCCAAGTAGATAAAAACATTGTTAATAAAATTTTTTTAGTCAATACCGTGAAGTCTTAAAAGTTTAGTTTCGTCTGGTTGGCGATTTAAAATTTTATAAAAAAGTTCAGACATTGAAGCAGAACCACCTTTTTTTAAAACCTCATCGCGAAATTTCAAATTTAAACCGCTCTCAAAAATTCCTTTATCGATCATCTCTAAATATAAATCAGCACTTAAAACTTCTGCCCATTTATAACTATAATAACCCGCTGAATATCCTCCAGAAAATATATGAGAAAAGTTATTTTGCGAACGATTATATTCAGGTGGTAATAGTGGCACAAGATCTTTTCGAATTGAATTTAATAAATTTTGAATCTCATTGCCTTGATAATTTCCCATATGTAATTTAAAATCAAAAATTGAAAATTCAAGTTGTCGAACAGTTTTCATTGCAGATTGAAAATTTTTTGCTTTTACAAGACTATTTATCATTTCTATTGATAAATAGTCGCTAGTTTGATAATGTTGTGCAAAAGATTGTAAAAATTGAGGCTCATAAGAAAAATTCTCTAAAAACTGCGATGGAAATTCAACGGCATCCCATTCAACTCCGTCAGTTCCAGAAATTGGCGATTCATTAACTTCTGAAAGAATATGGTGAAGTGCATGTCCCATTTCATGTAAAAAAGTATGTAAATCATCGTGTCGCCAAAGTGCTTTTTGAGTTTCTGTTGCTTTTGGAAAATTGCAAACTATAAAAGCAGAAGCTAAATACTCTTTATTTTCATAAACTCGATGACTTTCCCAACCTTCCATCCAAGCTCCATTTCTTTTACCTTCACGAGCTTCAAGATCTAAATATAATCTACCAATAATTTTATTGCTATTTTTATCTTTAATTTCATAAAGTTCAGCATCAGAATGCCATAAATCGATATTTTCAACTTTGTTGAATTCAATTTCAAAAAGATGACTTAAAAAATTAAAAGTTCCTTTAATTGTCATATCTCTTTCAAAATATGGACGAAATTTTTCTTCATCAATTGCCAAAAATTCTTTTCGATATTTTTCACTGTAATAAGCAATATCGTAAGAGGCGATGTTTTCGAGTTTAGAGAATTTTTTAAGATTTTCAAATTCATTTTTTGCTTTTAAACGAGTTTTATTAGCAAGTTTATATAAAAAATCTAAAACAGCCTCTGTATTACTAGCCATTTTATCGGCAATTGACAATTCAGCAAAATTATTAAAACCTAATAAAACAGCTCGTTCATTTCGTAATTTTAAAATTTTATCTATAATACTAATATTATTTTTACCAACAGTAACATAAGCACGATATAAGTCTTCTCGAAGAGTTCTATTATTGCCGTTAGTCATATAAGCTAAATAACTTGGTCCTTTTAAATTAAATTTCCAACTAGTTTTATCATTAGATTCTGATTTTGCAGAATTTAATTCACTTTCAGGCATTTCGGCAACATCATTTTTATCAAAAATTTCGAGACTATAACTATCGATATCATCTTGACTATTTTGATAAAAATTATTTGAAAGTTCAGATAATTCAGAATCGATAATTTTTAGTCTCTCTTTTTGATTTTCTTGAAGTTCAGCACCATTAAGTCGAAAATCGAGCAACATATCATGCAAAACTTTGAGCTGTTCAGAATTTAAACCTTCTTCAGAAATCTCTTTGAGACCTCGAAAAATTTCAAGATTTTGAGAAATTTCACTATCATAATTTGATAATTGAGGCAAAATCGCAGTATAAATATCTTTGCTTTTTTGACTATTTTTTACATAATGAATATGAGAAATTGGAACAATAAGTTCATGCATTTTACGATGTAAATCAGAAATTGGAGCTACGAAATTCAAATAATTTTTATTTTTTATAGAAATTAAATTATCAATTTCTGTTAGATTTTCGCGAATTAATTTTTCAACTTTTTCGATTCCATTTTCTAATGGATCAGTTGGAAATTCTAAAAAATTGGATTTTATCAAGATATTTCCTTAAATATATTAAATTTTTTAAGATTTTATCAAAACATCATTGAATATATAATTTATCTTTAGCTCTAGTTACAGCTACATAAAATAATCGTTTTTCCTCTTCTATAATTTCATTATCAGTTTTTTCAAAGATCTTAAAGAAAATATTATCTTTGTGAGATTGATTTTTTATAAACTGAGTTTTGTTCCAAATTATCACCTCATCATATTGCAAACCTTTTGATTTATGAGCAGTTAATATTTTTACATTATCAGTTTTTGTAATTAATTTAATCTCTTTTTTTTTTAATTAGATCTGACAATAATTCCGAGAGTTTTATCTTTTTCGAGATTATTAATAATATTATTAATATTAAATTTCTCGATAATTTCACCACCATTTTGTGAAGCTATCGCCTTTTCGCCACTTAAAATATTATTGCTAAATTCAACAATTGTGCTTTTACTTCTGTAATTTGTTAGCATAGATAATATCTTAGCATTTTTAAAATATTGTTCAAAATTAGTAAAATATTTTAATTCTGCTCCAGCAAAACCATTAATTCCTTGCCAATCATCACCAACTGCAAAAATATTAATATCTTTTTTTAGATTTACTATTTTTTTTATTAATTCATAAAATAGTGGTGAAAAATCTTGAAACTCATCAATAAAAATATGTTTAATTTGATGTATATTTTGTTCTTGAATTTTTTCTGTTGCACGAATTAAAAGGTCTTGAAAATCAGTTTTATTGCTATTTTCATATTGGCTATAAATATGATTTGCAAATTTTAAAAAATCAATAAACTCAATTTATTTGAATCTTGAAAATTATATATCTTGGTAGATAAATCTTCGGGTGATAGTTTTTTTGCTTTTGCATTTGAAATAAAACTCAAAATTCTTTCTGTAATTTTAAGAATTGGAATAAAGCCCATTTTATTAAAAATATCTTTTTCAGATAATTTTTTAATAGTTTTTCCAATTTTATTAAAACCAGTTTTTAAGATCTCTTCAAATTGTTCTCGTAGCTCTTTGTTACCTTTTTTTAAATTTATATCTGAAATATCTATAAGATTTATATCTTTATAATTTAAATTATGTTCAAAAATAAAATCAGCAATATATTTTTCTTTAATATTTGTCATTTCCTCCAATGAAAGAGAAATATCAGATCTGTTTCTAATATATTTAACAAAATCTTCTGGTGATAAATTATAAAATTGTTGAGTAAGTTCATCATTTCCGATATCTTTGCAATTAATCGAATGATATTGATGACACTCATTATTTACAAGATTTTGAATAAAAACAAGCTGTTTTCGATCCATTAAAATCTCATTTTGCGGTTGAACAATCGAATAAGCAAAAGAGTGAAAAGTTTTTGTATTTTTAAAATTCTCGCCAATTCGTTCAGCCATTTCATTAGCGATATTTTTATTAAAAGCCAATAAAAGTATCTCATTAGATTTAATACCACTTTTTAATAATCGTTTAGTTCGTTGAACGAGAACTTCAGTTTTGCCACTTCCAGCACGAGCTTTTAAAAGAATATATTTAGCTTCATAATTTATTGCTTTGAGCTGTTCTTCACTTAATTTAATCTTTTGATTTTCTTTATTATTATGTTTCAAGAATTTTTCTCCAATATTTTTTAAAATTTGTTCGATTTCAGCTTTTTCATTTGCAGAAATTGAATTTGGAAGTGTTTTTATTAATTCTCGACATTTTCCATGATTCATTTTATCACTCCTTTTATGATTTCATTTTTAATAATTAGTAAATTTTTATAAATGTGTTTTAAATCTTCTATTTTTGTAGAATCGAAATTCTCGCTAACAAAATATTGATATCTATTTTCGCCTAATTTCTCTAAAATAACAAAATTCCAAATTGCACCAATAATATAAGCACCTTTGATTTTTTGCCAATTATTTAGTTCCAAACCAGCGATAAGTTCAGCTAAAAGTTGCGGTTCAGGATCTGATTGCTTTTTACCTTTTTTAAACTCTTGAATAAAAAAATATGGTATTTTTGATCGTTTTAATCCTCGTGCTAGAACAAAATCTACTTCCCCATTTAGAATAAATTTATCTGTTTTATAAGTTAGCTTCTCATTATAAAAATCACGACAATTATTTTCAAATGATAAAAAATCAATTTTTAAGAATAGAGGCGATAAAAAATGTAACTTTAAATCCTCTTCGTGAAAGCTTTGAATAAGATTTTTAACTTTTAATAAAAGAATTTTGAGAAAATTTTCAACCTCATCAGAAATCTCGATTTTTGAGTTAAACCAGCTATCAAATTGATGTTCAATAAATTTTTGTTCAATTTCAACTATACTATTTAGTTCGTTTTCACTAATATTACTAAAAGAGAAAGATGGAATCTCATCTTTTTCTGTTTTGCCAGAAAGCTTAAGAATCTCTTTTTCAAGCTTAGCGATTTTTTCTAAAAGCTCAAGTTCTAATTCGTTGCTTATTTTACAACTCCTTTTATGATTTCATTTTTAATAAATAGTAAATTTTTATAAATATATTTTAATTTTAAAATATCTGTTGAATCGAAATTCTGAGAAACATAATAGCAGTAACTATTTTCACCTAATTTCTCTAAAATAACAAAATTCCAAATTGCACCAATAATATAAGCACCTTTGATTTTTTGCCAATTATTTAGTTCTAAACCAGCGATAAGTTCAGCTAAAAGTTGCGGTTCTGGATCAGAAAAATCTCGACCTTTTTTAAACTCTTGAATAAAAAAATATGGTTTTTCAGCTCGTTCAAAACCTGTTGAGACAAGAAAATCGGTTGTGCCGTTAAAAATAAATCTATCTGTTTTATAAATTAGAGTTTCTTCATAAAAATCACGAATTTCGTAACCAATTTTAAAATCAACAAAATTTATAATTTGACTTATAAATTTAACTTTCAAATCTTCTTCTTTGTATATTTGAATATAATCTCGCTCTTTTTCTAGCAAATTATTTAAAAAATTTTCTATATTCGAATCAATCTCTAAAATATTATCAAACCAGCTATTAAAAATAGATTTATTAAAACATCGTTTTAAATTAAAAAGCTGTTCTAAATCCTCTTTTTTAATTTTTGAGTATGAGAAAGATGGAATCTCATCTTTTTCTGTTTTGCCAGAAAGCTTAAGAATCTCTTTTTCAAGTTTAGCGATTTTTTCTAAAAGCTCAAGTTCTAATTCATTGCTCATTTGATAACTCCTTTATACTAAAAATACTTTTCACCAATTCTTTTTATAATTTCTGCAGTAGCAATTTTATCTTTTTCGATGAGGTCAAGTTCAGCTTTTAGTTTTTCGTTTTCAGCTTGTAAAGTTTCAAATAGATTTGTTTCGCTATTAGAACTAACAATCTCATTTTTATAATCTTGTAAATCATATTGTTTTAACAATTCATCAAACTGTTGCATAATAAACTTGTCTTCTCTATCATTCAATGGTATATCATCGTAAAACTTTTTTACATATTTTTTAAGTTCTTGACGAACAGCTATTTTTAATTTTGGAACATTTTCTAATTCTAAAAAAGTTTCATCTTTTTGAACTATTTTAATAGCCATTTTTAATTTTGGAGCATTTTCTAAAAAAGTTTCATCTTTTTGAACTATTTTAATAGCCGTTCTTAGTTTTGGAACATTTTCTAATTCTAAAAAAGTTTTATCTTTTTGAACTATTTTAATAGCCGTTCTTAGTTTTGGAACATTTTCTAAAGAGTTTGATCTTTTGAACTATTTTAATAGCCGTTCTTAGTTTTGGAACATTTTCTAAAAGAGTTTGATCTTTTTGAACTATTTTAATAGCCGTTCTTAGTTTTGGAACATCAGAATCAGAAATATCTTTATCTCCATCTGGATGAGTACTTAGAATAGTTATATTAAGATTTGAAATTATTGTGCGAACAGTGAATTTAGAAACTCCTGCTATTGCAAAGTCATCAGTATAAGCCATTTACATTTATCCTTTTATGTTTATTTGGGGCAAAATAGCCCCAGAATGTAATTCTATTTAATTAGAGTTTTTTAAATCTACCATTCTACCATTAGGATAAAGCCAAACTCCATCTGAAAGATAAACAGGTTCTCCATCTTCAATCATTAACATATTATATAAATTGATCATATCATCATCTTCTTCGTGTGCTTGTTGTTCCATAGCTTCTTCATATGCTTGTTGTTCCATAGCTTCTTCATATGCTTGTTGTTCCATAGCTTCTTCATATGCTTGTTGTTCCATAGCTTCTTCATATGCTTGTTGTTCCATAGCTTCTTCGTATGCTTGTTGTTCCATAGCTTCTTCGTATGCTTGTTGTTCCATAGCTTCTTCATATGCTTGTTGTTCCATAGCTTCTTCGTATGCTTGTTGTTCCATAGCTTCTTCGTATGCTTGTTGTTCCATAGCTTCTTCGTATGCTTGTTGTTCCATAGCTAAGTCATAAATATTAGTATAAGCCATTTACATTTATCCTTTTATGTTTATTTGGGGCAAAATAGCCCCAGAATGTAATTTTATTTAATTAGAGTTTTTTAAGAATCTTTCGATTTCGTCAATAATAGCTTTTTTTCGCTCATAATCAGCAACTTTTTCATCAACATTAGCAAGTTCTTTTGCAAGATAAATATCTAGCGAATCAAGAATAAAATCATTCAATTCTTGACTATCAAGTTTTGAAATCATAACTATAATCTCTTTTTCAACTCGTTTTATAAAAACAGACTCTAAGTCTAAAACAGGAATAACTGCTTCAATTAGAATCATTTTGAAATTGCGAATATCTTGATTAATCTCTTCTAAAACATCTTCACCAGAATAATTACCTTTTCGATTACCAAAGAGTTCTTGATCGTCATAAGAGTTTTCACCTTGTTCTAAATTTTCAAGTAGTGGAAAAAGAGAGTTTTCGCACTCTTTAGCATAATCTTGTGATGAGGTTTGCAGTTTTTGAAGAGCTTTATAAAATTGTTCTTTAAATATAGTAATTCCATTTTTAGAAGTTAGCGGTTCAGGTTTTCCAGAAACAGCAATGTTTAAAACAGTTCCATCGTTTTTATATTTACTATCAAGATATAAAAACTCATCTCTATATGTTTCATAATCGCTTTCTCGTTTTGAACCCATAATAGGATTATAAATTATAAGATCTAACATCTTGCGACCGAATCGTTCAAAAAGATAATCAAATTTGCCACTTTGTTTTTCATAAACAAATGCTTTTCTTGCCATCTGTTCAATTTCAGAACTATTTCCAATTGCAGAAATAAAAGCTTGAAAAACTCTATTTTCAACCTCATCAGTTTTATTATCAACAATCTCTTTAACAAGCTTAGAAAAATCTTCTAAAAACTGATTATGAAGATGCTTTTGTCTGATTTGTCTATTTATAGAATCAAAGTCATCTCCATATTCTGAAATATATTGATTAATCAAATTTTCATCAATTTCAGAGAAATATTCTGGAACTTTTTTAGTGAAGCTTTCAGAGAAATATTGATTATTTTGAAATTCATTTTTCAAATCCATATTAATTTGGTATAGATTACTTTTAAGTCTTTTTCTAATAGTTCTTTTTGCCTCATCTTCGATTTTTCGAACTAAACTTTGTTTTGTAATTTTTTCAGGTAAAGAAATAGTTTTGATAACTTTTTGAAAAACAGCTTTCATTTCAGTTTGAAGTTGTTCAATTTTCTTCTTTAAAACTTCAAAACGATCAAACCGATAATATTCCTCAATAGCTTTTCTAAATTCGGCTACATTTGAAGATTGAACCCAATCTTGAAATTTAATATCTAAATTTCCAATTTTATTATCAACAAGATATTTACCAGCTGAACCAATAAAAACTCGTTTTTCATCAGCGATAGCTTTTTGACTTAAAACATCATGTTTAAACTTTGTTTCGTTATTGATTGCTTCTTTATAATTATTAGCTTTATCGTATTTATTGCCAAAAATAAATAATTTATCTTTTAGTGGCATTCCATAAATATCATCGCCTTTTGCAAGTGTTTGAAGTTCATCACCTTTAAGATTTGGACTACTGACATCTGAAATAAAAATAATAGAATCAGCATTTTTTAACATTTTGTCAGTTTGTTCTTGATGAAGTTTTGTAGGTGAATTGAATCCTGGAACATCGTAAATAATTGCATTTGACATCTTTTTTAATTGAGACGAAGAGATAATTATCTCTTTTGTGGCTCGAGGTTTGCTTTTATCATCTTTTTCACCAGTAACATAATTTTTGAACTCTTGAAGCTTCGCTCCTTGAAAAGTTAAAGTTTTACCACCTTGAGAATTTAAAAGTTCCGCGATTTCTTTTTGCTCTTGTAGAATCTCTTCAATTTCAGAATATGAGTTATCAAGTTTTGCTCGTTTTTGAATTTCAGCTGGAAGGTCTTTAAATTCTTGTTTAAAATCTTCTAAGTTAATTGCATCAAAAGAGAACCCTTTAATACCTATTGATTCAAGTCTCTTGATAAAAATAGCATCAAATTCATCATAATTATATATAGTAACTTCTGCTTTATCATTTTGTCCTGAAACTAACTTTGTAGATGTATAAGTTGTTCTACCACTTGCTGATGGGAAAATATCAGTTTCTATAAGAGCATTTAAAAGCGAACTTTTGCCGCTATCTTCTTGACCAATAACTGCGATTTCAAATTCATTTTTTTGTAATTTTTGCAAAATTACAGCACTTCTTTTTTGAAGTTCCTCGATTTTATTTCGTTCAGCTTTTCCCAATATGAGATAATTTGGGTCATTTTGCAAAATTTCATTTATGTTTTTATTAAGTTTTTCACTGTCTTTGAGAAGCTTTTGCTTTGTCATTTCGTAGATTGTCATTTCTAAAGAAATCTCCTTTTTTTATTTTTATGTTTAGATGTTCGAATTTTATCGAAAATATATGACAAAATTTATCGTAAAAAAGAAAGTTTTAAATGTAATGATGAGGTTAAAATAAAAAGAATGAATAATTAAAGTTATTAAATTAATTTTTAAAGTTTTGTTTGAAGTTTTTGATTTGTAATGAAGTGGTGGCCAGACCCAGAATCGAACTGGGGACACAGGGATTTTCAGTCCCTTGCTCTACCGACTGAGCTATCGAGCCACTTTATATTTTGAAGTGTCTTAATTTTTCAAAGACAAGTGGAATTTTAATCAGAAGAAGCTTAAATACTGCTTAATCTCGATTTATATTAACAAGGAAACTTTGAAAAATCTACTTCAATAAAAATCGAGAAAAATTAAATTTTTAGTTATTGTTTAAATTATAATTAAGCAGGAATAACTGAAACTTTTTGTCTAGTTTTGTCTTTTCTTTCGAATACAACACTGCCATCAACTAAAGCAAAAATAGTGTGATCTTTACCCATACCAACATTATTACCAGGATGAACTTTTGTTCCTCTTTGTCTAATGATAATATTTCCTGCGATTACATTTTCGCCACCAAATTTTTTAACACCTAATCTTCGACCCGCTGAGTCTCTATTATTTTGGGTGGAACCCTGCCCCTTTTTGTGTGCCATTTATTTAACTCCTGAAGTTTATCTAATTATGCAGATATTTTTGTGATTTTAACTTTTGTATAGTCTCGTCTAAAGCCTCTTTTAAGCTTACTATCTTTTCGTCTAAGTTTTTTATAGATAATAACTTTTTTAGCTCTACCTTCGCTAATAACTTCTGCTTTTACAGAACCATTATTCAAAACCATATTTTCGCCATTCATTACAGCTAAAACTTGAAGATCTAATTCAACACCTATTTCAAGATCCATATTGTCAAGAAATAGAAGATCTCCTTCTTGAACTTTATATTGCTTTCCGCCATTTTTAACTATTGCATACATAGTTTAATCCTTATATTTTTAATTTATTAAATAGTTTAATAACTGAACATATTTGTTACACTCTCATTAGAGTATATTCGTTTTATAACTTCAGCAAAAATAGGAGCAGCTGTTAAGATTTTTATTTTTTGGCTATTTCCTCTAAGCGGAATTGAATCAGTAACGACTAGTTCATCTAAATCACCATTATCAATTCGTTTATATGCTTCGCCACTTAAAACAGGATGAGTTGCAAAAGCCATTACAGAAGTTGCACCTCGATCTTTTAAAACTTTTGCTGCTTTAACGACTGTTCCAGCAGTATCAATCATATCATCTATTAATATAACATCTTTGCCTTGAACATCACCAATTATATTCATCACTTCAGATTCATTAGCTTTTTCTCGTCGTTTATCAACGATGACCATATCTAAACCGAGTTTTCCTGCCAATTGTCTTGCTCTTGCAACACCACCGACATCGGGACTTGCAATAATAGGATTTTTTAATTTTTTAGTCTGTAAATATTTTGTAAAAACTAAAGAACCATATAAATTATCAACAGGAATATCAAAAAAGCCTTGAATTTGTCCAGCATGTAAATCCATAGTTATAACTCTATCAACTCCAGCTATTTGAATCATATTTGCGACTAATTTAGCTGTAATTGGAACTCTTGGAGCAGCTTTGCGATCTTGTCTAGCATATCCAAAAAAAGGTATAACTGCTGTTATTGTATGAGCCGAACTTCGTCTAAGAGCATCAACCATAACAAGAAGCTCCATGAGGTTATCATTTACAGGAGCTCCAGTTGGCTGAATTATAAACACATCTTTACCCCTTACAGATTCATCTATTTGTACATTCACTTCGCCGTCACTGAACTTTCCAACAGTTGCACTGCTTAAATGAATATTTAAATGCCGACAAATATCTTCTGCAAATTTACGATGAGCCGTACCTGTAAATATTTTATAACCTCGCATCATTGTTTATTTACTCTTGTTATCTCTTCGTAATTCTTTAATTCTCGCAGCTTTACCTTTAAGATCTCTTAAATAATAAAGTTTAGCTCGTCTTACTTTACCTCGTCTTAAAACTTTAATTTCAGCGATACTTTCACTATATAAAGGGAAAATTCTTTCAACACCAATACCGTCAGAAATTTTTCTAACTGTAAATGTTTTACCTGTGCCTTCACCTCGAAGAGCTATACAGATTCCCTCAAAGTTTTGAAGTCTTGTTTTAACAGCACCTTTATCTCCAACTTCTTGAATAGAAATTGATAATTTAAGAGTGTCTCCAGCTCTAAATTCTGGAACAACTTTACCAGCAATTTGCTTCTTTTCAAATTGTTCTATATACTTATTTCGCATTTCTTGCCCCTATTAAATAATTCTGATATAAATCAGGTCTAAAAAATTTTGTTTTACATTCTGATAAAGATTTTTTATAATCATTTATCTTTTGATGATGTCCGCCCAAATATATTGAAACTGCTTTACTATTTTCGAAATCAAAAGGTTGTGCGAAATTTGGAGCTTCTAATAAATTATTTTCGAAACTTTCTCCAATTATACTTTCGTGATTTCCTAAAACACCATTTATATTTCTAATAATCGCATCAGCAATAACAAGTGAAGATAATTCGCCACCAGATAAAATATAATCACCAATCGAAAAAACCTCATCAACATAGTGTTCTATTATTCGTTCATCGAAACCTTCATATCTTCCACTAATTATAGTTATATTATTTTTTTGTGAAAGACGAACTGCATCTTTTTGATTAAATCTTTTGCCAACGGGTGATACAGCGATAATATGACTCTCCGAGTTAATACTCTTCAAACTATCTACGATTGGCTGACTCATCATCAGCATTCCCGCACCACCTCCAATTAGTGGTAGATCTACCCGACGATGTTTATCGGTTGTGAAATCTCTTGGATTTATAGTCGAAATATTTAAAATTTTATTTTTTATAGCTCGACCAATAATCGAAACTTCAAAATAAGGTTTAATAATTTCAGGAAAAAGTGTAATAAAATTTATATTCACTATAATATTTACTTAACTCTCTTCGAGTATATCTCGACCGCCAATCACAAATATCGATCTAGCACTTAAATTAACATCTAAAATATATTTATCAATATATGGAATCAAAAAGCTTTTTGGAAGTTTTGTTTGCACTAATTCATCAGATGTTTTAATAACAAAGTAATCCGTAAAAACTATTCGTTCAATATCAGAAACTTCACCTAATTTTATATTATTTTCGATAATATTCAAACCAATTAGATCAAACCAAAAAAACTCATTTTCACCAAGTTCGCAAAGTTCTCTAGTCTCTTGTTGTGTCGAATAAATTTTATGATTTGTTAAAATTTCAGCCTTTTCTTTAGACTCAAAACCAACAAATCTTATCAATTCAGATTCATCATTATAATTCAATATTTCAAGCCGACCAAAAGAGCTATCCCACTCATTTTTTTTAAAATTTGATCTGTAAAATCTGAATCCCAATGAAGTTTCAAATAACCTTTAACACCATGAGTTTTACCAATAGTTGCAATAACAATTTTTTCACTAGATTTATTATTAATATCTAAATTATTTGCACTTTTTGAATTTAAATTACTCAAGATTTTTTAACTGCTTTCACATTAATTTTATAGTTTTTACCGTTTTTAGCTTTACAGCCTGATATAAAAGTTTTTATAGCTCCAATCATTTTTCCATCTTTACCAATTAATCTACCTAAATCATCTTGATGTGCATATATAGTAATTTCATATAAATCGCTATTTTCTATTGATTCGGTTTTAATCGATTCTGGATCAGAAACTATAAGTTTTGCAAAATCTTCTACAAACTTTTCAATCATCTATTTTGATGTAAGTTTTTCTACTCTTTCGCTAAGTTTAGCTCCAACACTTTTCCAGTAATTTAATCGTTCTTCATCAATTTTTACTGTTGCTGGATTTGTATTCGGATTGTAATATCCAATAGATTCAATCCAACCACCATCTCTTTGTTTTCTACTATCAGTAGCTACGATTCTATAGAAAGCACTTTTATGTCTTCCTAATCTCGTAAGTCTCACAACTGTTGCCATTTAGGACCTTTTTTTTCGAATTTAACTGGCATTTTATCCAAATTATAGTTTCGTTTCAAAATTTATTTTTCTATTTAACTTTAAGCTCATTAATTGCCAGTAAAATATCTTTTGTCTCTATTTCAAGATATTTAAGGTGAACTGAAGAGTTCAAAATATATTTAGTTTTTTCTTTTATGAGATATTCTCTATTTAAATTGATAGATCCGTTAGTTTGATAAAGTTTTGATAAGAATAATTTTAAAGTTGTTCTGGAAAATCCAAGCAAAATATTCGCAAAATTATTTTTTTCATCTAAATTATTAAAATTTATTCCAATAAAATTATGAAACTCATCTAAAATATTTATTATTTCAACAATATTTGGAGCTTCTAAAATTAATGAGTATGAAAATTGTTCAAATGCTTTTGGAAAAAAATCAAGCTCATTTTTATCAAAAAGATAAATTACTATTGTTAAATTGAATTTTTCATCAGTTAATTTTTTTAACAATCTGTTTAATAAGTGAAATATTATGATTTTCATATAATATTTTTATATTATCTATAAATAAAATAGTATCTTTAACCTCATCGCGAGACAATAAATCTTTTAAAATTTCTGAAAGTTCTCTATCTAACTCGACTAGTTCGTGATTTTGTAACAATTGTTCAATTGAAATTATATCATCTGATATTATTTTAATAATAGGCATATTAGAATCTATAAGAGATAAAAATTCAAATTTAAATTTTTCAATTTCACTTATTTTTTGCATTTTGAAAAATCAACCTTTTCGCTTCGTTGCCATAAAATTTCAAATTTAGATTTTAATTCATCAATATCTTTTATATTATTTGAACGAAAAGCTATTTCTACACTACCACTATTTTCAATATAATTATAAACAAACTTGTTATCAATAATTATAAAATATCCATTTAAACCTGCTTCATTAAAACCTTTAAGTATCGAAATAGTTATATTTTCTAATGGTAAAAGTTGAGCTGAAAAACCTTGTGAATTTTCAACAATAACTCTAATTTTTGAATTCATAGATGCTTTTTTCAAAACATAAAAAATCGATTTATCTTTTAACTCTTTGCCAAAAAAATCAATTTTAGAAATACTATTTTCAATATCTCGATTTAATCGATAAATATATTTTTGTTTATCATCTGGTAAAAGATAAAATTCTGGCAATAATATTCCTATATTTAATATAAAAATTACAATAATTTTCATACAAGTTTAAAACTTTTTAAAACCTGAAAATATAAATAAATTTGTTGAACCATTTTTGACATTTTCAAGTTTAATTAAATTTTAAGACTAAGACTTAGTCTATTTTTTTACAGCAAAAGCTCGAACAGTTTCGATCTCTTTTTTCATTGCTTCAAGAAGTTTCTCATAACCTTCAGTTATATTATCTTTTCCAGCATATTCAATTGTCTTCATAATTTCAGCAAGATATTTAAATCTTAAATTTGCTGATGACCCTTTTAGTTTATGAGCAAAATTTTTAATTTCTTCACTATTTTTTCTAGAAATTGCACCTTCGACATCGCGAACATTTGTTTCAAGACCATCTAAAAATTTTGTAATTAATTTTGTTACAAACATTTCAGGGATACCTAGCTCTTTTGATATAACTGCTTTTGAAATCTGTTCAAAATTGTTAACTGGAACTTCTATCATTTTATTTTTATCCTCATTATCTTTCTTATTAAGACTTTGTTCTTTTTGTTTATCTTGCTGATTTAAATTTTTATCAATAGCCACTGTATTATTAACTAGATATTTAATTAGAATTTTTTCTAAATTTTTTATATCTATTGGTTTTGTTAAATAATCGTCCATGCCTTCAGACATAAATCGTTCTCGATCGCCAACTATAGCATTAGCAGTTAGAGCTATTATAGGGATTTTCTCTCCATTTCGCCCTTTTTTTCTAATTCCATGAGTAGCTTCGATTCCACCAAGAATCGGCATATTTATATCCATTAAAACGAGATCATAAACTTTATTTTCTGCTTTTTTAATAGCTAATTCACCATTTTCAACTATATCAGGTTGAATTCCATAACCTTTTAATAAAATATCTATAAACATCTGATTAACATCATTATCTTCGGCAACTAGAACTGATAAATTATTAAAATATAAATTTTCACCTTTTGAGCTTTCAAATAGTTCATTCTCTAATTTTATTTGCAAACTATTAACAATGGCATCATCAATCGAAGACATATTAAAAGGTAATTGAACTCTTTTTACATTATTTATTTTATATGAAAGTTTTGTATTAAAGCTTTCAATTAATACAATAGGTGTTTTTTCTGCTAATAATTTTATATCTACAAAAGCAGGTTCTGGAATTGATGATGCAAAAATCCAAATTAATCGTGAATTATTCAATTTATTAAATTCTGGTTCTATTTTAACAGTTAAACCAAAAGCTAATAAATATTTCTGTAATAAATAAACCTCATCACTAACAATCGAATAAATTGGATTATAAATAATAGTATCAATAGATGAAAAAAATCTAGTTTCGACACTTTTTTCATGTGAAGCTTCAACAAAAGGAATATTAAATGAAAATTTGCTACCTTTATCGAGTTCGCTTTCTAATGATAAAGTTCCACCCATTAATTCAACAAAACTTTTACTAATAGATAAACCTAAACCAGTTCCACCAAATCTTCGTGTTGTTGATTCATCAGCTTGAGAAAATGGGGTAAAAATTCGTTTTCGTTGTTCTGGAGAAATTCCGATTCCGCTATCTTGAACAGAAAAATATAATTCGATATCATGATCTTTTCCTCTGACACAACTTATATCAACAGAAATTTTGCCATTTTCAGGAGTAAATTTAAGAGCATTACCAACTAAATTTGAAATAATTTGCTTAATTCGTAAAGGATCAAGAATAATCCATTTTGGAAGCATTGGATCTATAAATAAAAGATATTTAATTCGTTTTTCCATCATTTTGGCACTGAACAGATTTAAAGCAGATTCAAATTCATGTAAAGGACTACATTTAATATATTCAAGACTTAAATTTCCACTTTCAACTTTTGAAAAATCTAAAATATCATTTATAATTCCAAGAAGAGTTTTACTACTACTTGATATAGTATTTATATATTTTTCTTGATCTGGTGAAAGAGGACTTTTTCGCATTAATTCAGTAAAACCTAAAATGCCATTTAATGGAGTTCTAATTTCATGACTCATATTTGCTAAAAATCTTGATTTTGCTTCAATTCCAGATTGAGCTTTTTGAAGAGCAGTTTCTAGTTCTGTAATTTCAGAAAGTGTCATTAAATATAAATCTGATTGATCTTCTTTTAAATTATATTTTCTTATTCTACTTTTTGAAGCTCTAATTTTATTAACTCGAATTGAAAAATAATGAACCTGACCATTTTTCCCAACTAATTTAGCTTTATGAACTTTTTCACTATTTTGATAAATATGTTCAATCCAATCAATTGCACGACTAAAAATCAGATTATTATCAGGAATAAATATTTCGCCGACACATTTAAATGCATTTTTAAATTCGTGAATAGTTGCAAATTCAACATAATCGAAAAATTTCTGATTTACATATAACATGCCTTGTTCTTCATTAGTCAATAAAATAATACTGTCTTGATGATCTAAGATATTTGTTATAAATTTCTTTTCACTATTTAATTCTAGTTCTCGTTCAACTCTTTTAGTAATATCTTTTATAACAGAAATATATTCAACGATTTCATTATGATTATTAAAAATGGGAGAAATCAGCGATTCGACATAATAAACTTTGCCAGTTTTAGTAAGATTTTTTACAATTCCTCGCCAACTCTCTTTTTTAAATTTTAATTTATGCCACATTGCTCGAAAAAAACTTTTAGATATACTAGGATGACGAACAATATTATGAGCTTGTCCAATTAATTCAGCTTCAGAATATTCGCTAACATCTACAAAACTTTGATTTGCATAAGTTATAAATCCATTAGAATCAGTTTTAGTAATAATTAAAAAATCATCTATAACCTTACTCTTTTGTTTTAGAATTCTATTCTCTTCTAGAATAGCTTTTATTTCAGATTCACTATACATATTAAAATTATTTAACTCCTAATTAAAAAAATTTCTCCAATTATAATCTTTTATTTCGTGCCAATAGCCATCAAATATATCTTTACTTTTAAAACGAACAGGAAAATAGAACTGATCATAACCTTCGAAAATATCTTTTTCGATCTCTTTTTCAAATAGAACAATTAGAGGTTCTTTTATATTATCACGAAATTTTTCATATTTAGATTTGATGAGGTCGTTAATAAGTTCAAAACGATCTTTTACGATTTCAGGAGAGATTTCTCTCATTTTTGCAGATTCAGTGCCATCTCGTTTGCTATATTTAAAAAGATGAATATGAGTCAAAGGATAGTTATTTCTTAAATTTTCAAATGCACTTTTAAAAATAACCTCATCTTCACCTGGATGTCCAACGATAAAATCAGTTCCAATTGCATAACCATGCATTGCTAATTTTTCAAATAGCTTTATATCATTTTCAACTCGATTTCGTCGATTCATAATTTTTAGCATATTATTATCTGCATACTGAATAGCAATATGTAGATATTTTCCCATAAATTTCTCATCAAGCAATTCTATAAATTCAGGAGTAATTTGGCTCGGTTCAACACTTCCCAATCTAATTCGTCTAACTCCGCGAATTTCAGCGATCTTTTTTAATAAATTTGCAAGACTATTATTTTTGCCACTTTTTATATTTATGTTTATATAACTTCCAATATTTGTTCCAGTCAAAATAATTTCACCAAAACCATTATTTGCAAGAATTTTAATTTGCTCTAAAATATAATTTTCTGGATAACTTCTAGCAGAACCTCTAACTGCAGGTATAATACAATAGTTACATTTAAAATCGCAACCCTCTTGAATTTTTATAAATGCACGACTATGACTCGAAAAATTATCAACAACAGTTTTATCAAGATAATTTAAATCACCAACGATATATCTTCGTTCATTGTTTTTTAAAATTTCAGATATTTTTGCTTTTTCAGAATGTCCAAATGCACTTTTAACAATTCCAGAATTATATAATTTTAAGCCTTCTCCAGAAATTCCACAACCTGTAAAAAATATTTCAGCATTTGGAAATTCTCGTTTTGCTCTATTTATAAATTGTCTCGTATTTGTATCAGCTGAATTGGTTACTGTGCAAGAATTAACAATAATATAATCAGCTTCCTCTATTTTGTCAGTATTTATAAATTCGCCAATGTTTTTAATCATAACTTCAGTGTCAAAAATATTAGTTCTGCAACCAAAAGTTTTAAAAAAGAGCTTTTTCAAATTATTTATCTCGAAGTTCTTCGGTAATTTTATGAAATTCTAATTTCATTTGATCATTTTTAAATGGAATAATTTCTGGAAGTTGAATTTTCATAATTGACGAAAAACTATTTTGAGTCTCTTTTATAACATCTAATAAACCAACACCAGCTTGTAAAGTTTTGTAACTATTTGAAGTTAATTTAAGATTATTTAAAGCTTGTTCTCGACCACTATCAACCTGTTTTAATTGTTGTTCTAAATTTTTCAAATATAAATTAGCAGTTTCAATACTTAATTTTTGAGCTTTTATATTATTTGTATATATTTCCCGTTCATATTGAGTTTTACTCTCTTTCAAAAAAGTTTCAGTTTCAATTAATAAATTATTTAGATTCTGAACCATTCCTTCAAGTTTAGGAATATATTTAATTGTTAATGAAGTTTTATAACGATCTTGAACATGAAGAGCAATTTTAGATAAAACAAGATTCATACCATAATATCTTTTTGCTAATTTTATATTATCGCTATCATTTTTAATTAAATCTTCAAGTTTAGATGTAATTTTTTTAGAAATATCAAAAACTAGCATAACTTGAACAATATCTTCAGAATCGATTCGCATTAATAATTTTTCGAGATCACTGTCTTCCATATTTAAGCCAATATTTTTTAATTCTACTATAATGCTACTTCTAATTTCTTCAACTCTTTTATTAAGAGATTCTATTTTTGCAAATCTCATCGTAGATTCATTTCTATCAGATTCGCTTAATTCTGATGAAAGAGTTCTTTCTTGAATTTTTGTTAAAGCATCTCGTTCAGAAATAATTTTGCGATTAATATCTCTCATTTTATCCAGACATTCAATTACTCGAGTATCACCAGATAAAGCAATTAATAGATCATTTAGAATCTTATTTATATCTCCATTTAACCTCTCTTTTGTATCAACAAAAGGAACCCAAGATTTTTCAAGATTGACAGTTTCCAATTTATTAATTTTTCCAATTGCCTTATCTGATAAATCAACAAAACCTTTCCAACGATTTTGTAAATCATCTTCTCGATTTTTAAAAGAACATTCATATGAAATATTTTTTTCTCCAAAAGTATTTTTATATAAATGTTCAAGGTCTTGCCACCATTCAGCTGAAAGTGGAGTTTGAATTAGTAATATTGCTAAAACTAACCCTTTACTTTTATTTTTTATAACTATTTTTCTCATTGTTTTTTGCTTTCAAAATCTAAAATGATGACATTTTACCAAACCGATTAAATATATTGAAAAATTTTTATATATTTAAGATTTATTTAAAACTCTTTATTTTACTAAATTTTGGTAAGATTCTAAGTTGATATATTTAAATAATATTTTTAATATAAAAATTTTTAAGATAAATCTTAGAATAAATTTTTATAAGTTTATATTTTTTAATAATAATATACGATTAGGAGCTTAATTTTTGAATATAGACATAAATTTCGATAGGTATCGAGAAATTTACAGAATTAATGAATTGGCAAAACAGAGCGACGGTTCTGCTCTTTTGCAATCTGGAGGCACAGTGATTTTATCAACAGTTGTTGTTGATGAAATGACAGAATCAAATGAAGATTTTTTACCTTTAACTGTTCAATATATTGAAAAAGTTTATGCGGTTGGCAAATTTCCAAGCGGTTTTATTAAACGAGAAGGTAAACCTAGCGATTTTGAGACTTTAACTTCTCGAATTGTTGATAGAGCTTTAAGACCTCTTTTCCCAAAAGGTTTTAATTATCCTGTTCAAATAACTATTATGGTTTTAAGTGTTGATGAAAATGCAGATTTACAAACTCTTGCACTTCGAGTTGCTTCAGCTTCACTTTTTGTCTCTAATTTACCAGTTCGTAAAAGTGTTTCTGGAGTTAGAATAGGTAAAATAAATAATAAATTTATTATAGATCCAAATAGCGAAGAGCGAAATCAAAGTTCTCTTGATCTTTTTGTTGCTGGAACAAAAGAAGAATTATTAATGATCGAAATGCGATCTGTTGCTACTTTTAATGAAAATATTCAAAATAGCAATGTAATTCCTGAAAATGAGTTATTAGAAGCTATTGCATTAGCAGAAACTGAACTTACAAAACAAAATATAGCTTATGAACAAAATTTCACTTCACTTTGTAGAGATATGCGAGATTTAAAATTACGAATTCATGAACTTCCAACTGATTTAGTTGAATTCGTGGCTCGAGAATATCACTCAAAATTAGAAGATTCTTTAAAACAACTTTCTCAAAGCGAACGAGCAACTGTATTAATAAAATTAGCCAATGAAATAAAAACTCGTGAAACTAATATCGATGAGGTTGTTAGAACTTGGGAAATGAATGATATTCTTGAAGCTTTGCAAAAACATAAACGAAAAATTATGCGATCGCAAATTCTTGAAACTGGAATTCGTGCTGATGGTCGTGGTCTTCGTGATGTTCGTCCAATTTCTATTGAAACAAATATTCTTCCGCAAGTTCATGGCTCTTGTTTATTTACTCGAGGTCAAACTCAAGCTCTTGTAACTTTAACAATTGGTTCAGATGAAGATGCTCAAATTTTTGAAGAATTAACAAAAGTATCAGGACAACAAGAACAATTTATGGTTCATTATAATTTTCCTGGATTTTCAGTTGGTGAAGCTTCTCGAATGAAAAGTGTTGGACGACGAGAACTCGGACATGGCAATTTAGCTAAACGAGCTTTAGAATCTAGTTTAATAAATAGCAGTGGAATGACTCTTAGACTTGTATCTGAAATTCTAGAATCAAATGGTTCTTCGTCAATGGCAACTGTTTGCGGTGGTGCAATTGCTCTTAAAGCTGGTGGTATTTTAACTAGTGATCTTATTTCTGGAGTTGCAATGGGTTTAATTACTGAAGCTGATAAATATGCTGTCTTAACTGATATTATGGGTCTTGAAGATCACGATGGTGATATGGATTTTAAAGTTACTGGAACTCGAAACGGTATAACTGCAATGCAAATGGATATTAAACTTGGTGGTATTAAACGAGAAATTTTATCAAATGCACTTGAACAGGCAAAAGAGGCTCGTTCTCATATTTTAAATATTATGGAAACTGCTATCTCTAAAATTTCTGTTAATCATGAAATTTTGCCAAAAATAGAAACTTTTAAAATTAATCCTACTAAAGTTGTTGATGTTATTGGTCAAGGTGGTAAAAATATTAAAGCTATTATTGATGGCAATAATGGTGTTAAAATAGATATTAATCGAGAAACTGGTGAAATAAAAGTTGTTGGTAGAAAAATTCAAAATGTTGAAAATGCAGTTATGCAAATTAGACGACTCGGTGATGATAGAAATCCTAAAGAACTTTATCCAGTTGGCACAATTTATAATGTCTCTGTTAAACAAATTGCTCCTTTTGGTGCTTTTGTTGAATTACCTTTTGGTCATGACGGAATGATTCATATTTCGAAAATAGCTAAAAATCGTGTTACTAAAATTGAAGATCATATTAAAATTGGCGACAAAATTAGAGTTGAAGTTTTAGCTGTTGATGGCAAAAAGATAGAATTACAAAAAATTGACAATTTAATAAAATAAATCTAAAAGTTTAAAAATATGCAAAATATAGAAAGAGGTAGTGTTATGAAACATTTTATAAATAAAGAATCAAAACTAGTGTTAGGTGGATTAACTGTAACGATTTTATCGGCTCTTTTTAGTGGTTGTACTTCAACAGAAGAAAAACCTGAAGAGAAACCTGTCGAAACAGTTAAACCAGCTGAAAATAAAATTTTAAGAATTCAAGAAGTAGCACCGGGACAATATAAACTTGTTGAATCAATGCCAACAACTGGTCCAACTCAAGCTTTTGTTACTGATTTAAATGGTTCAACTCGGATTATGAATGAAGCTGAAATGAAAACTTTTGCTGAAGCTGAAATGAAAAAAGTTGAAAATAACACTTCAAATTTAACTTCTGCAAATCCTCAACAACCAAAAGCAGATGAGGGTTTTGGAATGGGCGAACTATTATTAGCAGGTGCTGCAGGAGCACTTCTTGGAGGTGTTGCTGCAAATATGCTTTCAAATAATCAAAATTTTCAAGCTCGACAATCAGCAGGTTATGGTTCTCCATCTGGTTATCAATCTTCACATAATCCAAATCCAAATAGTGGTGGTTTTGGTGGTAATAATCAACATAATCCAAATAATAATGGAATGAATGGAAATAATAATAATCATAATAATGCTGGTACTAGTAGCGGAACTAGTGCAAAAGCAAATGCTACTCCACCTTCAAAACAGAGTTTTTTCGGAGGAACTTCTTCAAGTTCAACGACAACCTCATCAACATCAAGTTCAACTAAACCAGATTTAACAAAATCATCACCTAGTTCAGATAGCAAAAAAGATAATTTCTTCGGAGGCTGATAAAATCATCTCATTAGCTATATCTGTTTAATTGTTAGATAGGAGATAAATGAAAGAAAAAATAGAGATAGATCTACTGATTCCAGATGAGGAGAGTCTCATCTCCAATCGCAATCAGATTGAAAAAGAGTTGATTTTAGAGGAGATTATGGCTGAAATGGAGAAAAATAATATGTTGCCAACAACAACTCTTATAGGTTCTATTCTAATATTATTTGTTGTGGTTTTTGTTTTAGGGTTAAAAATACATTTTAGCAATAGAATTTATGAATTAAGTCGCGATATAGCAAATCTCAAGAGTGAGCGAAGTTATTTAGCTGAACAAAATGCGATTCTTCAGATGAAACTAGAACAACAAAAATATAAAAGCAATATTCTCGATAGTATTTTTTAGGAGAAAATATATAGTGATTTTAAAATATCAAAATTATATGCCAGAAATTGGTCAAAATAGTTGGATCGCAGAAGGTTCAACTATTATTGGTGATGTAAAAATTGGCTCAGATTCAGCAATTTGGTTTGGAACTGTCATTCGTGGCGATGTTCATTCGATTATTATTGGTAATAGAACTAACATTCAAGATTTATCTATGGTTCATACAACTCATCATAAAGGAATCGAACGAAATATGAATGATGGACATCCTACGATTATCGGTGATGATGTTACAGTCGGTCATCGTGTTATGCTTCACGGTTGTAAAATCGGTAATGGCTGTTTAATTGGTATGAGTGCTACTATTCTTGATGGTGCAGAAATCGGTAATGAAAGTATTGTCGGAGCTGGATCACTTGTTACTAAAGGCAAAAAATTCCCTCCACGATCTCTAATTATTGGTTCTCCTGCAAAAGTTGTTCGAGAATTGACAGATGATGAGGTAAAAGAATTATATGATTCAGCCAAAAGATATGTTAAATTTAAAAATAATTATTTATAAAATAGTTTTAATTTTTTTCGGAGAAAATATTGCTAAAAAAATTAGTTAGCACTGTTCTTGATAATCGCAATGAGCAAGATAGAACTATAAGAGTTCTTATGTTTGGTAATAGTGGTATTGGAAAAACTTCAACTTTAACAGCAATGTATGATCAATTTAATAGAGTAATTGATAAAAATATTCCTTTACAACTAATTCCAGACAATGAAACTTCTAATCGTTTAAATAAAAAATTATCTCTTTTAAAACAGCAAATTGCCTCTGATCAAATTAGAACTAAATCTCTGATGACAGGAACAAAACATAGTGAAGAGTTCGATTTTTTTATAGCTAAAGATGAAGATTCTCCAGAAAAAATAAATATTATTTTTAGAGATTTTCCAGGTGGTTATCTTGAAACTGAACGAAAAAATGTTAAAGATTGGGTCAAAGAATCTGATGTATTAATAATTCCAATAGATACACCTGCACTTATAGAAGAAAATGGAATATATAATGAAGAGATTAATAGTCCCGCAAAATTATATGATATTTTTTCTGCAATTCGAGGCAGTTTAGAAATAAATAATAGACTTGTAATTTTTGTTCCTCTAAAAAATGAAAAATATCTTGAAGGCAAATTATATTATACAAATCATATTCGAGATCTCATCGAAAAAGAATTTGCAAATTTATTGCAGCTTTTTGCCAGTTTTTCAATTAGAGAAAAAATAGCTGTTGTTATTACTTCAATTCAAACTCTTGGTGGTGTCAAATTTTCTGTAATCGAAAAAGATCAAGCAACTGGAAAATCAATTTTTATTTTTAAAAAAAAGGGTTTCGGTAGTGGCTATTCACCTCGAGATGCTGAACAGCCTTTAAAATATATTTTAACTTTTTCGATTGCTGAAGTTCTTAAAAAACGAAGTAAAATTTATAGAAAAGTTGGCAATTTTTTAAATTTAGATAGTGATTTTGAAAAAGCAATTAAAGATTTTTCAAAAGATTATAAACAAGATCATAATTTTGTAATTCTTCAAGGAGAAGAGTTATTAAAATTTTAATATTATATTTTATATATTATATATTAGGAGATAGTAATGAAATATGTAATTGGAACTGATCATGCTGGTTTGACAATGAAAAATTTTGTTCGAGAACTGCTTGAAAAAATGGGTCACGAAGTTGAAGATTTAGGTCCTTTTTCAACTGATCGAGTCGATTATCCAGATTATGCTAAAAAAGTTGCCGATAAAATTTTAGAATTATCTGGAAATATAGATGAAAATTTAGATTGGCAAAAAACTGGCATTTATGGTATCTTAATTTGTGGAACTGGCATCGGAATGAGTGTTACTGCTAATAAAATTATAGGAATTCGAGCAACTTTATGTCATGATGCATATACTGCTGAAATGAGTCGAGCTCATAATAATGCTAATATTTTATGTTTCGGTGCTAGAACAACAGGTGAAGGAACAGTCGAATCGATTATTTCAGCTTGGAATTCAACAAAATTTGAAGGTGGACGACATCTTCAAAGAGTAAAAAAAATAAATCTAATAGAAAAATTAGAAAAGAAATTATAAGGGTCAAAATGTTTCTTGAATGGTCCCTCCTCACTATCGTTACTCTTACAGCCTTTTTCTTATTTTCTCAAGTTCTTTTTTATAAAAATTTGCTCGAAAAAGAGCAAAAGGGAACTGGAGTTATGAAAACAACTTTAAGAGAAGCTGAAACTTTAATTCGTAAATATCAAGTTCAACTTCAAAGATCTCTTGGCAATGTTGATTTAATGACTTCTGAAATGATTGCAATTAAAGCTGATTTAAAAGGTGTTAAACAGAGTCATGCTTCACTTAAATTTGAGAAAAAACGACTTGAAGAGGAGATGATTAATCTTAAAAATAAAATTGATGCTCTCTCTTAAAATAAAATACAAACAGAATCTTTAAATATAAAAATATATATAAATCGGAGTATAAATGAAATTTTCTGGAAAAAATGTTTTAGTTACTGGTGCAAGTCGTGGCATTGGTTCAGAAATTGTTCGAACATTAGCTAAATATGGTTTAAAAGTTTGGATAAATTATAGAAACTCGTTCGAAGAAGCTGATAAATTACATAAAGAATTAAGTGAGTCTGGTCTATCGTCAGCTGTAATTAAATTTGATGTATCTAATGAAGAAAATTTTATCGCTGGAATTAAAACTATAATTGAAGCTGATGGCGAATTAAGTTATCTCGTAAATAATGCTGGAATTACAAATGATAAATTAGCAATTAGAATGAAAAGTGAAGATTTTTTATCTGTTATTAATGCTAATTTATATTCTACTTTTATCGGTTGTAGAGAAGCTCTAAAAATTATGAGTAAAAAAAGATTTGGTTCGATTGTTAATATCGCTTCGATTGTTGGCGAAAAAGGTAATCTTGGTCAAACAAATTATTCAGCTTCAAAAGGTGGAGTTATTGCTATGACAAAAAGTTTTGCTCTTGAAGGTGCTCCTCGAGATATAAGATTTAATGTAATTACTCCAGGTTTTATAGAAACTGATATGACCTCATCACTTCCTGAAAATATTAAAAATGAATATATGTCGAATATTCCGTTAAAAAGATTTGGTCGTGGCAATGAAGTTGCCGAAGGTGTCGCTTTTCTTTTAAGTGATGGAGCTAGTTATATTACTGGTGAAACACTTAAAATAAATGGCGGATTAAATATGTAAATTAATATATAAATTAGGAATATATATATGTCTGGTTTAACAATAACAGAAAAAATTTTTTCAGCTCATGCTGGTAAAATAGTTAGAGCAGGTGAAATTGTTGAAGTTCAAATTGATATGATCATTGGAAATGATATTACTACTCCACTTTCTATAAAAGCATTTAGAGATAGTGGAGCTGAAAAATTAGCAAATCCAGATGCTTTTTCGATTGTTCTTGATCATTTTATTCCTGCAAAAGATATCGCATCAGCAAATCAAGCAAAAATTAGTCGCGATTTTGCATATGAACATGATTTAAAATATTTTTTCGATGAAAAAGATATGGGAATCGAACATGCTTTATTGCCTGAAAAAGGTCTTGTTCTCGCTGGTGATGTAATTATTGGTGCTGATTCTCATACTTGCACTCACGGAGCTTTAGGTGCTTTTGCAACTGGTATGGGTTCAACTGATTTAGCTTATGCAATGGTTACTGGTGGCAATTGGTTCAAAATTCCTGAAACTATAAAAGTAGTTTTTAATGGCAAACTTAAAAAATATGTCGGTGGCAAAGATCTAATTTTAGAACTAATTAGATTAATTGGAGTAGATGGTGCTTTATATCAAGCTCTTGAATTTACAGGTTCAACAATTTCTGAATTAGATATGGATAATCGATTTGCCCTTTGTAATATGGCAATTGAAGCTGGTGCAAAATCTGGAATTATTGAAGCTGATGAGATAACAAAAAAGTTTATTAATGATAAAAATCCAAATAGAGAACCAAAATATTATTATTCTGATCCTGATGCAAAATATATAAAAATTATAGAAATTGATGTTGAAAATCTTGAACCAGTTATAGCTTATCCTCATTTACCATCAAATGGACATCCATTATCAGAAGCTGTTAATTCTAAAATTAAAGTTGATCAAGTTTTTATTGGCAGTTGCACAAATGGAAGATTGTCAGATATTGAAATAGCTTCTAAAATTGTTAAAGGCAAAAGAGTTGCTCGACATACTCGAATGATTGTTACACCTGCAACTCAAAAAATTCTTGAAGAAGCTTCTGCAAATGGTTATATAAAAGCTTTAATTGATGCCGGTGCAGTTGTAAGTAATCCAACTTGTGGAGCTTGTCTCGGCGGTTATATGGGAATTTTAGGTGATAATGAAGTTGCAATTTCTACAACGAATCGAAATTTTGTTGGTCGAATGGGTGCTAGAAGCTCTCAAATTTATTTATCTAATTCTGCAATTGCCGCAGCAAGTGCAATTTCTGGATATATTAATTCACCAGATAATTTATAAAAAATATAGGTTTAAATATATATAATGATTTTTAATCGTCTAATAGCTCCAATTATGATTTCAATGGATAATGATAAACATGTATCTAAAATATGGGAATTAAACAGTGAATCAGTTATATTAAATTTAGAAGATGGAGTTTTAGATAAAAATCGAGCTTTAGATAATCTTAAAAAGTTTTTAATGCTCCCTCGAATCGATAATCGAATATTAATTGTTAGAACAAATCCTATTTTTGAAGGTGGGCTTGAAGAAATTTTAATATTAAATAATTTAAAACCTAATGCTTTTAGAATCCCTAAAATTAGAAACTTAAACGAAATATATACTGTTTTATCGATTACAGAAAAAAATAGTATTGAAATACATCTTTCTATTGAAACTCGTGAAGCTTGGACTCAACTTCAAAATTTAAAAATTGATCAAAGAATTACAACTTTTTATTTAGGCATTCTCGATTTAGTTGCTGATTTAAATTTAAATTCTAATATTATAAATCCAAATAATTCAACTATTAGATATATATTAACTCATTTTTTAGTTACAACAAGAGCAATTGGAGTTTTACCTGTTGCTCCAGTTTTTCAAGAATATAAAAATATTGAACTTTTTGAAAGTTGGCTAAAACTTGAAAAAGAACTTGGTTTTACAGCAAAAGGTTCAATTTCACCAACTCAATCAAAACGAATTCGTGAAACATTTAAAATAAGTAATGATGAGGTTGAAAAAGCTCGAGAAATAATTAAAATTTTTGAGAAATTAATCGAAGATCGCAATAATAATATTTTTGTTGAAACAATTAAACATGAAAAATATGGTTTTATCGATGAACCTATATATAAATTAGCAAAACAAATATTAAAAAATATAGAAGAAAATTTGAATTAAAACTTGAGATACTTATTTATATTTATCGTTTTTTTTGGCAAAAACTATCTATTGTCGGCTGTTTGGACTGACGGCGATATAGATTTAATGTGGGAAATAAAAACAGATACAAATGTCATGAAAGAGTATAACTGGAATGAGGCAAACAATTATTGTGACAATTTAATTTTAAATGGCTACGATGATTGGTGGTTGCCTTCAACTACACAATTAAAAACAATTGCCAATCGAGAATTATATGGTGAATATAATGCAAATTGGAGCAAGTGGTTTTTAAAAAATGAGAAAAATAAAAATGGAAATTTTTTTATTAAAGATAAATTAAAATATAATATTGGTGCAAAAAGCTCTGAAGAACAAGCTTGGTTTATCGATTTTGAATCTGGCTATGACGATTTTTCATATACAAATGCAATTCATTATGTTAGATGTGTTCGTAGTTCAAAATAAATTATAAAAAATAGGTAAAAATTAAATGATAGTTATAGACTGTAAATCACCTTTAAATCAACGAATTCTTGAATATTCTTTAAAAGAATTTTTAACTTTTAAACCTGACGATTTTAATATTATTATTACTGATAATTTAAATTTAGATTTAAATGAAGAAAATATAATCATAGTTGAATCAACTCTTGAACTTGATGAAATAAAAGAAAAAATTAAAAAATTAGATAAAGATTTAAATAATAAAATATTAAACTCAAATTCTATTAATAAAATAAATAAATTAGAAATAAATTTATTAAAAGCTTTAAGTAAATATAATTTTGAGTTAGAAAATGAGATGAGAAAATTATTTGAAGAACAATAACTTAGACTTATATATTTTAATTAATAGTGGAAAATATAAAGGCAAAAAGATTTTTTTGCCAAAAACTGAAAACACAAGAGCAACTAAATCGATTGTTCGTGGTTCGATTTTTGATACTTTACAAAATGAAGTAAAAAATTCCCTTTTTATTGAACTTTTTGCTGGAAGTGGTTCGATTGGTTTTGAAGCTTTTTCTCGTGGAGCTGAAAAAGTGATATTTTTTGAAATTGGCAAAGATGCTTTGAAAATTTTAAATAAAAATAAAAATATATTTATAAATGATAATATTGAAAATTTAGAAATTATTGAAGGTGATAGTTTCGTTAATTTTAAAAATTTTATTAAAAAATATTTAGATAAATTCAAGCATTTAAATAAAATTTTATATATTGATCCACCTTTTGATATTAGAGATGGTATGGAAAAAATTTATATAAATAGTGAAAATTTAATAAATGAGTTTTGTTCAGATTTTGATATCGTTATTATTGAACATATTTCAAGTTTCTTTCCAAAAGAAAATTTAGGAGTTTTTAAACTTCAAAAAAGTAGAAAATTTGGAAAAACAACTCTTACTTATTATTTTAAGTAAAATTATCAAAAAGGAGTTATGTTTTGGCTTCTAAATTATTTTATGGTCAAGTTATTTTTTTAATAACTGTTCAGCCACTTTTTTCTTTGCAAATTGATCTTCGAGAGGGTCTCGAAAAAAATGAACGATATTCAACATTAAATTTAACTGATAGCGAAAATACAACTTGTATAAAAACTTTTAATGATTTTAATAAATTATCTAAAATAGAGTGTAATTTTTCAACTACTTATTCTCAAGAAAAAAGTTTTAGTAATAGTTTTTTTAATATTAAAGTTGAAGCAAATAATAAATCTAGTCGAGTTACTATAATTCCTAAAAAAATACGATTCTATTTTCATCTGATAAAGATGTTTCAAAATTAGATTTTTTTATCCTCGAGATGAAATTGAACAAGCTCAACACTGGGTCGCTGTTGGTTTTAATGGCGACAAACCTCCATTTATAGAAAATAAAGATCTTTATAATTGGAAACGGATAAATTTTCCAATTCATTTAAATTATAAAAATTCGCCAATTATTGGGGCTTTAGATATAGATGGTCATCCTATTCGTGAAGAATCAACTGGTGATGTTGATATATATATGGATTTGCGAGACTCTTATGAAAAAGGTCAATATCGAAATGTTATTTCGCTTGGTAGCAGAATTTTAAATGATTTTCCAAATACACTTTTTCATCCTGAAATCGTGTTGTATCAAATGAGAGCTTTATTTAAATTAAAAGGTTATCAACAGATTATTAATTTATCAAAAGAGTATCTCAAAGATTATTCTGGCGATGGCGGAGTTGCTGAAGTTTTACTTTATACAGCTTATGTTCATAGTAAATTGGGTTTTACTTCATATGCAAAATATTATTTTGTACGACTTTTTGAAGAACACAAAGATAGCGAATTTAAAAATTGGGGCTTGATTTATTATGGTGATGATCGAATTAGTGGTGGCAAAAAAGCTGAAGCTATGAAATTATATAAAGATGCTCTTTATAACACTAAAGATATAGAAATTGCTACAATTGCCGCTTATCGTCTTGGTCAAATTTATCTCGAAGATCTAAAAATTGATGATTCAGAATTTTATTTAAGTAAAATTGTTGAAGGAAATCCTCAATTCTTATTGAATGATATTAATAGAAATTATAAACTTGCAAAAGATTTATCTGAACATAATAAGACAAAATTATCTGCAAATATGCTTAGAATTCTATTAAAAGATAAAAAATTTACTGATCTTGATGATTATGAAACAATGTTAAAAGATTTAGGTGTTTGGCTTGATATGAGTGGTCAAGTTGAAGATGCTTATACTGAATATGAACGATATTTAAAAATTTATGACTATGGCATGTTTGATAAATTAGTGCGAGATAATAAAGATAAACTATTATTTTTTAGAGATGAAAAAAATGAAACTGTTCGTTTAAATAATTATGATTATCTTGTAGAACAATATGGTCACGATTCTGATATCGGAAAACAGGCAGTTTATGAAAAATCTAAAGTTTTATATGACCAGAAAGATTTTAATACTGTTTTATCAATGGAAAACGATCTTAATAATTCTAGTTCTATTTTTCCAGATAGTTTAAATGTTCTTAAAAATTCAGCTCTTGGACTTGCAAAAAATAATTTAAAAAATTCTAATTGTAATGAAGCAATTATACTTGTCAAAAAATTTGAATTAAAATTGGATCAAAGTGAAGATGAACAGCTCTATAATTGTTCGATGGAAAATAGTCAATATAAAATTGCTGAAGAAATTACAAAACGAAGAATTGCCCAAAGTGAAGATACTTTAAAATGGCTTTATAGATATTCTCAAGTATTAATTAATAGTGGTAAATATAGAGAATTCTTAAAAATATCTGATGAGGTTATATCAATGGCTAAAATCGAAAAGAATAGTAACTATAATGAGATTTATTATGATCGATATAAAGCTTTTGATATGTTACAAGATAATGATAAAGTTCTCGATTCTGTAGCAACTATTGATAAGTTATTCAAAGATAGTTATAAAAACTTGCAATCTTTTAAAACTGCTGTTGACATTGCTAAAAATAAAAAAGATGATCTTTTAATCGAAAAATATGGCAAAAAAGTTCTAGCTATTCAAGACAGATTAAACTCATTTGTTGAAACTCCAGAAATAGAACTTTTAATTACAACTTCTCTTCAACATCAAAATAAATTTAGTGAAGTTATTCAAGTTTTAGAAAATCTTTTAAAACGAGATTTATCTAATGATATAAAATCACGAGTATATTATGAAATGGGTTCTGCTTATAATAATTTAAAAAATATTCAAAAAGCTAAAGAATCTTTTCAAAAAAGTTTTGAACTTTCACCTAATAATTCTTGGGGACGATTAAGTAGCGATTTTCTTAAATTGCTTTAATTTATTTAAAATTTTTGCTAAAATAAAAAATATATAGAGACTCTTATTATTTTTCATTGTATTTTTGACTTATATCAAGAGTTATTAAAAAATATATAGTCTTTGTATATTAAAATCTAAATCTGAAAGCACAAAATGGGCAAAAAAAGAAAAAAAGAAGAAGAAGAGTTAAATAATTCTGAAAATATCACTGAAGATAATGATGCTACCGAACATCAACATATTGATTTAACCGATAGTGATGATAGCGACAAAAATCAAAATAGTGACATTGATGTCGAAGTCTCTGTTAAAAAGAAAAAATCTACTGTTGCATATAAAGAAGAATTAACATTTCTTCAAGTCGAATTATTAAAAATGCAAAATCATGTAAAAGAGCATGGTCTTAAAGTTGTAGTTATTTTTGAAGGTCGTGATGCAGCTGGAAAAGGTGGCACAATTAAACGAATTATTGAACATTTGAATCCTCGAGGTGCAAGAATCGTAGCTCTTGAAAAACCTTCTGATGTTGAACGAACTCAATGGTATTTTCAACGATATGTTAAACATTTGCCAAGTGCTGGTGAAATTGTTCTTTTTGATAGAAGTTGGTATAACAGAGCTGGTGTTGAACCAGTTATGGGCTTCTGTACAGCTGAAGAACATGCAATTTTCTTAAAAGAAGTTCCAAAATTTGAATCTATGCTTGTTAGTTCAGGAATTATTTTGCTTAAATTTTATTTTTCTGTTAGTAAAAAAGAACAAGCAAAACGATTTGCAAAACGAGAAGATGATCCATTAAAACAATATAAATTCTCACCGGTCGATAAGTTATCTCAACAAATGTGGGAAAAATATACTGTTGCGAAATATTCTATGCTTTTAGCTTCTCATACGAATGTATCACCTTGGACTATTATTCGTTCTGATAATAAAAAAAGAGCTAGATTAAACACAGTTAAAGAAATTTTAAAACGAGTTAAATATCTAGATAAAATTGACAGTATCCTTTTTGATCGTGATTCAGATATAGTTATTGATGGTGCTAATGAAATAGCAATTATGGGCAAAAACTTCCAATAAAATATAAATATTTTTATAAATAAAAAGGTAATTTTTGCAAACTGAAAATCAAAATATGCTCTCGATTTTAAATCGTGAGTTAGAAGGAATCCAAGCTATTCACCATTTACGAGATATTCTTGTAATTGTTCAAAAATTAAGAGGCGGATCTATGCTTTACAGCATTCTTAAAAGTAACTCTTTTAATAAAGAGGCTGGAAATTATAGAAAAAATCTTGAAGATAATACCAAGATAATTTTCTTGAAACATAGACTTTCTAAAGATGTTGAATATTTTTTAAAATTAGCTGAAGAGGAGATTCTAACTCAAGATTTGATTTTTATTGAACAGGGCGACGATTTATTTAATTCTGAAACTCTGTTTTATAATGAACTTTTTGATCTTTTTACAAATCATATAAAAAAAAGAATAGCTTTTTATTCAAAAATAACTTTTAGAGAAAAAGCTATTAGTTTTTCAGCAGTTGCTTCTTTAACATTTTTTATTATTTATCAAGCTTCGCAACTCTTATTAATTACAAACTAAGAAGTTATGATTAATACTAAAATAAATATAAATGAAGCTATAAATTTTGGAGCAAATGAACTAAAAAATATAACAAAACGAGCCAGATATGAGAGTGAAATTTTATTATCTGGTGCGATTAAAAAAGATAAAATATATATTATTTTAAATAATAGCTATTTTATTTCAGAATCTGAAACAGAAATATTTAAAAATTATATTTTTAGACGAAAAAATGGTGAACCAATTGAATATATAATCGAAAAAGTCAGTTTTTATTCTATGAATTTTTATATTTCAAAGGGTGCTTTAATTCCTAGACCTGAAAGTGAAATTCTTGTAGATTTGGCTTTTGAACTTTTAAAAAATAAAAAAAATGCAAATATTTTAGAAATAGGTGTTGGAAGTGGAGCTGTTTCGATAGCGGTTGCTATTAAATTACAAAATTCTAAAATAGTTGCTATTGATATTTCTCGTGATGCTTTAAAGATTGCTCATAAAAATATAAAAATTTTTAATTTAGAAGATAGAATCGAATTAATCGAAAGCAATCTTTTTGAAAATATAAAAAATATTAATTTTGACCTGATAATTTCTAATCCACCTTATATTTCATTAAATGAAAAAGGCAAATTGCAAAGAGAACTTGATTTTGAACCTGATGAAGCTCTTTATGGTGGAGAAGTTGGCGATGAGGTATTAAAAAAAATTATCGAAACTTGGTTTTTAAGAAATGAGACTCTATTATTATGTGAAATGGGTTACGATCAAAAAGAAAATATAATTAATCTTATTAATAATAGGGCAAAAATAGAATTTTTTAAAGATTTGGCAGGTTTTGATCGAGGTTTTATTTTAAAAAAAATATTTAATATATAGAAAGTTTTATTAATTAATGAATAAAAAATTAGTTTTATTTTTTGTCAGAAGATATCTGCGATTTGATAGAGATCAACCTTTTATATCATTGTCAGCAATTTTGGCATTTATCGGAATCACTCTCGGAGTAATGGTTTTAATTATTGCGATGAGCATTATGAACGGATTTGATCGAGAATTGCAAAATAGATTATCAATTATGAATTATCCTTTAACAGTTGTATCAACCTCATCAGATTATGTTGATACTATTGGAGTTAATTCTATAAAAAAAATTATACCTGAAGCTAAAATTAGTCCTTATGTTGTTTCAAGTGTTGTTGCAAAATATGGTCGTGAAATGCGAGGCGGTTTTTTATTTGGTGTCGATTTTAATCTTGAAAAAAAAATAAATCCAGTTATTGATCAAGCTTTAAAAATAAATCAAGATAATATAAATAAAGCTTTAAAAATAAATCAAGATAATATAAATAAAAGTGATTCTTTTTTTGTTATCACAGGTAAAAAATTTATTGAAGATACTCAAATTCCTTTAAACAAAAAAATTACCTATATTTTTACTGAAGTTGAACCCGCTGGACTTACTTCAACTCCAAAAATAAAAAAATTTGAACTCGTCGGAGGTTTTAATTCTGGTTTAAGTTCCTATGATGAAACTTATCATTTTTCTGAATTAGTTTCTCTTCAAAAAGTTCTTGGAATGGCAGAAGATCATTATCACGGAATTCATATTTTTAGCGAAAATCCACTAATAGATCATAAGAAATTATCTCAACATTTATCTGATAATTATCGAGTTGTTGGTTGGTGGGAACAAAATGGAAATCTTTTTTCAGCACTTGAAATGGAAAAACGAGCTTTATTTATAGTTTTAATGTTAATTATTTTAATAGCTTCTGTAAATATTATAAGTTCGTTATTAATGACTGTCATGAATCGAAGAAGTGAAATAGCTTTACTTGTTTCAATGGGAGCAACTGATCGAGAAATTAGACGAACATTTTTATATTTAGGTATTGTTGTAGGAATTAGCGGAATTATTTTTGGAACTCTTTTAGGACTTTTTGGAGTTTTTATATTAAGCCATTTTGATATTATTTCGCTTCCCGCTGATATTTATGGAACTTCACATTTGCCACTTGAATTAAGTGGAACTGATTTCATTTCGATTTTAATCGGTGCTGTCATAATTGTAATAGTTTCAGCTATATATCCTGCAAGAAAAGCTAGTCAAATAGATATTATTAAAGTATTAAAAAACGAATAAAAGAATTAGCAGAATGGTATAAGCCGAGTTCTGTCGAGAATAACTATTTATCTACACTCTGTTTCACAACCGAGTTCCAGCGATAGATTTTTTTTTGAATGTGGAACTTGTACCAAATCTATCTTGCTATGGGTTGGGTTTATAAAGCTCTTTTAATTGCTTAAAAGACTGGTAAGCTCTTACCTCACCGTTTCACCCTTGCCATTTTATAAAATAAATGGCGGTTTGCTTTCTGTTACACTTTCCCGCATCTCACGACGGCTATCTGTTAGATAGAACCCTGTTCCACTATAGCTCGGACTTTCCTCTTAAAAATTATAAATTTTCAAGCAGTTATTTCCATTCTGCTTTGCAAATTTTGACATAAATAATATAAATATCAAAATTTAAATTATTTAGATAATAAAATTAATCACTTTGTTTTAAATTTTCAAAAATACATTCAGGACAACCAGAAATTATTTTTTTTGCATCTTCTTTTAAATCCTCTTTTATTAAGATTTTATAAATAGCAAAATATGGTTCTTGCAAACTTTTATCAAGTTCATTTAATTTTTGAGCAATACTCCATATATTATTATATTCTCGTAATTTTATATAATCTTTTAATAGTTCTATACCTAAAGTTGTATTAAAATTTTTATCAAAAGTTGTTCGTTTTTCATCAATTTCTCGTTTAAACTTTTTTCTTTAAAATTTGGCAATTCTCCATCTAATTTATCAAATTTTGGATTTAGTTCAACTGGTTTTGTAAAAACACGAATATCAATTCCAAGTTCATCTAAAGCTATATTTTTAGATCCATCATTAATATTATTTTTTTCAATATTGTTGGGTTATAATTTTTCACCAGTTTTGATTTCAGAATTTTGTTCATTTTTATTTTCATCAGAAGATTTTCTTAATTCAATAATATCGATAGGCTCAAGTTCAAGTAAATTTAAATTTTGATCAGAATCAGAAGTTGTATTTATACTATTATTTATATTTAAACTATCTTTTTCAATAATATCGCTATATTTAACAGCTGGAAAACTAAGATTTTTATCCTGTTTATTATTATCTGGTTTTAATTTAATATCTTCTTGATCTAATTTTGTTCTAATTGCAATTTTATCTTCAGGAGTTAAAGATAAATAAAAATGACCTCCATAACCGAGTATTATTGGAATTGAAAAATATATAAAATATTTATATATCTGTTTTCTTCTCCATTTAACCCAAAGTTGTTCAATAGCAGGAAGATATCGTAAATCAATATTGCCACTATTTAGAATTATTAAAAAACCAATTTGGATTGCTGAAACTTCTATTTCTTTGCGACGAACAATTAATCTTTGATTATTATGATAATCTTCTTTATATATTTGAGGATAATTTAAAAAATATGTATATAATAAATTATTCGTAACTCGATAATTTCCACCAGTAATATTATGAATAATTTTTACAACTCCAACTGTAAATTGATCAGCAAGAGCTAACATAGAAATACTCATTAATTTTTTTGAATATAAGCTTTTAATTCATTTACAGAAGCATTTGTTAATTCGATTCGTTCCCAAATTCTACTTTTAAAATGTTCTTTTGTGAAAATATTTTCTTCTCGTAATTTATGAACAGCAAAAATAACTCGTAAAATTTCAGTATCAGACAAAATTCTAATTTTTTCGAGAGTAGCATTAGAATATAATTGAGCTTCATCGAGTAATAAAATAGGTTTCATTTCTAATAAAAATTCTTTTCGTTTTACAAAAGCTTCAGAAAGAGCATTAAAGCCTCTTGGAATAATGCCATCAGAAGAGTTTTTATATATTTCAAATGATATAGTTTGAAAAAGTTCTTCATCGTCAAGAATAGGAGTTGAAATTAAAATAGAAGTTTTTCCACTTACAAGTAAATCGTTATTTAAACGACTTAAAAACATACTTTTTCCAGTTCCGGGCGAACCAAAAACTAGAGTCATTTTTATATTTCTATTTAAAGCTCGATGAATTCGATCAAATGCAAGTGCATTACTATTAAGTTCAATATATTTATATGGATTTATCGTATCGATAAAAGCATCTTTAGGATCAGAACTTTTATCTATAGATTCGTCTAGTAATTCTTGTAATTCTTGATCAGTTAAAATTTTAGACATATTTTTCGCTATTTTTTTATTTTGAATTTATATATTTTATCACCTCATTTGGCACGAGATGATCTATATTGCCATTATATCTGATTAGTGTTCTAACAACCGAAGAACTGACAAAACTATCTTCGAGTTTAGAATTTAAATATATAGTCTCAATATCTGAATATAGTGATTTATTTGCATAATGCATATTTCTTTCATATTCAAAATCTACTCCGTTTCTTAAACCTCGTATAACTATACTTATATTTTCATCTTTTAAAAAATCAACTAATAAGCCACGAAACGATTTAATTTTAACTCGACTAAATTTTTCTGTTGATAAAATTGCCATCTCTTCTCGTTGTTGCAACGAAAACATGCAACTTTTTTCTCGAGATTCAGCAATTGCCAAAATTAATTCATCAAAAATTTCAAGACTTCTTTCAATGATGTTCATATGTCCATTTGTAATTGGATCAAAAGTGCCTGAATATATAGCTATTTTTTTATTTTTTATTAAATTATTCAAAGGTTTGCCATCACCTCATCAGCTTTTGCAATAGTTTCTTGAATAATATTTTCATCAATTGAAACAGAAATAAAACCTGCTTCGAATTGTGAAGGTGCTAAATATATACCTAGTTCTAACATTGCTCTATAAAATTTTGCAAATCTAACAGTATCAGATTTTAAAGCATCATCAAAATTTTTAACTTTTTGAGAATTAAAAAAGAAACCAAACATTGAACCGCGAACATCAATTTGAAGTGGAATTCTATTTTTATCAGCAGATTTTTTAAAACCGTTCATTAAAGTTTCAGCACGACTATTTAAAATTTTATAAATATTTTGATTTTCTAATAAAATATCAAGTGTTTCATTGCCAACAGCCATTGCAAGAGGATTTCCTGAAAGAGTTCCAGCTTGATAAACATTTCCGAGAGGTGAAAGTTTTTGCATAATGTCAGCACGACCTCCAAAAGCACCAACAGGCATACCACCACCGATAACTTTTCCAAAAGTAATTAGATCAGCTTTTATATTTGTTAAACCAAAAGCACCTCGCAAATCAGCACGAAAACCGCTCATAACCTCATCAAAAATAAGAACAGCACTATTTTTATCACATAAAGTTCGTAATTCTTGAAGAAATTCTAATTCAGCTGGAACAAGTCCCATATTTCCTGCAATTGGTTCAATAATTACACAAGCGATACCACCAGAATTAGTTTGACTAGATTCAAATGCATTTTTAACACTTTGAATATTATTATATTTAGCTAAATATGTATGTTTTGTAAAACTTTCAGGAACTCCAGCGGAACTTGGCGAACCAAAAGTTGTTGCACCACTTCCAGCTTTAACAAGTAATGAATCACTATGTCCATGATAGTTTCCTTCAAATTTTATAATATCATTTTTATTTGTATAACCTCGAGCAACTCGAATTGCACTCATAACGGCTTCAGTTCCAGAACTAACAAATCTTAAAAGTTCAACATGTGGAAATAAATATTTTATTTTTTCTGCGAGTTCAGTTTCAGCAACAGTTGGAGCTCCATAACTAAAACCACGATAAACAGCATCTTTTAATTTATTAATAACTCGTTCATTGCTATGTCCCAAAATTAATGGTCCCCAACTTTGAATATAATCTATAAATTTATTGCCGTCGATATCGATGAGATAAGCACCTTCGCCTCGTGCAATAAATGGTGGAGTTCCACCAACACTAGAAAATGCTCTAACTGGTGAATTGACACCGCCAGGAATTGATTTTTTCGCTCTTTCAAAAGCTTCAATACTGTTTGCAAAATTCATATTTTATAGATCCTTTTTTGAGAATTCTAGCAAAAAGTATTGAAAAACTTCGTTTAGTTTTACTCCGTTAAATCCAAAAATAGATATTTTCTATTTTTATATTCTCGAAAGAGATGCCATGTTTCATCATTTTTGAAATTTTATGCGATGAATAAGTTGTAATTGGTAAATTTGTGTCTCCAATAGAACCATAATATAAATAACTTAAGTCATTTATTTGTTTAACTATATCTTTAATTTCAAATCGCATATCATCATTTAAAACTAAATATTCAATTTTCAAAGGTTGTTTTGTTCCAATTTTACTATCAGATGTAACCATCATTACTTTATTTTCGCTATATTGAAACCAGATACCTTTTTCAGGATTTTCTCGAGTTCCAGTTTCACTTTTTTTGAAAATTCTTGCAATTGAACTTTTAGTTATATAAACGATATGAGCTTTAATATCATATACTTTAAAATAGTTCATTAAAGCTTCAACTTCATTTATATGTTTGTCGCCATCTCTATGAATAATAATTCGTTTGCCTCTTAAAAAATCTGGTGGAAAAACTTTTTTAACTTCATGCTCTCGTAATTTTTCACCATCAGGATAAAAATCAAAAAATTTATGAAATGTACCTTGTGGATTAAAAAAATATGTTCCTCCAGCATAATTTCGCACATTTCCATTTACTTTATCTCGCGAAACATCATAACCTACGAAAAAATCTACAACTTTTTTAGTGTCTTGTAAAACATATGGAATATTTCCAAATTTGCTAAAAAGTCCTAAAATTATATTTGGAAAAGCATTTTCCAATTTCTTTGAGTTTTGAATTGTTTCGATAGATACAAATTGTGAAGGCATTCTTTTATCATGTAAAGTATTTTTAATAGCATTATAAATTAAATCAGATAAATTGTTTTGAGAAGAATGTATAATAATAGGCATAAAATTATCAAATCCATAACTATTATTTATATAATGTATAAACTTTTCACCCATTCGAGCTTCAATTGAATGACGATTAATATTAAAACCGTAATCAAAATATGTTGTTTCGATAGTAGCATCTAATTTATAAGATTTTATGTAATTTGCAAGTTCTTTTTTAAATTTATCTTTAATAATACTATGATAGATTTTTCTGTTGCCAGTAGCATCTACAATTACAATATTATGCATATTTCGATTATTATAAAATAAACCTAACTGTTTTATGCCATCAACAAGTGAATCAAATTTATATTTTTTCCAAGGACGATTATTTCCAAGAAGAAAAGTAGGAGATTCGATTTTATTAAAATCATTAAATGATTCTAATTTAATGTTATGTTTTTTCAAAATAGGACTAATTTTAGATTTCCATTCTCGCTCTAAAATTGAAAATCGTTCATTTGGTTTTAAAGTCTGAAAAGCTTGAATCTCTCGATTTTTATCATCGCTATGTTCAGAAAGCTCTTTAAGAAATTGAGGGAAATAGATAAATTTATTATTTTTGCTCTCTTTACTCTTTTTGTCAAAAAAATAATTAGTATATAAATATTTAGTAGGTTTTATATTTCTTACCTTATCTATATGTTGAGGATATTTTTGCATTATATAATTTTTTGTATCTTCAATTTTTTCAGGTGAAAACGAATTCCAATCTCTAGCTGTTATTTTAATTATACTTTTTGATAAAACATTAAAGAGAGTTTGATCTTCAAAATATTCATTGCCTGTTAAAGTTTTGCCTATCTGTCTTGACTTCAAACCAATTGAAATCAAATTTTTTTCATTTTGTTCTTGTGTATATTCCAATTGTCGAAATAGAGTTAAATCTTTAAGTTGTCGTTCATCGAACAGTTGATTAAGTTGTTGATCGTCTTTAAAAAGTTTATAAAGCTCTTCGGATTCTTTGCCGTGTAAATGAAAACTATTTTCATTTTGAAATTTTACTTTAAATAATGTTGAAGAATAAGACATTTGACTCCTAAATTACTTGTATTTTATAAAAATATAATTTTAACTAAAATTGAATAACCTTATCGCGATGATGAGATTATTCAAAAATTTTATATTTTATAATTAAGTTCTATAATCAGCATTGATTTTTACATATTCATAACCAAGATCACAGGCATAACTTTTAAATTCGCCATCACCAAGACCAAGATCACAATAAATTGTAAATTCTTTTCGTTTCATAATTGCATAAGCTCGAGCTTCAATTTCGGCATTAAATAGATTTAAGCCATTTTCGAAAACTTTTACATCTTCATAAGCTATTGATAATTTTTCTTCAGAAACTTCAACACCACTTGCACCAATTCCCATTGCAATTCGACCCCAATTTGGATCTTCTCCGAAAAGTGCAGTTTTAATTAAAAGTGAATCGCCAAGAGTTTTTGCAATTTTTTCAGCATCAGCTTCGCTTTTTGCACCTCGAACATGAAAACTAACTAATTTTTTAGCACCTTCGCCATCAGCAACAATTTGAAGAGCAAGATATTTCATAATCATTTGAAGTGTCGAATCAAAAGATTCTTCGTCATAAAAACCTGCTTCACCATTTGCAATTGCGAAAACTGTATCGTTTGTAGATGTGTCGCCATCAACACTGATAGCATTAAAAGTGGTTCGGGTGTTCTTTCGGAGCAATCTTGTCAAATCGTCGCTAGAAACCTCTAAATCTGTTGTTATAAAGCATAACATTGTTGCCATCGCAGGATTTATCATTCCAGCACCTTTTGCCATTCCGCCAACTGAATAACTTTTACCATTTTCAAGTTCAACTCGAATAGCAATCTCTTTTTTATAAGCATCAGTGGTCATAATTGCACGAGCAGCTCGATCACCATTTTTAGCTGTTAAATCAAACTGTTCAGCACCAGCGATTAATTTTTCAAGAGGCAAATAGACTCCGATAACACCTGTTGAACTCATAACTGGATTATGTAAATTTATCTTTTTAGATAAATGATCGAATAGACTTTCGATATCAGCGATTCCTTTTGAACCAGTCATAGCATTAGCATTTCGAGAATTTATTAAGATAAAATTTGTCTCTCGAATATTATGTTTTTGAAAATGTCGAAGAGGTCCAGCTTGAAAACGGTTGCTAGTAAAAATAGCCCCAATATTTGCAATTTTAGGAGAATATATAAAAGCCATATCGAGAAGAGCATTTTTCTTCAAACCTGCATGAATTCCGTCAGCATAAAAACCTGATGGAGCAACAATTCCACCATCAATTGAAAACTGTTTGAACATTTAAATTTCCTTTAATTTTTTTTGAAATCATGACATGAGCAAAAAGTATATATCTCTTAAATATTTTTAATGGCTATTCAATAAATAAATTTATAAATAAAATATATTTAAAACTCTATTTGACAAAATTTTTTTTTATAATATTATTTTGAAGCTCAATCTAGATGTTTCAAATGTTTAATTTTTTAAAGTTAAACTTAGAAATTGATAAGTAGAAATAAAAATTAAAGGAACTTTTATGAAAAAGTTTGTTTTTGCTTTATTAGTTGCTAGTTTTGGCTTAATTGCTGTTCAATTGGAAGCTAGATTTTGTTTCAAACCAATGAAACCATATTATGATAGAGAAATGCTCGATTATGATGATTGTATTAAACAACAAGAATTAGAAAAACAACACGAGGATCAAAAAGAACACGAGGATCAAATGCGAAAATTAAAAGAACAAATTGATGAACTTCGAAAACAAAAAGAAGCTGATGAACTTGATCTAAAAATCCAACGATACGAAGATTTTATAAAAATCAAATATGGTTATTAGAAACAACTTAATTTATTATAACTCAACTAACCCGCTCTTTTAACACTCCCTTCTTCAAATTTCGGAACAGTTTTTTAGCTGTTCCAACCTCATTTAAAATTTTTATTTTTTTGATTTAATATTTTTTATTTATTTTATCAAGTGCAGAAATAGTTATTTCTCTTAATTTTGACTGTTTTTCCAGAACTGCCATATCATAAATATGGTTGTTCTTTAATATTTCAATTGTTATTTCTGAAATTTTAGTTATATTTATATCTCGTTGAGGTGAAACAAATTCTTTATTTAATAGCATTGAAATCACATATAATATTGAATCTGTAAAATTTTTCATTGTGCCGTCAATTAAAAGTCCAAAATTCTGTATTAATATGGCAGTTTGTACGATGAGGTGTTCTGTATGCACAATTCGATCAGCCATTTCGCCAATTCGATCAGCCATAATTCCAATTTCTGAAGCCATCCATAAAACTCGGTTTGCCATTTCGCCAACCTCTTCACCTTTTGAAGCAAATTGATAACCATATTCCATGCCTTTTGAAGCAAATCGATAACCATATTCCATGCCTTTTGAGGCAAACTGATAAGCATCGCGACCCATATTTGAGGCAAATTTATATGCATCATCTTCTGTTTTCATAACAAAATCATGAGCTTTATCTCGAGTATCAGATGTAAATTGATAAGCATCACGACCCATATCAGAGGCAAATTTATATGCATCATCTTCTGTTTTTGAAGCAAATTTATATGCTTGATCTCGTGTTGAAGATATAAAATTACCAAATTTTGAGTTTGAGATAGTTTCATCTGTTTTTATATTATTATTAAAATATATATTTTTATGATGTTCTATTATATTAATAAGTTTATAAAGATCTTCAATATTTATATTTTCTGAATTGAAAATTTGATTTGTAGCTTTTTTAACGATTTCTTCTATTTTATCTTTAATTTCAAGATAAAAAATATCAACTTCTTGATATTTTTCTAAAACTAGAGTCTCATTTAAATCGAGAAGTTTTTCATTATTAAATTTAAAAGCTAATTTATTAATACCTTTTTTTGATAAAAAGATATCACCATGATCTTCTGTGTAATCTTTACCAATAGATAATATATTTCTTATATCAGATATAAATTTTTTTATATCTGTTTGTTTATCAAGAGTTTCTATAACTCTTTCAATTGGAATAATGAACAATTGGAATTGCTTTTTTGTAAATTAGAGTGAAAAAAAATATAGCGGAAATGCTGGGAAACCCCAGCAAAGAAGAAAGACAAATTAGTCTAAAGGAAATTGTAAAACTTGTTTGTTATCAACGATGTATGGAATAAGTGCCATATGTCTAGCTCGTTTAATAGCCTTAGTAAGCATATCTTGATGAAGTTTGCTGTTACCTGTTAATCGTCGAGGCATAATTTTATATCTTTCAGATAACGAGTGTTTTAAAAGATAGACATCTTTATAATCAATAAATTCGATTTTTGCTTCTGTGTATCGGCAATATCGTTTTTTAAATTTTCGTTTTTCAGCCATTTTTAGCTCCTATAAATTTCAAAGTACTTATTAAAATGGAACTCTGTCGTCCATATCTTCTACATCTGCATCAACATTAATTTCTTGAAGCGGAGAAGTGTTATATTTATTTTGTGTTGGTTGAGCCTGTTGTGTATATCGTGATTGAGATGAAGCTGGAGTCGTAGTTGGAAATTGTTTAGTTTGTTGAGTATTATAACTATTTGTTTTATTTTGACTATAATTATAACTTGAATTATAGTCTCTATTTTCTTCAATAAATTCAGGAATATTACCATTTCCATTTACATTTACATTAGAATTGTTGCTATTTTTAGAATCAACAAAATCTATATTTTCAACAGAAATCGAGTGTTTGCTTTTTTTAGAACCATCTTGAGCAGTCCAATTATCCTGTACCAATCTACCATCAATAAGAATCTTAGAACCTTTTCGAAAATATTGATTTGCAATTTCAGCTGTTCTGCCCCAAAAAGTTAACTCAATGAACATTGTCTCATCTTTGAATTCGCCATTTTGACCTTTAAATCTTCGATTAACAGCTATACTACTTTTACCAACAGCAGTACCATTTTGACTATATTTAACTTCAATATCGCGAGTTAAATTGCCTAGCAGAATAACTTTATTCATTATATCTCCATATTTTCTAAAATTATTTTATAGATTCTTCTTATGCTCTATCGTCGTCGTAATCGTCTTCTCTAAAAGTTCTTCCGCTGATTCTTTTTTCTTCAACTTTTTTACCGTTAGCAATTTCAACCATTTCGTTAAAAGCTTTAATCTCAAGTTTTGTTTCATATGCGACAGTCATAAACTTAAGAACATCTTCAGAAACTCTTAAAAGTCGTTCGAGTTCAATGATAATTGAAGTTTCTGATTTAAAATAGAAAACTCCGTAATATCCTCTTGTTTGTCTATCGATTTTGTATGCAAGTCTTCGCATACCCATATCTCTAAAACCTAAAATTTCGCCACCATTATTTTTAATAGCTTCTTGAATTGATGCAACTTTTGTTGCTATTTCATCAGCAGATAAGCTAGGCTTCAGAATAAAAATCTGTTCGTAATTTTTCAATATATGCTCCTTATGGATTTTAAGCCCTCGTTTTTAGTTTAAACAGAGCAAGGACTATAAAAGTGTTCGAAATTGTAACATATTTTAATTTGAGATAAAAATTAAAATAACAATTCTTCTTTACAAATTGAACTATTTTCTTTATATATATTTATCAATGATTTCAAATCAGAATATATAAGTGTATAATTTAAATCTAGTTTATTAGAATTTATTTCTATAAGATTATCAGATTCTATAATTTTCTTATTTAAATTAATGCCTTTGATATTGGCTAAATGTTCTTCATAACTTTTAGCAAAAATATGATTTTTAGCCCCTTTTTTCTTAAAGAAAAATAAATATTGAGTTTCAGCAGGATGCAAAGCCGATTTTATAGCATTAAAACTTGGATTACAAATTGGTTCAGGAGGCAAACCCTTATATTTATAAGTGTTATATCGAGAATTGTCATTTTTAATACGATCGGCTGATATTTTTTTATGAGAATATAAACCATAATTTAAAGTTCCATCCATTTGTAATCTCATATTTTTATCAAGTCTATTATAAATTACAGAAGCTACTAATGGCATCTCTTCAACTCCACCACTCTCTTTTTCAATAATTGAAGCAACAGTTAAAATTTTATGCAAATCTTCAAAATCTGTAATTCCAAATTTTGCTAATCTCTCTGTATGTTTATCAGAAGATTGTTTTACGATATCAAATATAAATTTTTTTATATCTATATTTGAATTAAATTGATAACTATTTGGAATTAAAAAACCCTCTTGCATTGGAGAAACAGTATAAAAATAATCTAACACCTCTTCATAATCTAAATTATATTTATTTGCCATTGTGTAAAAAAAGTATTCTGTTGTTTCACCTGGATATAAAGTAATACCTTTAGAAACTCCTTTGGCTTTTGTTAAAGTTTCTAAAAATTCACCTCTAGTCATTTCATTTTTATTTAGTTGAAGCCAACCAGCTTGAGGATTTCCAAAATAAGAGATTAAAAATCTATCTACATCTGGAATTAATATCTCATTTCCAAATTCCTCATTTATGTGTGATATAATTTGTGAGATTGACCCTCTAGGAACATACAAAGTTTCAGGTGTCTCTATCTTCTCATTTATATGGAAATATAAAAATATTATGACAGCCCCTAAACTTATAGCAACATTTATAGCAACAACATATAATACAGTTTTTATTTTAATACTCATTTTTATAGCACTCACTTCAGCTTTTTTAACAACCATTCATTTAGGTTTTGATTTAAAAGATTTTTTGGAAAGCCATAATATCAAAATTGGAAAATTTTATATTCGTTATGATGATGGGTTCATTATAAAATTATCAGATTTTCAAATACCTGAATTTGAAAATAACGATTCTTCACCTCTAAATCCACAAGAAATCTTAACATATATCAATATGTTTGAATCATATGTAAAAAATATAGAAATAGACAATTTATATTTTCAAGATATTAATATTTCTGCAAATTATTCAAATAATAATATATATGCAAAAATTAAAAATATTCCTGAAATTGGCTCACTCGAACTTAATACCTCTTTTATTACAAATAATAATCTATTATTACAAATAGAAAAGTTAAAATTTAATTTAAAAAATATTCCAATTAATATAAATGGAAATATTGGTATTGAGAATAATCTAACGATTTTATCGCTATATTCTAATTTGGGAAATAGTTTAAAAATTCATTTAGGTGGAGAACTTGAAAACTTTCACAAATTAAAAATAAAAACTAAAAGTATAGACATAAAATCATTAGAACAACTATTTACAGTTTTAGATTTAAATCGAGAAACATTTTTATGGGGAGTCAAAAAAACAACTTTCAAAAATGCAAGAATATATGCTGAAACAGAATTTAACTTATCAGAACCTGCAAAAGCTCTTGATAATTTAAAAGTTATTGGAGAACTTAAAAATGTAACTAACAAATTTGAAGAAAATCTTGATAGAGCAGAAGCTGAAAATATAAATATAGCTTTAAAAAATGGCAATTTATATATTGACAGCAACTCGATTAAATATGGTCAAAATAGAGCTTCAGTAAAATTAGAGATTAAAAAACTATTTGAACAATCTCATTTATATATTGAATCTAATATTAAAAAGCTTAATTTAGACAAGCATATTTATAAAACTATAAAATTTTATAGTAATTTAAATGAACTTCCTATAAATATAGGTGATTCAATTTCAATTAGATTTTTATTTTCATTACCTCTTTACGAAACAAAAAAATCTGAACCAATGAAATTTATAGTTAAAGCAAATATTTTAAATTCTAAAATATCAAATAGTTTAGATAATAAACCTCTTATTTCAAGCGGAGTTATAAATTACAGCTATCCTCAAAATATAGTTCAGATTAATAACAGTAAGTTAATTTATAGTAACTTGATTTCAGCAAATTTTGGTGGCTCTTTTGATATTTCAAAATCAAATTTAAATATTAATGGTTTTATTAATAAATTAAATTTAAATAAAGAATTAGATATAAATCTTTCAAAAATGGCTATTAAATTTGATATTTTAGGAGATCCTCTCCAAACATTAAATTTAAATATTTCTCCGATGATATTTTCTTATCAAAATAAGAATTTGGATTTGAAAAATTTGAATTTCAAAATTAAAACTCATAAAAATATTGTTGAATTAGAAAATTTAATAGTTAATTCAACTGATTTAAATTTAAGTTCTAATTTGTTTATAAATTATAATTATTTAGATAATAAAGCCATTTTTAATATTCATATTAATAGTTTTGACTATTATCCTGTAAAAATTGCAAATAGAAAATTTAATATAAATATGGCTATAGAAAATGATAATTTAAATATAAACATTCCTACTCTTGAAACATCTTTTGACTTATTAAATAATAAGTGGAATTTAACTTTAAATGAGTTATCTAAAATTACAAGTTTATTAAATAGTAAAATTAAAATACCTAAAATTGGAGGCAATTTGAATTTAAAAGGTGATTCACAAATTGAATTTTTTGGAGACATAAAATTTTATGATCAAAAAATATTAAAGTCTAAAGATAATTTTATTGATAATATTAATATTTCTGGAATAGTTAATGACGATGAGATACGATTGAATGGGAATAATCAAATTTTTGCTGTTTCAAAAAAAGAAAATATCAAAATTTGGATAGATGGTTATGATTTTAATATTTCAGGATTAGATCCTTATTTAGATACAAATCATTCAAATAATAAACAAGAAGATAATCAGAGTTTAAATTTACAAAATATGAATATTAATTTAAAAAATGGTAGATTCTATTTTGGAAATGGAAATAATAGTTATGGAACTCTTGAATCTATTGTTAAAATTGGTGGTGAATCAATATTTTTACAGAGCAAACCATTTGGAGGCGGTTTATTAATGCTCCAAACATTAGGAAATCGTTATCTTCTTCGTGGCACAAATTTAAAAGGTTTAACTATAAATGAACTTTCAGATTTTAATGGTTTAAGTGGTGGTGATTATAATTTATTTCTAAAAGGTGTTAATGAAGATTTTGATGGACTTTTGCAATTTGGAAAATTAAAAATTAAAGGTATGCAACTCGTAAATAATATATTAGCTTTTATAAATACTGTCCCTGCTCTTTTAACTTTTTCGCAACCAGGTTTTAATCATAATGGTTTAAGAATTACTGCTGGTTATTTGCAATTTAATAAAAAAGGAGATATATTTAATTTGCAAGATATAAAAGTTGATGGTGAAAGTGTTGATATTTCAGGTTCAGGTAAAATCGATTTAAAAAATAAAAAAATAGATTTGTATCTTGATATTTCTGCTATTAAATATATCGATAAAGTTATAGAAAATATACCTATTGCAAATTATTTGATTTTAGGTGAAGATGGTTCAATTTCAACTAGAATTCATATTTCTGGAGATTTAGACAATCCCGATATTTCAACTGATTTGGCAAAAGAAATTGTTTCAACTCCGTTTGAAATCGGCAAACGAGCTTTTAATATTCCATTAAAAATATTAATAATTTTAAGAGAGTTAAATATTGATGACAACCAAAATCGCGAAAATATGAATGAGTTTATTAAAAATATAGATTTTAATTTATTTAAAGACTAATTTAAAATAAATTAAAATTCAAACTTGAATCTTATCGACTCAACTTATATGATATAATTATTGTCAAAATATAATATAATGAATAGGAAGCTTAAGATGAAAAAAAGTCTTTACGAGATTTTAGGTGTTTCTCAAGATGCGAAACAGGAAGATATCAAAAAAACTTATAGAAAATTAGCTAGGCAATATCATCCAGATATAAATAAAAATGCTGGTGCTGAAGAAAAATTCAAAGAGATTAATAGTGCTTACGAAGTTCTCGGAGATGAAAAAAGAAGAGCTCAATATGATCAAGTTGGCGATGCGGTTTTTGGTAATCAAAATTTTCATGACTATTCAAAGGCAAATTCACATGTTGATATTAATAGCATTTTTGAACAAATTTTTAAAGGTGGCGGAGGAAATCCTTTCGGAACTAACAATTTTAATGGTAATTTTGGCGGATTTCATGGTTTTTCATCTGGAATGGAGGATTTGGATATCGAAGTCAAATTACAAATTCCTATAAAAACTGCAATTGTCGGTGGCACTGAAAAAATTAGAATTCAAAATGAAGAGCGAGAAATAAATATTCCTCGAGGTATAAAAGATGGCGAAAAGTTAAGATTAAAAGGTAAAGGTCGAAGTTCAAGAAATTCTAGAGGAGATTTAATTTTAGTTATAAGCATTGCTGAAAATAGAGAATATGAGATTTCTGGCGACGATTTGATAAAAAATATTGATATCTCATTTAAAATTGCTCTTTTTGGCGGTAGAATTCAAATTGATACTATTTTAGGTAACAAAGATATAAATATTCCTGCAGGAATTAAAAATGGTCAAAAATTAAGAATCAAAGAGGGCGGTTTTTATAATCGCAAAAGTGGTGTGATTGGAAACTTATATTTAAGAGTTAATATTTTAATGCCAAAAATAGAAGATTTCTCGAATGATTTAGTTGAAAAATTAAAAAAAGAGTTGAAATAACTTTATTTTTGTCTTAAGCTATCGACATCGTGTCGATGGGTAGTTTGATATTTCTTTTTTATTCAAATTTATATCAACTAAATATTTATTTTTTGATTTGTAGATGAGGTGTTTATATAACCTCATCACTGTTTTTTAGCCTAATTAATCTATTTTCTAATAATCTCAGCTTCACCATTATTTAAACAAGCAGATTTATTTCCATCTTCAGAATGTGTAATTTCTATTTCAGGATCATCAGAAATTTTTTCGATTTTATCTCCAGATTTCAGTTCAACAATTCCTGAAGAGCAACTCGGAACAGCTATATTTTTCGGAGAATTATCGCTAACATTTTCATCATTTGATTTATTCGAATCGTTTGAATTGTTAATTTCATTTTTATCATTTTTATCATTTGAACTATTTAACTCATTCGGAGTTGAATTATTTGAATCAGAAGAAGAACTACAAGCCACTAATAATAAAAGTGGTAAAGTTAAAAGTAAAGTTTTATAACCCATTATTTAATCTCCAAATTATTTTTTAATTTTGTTTTAACTTTTATCTCTATTTTATCAAAACTGTTTTTATCAATCGTGATATTTGTCTCATCAGAAAAACTACTATTATTAAGAGTTGAATCAATTTCCAATTTCTCACCTGTTGATAAATTAATCAGCGAAAAACTAGTATCTGTGGTCAAATTTTTTGAATCTGTATCAATAATTGCATTTACAACATATTGATTATCTTCTATATTTTTAACTTTTTCAAATTTTGTCTCAACTTTATTTTCATTAATTGTTACACTACTGCCTACAAGTTTTGAATTTGCAATAGTAGAATTAACAACATGTTGAACAGAACCGTCAATAGATAGATTTGCAGATATATTATCTTTTGAAGATTCGATAGAACCATCTTGTTTAATTTGTGTATCAACACCAACAACTTGACTATTTATAGAACTTGCAACAGAAATATTATTTTCATCTAAGATTTCGATTTGAGATTCAGTTAAACCATTACTATTTAATTTAACTTGAGCAGACCCATTTGATAATTCAATTTTTGTTATTAACATATCATCTGATAATTGAGTTTCGATATTTTTTAGTTCGCTACTTATAGATAAGTTAGATTGAACAGAACTATTATTTTCACCATCCATAATTAGTGAATATCGTTTATTACCATCTGTTTCATTGCTTTCGATTCTATTAAAAGTTAAATTATTTTCAGCTGTTTCTATAACGGTTTTAATAACTTTCAATAAGAATTGAGATTTCTCTGAGATTTCGCCACTCGAAATTGTTGCAGTTAATTCAACATAACGATCATTAATGTTATCTCGAGATATATTACCATCTATTGATATAATATCTGGTGTTGAACTAATCCAAGATATATTTCCACCATTAATACCTTTTTTATGCAAACTTAAAGGGGTCATAATACTGTTTTTATCTCTGTTTTGATTTAAAATCGAAGAAATTGTTAGCCAATCGCGGTCAAGTTTAACAATTTGAGAATCACCAACAGCTTCACCTTTAACGATCAAATTGAACTCTTTTTCTCGTTTTTCAGCGCCAATAATTAAATAAGCATTTAATTTTATTGCGAAATCATTCAAATCTCTTAATATAACACCTTCTGATGAAAGCGAGTTAGAATCTGAACTATTCCAGCTAATTGTTACTTTTTTGCCATTTATTTCAAGATCTTTTAATAAATCTAAATTTTTAAATATTTCAGTTCGTTTTAGATTTTCGCCTCGAATAGTATCGAATGTTAATAGATCAAAAGCTCTATCGATGGCTAATTTATCGGTTGTTTCCTCTTTTGGAACTGTAATTAAAAATTCTCGTTTTGTTTGGTAATTAGCTTGTGAAAAATTTGCAATTAATTGAACTGTATAATCTTGCTGTTCATCAATATAAATTTTACCATTTGTATCAATAATTTTATCATTTGAAGATTCCCAACTTAAATTTACAACCTCATCGCAACTTGATAAAACAGTTGGAAGATATAAATCTTTTCGAACATAACCTTGATCTAAATTTTCACCACGAATCGTATCAAACGAAAGCGAAACTCGACTATTTTCAAGACAAATTTGATTTTGATTTGCTCTAACTTCAACAGTAAATGAGTTATTTGCTGTTAAACCGTCACCATCTTTTGCATTTAATGAAATAATCGCTGAACCTACACTATTTGAATAAACTTCAAATTCTATTACTCCAGTTGTTTTATCAGTAGAAATAATATTAACTAATTTAGAATCCGATGAGGTTGCAATAAATTCAGTAACTAATATATCATCCGATAATGGAATTGATATAGTTTTAGTTTGATTTTCGATATCGCTTTCTAATGATATTTTTGCAATATTTCCAATAATTGGAGCAGAATTAACTCGTTCAATTGAGATTGGAAAAGTTTGCGAAACTATTTGACCATCGAGAGTTGCTGTTACGGTAATTTCGCCTGTTCCAGAAGCTCCACTTTTTGGATTTATCGCTATCGAATTTCCATTTATAGAAACATCAGCTAAATTGGTATTTGATGATGTAACAGAATATTTCGCATTTGCAACATTTGAATCAATATCTGAAAGCTGTAATGGAATTGAGAAATTTCCACTTCCTGATCGTTTTAAAACCGCTGAAATTTCGCTTAGAATTGGTGAATCATCAACAGAATTTAAAGTGTAATTAAAATTTTGTTGAGCAGTTTTACCGTCAAGAGTTGCAAGAACTGTAATTGTGGCAGAACCAAATTTATCTGCTTTTGGTGTTACGATTAAATTTTTACCATTTATAGAAACATCAGCTAAAGTATTATCAGAGATATTTACTGAATAAGTTGCATTTGCTAAAACCGAATCGACATCAGTTAAATTTAAAGCAACTGTTTTTACAGTGCTGTCTTCATTCGCGGTTATATCTGAAATTTGTGCTAAAACTGGGTTATCATCAACAGAATTTAAAGTGTAATTGAAATTTTGTTGAGCAGTTTTGCCATCAAGAGTAGCAATAACAGATATTGTGGCAGAACCAAATTTATCTGCTTTTGGTGTTACGATTAAATTTGTGCCACTTATAGAAACATCAGCTAAAGTATTATCAGAAATATTTACTGAATAAGTTGCACTATTAATATTTGAATCAATATCAGATAAACTTAATGATATAGTTTTACTTGAACTATCTTCTTCTGTTGAAATATTAGATATTCCAGACAAATAAGGCAAATCATCAACTGCTCCAACAACAATAGAAAGATTTCGCTCAATAATTCCACCAAAACCATCATTAAATTGCAAACCGATGAGGTCAGAACCATTAAAATTACTATTTGGAGTATATGTAAAAGTTCGACCATTAATAGCAAATTGCCCATTTTTAGGATTTTGAATTAAAGTTGTATTAACCTCATCAAGTTCAACATCAATATATGTAAAAGTTATATTTTGAGAATTATCTTCTGATATAGAAATATTAGTAGAGATATTTATTTCTGGATAATTATTTAATTCTTCAGGCGCAACCCAAAAACCGCCAGAATAATTTCCATCAAATTGATGAACAGCAACTTGTCCGATTGTGCCATATAAAGTAATATTGCCATCTGAAAAATTTGATTCAGCGGAACTTACGAAAGCACCTTTTAAAATTTGGTAGGCTTGACTATCATCGCCCAGCAAAATAGCAGAAGTTACCAGTGAAAGTGCTGATAACATTATATATTTTTTCATTTTAATCCTTTAAGCTTTTAATTTCAGCAATTGTAAGACCTGTTAATTTTATAATAATATTTTGATCAAAACCTTCATCTAACAAATTTTTTGCAATTTCGAGCTGTTTTCTTTTTTCACCTCGTTCTTCACCAATTTCGATCCCTTGTTCGATCCCTTTTTCAATACCTATTTCTCGAGCAGTTTCGATGGCATCGATTTCAGCAAGTTTGCGATTTAAATCCAAATCATAAATTGCAATCTCTTTTGAAGACAAATTGTGAAATTGAGCAATATTCAAAATTTTATTAAATTCCAAGTTTGCCGTTTGAAAAGAAAAATCCCCTTCATTTTTTAGAAAAAATATAATTTGTTCAATTAGACTTTTAGGATTTCGATTTTTAAATTTCTTAAGTTCGACATAAATAAAATTGATATTTTTATCAGTTTCTTGACAATTTTCATCTTTTAGATTAATTTTTCTGATATATCTTTCATCTTCAAATGCATTAAAATTTATAATTCCAAGCCAATAAATAGGTGTTAATTTATATCTATCTTCTCCGATAGTTCCTCTTTTTGGTTGAGAACTTAATCTTCGACAAACATAAAATAATCCACGATCTACAAAATATTTTTGTCTCGCTCTTTGAAGTTCAACGACAAATTCACGATTATTAGAATCTCGACATAAAATATCGAAAATCACTCCTCGGCTATCAAGATTTTCGTCATCTCCTTCGTTTGTTAGTAATTCTAAATCAACAATTGGACTTTCCAAATCAAGAAAAGCATTTAAAAATATTTTTGTAATCTCTGGATATTTTGGATTTGCAAATATTCGTTTAAAGCCAAAATCTGTTAGCGGATTTATATATTTTTCCATTTTAATCCTTTAAACTTTTAATTTCAGAAATTGTAAGTCCAGTTTTGAGTGAAATAGTTTCAACATCTAAAATGTCTAACAAATTTTTTGCAATTTCGAGCTGTTTTCTTTTTTCACCTCGTTCTTCACCAATTTCGATCCCTTGTTCAATACCTTTTTCAATACCTATTTCTCGAGCAGTTTCGATGGCATCGATTTCAGCAAGTTTGCGATTTAAATCCAAATCATAAATTGCAATCTCTTTTGAAGACAAATTGTGAAATTGAGCAATATTCAAAATTTTATTAAATTCCAAGTTTGCCGTTTCAAAAGAAAAATCCCCTTCATTTTTTAGAAAAAATATAATTTGTTCAATTAGACTTTTAGGATTTCGATTTTTAAATTTCTTAAGTTCGACATAAATAAAATTTATATTTTTATCAGTTTCTTGACAATTTTCATCTTTTAGATTAATTTTTCTGATATATCTTTCATCTTCGAATGCATTAAAATTTATAATTCCAAGCCAATAAATAGGTGTTAATTTATATCTATCTTCTCCGATAGTTCCTCTTTTTGGTTGAGAACTTAATCTTCGACAAACATAAAATAATCCACGATCTACAAAATATTTTTGTCTCGCTCTTTGAAGTTCAACGACAAATTCACGATTATTAGAATCTCGACATAAAATATCGAAAATCACTCCTCGGCTATCAAGATTTTCGCCATCTCCTTCGTTTGTTAGTAATTCTAAATCAACAATTGGACTTTCCAAATCAAGAAAAGCATTTAAAAATATTTTTGTAATCTCTGGATATTTTGGATTTGCAAATATTCGTTTAAAGCCAAAATCTGTTAGCGGATTTATATATTTTTCCATTTTAATCCTTTTTGAACCCCTCCAAAAAAAGGAGGAGTTTTAAAATTTTGATTTTACTCTAAATTTATACCTAAAGTTTATTAAGGTCTAATAGGAAATAGTCCTTGAACTGCAATAATATAGGTTAGAGACAGATATGGTTGCATAATACTAAATGGCTGACCTGAACCTGTTACATCTGTATTCACTGATATGTTAGAAATATTAACAGAGTTAGTTCCAGCTTGAGAAGACATCATCAATGCATTTGTATTTGTTATAGTAGCAAGTGAAAAAGATCTTGTAGCATCACCTGTATCGCCTCTTCCGTTAAAAACAGATAAAGATTCTGTTACCCTTGCTACATGTGTGTGTGCAGGTAATTGAGATAAAGTTAATCCAATAGCCTCTTGACCACCTGTTTTACCGTTAGGTTTGATTTTTGAAGCTCCCACGATAACTCTATTATTTAAGTTAGGTAAAGCAAAAGTTTTATTACCATCTCCACCATAAATATTACCTATTACAGTATAAAGTGCTTGATAGTCTGATTTGTTTAGTAACTGACCTTCACATAACATCCACCCTTCAGGAGCATAATTAAAAGCTACTGATCTTATTTCTCCTATATATGCTTCTGGCATTTGTTTTAACTCCTTTAAATAAGTTGATTGATCATTTTTTAAAATAAAAAATATTTTACTTTAAATATTATTCCATACATATATAAGTAAAACCAGTGTTGGTCGTTCCAAATGGCATAATAATAACTTTAAGGTGATCTGTTGTTGTATCTATAACTGAAACAGCGTTGAAATTACTATTACTATTAGTAGGGTTAGTTGAACTTAAAACACAAAATGGTGCAGAACTAAAAGGTGTTGCAAAAGTTATCGTAACATTTGTATCATCTGCAGTCACTGAGCCATTTAATACAAATTTGCCTCTTAAATCTGTTCCAGTTATTGTTGGATTTCCATTAGAACCTCCTGCACTTTTTACAACACCTACACTTGGTGTTCCTGTATGCGATGAACCGCCACCACCAGCTGTAATTTCAGAATCATTTACAAAAAGTTTGCCATAAATCGAAGTATTTTGATCAGTAACTACAAGAGAGTTATTTCTTTCGCTATCTTCAAATACACCATTTGCATTAAGATCTTTTCCATTTCCAACAACAAAAAGAGCATTAGAAATATTTGCAGTATTGAATTTACCAACCACAGTCATATTTTCTTTATCAGCTACTGTTTTATAACCCATTGCAGTTGAATAGTATGCAGAAGCTTTTGTTTGATAACCCATTGCTGTTGAATAGTATGCAGAAGCTTTTGTTTCCTTACCCATTGCTGTTGAGTAATCACCAGAAGCATTTGTTTCATTACCCATTGCAGTTGAAATATATCCAGAAGCATTTGTTTCCTTACCCATTGCTGTTGAAGCATATCCAGAAGCTGTTGAGCCATAACCCATTGCTGTTGCATAACTTCCAGAAGCTACTGTAATAGAACCCATTGCCGTTGAAGCAGTACCAGAAGCATTTGTTTCCTTACCCATTGCTGTTGAAGCATATCCAGAAGCTGTTGTTCGATAACCCATTGCAGTTGAACCTTCTCCAGTAGCATATATTTGATAACCCATTGCAGTTGAATAATTTCCAGAAGCATTTGTTTCAGAGCTATTTAAAACGGCACTGCGACTTTCAGCAGTTGAAAGATTGATATCAGAACCGCCACCACCAGCTGTAATTTCAGAACCATTTACAAAAAGTTTGCCATAAATCGAAGTATTTTGATCAGTAACTACAAGAGAGTTATTTCTTTCGCTATCTTCAAATACACCATTTGCATTAAGATCTTTTCCATTTCCAACAACAAAAAGAGAAGCTGTATTATTTAGAGTATTTCCTTGTCCAATAGCTAACATATTCTCTTGATCAGCTACTGTACTAGAACCCATTGCTGTTGAATAGTATCCAGAAGCATTTGTTTTATAACCCATTGCTGTTGAATAGTATCCAGAAGCTACTGTTTCCATACCCATTGCTGTTGAACCTTTTCCAGAAGCTGTTGAGCCATAACCCATTGCTGTTGAATAGTATCCAGAAGCTACTGTTTCCATACCCATTGCTGTTGAAGCATATCCAGAAGCTGTTGAGCCATACCCATTGCTGTTGAATATTTTCCAGAAGCTGTTGAGCCATAACCCATTGCTGTTGAATAGTATCCAGAAGCATATTGTTTCCTTACCCATTGCTGTTGAAGCATATCCAGAAGCTGTTGTTCGATAACCCATTGCAGTTGAACCTTCTCCAGTAGCATATATTTGATAACCCATTGCAGTTGAATAATTTCCAGAAGCATTTGTTTCAGAGCTATTTAAAACGGCACTGCGACTTTCAGCAGTTGAAAGATTGATATCAGAACCGCCACCACCAGCTGTAATTTCAGAACCATTTACAAAAAGTTTGCCATAAATCGAAGTATTTTGATCAGTAACTACAAGAGAGTTATTTCTTTCGCTATCTTCAAATACACCAATTACTATTTAAATCTTTACCATTTCCAACAACAAAAAGAGCATTAGAAATATTTGCAATATTTCCAACTCCAAGAGCAGTCATATTTTCTTTATCAGATAGAGTGCTTTTTCCCATAGCTGTTGAAAAATTATCAGAAGCTGTTGTTTTGGTTCCCATTGCTGTTGAAGCATATCCAGAAGCTACTGTTTCCATACCCATTGCTGTTGAACCTTTTCCAGAAGCTGTTGAGCCATAACCCATTGCTGTTGAATAGTATCCAGAAGCTGTTGTTTTATAACCCATTGCTGTTGAAAAATTACCAGAAGCTGTTGTGCCATTTCCCATTGCAGTCGAAGTAACACCTGAAGCAATTGCTCCGCTTCCCATTGCTGTTGAATAGTATCCAGAAGCTGTTGTGCCATTTCCCATTGCAGTCGAAGTAACACCTGAAGCACTTGTTCCATTACCAGTTGTAAAAGCATTTGTTCCAGAAGCTGTAGTTCCAGAACTATTTAAAACAGCTCTGCAATTTTCAGGAGCTGAAAGATTGATATCAGAACCGCTACCACCAGCTGTAATTTCAGAACCATTTACAAAAAGTTTGCCATAAATCGAAGTATTTTGATCAGTAACTACAAGAGAGTTATTTCTTTCGCTATCTTCAAATACACCATTTGCATTAAGATCTTTTCCATTTCCAACAACAAAAAAAGCATTAGAAATATTTGCAATATTTCCTTGTCCAATAGCTAACATATTCTCTTGATCAGCTACTGTTTTATAACCCATTGCTGTTGAGTAATCTTTAGAAGCTACTGTTTCCATACCCATTGCTGTTGAAGCATATCCAGAAGCATTTGTTTTATAACCCATTGCTGTTGAATAGTATCCAGAAGCTACTGTTTCCCTACCCATTGCTGTTGAACCTTTTCCAGAAGCTGTTGTGCCATTTCCCATTGCAGTCGAAGTAACACCTGAAGCAATTGCTCCGCTTCCCATTGCAGTCGAAGTAACACCTGAAGCACTTGTTCCATTACCAGTTGTAAAAGCATTTGTTCCAGAAGCTGTAGTTCCAGAACTATTTAAAACAGCTCTGCGATTTTCAGGAGCTGAAAGATTTAAATCTATTTTTGTAATCTGAATTTTACCGTTTGAAGTCCAATCAGCGGTTTTCATTCGATCAGATAAATTTTGATCAATAACAGTTAAGTTTCCGTCAAATTTAGAATTTAAACTAGAAACAATAAGGCTATTTGAACCAATTAAATTATTAAGATTCGAAACATTTAAATCAATTTTTGAAGAAATTGTTGATGAATTTAATTCCAAAGCTGTTTGAAGATTTGATATTGAATTCTCAATTTTAGTTGAATTATTTTCGAGATTAGTTCCAATTCTATTAAATTGATCTTGAATATTTCCAGCAATATTATTTAAAGCCAAAAACTCCGAACTATTTATTTCGCCAGTTTCAAAAAGCCCAACTGAAAGATTTAAATCTATTTTTGTAAGCTGAATTTTACCGTTTGAAGTCCAATCAGCGGTTTTCATTCGATCAGATAAATTTTGATCAATAACAGTTAAGTTTCCGTCAAATTTAGAATTTAAACTAGAAACAATAAGGCTATTTGAACCAATTAAATTATCTAAATTCGAAACATTTAAATCAATTTTTGAAGAAATTGTTGATGAATTTAATTCCAAAGCTGTTTGAAGATTTGATATTGAATTCTCAATTTTAGAGCTATTTTCTTCAATAGCATTTATTAATTCATCTCTGATTTGAATAGCATTCAAAGCATATGGAACAGCTGAAAACTTTTGTCGAGGATAAATTTCAGCATTGCTATTAGCTATTTTTAGAGTTAGCCAATACTGTTTTTGAAATCTAAATCAACAAGCGAATTATTTGTATCACCAAGTTGAGTAGTATAAATACCGTTAATAAACTTGATGGGTTTAGTTTCATTCCAAACTCTTACACCATCTGTTTCGGCATTGTAAATAATAAAAGTTACATTTTTCTCATTATTTATTCGAGAGCCATTTATATCAAGAGCATAACCTTGATAACTTATTGTTTGTGTCTCTGCTAATGAAATCGTAGAACTTATTAAAACGAGAGGCAAAATTCCCTTCATTAATGACCTTTTTAGTAGTTTAGAAAACTTTTATAGTAAAAAAAGTAGTTGTATATCTCTTTAATTAAAGTTTCATATAACCATTATATCATATATATATTCTTAAAATTACAAATCTTGAACTATTTATTATATATTTATTATATATTTATTATATATATGAAATTCATAAAAGTTCATTAACAAAACTTTTCTTGACCTCATCATTGAACTTTAGATGAGGTTTTTTCTAAATTAACTACCTTTACAGCCATGAGGGAATTTAGATTTTTTCAAAATTTAATTTTTCAACGAAAAAGCTAAATTTTATATTTTAACGACTTAATAAATAAGCTTGACAGTATTTAAATAATTTAATAAATAAACTTGATTTTTCAAAATTTGGTGATGAGGTTTTTAAATATTTTACTGATTTTGAACCGCTTTGGAATTTTTGTAAAAATATTTTTGAAATCTTTAACTATATTATTAATTTTATATATTTAAGTAAAATTATCCAATTTTTAAAGAAATTTTCAAAACTTAAATATAAATATAAAGATAGTGGTACTCCAAAAATCGCCACTTACGACCTTTTCGTTTATATTTTTCTAGTTTTTTTGAGTCGAAAAAATGGCTAAAAAATGGCTAAACTTAAAAAAATAAATTACATTGGAGCAAAAATACACTTTTTGTGTATTTAAATACACTTTTGTAAAAAGTCTCGGATCAACTAGGCTTATACTAAAAAAGTGGTCAGATCGATTTTTCACAGTATGGGGAGGCAACTCCATATATAAATAGCTGAATAGTTGAGTTCAAAATAAATTATTTTTAGCTATAAAAATATAGAGTAACTTATATTTTTATGTTTTTTTCATGTAAGTGCAAATTTAGTAATTTATTTCTTTAATCTTATTGCTAAATCAAAAAATTATTATTTTTGATAATATACTAGATACAAATCTATTATTTTAAGGAGTAATAATGAAGCAATTTTATAGCTCATTTATTGTTACTATTGTTGGGCTTGGTATAGCCTATTTTTATAAAAGCTGGGAAGCTGTTTATATCACTGCACTACTTGCCATACTCGAAGTTTCATTATCTTTTGATAATGCTGTCGTTAATGCAAAAATTCTAGCCACAATGGAACCAAAATGGCAAAAAGCCTTTATATATGTCGGTATGCCTATAGCTGTTTTCGGTATGAGACTTATATTTCCTATCATGATTGTCTCAATGGTTGCAAATTTAGGCTTCTTTGAAACTTTTGATTTAGCATTACATCAACCAGATATTTATCACGAAAAATTGGTCACCAATGAAAAAATGATATTTGCTTTCGGTGGGGCTTTTTTACTTATGGTTTTTCTTGATTTCTTTTTTGATCGAGACCGCGAAATAAAATGGATCAAATTAATCGAAGATTCAAATTTTGTAAATAAATTTTCAGCCGTTTCTAATATCGAATTAATTATTGCAATGGTTATTGGACTCTTATTGGCTTGGAAAACTGGCAACAATGGAATATCAATAGCATATTTTTCAGGAGTTTTATTGCATTCACTTTTAAATTCTATCGATGATTTCTTATCAACTGATAGTGTTCGAAGTGGAATTGCTGGACTTTTATATATTGAAGTTCTTGATGCAAGTTTCTCATTCGATGGAGTCATTGGTGCTTTTGCACTTTCAAATGATATTTTTATAATTATGATAGGTCTTGGAATTGGTGCAATGTTTGTAAGATCTCTAACTTTATATTTTGTTGAAAAAAAGACACTTTCACATTTTATATATTTAGAACATGGGGCGTTATATGCAATAGGGGCTCTTGCGACTATTATGTTTTTAAAACTTTTTTTACACATTAGCGAAACAGTTACTGGAACAATAGGTTTAGTTTTTATATTGGTAGCTTTCTTACATTCAGTTTATGAAAAAAAGTTAAAAATCCAGATTAAATTTTTAAAAAGTTAATTGCACTTTATAGAAATATATAGTAATATTCCATCGAAAATTTTAAGCAACTAAACAAAAGTAATAACTATTGATTAGTTTCTTGAGATAATGTAAAATTACTTTTAAATATTTTAATAGGAGTTACTATGGACGAGAGAATAGTAGAAATTAAACAAGGCGATAATCTTGTTAAAAAAACATGTAGAGAATTGGGAATCACTCAAAAAAAATTAGCTGGAATTATGGGAGTTTCTGCTCAAACAGTTTCTAACTGGGGTCGAGATTTTAATAATGGCAAACTTGAAAAAACAACACAACTTGCTCTTGAGGGTCTTATTTATAAACAAAGACTTTCAAAAATACAACTTAATATTTCTACAATGATCTAATAAAATCTAAAGCCACTTTTTTTTAAACACTCCTGATATATTTTTTCAGGAGTTTAACTTTAAACAAAATAAGTCATTTGAACCCCTTTGGGGGATGAGGTCATTTAAATTAGACCTCATCAAAAATTAGAAAGTTAAATTATTTTATTTGGTTAATATAAAACTCGCCTCCAGATAATAAAACAGCCCAATCTTTTTTAGTTTCGCCTGAACCAGTTGAGAAAATCAAACCTCTTTGATAATTATATTTTTCATCTGAACCGCCATTAACAACACCTTTTTCACTAATAGAAGTTAATTTATCTTCTACACCAAAAACTTCAAGCGAATTTTTATAACTATAAGTTTGTTGGTAAGAGATTTCAAATTCTGAAATCACAGAAATATAATAGCAAGATCGATTTAAAGAATCTTCAGGACTAATACTTGCATTTGTTTCATTAACAGCGATATTAACAACATTTTGATCATTTTTGCATAATTCAGCATAATAAATTGGTATATATAAACTCTCATTATTTTCTAATCTAGTTTTCTCTTTTTCACCAAATCCATATTCTTTATAATTTGCGAGAGTCAATTTAAAGTAATTTGTATTTTTCCACTCTTCTTTTGCTGACTCATTCATATCTTGAATAATAGTCTGTTTGAACGGAATCGCAAAAAGATTATCACTGTTTCTATATGTAAAAGCCTTATGATCATTAAAAGCATCTGAATAATGTAACCATCTTGTATCAACAAATTGAATTTCAGGAATTAATTTTTTATCCAAAACTTTTGGATTATTAATATCCGAAAAGTCAAAAAGCGATAATTGATACCCAGTTTCACGACCTTCATCATTGGCATTCATGCCAAGCGATAAAATTGTATGAGCATTAACTTGATGAAAATAAGATGAATAACCATTTATTTCAAGAGGATTTTCGCCAAGTTTTGGTTTTGCAGGATTTGATAAATCAACAACATAAAGTGGATCTTTTTGTAAAAATGTAGTTATATAACCTCGATCGCCAAAAAATCGCACACCTCGAATCGATTCGTTTGCTTTTCCAAGTCCTCGAACTTCACCAATAAGCGAAAGTGAATTATTTGTTTCACTTAAAACAGAAATAATATTATCAGTACCATCTTTTTTAGCATTCCACCATAAATTCCAGCCTTCAGTTGTAGCAATTCGAAGATTTCCGCTCCATTCACTTAAACTAAATTGATTTAAAATATGTCCATCAACATAACCCATTCCGCGATAAGCAAGTTTATCGGTTAGCGAAAATTTGTAAATTGCAACTCTTTCTTTATAGTTTTCCCAATCATAATATAAAGGATATGAACTTGAAACGATATAAATTGCATCTGTCGAAGAATAAATAGTTTCGCTATTGCCAACAACTGAAACCGCAGTTCTATTAAAGTCGCTATTTTTTAAGTCAAAACTGATAACTGAAGTTATAAATGGGGATTGATCGATTTTTGCAGGAGCATAAAGCGATTCAGCAGAAATAATTGATTTGCCATTAATTGTTGGTATCAAATCAGCTTCGCCATAAATTGGTTTTGTATAATCAATTTTATAATTTGTTCCATTTTCATCAGAATAGTAGCAACCATTATAATAATAGTTTTGAGCAATTTCTTCGGTTGTATTTATATTACCGTTAGATGTTGTTACAGTTTGAATTTTACAAGATTCATAATCTTTTTCGTAAGAGATTGGAATTGAAGGCATAAATCTTGAAATTAAATATAATTTGCTATTAACAACTCGACTATTAACTATATTTCCACTTATGTTAAAATCTTGTAACTTAACAATTTTGTTAATATTTGAAACATCGTAAATTTCAACATTACTTGACTCTTTCCAAGATTGATCGCCATAACTTTTCCATAAACTCCAAACATTATAATTATTTGGATAAATAACGATTAGTTTATTGTCCAAAAGATATAGTTCGTTTGGTTTGCCAATTGTAGAAATTGAAGTTAGCGGTTTTGTTTCACCATTCAAAATTCGGTCAAAAGTCGAAACTTGAATTTTATTGTCGTCCCAATTTCCTGAAAGATAAAAAATAGTTTTGCCATCATGTTTGACGATATCTGATTCATCGACTCCAGTTTCTTGAAGATTTGTAGAAGTTGTATCAGAAACAGAATTTTTATTTGCTGTTGTTGAACTACCGCTAGAAGTTTCTTCATTGATAGTTGGACTTATTATGCTATCTTCCATAACAACTTCAGACCTCATCATTGGAGTTGGATAAAATCTATAATCTTGTTGATTATATTTTACAGTTGCAAATAAATAATCTCGCATAGCTTCGTCAGACGAAAAAGTGTTTAATTTAGACTCTTCAATAGATAAATCGATAATTGTGTTTTTATCAGCAAAAACCCAAAAACCTTCACCTTTGCCTAAAATATCAATTTGCGGATAAGTTTCGAATTTGCCATCTTTTCGATATGTTTGCCAATTTCCATCTTTGAATTTCCAGACAATTGGTTGAGAACGAAAAATATCAGGTGAAACAGTGCTATTAATTGGAATCGAAACGAGATTCCAACCGCTTTGAAGTTCTATTTTAGAAATTTCACTCTCTTTTGTTAAACTTGTAACAAAAGTAAAATTTCCACCTTTTGGCGAATAAGCCCAAATTCCATCAGCAGGTAAAACATTACTGTTTTTATTCCATTTACCATTTTTATATCCATAAGTTGTATTAATCACACCACTTTTGCGAATTTCATCAAATGTATAATTTTTATTAAAGCCGATGAGATTCCAACCTGTTGTAAGTGTCAAAGTTGAATCTGCCGATAAAATCGAAAAAGCAACTAGTGATAAACTTGAAGTTAGTAATTTTTTATGCATATTTATATATACTCCTTAACTTTTGAAGTTAAAAGTCATATCGGATTTTTACTATTTTATATAAATAAATTTGAATTATTTTTAAAACTAGTATCGAAATTCGTCGGTTATAATTTTAAAAATAATTAAAGGAATCTCCATGAAAATAGATATAACTTATCTTCAAAGATCGATTTATGCTTTAACTTTAGCTTTTAAATTTTTACAACAATATTCTGAAAATGATATAGAATTTGATATTTATCGTTCAGCAGTTATAAAAGAGTTTGAAATTGTTTTAGAATTAAGCGGAAAATTATTAAAAAAGGCTTTAAAAAACTTTTTTCACTCTCCAAAAGCAGTTGAAAAACTATATTTTAAAGATATTTTTCGTGAAGCTGGTATTCATAATTTAATAACTATCGATGAGGTTGATAGATGGTTTGAATATCGAAATAATCGCAATAGCACTTCTCACGATTATGGCGAACAATTTGCAAATGAGACTCTCGTTTTAATTGAACAATTTATTATCGATGCAAAAAATTTAGCTATGGAAATTTCAAAACATGATTCTTAGAGAAAAAGATAAAATAGAAATTATCAAATTAGTCAAAAATAGTCTTTCTGGTCAATTTCGAGTTTTAGTTTTTGGAAGTAGAGTTAATGGAAAAGCTCACGAAACAAGTGATCTTGATTTAGCAATTGATAAAAATGGTGAAAAAATCGCTCTTGAAGAACTATATAATTTAAAAGAAAAAATCAAATATTCTAATATTCCTATAATAATTCAAATTTTAGATTTTAATAGACTCCCTGAAAGTTTTAAGATAAATATTTTAAAAAATTACGAAATTCTAATCTGAAAATTTGACCTTATTAAAATCAAACTTTTAAATTAACTATAATTTTCAAAAAAAAAAGAGGTTATAGTGGATTACAAAGCTAAAGAAATTGAAAGTTTTTGGCAAAAATATTGGTTAGATAATAGATATTTCGAACCAAATTCAAACGAAGATATAACAAAACCTAAAAAATATGTTTTAAGTATGTTTCCTTATCCATCTGGTCGAATTCATATGGGTCATGTTCGAAATTATACGATTGGTGATACTTTTGCTCGATATTATAGAAGAATGGGTTATAATGTTTTACATCCAATTGGTTGGGACTCTTTTGGTATGCCAGCAGAAAATGCAGCTATTAAACATGCTGTTCATCCGAAAAAATGGACTTATGAAAATATAGCTTATATGCGAAACGAATTGCGATCTCTCGGTTTATCTTTTTCGGTTGAACGAGAATTTGCAACTTCTGATCCAGATTATTCTAAATTTGAACAAGAATTTATTATCGAATTATGGAATCGAGGACTTTTATATAAAAAGAAATCTCATTTAAATTGGTGTCCAAAAGATCAAACGATTTTGGCAAACGAACAAGTTATCGAAGGTCATTGTTGGCGATGTGATACTGAAATTACTCAAAAAGAGATGGAACAGTATTATTTAAAAATTACGAATTATGCTGATGAGCTTTTAGCTGATTTAAATAAATTAGATCAATGGCCATCTCAAGTTAAATTAATGCAAGAAAATTGGATTGGCAAAAGTCGAGGTTTAAAATTTAGTTTTCAACTTGAAACCTCATCACTATCGCTATCGCTAAAAAATATCGAAGTTTTTACAACTAGACCAGATACTATATATGGAGTTTCATATATTGCAGTTGCTCCAGAACATAAACTTATCGATGATTTATTAAATGCTGATTCACTTTCTGATGAGGTTCGAAACGAAATTCTTACAATTCGAAAAACTTCACCACGAGATCGTGCAACTCAAGAAAAAAGCGGTGTTCCGTTAAATATAAATGCGATTCACCCTTTAACTGGTGAAAAAATAGCTGTTTGGACAGCTAATTTTGTTCTTGTTGATTATGGTTCTGGAGCTGTTATGGCCGTTCCAGCTCATGATGAACGAGATTTTGATTTTTCTAAAAAATATAATTTACCTGTTAAAATAGTCATTAAAAATAAAAATAGTAACATTGAAACAGTTTTACCTTTTACTGATGATGGACTTATTGTCAATTCAGATAAATTTTCAGGTTTAGATTCGAATAATGGTCGAGAAGCTGTAATTCGTGAATTTGAAAATCTAAAAATTGGTGAAGCCGTAATTAATTTCAAATTGCGAGATTGGGGAATTTCTCGTCAGCGATATTGGGGAACTCCGATTCCATTAATTCATTGTAAAACTTGTGGAACTGTTCCTGAAAAAATTGAAAATTTGCCTGTTTCATTGCCTGACGATGTTCAAATTACTGGTGAAGGAAATCCGCTTGATCACCATCAAACTTGGAAACATTGTAAATGTCCTGTTTGCGGTGGCGATGCAATTCGCGAAACCGACACACTCGATACTTTTGTTGAATCATCTTGGTATCACTTACATTACACATCACCTGATGTGAAAAATATCGCTTTCGGAAATACAGATTATTGGTTACCTGTTGATCATTATATTGGCGGAATCGAACATGCAATTTTACATTTATTATATTCTAGATTTTTTACAAAAGTTCTTAGAGATATAAAAAAAGTGAATATCGATGAACCGTTTAAACATCTTTTGACTCAAGGAATGGTTTTAAAAGATGGTGCAAAAATGAGTAAATCTAAAGGCAATGTTGTTGATCCTGATGAAATCATTGAAAAATATGGTGCTGATACTGCTAGATTATTTATTTTATTTGCTGCTCCACCAACAAAAGAGCTTGAATGGAATGATAGTGCTGTTGAAGGTGCTTATCGATTTATTCGACGACTTGCACTTAAAAGTGATTTTGCTTTTTCTGAAAATAATATAAATAAAATTTTAGAATTGCCAAATATCGACCACTCAAAATTAAATAAAAATGAGAAATTTGCTCGAAGAAAAGTTTATGAAGCTTATAAAAGAGCTAATGATGTTTTCTCAAAAACTTATACTTTTAATACTTTAATAGCTGGAGTTATGGAAGCTATGAATGGTTTAGAAGAGCAAAGTAATTCCGAAATTTGGACTGAAGGTTATTGGGTTTTATTAAATATTCTTGAACCTATTGTTCCACATATTTCTTGGGAACTTTCAAAAAAGATGTTTAATTTGGCAAATCTTGGAGAAATTTCTGCTCCTGATGAGGTTTTTCAACTTGATCAAATTACTCTTGGAGTTAGTATCAACGGAAAAAATCGAACTGAAATTAGTGTTTCGCCTGATGCCGATGAGGTTGAAATTTTACAAGTTGCTAAAAAAAGTGTCGCAAAATGGCTTGAGGGCAAAACGATTATTAAAGAAATAATTGTTCAGAAAAAACTTATTAATTTAGTTATTAAATAATGAGAAAAATATATTTTGATAGATAAAAAATCTTCGAATATTAAAAATTCGGTTCATGGATTTTTTTTGTCAATTGCTACGACAGTTGCTGAACCTTCGACAATTTTGCCATTAATTATTCATCACTTTTCAGGAAGTTCAATTCTGGTTGGTATTTTTGCTTCACTGTTAAAAGGTGGAGCGATTTTCGTTCAAATGGTGGCAGCATTTTATTCAAGATCATATAAATATATGATGCCATCTTTGAGATGGGTTTTTTTAGTGCGATTTTTATCGTGGTTCGGCATCGGTCTAGTTATATATTTTCTCGGAAATAAAAGCGATTTTTGGACTCTTTGGGGAATTGCTATATTATTATTTATATTTTCATTTTCATCTGGTTTTGGAGCAATTTATTTTAAAGATATAATCGGAAAAATATTTACTCGCAAATTTATGGGAAAAAGCATGGCACTTCGCCAATTCTTTTCAGGACTCGGAGCAATAATTTCAGGAACAACAGCAGGTTGGTTTCTAGCAAATTTTCAGCCTCCAGAAAGTTTTGCATTTTTATTTATATTTAGTGCTATTTTAATGGGAATAGGTTTGATAGCTTTTTCAACAATACCAGAACCAGCAAAAGAAAAAATCGAAATGAATCATGGAGATTTTATAAATTTTTTAAAAGAGAGTTGGCAAATTTTTCAAACAGACAAAAGATTAAAATATCAAATATATTCATATTTATATTCTTATGGTTACCTCATCGGGTTGCCATTTATAATTTTAGATGCACAAAATTATATAAAACTTGATGGTCATATAATTGGTATTTTATTATCTGTGCAGATGGCAGGAAGTATGTTAAGTAATATTTTTTGGGGATGGCTTGTATCTCGAGAACATCTCGATGGCGACCATTTGACAATATATATTGCTTCATTTTTAGCAATTTTATCTTTTATATTAGCTTTGATATTTCATAATATTTATATTTATATAATTATCTTTTTTATATTAGGTGCTTCGATTGATGGAACAAAATTATCTTTTGGAAATTTAATAATTGCGATTTCACCTGAAGAAAAGCGACAAATATATTTGGCAATGAACTCAAATATTTCGTCGATTGGACTATTTTTCCCAATTTTTGGCGGTTTAATTGTTTCAGCTTTTGGTTATATTTCAGTGTATGTTTTTTCTATTTTAGCAATAATTATAAGTTTAGTTTTTTACAGAATCTCGATAAAATAAAAATTCTATTCGATTACATTGAAAACGGAACAGTTTTTTAAGCTGTTCCATGAAATTAAATTATAGATTTAATTTTCCATTTAAGTTGAAAATACGAGCCTTTTTGAACTTCAATACCAAAATCACGACCTTTTTCAGTTAAAACCCAAATTCCATTTTCGTTTAATTTGAAAACCTTTAAATTCGAGAATTTTATTGGTTTCAACTGGTGAAGCATTTATAAAATTACCTAATTCAGTAGGAATAAAGTAATAGTTTGAAAGATCTATTTTGAGCAAGTTCGAGAGGTGATTTAATATTTAAACTTTTATATAAATTATCTAGCAAAATATAAGTTTTTAATACTTTTTGAGTTGATAATTTCAACTAATTCGAAACATTTCTCTACTTTGTTGAGTATAAAAATTTAAGTCAAAAGTTTCATTTTGAATTTGAACGGTTTGATGAGCTGTTTCTGGAGTTTGTTGTGAAATTGAATAAATGCCTGTTTTGCGAATTGATGGAAGAACTTCACGAGTTACCCATTTTTTAAATGTTTTTGCTACAGCTAAATGTGAACCAAAAATAGCATTATATAATCCACTTTCATTTATAATTATAATTGATCCCTGATTTCCAAAGAACTCAATTGAAATCGGACTCCCATTTCGGGCGATCGTTTTTTTTCGTCGTCGTCAAGTCTTCGAAGCATTTTATTTGTTTCGCTATATTTTAAAATATCTGAAATTTCTTTTGCTATGAACCAAGGTTCGCCATCTTCTAACAAAAAAATATTTACGGTTAATGTTTTATCATTAAGTTTGAAAAAATATCTATTTTCCGATAAAATAAAATTGTTCATAGAGTATTCCTGAGCATATAAATTAGACGGGTTGGTGTGAAAGTAAATCCGTCTTAACAGTAAAATATTACTATTTTTACATACTTAAGTCAAGTTTAAACTAGCTTATATTTTTTATAATCAATTCACTAATATTTTTTTAAAATTATTAAAATCTTTTTCTTTAATTAATAAATTTAATGTTGTTGAAACTAGAGTTGAAATTTGTGTATGACTATTCGCCCAATCAGACACTGTATTTTTATTCACTCCCAATTTTTCCGCCAACTCTTTTTGAGTAATTCCTAATTCCCGACAAGTTTTTTTCACTAAGTTTTCTTCTTGATTTTCTTTTTTTGTATCTTCAGCCATTTAGATTTATCCTCTTTTTATTTAATGAAATTTTACAAAGTCTTGAAAACGACGGCAACCTCATCGTATTTTTATGGATATTCGGGTCAAGCCCGAATATGACGAGATTTACCCGAATATGACGAAATTTAAATTATAGATTTAATTTCGGTTATTGTCTTATTTGGAAGTTTTATTCCGTTGATAGAATAGATTCAACTCAATATCTAAATATGTTCAGCAAAATCGAAGCTTATGAAGGCTTTTAGTTGCTTTGCAAATAAATTAATTTCGGAACAGTTTTTTAAGCTGTTCCACGATTTCAACCTGTATTATAATTATTTTAAGGAACAGAAAAAATAGTTATGGATGAGGTATTTTTAAATTTGAATTTAAAAGATAACCTACAGATAAGATATAAATTAAAATATAAATATTATTTAAAACATTAAATTCCAAACCTAAAAAAGCAAACCAAAGCAAAATCGCTCCAAGTGGAGTTGGAACTCCAGTGAAAAATTTTGATACTTCACCAGCATTTGAACGAAGATTAAAATTTATCAATCTTCTTAAACCAGATATTAAATAAAAAATAAACACTGAACCATAAATTAGCGGATTTAGATCACTATTTTTAAAAATAGCAAAATAAATTAAAAACAGCGGAACTATTACAAACGAAAGTGAATCAGCAAAAGAGTCAAGTTGAATTCCAAAAGGTGAAGATAAATTAAATTTACGAGCTACTTTTCCATCAATAATATCAAATAGACCACCAATCCAAGCAGAAATTACAGCATAACTAAATTGATTATTTGATATAAAATATATTGCTGAAGCTCCAGCACTTATATTTAAAAAAGTTACCAAATTAGCTAAATTAAAATTATTTGATTTTTCAAATAAAAACATATATGTATCCTAATTTAAAATATTAGCCATCTATTTTTAAGAATAGCTTCGTAATTTTATCAATTTCACCCATTATTTTTATCGTCTCTCTTAGGCTTACGATTATTTTGAGATAGTGGAGCAATTCGTCAATATTTAAAGTTTTGTTTTTTCTATCGCTTAACCATTTGTCAAGAACTTGATAACCGCCTATCATAAATTTAAAAGTTGCTTCATCAATTCCACTTATAAAAGTATTTGAATTTAAATAAATCTTGTTATCTTTGTAAATATCTGCTTTTTTGGCAAAACTTATTGCATAATCTTTGCCTTCAACTTTGAGATTCCATTTTTCTTGTTCGTCAAAAATTTCATGAGTGAGTAGATGCAGTTGTGTAAGTTCAAAACCATAATTTTGAAATTTTCTCAATATCATAATTAAAGTCGATGCGAGGAAAATCTGTTTTTAAAAACTCATTATATTTATCTCTATAAGTTGGAGAATACAAAAGAGCATAAATATAATAAAATATGACCTCATCGCTAAATTTACTTAAGTTTTTATTTTTGAATTCTCTAAACCCATCTGTGAAGTTTGTAGTTTTTTCATCTTCAAAAAGTGAAGTTGTGCTTTCGTCGTAAAGATAGAGAGGAAAAACATTTTGACCTTTTGCTGATTGTAAAAGGTTTATATCGGCAATATTTTTTACAATAAGGCAATGTTTAAAAAGTCCTTCATTAATTGTCTGTCTTGGAACAATCAAGGCAATATTATCTCTTAGTAAATGTTTCATAGTATTAAATCTAGCTCTTTCAATTAGCTTATTGTCATAATAAATATATTGATTATCAAATGGGCGATAAGATATTTTTTGTATAAGCTTTTCATCAACTTCTATATTCTCTTTTTTTAGATTTGCAATAAGTTCATTTTTATTTTGATTTACAAAAAGTTTATCATTACCAGTTACAACTCCGACACTACTTACTTTAAAAATATCCTTCACACTCCAAAACTTTTCATATTCATTATCTTCACTTCTTGGTATAAAATAGCTCATTTCACCATTTGGATTTAGCTTATTTGCACAAAGTTCTTTAAATGTTTTGGTTTGCAAAATGTTAAATTTATCTTCTCTTTTGCCGTATAAATCACCATGATAAACTTCACAAGTTTTAGATATTTTTTCTTTAATAAATATAGCAATACAAACACCCTGTTTTATATCAAAGATATTTTCATCTCTGTTGCCTTGCTCATCTTTTTCTTTTTTGTTGTCATTGCCGTGCAAATCCAAAATATAAATTTTAGTGAAACTATTCATTAAAGATTTTCGCATATATCTAAAAGTTGGATTATCCAAAAACCCATGAGGCACGATATAGCCAACAGTTCCAAATCCAGCACTATCTATTTGAAATTGAGCAAATCGTATAAATTTGACATAATCATCTTGAAGCCATTTTGGATTTTTTTCGTCCAGTTTTTTAGTGCCATTAAATTTATAAGATTCAATTTGCGAACCAATCCAAGTAAGATTTTTACTCTCATCACGACTTGGATTTTGAGAACTTCCACTATATGGAGGATTACCGATTATCGCGATAATATCTTTTTGGTTTTTGACATTTTTGGCTAATTTGCCTTCAAGTGAAATATGATCAAATCCAAAAAGAGAATTAGGTTCTTTAGAAGGATCATCAAGAGTATTAGCTAAATATATTTTTAAGCGATTATTGTTCAAAAGGTTATCATTAAAATTATTAGAAAAGTCAAAGCCAAAAGTTTTCAGTAAAAGTGTAAGTTTAAAATGAGCAACTGTATAAGGAGCAATCATAAATTCAAAAGCATAAAAATTATGCAAAATATGATTTGAGACCTCTTTGATAAATTGCTCTTTTTCAACACCTAATATTTTATATTTTTTATCTATTTTATATTTAATGAGTTCTATTATTGAAGCTAAAAAAGTGCCTGTGCCAGTAGCAGGATCAAGAACTTTAACACTTTTATTTAAAAAGCCATCTTTGAGAGAGAAATTTTCGATTAAAGCAAAATCTACACTTTTAATAATAAAATCTACAATAGGTTTTGGAGTATAAAAAGCACCCCGTTTTTTCTTTGTTTCTTTATCATATTCAGTTAAGAAAGTCTCATAAAAATATAAAATAGGTTCTTGAGAACTATTTTCTTTATAAAAACTATCTCTAATTTTATCAATAGCACAATTATTTAATTCTTTTAAAATAAGTTCAACCGAAGCTTTAACATTATCTAGTTGGTAACTTAATTTTTTAGCCAAATCGTATAAATCATGCAAAACAGGGATAGTTGTTGGAATATAATCAATAGCTGTTGTAAGAGTTAAAAGATCATTTTTACCACTATTAAAATGTTCTAAAGTTGCGATAAAAAGCGAATATGTAAAAGTTTCAGAAATAAGATTAACAAAACTATCATCGTCAATATCATTTAAGAGAGTATTTTTAAAAGCTTCTTTTGTATTTTTAAGTTGTTGATGTTCAATATGGATTGTCAAAGTCGAAGCTAAAAATTTGGTTCGTTTTGCTAAATTTATTGCCAATTGTTTAGGAGTTGAGGCTTGAATAATTGCAAAATATAAAAATTCGTTTAAGAGCTTTTTAAAATCTTCATCTTTTGGATTTTCGTAGTCAAAAAGAATTTCTTTTACTTTTTTGCTATTGCCATCTTTATCCCATTGCCAGAGTTGCCAATTTTTGAGATTCGTAAAGATGATATTTTCTAAACTTGCTTTGTAGCGATCAAATTGGAGTTTAAATTTTTTATCATCAATATTATCTGATGGAAGTTTTATTTCGATGTAGCCTAAGGTGAAACCATTTTCTTTAATAGTAATATCAGGAAAACCGACACCTTTTTCGTAGTTTTTGCTTGATTGTTCAATAACAATTAAAATATTTCTATTATATAAATCTTGTATATATTTTTCTAAGAAACTTCCTAAAGGTTTATAAAGAGACCTTTCTGTGCCATCTTTTAAGCGATTTGTAATTTCGTTACTATAATTTTTCGTTTTAGATACCTCTATGTAATTTATTTAAAAATATAATTTTATCTAATTGCCATAATTATATTTTTCATGAAAACCTCATCAATCGATAAAATTTTTCAAGTTCGATAAAATTGTTAATAAATTGCAAATTAAAAATGGAGTTTCAAATATGAAAAAAATAGAGGGTGGTTTTAAAACACCGAGTGGCAAAAAAATCGCAATTATTGCTAGTAGATTCAATCACATAATTACTGATAGACTTATCGAAGGTGCAGAAGATGCCTTTTTAAGACATGGCGGTGAAAAAACTAATTTAGAACTTATTCTTGTTCCGGGAGCTTTTGAATTGCCAATGGCACTAAATCATGTATTGAAAAAAGAACAATATAGCGGTGTTTGTTGTGTTGGAGCAGTCATTCGCGGTTCAACACCACATTTCGATTATGTCGCTGCTGAAGCAACAAAAGGAATCGCAACGATTTCGCTTAAATATGATATTCCTGTTAGCTTCGGTCTTTTGACAACTGATAATCTTGAACAGGCAATCGAACGAGCAGGTAGCAAAGCTGGAAACAAAGGTTTTGAAGCAATGGTTGGACTAATCGAAATGTTAAATCTTTATAGTGAATTGGAATAGGTAAAAATAAATTGGCAACTATTCATACAGCTAGAAATACAATTGTATCCTTACTATATGCTCGAGATTTAGGTAGCGATGATTTAATGAGTCTAAAAGAAGATTTATTAGAAGAGCAAAAAATTAGAAATAGACAAAAAGTTTTTGTTGATGAGGTTTTCGATGGAATTTTAAATAATATTGAAACTCTTGATTCGATTATTGAATCTAATTTAAAAGATATCAAAATTAATGAAATTGGAATTATCGAAAAAGCAGTTTTAAGATTAGCAATTTATGAGATACTTTTTACAAAAGTTGATAAAGCTATTGCTATTAATGAAGCAATTGAACTAATTAGAGATTTTGGCATTGATGAAGCTTCTCGATTTATTAATGGTCTTCTTGACCATCTTAAATAGGCTATAAAAATGTTTGAAAAAGTATATTTAATAGATAGTTTTGCCATATTTTTTAAAATATATAATGGCTTAAAAGATCCTTTATTGAATCGACAAGATTTTCCAACAAATTTAATAACTGGTTTTGTAAAATTTCTAATAGCTCTCAAAAAGAAAAAAATAGATCTTTCTCGAGTAGTTTTTGCTCTTGAAGGTGAAGATAATTTTCGCAAAAAAATCTCTAAAATTTATAAATTAAATCGTGAAGAATCTGAAGATAATTTTAAACTTCAAATTCCAGTTTTAATCGATTTTATTCAGAAAATGGGTTTTCCAACTCCAAAAATTAGAGAATATGAAGCTGATGATGTTATTGGAACACTTTCTAAAAAATATGTTACTGATGGTTACAGTGTTTATATTATTTCGCCTGATAAAGATTTTATTCAGCTAATGAGTGAAGATATATATTTATGTCGTGATTATGAGTTTCCAATAAAATATATAACTACGGATGAAGTTGTAAAAGAGTTTGGAGTTCGTCCAGAACAATTTATCGATTTTTTAGCAATTGTTGGCGATGGTTCTGATAATATTAAAGGTGTTGAAGGAATTGGTAAAGTTGGAGCAAAAGAGCTATTAACACAGTTTAAAAATTTAGATGAAATATATAATAATTTAAATAAAATTAGCAAAAGAGCTTTAGCAACAAAACTTGAGAATGGTCGCGAAAGTGCAATGTTATCAAAATACCTTGTTACAATTAAACAAGATTTAAATATTGAAATGCCTAAACTTGGTAAAACAGGTTCTGAACCATTTCTTAAAATTGTGCCTGAACTTCTTGAATATGAAATATATTCTGCTATTGATTATTTAGTAAAAAATAAACTCATAAAATTAGAAGCTGTTGAAAATTTAAAAGTTAATGATCCAAATTTTAAATTCGAGGCGAAAATTATTCGCGATATTCAAACTTTAAAATTTATTTTAAATAGCTTTTTGGCTGATGAAATAGTTGCTTTTGACACTGAAACAATCGATACAGAATTTAATAGTAAAATTGTCGGTTTTTCATTTGCTCGACTTAATGAAAACAATAATCTTCCTCGTGGTTATTATGTTCCAATTTATCATCAATATTTAGGAGCTGAGCCACAAATATCAAAATCAGATATAAAAAATATGATAAATATGTTTAATGAATTTAAACTTATTGGACATAATAGTAAATTTGATAAACATATAGTTTTTTCAAATTTTGATGTTGAACTAAAATTTATTAGTGATACGATGATTTTGGCTTGGTTAAATGATTCTGAAGATAGTTTGTCATTAGATAATTTAAGTTACACTTATTTAAAGCATAAAAAAATTAAATATAAAGATTTAGTTCCAACAGGTTCTAATTTTTCTGATACAGAAATTGAAGTAGCTTCAAGATATGCCGTTGAAGATGTTATAGCAACTCTCAAGTTATATAAATATTTTAATGAAAATCTTGATAAAAAAATGTTATATTTAGAGCAAAATCTCGAAATGAAAATTTCTGAAATAATTTTTAAAATGGAAAAAACTGGAATTGCAGTTGATTTAAAATATTTAGCTATTCTTGAAAAAGAGTATTTACTTAATATTAAAAATATTGCTGAAAATATATGTGTAATGGTAGGAGCTGATTTTAATTTAAATTCGCCTAAACAAGTTGCTGAAATTTTGTATGACAAACTAAAAATTGATAACAAAAGTAGATCAACAGATGAAGAAAATTTAAATAAAATAAAAGATAAACATAAGGTTGTGCCAGAAATATTAAAATATAGAGAACTACATAAACTAGTATCTACTTATATAACTCCGATGATTAAATTTGGAAATGAATCTAAATATAATCGTATTTCATCTCAATTTAATCAAACTGGCACTATTACTGGTCGTTTTAGTTCACAAGATCCAAATTTGCAAAATATTCCTGTAAATTCTGGAATTAGAAATATATTTATAGCAAAAGAGGGATTTACATTAATTTCATTTGATTATTCACAAATAGAGTTACGATTTTTAGCACACTATTCAGAAGATGAGATTTTAATTAATGCATTTAAAAATAATCTTGATATTCATTCAGTTGTTGCTGAAAAATTAAAAATTGATAGAGCTGTTGCTAAAACTGTAAATTTTGGTCTTATTTATGGAATGGGTGCTAGAAAATTGGCTGAAACTATATTTGTAACTGATGAGGTTGCAAAAAAAATCATTAACGAATATTTTCAAGAATTTGTGGGAGTCAAAAATTATCGGGAATTAATGTCGCATAAATTAGAATTGCAAAATTATGTTGAAACTATATTTGGTCGTCGTAGATATTTTGTCAAACCAAAACATGATGGCGAACAGGCATCTTTTGATCGAGAAGCTTTTAATACAATTTTTCAAGGTTCTTCAGCTGATTTAATAAAATTGGCAATGGTTAATATTGATAACTATTTATCAACTTATAATATTGAGGCAAATTTATTATTACAGATTCATGATGAGTTGATTTTTGAAGTTAAAGATTCACAATTAGAAAAGGTGAAAAATATTTTTAGCAAAATTATGAATCAAGTTCTAACTTTAAAAGTTCCTTTAACTGTTGGTTTAAAAACTGGCAAAAGTTGGGGCGAATTAAAATAAAATTATGAAAACTCAATTTACTGATTTATTAAAAATATCAAAAAATAAACTTCAAACTCTTGAAAGAGAAGTTGCATTGATTCGAGCAAAAATAGAAAATATTAATCTTTTAATTATAGAAAAAGAAGAAGAAATATTAAAAATTGAATATCCTATTTCTGGTAATTTTTCAGTATTTCAACAGTATAATATTACAATGCATAATATGAAAAGATATATAGAAGATTTAAAATTAAATAAATTAAGTTTAACAGATAAAATAAATAATATTCGTCAAAAAATGGTTGAAGTAAATCGTGAAATTGAGAAATTCAAATATCTTGAAAATCAGGTTTTGGAAGTTCGTCGTGAAGAATTAAAAAAACTCGAAGAAAAAAACCTCGATGAAATTGCGGTAATGTTATATAAAAAAGATAAAAATATTTAAACATATTGTATAAATTGAAGTTATTTAATAAGTGAATAACTTCAATTAAAGTTGAATTTATTTTTTATTAAAAATATCATTCCAACCTCCGTTTTATCGATATTAATATGATATATTATTATTAATTAAAACTTAAATAATTACAAGATAAGTTTAGAAACAAGGAGTAAAAAGAGAGATTTGTAGTTCCGAAACATGTGTTCAGAACTTTATAAATAATTAAAGAATAATTATACTAATTTGGCTAATTTAAGAGCAAAATCAACTTCTGTTCTTGAAATATGTAATTCTCGAGAAATATCTTCGATTGATTTTCCTGTTTTGTATAAAGATATAATTTGTTGACTTTTATCAACTGAACTATTGCGATTTAAAACAGCATTTTTTAAGCCTGTTTCAAGAGTTAAAACTCTGCTATTTAAAGTTTTTAATTCCTCTAAATCTCGTTTTAAATTTTCAAAATGTTCCTCAAAATGTTCCTCAAGATGTGTAATTTTTGAAATCTCCTCATTTTGTTTAACATTATTATTATTAAAAAAAGTCTCAATTTCTGTACCAATAACCTGTTTTTGCAATTCTAATTCTTTGCTAAAATTTTTGTTCATTGTGAAAATTTGACGATTAACAAGATCAATTTTTGAGGCTAGGATTTTAAATTTTCTATTAAATTCAGTCTCTTTTATATAAATATAAATTATTAATAGAATTAGAATAACTCCTAAAATAACTATTAAAACTTCTGAAAACATCTATTTATTTTCGTCCTTCCCTAATAATAACTCGCTCTTTAGCTCTTAAATATGAAGCCCAATCTCGCTCATCTCGTTCATGCATTTTTTCAATTTTGCATAAATTATCATTTACTTTAAAAAACATAGGTATTTCTCTTGGTGGATATATATTTAAATTAATTCTGCCATAATATTTTTTATCTTGAGATAAATCTTTAGATAATTTAAAATATTCAAAACCTATCGATTCTATATCTCCAGTGAAATCTAATAAAACAAACTTTATAATATTATCTTTTTTAATAATATTTTCGAGTCTATCTATTTTTCTATTTAATTCAACTAACATATCAACAACTATTTTTAAATTATCATCTATTTCTCCACTTGCTTTTTTTAATTTAATCCAATGAGCTATTGGATCAGCTTCAGCTTCACTTAAAGAATAAAATTCATGTTCAAGAATTTTATAATTTTCGTTATTAATTTCTGAAAAATTAATTTTTATTGGAGCTTTAATTAAATATGGATTCATTTTTATTTCCTAAATAAATTTTAATTCTCTATTTGAGATAAATTAATCACAAATAGAAAATTAAAAAAAATTAATTTTGTCAATTAATTTCTAAATTTTCAAACAGTAAAAATTTTAACTGTTCAAGATTTGAATGAGAGACGGCTGAAATTGGCAAGATAAAAAGAGGTTTTTTCTCAAAATTTTCTACTACTTTTGAAAATTCAGAAATTTTAATATTTAAATCTTCTTCAATTAAAGTATCAATTTTAGTTAAAGCAATACCAAAATCTCTTTCATATAATTTTTCAGAATATAATTTAAGTTCTATTCTTAAAGCTTTATATTGAGTCTCTAAATCACGATAATTTGAAACATCAAGCATAAATAATAAAATTTTACTTCTTTCGATATGACTTAAAAATTCTAAACCGAGACCTTTTCCATCACTTGCACCTTCTATAATTCCAGGAATATCAGCAATAACAAAACTTCGTCTGTAATCGATATTTACAGTGCCTAATTTTGGAGTTAAAGTTGTAAATTCATAATTTGCAATTTCAGGTCGTGCATTTGAAATCGTAGCAATCAAAGTTGATTTGCCAACATTTGGAAAACCTACAAGAGCAATATCAGAAATTAGTTTTAATTCTAAAAATACCTCTTTTGTTAAACCGGGTTGACCTGGTAAAGCTTTTGTTGGTTGTTGATTCCAAGAAGATTTAAAAGCAGAATTTCCAAGACCGCCTCGACCACCTTTTAAAAACATTACCTCATCACCATCATTGATTAAATCAATAAGTGTTTCACCTGTTTCAGCATCTTTTATAACAGTTCCAGGAGGAACGGTAACATATAGACCTTCGCCATATTTACCATAAGCTTTTTGAATTTTCCCTTTTTCGCCATCTTCAGCTTTTAAATGCTTAATATTTCGAAATGCTCCCAAAGTATGGCTATTATTATCAACTCTAAAAAAGATGTCTCCACCTTTTCCACCGTGTCCGCCATCAGGACCGCCAAGAGGAACAAATTTTTCTCTTCGCCAACTCACAATACCATCTCCGCCTTTACCTGAAGATAGTTTTAATTTAACTTTATCTATAAACATAATTATTAAAATGACCTTTTTTACTTACAACTATTTATTTTTTCAAAATGTTCTTTTATTTCTGGTTCGCTTGTTCCAATATTTTTAACTACTGTTTCAATATGTTTTTTTGCCTCTTTACAATTACCTAGTTTATATTCACCCCAAGCAAGAGAATCTGTAATATATGGTGAATCAGGTTCAAGTTTTAAAGCTTCGCGAATATATTTTACTCCATCTTTTATACGAATATTATGATCAACCATTAAATATCCAACATAATTTAAAAAAGTAGGATCATTTAATTTTACAACAACTGTCTCTAATTTTTTAATTATATTTAATAAACTGGTTTGATCTTTTTTATTTAATTTTTGATAGAGTTCATATTCAAACATTGCATTTTGAGCAAGATATTCCAATTCTCCAGTTTCAGAATATAATTTTTCTGATAATTTATAACCATCTTCAAATAGATATTTATTAAAATATAAACTTAATAATAATAAATTATTTGAATTAGTATCTTTTAGAAACTTTATTAAATCATCTTTTAGAGATAAAATAGTCATTAAATCTATAATTTCATTAGCTATATTTTGATCTTCAGATTCACTATATAACTTCTGATAAAGTTTCAAACTTTCATTATATTTAAAACTATCGCGATAAATCTCAGCTAAATATCTTGTAATATCAAAATCAAAACTATAATTTTTATTATGATTTTCAAGAAGATTTATAGCTTCATCACTCATTTTTAAATAAATATGTTCTAATCTTGCGAGAGCCATGGCAAATTGCTTTGAACCACTTTTGTTATAAGCTTCTTTTAAGTTAATAAGAGCCATATCAATATCTCGTAATTTTAGACCAATATCAGCTAAAAAAGCATAATCAAGACTATTTTTATTAATAATTTTAGAAATTGTATCTATTGCCATTCCAAAATTTTCTAAACCCAAATAGGCTTTTGCAATTTCACGAATAATTTCATCATTTTTTAAGTTTAATTTTTCAGCTTCACTGATTACATTTTCAAATAGACCATTATTATTTAGTGCATTTAAATATTGCACCGCATAACCTTCACGACTCTTATTATAATTATATAATTTTAAAAAAAGGTCTGCTTTATCAATAGGCAAATTTTTAACTTCAGAATCAGCAATAACAAGAAGCATTAAATTCTCAGATTCTAGATCATCAATACTTATATTATTTTGCTCTTTAATATCACTTTTTAATATATTATTTTGATTTTCAGCATAAACAGAAGAACAACTAGATAAGAAAATAAATGTAGAAGATAATAGAGTAACTAGTTTCATTATAATTAAATTTCTGTTTTTTCGATTTTTAATATCCTGATATTTTGATTTGTATAAATACATATTTCACCAGCTATTTTAAGAGACTCTCGAACGATTTCTTCAGGTGATAAATTTGAATGTTTTGCAAGGGCTCGTGCTGAAGCAATAGCAAAATTTCCACCACTTCCAATAGAAGCGATAGCACCATCTTCTGGTTCTACAACATCACCATTTCCTGTTAATATATATATATTATCAAGAGTCAAAACTATCATCATTGCTTCAAGTCGTCGTAAAACTTTATCTTTTCGCCAAGCTTTAGAAAAATCTATGACTGCTTTAACAAGATCACCTTTTCTTTGAGATAAAAATCCTTCGAACATATCAAAAAGATTAAAAGCATCGGCTGTGCTACCAGCAAAACCAGCCAATACTTTACCATTATTAAAAGTTCGAATTTTATTCGCATTATTTTTAAGAACAGTATTGCCAAAAGTAACTTGACCATCACCGCCAATAACAGATTCTTTATCAGTCCGATAGGCTAGAATCGTGGTAGCATGAAACACTTTATAAGGCTCCTATTTCAATATGTAAAGATGAATGAATCGAGTGACCCAATTTTATATCTAAACTATAAACTCCAGTATGTTTCAAACCGTGTGATACTTCTATATGTTTTTTATCAAGTTCAATGTTAAATTGAGTTTTATAAGCTTCAACTATTTCATCTTTTGTTACAGCTCCGAAAAGAGAGCCGTTTTCACCAGCTTTTTTCCGTAACAAAATTCTAATTTTAGAAAGTTTTGAGGCTAATAGTTTCGCATTTTCAATTTCAAGTTCTTCAGCTCGTTTTTTATCAATTTCAGCTTTTTTAAATTCAGCAATTACATCATCAGTTGCAATTTTTGCTAAACCTTTTCCAACTAAAAAGTTTCTACCGAATCCATCTTTAACATCTTTGATATCTCCAGCTTTTCCTGTTCCTGCAACATCTTTTAAAAGTAAAACTTTCATAATGAACCTTAAATTATATTTTTATAAAATTAATCTTTGTTTCTGTCACGATCTCGTCGTTCTCGTCTCTCACCGAATTTTTCAGATCGTTCAAATTTCTCTGATCTTTCTGTTCGTTCAGGTCGTGCAGGTCTATCAGTTCTTGGTCTGAATTCGCCTCTAGGTTCTCGGAATTCTCGAGGTTTTCGTTCTTCACGATTACCGTCTCGTTGGAAATCTCTTTCACCACGATTTTCACTTTGACCTTCACGATTGCCAAAACCACGATCACCGCCACCGCTTCGATTACCGAAACCACGATCACCGCCACCACTTCGACTACCGAAACTTCGACCACCACGATCACCACGATCACCGCCACCACTTCGACTACCGAAACTTCGACCACCACGATCACCACGATCTCCGCCTCGACCACTACCATATTTCATAAGTCTTGTGATATCGTTCATATCTTTACCGATAACATCTGAACCATGAATTTGATAATCTTCTGCGATAATAGAAGCTAATTTTTTGATAACAGTTTGTTCATCAAAATCTTTTAATACAATAGCTAAAAGAGTGTTTCCATCTTCTGTTGGTTCTTGATTTGCTAGTTTTTCAGCGAATTTTTGCATTTTAACTTCTTTAACTTTATTGATATTAGGGACAACTTTAGTTACGATTTTAGAACCAGTTGCTTTTTCGATTCTTTGAAGACTTCTTAATTCAGAAGGTGTAATTATAGAAATAGCCATACCATCTCGACCAGCTCGTCCAGTTCGTCCAATTCTATGAACATAACTTTCTGTGTCAAAAGGAATATGATAATTAAATACATGTGAAACATCGCTAACATCTAAGCCTCGAGAAGCTACATCAGTTGCGATTAAAATTTCAGCTCGACCAGATTTGAAATCTTTAATGATCATTTCACGATCTCGTTGTTCGATATCACCGTGAAGACCTTTTGCACCAAATCCTTGAGAAGTTAAAATAGTTGTTAATCTATCAACCTCTTTTTTAGTTCGACAAAATACAATAGATTTAAGAGGTGATTTAAAATCGATTAATCTAATTAAAGCATCATCTCGTTCATAATCTTCAACAACATAGTAAGATTGAACTATATTGTCATTTGTCATTTTATCTTTTGTTATAGAAATTCGTTTAGGATTTTTTAAGAATCTATCAGCTAAATCTCTAATTTCTGGAGGCATAGTTGCAGAAAATAACAAAATTTGTTTTTCTGTTGAAGGTAAATAAGAAAGAATTTCTTTAATATCTTGTAAAAATCCCATATCTAACATTTCATCGGCTTCGTCAAGAACGATAAAAGATGGATTTATTTGAATTGCCCCAACTTTATTACCTTGAAGAAGGTCTAAAAGTCGTCCTGGTGTTGCAACAATAATAGAAGCATGTTCGATGTGATCTAACTGTCTTTTATATGAAGAACCACCATAAATAGTAGCAGTTTTAATGCCTAAATCTCTACCAAATTTAAAAATTTCGTCACTTACTTGAATAGCAAGTTCTCTTGTTGGAACAATGACGACGGCTTCAATTTCACCGTTAATTTTTAATTTATTTAATATTGGTAATCCAAATGCAGCTGTTTTGCCTGTGCCTGTGTGGGCTTGTGCCACAACATCTCGACCCTCGAGAATAGCTGGTATTGCCTCTTGTTGTACTGGACTAGGTTCTACAAATCCTGCTCTGTCAATAGCTTGTAGAATCTCTGCCCGAAGTGTAAAGTCTTGAAAATTCATCTTATCCTTAATTTGCACATGCCTCCCGATTTTTATAATTTATGTTGAAAAAATTAGAGTTTGTGCTTCTCCTGAAAAATATCTCGTATTCTATCATAATCAACTGATATAAGAAGCTATCTATAATTTTATAAAAAATCTTTAAATTGAATTAAGAATTTCGGAAATGTAAGTAAGTCTAATAATTTTTTAGTTGAAAGATATTTTGCTCTTCACAACTTATTTTAAAAAAAGCTCCAGTTTCATTAAAATTTTCATTTAAAATAAAACAATTAAATTTATTTATTAAAGCTTTAAATCTAGTTATATTTTTATAATTTATAAATAATTCTGATTCTATTAAATCTCGAGTTTGTATTAAATGTGATATTTTAATAGTTGAATGTATCGCATCAGAATATGCACTAACAAGTCCGCCAGTGCCAAGTTTTGTTCCACCAAAATAACGAACAGTTATAACTCCGATATCTATTAAATTATTCCCAATTAAAACATTTAAAGTAGGTTTGCCAGAAGTTCCTCGAGGTTCGCCATTATCAGAACTCCCTTCTATAATTTGTTTGTAACTATTTTTATATCTGAAAGCAGTAACAAAATGTTTTGCTTTGTAATGTTCTGTTTTTAATTTATTTAAATAAATATCAAAATTTTGATTATTTTTATTTGGAAAAATATATGAGATAAATTTTGATTTTTTGATTTCTATTTCTGAATAAAAATCTTGTTCAATTGTAAGCATATTTATAAATTTGTAATTAGAAAGTTTGTGAAGTAGTAAAGACTACTTCACGGTTATATTTTAAGAGTAATAGTATAAGTTAATAATTAGAATTCTGTTTGAATATCGCTCATCATTTTAATACTTTTTTCGAAAGAACCCATATACATAGCAGCTTTAATTTTTGAACCTTTGAAACCATAACCTGAAGTCATCATTGCTTTTTTAACACCAATTTCGCCTTGAATAACTTTTTTCCAGCCCTCATAAGTTGCCCACATATCAAATTCGATTTCATTGCCATTTTCAGGACCATAATAAAGAACTTCGCCATCTTTGATATTAACTTGAAGAGGAGCTATATCAGTTCTATCGCTAACTCGATAAACAAAGTTACCAGTAAATTTTTTTAAACCGCTTTTTAGATCAGCATTAGCTTTCCAAGCATCTGTGTATGCTTTACACCAGTCGTTATTAAGAAATTTCATTTTTATTTATCCTTAGATTTAGTTTTTCTTATAGGAGAACCTATATTTGGATTAATAAAACTATATCACCGATAAAAATTAATGTCAAGGTAAATAACTCAAATATGCTACAAATTTACCAAAGTTGTAATCATTCCGCCAACACCTTTTAAAGATGAGGTTCTTTTTTCAATATTCTTCAAGATGTTATAATTTATTGAAATTATAAAAATAGGATGAATATATGAAATACAAATATATTTCTAGTTTATTTATTTATATTATATCTGTAACTCAACTTTTTGGAGTTATTGGTGGCTATCAAAAATTGCCTTGGAGTTTTGAATATAAATATGCTCAAGCAAAAGAGGCCTGCTCTGATTTAGGAATGACTCTTGCAACAGTTCCTGAAATTCGAGAAGTTCAAGCAAAAACAAATGATTCAGGCGAATATTGGACTTCTGAAGGCTATGTTTATCGAATGTCTAATCAAGAATATATTGATTATGGTCAATCAAAAGAGAATTATAAAGGCGGTTATTGCTATAAACCAGCTCCTGTTCAAGAGCAAATTACTATAACTGATGTTGATACTCTTATTCGAGTTGATGCAGGAACTTCAGAAATAATCGATAAAAATTTTTCCATGGCATGTTCATCAGTTAAACATGATATCGGTTCTATCGAAATTACAAATGCTGATAGTTCTCCTGGTGATACTTCTTATATCGAATATAACTCTACACTTGTAACTTCTCTTGGTTTAACTGTTCAAGATTTTGTCTCAAATGGTCAAATTATTTTTACTAAAGTTGGCGGTTTAACCTCATCAAATTGGGAATCTTTTTTCAAAACAATGAAATTTAAAACTTCTGTTCAAGATTTATCTAAAACTAAAAAAGTAACTTTTACTCTTAAAAATAGTCCAAAAGTTGAAACTGTTCAGAATCTTCAACTTGGAGCGGTTTCAACAAATCCTGAAACATCTTCAAGCTTAACAACAACATTAGCAAAATGGACAAATAGCGATGTAAATATAACTGCATATGATGGAGCAAATCAAACTATTGCTTCAACTTATTTTGTTACAACAACTACAAAAACTCAATTAGCAGATCATGTTTCAACTGGTTTGGGTGTTAATGGAAAAAGTGGTGATGATGGTCAAATTGATTGGATTATGGATAGTAATTTACCCGCTAAAGGTTATGCTGAAAAAATAGTTATGAAATTTGCAAAACCTTTAACAGATATAACAGTAGGTTTTTCTGGACTTGGAAGTCGTTTTACAGCTGCTGGTGGTGCTAAAGCTGTCTATGAATTTTATTATAAAGATGTTCTTGTTCGTAGTCGTGGAAAATTAGATCGTGAAGCCGATTTTGATGGCGATGGTTATGTAGCAACAAATAAAACAACGACAAATCTTATCGTTGATAAAATGAAACAATAATAACTTCAACTCCACTTATTCCTATTGGCAAAATATCTTCAATGAGTGGTAATTATCAATATATTTCTATTTTTACCTCGTCAAATACAAATAAAACAGAATGGGATATGAACTCTTTTGCAATTGGAAAACTTTATAATAAAACATATCCACTTTATTATAAAGATTCAAATCAAAAAAATTGGAGTGATGCAAAAATAATTTGTGAAAGCCGTGGAATGAAATTACCAACTCGAAGCGAAATAGGTTCATATCAATCTATTTTTAGTTCAAATGGTTGGTTTAATCAAGAATATTGGACAAACGATGAGATAAATAGCTATGAAGCTTATATGTTCAAATTTCAAAATGGGACTCCAACTATTTGGACTCAAAATATGCAAAAACAAAATGGCAAAAATATCTATTGTATTCCAAATACTTTAAGTTATCAACTTGTCAAAATAGGTGATTTTAATTTAACGATGCTCTTTAGTGGTGATGGTGATCTTGTTGAATGGGGAACTAATTTCAAAATATTTAAAGTTAGCGATGAGGTTCATCTCTCTATTAATAATATTTCTGCAAAATTAGATGTTTCAGCTAATGATATTTTTGATGGTGTTCTTAATAATCTAGTTTTACGATTTAAAAGTCTTTGGGGAGTTTCTGAAATATATTTCAATGGCAAATTAATTCAAATTTTGCAAAAAAAAGATTGGATAAATAAAGGTCTTGAAACTGGTTCAAGTGGAACTTTTTGTAAAGGTTTTACAGGTGAATTTAAATATTTAGAGCTTCAAACAACTGGTAAAAGTGCTATTTGGGATATGAATAAAATGACACTTTTAACTCTAAAAGATTCAAATGAGACTTTTAATTTAGCTCTTGTTGGTGATACAATGCCGATTGATAAATCTTGTCAAAATAGCGGAGTTATTTTAATTCCTGTCAAATATAATTTTAAAGTTCGCGAAAAAGGTAAAACTGACTTTAATATTACTACTAAAATAGCAGGAAAACCTTTTGAGCTTGAGTTTTTAGCTTTTGAAAAGAATGGATCATCTAAAAATTATGACGGAAATATTACAACTGAATTAATCGATAGTATTACTAATATTCAACTTTATAATATTGGAGTCATAGAATTTAAGGATAAAAATATTTCATCTAAAACTTTAAACATATCAAAAATTTCTAAAATTTCTAAAAATTGTAAAATTAAAATTGAATCAACAGAGTCAAATGGAACTAAAAATACCGTTTATTCTGATGATAATTTCTCAATTCGTCCAAATAAATTTAATTTAACAATTCCATCATCTGCTATTGCTGGAAATAATATTTCAATTTCAGCTCAAGCTTTAAATTTTTCGAATGCTGTAATAACCGACTATAACGAATCAAATTTCACGACCTCATCAATTGATTTTAATTACAGTGATATTAAAAATGGCTGTATTACAGAAAAATTAAGTGGAATAAATTCGTCAATTGCTTTTTCAAATGGTTCTTTCACAATTTCTCCAAAATATCCAGAAATTGGACGACTCAAATTTTCAATTTCTGAAAGAATTGGAAATGAATTTGCAAAAATAGATTTAAAAGATACAACTATAAATTCAAGATTAATTACACCTGCTGAAGCATATATAGACTTTAATCTTTCGAAAATTGCAATATCTTCTAATTTGCAACCTCAAAATAAAAATTACACATATTATTCAAATGATTTATCAAAAATGGCTGGAAAACTATCTGTAAGATATGAGGCTCAAAATATTGATGGCAATAAAACTAAAAATTTTAAAAATGGCTGTTATTCTGAAAACATAGATACAAATATATCTTTTGCTGGAATAATCGATGGTTTAAATTTAAAAATAGTTCCTGAAGTCAATATTTTTATGAATCAAATAAATCGAGAGTTAAATTCAACTGTTTTTATCGATGGTGAAACTAATATATCTTATAGTTTTAATTTTGCAAGAAATATTAGTAAGCCTTTGAACCCTTCGATGATTTCAATTAAAGAGATAATATTATCTAAATATAAAGATAATTCTTCATATAAACATACTTCTCAACTACGATGGAATGAAGCAAAAGCTCTTTGTGAAAGTAAAAAGTTGAAATTACCTAATATTTCAGATTTAAGCTCTCTTCAATCAACTTTTAAAGCTAACAGTTGGAATGGCGAATATTGGGCAAATGATGAAATTGATAGCGATTGGGCATATATGTTTAGATTTCAAAATGGAACTCCACCTATTTGGTATCAAAATATGCAAAAATTAAATTACTTACAAATATAATTGATGAGGTTGATTTTAAAAGACCTCATCAAATTTTATTTTATTTTTTCGAAGATTCCATCTTTTAATTTATAAATTTTATCGCAACGATTTGCAAGTGATTCATCATGAGTAACAATTACAGCAATTCCACTATTATTATCAATATATTTAAAAATAGTTTTTATAACTGAATTTGCAGTTTCTCGATCTAAATTTCCTGTTGGTTCATCGGCAAAAATTATCTTTGGTTTTTTAGTCAAAATTCTAGCAATTGAAACTCGTTGTTGTTGTCCGCCCGATAATTCAGTAACTTTCTGATTTATTAAATTTTCTAAACCAAATTCGCGAATTAAATTATAATCGATATTTTGACCTGAAAGAATCGAAGCAACTTCTAAATTCTCAAGAGCAGAAAAACCTTTAAAAAGATAGTGAGATTGGAAAATAATGCCAATATCTTCACGACGGAACTTCTCTTTTTCTGATGAGGTTCGTTTTTGATATTGAATTCCGAAGTGTGAGACAGTTCCGCTATTTGGAAGAATTGTCCCAGCTAATATATGTAGAAGTGTAGATTTTCCGCTACCGCTAACCCCGATAATTGCAACTTTTTCACGAGATGCAATTTCAAGATTTAGCCCCTCAAAGAGAGGATAGCCGAAAGAGTGAGATATATTTTCAGCTTTTAACAAATTAATAAAAAATTAAAAATAATTTATATTATTTTGTTGCTGCTGCAACCTCTTCAGCAAAAGATAAGCCAGATTTTTTCTCGATACCTTCGCCAAGTTCATATCGAACATAACCAACTAATTTAGCTTTTCCACCAGCAGATTTTGCAGCATCATTTAAAGCTTGTTCAACTGATAATTTATCGTTTTTAACAAATTTTTGACCAACTAAAGTATTATCTTCAACGAATTTTTTAATTTTGCCAGGTAATATTTTTTCCATCATTGCTTCTGGTTTTCCCTCTTTTTTAAGCAACTCAATAGCAATTTCTCGCTCTTTCGCTGTTACTTCATCAGGAATTTCAGAACTATTTAAATATTTTGGTTTCATTGCCGCAGCATGCATTGCGATATCTTTTGCAAAATCTTTAAGTGAATTAGGAACATTTGTTTCGATTGCAACGATAACAGCAACTCGACCATTTGAATGAGCATAGCCATTTACAACATCACCAGTTAATTTAGCAAATCTTCGAGAAACGATTTTTTCACCAATTTTAGATGTTGCACTTGTAAAATATTCACCAAAAGTAGAACTACCATAAGAACCAGTGTGAGCTTCAGCAATAGAGACAAAACTAGATGAATGAAAATATGAAGTTGCCTCTTTTACAAGAGCTTGAAAACCCTCATTTTTAGCAACAAAGTCAGTTTCACTGTTAATTTCAGCAACTGTTCCAGATTTAAAATCTGAAGCTATTGCGATTTCAACAAGACCTTCACTAGCAATTCGATCACCTTTTTTTGCAGCTTTCAGCATACCACTTTTTCTTAAAAATTCAACTGCTTTTTCAAAATCGCCATTAGTTTCTACAAGAGCCTTTTTGCAATCCATCATTGGTGCATCTGTTGCTTCTCGTAGTTCTTTTACCATTTGGGCGGTTATGTTTGCCATAGTTATTTATCCTCGTCTTCTTCGTCTTCATCAGCAACTAAAGGTAAATTATCTGTAATATCTGGAGCATTTAATTGAGCCATTAAATCGCTATCAACAGCTTCGATAACTGTGTCATTTGAAGTTTCGCCATCTTTTGCTTCAACTTTGCCTTCTAAAATCGCCTCAGTCATCTCTTTACAGAAAAGATTGATAGATCGAATTGCATCATCGTTACCTGGAATTGGATAATCAATCATATCTGGATCACAGTTTGTATCAAGTGGAGCAACAACTTTAATTCCAAGAACTTTTGCTTCTTGAATTGCAATTTTTTCTCGAACAGCATCAACAACAAAAAGCATATCTGGAAGAGTTTTCATATCTTTGATACCACCAAGATAAGCAAGAAGTTTCTCTTTTTTTCGTTTAAGCGATAAAGCCTCTTTTTTTGTTAAAAGATTAATTTGTCCGCTTTCTTCCATTTGTTCAATGATGTCAAGTTTTTTGATAGATTGTTTGATTGTTGTAAAATTTGTAAGCATTCCACCTAACCATCTGTTATTAACATATGGCATTCCAGCTTTTTCTGCCCACTCTTGAATTGAAGCTCTAGCCTGTTTTTTTGTTCCAACAAATAGAATTGTTTTGCCTTCAGCTGCAGCCTCTTTAACGATATTATATGTATATCTGAAATATCTTAGTGTTTTTTGTAAATCGATAATATAAATATTTTTTCGAACACCGAAGATAAATTTTTTCATTTTTGGGTTCCATCGTCTTGTTTGATGACCGAAATGAACACCTGATTCTAAAAGATCTTTAATAGTAACCAATTTGCTACTCCTCTAAATTTTTTTTGAAAGGTTTAATCTAAAGCAACCATTCACAATGTCATAAAAATATCAATGACTATTGCAACCTTTCGAGAATTGTTGCTCGTTGAAATTATGGAAAACCAAAATTTAAGTGTAATTGTATCAAAAAGTAATGTTTAACTCTATTTAAAGATATAATTTATAAGAAAAACTTAAAATCTTTTTTCAGCTCCAATTCGCCAAATTTTTTCATTTATAGTTTCAAAGCTATTTTCAAGTAAATCTCTATTTTTTATATTTCGGCGACCAATTCCAATTGATGGATTCATTTCTCCAAAAATTTTATAATTTATTATTGTTTTAAATAAAATATGTGTAGTTTCGATTTCACCATTAAAATCTTGTAAATTAAAATTTGCATCAATAAATTTATATTCAAGAGCGAAAAAATTATAACCAGCTTCTAAACCAAAGAAAACTGGCAAATCTGTTTTTGCTGTTAATTCAAAAAGAGCAGAATAAGATGTATTTGCAGATGCCGAACCACTATAAATTGCTTTTTTATTATCTATTAATGAAGTTGTTGTTTGTTCAAAATTTATATTACTACTTGGATAAATATCTCCAGAAATTCTAAAAAACAGCCAATTATTAATATTTTTTGAAAAGTTTGCAGAAAACCCAAATTGAGTTACATCAATATCAACACGATTATCAATAACAGTTATATTTTTAAGATAGTTTATAAAACCAAATTCGCTATTTTTAAATTTGATGAGGTTTGCATTTGCTCCAATTGAAAAAGAATAATTATCAAATTTATATTTTTTTGACAAAATATTAATATAAATTTGTTGTTCTTCAGATGAAGAGCTAGTTTTACCGTAATCAATATCTTTAGATTTCATATCAATATAATTTAAATAGCCAATAGTTGAAAAAAGATCATCTTTCCAATAAATTGGATATTTAAAATTAGGAATAATTTTGCCATCTGAAACTTCAAAATTAACTGTTGAAAGTTCAGAATTTGCAAATATAAAATTTACAGTTGATAAAATCAAAGCTGTTTGATATTTTAAATTCATTTATATATCTCCATTATGAATTATATCTATTATTTCATTTTTTATAAATTTTAAATTTTTATAAATTTGTTTTAAGTCATCTAGCTTTGTAGAATTAAAAGTATAGCTAACAAAATATTTATATTTTAAATATTCAATTTTTTCAAGAATTACAAAATTCCAATTTTCTCCAATAATATAAGCACCTTTTATATTTAGCCAATTATTTAATTCAATTGCTGATATTAATTCAGCAAGAAGTTGCGGTTCAGGATCAGAAAAATAGCGACCTTTTTTGAATTCTTGAATAAAAAAAGTGGTTTTTGACTAAATTGCAACCCGCGAGAAACGATAAAATCAGTTGTTCCGCTAAAAATAAATTTATCAGTTTTATATATTAAAGGTTCTTCATAAAAATCTCTGAATTTATCTTTTAAACTGAAGAATTTAATTTTATTTATAATTGGAGATATAACTTTTATTTTAAGATCCTCCTCTTTATAACTTGAAATTAAAAAAATATTGTCATCGATAATATTTTGCAAAAAATCAACCTCATCTTGAGAAAAATTAAAACTAAAATTTAACCACTTATGAAATTTGGTTTGATCGAATTCTCGTTCTATATCAACTAAATTATATAAATCTTCAAAAGTTATTTTTGAAAAAGAAAAAGTTGGAATAGAGTTCTGTTCTCTTTCAAGAAGAGCAATTTGATCTTTTAATTTCTGAATCTCAAGCTCAAAATTTAACATATTGCTCCTTTTTTTAGATTTAATTTATATTATTTTATCAAATTAGACGATATGCTGTATTTAATAATTTATGAAAGTAATTTTAATGAAAATAAAGCATTTATCTTTTGTAGTTGCAATTTCACTTTTTGGAAGTGGTTGTGGAGGTGGTAGTGGCAGTAATTCAGAAACAAATTCAGCTGAACGAACTACTAAAAATATGGAGTTTTGGGGTGAGTGGCAAAGTTTAGATAATAGTTCTAATAAAATCTATGTTACTACTCAAACAGGCGGAACTATTGAATCAGTTCAAGAAAATCTAGTAAAAATAGATGGTAAATACTATATGCGAACTGGAGCTAGAAATATAAATTTTAGCGGTTCAGTTTATGATGATGGAGCTGGTCGAACTGTTAAAGGTTTTGAAAGTATTGCTAATATTGAAATTGTCTTAAAAAGTAGTCTTGACGATAATATAAAAACTAATATAAAAAGCGACGAAAATGGTAGTTTTAAAGATAGTTCTTTACCTGCTGGAGATTATTCGCTAACAGTTAATGATGACAATAGAACTGTTGAAACAAATGTTTCACTTGTTCGCGATGGTCAAGATATTGGTTCATTTCAACTTGTTCCAAAGGGTCTTGCAAATTTTCAAACAAATTTTGAAAGTTCTACCGAATTCTTTTATGGAAATGGTCAAATCTATAATGGTGAGATAATTGTTAAAAACATTGGTTACGATGTTGGTCGAGGCTTATCTTTTGAAATTTCTTTAGATGATGCAAAAACTTTTACAAAAGGTTCTGTTCTTGGTTCAATTCCAATTGGAACAGAAAAACGAATTCCAGTAACTTTTTCTTTTAATGAGCAGATAGAAAATGAGAAAAATTATAATTTACTTGTTAAAATAAAAGATTCAAGTAATAGAGTTTGGCAAGAAAAAGGTCTAATTACTGTTTATAAAACTAGTTTTAATTTGAATATGAAATCTCAAGTTAATTTAAACGGAACTTTGAAATATCCAAGTGGTAAATCAATTACGATAAATAATTCCAATGTAGAAATACTTTTACCAACTCTTTCGAGTGATAAAAGCTATACTTTATCTCTTATAAATTATGGAGATCTTGCAAAAGAGGGTATATATGGTATTAGCACTAATGGATATGTTTCTACAAGTAAATTTGATAGTTTTTCAGATCCAGCAGTTTTAGAACCAAACGACAAATTAAATGAAGCTACGATTATAAATGTAGGCAGTAGTCAAACAGATTCTTATATTCATTATGAGGATATAGATTATTTTAAATTTATATCACCTCAGATTAATAAAACAGTTGAAGAGATAAATAATATAGCTCCAACAGTTAAATTTTATTTAAACAATGATACTGTTTTACAAGGTTCTGAAAAATCTTTGTCATTTAGCGGTTCTGATGATGTTGGTATTGAAAAATTTGTATTATCTTCATCGATTGATGGACAATTGTATAGTGGATTAAATACCTCTTTTTCAATGGCTAATTTAAGCGAAGGAACTCATATTTTAACTCTTAAAGGTTATGATCAATGGAATAGTTTCGGCGAAGCTTCTAAAATTTTAGTTATAAAAAACAGTAATCCTGTTGCTGTTTTAGGTGTTGCAAGTAGTGTCGGTTTAAATGAGTTAATTAGTTTTGATTTCAATAAGAGTTATGATGATATTGGAATTGCAAAATATGAACTCAATTCTTCAATTGATGGACTTTTATATTCTGGAGATAAAACTAATTTTATAACAAAATCGCCTTTATCTAAAGGTAGTCATATAATTACTTTAAAAGTTACTGATAAATTTGGTAAAACCTCATCGATAAATAAAAATATTGAAGTTGCAGATGGTTCACCGAGAACAAGCTTAAAAATTAGTTCAACTAATGAAGATATTGGTAATGAGATTAGTTTCGATTTTAGCGATAGTTATGATGATTTAGCTATTAGTAGATTTGTTTTAACTGATTCTATTGATGGAACTATTTATGATAGCAGTAGTTCGCAATTTGGAAATATATTTAAAATCTCAACTTTAAGTGAAGGAACTCACAAGATAACTCTTAAAGCTTATGATGAGGTTGGACATATTTCTGAAATATCAAAAACTATTTCGATTACAAATGATACTCCAGTTGCAAAAGTTTCAGTAAATAAGACATCTGTTTATAGTGGTGAAGTTCTTGAATTTTCGTTTGCTGGAAGTTCTGATAATTCTGGAATTGCAAAATATGAGTTAAGCTCTTCGATTGATGGAAATCTTGTTTCAAAAACTATTCAAAATAGTGTTATGATTAATTCAGCTGGAGTTATTAGTTTTGTTAAAAAAGATAAACCAGAAAATATTATTAACGATAGTTATGAATATATAAATGATTCAACAACTTCAAATTCAGATATTAACGATCGTTATGAATATATGGACGACATTCCGAGCCTGCCTTTAAATTTGAAAGCTCTAAAAACAGTTATTGACAATTCAAATTCAACTTTTTCAACAGCTAATTTATCAATTGGAAATCATATAATTACTTTAACTGTTTATGATAAATGGGGTAAAAGTTCTCAGCAAGCTATAAATGTGAATGTTTTGAAAAACTATTCGCCAACTGCTATTTTAAAATTGCCAATTGGAGCTTTTAAAACAAAAGATCAACTTACATTGAATGGCGGTTCATCTTATGATACTGACGGTTCTATTACAAAATATCTATTTAGTAGTAATATTGATGGAGAACTATCAAACTCATCAAGTTCATATACTTATGAATATTTGTCTGAAGGAACTCATACGATAACTTTAACTGTAACAGATAATCGTGGGGCAACCTCATCAACAACTGAAACAATTACGATAAATCCGCCTGAAAAACCTAAATTATCTTTTTCTGGTAGCGAAACTGCTGATGTTAATCGAACAGCTAATTTTTCTGTAACCTCTGATAAATCTAATATTAGTTATGTTTGGTATATTGATGGGGTTGAACAAAATAGCTATAATAGTTCATTCTCTTATATTTTTACAAATATTGGAAATTATCTTGTTTCTGTAAAAGGAACTTCTGAAAATGTTTCATCAACAGCTTCGATAAATGTTGAGGCAATTGAAAGAAATGTAACTAATAGTAAAGTTTTAAAAACTGGTCAAACTATTAATGATAGTATATATAGCGGTGATGATGGTTCTTATGAAAAAGGTTTGGAACGAAAATATTCACGAGATGATTCACAAGGGATTGTTACTGATTTAACAACAGGCTTTATGTGGCAAGATAATAGCGATGCAAAAACAGTCACAAAAAATTGGCAAGGTGCGATTGATTACTGCAATAGCTTAACTCTTGGAGGTTATAGCAATTGGAGACTCCCAACATTGAAAGAGATGACAACGATTGTTGATTATGGTCGATATGATCCAGCAATTGATCCAGTTTTTCAAAATGTTAGTAACTCTTGGTATTGGACATCAACTATAAGTAAAACTAATACTTCCTATTCTTGGATTTTGGATTTCAGCTATGGAGATGACAACTACTACAATCAGAACAGTTATCGTTTGTTTCGTTGTGTGAGATAAGTTTTTCTTATCTATTTAACTATTAACTTTTGGGCTTGTCCCAAAAGTTCTTATTTATTTTAGATATAAAGAACAAATCTCAAGATAACGAATCAAATAAAACGACTTCCCCGTCAGACTTTGTCTGCCACCCCTTCTGAAGAAGGGGAATTTTTAAACTATTCCCGTCATATTCGGGCGGTTTTTCCTCCGTCATATTCGGGCGGTTTTTCCTCCGTCATATTCGGGCGGTTTTTCCTCCGTCATATTCGGGCTTGACCCGAATATCCATCAAGTTATAAAAATACAAATATTCTTCAATTGTAATGAATTCCCGTGTCAAGCACGAGAAAATGTAATACTGAACTTGTTTCGGTATATTAAAACATCAGAAAAAAGATAATATATATATATAGATAGGATATCAATGAAATATGAAGAGTTACAAATTTTCCGTTCAGCTATGGAATTAGCAAAATATGTAGAAACGATAGTTAAACATTTTGATCGTTATAATCGTTACTCATTAGGAACAGATTTAAGAGTTCGTTCTCAAGAGATGCTTTTTTAATATCAAAAGTTAATAGAACTAGAGATAAAAAGAGTTTATTATTTCAACTTGTTGAAAAATGCGATGAGTTCCTAATTCTAATAAATTTATCTAACGAATTAACAGCTTTTAAAAGTTTTAAACAATTCGAAAATATCTCTAAATTAGCAATAGATGTTACAAAACAGGCAAATGGTTGGTATAATAGTGTCGCCAGAACATAAAAATAATAGATATTTTTGTGGTGTTGCAAAATTAAAAACATTATGCGGTCTATCTACCAGATGATGTGAAATTGAAAAAAACAAAAGATGGGTTAGATTTTTTAGGATATATTATTAGACCTGACTATATATTAAGCAGAAATAGAGTAATTAATAATTATAAATGGAAAAAGGCGAGACAAGATGAACTAGATAATTTTGAGCAAATTCAAGCTTCATATTTGGGTCATTTAAAGCATTGCAATTGTCAAAATTTACGAGAAAAGGAAAAAATGAGAAAGACTATTTTAATATTATTAAGTTTAATAACTTTTAGCTTTGCAGATTTCACAAGAGATGATTCACAAGAGATTGTTACTGATTTAACAACAGGTTTAATGTGGCAAGATAATAGCGATGCAGAAACAGTCACAAAAGATTGGCAAGGTGCAATTGATTATTGTGAAAGCTTAACTCTTGGAGGTTATAGCGACTGGAGGCTTCCAAATATAAATGAACTTCGTTCAATTGTTGATTATGATAGATATAATCCAGCAATTGATCCTGTTTTTAAAAATGTTAGTAACTCTTGGTATTGGACATCAACTATAAATAAAGCTTATACTTCCTATTCATGTAGGTTGTATTTCGGCATTGGATATGACGGCTACGCTCAGGGCAGTAATCATTTCGTTCGTTGTGTGAGATAAGTTTTTCTTATCTATTTAACTATTAACTTTTGGGCTTGTCCCAAAAGTTCTTATTTATTTTAGATATAAAGACAAATCTCAAGATAACGAATCAAATAAAACGACTTCCCCGTCAGACTTTGTCTGCCACCCCTTCTGAAGAAGGGGAATTTTTAAACTATTCCCATCATATTCGCCTCGCCCGTCATATTCGCCTCGCCCATCATATTCGCCTCGCCCGTCATATTCGGGCTTGACCCGAATATCCATTCAAGTAAGTTATAAAAATATAAATATTATTCAATTGTAATGGATTCCCGTGTCAAGCACGAGAAAGACGGAGAGTGATCTCTTTCAAAACTTTAAAAACACAAATTTAATTATAATTTTTTAATAAGTTCTATTAATTCGTAAAAAGATTTCACTAATCCAACACGAACAACAAAAGTTAAATGCTCAAGCCATTTGGCTCGGGTTTCTTGAATTTTAGAATTGTGATCTTTTTCGTTGTAACCTTTAGTATCAAGAATATTTTGTTTTTTTCTCAATTCTATAGCAACATATTGATATACATCTACTTTTGAATAACTGTTTAGATCAAGTAACATATCAACAACTCGATTAAACTCTTTGAAATTATCTCCACCGAGATCCCGCCATTCAAGAAGCTTATGATTAATAAAAATATAAATCATTTCAAGTCTTAAAGTGGCAGACAAATAAATTGCAAGATCAAGCATAATTTGAAGATTTGCCCAAACACCTCTATTTTCAGGTTTGCCACCTTTTTGAGATTTTATTACAGAGAATTGATTCATATATTGACCATAAACAATACGATTTTTCTCATCTTTTTCCAAACTGGGAAAATCCCTGTTTGCGGTTTTACCGTATTTTTGTTCAACTTCGATTATAAATTCCCAAGTTTCACTTCTTCTTAAATATTCTTCGAGAGTGATCTCTTTTAAGCCTTTTTCTTTTCGATAAAGATTTCCAATTTTGAGAATATCATTTAAGTTACCCATTTTGGTCAAATGTCCAATTTGAACTGTATGTTCATGTCCTATTTTGACAGTCATCATTTGATTTGTTTTCATGATAAAATTCCACTTAGCCCTTTTTTTAAATGTTTTGCAACCTAATTATAACAAAGGGCTAACTTCAAAAAAACACCTCATCAAAAAACAATCAACAAATTAAATCAATTTTTAAAACTTCAAAAACAGAAATTTAATTATAATTTTAGATATTTTTTAAAATCAGTTTTGCTAATTTTAAAGCTTTAAAATTGTAAAATTTAAATCAGCCGTAGCACCTGATTTAGTTAAAAGCCCATTTTCTCGACTCGCTGAACGAACAATGATACCGATAGAATCGATGTTTTTAAATTCCGACGATTCGTCGCAATTAGATTTTCGAGCTAATTGAGTGTTTTTTGCAATGACAAATTCCCAAAATTCTTGCTTTTTTAAAATTTGATCTAAAGTGTAAAGATTTAATCCTTTATGAATTAGATATTTTTTAAAATCAGTTTTGCTAATTTTAAAGCTTTAATTCGATGAGAATATTTATCTTTTATATTATCTGGCAATATACCTAAAGTATTATTTTCTCCATCAGGAATAAAACATGGATCATAGCCGAAACCACCATTACCAATTTTTTCAGGAATAACTCGACCATGCATCCAACCGTGAGTTGTGAAAATTTCACCTTTTGGAGAGATAATTGCAATCGATGCAGTATAAAAAGCTTTACTATTTTGAACTTCAAGTTTTTTTAGTTCAGATATTAATTTATTTAGATTTTCAATTGAAGTTGCATTAATGCCACTATATCTTGCACTATATATATTTGGTTGCCAATCTAAAACTTCAACAGAAATACCACTATCATCAGAAATAACAATTTCATATATTTCAGCTTTAATAAGTTCATCATAAACAGCTTTAGCTTTTATAATTGCATTTTCTTTAAAAGTTTTACCAGTCTCTTCAATTTCGAAACTTTCTATAAATTTAGTATAAGGAACAACTTCGAAATTTAAATCTTTAAAAAAAGCTTGAATTTCTCGCACTTTGCCACTATTTGAAGTAGCTAAAATAATTTTTCTACTCATTTTATATTTATAAAGCTATTGCTAAAACTCTTTTATATTCTTGTGGAATTTCAATCTGATTAATTTTTAGATAATTTTCGATTAAAATATTAACCCATTCGCGATTTGTTTTAAGTTGCTTAAATTGTAAAAAAGTGCGATTTCCATCTTCAACGATTTTATATTCGCCAATTTCAAATTTGATGACATCAGATTCGCCTTTTAACATCATTTCAAGATAGAGACTCTTATTCTCTGAATCAATTTTTAAATTTAACATTTAAATTAATCTCCATTTATATTTTAAACATTAAATCTAAAATGCATTACATCGCCATCTTGAACTATATAATCTTTACCTTCAAGTCGCATAGCTCCAGCTTCTCGGGATTTTGCTTCACCATTATATTTTATAAAATCATTATAAGCTATAACTTCAGCTCTAATAAAACCTCGTTCAAAATCATTATGAATTACAGAAGCAGATTTTGGAGCTTTCCAACCTTTTTCGATTGTCCAAGCTCTAACTTCTTTAACTCCAGCAGTAAAATATGTTATTAAACCAAGTTTTTGAAAACCTTTGCGAATAATAATATTTAAACTACTTTCATTAACTCCAAGTGATTGTAAAAATTCTGAACTCTCTTCTTCATTTAAACCGATTAATTCTTCTTCAATTTTGGCACATAATTTAACAACTTCAGCACCAGTTTTTTCAGCATAATTTTTTACAGCTTTGACATAATTATTATCTTCAGCAAGACCATCTTCACTAACATTTGCACCAAAAATTACATCTTTACCAGATAAAAAATTCAAAGTTTTATTAAGAGAAATATATTCTGGACTACTTTTTTTATAAAAGACTCTAGCAGACAAGCCATTATTAAAATGAGTTAATAATTCTTGGGCAACTTCTAACTCTAATTTAGCATCTTTATCAAATTTAGCATTTTTAACCAATCGTTCGATTCTTTTTTCAAGAGATTGAATATCAGCATATAATAATTCTAGTTCTATAATTTCGATATCTCGAATAGGATCAACACTATTTTCGACATGAACAACATTTTCATCATCAAAACAGCGAACGATATGTAAAATAGCGGTTGTTTCGCGAATTGTTGCTAAAAACTGATTTCCGAGACCTTCACCTTTTGAAGCTCCACGAACAAGACCAGCAATATCAACAAATTCAACAGTTGCATATTGAACTCTTTCAGGTTTAACAATTTTCGAAAGTTCTTTAAGTCGAGGATCAGGAAGTGGAACTATTGCTTTATTTGGTTCAATGGTACAAAATGGATAATTTGCAGCTTCGGCATTTTGAGCCTTTGTAAGTGCATTAAAAGTTGTGCTTTTGCCGACATTTGGCAAACCGACGATTCCGATACTAAAAGCCATGAGAAATCTCCTAAGATTAAAAATATAATTTGAAATTATTTTTGAAATTCTATCTTTTAATCTAAAAAGTTTTAATAAAAAATATATTGGATTTGAACTTGTAAAAATTACCAAACTAGTCAAAAATATTCTTCGCATAATTATTTAAAAAGTGCTGATAGAAACTTTAAAGGGTTAAGGTTTAGCTTTAAAGACTCAATTCTTTTGATATAATTCCGCGAAATTTTCTTACATAAAAGGCTAAATGATGGCTAAACATGAATTTCAAACTGAAATAAATCAGTTGTTAAATTTAATGATTCACTCGTTATATTCTCATAAAGAGATATTTTTACGAGAACTTGTTTCTAACTCTTCTGATGCAATTGATAAACTTAAATTTTTGACTGTAACAGATGATAAATATCGACATATATCTTTTCAACCTAGAATCGATATAGAAGTATCTAAAGATGATAAAAAAATTATCATTCGAGATAGTGGTATCGGTATGAACGATGAAGAACTTGTTCAAAATCTTGGAACTATTGCAAAAAGTGGAACTAAAGCTTTTGTTCAACAAATGAGTGGCGATGCTAAAAAAGATTCTCAACTTATCGGTCAATTCGGTGTTGGTTTCTATTCTGGTTTTATGATTGCCGATAAAATCGAAGTTCTTACAAAAAGAGCTGGTGAAGATCGAGCTTTCAGATGGATAAGTTCTGGTGATGGCGGTTATGAAATCGTTGAAGCTCATAAAGTTGAACATGGAACTGAAATTACTCTTTTTGTTAAAGATGATGAAAGTGAATATTTATCTACTTATAAACTTGAAGAAATTGTAAAAAAATATTCGAATCATGTTCCATTTCCAATTTTCTTAAAAAAAGATATTGAAGTTGAAACTGATAATGAAGATGAACATGTTCATAAAAGTTCTAAATTTGAACAGATAAATAAAGCTTCTGCTCTTTGGACTCTAAATAAAGCTGAATTAACTGATGAAGATTATAAAGAATTTTATAGTACGATTTCACATTCAAATGAAGAACCAATTTATTGGATTCATTCACGAGTTGAAGGAACTCTTGACTATACAACACTTTTTTATATTCCGTCAAAAGCACCAATCGATTTATTTCGAGCTGATTGGCAAAGTGGCTTAAAACTATATATTAAACGAGTATTTATTTCTGATGGCGAACGAGAACTTTTACCAACTTATTTAAGATTTGTTCGAGGAATTATCGATTCATCAGATTTGCCATTAAATGTCTCTCGAGAAATTTTACAAAATAATCGAATTCTTGAGAAAATTAAGACCTCATCAGTTAAAAAAGTTCTTTCTGAACTTGCTAAATTTTCTAAAAATGATAGTGAAAAATATGCTAATTTTTATAAAGAATTTGGTAAAACTATTAAAGAAGGCTTATATACTGATCATTCAAATCGTGATGCAATTCTTGATTTACTTCAATTCAAATCGCTTAACAGTGATAATTTAACTCTTAAAGATTACAAAGAGAAAATGGTTGAAGGTCAAACTGAAATCTATTATATTACTGGAGAAAATGAGAAAATTTTACGAAATTCTCCACTTCTTGAGAAATTCAAATCTAAAAATTATAATGTTTTAATTCTTGATCAAGAAGTTGATGCAATCGTTTTCCCAATGGTTCATGAATATGACAAAACTCCTTTTAAATCTGTCGTTGAAGCTGTTTTTGAAAAAGGTGATGATAATTCTGTTCACGAATCAACAATCAAACTTTTTAAAGATGTTTTATCTGATGAGGTTTCAAATGTTCGAGTCTCTAAAATTCTTGTTGAAGCTCCAGTTTGTATCGTTAATGATCCTGAAGATCAAAATTATATGATGGCAAAAATCATGAAACAGATGGGCAATAGCGAAAATATTCCTGAAGCAAAACCAATTCTTGAAATCAATCCAAATAATCCTATTATTAAAAAAATAGTTGAAAGTTCAAATCGAGAAGCTATTGAAGATAGTATTAAATTATTAATGGATCAAGCAAGACTTTATAATGGCGAACAGTTAAAAGATTCTGTTGAATTTTTAGCTAGATTAAATCGAACACTTTTAAGAGCTTTTTAAAAAAATATAAATATTTATGCCTTTAGTTATAGAAACAGCCGAAGAACTAAAAAAATATTTAACTAATCATGGCGGTTCTATTGGTTTTGTCCCCACAATGGGGGCTTTGCACAATGGACATAAAACTCTTATTGATAAAGCTAGAACTGAAAATAATTTAGTGATTGTCTCGATTTTTGTAAATCCAACTCAATTTCTTGAAAATGAAGATTTTTCTAAATATCCACGAACTTTTGATAAAGATTTTGAAATTTGTCGAATAGCTGATGTAGATATTATATTTTTACCAAAAGTAAATGAAATCTATAACGAAGATGATATTTCGATTATTGCTCCAATTCGTCGAGGTTATATTCTTGAAGGTTTTAGCAGAGCGGGACATTTTAATGGTGTTTTAACTGTTGTTTTAAAATTATTTAATATCGTAAAACCTCATCGAGCATATTTTGGAAAAAAGATGCTCAACAGCTAATTTTAATTCAACAAATGGTTCGTGATTTATATTTAGATATTAAAATTATTCCTATTGATATAGTTCGTGATCGTGATGGACTTGCTTTAAGTTCAAGAAATATTTATTTATCTGAAATCGAACGAATTTCAGCTCGAGCTATTCCAAATTCGCTTTTATCTGCTTCGCGATTAATTATGAATGGCGAACGAAATATTTATAAAATCGAATCAAAAATAAAAGCTAAACTTAAAGATTTAAAGATAGATTATGTTGTAATTCTAAAAAGAGATTTGACAAAAATTGATGAGGTCGAAATTGGAAATTCTATAATTTTAATAGCTTGTAAAGTTGGAGGAGTTCGACTTATTGACAATTTATGGATTTAAAAAAAGTCTCAATTTAATCTTATTTTCCCTTTTCATTTTATCTGTTCCAAGATTTTTTCTCTATTTTTATAATTTAAATATATTTAAAGATTTAAGTAGAGAAGATATATTTTTATCTTTTTTAAATGGCATTCGATTCGATTTATCAATATTTTTAACTTTTGGCAGTTTGCCAATTTTGTTAATGATTTTTGGCTTTTGGCAATTCGGAAATCGTTTATTATTTATAATTTTATATATAATTTATACTTTAAATTTTATTAGTATTGGATATTTTCCGCAAGTTGAAAGACATATTAGCAATGAATTTTTTATAATCTGGAATGATTTAAATATTATTATTGACATAATTCCGTTATATATTTCTCAAATTTCTTTATACTCATTATCACTATTTATTATCTTTAAGATTTGGTTGCTTTTATCTAAAATAGATAATAATAATATTTTGGTAAATAATCATATTCTAAAAATTGCAACTTTTATTTTAATATCTATTTTAATGATTTTTGGAATTCGAGGCAAAATTTCAGGCAAACCATTATCTTTTTCAGATGCTTTTATCGGAAATAATATTTTAACTGCAAATTTATCGATATCTGGAACTTTTTCTATTTTAAAAAGCAAAAATAGAAGTTTTGAGAAATTTATGAGTGAAAATGAAGCTGAAAAAATATATCAAAATTTATTAATTAGTAATGATAAATTAAATTTTAATTATAAAAAAGAGATTTCTAAACCAAATATTTTTTTAATCGTTGTTGAGAGCTTAACACCAAAATTTATTGATGAAAATTTAACTCCAAATTTATATAAAATTAAAAATAAAAGTATAGATTTTACAAATTTTTATGCAAATGGTCAAAGAAGTGTTGAAGGAATTACTTCGATTTTAACAGCAATTCCGTCGATTCCAAATTTTTCAGATTTGGGTTATGGTCGAGAAATGAGTAATAAAATTCGTTATCTTGGCAAAAGTTTAAAGTCTGCGGGTTATTCAACAATTGGAATTCAAGGTTCAAAACGAAGCAGTTTCAGAATTGATCAATCTTTAAAAATTGCTGGTTTCGATGAGGTTTTTGGTGCGGAAGATATGCGAGATTTTTCTGGTGATGAAGTTCAAATTTCTCTTCCGTTTGATAGTGTTTGGGACGGAAATATATTTCGTTTTATAAATAGCAAAAAATTTAATGAACCTTTTTTTACTTTTATTTTTACAGCTTCAACTCATTTGCCGTTTAAATTGCCAAATAAACAATTTGAAAAATTTAAACATGACGAAAAAAATATAAATGGCTATTTAAATAATTTAAGCTATTTTGATAATGAATTAGGTAAATTTATAAAAGAAGATAGATATAAAAATTCAATATTTATAATTACAGCTGATCATGTAATTGGAAATAATTTATTTAAAAGTGAATCAATTTCTGATCGTCATAAAATTCCATTTTATATTTATGCTCCTCAAATTTTCGAACCTCATCAAATTGATAAAATTTTTTCTCAAGCTGATATTCAAAAGATATTATTTAATTTATTAAATATAAATATAAATGATAACTATTTAGATACTAATGATTTTGCAATTTTGCGAGAAGGTGATAAGTTAATATTACTAGATTTGAATAAAAGTGATAAAGATATATATTTAAAAGATAATATAAATTTACAAGCTATATATTCAAATCATTTCTAAAATTTTATAGATTAATTCTCGTATCAAATATGCGCGAGAAAGTTAAAAATTAAATTATGGCTATTTAATTAGAGATTGTCTAACTCATAGTAACTGAAGATCAACGATGGATTAATTCAAAATAGCTTCTATTTTCCATTTAATTTGAATAAAACTACCGCTTTGAACTTCAATACCGAAATTTTGACCTTTTTCGGTTAAATGCCAAACACTATTTTCGCGAATTTGCAAACCTCGAGATTCAAGAATTTTATTAGTTTCAACCGCTGAAACATTTATAATATGTCCTAATTCAGTAGGAATAAGATAATAGTTTTTAAGATCAATTTTAAGCAATTCAATAGGCGAGTTAAGATTTAGAGTTTTATAAAGTTTATCAGCAAAATATAAGTTTTTAATACTTTTAGAATTGATAAATTCAACTAATTCAAAAATTTCTCTACTTTGTTGAGTGTAAAATTTAATATCAAAAGTTTGATGAGGTGTTTCGGGGGTACGAATTGAATAAGTTCCAGTTTTGCGAAGGGTCGGAAGAACTTCACCAGCTAACCATTTTTGAAAAGGAATCGCTTTCGGTTTATCTGAACGAGCTAAGAAAAAATATAAACCAGATTCTAATAAAACTGCAAGTTCTTGTATTCCGCCAAGGGTACGAATCGGTTTCGTATCCTTCCATTCGTCTGGAATTTTTTTGATTATGTTTGAATCGAATTTTGGATATTCGAGAGCAATGGCGACATCTTTTGCGACAAACCAAATATTTCCGAACTCATCTGTAAAAGTTCGAATATTATTAGTTTCAAAATTAAATGGTATTATTTCCATTGAAATCCTTTATGGTGTTTTATAGTTGAGTGGTTTCGAGGTTGGATTCATTTCACTCAACTATTTTCCAATAATATCATATTTTACTTCATTAATTTGTATTTTAGATTCGGAACTTTTGTAATGTCCTAGTAATTTCTAAATACTCTTTTTGTATTAAAAACAGATCAAACATTTTCAAAGCCCAAAACGGAATTTCTTGCCGATTATGTTTCCAATTCGAAATGCTATTTTGTGTAATTCCCATCATTTCAGACAAAGTTTTCTGATTGACTCCTAATTTTTGGCAAATTTCATCTATTTTATTAGATTCTTCCATATCATATAAACCTCATAATTCTTTTTGTTTTTATTTTATCAAAACTTAAAAAATTAAATAGAGCCTTTTATTTTATATTTCAAATCATTTCTAAAATTTTATAGATACTGTAAAATATCGCAAAAAAGGATTTTATGGCTATTTATAGAATTTTAATCAAGACTGAAGATCAACGAGGATTAATTTATAAAGTTTCAAAACTATTTTCTGATATGAATTTAAATATTATAGGTAATAATGAATTTGTTGATCATTCTAGTAATCTTTTTTTTATGCGAAGTGAAGTTTTAGGCGAAAGTCTTGATACTGTAGATCTTCAAAAAAATTTAGAATCAATTCTTCCAGGCAATAGCGAAATATCTATCATTGATAGTTCTAAGCGAAAAAGAATAGTGATTTTAGTAACAAAAGAGATTCATTGTCTTGGAGATATTCTTATGAGACATGTTGAAGATGAATTAAATGCTGATATAGTTGAAGTTATAGGAAATTACGATTTATTAAATGAGACTGTAAATAAATTTGGAATAAAATTTTCAACTATTTCTCATGAAAATTTAACTCGTGAAGAACATGCTCAAAAAATTATCGAACATTTAAATAAAATATCTAATTTTGATTATATAGTTCTTGCTAAATATATGAGAGTGTTACCATCGCTCTTTGTTGAAAAATATAAGCATAAAATAATTAATATTCATCATTCGTTTCTTCCAGCTTTTATTGGAGCAAATCCTTATAAACAGGCTTATGAAAGAGGTGTAAAAATCATTGGTGCAACAGCACATTTTGTAACTAATGATCTTGATGAAGGTCCAATTATAGAACAGGGTATTACACATATTGACCATTCTTATAATTGGAAAGATATGCAACGAGCAGGACGAGATGTCGAAAAAATAGTTTTATCAAAAGCTTTAAAATTATTGCTTGAAGATAGAATTTTTATTCATACAAATAAAACTGTAATTTTGTAATTTTGTAATTTTGTAATTTTTTTAAATTTAAATTGCAAAGCTATACAATAAAAAAATATATAATTTCGTGAAATAAATAGAAGGATATTTAATTAATGTCAATATTTAGAGAAGTAGAAAAAAGCGGTATAAAAAATATTAAAAATATATATCGAAACTTATCTTATGATGAATTGATTGCATTTGAGCTAAATCACAGTGAAACCAAAATGACAACTCTTGGAGCAACAACTGTTGATACAGGAATTTTCACAGGTCGCAGTCCAAAAGATAAATATTTTGTTAGACAAGAACCATCTCAAAATTATATAGCTTGGGGAAAAGTTAATAAGTCTATTAGTAAAGAATTATTTGAAGAACTTTTTACAGCTGTTAAAAGCCAGTTATCAAATAAAGAAATTTTTATAACTGATGTTATAGTCGGTGCAAGTGAAAATAGTTCTAGAAATATTAGATTTATTTCTGAAATGGCTTGGCAATCTCATTTTGTCAAAAATATGTTTATTCGTCCAACAATAAAACAACTTGAAAATTTTATTCCAGAATTTACAGTTTTTAATGGCTGTGGAACTGCAAATTATAAATGGCGAGAACATGGCTTAAATTCTGATGTTTTTGTAATTTTTAATATCGAAGAAAAAATTGCAATTATTGGTGGAACAGAATATGGTGGCGAAATGAAAAAAGGTATTTTCAGTATGATGAATTATTGGTTACCTCTTGAAAATAAATTGCCAATGCATTGTTCAGCAAATATCGGAAAAGATGGCGATGTTGCACTATTTTTTGGTCTTTCTGGAACTGGAAAAACAACTCTTTCAACTGATCCTCATAGAAAATTAATTGGTGATGATGAACATGGTTGGGATGATAACGGTGTTTTTAATTTCGAGGGTGGTTGTTATGCGAAAGTTATAGATTTAAATGCAGATTCAGAACCAGAAATATATCGTGCAATTAAACGAGGTGCTTTATTAGAAAATGTCGTAACAGATAAAACTGGACGAATAGATTTTACTAATAAATCTAAAACTGAAAATACTCGAGTCTCATATCCAATTTATCATATTGAAAATCATGAAGAATCGCTAAAAGGTGGTCATCCGACAAATATTATATTTTTAACTGCTGATGCTTTTGGTGTTTTGCCTCCAGTTTCTAAATTGACTACTGAACAAGCTATGTATTATTTTTTAAGTGGTTATACAGCAAAAGTTGCTGGAACTGAACGAGGAATTACTGAACCGACGGCTACTTTTTCAGCTTGTTTTGGTGAAGCTTTTTTACCGTTACATCCAACGAAATATGCAAAATTACTTGGTGAAAAAATCAAAAAACATAATGTTCATGTATATTTAATAAATACTGGTTGGACTGGCGGTTCTTATGGAGTTGGTTCAAGAATGAGTATTAAAAATACTCGAGCTTGTATCACTGCAATTCTTGATGGTTCTATAAATAATAGTGAATTTGAAACTATGGATATATTTAATTTGCAAATTCCAAAAAATTTAAACGGTATAGATTCTAAAATTTTAAAGCCTGTTCATACTTGGCAAAGCAAACAGGCATATATAAATACAGTTGAAAAACTTGCAAATATGTTTGTGAAAAATTTCGCAAGATATCAAGGTAGTGGAGACGAATTTGATTTTTCAAAAGCTGGACCACAACCACAGACTATTAATTTAGACCAAAATGATAAATCTAACTCTTTAAAGAGTGGATCGCAATCTCAAATTCTCAATGTTACCCCTGCGGAGCATGAGTAATAAATCTGCTAAATCTCTAAAAGCCCCTTCACCACCTCGTGAGGGGGTAACATATCTAGCTTTTTTCTTAACATAATCTCTAGCATCAGCTGGTGCAACTGGAAAACCAACGAGTTCAAAAACTGATAAATCGATTAAATCATCACCTAAATATACAATTTCACTTCGTTCAAGACCATAAATGTCGATAAATTCCTGAAGTGCTAACTCTTTTTTTGCAACACCTTTTCGATAAAAATCAAATTTTAAATCAGAAATTCTTCTGTCGACAGCAGGAGTATTTCGTCCAGTTATAGCTCCAAGAATAATTTTAGATTCTCGCAAATAATCTATAATTTGTCCATCTCTAACATTAAATTTAACACTAATTCCGCCATTACTATCATAATATAGACCTCCATCAGTTAAAACTCCATCGATATCTGTAATAATCGCTTTAACTTTTATGAGATCTATTTGATCTCGTTCGCTTAACATACTTAACACTTTATATAATAACCTCTATGTTTATAACTATATCAATAAATAATGCAAACTTCTTTTTGCAATTTGATATTAAATTTTTCAAAGACTCTATTTTCTGCTAATTCAACTATTTTTATAGCATCGCTAAATTTTCCGCGACCTAAATTGACTAAAAAATTTGCATGAATTTCAGAAAGAGCCATATCTCCGATTCTAAAACCTTTTAAACCGACCTCATCAAGTAATTCTCCAGCTGAAAAACCAATGGGATTTTTAAAAAGACTTCCTGCACTTGGCTCTTTTGGTTGATTGTTTCGCATATTTTTAAAATTATTAACGAGTTCTTCAGAAAAACCATTTTTAATTTCAAATTCAGCTTCAAGAATAATATCATTTATATTACTATAACGATATTTAAATTCAAGGTCAGCTCTATTTTTTTTACCATTTTTATATAATAAAACAGACTTTGTAATATTTGCAATTTCATAACTTTTCATTCCAGCATTCATTTTGATGAGTCCGCCTAATTTAGATGGAATATGTTGTAAAAATTCAAAACCAGTTATATTATTTTGTTTAGAAAAATTAAAAATTTTGCCATTTGGAGTTGCACCTCCAACTTTTAAAATATCATTATCTTTATAAATATAATTAAAATTATTTGATAGCATTATAAAATTAGTTTTTGAATCTTCAGAGACTAATAAATTATTTCCTCCACCAATAATTTTATAATTATCTAAATTTTTTAGATCTTCGATATTTTCTATAATTTTAACATCAATAAGACCACCAACTTTTATACTAGTATGTTTAGAAAAATCTAACTTTTTTATATACATATTTTTATAATTTTAATACAGTTCATCAGTATTTGGCATAGCAACATGTTGAAAAACAACTCGATTTGGACGAGCTACTTTTTGTTCAACAACCTCTTTTTTAAGCGAACGAATTTTTGCAATTTCTGAATTATCAGTTTGAGTTTGAACTGGAGTTGGTATTTTTGGAATAGTTTGAGTTCGAGTTTGTTCGAAACTAGATATATTTTCTTCGCGATTAATTTTTCTTGTTACAATGGGTTCATTATCTTCATTCAAATTAGTTTCATTAATTTTAGAATTATGAGAAATTTTTGAATTTGGAGCTTGAGCCTGATGATTATGATAGTTACGACTAAATTCTCGATGCTGAAAAATATTATCAGCTTTATCAAGAATAAATAATTTTACAAAATTAGTATAAGTATCATATTTAATTTTTCTGCCTGATTCTCTATTTATAATTTCAAGTTGTTCGCTATATTTATAGCCTTCATCGATTAAGAATTGAATCTGAGAACGAATTAAATCGAGATAAGTCTCATCGCTTAATGAATTAAAAAAGAAATCAGTTTGCTCTTTTCGACTCCGTTTTTTATCTTTTCGTTCTTTAATAATATTCATCATACCTTTTGTAAAAGCATAAATACATAACATTATTTTGTAGCCACCTTTTTTTAAAGTTATTGTAATTCTACCAATTTATTTTTATTAATTATATTTATAAAATCTTGATGAATATATCCATTGGATGCAACAATAATACGATTTTTTTCGATGAGATATTTTTCACCAGTCTCATTTGAGATGTTTCCACCAGCTTCAAGAACAATTAAAATTCCAGCTGAAACATCCCACGGTTTTAAATTAAGTTCATAATAACCATCGTAACGACCTACAGCAATATAACAAAGATCGAGTGAAGCAGACCCATATCGTCGAACATCGCGAGTGAGAGGTAAAATCTCTTCAAAAACTCTAATTGTCCAGAAATAATCATTGCTTTTATCAACTTTACTATAAGGAAAACCTGTAGAAATTAAACTATTTTGAAGCTCTTTGCGATTGGAAACTGAAATTTTTTCCCCATTTAAAAAAGCACCTTCCCCTTTTTTGGCATAAAAAAATTCTTCTAAAATTGGATTATAAACAATGGCTTCAACGGGTTTGCCATCAATCCAAAAACCGATTGAAATTGCAACAAAAGGCAAAGAATGAACAAAATTAGTTGTTCCATCAATTGGATCTATATAAATTTTTTTTCTAGCTGATGAGGTTTTACCGTTGCTTGTCTCTTCACCAATAATTTCAAAATCTATATATAAACTTTTAAGTTTATCTTTTAAATATAACTCTATTTTTAAATCATATTCAGTAATTAGATCAACTTTACTTTTAAAAGTTACATTTTTTTCACTATAAAAGCCAGTTTTTAGAATTTTTCCAGCTTCTTTAACAATATTTATTAAATTATCGTTCATATTAAAACCTTTTCTATTTTATAAATTTTATTTTTTAATAATCAATGGTATTTTATCAATTTATTATTATATTAAATATATATTTATAAATTTGTTTATTTAATTATTATTTTAGATAAAATATTATATTAATAATTAAAAATAAAGGATTCTATTTGCAAAGTATAACTTTAATAGGCAATAATGGATCTGGAAAAAGCACTTTTATAGGTTATCTTGTAGGTTTATACAATCATATCAATCATCACCCTTTTTTGACTGAATTTTCTCAACATATTTCACCTTTGAGAAATCAATCTTTTGGATATGCTCCAGAAGTTGCCATTTTTGAAAGCAATTTAACTGCTAATGATTTAATAATATATGTCTCAAAAGTTAAAAAAATTAATATAAATTCTAAAGAAATTTTAAATCGTGTTGGTCTTGAAATTTCGCCTGATAAAAAGATTCGTGAATATTCAAAAGGTATGCGACAAAGATTAAGTTTAGCACTTGCTGATATTGGTTCGCCTGAATATCTTATTCTTGATGAACCAACAAGCGGTTTAGATAGGAGTGGTGAAAAAATAGTTATAAATTTTCTCGATGAGGTTAAAAAAAGATCGAAATTAATTATTTCGACTCATTCAATTCGTTTAGCATTTGAACTTCAAAATGAAATTTGGCTATTTAAATCTGGACAAATAGTAAAAAAATGGATTCCAAAATCAATGAGTGAAATTGAAGATAAACTTCGTAACTTTTAGTTTATTGAAATTTATCTTTTTTTAGAATTTGATTTATTATTTTGTTTCGTTTGTTTTGAGTCTGTTCTTCGTATCTAAAATAAATAAGAACTTTTGGGACAAGCCCAAAAGTTAATAGTTAAATAGATAAGAAAACATTATCTTACACAACGAACGAAAACATTATAGTACTGATAGTCGAAATCGTCATAACCAATGACGAAATACAATAGCCATGAATAGGAAGTATGATTTTTACTTATAGTTGATGACCAATACCAATAATCTTGTATATTTATAAATTTTGATTTGTGTTGGTAAGCAATTTTCAACTCTTCAATTGTTGGCAGTCTCCAATCAGAAAAACCTAAAAGACGAAGATTTTCGCAATATTTACAGGCATCCTTCCAATTCATAGCTTCTGGCAATTCAGCATCTTGAAACATTAGATTATCAATTGTTATAGTTTTAGAAGCAATTTCAAATCTTTCTTTTAAAAAATCTTTATTAAAATCTCTTCCATAAAATAGTTGATTATTAAATAATACTGAAATAGAATCAAGTTGCAAATTGCGATCAAAATTAAAGTCAAAACTTTTCACCTGTTCTTTGAACTCTCGAGCAATATTTCGCGGAACTGTAACTTTAAAATTAGCAAAGCCGTTAATAGAAACATCAAACTCAGTTTTATCAGCTGTATATTTCATATTAATATTTTGAACACCTAAATATGCATTTAACATTCCAGATTTTGCAAGTCGCTCTTCTGATTCAGCAACAGTTTCAAACTCATCTTCAATAAAACCAGCTTTAACAAATGCTTTATAAGACATAAAATCATTTGGTTTAACTCTAAAATCTTTTATATCTTTGCCATTCCAAATAATAAAATCGCTATTTTGAGAGATATTTTTATTTTGAGAAGTTGAGCTATCAACCTTATTATTCAAATCTCTACTTTTATTCAATTCATTTGCATATTGAGAATTATAGTTTTTTCGTTTATTGTCATCTTTTAAAACTTCATAAGCCTCATTAATTTCTTGCATAATTGCATTAAAATTAAAATTTGGAATATTAGAATCAGGATGATATTTTTTAGCTAAATTTCTATAACTTATTTTAATTTCGTCAGCTGTTGCATTTTGCGAAACTTCAAGAATTTTGTAATAATCTTTAAACAACGAAAACTCCGTTTTATAAAATTTTAGTTTTGTGATTTTATCACAACTATTTAAATTATCGATTCAAGTTTCCACTTAATTTGAAGAAAATTACCATTTTGAAATTCGATTCCGAAACTTTTACCTTTTTCGGTTAAATGCCAAATATTATTTTCGCGAATTTGAAAACCTCGAGCGGAGATGTGGAAATTCGATCCTATGTTAAAAATATTTTAACATATTGTCTTATAAAAATCAAATTTCTTTAATTAAGATTATCTATTAATTTAAAACTTTCTCGAATTTGTTTGTATTCTCTTTCAATAATCAAAAGTGTTAATAATTTAGCTAATATTTTTGGAGGTTCGATTTTATTAGTTGCCCAGTAACTTACACTTTGCCTACTAACTCCCATCATTTCAGCTAACTCTTTTTGAGTGATTCCCAATTCACGACAAGTTTTTTTCACTAAGTTTTCTTCAGGTTGAGATTGAAGGTCAGTTTTAGCCTCTTTTTCCATTAGAATTTATCCTTTTTTTTAATTTAATGAAATTTTACAAAGTCTTGAAATCCGACCTCTTTTTTAAATTATCGATTCAAATTTCCACTTAATTTGAAGAAAATTACCATTTTGAAATTCGATGCAAATTCAGACAAATATGGCTAAGTTTCAATTCAGAAAACTAATTTTGAAATATTTAAAATATTTATCTTAAATTTTAAAAAATTCGTTTGCACCGCAAAACTATTAAAAAATAGCAATTTTATAGCTTAAATATAAATGAGTTTATAGCAAAAAAAAGAATAACTGCCTCTCATGGGAGTTGAGCTTTTCAAAAAAAATCTTCAAAATATTTGAATTTGACCTCATCGAAAAAATCGCTATTTTAAAAAGTTTGCTTAAATAAAAAAATTAGTTGATCAAAAATTGGTCAAAATTGCCTAAAAACAGCACTTTTTTAGTAACCTTAAATATAAATGAGTTTATAGCAAAAAAAAAGAATAACTGCCTCTCATGGGAGTTGAGCTTTTCAAAAAAAAATCTTCAAAATATTTGAATTTGACCTCATCGAAAAAATCAATATTTTAAAGAGTTTGCTTAAATAAATATATTAATTGGATTTTTAAATGGCATTTGATGAGGTGACTCTCAAGTATATTTATATAAATCTGGTTTCAATGTTGAAATGCTAAATTTATATTTTTAGAGCCTTTAAACTAAAAAATCCCGACCATGCGACTCTTTGAGTATATTTGAATTTATATATCTGTTATTTTAATTGAATATAAAAATTTTATAGCTATGTTTTTATAGAGTTTTTAAGTTTAAAAGTGGGTATTAAATCCTAAACTTGATAATTAGATATATTTAAGTTCTTATTTAAATTAGAAATTTATGAAAATTTATACGAATCTCTTGTAAATGGTAGAATTCTAAAAATATATATTGGAGAAGATTTTTGCAAAAAATTAGGAATATAGCAGTTATTGCCCATGTCGATCATGGCAAAACAACTTTAGTCGATGGACTTTTACGACAGTCTGGAACATTTTCAGCTCATGAAGCTGTTGGTGAAAGAGTTATGGATTCAAATGATCTTGAACGAGAACGAGGAATTACAATTCTTTCGAAAAATACAGCTATTAATTATAACGGTATGAAAATTAATATTATCGATACTCCGGGACATGCTGACTTCGGTGGTGAAGTTGAACGAGTTCTTAAAATGGTTGACGGTGCTTTATTAGTTGTTGATGCTTATGAAGGTGTTATGCCTCAAACTAAATTCGTTGTTAAAAAAATGCTTGGTTTCGGCTTAAAACCTATTCTTGTAGTTAATAAAATTGATAAACCAACTGCTGAACCTGAACGAGTCGTTAATGAAATTTTTGACCTATTTGTTCAAATGAATGCAACTGACGACCAATTAGAATTTTCTGTTGTTTATGCTTCTGCTAAAAGTGGCATCGCAAAATTAGATTTAAAAGATAATAGTAATAATTTTGTTCCTCTTTTCGAAACAATTATCAAATCGATTCCAGAACCAACTGGTTCGGCTGAAAATCCTACACAGTTACAAGTTTTTACACTTGATTATGATAATTATGTTGGTAAAATCGGTATTGCTCGAGTATTTAATGGTAAAATTGAAAAAGGTCAAACTATATTATTAGCAAAAGCTGATGGTGAAAAAGTAAAAGGTCGAGTTTCTAAATTAATTGGTTTTCATGGTCTTCAAAGAAAAGAGATTGAACGAGCTGAAGCTGGTGATATCGTTGCAGTAGCAGGACTTGAAACTATTGATGTCGGCGATTCTATCGTTGATCCTAATAATCCAATGCCTCTTGATCCAATGCACATTGAAGAACCAACTATTTCTGTTGTCTATTCTGTTAATGATTCTCCTCTTGCTGGTCTTGAAGGTAAAAGTGTTACTTCTAATAAAATTCAAGAACGATTATATAAAGAGATGCAAACTAATATTGCTATGAAATTAGAAGTTGTTGGTGAAGGCAAATTTAAAGTTTCTGGTCGAGGTGAATTACAACTTACGATTCTTGCTGAAAATATGCGACGAGAAGGTTTTGAATTTTCAATTTCGAGACCAGAAGTTATAACAAGAAAAGTTGATGGAGTTCATCTTGAACCATTTGAACATCTTGTTATTGATATACCAGAAGAATTTAGTGGCAATATTATCGAAAGATTGGGTCGAAAAAAAGCTGAAATGACTTCAATGGTTCCAATGGGTGTTGGACAACAACGAATCGAATTTGAAATTCCAGCTCGAGGTTTAATTGGTTTTAGAGGTCAATTTTTAACAGACACAAAAGGTGAAGGTGTTATGAACCACTCATTTTTAGAATATAGACCATATTCAGGTATTGTTGAAACTCGAAGTAATGGAGCTTTGATCTCAATGGAAAATGGTGATGCTGTAGCTTATTCTTTAAATAATATTCAAGAAAGAGGTGTTTTATTTATAGGACCTCAAACTAAAGTATATATGGGAATGATTATCGGAGAACATAGTCGACCAAATGACTTAGATTTTAATCCTATTAAAGGTAAAAACTTAACAAATATGAGAGCTTCTGGTTCTGATGATGCTATTAAATTAGTTCCACCTCGAAATTTAAGTCTTGAAAAAGCTCTTGAATGGATCGAAGATGATGAACTTTTAGAAATTACTCCTTTAAATATTCGAATTCGAAAAAAAGAATTAGATCCTTCAAAACGAAAAAGAAATACTAATAAAAAATAGTTAGTTTTTAGTAGATTATTATAATATATTTGTAATATTTTATTAAATATATAGCCTATAATATAATCTATTAAATAGTGGTAGAATTTCAATAGATCAAATTATAGGTGAAAACAGGTGTTACATGAACAGGTAGAAAAAAAGTATAGACCAAATGTAGCTGCTATTGTCCTTTCATCAAAATATCCAGATAAGTGCGAATTGTTCATAGCAAAAAGAACTGATGTTCCAGATGCTTGGCAATTTCCACAAGGAGGTATAGACAAGGGAGAAAATTCAAGAGAGGCTTTATTTCGTGAATTAAAAGAAGAAATTGGAACAAACAATGTTGAAATCGTAGGTAAATTTCCTGGATGGATATCGTATGATTTTCCAAAAGCTCTTTCTGAACGAATGTATCCTTATGATGGACAAAAACAGCAATATTATTTGGTTAGACTTAAAAACGGAACAAAGATAGACTTAAATGTCGGCAACCCTGAATTTAGTGACTATAAATTTATAGGTATAAATTCGGTATTCGATCATATCACCTATTTTAAAAGGCATGTATATCGAAAAGTTTTATCCCATTTTATAAAAGAGGGCTATTTATTATGTTAATTGTTCAAAAATATGGTGGAACAAGTGTTGGAACACTGGAAAGAATAGAAAAAGTAGCAGAACGAGTTTTAAAAACTGCTTCTGAAGGACATAAACTTGTTATCGTCGTTTCTGCTATGAGTGGCGAAACAAACAAATTAATATCATATGCAAAATATTTTTCTCCAATTCCAAAAGAGAGTGAAATGGATCTGCTTATGAGTTCAGGTGAGCGAGTTACCTCATCGCTTTTAGCTATTGCTATTTATGCTAAAGGTCATAATGCAATATCATTAAGTGGTCGAGGTGCAGGAATCGTTACTGATAGTAATTTTACAAAAGCTAGAATCGAAACAATCGATCCAAAACCTATTTTATCAGCCATTGAAGATGGCACTATCGTTGTAGTTGCAGGTTTTCAAGGCATTGATGAACAAGGTCGAGTTACAACTCTCGGTCGTGGTGGTAGTGATTTATCAGCTGTTGCTATTGCTGGAGCTATCGGTGCTGATTTATGTGAAATTTATACTGATGTTGATGGTGTCTATACGACAGATCCTAGAATAGAACCAAAAGCAAAAAAATTACCTGTTATTAGTTATGACGAAATGCTTGAAATGGCAAGTTTGGGAGCAAAAGTTCTTCAAACTCGTTCTGTTGAAATGGCTAAAAAATTAAATGTAAATCTCGTAACGAGATCAAGTTTTAATGAAAACGAAGGAACTTTAATTACTCACGAGGATAAAATAATGGAAAAACCTTTAGTTAGTGGAATTGCTCTTGATAAAAATCAGGCAAGAGTTGGACTTATTGGAGTTGTTGATAAACCTGGAATTGCTTCAGAAATATTCGGAGCTTTAGCAGAATCAAATATTAATGTTGATATGATCGTTCAAACTAGCGGTGGCAGTTTAGGTGAAAATATTACTAATATCGATTTTACTGTTAATAGAGACGAACTTGCAAAAGCTGAAAAATGTATCTATAAATTTAAAAATTCTCATGAAATTCGAGATATTCAAATTAATAGTAATATTGCAAAAGTTTCTGTTGTTGGTGTTGGAATGAAATCTCATACTGGTGTAGCATCAAAAGCTTTTACTACAATGGCAAAAGAAAATATAAATATCATGATGATCAGCACAAGCGAAATTAAAATTTCAATGGTTATTGATGATAAATATAGCGAACTTGCTGTTAGAACTTTACATTCTGCTTATCAATTAGATAAATAAAATATAAAAAATTATATAAATTTTCTTGTTCGGGCTTTGACCCGAACAGCTTAAAAAACAACCTCATCGATTATTAAATTAAATTTATAATTTTATCATTATTTTATAAATTCAGGAATATAATTAAAAATTCTTTCTGAAAACTGAATTGTCATATTTAACATCCAGGGCATTGTTAAAATAAGAATTAAAATTACTCCGATAATTTTTGGAATAAATGAAAGTGTGGTTTCATTTATTTGAGTTGTTGCTTGAAAAATAGAAACCATAAGACCAATGATCATACCAGCTAATAAAGTTGGCAAACCTAAATATAAAGATAATTTAAAAGTTTCTATACCTAATTTTACTAATTCACTCTCCATTTTTTTCCTTTTTATATAAATTTATTTTATTTTTCTATTAATATTTCGAATAAGCCATTATTCAATTCTACATATAACTCTTTGTAACCTTTAAAAGATTTTTTTCCATCAGAATATTGCAATAAACCAGAAACATAAAATAATTTGCGATTTTCACTATTTGGATATGGAGCTATATTTATTTTATTAAAATATAATTTTAATTCTTTTGATTCTTTAAAAATTCGTTGTTTTAAATCTCGCAACCATGATATATCATTGCCTTCAATAGTTTTAAATTTGCGAGAATAAAAAGATATGTTTTTTTTATATTCACTTTCTCGCCAACTTGCCAACCAGCTATATAAACCAGATAAGATACCAGCTAAATCATCTTTATTAACTCTAGTTAAACGACCATCAGTTAATATAATTAGAGTCTGATTTAAATTAGATAAAGTATTAGCTAAATCTAAGACTCTGTCATTTTCCATTGCAACACAACCTTTTGTATTTTCAGTTATCAAATTTCTATCTTCTCTAAGTGGAAAACCGTGAATCCAAATTCCACTACCAGTTCGTTTTAAAACTTTATCAAGAGCATTTGGATAAGCAATAACAATTCCTGTTGGACCATAAAATTGATCCAAATTATTTAATCTTTCAGTTAATTTATATACACCAGTTGGAGTTTTTAAATCCCCTTTATATAATTTCTGACCACTATTTTTTCCAACAATAACATCAATAGTCTTTATAATTTCGACCGAATGACCACTTTTAATTTCATATAAATCTAACCAAGGTTGATCTTTATCAACGACTAATAAATATCTTAAATTTTCATAATATCCAAAATCTGTATCATATTGGGCTAATCGGTCTCGCCAATATTTTTTGCTTTGTAAAAGTTGTTCAGCCTTATTTTCTAAATCATTTGAGCAATTTTCTCGATAACAATCCAAAAGTGGATCGCTAAATATAAAATTAAAACTAAAAAAAGTGAAATGCTAAATATTTTTTTTAAAATCATTTAAAATTGAATCTCCGCAACTTGTTGCTGAAGCAAAAGCCCAATGTAAATTAAAACCTCCCAATTCACCAGTAACATCAACAGCTTCACCAATAAAATATAAATTTTTTGTATTTAATACTTCAAAAGTATCTATATTTAAACTATTTGTATCTATACCGCCTCGAGAAACTTCAGCTTTTGAAAAACCAAAATTTCCAGCTGGAGCAAAATTATAATTTTGTAATTCATAAACAAGTTCTTCAAATATATTTATATTATTTTTATTTAAATTAAAATCTGATAATCTTTTTGTTTCTAAAAAAGCTAATATGAAATTTTTTGGTAACGGTAACAGTGATGAAACCTGTTTTTTTGAATCTAAGATATTTTTAATTACAAAGTTTGGAAGAAAATTTAGAACAATTTCCCCTTTTTGCCAATATAATGATATATTCATAACTAGTGGTCCAGATATACCTCTATGTGTAAAAAGCATACTACCTTTTAATATTTTATTATTAATCTTTGCTTCAGCTAATATTGAAACACCGCTTAGATTTTTAAACCAAAATTGTTCAGTTTGAAGAGTTAAACCTACAAGAGCAGGAGTAAATTTATAAAAATTGATATTGAATTGTTCAGCTATTTTTATAGAAATATCAGAAACTATTAAATCTGAATATGAAATTCCGCCTGAAGCGATTACTATTTTTTTAGCAAAAACCTCTTTATCAAATATATTATTAAATCTAACATTAAAAATATTATCTATTTTATTTATTGTTAGAATTTCATGAGATAAATTTAATTTAATATTTTTGCTTTTTTGAATATTAGTTAATAAAATATCTGTTAAATTTATATTATTTTTACAAAAGATAGCTCCATTTATTAATCTTTCATCTTTTATATAATTTAAATTATTATTTTTGCAAAATTTAAAGATCTTATCGATTCCAAATTTTTTAATATTATGTGAAATAATAGCTATATTTTTATTAAAACTAAAAAAATTATCATCTGAGATATATAAATTAGAAATATTTGTTTTGCCTCCACCTGAAATACGAAGTTTTGAACCAACTATCTTATTTTTTTCAAATATGGCAACTTTCAATGAATCTTTTAATATATTGGCTAAAAAAAGCCCACTAGCTCCAGCACCAATTATGACTACATCAAAAATATCTATTTTATTTTTTAAATTTTCTAATTTCAAATCTATTTTTCTCTTTTTCTTTTTAATTTTTATGTAATTTTGCCACAATTAAAGTCTATATTTAATTTGCCGTTTGCTATAATTTAAAGACTATGGGTTTTCTATTGTTGAAACTCCTAAAATATAAATTTTGCAAAAGGAATTTAAATGGCTTTAAATTTAGTTAAAGGTCAAGCAATAAATCTTGAAAAAAGCAGTGGTGAAACACTTAAATCAGTTAATTTTGGACTTAACTGGGGTGTAATCGAAAAAAAAGGTTGGTTTGGAATGTCATCAAAAGAGTCTGTTGATCTTGATGGCAGTTGTGCTATTTTTAATAAAAATAACGAAATATTAGATGTTATATATTTTGGTAATTTAAAATCTAAAGACAATGCTATTAAACATAGTGGAGATGATTTAGTTGGTGATTCAAATGGTGATGATGGACGAGATAACGAAATTATCTCTATAAATTTAGAACAATTACATCGAGATGTTAATCAAGTTGTTTTTATTTTGAATAGTTTTCGTGGTCATGATTTTGCAACTATTCCATATGCTCGAATTAGAATCAGTGATGGTTTAGGAAATAAAACTCTTTTAGCTCAATATGATGTTGCTCAAGACGAAAAATTTAATGGTTTTGTTTCAATGGTTATGGGCAAAATTTATAAAGATGGTTCAAATTGGCAATTTAGAGCAATTGGCGAACCAACAACAGATCGCAAATTAATCGACACAGTTGGAACAGTAAAAAGTTTATATTTATAAGAATTTTTATATATGGATAAAAATATATTTAATTATATAAATAATATCAAGAATTTATCGATTCCAGAACTTGAACATGTTTCTGAAGCTATTCGAAGGCGAATTTTAGAAATTGTTAGTAAAAATGGAGGTCATTTGAGTTCAACTCTTGGAGCAACTGACCTCATCGTTGCTATGCATCATGTTTTTGATTCTAAAAAAGATCCTTTTATTTTTGATGTTTCTCATCAGGCTTATGCCCATAAATTATTAACTGGTCGTTGGAATGAATTTGAATCATTAAGACAATGGGGCGGTTTAGCTGGATATACAAAACCTCAAGAATCAGAACATGATTATTATGTTTCTGGACATAGCTCAACTTCAATTTCTTTGGCTGTTGGTTCTGCTAAAGCTATTAGATTAAAAGATGAAGATGGTTTAAGAGTTCCAGTTGCTTTAATTGGTGATGGTTCTATGAGTGCTGGAATGGTTTATGAAGCTCTTAATGAATTAGGTGATATAAAATATCCTGTAATTATAATTTTAAATGATAACGAAATGAGTATTTCTAAACCGATTGGAGCAATTAGTAGAATTTTATCTCGAGCTTTAGCAAGTCGTTTTTATCAAAAAATTAAACGAAAAACAGAAGATTTTTTAACTCATTTACCTGATAGTGCAACTTATTTGGCAAAAAGATTAGAAGAAAGTTTTAGATTAATTACTCCTGGTTTAATGTTCGAAGAGATGGGTATAGATTATATTGGTCCTATCGATGGTCATGATTTAGCTTCGATAATTGAAAATTTACAACTTGCTAAATCGTTGGCTCGTCCCGTTGTAATTCATGCTCAAACTTTAAAAGGTAAAGGCTACGGCTATTCTGAAGGTTATTTAGAACATTGGCATGGAGTTCCACCATTTGATATAAATACAGGTCAAATTATTAAAAAATCTGGTAAAAAATCAGCAACTGATATTTTTGCTGACGAACTTTTAAAATTGGCAAAAGAGCGAAAAGATATCGTTGGAGTAACGGCTGCAATGCCCAGCGGAACAGGTTTATCAAAATTAATAGATGAATTTCCAGATCGTTTTTGGGATGTTGCAATTGCTGAACAACATGCTGTAACTTCAATGGGTTCATTAGCAAAAGAGGGATTTAAACCTTTTTGTGTAATCTATTCGACATTTTTGCAAAGAGCTTATGATCAAATTATTCATGATATTTGTCTTATGAATTTACCTGTTGTTTTCGCTATCGATAGAGGTGGTATTGTTGGTGAAGATGGTGAAACTCATCAAGGTGTTTTTGATTTGAGTTATTTGTCACCGATTCCAAATATGACAATTTTTGCACCTCGCGATGAGGTTTCGCTTCGAGATGCAATTCGGTTTTCGGCTGATTTTCCAACTCCGATTGCTTTTCGATATCCGAGAGGTTCTTTTATTCTCGATAATTTAAAACATAATTTCGTTAATAAAAAATTTGAATTAGCTAAAGCAAATTTCTTGAAAGATAGTAACTCAAATGTTATTTTTGTTGGTTATGGTAACGGTGTCGGTCGAGCAGTTCAAACCGCAAATTTGTTGCCAGAATTTGATATTGCTATTCTAGATTTGCGATTTTTGAAACCGCTTGATAGCGAACAGCTTTTAAATTTAAGTCAAAAATATAAAAAATGGTTTATTTTTAGCGATAGTACAAAAATCGGTGGAGTAGCTTCAAATATATTAGAGTTTTTTAATAAAAATGATATTTGTATAAAATTGGAGAGTTTTGAATATGGTGATGAATTTATTTCGCACGGCAAAACTCAAGATGTCGAAAATAATTTAGGTTTATCACCTGAAAAATTAAGTATATATATTAGGAGTAAAATTGAGAGAATTTAAAAGTGAAGTTTTATTAAGCTCTTTTGAAAAATATGTTTTTGCAACTTTGAAGCAAAATTATAAATTCGATTTAAATAATAGTTTTAGCCATAATTTTATAAATTATTTTATTGCTAAATTTCAGCCAGATTTTAATAGTTCAACTCGAAACGATGAGGTCGAAAAATTTGAGTTTGAGCTGAAAAATATTGCAAAAAGCGAAATCGAAAAAGTATTAATTGAGATGCTTTTTGCTACGACAAGAACAAATATGTTTATAGTTGAACGAGATGAATTGGCGATAAAATTTGATGTTTCAAAATTTAAACATCTCATCGGCGAACCTCAACCAAATATCGAAATTTGGGTTTATAGTAAAGAATTTTCTGGAACTCATTTAAGAATGGCTAAAGTTAGCCGTGGCGGTTTAAGATGGAGCGAAAGATCAGATTTTCGGAATGAAATTAAAGCTTTAATGCTTGCACAAGATGCAAAAAACTCAATTATTGTTCCATCTGGTGGCAAAGGTGGATTTTTAATTAATGATGATCGCAAAAATATCTCTAAAGATAAATTTAAAAATATTTATTCGAGATATATAAATAATTTATTAGATGTAGTTGATAATATCGTTGATGGTAATATTATTTCGGCTAAAAATATAATTAAATATGATAGCGATGACTCTTATTTTGTTGTTGCTGCTGATAAAGGCACTGCAAATATGAGTGATGTTGCCAATGCAATTGCGATTTCTCGCGGTTTTTGGCTCGGTGATGCTTTTGCAAGTGGTGGAAGTAATGGTTTTAGTCATAAAGATTTAGGCATTACTGCTAAAGGTGCTTTGACTTCAACTGCTAAATTTTTCTTATGTGCTGGAAAAGATTTATCAAAAGATATTATTGAAGTTATAGGTATCGGTTCTATGAATGGTGATGTTTTTGGTAATGGTCTGCTTTGGAACAAAAATTTTAAATTAATTGGAGCTATTAGCAGTTCTGAAATTTTTGTTGATCCAAATCCAGAAACTGAAAGTTCTTTTATAGAAAGAGAAAGATTATTTAAAACTGAAAATGGTTCTTGGGGAGCTTATAATCGAAATTTAATTTCTAAAGGTGGTGGAGTTTTTTCTCGAAAAGATTCTCATATCGAAATTAGTTCTGAAATAGCTCAAAAATTTAGTATTTCTGAAAAGTTTTTAACTGGTGAAGAACTTGGCAAATATTTATTAAAAGCTAATGTTGAGCTTTTATTTAATGGTGGAGTTGGAACTTATGTTAAAGGTTCGACCGAAACAGATGTTCAAATTGGTGATATTGGAAATAGTAAAATTAGAGTTAATGGTTCTGAGCTTAGAGCTTGGGCTGTTTGTGAAGGCGGTAATTTAGGTTTTTCTCAACTTGGACGAATCGAATATGCTAAAAATGGGGGTAGAATTAATTTAGATTCTATTGATAATTCTGCTGGAGTTAATACAAGTGATCATGAAGTAAATATTAAAATATTATTATCACAAACGAATCTTTCTGAAACTGAAAAAAGTGAAATTTTGAAATCAGTTACTGATGAGGTTGTTGAATTAGTTTTAATGTTTAATCGAAATAGTGCTGACGGTTTAACTCAAGATGAAGAGCGAGAAGATCGTTTAAGTCAATCGAATGCTAAATTTTGGAAAACGATAGAAGCTCTTGAAAAAGAGTTACCACAGTTTAAACGAGAGTTTTTTGCAATGCCAAAAGATGGCGAAAGACTTTTGAGACCTCATCTGGCTTATATTTATAGTTATTCTAAACTTTTATTTAAAAAGCGAAAAATAGCTGAAAACTTTATCGATAACGATTTATTATTAAGTTATTTCCCAAAATCAATGAGAACTCGATTTGAAAAAGAGATTCTAAAACATCCGTTAAGAGTCGAAATTTCATCGACACTGTTTGCTGATCAAATTATTAATTTATTAGGTATCGAAGCAGTTTTTTAATAATTTCTAATTTACTCGTCATTCCCGTGAAAGCGGGAACTCATTTTTACAAATTTACAAAAATTTGAGTTCTAAATCATATAATTTATATCTAATATGTTTATATTTTTCAGATTCTTCTATATCTAAAAGTTTAAAACTCTCTTCAAGAACTCTTGCAGATTCTTGACCTCGTTTTAAATTCGCAATTAATATATCGTTTATATTTGTTCTTTTATTTTCTGATTGAAGTGATTTTTTAAGAGGATCTCCAGATACATTTCTGAACTTGAGATATTTTGAAGATTCGTTATTTTGAGGAGTTGCTAAATGGCGAATCTCTTTCAATGTTCGAGCTATTTCTCCATTATTTAATATAAATCTTGAAATATCTTCGACTACCCGAATTCCTTCTTTGAGTCGATTGAGATTCGCATCAATTAGGCGAAATAATCCGCCCAAATTTGTTAAATCGTTTGTTTCGATTTTTTATTCGTCTTTGCTAATAAATCCGAAAATTTGAAGAAGTGATGTAAATAAATTTAAAAAATCTAAATATAATGCAACTGCTCCATCAATTGGAGTTTCATAATTGCCCTGAATTATATTCTGTGTGTCATATATAATAAAAAAGCTGAATAATAAAACTACTGCACCTTGAATTACAATATGTAAAATAGGATTACCTAAAAATAGATTGATAATAGAAGCTACCATAACAACTATAAAAGCGATAAAAAGTGGTTTGCCCATTGAAGTAAAATCGCTTTTTGTATTAATTGCGAACATACTTAAAGCACCAAAAATAATTGTTGTCATAGCAAAAGCATTTGCGATAATTCCAGCTCCACCTGCCATTCCTAAGAATTTAGCTAGAAGTGGTCCAATTGTTAAACCGCTTACAAAAGTAAAACCAAAAAGAATAATGAGATTAAGTGGAGAGATTCTTTTTGCAAAATGAAGACCAATTAATAAACCAATTTCAAGAATGAAAAATAGCCAAATTGAAGATTGAATAACTCCAGCCATGCTTACACCAATATAAGCTCCAGCAGTTCCAGAAAGCATAGAAGCTGCAAAAAGTTTGTAAGTCTGTTTTACAAAAGAGACTATTTCAGCATCAGAACGATGACCGTAACCATACGAATCAGTTTGTTGATAAGGCTGATAAGAAGAGTCTGAATTTTTCAAACTAAAGCCATTGCCACTATTTCGATTGTTATTAAAAAAACCGTTGCTCAAGGCAATTCCTCCTAAAAATTTATTTTTCATATTCTACCAATAGTTTTTTAATTTTGTCAAAAGATAATTTATATAAGTAAAATTTTGAAGTTTAAATTTATTAATTTGTAATTTATAACTAGATTTTTAGTATATTTCGTAAATCGTTATTTATAAATAACATAAAAAATATTATTTTTTTCATAATTTATTTTTTCTCTGTTAATATATTTTCGATTTTATGGCTAATTTTTAGAAAAAAGTAGTGATCTCCATCAAATTGATAAAAATTTGCATTTTTAATTAAACCAGATATTGTTTGACCACTTGAAAGAGAAGTTGCTTGATCATCGACTCCCCAAAATATATCTGTTGTTTTATTTTCTCTATTTTTAAAAATATATGAAAAGTCTTCATTAACAACAGTTTTAAAAGTGCCATACATATTTTCTGACAAATTTTTACCATCTGTTGATACAAAAATATTTCGCAAACTTTTCAAACCACTCCATTTTAAAAACTTAAATATAAATATCTTTATATTTACTTTAAGAGATTTTTTTCTAAAATTCCTGCTGACGATAAAAGAACGAGATGTTCAGGATTTAAAAGAGTAGCAATTTTTCCGCCGAAAGAGTGACCAAAAATCATATCTGGTTTAATATTTATTTCAGCTAAAAAAAGCGAGATAATTGTAAAATAGTCAAAACTCGAGAGAGGTCGATGAGGTTCTGAACTTTCACCGAAACCTGACATATCAATATAAATATGTCGCCAATTTTTAAAACTATTCTTAAAAGCTATTTTCATAATTTCGCGAGAACTTCCCCAACCATGAAGAAATAAAATAGTTTTTTGACTATTCGAATTATATATATCATAACTTATAGAATATATATTATTTTCAAAAATTGTCTCTCGTTTTGCCATTGTTATTTTGCTTTCTGAATTTTATTTATATATTTATAAGAAGGAGAAATTTTATGACTCTCTGGAATATATATATTTTTTAATATTTCAACAAAATTATCAAAAAGATAATTTGCCAAACTACCCGGAATTGAATTAATTTCATTTAAATATACCTCATCATTAATTATAAAAAAATCACATCTAATTAACGAACCTTTAAAATAAGGCATATATATTTTTTCAAAAGCTTTAATCATTTCTTGTCGTAACTCTTTTGAAATATCAGCATTATTAAATTTAATTGAACTATCTCGACTAAAATCTAAATATTTTGTATCAAAATCTAGTATATCTCCTTTTTTAGGTTCTTCGATATTTGATATTTGTAATCTTGTTGTAAAAGTTCCAGCTAAATTAATTTCTCTGACATTTTCTATAAAAGGTTCAATAATTACCTCATTATCATAGCCAAAAGCAACATCAAGAGCATAATCAAACTCTTTTATATCTCTAACAACTGAAATACCAATTGAACTACCTAAATTTAAAGGTTTAACTATCAACGGAATTTTAATATTTTTGAGTTTTCTATCGCTTTTGTTTAATATTTCATAATTAAGAGTTTTAATTCCAACTGAATTTGCATAGATTTTTGTTAAATCTTTGTTATAACTTAAAATACTTGCTTCTCGACGAGGCGAAATTGTTCTGATATTAAAAAACTCTAACATTGAAAATATAGTTCCATCTTCGCCAATTGCACCATGAATTAAATTAATAACTCTTAGATCATTATAAATATCTTTTAAGAAAAAACCTTTATATTCAAAACCAGCTTGAATAAGATGTAGTTTTCGTTCTTTTTTATATTCGCCAGAACTAAAAAATGAAGCTTTCATATTTTCAGCTGAAATCAGATAAAACTCATGCTTAAAATCTAAAAAGATAAAAAGAGGGGTCTCCCCCTCCAATACTTTTTTTAGAGTTATTGCACTAATAATGCTAATTTCGTGTTCGTAACTAATGCCACCAAAAAGTATTGCTAATTTCATATTTTAACTTTTATAATGACTTAATTTATCGTTAAGAGTATATCCACTGTCTTTTAGAACATTTGAATTTTTTAGCATTTCTTCAATATTTTTTGTATTTTCACCAGCAAATTTCACAATTTGTTGAATTTGATCAATAATATGAGTTGTTCTATTTGTGGCATCAACAGCTGTTAATACAGTTTTCTCAATTGTTGTAACAGATTTGTGAATATTTGAAGCTGTATCAGTAATTTTTTTACTTGTATCTGATGAAACTATTGATAATTCGTTGATACTAGCTGAACTTTTTTGCATTAAAATAACTGCTTCTTTCATTTCGTTAAGAACGATAGTTACGATTTTATTAACATCAGCTAAACTTTCTTGAGTTTTATCTGCAAGTTTTGTAACTTCAAAAGCAACAACTGCAAAACCTCGACCAAATTCTCCAGCTCTCGCTGCTTCGATTGCAGCATTTAAAGCTAATAAATTTGTTTGATCTGCAATATCGTCAATAACAAATAGAACATCTTTTATTTTTTCAGCATTTTCTGATAATTGAGCAAATTTTGTTGAAAGATTTTTTTGACCTTCAGAAGCTAAATTAACTTTTTTAGCAAGTATTTGCATTTCATCTTTTGCTTCAACTAAAATTTCATTTGAATAAACAATGGTATCTTTTGTCTCTTTAATATTTGAAGTTGTTTCTCTTAAATTATTAGAAATAGTTTTACCACTTTCTGAAATAATAGATAAAGTATTATTTTCAGCTTTAATACGATTAGAAATTGATGTGCTAAGTCCATTAATAATTTCAGAAATATTGACATTTTTTTCAGCCAAATCTTTAACATCATTTATTAGTTCTTGAATTCTAGCAATAAATAGATTTATATTATGACTAACAGCTCCAAATTCATCAGTTGTTTTAACAACTAATCTTTGAGTTAAATCACCTTCACCAGTTGAAATATCACTTGTTGTAATTAAAATTTTTGTTAATGGAGTACTCATAAATTTATCGAGAAATATAAATATAATAATTATAGCTATAATTACGGTGATTAAACCAGTTGTTATAACTTGTTTAATAATTATATAAGCTTCTTCTGTACCTTCTTCATATGTAATTTCACCAAGAATAGCCCAACGAGTACCAAAAATATCAATAGGAGTATATGCAACATCAACATCAGCTCCGCGATAATTTATATAGCGACCGTGTCCTTTATTGCCCATAATTCCATTTTTAACAAAATCATTATTTATAGAATAAAACGAAATTGTAGTTCCCATTTTAATAACACTAGGATTATCTTTAATTTCATTTATAAATCTTAAATTTGATCTTAATCGATAATCAGCTCCAACTATATAAGATTCATCAGTATTTGAATCTTGAGTTTTTTGAATAGCCCTAGTAATTCTATCGATAGGAAGTTGAATAATAATAGCTCCACCTACTTTTCCATCGACATATATAGGACTAGCTATAAAAGATGCTGGAATATTATAAGATGGTTCATAAAAAGAAAAATCTTCAAAAGCCATTTTTCCATCTTCAAGATTAATTGCTTTAAAGAAAATTCGACCTAATGGAGATAATTTATAAATATCTTTTCGTAAATTTGTTGCAAAATCTTTTTCTTTAAAAGATGTATAAACAACATCACCATTTAAATTAACTACAAAAGTATCATAGAATTGATATTCTATAACTAATTTATTAAAAGTTTTATGATATTTAGCATGTGTAGATGTATAAGATAAAAAGTCATATTTATCATTTCGATCTAAATTATTTTTTTCACCTATTTTATTAGGATTATCAAGAATAAAAATTTTTTGAGCTATTTTTCCGCTAACTTTTTCAGGAAGATAAGCTGTAGTTAATTGTCTAACTGAACCTTCAATATTATAATTAACTTTATCAAGATATTCAGTATCATAATGATTAATTAATTCTATTTCAAGATTTTTTTCATTTATTTTATCTTTTGATTCACTTTCGATTTTATCAAAATCACGACTTAAATCTACAAGGGCAGATTTTGTGAAATCACTTTCAGCTAGAGATTTAATAAGAGCTTCGTAACCTTTAAAAGTTGCATGTAAAATTTCTACCTCATTAGAAATTTTACTCATAAGCTTGTGTTGAGCGCTTTCTGTTAAAGCTTGATCAAAACTACTAATCGACACTATGATTAGCATTAAAACTGACATAACTATTGACAATGCAGACAATGTTATAACTTTAAATTTAACTGACATAAAAACACCTCGTTTTTTATTAAATTTATGTGATTTGAGAAAAACTTAAATATAGTCTATTAAACTTTTTAATATTATTAATATTTATTTGTTCAGTTTGTAACTTTTGATAAGTTCTTCAAACAGTTCAATAATAGCAAAAAACAATTTAAAAAAGTCTCAATAGAGCTAAATTTCTCGTTTTAATTTAGCTAGTGGTATTTTCCAAACTTTGACACCACAAAAACGATCACCTTCAGGACAAACTGGAAAAGTTTTATCACGAAAACGAAGAGAACAAGGTGGAGCTAAATTTTCATTTCCAGCAATACCAAGTTCATTAATTTTTTTAACTTGAGCAAAAGTCAAATTAAAAATCTCTTCTTGAGCATTTAAACATAATCTCATTTGCGATTTATGTGCAAAACTGCTCCAATCATTCCGTTCAACAATTGTGATGAGGTGTCCATTTGGCAATGCATAAGCCGATTCACCAAAATCAAAAGAGTCAGATTTTCTCATCTTCAAAAAGAAATTATAACTATCATCTATTGAATCTCTGTATATTCTTTCTGCCTCTTTTGATTCGCGAATAATTTCAGGCAAATATGCTTCGGTTTTAAAATTTGTTGCTAATTTTGGACGAATGCCTAAACTTCTGCGATGTCTTTGATTTTGTGCATCAGCCGAAAGAGACAACCTCATCACAGAAGAGAAACCGCCTAAAATAGATTCATCGTGAAACATTTGAGAAGTTCTTAAAATTCCGCTATATCGTTCGCCGATAGCATTTTCTAAATTTCCAGTTATATCAAAGATAATATCTTTATTATTATATTTATTTATATCTAAATCAGGAAAAGATGATTTTTCTCGTTTTGCAAAGTCTATTAAAGGTTTTAATTTAATATCTATTTTTAATAAACCAGTTTCTAATAATTCAGCAAATTTTAAAGCTTCGTTTTTAGCTTCTGGCAAACTTTTAGCAACATTTATATATCTTAAAACTGTTAATAAATTAACTGTATGATATAAATATGCTGTTAATCCTATTGGAAATATATATCTTGCGATTTCACCAGCTTTTTTTGGAACTTCTTTCTGTTTAAATTTTGGCAATTTCTTTGAAATAATTGGCATTAAAATATCATTTAATTTATAATATTCTGAAAATTTTTTATTATAAAAATCTTGCCATAAATTCAAATTTTCAATATTATTTGCATTTGGAATATAAACATTTTGAAGATTTGGTTTTGCAAATCGTTGAGAAATTTGTTCGCTGTTATGTACAACAAATCCGTTGGCTACAAAATTATGATACTCGTTATCCATTTCTATATCATATGTATCATCATTACCTATGTATTCAATAGATATTATCATATCATTGATTGTTCTTCTAATAGCTCCGTGTGGAGAATGAGCTTGACTATGACACATAGAACATAAAATTAATATATTGTCTTCATTATTATTGTATGGATTTCTATCTTTATGATGTCGTTCTATTCTTTTTTCATGTTTAGTAACTCCACAAACAATGCATTCCTCAGCTTTAAACCAAAGTTTTATTCTATCTCTAGGAGCGGTTATTTCATCACCTTTCCAATTAGAATTTAACTCTCGATTTCGTTGAGTTCCAGCTTTCCCTTTTAAATTCATAGAAGACCTATATAATGGTTCGTAATTATCTTTTGTCTTGTTTTTGTTATGTGGAGTTTCTCCAATTGACCAATAACCTAATTGTTTTACTAATTTATACCGTTTAATCCACCCTCTAATTGTATGTGGAGAAACTTTTGCCAATTCTCCAATTTCAGCTTGAGATAAATTTTCTTCATAATATTTCTTATGCAACCATTCTCTATCTTGATAAATTGGAATACCATTAACTTTAATAAAATCACCTTCAGTTAATTCTTTTAATCGTTTAAAACTTCCATCTGGCAACATAAATCGATGATCTTTAGTTGATTTAATTTCATAACCTAAACGAGTTTTTACTTTAAAAAGCTTTTTTTTACCAGAATAAACAACATTCTTGATTTTTCCAGCAACAACGATACCATTCTCATCAACACTTCTAACTATTCTTTGAAATACATATTGTCTTTTATCTGATTGAGAAAATTGTTCATATAGTTCTTTAATAGTTTTTGACTTATTAGCACCACTATTATAGTTTGTAATAATTGTATCACCTGCAAGACAATTATGAAAAGAATGTGAATGCAAAAGTCTCCAAATAAGCAAACGACTCATTCCGCTAATTAAAAGAGTGAAATGAGTATGTTGCAAAGTTGTATGATGTCCAGATTTAAAAATAGATTCGAGCAGATGAGGTGTTCGTTCCCATTCGAGACTCTCTTCAGGAGTTATTAAACCTCGAGATGAATAACATGTTCTTGCCGAAGAGACTGCAATTGCAGATGGAGTATATAAATTTGATTCTAAAAAATCAACTTTTAAATTATCTAACATATATTTTTATTTTCCGATTCCAAACATATTTTGATCTACTTCACCATTATCGCTATTATTATTTATTGATGAATCATCTTCCATTACTAATCTAAAACCAACCGAAATACTTCTTTTTTCGATTGCATATTTCGTTTTATTTGAAGCTCTTAAAAATTTAGGAATTGTTTGCCAATCACCACCTTTAATAACTTTAAAATTATCAGAACCGCCATAATTAGAATCGCAAAATTCCCAAACATTTCCCATCATGTCATAAACACCTGAAAGATTAGGTTTTTTTGAACCAATTCGATGAGCAATTCCACCACTATTATCGTTAAACCAACCATAATCATCTAATTTGCCATATAAAAAGCCATATTCTCGATTAAGTTCACCTTTAGCCACATATTCCCATTCAATTTCAGTAGGTAATCTAAATTTTTTGTTATGTTTATTAGAAAGCCATTTAGCATAAGCTTTTGCATCAGCCCAAGTGATTCCAACAACTGGACAAGATTCATCCATACAGATATTATTATAATAAGAACTATTAGTTTCACGGATATAATTTGGATGCCATTCTGGATATCTCGATTTATCACCGACACTATCAGCAAAAGCTAAATATTCGCCAATTGTAACTTCATATTTACCAATATAAAAGCTTTTATCAACTGCAACTGTCTTTTCTGGAGCTTCATCTTTTTCACCAATATTAGATCCAAATTTAAAACTTCCAGTTTCGATTTTTACAAAATCATCATCAACTTCAGCTTTTTTCTTTTCGACTCGAGGAATTTTTTTATCACTAAATTTAATTTCAAGAGTAACTAAAGCTCCTGTGCTATCAGTATTATCTACAAAATATGGAAAAACTCGAGAATAAATATAATTTTTTTCATATGCAACCTCATCAACCATATCTTTTAAAATCTTAGAAGCATTAAAAAGAGTTTCCATCTTCTTAGATGTCTTAAAAAGCGATTTATCGATATCAGTTAAAAGTTCGCGAATAATATTCTTAGTTTCTAAAACTGCATTTGCATGTCGTCGTTCATACATTTCAGCTTTTGTAAAACGAAGATTTCTTTTTACATCAGAAATATCTTGTTGTAATAATTTATATTGATCTTCAAATTCTTTTTGTTCTCGACTTAAACTTCGTAAATCGGCTTCAAGTTCGCTAATTTCGGAAATTAAAAGTTTTCTTTGACTTTGCAAAAGTGATAAATTATCGCCTCGAGTTTTAATTTTTGCTTTTAATTTATTCTGAAAATTCGTATTGTCTTTATCTAATTCAGCAAGTGCATTTCTACTTTTGACATTATGAATATCAATTTCGCTAATAGCAGAGACCATTTTGGTCTCGATATTTTGGTCAATATATAATTTTGGATAATTTTTCTTAATTTCTTCAATTACTTTTTTAACATCGCTACTATTTTTTAATAAAGTTGCAGATTGCCAAGAAGCATCACCACTTTTTTTATTAATAATTTCACCTCGTTCAAATGGATATAAATCAACTTTAGTTGCATAAATTAGAACCGAAATTGAACGATCTGTCGAAAAGAATAATTTAACTGTAGTATCTGAATTGTCAGCAATTGCAGTTCCAGATGATGTTTCTCGAATTAATTGTGAAAGTTTTCCATCAAATTTAGATATAGTTTCTACTAGAATACCATTAAGTTGTGTGATACCTTCAGAAGCTATTGCATCAGTTGCAACTTCAATAAAAAGATCTCGAGAAACTGATCTTTTATCTTCGACAACTGCTAATAAATATCCCTGAATTGATATATTTGAACTAAATTTTATATTTTTATCTCTTAATGTAGATAAATCTTTAATATAATTTTGTTCGCCTAAAATATCAGCATCAAGTTGTGAAAGTTTTTGCTTTTTTCGTTCAAGAATAGCTTTTAAAGCATCTAAATCTTTATTTATTTCTCGTCTATTTCTATCAATATAAGTTGCATTAACAGATAATTTTAAAATTTTATTTTGAAAAGATGCTTTATCTTCTTCGAATCGCAAATTTATATCATTATATTTTTTTTCGCTTCACTATATGGAATCGAATCGCGATCGATTAATTCCGCAGTAATTGCTGAAGTTGTTGTTGATATAACACTATTTAAATCTTTTGAATCCAATTTAAAATCTTTGCTCCAAATCGAACTTATTATCGAAATTGGAGCTAAAAATAAAAACTTAGATATATTTTTATTATAATGGAGATCCATACATTTCTCTCATCTCTTGTTGTTCTTTTTCTCGTTTTTCTTTTTCAGCGAGGGCTCTTCGATAACCTTCGACACTAAATTTCAACCAAATAACAATTGGAGAAGCTATAAATATAGAACTATAAGTTCCAACTATTATACCAATAAATAGAACAAATGAGAAACCATAAATAATTTCACCACCAAAGAAGAATAAAGTAGCTACAACGAACCAAGTCAAGAGCGAAGTTAAAGTTGTTCGAGAAATAGTTCGTGAAACGGCTTCATCAACAATTGGAGCTAAAGCAAGACCTTTATATTTTACAAGACCTTCTCTAATTCTGTCAAAGACAATTATCGTATCATTTATAGAATATCCCAAAAGTGTAAGCATAGCTGCTAATGCATCAAGATTTACTTCAACACTAAAAAATGATAAAAAGCCAAGAGCTATTATTAAATCGTGAAAAAGAGCAATAATCGAAGCAAGAGCAAATCGCCACTCAAAACGAATCGAAACATAAATTAAAATACCGATAAAAACGAGAAGTAAAGATGAAATTCCTTTTTCTCGTAATTCGCTACCAACTTTTGCTCCGACCATATCGACTCGACGAATTTCAAATTCGCCACTATTTTTTAGAGTCTCTCTAACAGTATCGCCTAAATCATTTTTTAAATCAGAAACAGAATTTCTAATTCTAATTACAACCTCATCAGAAGAGCCAAATTCAGTAACAGAACCACCAGCTAGAATTTCATTAGTTTCGATGAGGTCTCTAATTTTATTAATTGGAGCTTCACCGACATATTTAATCTGAATAATAGTTCCACCAACAAAATCGATACCAAAATTAAGACCTTTAGTAGCTAATAAATATATTGAACTAATTATTAAAAGTAGAGAAATAGAAGCAAAAAGTTTGCTTTTTGCCATAAATCTATAAATTTTTAATTTACCTATAAGTTCCATTTCAACCCTTTAAACCGAAATATTTTTTGCCATCTTTTATATTATGCAATATAGCTTCATAAAAGCCTCGAGTTCCAAGAATTGCTGTTAGCATTGAAGCTAAAATACCTACTGTTAATGTTATAGCGAAACCTTTTATAGGTCCATTACCATAAACATATAAAACGACGGCCGCAATGATAGTTGTGAAATTTGAGTCAATAATTGCTGTCATTGCTCTTTCGTAACCATCCTCGATTGCTTTCGTAAGAGTTTTGCCTTCTTGTAAAAGTTCGCGAATTCGTTCGTTTATAATTACATTTGCATCAACTGCCATACCAATTGTTAAAACAATTCCAGCCATTCCAGGAAGTGTTAAAGTAGCTCCAAATATAGACATTACTGTTAATATTATAAATGTATTTGAAATTAAAGCAATATTTGAAATTGTTCCAGCTCGACCATAATAAAAGTTCATAAAAATAACAACTATTATAAATCCGCTTATAAGTGCAATTAAAGCATGTTTGATAGAATCTGCTCCAAGAGAAGGACCGATACTTCTTTTTTCAAGAAGATTGACAGGTGCAAGTAAAGCTCCACTTCTTAAAGCAATTGCTAAATCTTGAGCTTCACTAAGTTGAAAATTTCCAGAAATTTGACCACTTCCACCACCAATTCGTTCATTTATAACTGGAGCTGAAAAAACTCGACCATCTAATACAATAGCGAGATGATTTCCAACATTTTTACCAGTAAAATTACCGAAAATTTCAGCACCAATTGAATCAAGTTGAAATGAGATAACTGGTTGTTGCATATCGTTAAACCCGACATTTGCACCAGTTAATCTTGAACCTTCAAGAATTGGAATTTCGCGAACAAGATATTTAATATTTTGGTCATCGGCATCTGGTAAAAGCAAATCGCCCCAAGCTTTTGCTTGAACTTCACTTGTTACAGATACTTTTTGTTGATGAACCTCATCAACAGCCATCAAAAAAAGTTGAGCCGATTTAGCAATTAAATCTCTTGCTCGTTGTTCATCAGCCTGATTTTTAACTCCCGGTAATTCAACTAAGATTTTATCTTCACCGCTTTTTGCAACAGTTGGTTCAGAAAGTCCAAATTGGTCAAGACGATTTCTAATTGTTTCAACAGCTTGTTCAACAGCTTGAGTTTTGAGAGTTAATTTACCCTCTTCAGTTAATTTAACATGAAAAGTATCGCCATCTTGAATAAAACTACTAAATTCTATCTTTCGAAGATGTTTCTCAATTTTTTCTCGATCATCTTTATCCAAAAATGAAAATGTTAAATCTTCTTTACTGATAACAAGAGAATCTATGATTACATCATTTTTTCTGAAAAATAGTTAAGATCAGTTGCTATAGATCTAATTCGACCTTCAAGAGCTTTATCGACATCGACACCGAGTAACATATATAAACCACCTTGAAGATCAAGCCCTAAATTTATTTTTTTACCCCAATCAGTTTGAAAAAACGAAGGAATTGAAAGAACGATCCCAAGGATCGTTGCAATTCCGAAAATAACTAAACGAAAATTAAGCTTCATCTTTTTTCATAACTGAATCTCGGTCAAGTCGAACTTCGACACCTTCAGCTAATTTAACTTTGAAGAATTTCTCTTCGACTTTGACAACTTCAGCCATTAAGCCACCAGCAGTAACGATTTTATCGCCTTTTGCAAGATTATTAATCATCTCTTGATGTTTTTTAACTTGTTGTTGTTGTGGTCGAATAACCAAAAAGTAAAAAATCGCGAATAACACGACGAGCGGTAAAAAAGATGCTATAAAATCCCCAGACATAAAGACTCCTTTGAGAATAAAAATTTGATGTATAGAGAGTCAAAATTATAAAAATTTAAATTTAGACTCCCGTTAATCTGTGGGTTCGCGAAAATATATCAAAGTAACATGTATAAAGTCAATTTCAATCTTTGTTTCAACGAAAGATACAAAATTTATCTATTTTGATAAATTGGATTTATATAAATTTATGAGAGCTAATATAAATGCGATTGAACCAAAAGATGAATTAAACATAATAATTGCAAAAACAGAGCTAAATATAGCTAAATTTATTAAAAAAATGTTTTTAAAGAAGCTAGATAATATAGATAAAACAAGAGCAAAATATCCAAAGATGCCAAAATATATTAAAAATCCTATATAATCTTTAAGATTGCAAAACATTATTTTATTTAAAAAGAGTTCTGAATCGCATTTTTGAGAAAAAGCAAATTTGAATAACGAAAAAATAATAAATAATAAAGTTATATATATTAATTCGGTTTTAATATCTTTTAAAGATATATTTTTTGTTCCATTTGAAAAATATATAAAATTGCAAAAATAGAATTTATAAAATAAAACTTAAATAGTTGATTATTTTGAATTTCACGATTTTTTAATAAAAACGAAAAAACAATAAATAAGCTTATTGATAAAATTGCCAAAATATTATAATTTGAAAAATTAGAAATATTTCCTGAAATTTGTATATTTAGAAAGTAATTCTAAATCTTTTCGAACTGAATTTTCAGAAATAATAAAATTTGGGTTCAATGGAGAATCATTTTTTTGAAAAGGAGCATATGAAACACATTGAAGTTTTGTAAATGAATTTGAATTATCTTTTAAGATATATAAATTACCAATTATATACCAAAAAAGATATATAATTATTGAGCTAAAAAGTAAAAATGAAATTTTTTTCATGATTTGTTTCTCGAAAGGTGAAATTTTAATTTTAATTTGAAGATTTTATAAGTTAAAAGAGAAGACTTTATCTTCTCTCATAATTGTAAAAATATAAAATATTAATGTTTTATCTAATTTTTAAATAAACTTCCTAATATCTGTTCAGCAGAATATTTTTTTTCTGTTTCAGTTTTTTGTTCTTCATTTTGATCAAGTAATCTAATTTCATATCCTGTTATCATTTTTGCAAGTTTAAGATTCATACCACTTTTACCAATAGCTTTTCCTCTTTCAGTTGCAGGAATTACGACATATGCCACATTAATAGGTTTCTTTTCATTATCTAATTCTTCTACTATTTTTATAGAATCAATAGTTGCAGGAGATAAACTATTTTTAATATAAACTTCAGGAATATTATTCCAACTTATACAATCGATAATTTCATTATTTACTTCAGCAGAAATAGATGTAATTCTTGTTCCTTTTGCTCCAATAACAGCAGAAACTGGATCAATTTTTGGATTATTGCTACTAACAGAAACTTTTGCTTTTTTGCCAGGAATTCTTGCAATATTATGAATAGTAACTATGCCATCTTTTATTTCTGGAATTGCTAAATGTAAAAGTGTTTCAAGATATTTTGGACTTGTTCGAGATAATTCAATAGTAATTGTTCCACGGTCATCTTCATCGATAGCTACATATTTTATAATAGCAGAAATCCAATCACCGATTTTATATACTTCTTCACCTATTTTATCTCTTGGACGAATAATAGCTTTTATATGTTCATCATTTATATCTAAAATTGTAGAACCATCTTCGGCAATATGAACAACTTTTGCAGTAAGTTTTTCTCCGATTTTGCTTTTATAATTAAAATATAACGAAACACCTTTAACTTCTCTAATTGCATTTTCGATATTTATTGATAATAATTCAGCTCCATTTCTACCAAAACTATTTAATTCATATCTAAATTCAACTTTATCGCCTATTCTCAAATCTCGTCGTTTGCTTTTCTCAACGGCATTTTTTAGATAAATATAACCCTCTGTATGCATTTGTTTAGAGTCTGGAACTATTTCAAAAACTTCATAAACTGCTGGTTGTTTTGATACTAAATCAACTTCAAATCTACCCTTAAATTTCGTTGCAGTTGTGTGTAAAATTTTTTTCGCTGTTTGAATAACAGCAATTCTGATTGCCTTTTCTACTCTCTCTTTGTCAATATTTGTCTCTTTTGAGAGAGCATTAATAATGCTATTTAAATCTTCCATATAATTAAACCTTGTAAAAATAAGAATAGGGAATTATAACAGTAACTGAATATATTATCAAATATATCTTTATTTATTTTAAAATATTATGGTTTCGATAACCATTTGGCAAATAGAGAATCTTTCTTAACTAAAAATATAATTTTATTAAATGGAATTGAAAAATGAATCATTCCAAAAGCATATGAGATTATTTCATATGGATTATAAGTAAAACTTAATTCTGTTGCTGAAATTAAAAAATTGTCATTAAGTTTAAAACCATCTTCAAACCAAAATTCTTCTAATGATGAAATATTTAAATCAGCTTTAAATTCTATTTCTGCAATTGAAGTTAATTTATCTCTCCAATTTGGCACAAAAATATCATCTAAATTTATAATTTGACCAGTTAAGTTATCAAATAAAATATATTTTACATAACTATTTCCGTGAGCTCCACCCGTAAAAGAGTAATCAAAAAATGAAAGTTGTGTAAAAATTTCATCTTGATAAATTATATTTATTGATACTTCATATTCATTTGTACAACTATATTCTTCGCATTTTTCTAAATCTTTAGTTATGTTTTTGCCCTCTTTTTGAAAAAGAGTCTGCATATCTAAATTTGTTTCGTTATTTTCAGGAAAAAACGAATTTCTGATAAAACCATTGATATATTTATCTATTTTATTAAAACCAGTTGTTACTGGATATTCAACTTTTAATGAGTATTGTTTTATCTCATCTATAAATGAGACCTCTTTTGTTTTTATATTTTTTTTAATAATCGTATTAATCTGAAAATTGCTATTAATTGGATTAATAGTATCTAAATTATCAGAATATAAACCATTTGTTATTAAAAGCAGTGCAGTTATAAATTTTGTAGATTTTTTTAACAATTTTTAATTTCCTATAAAAATTAAAAGATATATTTTGCGAAAAGAGAGCGGAATTCAACACTCCGCTCAAAACTAAAAGTTACATTCGATATTTGGCTTCAATACCTAAAATTTTTAGACCAACTCTAATTGTATTTGCTACAACGAGAGACAATTTTAAAAGCTCTTTTTCATAATTTGAACCAATTATTATAGAACTATTATAAAAACTGTGATAATTTGATGCTAAATTTTTTAAATAATCAGCTAATTTTTGAGTTTGACGACTATTAAAAGAGTCTTCTAAAATTTCAGGTAATCTTAAAGCTTGAAATAATAAATCTCGATTCTCATCAGAAATATTATTTAAATTGGCTTGTCTAATTTCACTTTTAGAAAAACTACTTTTATTAATTAAGCTATCTATTCGAGCATGGGCATAATTTATATAATAAACAGGATTCGAACTATCTTCAACCATTAAATCATTTAGATCAAATTGCAAAGAAGTATCAGGAGTTTTAGATGCAAAAATAAATCGTAGCGGATCGCTTCCAACCTCATCAACAACATCATTCATTAAAACAAAATTGCCTCGTCGTTTGCTCATTTTATATGGCTGACCATCTTTTAAAATCGAAACCATTTGAGTTAATAAAACTTCAAGTTTTGATGAGTCGTAACCTAAAAAATCGATTGCAGATTTAACTCGAGAAATATATCCGTGATGATCAGCACCCCAAATATTTATATATTTATTATAATCTCGTTCAAATTTAAAATTATGATATATAATATCTCCAGCTAAATAAGTTGGAATTCCATTTTCTCGAACAATAACTCTATCATGATCATCACCGCCATTTGTAGATTTTAATAATAATTTTCCATTAACTTCATAGACTCCATTATTATTTTTTAATTTTTCTAACGATCTATTCCAATCAGAATATAATTCTGCTTCAGAAATATATTTATCAAATTCTATATCAACAGCTTTTAAATTATTTTTAATTACGATCAACATTTCATCTTTACCCCAATGAGATAATTTTGAAATATTTTCATCATGATTTAAATCATTAAAAATAGATTCGCCAAATTTCAATAGAGCTTCACGAGCCAAATCGATAATATAATCTCCACGATAAAATTCTTCAGGAAGTTTCATTTCACGACCTAAAACTTCAATATTACCGATTACAAAAATCGAAAGTCCGAGTAAATTTATTTGCCGACCAGCATCATTTATATAATATTCAGAATCTATTTTATAGCCAAGATGACGACCAATTTTTAAAAGAGTATCACCATAAATTGCGCCTCGAGCATGTCCGATATGTAAAGGTCCAGTTGGATTTGCACTGACAAATTCCAATAAAATTTTTTCAGTTTTTTCTCTATTGCGACCAAAATTTTCACCAGCAATTAGAGATTCATTGGCATGAGAACTTAGAAAATCAGATGAAAGAGTAAAATTTAAATAGCCTTTTAAAGCTTCAACTTTAGCAAAAAAACTATGATTTACAAATTCTTTAACTAAATTTTCGGCAATTATGATTGGAGATTTTTTAAGCTCTTTAGCTAGTGAAAAAGCAATTGGAGTTGCAAAATGTCCGAAACTTCTCTCTTTTGGAATCTCAATGACGACATCACGATTAAATTTTTCTGAAAGATATTTTTTTACACTGTTTCGCATATTTTCAATAACTATAAATTAAATTATTTCTTATTGTTATTTGGAATAACTATCATAGTATAAAAACGACTTTCTAAATATGGAGCTTTTTCCATAATTCCATCATTTTTAAGTCTTTCCCAAACATTTAAAAGAACATCTTTGCCACCATCAGGATTACCGATTTCGCGACCTTTTAAAAAGACTTTAAATCTTACATGAAAACCTTTTTCAAGAAATTCTTGAGCATGTTTAACTTTAAAAGCAATATCATTTTCAGCAATTTTCACAGTTAATTTCAACTCTTTGATTACGATACTTTTTTGGTTTTTCTTAGCCTCTTTTTTTCGTTTTTCTTCTTGATATTTAAATTTACTGTAATTCATTAATTTAACAACAGGTGGAATACCAGTTTCAGCGATTAAAACTAGATCTAAATTATTTTCACTAGCTAATTTTAAAGCTTCAGTTATTGAAATAACACCATATTGTTTGCCATCATCACCGACACATCTTACTTCAGGAAAATTTATTTCTTCATTCATTGGAGGAAGATTATTGTCTCGTTCTTTGCCTTCTTTGCCTTTTATCAAAATTGCACCTCATTCATTTTTGCTTTAATTATTTCTATAAATTGCTCTTTGCTCTCTTCGAAATTTTCTCGTGTTCGTCTATCTCTGATAGAAACTCTTTTGTTTGCAACTTCGTTATCACCGATGACAACTATCATTGGAACTCTACTTTTTTCACTTGTTCTTATTCGTTTGTTAAGCGATTCATTTTGATCAAAAATTTCAACATCTATATCAAGATCAATTAAATCTTTTTCAAGTTCTTTTGCATAATCGATATGTTTTTCAGGAGAAATTGGAACAATAGCAACTTGAGTTGGAGCAATAAAAAACGGAAATTCTCCTGCAAAATGTTCGGTTAAAATTCCGATGAATCGTTCAAAAGAACCTAAAATAGCTCTATGAATCATAACAGGTTGAATTCTATTATTGTCATCAGCTGTATATTCTAATTGGAATCTTTCAGGAAGATTAAAATCGACTTGAATAGTTCCACATTGCCATTTTCTGCCAATAGAATCGCGAATTTTTATATCAATTTTTGGACCATAAAAAGCACCTCCACCCTCATCGATGCCATAAACGATACCATTTTCATTTAGAGCTTCTTTTAAAGAAGTTGTTGCAATATCCCAAACTTCATCACGACCGATAGCTTTTTCAGGTTTTGTAGAAATTTCAAGAGAATAATCAAAATTAAAACTTTGCATAATGTCATCAACGAATTTCAAGACATTAATAACTTCAGATTTAATTTGATCAGTTCGACAAAAAATATGAGCATCATCTTGAGTGAATTCACGAACACGAAATAAGCCATGCATGACACCACTTTTTTCATGTCTATGAACGACACCATATTCAAAAAATTTCAAAGGCAAATCACGATAACTTCGAAGAGTGCTTTGATAAACTTTAATATGACCGACACAATTCATAGGCTTAATGCCATATTCTTGTTCATCAATTTTCGTAAAATACATATTTTCGCCGTAATTTTGATAATGACCGCTTATTTTCCAGATATCAGCTTTGAGAATTTCAGGACCTCTAACAGGTTGATAACCTCGTTTGCGATGAGCTTTAAATAAACGACTTTCAAGTTTTGATCTTAATCTACCGCCATTTGGTAGCCAAATTGGAAGACCAGCACCGACATCATCATTAAAAGTAAATAATCCCATTTGGACACCTATTTTGCGATGATCTCGTTTTTCTGCTTCTTCCAACATAGTTAAATGAGATTTTAAAGCTTCATGAGTTGCAAAAGCAATACCATAAATTCTAGTGAGCATTTCATTATTATCTGAACCGCCGAGATAAGCACCAGCTATTTTCGTAAGTTTAAAAAATTTTAAAAATTTAGTATTTGGCAGATGAGGTCCTCGACAGAGATCTTCAAAATTACCCTGTTTATAAATCGAAACTTTAGAATCACTAATTTTCGATAAAACAGCTAATTTTAAATGATCATAAGCAAATTTTTCTATTGCTTCATCACGAGTAATAAAATATTTATCTATTAAAAAATTTCGTTTAGCTAACTCTAACATTCGTTTTTCGATATTTTTTAAATCAGTTTCACCAATTTTTTCAGATGTTTTAAAATCGTAATAAAAGCCCTCTTCAACGACGGGTCCAACAAAAAATTTGGCATCGGGATACAACTCTCGTATTGCTTGAGCCATAAGATGAGCAGTAGAGTGTCGAATTACTTCGAGAGATTGTGGCGAATTATCAAAATATATATTTTCACCACTTTCTCCGCTGGAAGATTGAAGATCAACTATCGCACTTCCAATTTTTATCGCTATAACTTCTTCCAAGAAATATACAACCTTTGAGATTTAGATTTTTACTCTTATATTTTATCCAAATTTTGAAATTAGAATTGAAAATATTAATAAGTAAATATTTTTTAAATTTCAGCTTAAATAATTAATGAAATTTATAATTAATTATAAATTAACTTATAAAAAATTGAGAAATTGCAAGTTGCTGAAATCCAAAAGATGAACTTATTCCATCGTCGATTTTAATTCCATTTGAACCTAATTTTATAAGCAAATTACTATAATCTTTAATTATTACTCGATATATTTCTATATTTTCATCTTTATACATTGTTGGCAAAATCATAAAATCTGAATTATAAGTTTTTAAAGTTGAAATTATTTTATTTAAAAAATATATACTACTTTGTTCAACTTTTAGAGGAACTATAATTTTATGAGAAGATTTAACAGCTAATTCTAATAATTTACTCTTTTGAAAAGATGTATCTATAATAATATTTTCAAATTTGCCACTTAAATATTCCAAAACTGATGATAAGCCATTCAAATTGCCTATAAAGTTTTCCCATTTTATTAGTCTTGGAGTTGAAGGAATTATAAATAGATTATGAGTTGTGCATTTATGAACAACTTCTGGAAAATCTTTTTCTTTATTTAAAATTGAGTCAATAGAATATTTTGCTTTTATTCCAAAATATTTAGATGAATCTCCAATTGGATCTAAATCAATTAATAAAGTTCTACCTCTATTTGCAAAAATTTTCGCAATATTTATGGCTAAAGTTGTTTTACCACTACCTTTTCGCAAACTAAAAACAGTTAATATTTTTCCCATTATTTTTTATCCTACATAATATTATTCTTTTAAATATTCTTTTAAATATTGATAAGAATTATGAATCTCTTGAAATTTTTTAGTATAAAGATTAATTATAGTTTCGTTTTTGTGCATAACTCTATCTGGATGATACATTTTCGCTAATCTTCTATAACTACCTTTGATATCTTCGAATTTTGCACCATAAGATAATTCAAGAACATTATAGTGTTGTAAAAGTGTTGGATCTTGATAATAACTGGCACTATTAAAACTATTTGCTCGATTAAAATTAAATCCATAATTATTATTATTTTTATTTGAACTTTCTTCCCAATTTTGACTATCACCGCTATTATTATTTATAAATTCGTTAAAAAGAATTGTTAAGAAATTTTTACTATAAGTAAATTTTAAATTAAAAAATAGAAAACTTTTTCGTTTTAACACTCGATCAAGACGACTTTTACTTCGCTCACCTGAAGCATTTAAAAAATTCTTCTCGAATCAAGTTCAGTAACAAAATGGACAAGTTGTGAAGCAAAATAGGCAATAATCCAAGAATTAGATTCTTTTAATAAAAGTTTTACCTCTTGACTAGAAATAGCATCTAAATAGACTTCAACATCACTCATAACATTACCATCTTGTTTAAATTCTAATTTAATAGGCTTATGGCGATATTTTAATAAATTATTTAATAGTTGTTCGTGATAAAATTCACTTTTTTCAGAATATAATTCAGATAAACGAGTTAAAAATTCTCGTCGTTTGTCTATTAACATTTCGTCAAAAAATATAACTATAGACATAGGCAAAAATATCATATCTTTGCTGTGAGACAATATAAAATCACCAAACCAATCAACTGACAAAATAGAAGAATCAGTTTGAACAATTAACATGTTCGATTTTATAAATATTTTCATAATTAATTTATAATTACTTTTGAACCAAGAATAAAAGTTAAATAAGGCATATAATTTCTTAAAATAATATGCATTAAAATCCCATCTATTTGAATAGTTTTATCTATTTCTATAAAAATTATGTCACTATCTTTACCAATAGCGATTTCACCATTATTTAAAGCTAAAGCTTTTGCTGGAAAAATAGTCGAAGCTAATATTAAATTTTTTGCAAAAACATGAATATTTTGATTAAAATGTGTAAAAATTGCTGACCTCATTTCATCAAGTTGAGAAACAGAAAAATTTGAACTAAGTCCATCAGTTGCAAGAAGCCAATTCAAATTATATTTTTTTAATAAATTTATATCTAAGGTTTTACCGTCTAAAACTCTATTTGAAACTGGCGAATGAACAATATGCCAATTTTTGCCATTAAAAATTGACAACTCTTTTTCTGTTAAATATGAACCATGTACAAAAATAGTGTTTAACTCTTTAAATTGTTCTAAGAATTCAAGACTATTTTTAAATTTTTCAGCTTTTCCATAATTACTTATATAAAATTCTTTTAATTTGCCTGTTTCATAATCCAACCATTCTCGTTCTTCTCGTGATTCTAAAAAATGGGTTGAAATTAAATAATTGTTACTTTTTGCAATTTCTATCGCTAAGTTTTGAAGTTCTGGACGAACAGAAAACGGAGAATGAATCGCAATTGCAGGTATAAATTTTTCACTTTTAAGAGCTTCGGATTTATTTATGCGACTGTATAAATCGCGAGTTGCCCATTCAATTGAGTTTTGTTGCGAACCAATAATTTCATTAAAAACTATTTTTCTAATTGGTGATTCAGCTAAAAGCTCTAAATCAATTCCTCTTGAAGATATTACTCCAATAGTAGTTGTTCCACTATATAGCAAATTATTTAATGTTTTTTTTACAATATTTAGATCAATATTTATATTTAAATTTTTAAAACTATTAAAAACTGTTTGAAGCCAAGAAATATAAGAACCATATTTATATTCACCTATTATATGACTATACTCAAGATGAATATGACTATTTATAAAACCTGGCATTAAAATAGTATTTTCTCGAAGTTCAACTATTTCGCAATTTAAATATCTATTTTTTAATTCTGTAAAATCTCCAATATCAATAATAGTTTTATTAAAAACTATTGCTAAATTTATTTTAATTTCACCATTTATGAAAATAAATTTTGGATTAGCAATATAGAGTTTTGACATATTTAATTTTTAACTCCAATAATTTTTTTATTTCCGTTTTTAGTTTGCTCAACTGCACCCTTTACAACTTCGATTACATTTTTACCATTTTTAAAATCTATTAAACATCCAGAATTTTTTAAGACTTCTAAGCTACTTTTATCAACTAGTGAAATTTCAGCAGAAGAGTTATAACTCGTAACGATAATATCATTTGATTTTAATTTATATCCTTGACTTGCTTCAAGTGTTTCAAAATTACGAACAACAAAAACATCATTCTGTTTTAAGATTAATTCTCCAGTATCTTCTGCTAATAATAAATTTATATTAAATATTGATAATAACAAAGCTACTTTTGTTTTCAAATTAACTCTTTTGGTAAAATTTTTACATTAAATTTTTTTAAATTTTCAAATTCAGAAAGCTCATTTATAATTTTTGCAAAACTACTTTCTTTTACATGATAAATAAAAATTTCAAGATCAGTTCTTTTTAATTTATTTAATTCTTCGTCTAAAAGTTTTGGAGTTAAATGTTTGCTAACTTCGGCTAATCTGCTTAACATTGATTCGAATGATACTTCAATAACAATATATTTAATTTCGGGGTTATTATTAGCAAGTTCCCATAATAATTCAGTTTTATATGTATCACTAGATATAAGAAGCCCTCTATTTCCTCGTTTAACAATAAAACCAGCAGTTGGAACAATATGATTAACTTTAAAAGGTCTTAAAGAAACATTACCAATAGTAATAACCTCATCAAAATTAAATTCTTTAAAAACGATAGATTTTTCACCAGTTGTTAAAAGCGGAATAAGTGAAAAATCAGGCCAAATATAATCATTAAACATAAACTGTTTAATATGAGTTATAGTTTCAGGCAAACCGTAAATATGAAGTTGTTTTCGTCTTGTTGTAAAACCATTCTCTATTAAAAATGGCAATTCCAGAATATGATCAAAATGTGAATGTGATATAAATACATATTCTATTTGATTAGTATCACATTCATATTTTTCAAATATATTTCCAGCATCTATTAATATATGTTTATCTACTTGAAACGAAATCGTTCCAGTTGTTTTAGTTTTACTACCACTTGCTCCTAAAACTGTTAATAGTTTTTCCAATTGTTCAACTCCAAATTTGAATTTTTATATAAATTAAATTTAATATCTAGCCATAATTTTATCAATATAATCCCAAGAATCAGAATAGTTACTAAAACGATTATCTATAATATGAGATATATATCTTGCAAAAATATCAGTTTCGATATTAACTCTATGTCCAATTAAATATTCATTAAAAATACTATTTTTCAAAGTGTGATTAATTATTGTTAATCGAATAATAGCTTCAGAAATTATTACTTCATTAATAGTTAAACTAACTCCATCAATAGCAATACTTCCTTTTGGAACAATAAATTTTAAAATATTTTTTGACACTAAAATATAAAAATTATAACTATTTCCGAATTTATCTATTTTATGAATAGTTCCAATTGAATCTATATGTCCCTGAATAATATGTCCTTCAAAACGATCACCCATTGCCATTGCTGTTTCAAGATGAACTCTTTTACCAGGTTGAAAATTTTCAATTGCCAAAAGAGTTTCACTTTCTGGAGATAATTGAACCGAAAAAAAATCTGAACCTGTTTTAACAGCAGTTAAACAAGCACCATTAATTGCAATACTATCTCCAATTTTAGGTTTTAACGATGATTCTATCTCTAAGATAGAATTTTTATAGCTTTTAACTATACCAATTTCTCGAATAAGTCCGTTAAACATCTTGATTATTTCTTAATCTCTCTTCAGTTCGCAATATAATATCTTCTAAATTTTTATTTCTTTTTTGAAGATATTCATATTCTTTATCTAATTCTATTTGATCATCAGTAATATATTTAGCTTTTTCTGATAATTTTTCGATCTCATTTTTAAGTTCAACAACTGCTGTTCTTTTAATATTCATTATTTCATCGATATCATGTTCAATTTTATAAATTTTTTCACGAAGAGAATTTCTTTCTTTTGTTACTTTTCTTAAAAATTGATTTTGATAAAGAGCAATAATAGATATTAAAACTATTATTGCAATTTGAATAACTTGTAGTTCTTCAGGCGACATTATTCAACTCCAGAACATTCTTCAAATTCTTTTTTATACCAACGATATAATCTTGATGCTTCACTTCGTTGTTTTTGTTCATTTTTAAGGTCATTTAAACATTTATCAAGACTTTTATTTTTGTCTCTATTTAAATTATTTATATTTTGTATAGCTGTAATTTGAATTTTGTTATTTTTAAGATTATTTAATTGAGTTTGCAAAATAGAAATATTTTGATCTTTAATCTTAATTTCAGTTTGAAGTTCGTCGCTTTTAACAACATAACTATTTAATTCTTTACTGATATTTTTTAATTTAGAGTCAAATTCTAATTTTTCTGCTGATAAAATGCTATTTTCAGACATAACTTTAATATACGAATATATTAACGGTAAAAATATTAATATTGCAATAGTTCCACTCAATATTTCTATCTTATGTTGAGTAATAATACTTTGAATTTTTTCAGTTAATTTTTCTTTTAATTCAAATTTTGCCCATTCTTCAGAATCTTTAATAAAAATAGCTCTTGCAAATTTATCTAATTCTCTAGTAACAGATAAATATATTTCTCCTTTTTCTATATCCGACATTGATAAATTTGGAAAATATGTAAAAAGAGTAGAAAAATTATCTGGAAAAATTTCAGTTAATAAAAATTTTTTTAATTTTGATTCAAAAATAGGATTTAATCTATATTCTGTTACTGGATTTCCATTTTCATCAGTTGTAGAAAGAGGTAAATATAATTCTGCAAATTTACAAAATCTTCTTTCATTAGTTTCACAATCAAATTCAAATTTAACATCATATCTATTTGCGAAAAATTCGATTATATTAATAATTTGAGCATATTCAACATAAAAACCGAATTCGCTACTAGGCGAATCTAATATTTCACTATTAACAGTATCGATGAATTCATTATAATTAAATAAGAATATTGTTACTAATTTTCTAATAATAACTTCATCGATACTTGTAAATAAAAACGAATTGGCAATAGATCTTCCTTTATTGTCAATTCTATTACTATCAGTATCCATAACTAAAAGATATAATTCACCATTAAGAAGTTTGCCTAAAATAATTCCAAAGCCATACATAATTGGCAATTTTGAGAATTCGCGATTTTCCCATTGATTTTTGCTAATAGAAATACTATTGTCTTCATCAAGAGAAAACCATTGATAATCTCGCTCAAAACTTCTTGTATTTAAGAGAATTCTCACAACAACCTCCGATCTATTTTTCTTAATAATTATCAACTAATTATTAACTGCGAGTTTCAACTCGGGGAAATCTCCCAAAGCTTAAGATTTTTATATCAAAAGCACATATTATATTTATAATAATATATAATAAGAAAGTTCTCTAATCAATTATAGCACACAGCTATATTTTTAACGATTTCGTAGCATTTCAGCTTCTTCTCTCTGTTTTTGATTAAGAGCATCTCGTTCGCTACTTAAAAGCCAAATAAAAACTTCAGCAACAGCTTTATATAATTTAGGAGGAATATTTTCACCTATATTTATATCTAAAAGTGAATTTGCAAGAGCTTCATTTTTAAAAAATGGAACTTCAAATTCTTTAGCTTTATTTATAATACTTTCGGCGATAGCTCCACGACCACTTGCAACAACTTTAGGTGAATTATCAACTCCACTTTGATATTTTAGAGCTGCAGCTTTTCTTTTTAAAAAATCATTTTTATCATACATTAAATTTTTATTTTTTAATTTTCATATCGCTAACTTCAGCAGAATTCGAAAGAATTCCATATTGATCAATAGCAAAAATTTCATAAGTATATTCTATACCTGAACTAACATCATTATCAATAAAATTATTCTCATCGATATAATAATCATTAGTTTGTTTATTAAAAGGTTGTCCATAAGTTCGAATAACTTTATATTTTAGAGTTCTTTGATCAGTTGGTTCCCATTCAATAGAAATTTTGTTATTTGTAATACTTGTTTTTGTAATACTTGGAGCTTTTGGTTTTTTAAGAGTTGAACCAATAATAGGAACTATATTATCTTTTGAACCTTCTAAACCATCATTATCAACAGCTACAACTTTATAATAAAATTCTTTGCCATCATCTTTAATTTTATCAGAGTAAGTTATTCCTCTAATTTCACCAAGTTTAGAATATCCCCAATCTTTTGAACTTGAACGATAAATTCGATAACCTCGAATTCCATTTTCGTCATTTTCTTGCCAACTAAGTTTAATTTCTTTAGCTAAATTATTTGTTGTTTTTACATCCATAACAGCTCTTGGAAGCGGTTTAGTTTTTGTGTCAATAATTTCACTAGGTTCAGAAACTGTTTTATCAAAACTTTTAGCACGAACACGATATTTATATACTTTATTTGAATCTAATTTGCGATCTATAAACTCTACATTATATCTATGATCTAATTCTCCAACTTGTTTCCAATCATTATTAGCAAGTTCTTGTCGTTCTATGACATAACCTGAAACTCTTGGATCAGTATGAGGTCGCCAAATTAGTTTTGTCATATTTGGAAGATTAGGCACTGTAACGATATAAACTGGAGGCAAAATATTTTTAATCGTTGTTGTATCAACGAATTCAGAACCAATAGATTCGCGATCATCAGCTGTATAAGTTGTAAAACGATATTGATATCTAGTTTCTGGTTTTAAGTCCATATCAACATAATGAGATGAGTATTTATCTTCAATGACTGCTATTCGTTCCAATTTTCCTGAAAGATTGCTTTCATCAGAAATTTCTCGTCGATAAATATTATATCCAGCGATATTATCTTTTACTAATTCCCATTCAAATGCAACCGCAGTTGTATCAGGTAAAGAATTAACTTTTTCGACACTTTTTAAAGCTCTATCACTTTTAAGTGGTTTATCAAGGGAGTTATTAATACACCCTGTCGAGAATATTCCCACTCCTAAAAAGATTGTGAATATTTTTAATTTTTTCATCTTTAACCTCCAAATTAAATTTTTCTTTTATATGTTTTGAAATATCTGAACCAAGTTCAGCTTCTATAAATAAAACTTCACCAGTTTGAGGATGTTTAAAATATAAAGTATTTGCATGAAGCATTATGCTATCGATTTTACCCCGTTCCCTCTTAAAGCCATATAAATCATCGCCAATTATATTTCTACCGATCTCTTTTAGATGAACTCTAATTTGATGAGTTCGACCAGAAAATAATTTAGCGACAATTATTTCTTCAAGATTATTATTAGAAGTTAAATATTTCTTGAAATAAGTTTTAGCACTTCTTCCACCTCGTTCAATATCTAAAACAGCCATTTGAAGACGATTATAAGGATGTCGTCCAATTGGTGCATCTATAACTATATCATCTTTTAAAGGCTTATTTATAATAGCTATATAATATCTTCCCATTGTTCTATCTTGAAGTTGTTCAGATAAAATAGCATGAGTTTTATTATTTTTTGCTACGACAATAGCTCCAGTTGTGCCACGATCAAGTCTATGAACAATGCCATGTCGTTCATCGCCATTAATTGTCGAAAGCGAATAATTTTTACTTTTTAACCAATCAACAAGAGTTGGTTCTTTAGAATCTAACGATGGAGCTTCATGAACAACTAAACCGCTAGGTTTATTTAAAACTAATAAATATTCATCTTCATATAAAATAGGAATATCAAAATTTACAGTTACCTTTTCTCGAGGTTGTTCTTCTGGAATTTCAACATTAATAAAATCGTCAAACTTAATTTTCAAGCCACCTTTTTTTGCAATTTTATTATTAATTAGAACTCGCCCATTTTCAATAAGTTTTTCAATTTGATTTCTCGAAACTGCCAATTTTTCAGATAAATAAATATCGAGACGAACTTCATCGATTTGTTTATTAATAAAATCTAATTGCATATTAATTCTCGAATATTTTCAGGAATAAAAGCTAAATTTAAATTTGTTCTTAATTCAGTAGAACTTATATTTTCATTTATATTTAATTTAATAAATTTATTAGAAACATATATATTATTTCTAGTTGCAACAACAAATTCAACAAGTTTTTCAATTTCTGGAAATTCATCCCAAAGATGCAATTTTGATAAATTATCACTTCCAATGATGAGGTATAGTTTTGAACTCTGTTCAGCAAAATATCTAACACTTTCAATACTTTTTACAGGTCGTTGAAGATCAATTTCATAACTAGAAATTTCAACTTTATTAAAACCATCAAATATCTTTTTTAATAAATCAAATCTTTTATTAGGCGAATAAAAAGTTTTATTTTTCCAAGGATTTTGAAAATTTGGTAAAACCGTTAAAATATCGATATCAAGTTTTTCCATTGCCTTTTCGACGATTCGTAAATGTCCAATGTGTGGCGGATCAAAAGATCCACCAAAAATAGCTCTCTTCTTTAACATTTATTTTAATCTCGTTTTTCTATAATTTTTATGCTAATTATCGTTTTGTGTTCGCTAAAAAATCTTTTTCTATGAATCGTAGCATAAATAGCTGGTAAATAAAATAAATTTAAAATAGTTCCCCAAATTAAACCAAAACCCAATGAAACAGCAATTGGCTGTAAAATCAGAGCTTGACCAATTGCCCAAAAAATAAGACTTATTAAACCGATAAAAGTTGTAAATGAAGTTATAATAATTGGTCGGAATCTTAAAGATGCTTGATTTAACATTTCTTCGAAACTATTACTAGATCTAATAAATTCAAGAACAACTATACCATTATTTATAACAACTCCAGCAAGTCCTAAAATTCCGATAACTGAAGGCATTGTAAAATTCATTCCAACAATAAAATGTCCAACAACTGCTCCAAGAACAGATAACGGAATAACCGATAAAATTAAAATAACATTTGAAAAAGAATTAAATACAATAAGCAGAGTAATAAATATTAAAAATATAGCAACTATAAATGCAAGACCTAATTCAACCATTAATCTTTTATTTTGCTCTTGTTCCCCTTTTAATTCGATTTCAACTCCAGTCGCTGAAATTTCATCAAAGAGAGGTTGTAGTTTTTCTAGTAATTCTATAGCTGTAATATTAATATTATTTACATTTGCAAAAACAGTTTTAACTGCTACTCCATTTTCTTTAAAAATAGAATCAAAATTTTGAATTGTTGAAAATTCTGCAACATCACGAAGAGCTACAAAACTTTTGCCATCAGGAGTTGAAAGTTGAAAATTATATAAAATTTCAGCTTTATTTAAATCTTTTTCTTTAGTGATAATTTGAACGATACCTTCATTTCCTAAACCACGACTTTGTTCGGTTTCAAGAAAGAATGGTGAAATTGCTGATGATAAAAGAGTTTCTGAAAAACCTAAAGATTCGCCATATCGATTTGGTCTTATTTTAAGTTCAAGAATTCCTTTTTTGGCATCATCTCCGAAAGTTGTTACACCAGCAGTTTGCGAAAGTTCAGATTTTAGTCTTGAAAGAGCATTATTTAGCTTATTTATATCAGCTGTATTTAATAAAATTTCAACATCATATTTTGTTACAGAAGGTTTATCCCGAATAATTAGTAACTCTTCTAAACCTTCAAGTTTTACTTCGCTAAAGATTTTTTTAACTCGTTCAACGATTTCGCCAACATCGATTTCTCGTTCTTGACCACTTCCATCATATCTTGGAGATAAATATGGATTTATATATTTATCAAAAAAGTTCTGTGGTTTTCGACTTTTTAGTTCTATAAAAAATTCAAAAACATTTGGTTTAACATCAGCCATTCCAAGAGTAGCATTTTTATAACCAGTTAAAAGCGAAATACTTTTGATTTTTAGTTCATCGCTCTTATTTAAAAGAATTTTCTCAACTTTTTGAAGTTTATTAGCAACCTCATCAACTGTATGATTAACTGAAAAAGTTCCACGAACAAACATTTTGTCTGAATCAAAATCTGGAAAAAGTTGATATTTAATATGTTGAAAAGATATAACTATAAGTATGCTTATTGAAATAATAAATAAAGGTACTGTTATTCTACCGTTTATTACAAAGAATCTTAAAATATTTTTATAAATATTATTAACAAAACTCCAATCTCTTTCTTTATCATCTTTATTAAAAATATGAAGTGAATGTATTGGTAAAAAAACAAAACTTTCAAGAAGTGAAGCAAAAACAAGCACAATAACTGCAACGGGAATCATTTTTAAGAATTCACCCATTTCGCCAGTTAATACAAACATTGGCATAAATGCAAATACAGTTGTAATACTTGAAGCTATAACAGGAATTAAAACCTCTCGAGTTCCAATTATTGTTGAATATATAGGTTCTTCGCCATTTTTAATATGTCTTTGAATATTTTCAGCTACAATAACAGCATCATCAACTAGAACACCAATTATTAAAAGCACTCCTAAAAGTGTCATAATATTAATTGCATAATCTAATAAATATATTGCTAAAGCTCCCATTAAAAGAGCTGTTGGAATTCCAATTGTTACAACGAAAGCTATTTTTTTATTAATCAAGAACCAAACAGAAAAGAAAATTAAAATAATTCCAAAGAATATATTCGAAAAAACTGTATTAAGTCGTTCTCGAACAATTTTTGAGGCATCATTATATGTATCTATTTTAAGAGTAGGATATTTTATATTAAGTTCTTCGATTTTCTTTTTAATAGATTCTGCAATAGCGATAGCATCACCACTCTCATTTTTAAAGACTCCCATTTCTACATCTCTGTTACCATTAAAACGAGTAATAATATCTACACTCTTATATTTACTTTCAACAGTTGCGATATCTTTTAATTTAACTTCTTTGTTGCCAACAACAATATTTGTATTTAAAATTTCTTCAACATTTATAGCACCATTTAAAGTTGAAATAAAAAGATGATTTCCTGTCTCTTCAACTTTGCCACTTGGATAAATATATGAAAACTTTTGAAGTTGATTTATAAGTAGAGTTTTATTTATCCCAAACATTTCAACTCGTTTTGAATCTATTGAAATTTCAATCGAACGATCATTTTCAAGATATAAATTAACTTTAGAGACACCTTCAATTTTTGTTATCTCTTTTTTAATATTTTTTCCATATTTTATGAGGTCGTCCATTTTTTCGGTATCACTCGAAACAACAACAGCAATAACAGGAATATCTAATTCAGCAATTTGTGTAACTGGTTCATCCATATCATTTGGAAAATATCTTTTGACATTAGAAATAATATCTTTTGAATCATTAAGAGCTTTATCGATATCTGCTCCTCGTTCAAGTGTTAAAGTAATCATAAACGAACTATTTTTTATGTTACTTTCCATTTTTGAAATACCTGATAAACTTCGTAATTCATCTTCAAGTTTTGTAACAGCCATTTTGTCAAGAATATCAACACTTGAACCTGGATAACCGCCAGTTATGATAATTTTATCGAGTTGAACAGGCGGGAAGACATCTTTTGGTAAAAATTTATAACTCATAAATCCTATAAATATGGTAAAAAGTAGAAGTGTATAATTAAATCTACTGTTTTCTATAAAAAATTTAAGAATACTGTTCAAAAGAACTCCTATTATTTAAAAATTATTAAAATCGCTCCAAACTGATCTCGTTCTAACGAGACTCGAGTTGGAGGAACTATGTAAGTTGTTTGAGATGAGCCAATAAGACGAGATGCTGAAGTGTGATCTTTTAAAAGAACACCAAATTTAGATAATGATTCTATGATTTCATCACGATTATTTATAAATATTTGTTTATCTTTTAAAGATCTATTTGCTTCAAGTTCTATAAAACCTATTATATTATTTCCTGAAGTTCCAACTGCTCTCATAGATTTTGCAAAATTAAAATCTTCAAAGACTATTTCACCACTTTTTACAACACTTTTATAACTTATAATATATTCTTCAGCATTTAAATAATTATATATTAATAAATAAAATATAAATTTATATATTTTAAAATTTAATAAACCCATGAAAAAGTGTTCCATTTGGCAAAAAAGTTTGCCAAAGTTTCGTATAAAATGTCTCTGATGACAAAATATTAAATAAATTAGATATTTCGATATTTGGTAATAACATAGCTATTAATAAATATATAGCAAAAGTGCCTACTAAATTATCTCGTTTATATAAAGTAAAAGCAGTTCCAAAAGAACTTTTTAATCGTTTATTAAATAAATCAACACTATAAATTTCATCAAGAGCCAAATGAATAATAAATCCGAAGGCTATAAAAAATCCGCTCCAAGCAGCTAGTTTGCTATCAACAAAAAATAGATTTTTTAAAGCAATTGAACTAATTATTCCAGCGAGAACTCCCATTGGAATTGTGTGAAAAATACCTCGATGAATCGTTAATCTTATAAATAGTTCCATGACTATATATTTCATAAAAAAATATGTTCCAAGCCATAATAAAAAAAGTTCAACTAATGAATAACCAGCTTTACTAAAAATCATAGCAAAAGCTGTAAAAACAGATAAAAGAGTAAAAGTAACTTTAAAAGGAATTGAACTCTTTGAGTCTATATCAGGAAGAAGACTTCCGATTGTTCCAAGTGAAAAAATTAAAAAAGCTCCACTTGAAGAGACTTGCCCCGTTGTTAGCAGGGCAGTCGAAGAGACTCCAGAGAATGTTGCACCAACAACCATGTGAGTCCTAAAATTAGCCATTAATTTATTTTTTTACTCCCATAATAATCATAGATCGTAAAATATCAATAGCCGATTTTAGTTGAGAATCTTTACTTATTCTATATTTTGTAATAACAGTTTTATTATCATCTAACGATTCAAGAATATTATCATTTTCAGAAGAGATATTATTTTCAACTTTTTTAAGTTCGCCTTCTAAATGTTTTTTCAGATTTTCTTCACGAACTTCAAAACCATCTTCATTTTTTTGAGGAACATTACCCATATAAACTTCGATATCTGGTTCAACACCTGAAGCTTGAATAGTTCTACCACTTGGCAAATAATATCTAGCGACAGTTAATTTAATAGCTTCGCTACCATCAGCAGTGATGGGCCAAATAGCTTGAACACTACCTTTACCGAAACTTTTTTCACCAACTAGAATTGCTCGACGATGATCTTGTAAAGCACCACTAACAATTTCACTAGCACTTGCACTGCCAACATCTATTAATACAACAAGTGGAATATTTATATATCCACCTTTAGTTGCTTCATAGATTTTAGTTTCACTTTCATTTTTGCCTTTTTGAGAGACAATAATACCTTTATCAATAAATAAATCAACTAAATCAACAGCCTGATTTAATAAACCACCTGGATTAGATCTAAGATCTAAAATAATACCTTTTCGATCTTTTAATTTTTCGTTAATACCTTTTTTAACATCAGCAACAACTTTTTTATCAAAATTAGAAACACGAATATATAATAGGTCATTATCTAAAGTTTTAACAAAAACTGAATCTATTTTTATAATATCTCGAATAATTGTAAATTTTAGAGGTTTAGTTTCACCTTTACGAACAATCGTTAAAGTAATAGGAGTTTTAGGTTTTCCTCGCATTAATGAAACAGCTTCATCGAGAGGCATATCCATAGTTGCTTTATCATCAATTTTTAAAATAATATCACCAGCTTTGACACCAACTTTATAAGCAGGAGTATCATCAATTGGGGCGATAACAGTTAAAGCTTTATCTCGCATTCCAACATTTATACCTAGACCACCAAATTCGCCTTCAGTTGTAACTTTAAAATCTTTATAACTTTTTTCAGAAAAATAAGATGAATGAGCATCAATTTCATTCATAAGACCAGCAATAGTTTTATTAACGATAGCCGTATAATTCAAATCATCGACACTATTTTGTTCAACAATTGCAAGAACACTTGCAAGTTTTCGCATTGAATCAATTCTTTCACTTGAATCATCATTTTTGCTTTGAGCTTGAAGAGAAGATATTGAAATAGTTGAAACAAAGCCAACAGTAGCTAAACCTAAAATAAAATATTTATTTTTTACACTCAATTTATATCCTTTTATTTATTTTTTATCTAATTTTGCTTTTCGATTTAAATCTTCTTCATTATCAAAAAGAACTGAACTCATCATTTTGTCTTGGTCATCAAATTGTTCTGTTTTGAGACCCCAAATAAAGGCAAATAGCCCAAAAGCTCCTAAAAGAGTTGAAGCTCCGAGCATTAAAATAATCACATCATCGCTCACTATTCAGCTCCTTAAATTAAATTTATATATTTTATACTAAAACATGACCAACATTTTTAATAAAACAAGTTCTAGCAAAATCTCGAAAAAATAAAAAAGCTTCTCGAGAATCGATTATTAAATCTTCACTGCCAATATAAACTTCAATTTTTACACCTTTTTCGATTAACTTCATTAGTATTTCGCGATTCCATTTAAAACTTAATAATTTGTGAAGTTGTTCAACATTGCCCTCAGCTAAAAAATCTCGTCGATGAGGTGCAGGAAAAAAAGCATTTTTTAAAAAATTATTAATATAATCTTCTCGTTTATTATTAAAATAATAAATTTGTGTTCTTATAAAACTTTTATCTCGATTATAAAAAAATGGGGGAGAAATCAGTTGAAGTTTATCAACTCGTTCTCCATTTGAAATTTTTTGCAAACTAGTTTCAAGGGCTTTAATTGCTCCAAAACTAAAACCTGTTATTACAAAATCAGATTTAAGTTCTAAACTATTATTTATATATTTTTCAAAAAGACTATACTCATTTTGAAATAAAAAACCACTAAAAAATATCACTCTATTTTAAAAACTCAAACCAATAACAGTAATACTATCAGAAAGGGGTTTATCACCTTTTGCTTTATCAAATTCTTCACTAAATAATTTTTGTTGAGTTGAGAATTCATTTTTAGCAACTTTATTCATGATATCGAGAACACCGTTTTTTCCAAGTTCTTCTTTATTTTTATCTTTTTTAACCTGTCTAAACATACCATCTGAAATAATATATAAATTTGTATTATTATCAAGTTCAATAATATAATCTCGTAATCCATCTCCTGGAGTTGAATGAGGAGAACGATCGGCAATAGCTCCAAAATCATCATAAGTCGATAATTTATTATTTTGGAATTTTATAATTGTAACACCTTTAGAACAGTATTCAAATTTATTTAATTTTTTATCAAAATGAATAACTATACCTTTAAATTCAGCATGATTAAGTGAATTAATTCCGAGTTCTGCGAATCTATTACGAATTTTTCTATCAAGAAATTCTAAAATTTTACTTAAAGCTAAATTTTTATTATTTCCAGCTTGTTTAATTAAAATTTCTCGTTCAGCATCTTTTAAAATAAGACCAATATCAGAAGATGTGATTCCAATTGGAGCACCAAAATCGATCATACAAAATAGGAATTCTTTACTTTTTTCTAATTCAACAAAAATATAAGTATCACTTAAATCTTCACGAATACCTTTAGAATAAATAAACATATCTTTCATTAATCGTTTAAAAAAATCTCGATTTGGATTTAAAAATTGTAAAACACGAGAAGCAGTAATTGGAACAAGTTCAGGTTTGATTTCTGGTTCTGCTTTTGTCTCTTCGATCTCTTTTTCTTTTGCCTTATGTTCTTCAATATAATTAAAATATAATTTAAAGAGAGAATCTAAAAGTTCTTTAAAAGTTTTTTCCAAAAGAGATAAAGAATGGCTATATTTTAAATTAATAGGGATAAATTCTTTATTTTGAATAATTGCTTCAGCTTCAGCTAAATAGTCAGAAAATAATTTTTTAAAAGCCCAAAATATTAAAACAAATATAGTTAAAGCTTCAATAAAAGTTTTAAAGAAAAGCAAAGCAATTGTTTTTTTAGAACGATTTAGAGTTGCATCATTATCTGTAAAAATCTCGATTTGACCAACTCTAACTATTTTTTTATCATAAGTATATACGATATCACTTATATAACTATTCTCTTTTTTTCTATTTTTTTTGACATTTTCAACTTCGACATAATTCGTATCACTATTTACGATTTTAATAGCAGAAATATTATAATTTTTTAAAAGTGTTTCAGCAATAATTTCCATTTCATTATGATTATTTTTCCAAATAGCCTCAGACAATTGATCATTTACAGAAAGAGCTAAATATTTAAAATCTTTTAATATATTTTTGCGAGAATCTCTATATTCACTTATACCAAAAATAATAGAATTAAAAAAAGCCACAGCCATAAAGACAATTAAAAAACTTTGCATAATATTAGATGAAAATCTATTTAATTTTATACTATGTCTTAAACTATTTGTATATATTTTCTCTGGTTGGGAAATCTCCATTTTTTACCTCATCGCTATAATTTTTAACTGCTTTTTTAACAAGTTCGCCACCATTTAAATATTGCTTTACAAATTTTGGTTTAAAATCAATAAAAAATCCAAGCATATCAGACCAAACAAGAACTTGACCATCAACATATTTTCCAGCACCAATGCCAATAACAGGAATCGAAACTGATTCAGTTATTTGTTTTGCAACATTTTCAAGAACACCTTCGAGAACTATTAAAAAAACACCTGCATTTTCGAGAGCTTTAGCATCGCGAATCAATTTTTCTTGAGAAATTTCATCGCGACCACGAACAAAATAGCCACCATCACCGCGAACATTTTGAGGCATTAAACCAATATGTCCGCAAACGGCAATGCCATTATCAGTTAAATATTTAATAATATCTGTTCGTTCGATTCCACCTTCAATTTTAATGGCATCTGCACAAGTTTCATTATAAAAACGAATACTATTTTGTAAAGCGATTTCTTTATTTACAGTTGAACCGAAAGGCATATCAGCAATAATAAAACTATTTTTTGAGCCATTGCAAACAGCTTTAGTGTGGTAAAGCATAATTTCCATATTTGCCGAAAGAGTATCTTGTTCGCCACGGAAACTCATATTTAAACTATCACCAACTAAGATAATATCAATTTCACCATCAAATAATTTTGCAAAAAGCGAATCATAAGCTGTAATCATAGTTAGTTTTTCGATATTTTTTTTATTTTTAATGGCTGAAATAGTTAATTTATTTATTTTTTTTTATCGTTTATAATACTCAAATTATATATTACCGTTTAAGTCCATTTACAGTTTGTAGCATTTCGTCAGAAGTTGTAATCGCTTTTGAGTTAGCTTCATATGCTCTTTGTCCAGTAATTAGATCAGTTAATTCAATAACAAGTTGAACATTACTTAATTCGACGAAACCCTGTTCAATATTTCCAGCACCATTTAGCCCCGGAGTTGAAACAATTGGACCACCAGAAGCATCAGTTCCTAATAATAAATTATCTCCGAGAGCATGAAGACCTGCAGGATTGACAAAAGTTGCAAGTTCTAATTGAGTTAATTGTTGTGCTCCTTGTTGTCCAGCTTGAATAACAGAAACAACTCCATCAGCACCAATAGCTATATCTGTAGTATCATTTGGAACAACAATTTCAGGAATTAGTTTATAACCAGCACTATTTACAACTTGACCATCTTGATTTAATTTAAAAGCACCATTTCGAGTATATGCGATTTTTCCATCAGGTAATTCAATTTGAAAAAAGCCATTTCCAGTTATAGCCATATCAAGATTATTTCCAGTATTTTGAAAGTTACCTTGAGAAAATATTTTTGTAATTGCTGTTGGACGAACTCCAAGACCAACTTCAAGTCCAGTTGGTGAATTTGTTGTTGAACTTGTAGCAGTTCCTGCATATTCAGAAACTTGATACATTAAATCAGCAAATTCTGCTCTCTGTTTTCTATAACCTACTGTATTAACATTGGCTATATTATTCGAAGTTGTATCTATTTGAGTCTGTTGAGCAATCATTCCAGTTGAAGCTGTATAAATCGATCTTAACATTTTTAGTTATCTCCTAAAATTTAAATTTTATTTTCGTTCAAGAATTGATCGGTAATAACTCTCGAATTCTCCAATTTCATCTTTACCTTCACCAAACCAATTTGGTTCGATTTCTTCAATTCGACTATAAAAAGGCTTTTGAATTTCTCCAGCTTTTTTTATCACTAGATAAGATGAAATTTCTCGCATTGAGAGACAATCAGTTTCAACAATGCTATTTTTAAAACTAAAAAATATTCTACCGACTGAATTTTCTTCGCAAAATTCTCGAAAATCACTTAAAAGAGGTGATCTATGTCCATTTATAGTTAAAACCATTTTAAATAAATCTGGATGAATCCAATCTCGATTAAATTTTTTTTCGATTTGTAAATAGTTTTCAAAACTATCAGCAATTATAATTGCTCTATTAGAATTAGTTCTAAATAATAAATTATCACCTATATTTGGTTTCCAATTACCTCTAACTAGATTTTCTTGTTCAAGAGCATTAAATATTTTAAAATAAACTTTTCCATTGCCAAGATATTCACCATATGAGATAATAGAACTATGATTATTATTTATTCTTTTTTCTACAATTCCAGTTTCACCAATGTGAATTAAATTTGAATTCGTGGATATTTTTCCAAATTCTCCGCTTTTGTCAATCTCTAATATTTTAAAATTATTAGAAAATATCAGAGAAGTTAATCCAAGAAAAGTTATAATTTTGTTCAAAAAGAATTCCTATATTTTTATTTATTTCTAAAGATAGTTAAATTATTATCCATAGAATTATGCGAAACAAATTTATACCAGCCGTTTTCTTCGAGATAAAAATTTGTATAACTACTATCAAAAATAGCTTTTAAAGGAGCTAACATTAATAAATTATAAATATCTTTTGAAGGAGTAACACCATAAACTGTTACTTTTTTCTCGTCAAGTTCTACTTTTGATAGAGTAATTTTTTCAGGTACAAGATTTAAAAGATTTGCAATTGAATTAGCTAATAATTCATTATGTTTAGATAAATAAATAGCTTTGTCTAAACTTGTTTGAAGGACAGTTATTTCTTCTTCAATCAAACTTGTTTGATATTTAATCTGTTCTGTTTGATGAGAATAGCTTAATTTTAGATCTTCATACATATCTATTTTCATAGACAAATACCAGAGCATTGCAAAAATAAATATAAAAATAAGTCCAAAAATGAGATTAAAAGTCCTACTTCAGCAGAAATAACACTTTTTTTACGAGGCGAAATATAACTATATTTTGTTTTCAATCTCTTCTCCTATAAGCTGAATTATTTTTTCAGCAATATCTATTTTAATTTTTTCAGTTTCAAAACTAAATTCAGTTTCAATTTTACTTAAAAAATTACCATCTATTTTTAAACTTGTTAAAATATAACAATTCTCTATAAAATCAGAAGAGAAAACTTTATCGTGATAAAATTTATTTACTCCATTTTGAATTGTAAAATATAATAATTGATGATTTACTTCGCCTTCGTGAAGTCGCTCTTCTTCAATTTTTATCTCTTCTTCAAGTCCATCTGATAACATTTTTTCAAGCTCAATTGAATATATTTTTTTATCTTGTTTTATTGGTTTTTCTTGCAAATTTATTTTTTTATTATCTTGCAATTCTTTAAAATCTAATTTTAAAAGTTCTTCATGTAATTTTTCATCATCTTCATGTATAGCTTTTTCTAAATCTGAATCTAAAAGATCAAGTTCAATTGAATTTTCATCGAAAAAAGCACTATGTGCTTGATTTTGATGTTTTGCAACTTTTTCTATTTTTGGAGATATATGTTGAGTAATAATTTCTTCATTTTTATCTTCTGTTTCTTCGAGAATACTTTTGACCTCATCGATAACCAATTCGTTTGTATCTACATCTTTAACTATTTCGCCATATAATAATTTATTGCCTTTAAATATAGAAAATATAAGTAAGTTTTTTTCAGCAAGTATAAATATAGCAGTATTTTTAGGTAAGTTAAAAGTCTCTCTTGCCGAAATTAAAATCAAAAATGGAGAAAAAATATAATCGATTCCCGTATTATTAAATTGATTTTGAATTTTTAATAATTCAGAATGAGATGTATATAGAGTCCAACCATTCATTTCTCGAAAAAATATATCATTAAAATCATTTAGATTTTTAATTTCATCAAATTCCAAAAGTTTAACTTTCCCTTCAACAGGTAAAGCTCCTTGAATAATAGATTGATCAAGAATAGCAATATAAGTAAAAATATTATTTTGTTGTATTTCTTCAAGAAAATCAAACATTTTTTGAGGTTCTACATCTGCATCAAAAGTTTGTAATTCATTTTCGATTTTACCTGATGGATATATATAACGAATAGCAATATTATACATACCATTATTATTCCAGATTCCAATATATGTTTTTGGAAAAAACCTTTCGGCAAATTTTAAGAGACCCATAATATAGTTTATTCCGATTCAGTTTCAGCTGTTATAATAAAAAATGATAAATCTAAAATTTCACTATGTTCTTTTATAAATTTATTTAAATCATCTAAAGATAATTTCGAAATATTGTCAAGTTCAATTTTAGAATAACCAAGAGGTTTATTCATATGATATTCGCTAAAAGCTCGTTGCATTCTTTGAGAAAGTGATTCAGTTCGCAATGGTTCGCTTCCAAGAATAAATTTTTTAGCAGAATCTAATTCTTCAAGAGTTGCACCATTTTTAACAAAATCTTCGATAACTTTTATAACTAAATTTTTAGCTTTAATTAAATTTGTAGTTTTAGTTTGAAGATGTCCAGAAAAATATGAACGACTTTTAGATAAAGAACTAGAAGCTTTAACAGAATATGCCAAACCAGATTTTACTCGAACTTCTTCCATTAAACGGCTACCAAAACCAGATGAACCAAGAATAAAAGAGGCGATTTTCATTTTATAGTTTTCGTTATCTCCAAATTTTAAATTTAGAGGAGCACCAAAATATATATAAGCTTGTTTGGTATCTCGTTTTGAAATTTTTTCACTACCTTTTGATGAGGTAACTGCAAAATTCTGAGTGAAACCTTGTTCCCCATTTTCTAAAAGAGATGCTAGTTTAAATATAATATTTTCAGCTTCAGTTTTATTAATATCTCCACCAATTACAGGTAATAAATTAGACAACACAATTTTAGATTTATAGAAATTTTCGATATCTTTTAGCGATATTTTTTCAATATCTTCAATAGTTCCAATTTCTGGTTTTGATAATGGAGTTCCATTAAATAAAAGAGCATTTAAACCAATATTAGCAAGATAATCAAAATCGGACTCTTTCTGAAGAATATCACTTAAAATTTGATTTCTAACTCGATTAAAAGGATTTTCTTGAAAATTTGGATATTTAATAAGTTCTGCTAATAAGTCAATAGCAGGATTTAAATTTTCTTTTAAAACATCAAGATGAATAGATAAAGAACCATCATTTGCAGAGGCACTTAATTGTATTGCTCGTTCATCAAGTTTTTCAGAAAAATTCTCATCACCTGATATTGTAGTTCCTTCATTTAGAAGTGAAGCTGTAAAATTGCCAATTCCAGAAAGATTATTTTCTGAAATATCGCGAAGACCAGTAAAAACAAGTTGTAAAGAGACAATTGGCAATTGATGACTCTCTTCATAAATATAAGATATATTTTTATCTCGAATTACTATTTTTTCTAAAGAAGCACTCATTAATGACTCCGTAAATATTATAGATATAGTTGTAATTATAAAAGATTTGACCATTTCAGCTAATAACCTTAACTTTTAACATTACTTTTGCAACAGAAAGAGCAACTTTTTCAAATTTTTCTTCAGTTGGTTTATAGTAAGCGACCTGTTTTGTATATTTAGATGATAAAGTATCTTTTGTAGTTTTTAGTTTTAAATAAGCTTCTTTTAATTTTGATAGCTGTTTCGCTTTTGTTTCCAAGTCTTGAGTTTTTGTATAGTCTCTACTTTTTCTCATTTCATCTTGTAATAAATTATCAACAAGGTCAAATTTTTCTTCAAGAGGTCTCTGTTTTTTAAGTTCTTCATTTAAAAGACCATCAGCTGATAAAAAAGAATCAAACTGTTTTTTAATTTCGTCAATATCAGTATTAATTTTTTGAATAATAGCAAGTTGTTCAACTAATAATTTATGTCCATTTGCTCGTTGATTAATAATTTGAATAATCGAGATCATATTCCATGAATTATCTTTATCATCACTACCAACAAGAGGTTTTTGATATCTAACACCATTTAAAGCTATTTCAATTTTACCATCATAAAATTTTAAAAATTTAGTAGCATTTTCATTTTTTTCGCCTATTCTTTCAAGTAAATTTATTGACATAAAAAATAAAAATTTATTTATATAATTTTTTAATAAAAAATCAATAGTTGGTTCAAAATATCTTTTACAACGAGTTAAATAGCCATTATTTTGACATTTGTCTCTAAATGATTCTAAATCTATTTTAATCCATTTTCGTATAATTTTTTGAATATTAAAAATAAAAGAAAAATTATCTATTTTTTTAAAATCGATATCATTAGCTTCTAAAATGCGATCTGAAATATATTTAATAGAATTATCTTCAAATAGAAACTCACTATTTATATATTTTACAAGATATTCAATTTGATTTATATCTTCTTCAGCTAAATCTTCTATTGACTGTTGAGGTTGCTCTTGTTCAACTTGTTTAGTAGCAGTTTGATTTGTTGTAGGTTTTGGTTGTTGTGTTTGAGTATTTTTAACTTCTGATTTAGATTTTAAAACACTAATTTCATTTAATAATTTTATATTTTCAGCTTGACAAGAACTATTATCTAATCTTAATTTATGAATTTCAGTGTCTAATTTAAATATATCTTCAGCCATTTGTTTAATTTTATCTTCATAAGCAAGTGAAGTTTCACGATGTTTTGCAAGAATTTTAGTTCTAAAATCGATATTTTTTCTAGTTCTTATTCTGCTATCTTCCATCATTTCTTGAAGTGAACCAATAAGTTTTTTCTTTTCATTTAGAGCTAAAACTTGTGTTTCAATTCTTGACAATAGTTCTAAAATATCATAAGGATATTTTATAACATCATTAATTCCATCATGTAATAATTGAGCTATTAATTTTGGATTATTTTGTTCAATTATTACTATAATAGGAATAGCAGAAATAACAATATCTTCACTTTTATGAATAAATTTTGAAAGATCTAAAGCTGTTAAATTAGTTTCATTTTGATAAATTAATCCGCCATCTTTTACAAAACTATAATTTGTAATAATAATATCAGGAAGCTTGGTTTTTAAAAAATCTTTAGCTTCTTCTATATTTCTTACAACATAGGTATTATAAAGTCCATCGAGAATATATTTTAAATTTAAGGCTCGTTTGCGATTGTTTTCAACGATCAAAACAGAATAATCAAATTCTAGTAATTCTCTCTTTTCAAGACTATTTTCCACTTTTTTAAAGTCGCATTCTAATTTAACTATTTACTGTTTTCGTAAAAAATATAACTTGTAGAATAGTCACTAAATTCAAAATATACTTTTTTTCATTATCATCTATTTTAAAATTAAAATTTTCATCTCCATAGCCATAACCATATCTATATGGTCGTTCTCGCTCACCATCAGTTGCAACAGCTGTTGTTAATTTATCAATAGCGATAAATCTTTTAATAAGTTTATCACCTGCATAAATATCTAAAACTCCATTTGTGCCAGTCCAATTTTGAATAGCTCTACTTATTTTATTTTGTCCTTCTTGAGAACAACCTGACCAAAAAATAGTTACAACAGAAATTGTTGCTAAATATCTAAACTTCAATATTTCATCTCCAATATAAAATTATTTATTGTGGTAATTTTACCAAACTGCCTATAAGCTAAATGGACAAATTTTTATATAAAATAAAGGTTATAAATTAGTATCAGATAATTCATAACCTTTTTCTTTATCGATATAAAAAAATAGTTCTCCTAAATTAGATATCTCTATTTTTCTATAATTACCACTATAATAAAAGCCTAAAATCAATCTGGAACTAGAACTATATTTTTCTATATATTCATCAGCTAATTTTCTAGTAATTAAAATATGTTCTCGCAATGAATGAGATTTTAATATCCATTGATTTTGATATTCTTTTTTATCTTTATAAATAAGATGATATCTTATTGACCAATCTTTATCAAGAGAGTATTTATAATAAAGTGTTTTAACTTTAAAACTTTTTTCAAAATGTGTCTCTGTCAAATTATTTCTACCTTTTTTTTATGAGTATAAGTATAAATATTTTTTTATTTTATATTCTAATTTTATCAAAATTAGTAGATAAAAATCTTAAAACAGACACTTTTTTTATAAATAAATTTTCCGATAAAATAATTATAAAATTCTAAATTAAAAAAAAGAGAGATAAAAATATGCTAACAGCTCTTGCCGTTTTATTTTTAAGTGCAATTGGTGGAGGAATAATTGGATCTGTTTTAACAGATTCATATCCTAAAGATGCAACTTGCACAGATTGTGGTTATTCAGTTGTAAAAGAGTCTCACGAAAATCTTGAAGCTCATTCTGAAGAATTTGATCAAAATCCAACTCAAACTCAAACTCAAAATAGTGATACCTCATCAGAATCAGATGATTCAAAAGATTTAAGTGAAATTGCTAGTGGAGAAAATGAGTAAAAATGAAAATAGATAGATATCCAACTAAAAAGATATTTGTCGGAAATGTCGGAATTGGAGGTGATTCTCCGATTTCCGTTCAATCGATGACTTTTTCAAAAACTGCTGATATTGAAAATACAGTTAGTCAAATTAATCGTTTGCATTTTGCTGGAGCTGATATCGTTAGAGTTGCTGTTCCTGAAATGGAAGATGCTTTTGCTCTTGAAGAAATTCGCAAACGAACAGCTATACCATTAATTGCTGATATTCATTTTAATTATAAACTCGCTTTAATTAGTTCAAAATATGTTGATGGCATAAGAATTAATCCAGGAAATATTGGTTCAAAAGATAGAGTTCGTGAAGTTGTTAAAGCTTGTCAAGAACGAAATCTGCCTATTAGAATTGGTGTAAATGGTGGAAGTCTCGAAAAAGAGTTTGAAAATCGTTATGGTGCAACTGCCGATGGAATGGTCGCAAGTGCAGATTATAATATAAAATTTCTTGAAGATTTAGGTTTTAATAATATAAAAATTTCTTTAAAAGCTAGTGATGTTCCTCGAACTGTTGAAGCTTATCGTAAATTACGACCAATGAATAATTATCCATTTCATTTAGGTGTTACTGAAGCTGGAACTCTTTTTCATGGAACTATAAAATCAGCAATAGGAATTGGTAGTTTATTATTAGATGGCATTGGTGATACGATTCGTGTTTCGATTACGGGAGAACTTGAAGAAGAGATAAAAGTTGGTCGAGCCATTTTAAAAGATAGTGGTCGCGAAAAAAATGGTGTCAATATTATTTCGTGTCCAACTTGTGGCAGACTTGAAGCTGATTTAGTTGAAGCTGTTAAGCTAGTTGAAGAAAAGACTAAAAATATTAAAAAACCTTTGAATTTATCTGTTATGGGCTGTGTCGTAAATGCAATTGGTGAAGCTAAACATGCTGATGTTGCTATTGCTTTTGGTCGTGGTCGTGGTCTCATAATGGTTAAAGGTGAAATCGTTGCAAATTTACCTGAAAACGAACTTGTTAATAGATTTATTGATGAGGTCGAAAAAATAGATCAACTTTCTTAAACTTTTACAACAATTTCTTCATTTAACTTAAATATATTTTGATAGAATAAGAAATATATAATATTAACTTTTAAACGATAATTTATCTTAATTATATAAATTTAAGTCGAAAAGTTATTATTATAAATTACAAAATTTATATTAATAAATAGGATTTTAAATGGCTACTAAAAAAGATATTGATAGCTTTATCGAAGATGTTGTTGAAACTAATGATGTTTCAAAAGAGTTAGCTTCGGTCGCTAAAGAATATAATATAAAAACTTCTCAATTAGATTTTGATATTCAAAAAGTTAGAACTTTTCAGATTAATAAAGAGACTGGCGGTGAATTTACAGAATTAGATGGAGGACTTCTTAAAGGTTTAGATAAAGATGATCTTTTTGCTAAATCAAATATGGAGTTAAAACAACTTTATACTATTAGGATTTTTCCAAAAGATGATTATGATGACCCTTTTAGAGATGCTGTAACACATTTAACTGCTAATGACGATTTTACTTCTGTTGCTTTTGTTATTGAGAAAGGTTCAGAAATATATTATAGAGATACTATTCTTAAAGATGCTATAAATTATATTAACAAAAAGAAAGTTATAAATTTTATTTTTATTAATATTCGAGAAGGTAATCTTAAAACTGAACTTGAGAAATTTCTTGTAAAAAAAATCGCGATTCTTCAAGAAAATGAAATTTTTAAAGTTTCGTCTGGTGTTAAAGCTGTTCAACAAATTGATGATAAATTAGAACTTTTATATAAAAATAAATATGAAGACTCATCTAAAAATAAACATAATAAAGTTGATTATTCTCAAAGAGGATTTATAATTGCTGTAAATAAAGATGAAACAATTATTCGTTATACAAAACCTCAAAAAGGTATCGAAGGACGAGATTGTCGAGGCAGATCTCTTAGAGTTTTACTTCCAAAAATGAGTAATGTTCCAGATTTTATAATTTCGAATAATATTCGTAAAATTGATAGTGAAAAAAGTATCGATTATATCGCATTAATCGATGGTCAAGTTACTTTTAAAGAACGAACTTATGATATCGAAGCCCATGTTCAAACTGGATCTTTGAGTTTTAAAGGAACTGGTTCTATAAATGCAGGTATGGATCGCAATATGGAAATTGATGTCAAAGAGGGTGATAGTGCAAAAGATGCTCTTGGTATGGGTGTTAAAGTTACTGTTTCTAATTTGAATGTTGATGGTAATGTCGGCGAAAATACTGAAATTAAAGCTCATCAAGTTAAAGTTAATGGTCAAACTCATAAAACTAGTAAAATCATCGCTGATGATATTTCTATTGAAATTCATAAAGGTTTAGCAATAGGTGATAAAATTGATGTTCGTCGTCTTGAAGCTGGTGTTATCGAAGGCGAAATGATAAATATAAAAGATGCTGTTGGTGGAATTATTCGTGGTCGTGATATTAAAATCGAAAATTTATATTCTTATGTCAAAATATATTCTAGTAAGAAAATATCTATAAATAATATTCATGGTTCTGAAAATTTGATTGTTATTGACTTAGAAGGTTATAAAGAGGGTTCTAATGAAATCGATGAAACTAAAAAATTAGTTGAAGAGAGTGGTCAAAGAATTGAATTCTTGCAAAGAATCTTAAAAGAGGAACTTGAAGAAGTTTTAGAAGTTCGAAAAGCTTTTACTTTTACTAATAAAAGGATAAAAGAATTTGAAAAACATAATGTTGAACCTCCAAAATCTATTTTAGCAATTATTGAACAATATCAAAGTTTTCTTGAAAGCTATAAAGAGATGAAAGAAGAATTATCTATTCAAAAAGAAAAACATGATTTATATGAAAAAAAGTTGAAAGAGTTAGAACAGGCAATTTTTGATGCAGAAATTATAGTTAAAGATAGTTGGAAAGGTTATTCTAAAATAGAATTTAGATTATTAAATCCAAAAAGAACTCTTGAAAAAATTATGCAACGAGATATGAGAGATTCTAGTTTTAGATTAGCTCAAGTAATGTATGAAGATAACCAATTTGAAATTGTAACAAAGAGTCTCGATGAGGTTGGTAGTGATTAATTAAAAGGTTATAATTTTGCCAAAATATGGGGGATATAGCTTGAAAATAGGAACACACCACAGCAAATATATTGCAAATAGAATTGCTTTAGATTTGAGTCGCGGTTCATATATTAATCTGTTGAAAGATTTAGACTCTTTAATCGAAACTATACATTATATTGTAGAATTTAACTTAGCTAATGAGAAAGATTTAGAAGATCATGTAAAAGAAGTCATGGAAGAACATCGCTATAAAATCGAGTATAATTTCGCAGATGAGCGAGAGGTTTTTAAGATGATTAAACAAGAACTAGCTCCAGAATATGATTTTTTAATCTCCTATGAAGAGAGACTCAGTGAATTATCTCATAGAATAGTAGGTGAACTTTTATATCGCGATATTATTGAACCTCGAGTAAGTTATATTCAAATAGCAAGTTCTATTTCTGACTCCATTGATAACTATATTAAAAGTAGAGGTTCTCTCGAAACTATAGTAGTTGATAAATTAAGAAAATTCAAAAAGAAATTTGATCCAACAACAAACGAGTATAAAACGATGTTTAATAAACTCTATGAAGATGAATTAAAATTAAGAGGGGGTTAAAATGAATATAATATCTATTTATTTAGAAAACGGTCTATTTTTTTATGGCGAAAGCTTTGGAGCTACTGGCACAGCTGTTGGCGAAATTGTTTTTAATACATCATTAACAGGTTATCAAGAAATTATTTCTGATCCAAGTTATGCAGGTCAATTTATTACTTTTACAACTTCAGAAATTGGAAATGTTGGTACTAATAGTCAAGACATGGAAAGTAATAAAGCATATTGTAAAGGTATTCTTGTTCGAAATTACAGCAAAAAATATTCTAATTTTAGAGCTGAAAATGATTTAGATTCATTTTTAAAAACTCAAAATGTAATGGGTATTACTGATGTTGATACTAGATTTTTAACAAAAATGATTCGTCAAGATGGTGCAATGATGATGATTGCTTCAACTGAATTTCATACAAAAGATAAACTTCGAGAAATATTAAAAAATTCACAAAGAATAGAAGAAATTAATTATATTGAAGAAGTATCAACTAAAGCTAGTTATATTCATAAAACTGGAGTTTTTGATAGCGAAAAATTTATATATTCTGTACCAGATGATCCTAAAGCAAAAATTATCGCTATTGATTTTGGTATCAAACGAAATATTTTAAATGAATTAACTACTGCTGGACTTCAAGTTGAAGTAGTTCCTAATAATACAAAATCAGAATATATTATTAATAAATTTATTTCTGGTGAAATAAAAGGTGTATTTTTATCTAATGGTCCTGGTGATCCTATTGTTCTCAATAAAGAAGCTCAAATTATTTCTGAACTTTCAGAAAAAAATGTTCCAATGTTTGGAATTTGTCTTGGACATCAACTTTTATCAATTGCTCACGGTTATAAAACTCGTAAATTAAAATTTGGACATCACGGTGGAAATCATCCAGTAAAAAATTTAAAAACTGGTGCAGTCGAAATTACAGCTCAAAATCATAATTATTCTGTTCCAGATAATATAACTGAAATTGCAGATGTTACACATGTTAATTTATTTGATAAAACTATTGAAGGACTTATTTATCGAGATAAACCGATATTTTCAGTTCAACATCATCCTGAATCAAGTCCAGGACCAAAAGAGAGTAATTATATTTTTAGACAATTCGTAAATCATATTTTATCTAACGGCAAATAAATAACTATCTTTTTTATAACTTGAGTTCTATTATTTATAATTAAATAGAACTCAGATTACCTCATCATTATCATTACTACAAATTTTTATATTAAAAGGTTCTTTTCAATGTCTTCTCATTTATATAAATATAAAATTAATAAATTATTAAAAGTATCCAAATATTTATCATTAAATATATTTTTTGTTTCATCTCTTTTTGCCACTGAAACAAACTATATCGGTTGTGGAACAGATGATATTTCTGCACGAGACGAACTTGCTAAAAGTATTTATATAAATGTGAAGTCATCTTTTGAAAAAAGCGAAGTTCTTTCTGGTGATAAAGCAATCAAAAATTTATCAAATATTTCAAATCAAACTACAAATTTAATTCTAACTGGGATTAAAATTAATAAAGATGGTGATAAAACTTGTGCAACAATTTCTAGTGATGATCTCAAAAAAAGTTTAATAAGTGCTAAAATTGAAATTAAAGATTTTAATCTTTCAATGCTTTCTGGTAGCTCTGAAGAAAAACGGGCTAAACTATTGCAAAAAATAGGTTTGTGTGAAAGTGGTTTAAAACTTGCTTCACTTTTTGGTGATGGCGAAGCTGGAACTATTTTTCAAAATAAACTTGCCGAATTTCAAAAAATTGTTGATGATGATAATTTTCAGAATATTAAGTTTAATATAGAAAATGGTTCAAATCTTCAAATATTTATTGATGGCGATAAAAAATCTTATAAAATTAATGAGGAAATTTCTGTTTCAACTGGAAATCATCAATATTTAATTAGTGGTGATTTGATTTGCAATATTGCTGGAAATTTCTCGATTGAACAAAATAAAAATATATTAATAAATGATATTAATATTAAAGATTATATTAGACCACAAATAACTTTTTCAACAAATCAAGAAAATAAATTTGTTAAATTAAATGTTGATGGTGATGAGGTAGCGATTAATCGCGAAATAAGTTTGAAAAAATGTTCTGGAAATGTGCCATATAGTGCTTCATATAATGATGGAACTTATACTAATACAGCTATAGGAATAGTTGAAAAAATAGAGCCAAATATGAATAAAACTATTCATATTCCTTTTTTATCGATTGGTGATGTAAAAGCAATTCAGAATGAAGCTTCAACTTATTTATCAGGAACAAGATTAGAATTCTTATATAGTTATAGTATTTCATCACCTGATAAACTTCAAGCAAACGAAGAATTTAAAAAAGATACTCATAATATTGAGCTAAATTTTATAAACCAAAGAAGATTATTTAGATATGGTATTGGTATGTTATATGGCAATGATAAAGATTCAAAATGGGAGACTGAAATTGCCGAATTATATTATTTAGTTGCTATTCAGTTCGCATCTTTTGGTCAATATGATTTACCTCCAAGAGTTGGTTCGTTCTCATTTATTCCATATATTGGTATAAAGCTTGGTATCGCTTATCATCAATATAGTTTAGAAGATGGTACAACAATTTGGAACCATCCAGAAGATGGCGACGATGATTTTGATTATAAACCTGAAGATTATGAAAACGATTTTGAACGAGATAGTTTATTAATTAAGCCAATTGTTGGTATCGATTTTATATTAAGTAAAGGTTTTGCTTGGAAAATATTTATCGAACAGAATCAAAAAATTGACAAACGAATATTTTTTGGAACTGGTTTAACTGTAGAATTTTAAAAAAATATTCAGATTCTCCTGTCGAAACAGGAGAAAAATATATTTAATTTTATATTAATTGAAGAATTAGTATAAATTAGTTTAATGTTTTATAATTTATAATTTATTTTCAGAATTATTTTTACTAAAGGTTTCGTTAAACTTTAATTGTTCTTCAGTAGCAAGTTTTAAAGCAGACATTAATTTTATTTCATATTCGTCAGGCTCTAAATTACCGAAATTCAAATCCAATTTTGGAGCGGTTTGAAAATCTTTAGATAATTGACTCTCGTAGTAAAGATGATCATCAGTTTCATTTTCTAACTCAACATGAAACAACTCTCGGACTTGCGATTCACCAATTCCAATATATTTATTGTCAGCTTCTGTATCATCTGAATTTAAGAATTCGTGTCTAAATTCAGCTCCTTGAAAAAAGAAAAAGTTTTCGATTCCTTGTCTCTCTTCAAATTTAGAATTGCAGATACTTAAAATATATTTTAAGTTGTTAATAACACTGTTAGCTTTTTCTATATTGTCATCTATACGAATACCAGCATAAACTATTATATTTGTATAATACATTGGAGTTTCAATAAATATCATTTATTTCCTTTGATGTTTTTCTTGTTTGCAATTTTAAAAGAACAACTTGACAAATAGAGTCTATTTTTGTAAGTTTTTAAAATATGTTTTTAAATTAAATTTGCATTTGTTAAAACATCTACAAGATATTTTCTTATTTGATTAATTCTAAGATCTTTATCTTTACTATTATTATTTGTATATAAATATATGTTAAATTTATATAAATATACATAATTATAATTTGGTTCTTTTTTATAAAAGATGACACTATATTTTTCAAATATTTTTTCAATATCATGATTATATTTTTGCAATATTTCTAAAGCCATTTCTACTTTAGCTTGATAAAACTTCTTGTAATTTGAGAAATTATTAGCATTTAAATTATCAAAATTTTCAAGAATATTACTTTTTAGAATCTCGATTGTATTGTCAGTTTTAATTTCTATTTGATCTGTTTCTGCAAATAAATTTTTACATTCTAATCTATTTAATTTTAAACTTAAGCGAATAAAATCCAATTCTATTTTTAAATTTTCAAAATTTAATAAAGGATATTTGAAATATTCGAGAATAATCTCATCGCAATTTGAAAAGCTTTTTAACGAAAAACTATAAATTTTTTTATCGTTTAACCCCCTGTTTTACTGTTATCAGCAATCCAATAATCAATTCCATTTGTTAAAATACCAATATTTATTCCTTCTGAATTTAAATAATTTACGAGTTGTTCAAAATCACGATCAGTTAATTTAACTCCAATTCGCTTTGCTTCAATCAAAAAACTGTTATTTTCAGATTTAAATATAATATCAATTCGTTTATTTGTTTGAGTAGATTCTTCAAACACAATATTATTATACATGCCTAATTCCCAGCCAAGTTTATCAAAAATGGGCATTATCAAATGGTAAATAGTTCCATTTTCTGAAATATTAATTGGACTTTTTAAAAGTGATTCTATAAAACTTATATTAAAAATCATAATTTGCACTCTTTTTACTAGAATAGTTATTCTAACATTTTAACAATATATTAATTGCAAAATCAAAAGAGTATAATTATAGCTTTATTAAAGAAAGGATAAAATATGTTTTTTTATAAAGCTATAAATAGTTTTATTTTTAGTCGTTATAGTCCAGAAATATTTTCACTATTTAGCAAAAATTCTAAAACCAATAAGTATAATTATTCTGGTCGAGATTTTTTAAGTGATACAGTTTCTGGTTTAACTGTTGCAATTGTTGCACTGCCTCTTGCGATGGCAATTGCAATTGCTTCAGATTTGCCTCCAGAACGAGGAATTTTTACGGCAATTGTTGCAGGATTTTTAATTTCGTTTCTTGGAGGTAGTCGTTATCAAATTGGTGGTCCAACCGCTGCATTTATTGTTACGGTTGCAACTGTTGCAATGCGACATGGTTATGAAGGTCTCGTAATTGCCACAATTTTAGCGGGAATTATTTTAATAGTTTTGGGATTTTTACGAGCTGGAGAGCTAATTAAATTTATACCTTATCCTGTTATTACGGGTTTCACTTCTGGTATAGCTTTTTTAATATTTTTTACACAGATTAAAGATTTCTTAGGCTTAAATATTACTGGACACATGCCAATAGATTTTATAGATAAATTTATAGTTTATACTCAATTTTTCAATACTTTTAATAGTTGGTCAATATTTATAGGTTTAATCTCGCTGTTATTAATGATTTATATTCCAAAAATAGTTCCGAAAGTTCCAGCACCAATGTTAGTTGTAACTTTTGGAGCTTTTATAACTTATTATTTTAATTTGCCAATCGAAACAATTGAAACAAAATTTGGAGCAATTCCGTCAAGTTTGCCACCAATATATTTTCCAGAAATAACTTTTGAAAAGATTCGGGAACTTTTACCTGAAGCAATAACAATAGCAATTCTTGCGGGAATAGAATCTCTGTTGAGTGCAGTTGTTGCAGATGGAATGACAGGAAGTCGTCATAAAGCAAATGCCGAATTAATTGCTCAAGGTAGTGCAAATATTTTTTCAGCTTTATTTGGTGGAATTCCTGCAACTGGAGCAATTGCCAGAACTGCGACAAATATTCGAAGTGGTGCAAAAAGTCCATTATCTGGAATAATGCATTCGCTCTGGTTATTAATCTTTATGTTAATTTTATCGCCATTTATTATAAAAGTGCCTCTAGCTGTTTTATCAGCAATTTTAATGGTAATTGCTTGGAATATGTCTGAAATTAAACATATTAAAAAAATTATGAAAGCTCCAAGAAGTGATCGAATTGTTTTATTTACAACAATGATTTTAACAGTTACAGTTGATCTAAATTTTGCTGTTCAAACAGGAATTTCATTAGCACTTTTATTATTTGTTCGATCAATTATCGTTTCTACTGATATTCGAGCTTATGATCCTATTTCTATTTTGCCTGATGGTTTTGATGATCCAGATGCAATTGCTAAAAAAATCGTTCCTACCGAAGTTGAAGTTTATGAAATAAATGGACCATTGTTTTTTGGAGTTGTTGATAAATTACAAGATACTCTTCAACTTTTAGAACCGAAACCAAAAATATTTATTTTACGAATGAGATATGTAAATTTAATTGATTCGGCAGGTATTCATGCAATTGAAGAATTACATAAAAGATGTGAAAATGATAATATTATTTTAATTTTATCTGGAGTTTCACAATATTTATATAAAACTTTAAATAAAAGTGGAGTTATAAATTTAATAGGCAAAGACAAAATTGTAGATCATATCGATAAAGCGATAGATATTTCAAATAATTTGTTAATGAAAAATTAAAAAGAACCTCATCTAAATATAAATTTAATAATAATAAATGAGGTAATTTATATATAAGTGATATTTTTAATTACTAATTTATGCTTTCTCGCACACATAAAATATAATAACCATATATTAAACTATCATCATTATTATAGCCATCAAAATATAGTCTAAAAGAATAATTTGAATTATATTTAGTAGCACTCCAATACCAACCGCCTTGAATAGTATTAAAATAATGGCGATATTTTAATACTATTTTTAATTCATCAATTGTTGGCAATCTCCAATCTTCAAAACCCAATAATTTAAGCTCTTTACAATAATTACAACCACTTTGCCAATTTGCTTTTTGGATTTTGTTGTTTTGATAAAAATCTTGAAACATTAAATTATTTATTTTTATAACTCGTTCAATCATTATTTTAAAATTCCTTTAATAATAAACTCAAATTTATATAATTCAACAAGAAAAGCATCATGTCCATAATCGCTATCGATCTCGAAATATGAGAGTTGATTACTTTTGCCAATTGAAATCATTGCATTTGCGATCTCTTTTGACTCTTCAGGTAAAAAAAGTATATCTCCACTATAAGAGATTAGAGTTAATTTAGCTTTAAAATTGGCTAAAGCATTTTCTAATGAACTGTAACCATTAGATAAATCAAATATATTTATAGCTTTTGTCAAATATAAATAACTTAAAGGATCAAAAAGTTTGCTAAATTTATTACCATTATGTTCAAGATAACTATCAACTTGAAATCTACCATTAATATCGAAAAAACCATCATCTTTTAGATATTTTCTTCCAAATTTTTTATACATTGATGAATGAGATAAAAAACTGATATGTCCAGCCATTCGACCAATTGCAAGACCATCAAGTCCATTTTGTCGCACCTCATCAATATTATATTCACCGTTTTGAAATTTTGGATCTCTTTTTATAGCTTCTTGAGTAATTTTATTAAATGCAATTGTCCAAGGAGTTGTTGCATGAGTTGTTGCCATCGCGATAATATGTTCAGCAAAATTTGGAAAATCAACTCCGAATTGTAAAGCTTGCATTCCGCCCATTGAACCGCCAATTATTGCTTTGACTTTTCTTATTCCGATTGATTGTAAAAAAGTATGTTGAGCTTTTACCATATCACGAATTGTTATAACTGGAAATTTATATCTATAAAGTTTATTACTATGTTGATCAATAGGCGACATCGGAGAAGTTGAACCAAAAATGCTACCAAGAACATTCGTAATCACAACAAAATATCTATTTGTATCAACAGCTTTGTCATCACCGATAAAACCATCCCACCAACCATTATTAAAAATAATACAACCATCTTCTTTAACTGGTTTGTGACTTCCAGTCAAAGCATGAGTAATTAAAATAATATTAGATAAATCGCTATTTAGTTCGCCATAAGTTGTATAAGCTATCTGATATGGCTCTAAAATTCGACCACTTTCAAGATATAATGGTTTTTTAAAATGTTTAATTCCAGATTCTATCTTCAAATTTTAGCCTTAAATTCTCAAAATTTTATAAACATATATATAAAATTAATTAAAAACCTGTAAGCCTTCGTTATCAAAATCGAGAGGCAAAATAGTAAAATTTGGAAAAACAGCTTCTAATTTTGTTTTTAAAGCTGGAATATCTTCTTTATATAATAAATTAAAAAAAGATGATCCACTACCTGAAAGAGTGCTCATTAAAGCTCCATAGTCGAGAGCAATTTTTTGTACTAAAAAGAGTTCAGGGACATTTTTCATTCGCTGTTTTTGATGCATTTTATCTTTTGAAGCAAATCTTAACATTTCCCAATCTTCATTAAAAAATGCAGCGGTTAAAAAAGATGAGTGCGATAAATTAAAAACAGTTTTATCACGACTATACATTTTTGGTAAAACAGTTCTCGATTGATGAGTTGAAATTTGTTGATCAGGAATAACCATAAGAGCTTTTAAATATGGAGGAATTTTTTTTCTTTGAGTATGAACTTTTTGTTTATAGAGAATCGAAACAGTAAAACCGCCCATTGTCGCAGGAGCGATATTATCTGGATGAGGTTCATAAATTAAAGCTTCATTTAAGATTCGTTTTTTTACATGAGAAACACCTGCCATTTCACATGCAGAAGCTAAAGCACTAATAACAACAGCGGAACTACTGCCCATTCCTCGAGACATAGGAATATTATTATAAAAAGTGAATTTGAAATATTGCTCACTATTTATATTTAAAATATTTCTCAAATGAGTATTAAAAATATTTATAAAGAGATTATTACCGCGAATTTTGAGACTTTCTGAACCTTCACCAATTACATTTACGGAAGTTTCAAGAGCTGGAATAATTTCAACACAATTTTTTAATTTTAAAGCCAAGCCTAAAGAATCAAAACCTGGACCAAGATTAGCACTTGTTGCTGGAACACAAATTTTCATTTTTATATATTTATCCTTATATTTTATATTGCATTTAATATATATATTGGTTCGATATTTTTTGAATATTCTGAATATTTAAATATCTTTGGTAAAATAAATTCAGATTCATAAATATTATCTAATTTTTTAATTTCTATATTGCTATTTTCTTTTATAAACCATAAATTATTAATAGCTTTGATTGGCATATTATTATTAAAATAAAAGCCATCATTTCCAAGAAGTTCAATATTTTGTCGAACAATTTCAAAAGTTCTTAAAAAATATAACCTATTTTAATAGCCATAAAACTTCCTGGACCATTAACAAAAGCTATTTTTTCGATTTGATATTTTTGGTCAATATCTTTAAAAGCTAGAGGCAAACCTTCACTAAGTTGTTCAGTTATAGCAATAATTTCTATGATGTTATTATCTTCGTAGTTATATAAACCTATTAAAGGTTTTTTGCCAATAGTTAAAATAATTAAATTAATTTTCGATTTCATAATTTTTAGGATTAGATAAAATAGATTTAATAAGAGCATAATTCAAAGTATGGCTACTAGCAAAAGATTTATAATTTCCATCTATTTTATAGCCTAAAATTGATAAATCTCCAATAACATCTAAAATTTTATGTCTGACAAACTCATTTTCGAATCGCAATTCAGTATTTAAAATTTTATCATCACCGATGACAATTACATTTTCATAATTTGCACCAAGTGCGAGACCACGATTTTTAAGATTTTCGAATTCAGATAAAAATCCAAAAGTTCGAGCTGGAGCAATTTCTCGAAGATAATTTTCAGGAGTAACTTCAAGATTAAAACTTTGAATTCCAATAGCTTTATTCGAAAAAGATATAGTAGAATCTATAAAAAACCCACTATTTATATTATTAGGTGATATTGAAACAAATCTTGAGTCATCTTTTATAATAATCTCTTTTTTAATTTTTATAATTTTGCGATTAATATTATGTTCAATAATTCCATTATTTTGAATAATTTTAAAAAATTCAAGACTGCTACCATCTAAAATGGGAGGTTCGCTTGAATCTAATTCAATTAATAAATCTGTGATGCCGAGCGAATAAACAGCTGACATCAAATGTTCAATCGTATGAATAACAACACCATTTAAACCGATAGTTGTTGCCATCGTAGTATCGACTACATTTTTATAATTCAGAGCTATTTTAACTCCTGATTTATAAAAAATAATTCCAGAGCCAATATCTATTGGTTGTAATTTTAAAGTCGCGAATTCCCCTCGATGCAGAGTAATTCCTGAAATAGTTATACTTTGCCTAATACTTTTTGCTTTCATTTGTTCCAACTATAATTCTTCAATAAAAAGCCTTTTATCGCTATTTAATTTTATTAATTTTGCTTTTTTATTTTTAAATTTTTCTTTATCTAAAATAATCCCATTAAAAATAACTAGACCTTTGTCATTAATATCTCGTATTAACATATAAGTGCCATTACATATAATTTTGCCACTAATTGTGCCAAAAATTTCAATATTTCCTTCAGATTCGATTTCAGCTCCACCATTAACCTGATTTAAAATAGTTAAATCATTTTTTGTTGCGATATAACTACCAGAACGAATTGGTTTTTCAACAATTTCTCTAATTCGTTCATTTTTATTTGCGAAATTAGATTCATCGTCACTATTTTTAAAATTTTCAAGAACCTCATCAATAGATTTATTCAAAGTTAAAACACTTCTTTTTCGAGGCGAAAAATTACAATTTTTTATTAAATAGCAAAATTTTTTTTCAATAAGAAAAGGAATAATTTTTTTATTAAAATCTAAAGTTTCATCTTCTGTTGATAAAATAACAGTATTTCCTAAAATTAAAGGTTCATTTTGTGTTAAATATGCAATAATTTTTTCTTCATCTCCTGAAATAACAAGAAATTCAAAACTTTGTAAAGTATGTTGTTTAACTTTCACTTTTGTTGTCTCACTATAAGTTGTTTTGCATTTGTTATAACATCAGAAATATTACTTTTAATTGATTGTTTATCCATTAATTCTTCTGGACGAATTGGAACACCTTGAACATAAAGACCAAAATGTAAATGATCACCAAGAACAAGCCCTGTTACACCAGTATTAGCGATAATATTTCCGCGATCTAAAACATCACCGACATTAACTCTAATAGAAGAACAATGAGAATATAAACTATATAATCCTAAACCGTGATCTACTATAACGACTTCACCATAAACACCTAAATTATCTTTTAAAGCGACTTCGCCATAATTACTTAATATGATTGGAGCTGTTTTTACACTTGCTAAATCTAAACCAAAATGAGTTGCTTCACTTACCAATGAATCTTGATAATAATATTTTCGATGATCGCCAAAAGTTGCAACATTTGCAGAACCTTTTAAAGGTAAAAATGGAGATATCGAAAAATCTTCTATTAATTTTGTTTTATTAATTTGAGTAGTTATTTCATAAATAAGTTTTTCATTTTCAGCTCGAATATCTTCATTAATAATTTTAAAATGTTCTGTTGGAATTTCAGTTGAAGCAAATTTAGGATGTTGAGATGCCAATTCGGCAACTTTACCAGTTAAAAAATTATCTTGAAGAGTAATATTAGAGACTTTATAAGTTTTTTCTTGTAATATAATACTAATTGGTATTGAAGTTGTATTTCCAGCTCTATCTTTTGCAATAATACTACCTTTAAAACTGGGATCATGTAAATGCCAAGCGACGAGAGCTATATAATATTTAGAATCTGATTTATCAAAAGGTTGTGGAAAAAATTTGCGACCTGAACTACTTTCAACATAAACATCATCGAGAGCTTCATCATCAACTTTAAAAATAACTGCTCCTAAGCCACCTCGTCGAATACTATATGAATTAGAAAGAATCGATACAATAGGTTTTCTTATATCAACAATAACGGTCTCTTTTATAGAAGTTGAATTTCCTTTCCAGAAATGCCAATTAGATGTATCTGTAACATCAACAGCGATAGTCGTATAATTATTTCTAAAGCCATTTGCTAAAGTTATATTGACATCAACTTCTTGATGAGAATCATCTTTAAATTGACCTGAAGTATATTCGACAAGTTGTCCATCTCCACTACTATTATCTAAAGATACTTTATAAGATTTAATTGCTTTATTATCGCTAATTTTTATATTAAGAGGAGTTTTGAGATTCCAATATTCAATTTTGGAAATTTCCACTTTTGGTGGTTGAGATTCAAACATATCAGATGAAAAAACATGTGATACGAACCAAATTCCAAATATACCTGCTAAGAGTTTTCTGCCAATCTTTTTTTTCTCTTTTGGAGGTTCTGGAATAAAATCACCATTAAAGTTAAATTTATTAAAATTCATTTATTTCCTTCTTATTTTTACTAATATAACAACTCTTTTAACAATAATTCAATAAATAATTTTTATAAAATTATTCAATTTTAATCATTTATCGAGGGTATTTTACCAAAATCGCTTATAGTGAAAAATAAGAAAAATTCTCTATTGCCATCTTTACCATATAATTTTGAAGGTAAAAATGATATTTGATTCCAACCTAAATTCAAACATTCATTTTTAAATTCTTCTATTCTTTTATAAATAATATTATAATCTTTAACAACTCCATAGCTATCTCGTTTAATATTTTTACCAACTTCAAATTGAGGTTTAAATAAAAATAAAATATATTTATTTGCCAATCTATCTATATCTTTTAATATATTAGACAGAGAAATAAAGGAAACATCGCAAGTAATAAAATCAAACTTTTCACTATAAAAATTTCTAATATCCATATTTTCAATAGAAACGACTCTAGGATCATTTTTAAGTTTTTGATCTAATTGAAGAGTTCCAACATCGAGAGCATAAACTTTAGAAACACCTTTTTCTAAAAGTACTTCAGTAAAACCACCAGTTGAAGCTCCAATATCTAAAACAATAAGATTTTTTATATTAAATCTAGTTTCATTAAACCAGCCATCTAATTTATAACCAGCTCTACTAACTCTAATATTTTCTATTTTTTCAATAATTTCTATATTTAAATTTATATTATTTTCAATTTCAAAGGATGGTTTTGAAATAATTTTATTATTAATTTTAACTAAATTGTTTTTGATGAGGTTTTGAATTTTATTTCTACTTAATTGAGGATATAAACTTAAAATATATAAATCTAATCGCATTTATCTAATGTTTGTCATAATTAAATAGATGTTCAATCAAAATGGTCTCGTCCTTCGAGCCAAGCTATATTGGAAAAAGATCGCATAATTTTTAGTGCATTAGCTTTAGCTCTTAAATATACTTCAGTCATTAAAAATTCAACCTCACTTGTTAAAAATATATTTTTGTAATAGATGAGATAAAATTGATTTTGTTTTACCAATCCATTTTGAAAATGGCAGATATTTTATTGTTTTTAAACTCATTTAATTTGAAGAAACTTTCTTGATTTGTTTTTTTGAAGAATTTTGAAGTGGCTCCGAATGCTGGATTCGAACCAGCGACCAAGTGATTAACAGTCACCTACTCTACCGCTGAGCTAATTCGGAACGGTTATTTAAAAGATGGTGGAATTATAAAGATTTTTTTTTTAAATGTCAATAGTTGAAGAGAGCAATTTTGGACTTGTTTAAACTTGATTTTCTATTTTATTTAATATATAATTCTGCAAAATAAGGGTCAATAGCTCAGTGGTTAGAGCTGACGGCTCATAACCGTCTGGTCCGGGGTTCAAATCCCTGTTGACCCACCAAATTTTTTCTTCTAAAACTAAATTTTTAAACCTATTAAAGTTATATCATCTCTTCTTGTTTCATTACCTTGATATTTTATTAAATAATCTAATAAATTAATTTTTTGAGTTTTAAACTCTAAATCCTGAATTTGTTCTAAAGTTCTTCCAAGTCGTTTTTTACCGAACATCATTCGTTCGTTTTCACCAACTTGATCATAATAACCATCAGTTGAAATATAAATTTTTGTTACAAATTCTGCTGAAAATGTAATATTTGTAAATTTATAATTACCATCGCTTGTCGAATAGCCAACTGATTGGCGATCATATTTTGTCATTTTTATTTCATTTCCATCAAGATAATATAATGGAGTTTGAGCTCCAGAATATGTGATAACTTTAGATTCTCGATTATAATATATGATTCCTCCATCAAAACCTACATTCGATTTAGATGATTTATCAAATTGTTTCAAGATTTGTTTTAATTCTCTATTAAAATAGCTAAGCATGTCAGCTGGAGATGAAGCTTTTATTCTACCATATTTAATCTCATTTATTAATTGTTTTTCTAATGCTTTTATTAATATAGTTATAAAAGCCCCTGGAACTCCATGACTTGTGCAATCAGATAACATTATTAAAATTTCTGTTGCAGAAACTTGTTCAAAAAAGAAAATATCTCCTCCAACAACCTTATCTTTTGGTTCCCAAATTATAAAATTATCACTAAAAAATATAGATAAAATCGCAGAATCTGAAATAATAGATTGTTGAATATATGAAGCATATTCTATTGATTTATTTAGATATTGATTCACCTCTTTTAAAGAATCTACACTTATTTGTAATTTGTTTTGTTCAATCTCAAGTTGAGTTTTCTGATCTTGAATAATTCGTTTATCGCGAATTATTATAATTAGAAAACTCAACATTATTATTAATCCAACAATTAATATTTCATTCATAGTTACAGCTGTTTGTAAAGATTTATCTAATTCTTGAAGATATTTTTGTTCAGTTTCATAAACATCTACTAATGTTGTAATCTCAAATTTTGAATTTACAAGTTCTTTTTCTTTTACACTTAAAGATTCAGCGAGAATTCTTTCTCGCTCTAAACATAAAAGATTATGAACCAATAACATTATTAATATAAAATATTTAAAAAGCATATGATAATCCAAATATAATTTTTTTAGTAGATGGATCAAATGGATCGGTATAACCACTATTCATTAAATCACTCCAGATTCCAGAAAGTGTAAAATTAAAATCTTTCCAAGATATCGTTGAACCAGCTTTAATTTGATCCAATTCTCTTTTTTTATAAAACTCATTATATTTTTACCAATTTTTATAAATTTATAAATTAGTTGGATTTAAAAATCCTAATCCAAAAATTAATTTTTTTGTAAATTTGCATCTCGCCAATCATTTTTAATATCATCAGAAAAGATAATTTTTTCGATATCAATTTCACCCATTTTTATATTATATGCATCTTCTTTAAAACATTGAGCATATCCGCTATCAGTTTCATGAACGATAATACTTTGTAAAGTTACATTTTTTTCGCCATTAACACCTTGATTTAGTTTTAAATATCTATCGATTAATATAAAAAATACTCTACTTAACTGTTCAGCTGAAGGACTTACAGGCAAAATTATCCATCTTTGACTATGCTCTTTAATTGCCAAAATATATGATGGATCATCACGACTCCAAATCGAAACTGAATGATCAAAAGAATCGATAATATCTCGAATTTCAAGTTTCAATAGTCCAAAATCAAAAACCATTTGACCATTATCCAAATAATCTGATTCTAATAAAACTTCAACTCGATATGAATGTCCGTGAATGCTTTCGCGACATCTTTCTGTTGTGCATTTTCGCACAATATGTGCATTTTCAAATTTAAAACTTTTTCTAATAATCATCTTATATTAACAACCTCTTTCTCTATTCCATAATCTTATATGTAATCTATCACTATAAATATAATTATGTTTTATTGCAAACTGAACAATTTTTTCACTATTTTTTTGCAATTCATCTAAATTTTTACTCAAAGACATTATATAAATTGGCAAATTTTTAAAATTATTTTTATAATCTTCTATTTCAACTTCAATGCCTCTATTTATAAAATTTGGATCAATTGTAAATTTAAAATAGCAATTTTCAGAAACTAAAACCATAGACTTAATAGCATTAAAATCTCTAAACACACTTCTATTTTCTCCAGAACTAAATAATTTTGGAGATATCGAAAAATTTATATTTTTAAAATATTCAAGATTTCCTATTTCTATTGTCCCATTTGTTTCAATAGTAATTTTATATTCATTTTCTTTTAAATATTTAAGAGAATCTATAAAATCTATACTATTCCAATATAAAAGAGGTTCGCCACCAGTAAAGACTATATTTTTTATATTTTTTGGATAAATATCTAAAATATTTTTTATATCAAAAAAATTATTCCAATCATTTTTAAAATATCGATCAACAGCATAATATGAGTCGCAACCTTGAACAATTGAACCATTTTTTAGATATTCAACTCCAAAGCCTTGACATTTTAAATTACAACCACCAAATCTTATAAAAATTGATGGTGTGCCAATATATTTTCCCTCCCCTTGCAGAGAGAGAAAATGTTCAACAAGAGGAATCAGAAATTATCCTTTTTTTGATTTTTTGTATAGAAAATAGAAAAGTGTGAAAGTTGCAAAGAGCATTGAACTTCCACCGATGAGGTAAAGCGAATATACTAATTTTAGTATATAAAAGATATTCTCGTTTTATACCAATATGTTCATTTTTCTTTATACTATTTCTTTCAAGATTTGGTGAAGTCTGTATTAAGTTTAAGTCTGTTTTATAAACAAGTTCAAGTGATGGAAATAATTTAAACATATTGTCTAAATCGTTATCTGTTAATTCAGGATTATTGTTAAACCGTAATAGTGTTGAAGTTATAAATCTTTCCAACATCGAATAATTTTCTTCATAAGTTTTGACAAGATGTTTCACTAGAGCCTCCGTAAATTTTTGTCATTTTACCGCAAAAGGATTATTTGCAAATAACAAAAATCTGGAGGTTCATAATTTAAACTTTTAATTTTTATAACTATTTTAGATTATTAATTTTCTAATAAAATAGCTTCAATATCTATATTTAATTTAACGACCTCATCAACAACAAAACCACCACTTTCGATTGCCTTATTCCAATTTAAATCAAAATCTTTTCGATTAATTTTGCCAACCAATGAAAAACCTAATCTTTGACCGCCCCAAGGATCTTTTGCAATACCACCAAGTTCAAAATTTAATTTGATCTCTTTCGTAACTCCGTGCATTGTTAAATTACCTTCGACAATATCTCCAGACTGTTTTGTCATTTTGAATTCAATATTTGGATATTTTTTAGCATCAAAAAAATCTGGATTTCGTAAATGATCATCTCGTTTTTGAATGCCTGTTTCTATTGAAGAAACATTAATAGTTGCAGAAAGATTTTTGAACATTTTACTTTTTTCATCAAAAAATATTTCACCATTATAGTTTTTAAATTCACCACTAACATTACTGATCATCATGTGTTTTATAGAAAAACCAACTTTTGAATGAGATTCATCAATGCTATATTCTCCAGCAAATAACGATATAGATAAAAGAGAAGAAAAAGCCAACTTTTTTAAAAACATTTAAATTCCTTATATTTTAAAAGATAGATAATTTTATCATTAAAAAAATAATGTCAGTTTGGAAAAATATAACTATTTCTAAATAGCTTTTTTTGTATAATTGAAAAAGTTGAGTTGATTAAAAAAGATAAACTTAAAACTGATCTAAAGGGGAAAATATGCTATTTAATAGTCAAGATAAATTCTATATTAAACAGTTAGAACGAGAAAATAGTACTTTAAGAACATCTGAAGAAGAGTTAAAATTAAAGATATCTAGTCTTGAAGATGAGATAAAAAGACTTCGATATAACGATGAAGGTGAAGGCTTTTACCATATTTTGAGATTTCAAAATGAACATATCAAAGGTAGTATGATGGATATTCAAAGCGACCTTGTTGATGCTGTTTCTTCTGGCAAAAAAAATTTAAACGATTCAAGAGGAATGCTTGATCATGTTCAACATTTAGCTAAAGAATTTTCTGAAATTAGCAGTGAATTAGTGAATTTAGAAACTATGTCAAGTGATACTGAAAGTGCTTCAGGAATGTTATCTGAAAGAACAGAGAATATAAATTCTATATTATCTCTTATAAAAGATATTTCTGAACAAACAAATTTACTTGCATTAAATGCCGCAATTGAAGCTGCTCGAGCTGGAGAACATGGTCGAGGTTTTGCAGTTGTTGCCGATGAGGTTAGAAAACTTGCTGATCGAACTCAAAAAGCTATCGGAGATATAAATATAGCTTTAACTTCTATGAAACAAGATGTCTCTGCTGTAAATATTAAATCTTCAGAACTTGTTTCTGAACTTCAAAGATTTCATGATAAATTTTCTGGTTTTGATGTTGATCTAAGAACAAATATTCAAGATGTTCGACATTCGTTTATTAATTTTGAATATACAACAAATAGAATATTCTTAATTCTTGCTAAAACCGACCATGTTATTTGGAAATTTAACACTTATGAGTCAGTTGCCAACAAAAAAGAGATGTTCAAATTTGTCGATCATCACTCTTGTCGTCTTGGTCGTTGGTATGAAAAAGGTGAAGGTAAAGAACATTTTTCACATACTTCAAAATATAGTGACCTTATTATTCCACATTCAATTGTTCATGAGACAACAAAAGATATCTTTAGAGAAATTGGCAAACAATCTCTTAATTTTGACAATATTATGGATTTATTACAAAAAATGGAACGAGCAAGTAATGGAGTCTTTGAAATTCTTGATATTATTCTTGATGAAAAAACTAGCGAACTTAAATCTTCTACTACTCCCGCTCCTGTTCCAACACCAATAAATTCAAATAGTTCAAATAAAAAAGTAGATGCAAAAGAAAACAAGGCGAAGAAATAAAATAGCTGTCTTAGATGATGATTCTGATCTTTTAGAATTTCTTGAACTTATTTTAAATAGAGATGGTTATAAAACTGTTACTTTATCGAATTCAAAGAATTTTAAAAACTTAATCTCAAATAATGATTTTAGTTTATATATTATAGATAGAAATCTACCTTGTATCGAAGGTACAAAACTTGTTGAACAAATTAGAGTCGATGGCGACAAAACTCCAGTTATTTTCTTGACAGCAAAAAACTCTCGAAATGAAAAAATCGAGGGTTTTCAAAGTGGTGGTGATGACTATATTACAAAACCTTTTGATCGAGATGAATTTCTTTTAAGAGTTGAAGCAGTTATTCGAAGAACTTATGGAGAAAGTTACAATCAAATTTTATCTTTTAGAGATATATATTTAGATGTTTATAAATTTGAAGTATCTATAGCTAATATTATAGTTAATTTGACTAAACTAGAATTTAAATTACTTCAAACTTTTATAGAAAATAAAAATAATGTAATAAATAGAGACTATTTATTAGAAGTTGTTTGGAATTGCACAGTTTTAGATTATCGATGTAATGAAAAAAGTGTAAATGTTGCTATAAAAAGATTAAAATCAAAGATTGATCCAGACGGTTCGAAAGATTATATTAAAGCTGTTAGAGGTATCGGTTATAAATTAAAATAAAAATTAAAGGTATAAATTTTGCATAATTTACAAATAGGAAAATATAAATTTAATAGTAGATTAATCGTAGGTAGTGGAAAATATCGAGATTTTGCAACTACTCGAGAAGCGACTATTATTAGTGGTTCAGAATTAATTACAGTAGCTGTAAGACGAGTGAATATTACAAATCGAAATGAAGAAAATTTATTAGATTATTTTAAAAATACGAATATTAAAATATTGCCAAATAGTGCAGGTTGTTTCACAGCTGAAGAGGCAATTACAACTTTTAGACTTGTTCGAGAGGCAACTGGCATCGATTTAATTAAACTTGAAGTTATCGGAGACTCAAAAAAGACTTTATATCCTGATGTTATCGAAACGATTAAATCTGCTGAAGTTTTATCAAAAGAGGGCTTTACGATTATGGCTTATACAAGTGATGATCCAATAATTGCTAAAAGATTAGAAGATGCAGGAGTTCATGCTGTTATGCCTCTTGCTTCTCCAATTGGAAGTGGTCTCGGAATTCAAAATAAATTTAATATCGTATTTATAAAAGAGGCGGTAAAAATTCCAGTGATCGTTGATGCTGGAGTTGGAACAGCTTCAGATGCAACTATTGCAATGGAACTCGGAGCTGATGGAGTTTTAACAAATAGTGCAATTGCACTTGCTAATGATCCCGTAAAAATGGCAGAAGCTATGAAACATGGAGTTATTGCTGGACGATTGGCATATTTATCTGGACGAATGGCTAAAAAACCTTATGCAACTGCTTCAAGTCCAACAACTGGCATTATTCAATTTTAAATAAATCAAATCTACTTTAATAAGTTAATCGATTTATTTCGTTTAACTTATTAATTTAAAAAAAACTATACAAAATTTTGAGAAAGAGAAACTAGTGATAAATATAGATAAATTATATAAAAATATACAGATGGAAAAATTTTTAATTGCTGGACCTTGTGTTATAGAAAATCGTGATATGGTGATGAGGTTAGCTGAATTAATAAAAAAAATTAGCGAAGAAACTGGTTTTTTATATATATTTAAAGCTAGTTTTGATAAAGCTAATAGAACTTCATTATCAAGTTTTCGTGGTCCCGGAATTGATGAGGGCTTAAAAATTCTCGAAGAAGTTAAAATTAATTTTAATTTACCTTTGACTACTGACATTCATGAAAGTTATCAAGCAGATATCGTAAGTTCTGTTATCGATATTATTCAAATTCCAGCTTTTTTATCTCGTCAAACTGATCTTTTAGTTTCTGCTTCTAAAACAAATAAAATTATAAATATAAAAAAAGCTCAATTTATAGATGGTAAAGATATGATCTATCCAGTTAAAAAAGTTGAAGAAAGTGGAAATAATAAAATTATTCTGACTGAACGAGGTTCAATGTTTGGTCTTGGAAATTTAGTTGTTGATTTTCGTCAAGTTATCGATATGATAGCTCTTGGCTACCCAGTTGTTATGGATGTTACACATTCGACTCAACGACCAAGTTCGCTTTCGGGCAAAAGTGGTGGAGATCGAAAATATGCTCCATATATGGCAAAACTTGCTAATAGTATTGGAGTTAAAGGTTTCTTTTTTGAAGTCCATGAAAATCCTGAAGAAGCTTTAAGTGATGGTCCAAATATGGTCTATTTGCGAGATTTTAAAAATATTTTAGAAAGTATTAGTTAGTGAAGAAAAAAATTATATTTTTTTTAACAATTAACTCTGTTTTAATAGCTAATGTTATATATTCTATTCAACTTGGAACATTTAATTCTCGTGAAAGTGCAGTAGTTGGAAAAAATAGTCTCTCTCGAGAGACAAAAGAAAATTTATATGTTTATAAAACAGATAGAGGTTTATGGACTGTAAGATATGGTATAGGTGAAAATAAAAATGCAGTTGAACAACTTCGTCAAAAATCTAAATTTGATATAATCAGACGAGGTTGTATTGTTCCAACTAATGAAACTAAATTAGAAGGTTATTTGCAAAAAGAACAAACTGATAAAAAAATAGAATCAACTTTGCAAAATAAAAAAGATTCGCTTCAAGAAAATAAAAATAAAGATAATGATAGCGATGAAATTGAAGTTCCTTTAAAAAAAGTTCCACAAACTGAAAATCAAAATATAAATAATAAAATAAATAATAAAATAAATGAAAAAAAGATTTATATAATGATGGAGCTTTATTGACTCCTCAAATAACTTCATCGCAAAATAAATCAAAAAAGACAAAAAATTCGTCAAATGATAAACAAGACTATTTTCAAAATAAAATATTCGAATTAAAAGAAACTTATAAACAAATAGATAGTTATACATTTAGACTAAAAGTAGGTGCAAGAGTTTATGTTATTCAATTTACTGATAATCCAAATGACGAAATGGCAAATAGATTATTAAATCAAAAACCTACAAATCAAACTTTAAATACTGTTTCACTTTCAAATGGTCTCGTAGATATTTTAGTTCAACTTTCTGATATTGAAGATTCTCAAAAAGAGATTGAAAATGGTATTATTGCTGTTTTAAATGAAAGCAGAAAAAATCAAAATATTAGAATTAAAGCTTATCGAATAAAATAATTTATATAAAGGAATACGAATAATTGAAATTTAAAAAATATATTTTTATCTTATCGATTTTTTCTATGAAGGTTTTTGCTGGAGAAATAGATGTAGATTTGACTAAAATTCAAGGTTTAAATAATATAGCTGATGTTGAGAAACTAAAAAATGAATTAGATGCTATGAAAAAAATGCTCCAATTCAAACTCCAACAAAAGAGATAGTTACAGTTGAAAATAAAATAGATAAAAATTTAACTTCTGGAATTGCTATTAATGACCAAGTTGCAGATAACATGAAAAAAATATTTTTAATTATCAAACTGACGGTGAGCTTGTTCAAGAACGAAATTCTTTTTATTTACCAACAAATTCTAATAATAGTGGCAGATTTGGAGATCAGTTTTTTTAAATAAAAATAATCTTAATGGCAACACTTTGCCAATTCCTGCAAATTATCAAATTAATAAAGGTGATCTTATTTCTGTTTGGCTTTATGGCGGTAGAAATAAAAGCGAAAAATTAGAAGTTGATAGAAATGGAAATATAAATATTGAAGGTATTGGGCCAACTTATGTATATAATATCGAATTTGGTAAATTAAAAGAATTTTTAGCTGATAAATATGAGTCTATTTATAAAAATATAAAAATTAATATCGATTTAGATAGAACAACTCCGATACAAATTAGTATTGCAGGTGAAGTTAATGCACCCGGTTTATATAATTTACCTGCTTTTGCTACGATTAAAGAAGCACTTTCGATTTCTGAAGGAATTTCTCAATTTGGTTCTTATCGAAATATAAAATTAATGCGAGAAGGAGCAATTGTTCGCGAATTCGATATTTATAAATTAATGCAAAAAGGTGATTCTGCACTCTCAACTGCTATTTTAAAAAATGGTGATTCTCTCATAGTTGCTAGAACTAAAAAAATATATTTTTATCTGGTGAAATTAAAAGATCAGGTTCATATGAATTAAAAGAGGGGGAATATTTAAATCATCTTTTGAATTTTGCTGGTGGCTTAAAAGCTGGAGCTAGTAATACGATTGCAAAATTAGAACGACTTGATAATAATAAAAAAAGAGTTGTTTTTGATATAGATTTGTCTAAAAATATAAATTTATTTGATGGCGATAAAATTACTATTATGCCTATTAATATAAAAAATAGCGAATCTGTATATTTATATGGTAATATTGTTCGCAATGGAGAACGAGGCTATAAAAATGGTATGACTTTATATTCGCTATTTCAATGGGAAATAAAAATGAATGGTATAAATAATTTACTTCTTAAAAATAGCGAACTAGATTATGCCGTTATAAAACGATATAACTTTAAAAAATTTGAAGATGAGATTATCACTTTTTCTTTACAAGATATTTTATCTGGTAAAAAAGATATAAATTTAGAAAAAAGCGATGAAATATATATATTTAATCGTGCAGAACTAAAAGAAAATCCATATATTTATCTCACAGGTAAAGTTCTCTCTAATCCTGGAAAATATCAATATTTTAAAAATATGAAATTAAAAGATATTCGAAGTTTTACAAAATTTAAAAGTGAAAATCTTAATAGTGGCGAACGACTATATTTACAAGTTTCAGATGATATTAAAATTATGCGAAATGTTAGAAATAATGCTGAAATTCTATTTTTTAATATGTGGCGAGATGAAAATGTAACTATTCAACAATTTGATGAAATTACCTTTTTTGATAAACTTGAACGAGAAGTTCCACAAAAAGCATTTATTCGCGGTGAAGTTTTAAATAATGGAAATTATCTTATTGATAATTCAACAGATATTAATAAATTAATAAAATTAGCTGGTGGTTTAACAAAGAGTGCATATTATGAAAATTTTGAAGTTATTCGTTATAGAGTAGAAAATGGCGAACGAAAATATCAAATTATCAAAATGGCTTTAAGTGAAGCGATAAAAACTAATTTTAAAATTGAAGAATTTGATGAAGTAACAATTTTTAGAATTCCTAATTGGAATGATCAAGAGACAGTTTTAATTTCTGGTGAAGTAAAATTTCCAGGAAGATATGTTATTCAACGAGGTGATAATCTGCAAGATTTGATAACAAGAGCTGGAGGTTATTTATCAACAGCTTTTTTAGATGGAGCAATTTTTACTAGAAAATCTATTCAACAACAGCAAGAACAAAGATTAAAAGAGTCTATTAGAAAATTAAAACAAGATTCTATATATTTATTATCTATGCCTTCAACAAGTGATGGTGAAAATTCAATTAGTGAAAAAACGATGCTTGTAAAAATGCTTGATTCTCTTGTAATGGAACTAACTGATTTTAAACCTAATGGAAGAATTAGTGTAAATTTAAAAGATTCAAATTTTTCTCTTGAAAATGGTGACGAATTGTATATTCCGACTGTTAATGAATCAGTAGTTGTTATTGGCGAAGTCTTAAATCCAACTACATTTTTTTATTTAAAAGGTTCAAGTGTATCAGATTATCTTGATAAAGCTGGAGGTTTAAGTCATAAAGCTGATGAAGATAATATTTATATAGTTCATGCAAATGGTGAAGCAGAAACTTATAATAGCAGTTGGTTATTTGAAAACTCAAAAGAGATTAAAACAGGTGATACTATTATTGTTCCAATGAAAATTTATACCTCATCATATTTAGCTTTTTCAAAAGATATTTCACAAGTTATTTATCAATTAGCAGTTACAGCTGTATCATTTAAAACAATAGGAATATTTAAATAATGGAAGAACGAAAATATATTGAAGAAGATGAAATAAATCTTCGCGAACTTAGTCAAACTATTGGGCGATATAAAAAATTTATAATATTTTTTTCGTTAATAGTTACAAGCTTATCTGTTGTGTTTGTAATTTTTCAGCCAAATATTTATAAATCTGAACTTATGCTTTCATCTCAAGATGATTCTCAATCTGGAAATGGAGGGCTTAATGCTCTTGCTGGTTTAGCTGGAATTGATGTCGGTAAAGAGGAGGAAATATTTCTCCTTTTGCTAATTTCGAAGCATTATTACAAAATAGATCTTTTCATAACAGAATTATTACAAAATATATGATTTGCAATAAATTAAATAGTGATCGCAATTATGTTTATCCGCTAGGTTTAGATTTTAGAAAACTAGATGAAAATAATACAAATTTAGATTTAAATTTATCTCAAGAAGAAAAAGATTTTGGATGTTATAAAACTTTGCAATCTATTTTAAAAATTACCGAAGATAAAAAAAGTGGTATGATAATTCTTTCAGCTGAATCTCCAGATAGATTTTTAGCAAAAGAATTAGTAGATATATATTTAACAGAACTTTCATCTTATCTTCGTGAAAATGATATGATTGACACTGATAAAAAAATTTCGTTTTATGAACAAGAGTTTCAAATCACTATCAATCCTGAACTTCAAACAAATTTAACTCAATTACTTTCGTCGTTGATTCAGAAAAGAGTTCTTGCAAATTCTAGTGAATTTTATATAGTCAAAAAATTAGTTGATAGTGAAGTTGCTTTTATTAAAGATAAAATAGCTCCTAAAAGAGGTTTAATAATTATTGTAAGTTTTATAACTTCGTTTATTTTAGCTATTTTTATTATATTTTTTAGAGAATTTATCAAAGGTGGAGATAAAAATTGAATAATGATAATGTCAAATGTCCAAAATGTGGTTTTTTTATAGATATTCATAGTGCTATTTATAAAGAAATCGAATCAGATATTAAGTCTAAATTCGACGAACGAGAACGAAATTGGCGAATTGAAGATCAACGATTAAAGCAAAAAGAGGCTCAAATTAACCAACAAGTTCAACAAGAAGTTGAAACTAAGTTAAAAAGTGAACAGTATAAATTAAGTTCAGCTCTTAAACAAAAACTTGAACAAGAATTTAATGAAAAAAATAGATTTTTAGAAAAAGAGCTTAATGAAAAATCTCAAAAAATTAATGAACTTTATAAATTAAGTGCTGAAAATGAAAAGTTAAAACGAGAAAAAGATGAAATTGAGTCGAAAATTCGTGCTGAAAGTGAAACTAATTTAAATAAACAGCTTCAAGTTGAACGAGACAAAATTAATAAATCTGCTGAAGAGCGAAATGATTTAAAACTTCGTGAAGCTGAAGAAAAACTTAAGCAAATTCAAGAACAGTTGAAGATTGCTCAACGAAAAGCTGAACAGGGTGATATGCGACTTCAAGGTGAAGTTCAAGAACTTGTAATCGAAGAGTGGCTTAAAGATAATTTTCCTTTTGATTCTATTATTGAAATTAAAAAAGGTGCTAACGGTTCTGATTGCGAACAGATTGTTAATAGTCGTGAAAATATAAATTGTGGCAAAATTTATTACGAAAGTAAAAGAACTAAAAGTTTTTCTGAAAGTTGGATTGATAAATTAAAAGAAGATATGCAACGAGAAACTAAATTAGATGAAAATAAAATCGGTGTAATTGTTTCTGAAACTCTTCCAAAAGATATTAAAAGAATTGGTATAAAAAATGGCATTTGGATATGTTCGCTTGAAGATTTTAAATTTTTAGCTCCTGTTTTACGAGAACAACTTATTAAAATTGATAAAATTAAAAAAAGTAATGAACATAAAAGCGATAAAATGAGCTATTTATATAGTTATTTGACTAGTGAAAAATTTTCTCAACAAATTGGAAATATTATTAACGGTTTTACTGACATGCAAAAACTTCTTGATGACGAAAAAAAGTCAATGATTAAAATTTGGAAAAAACGAGAAAAACATCTTGAAATCGTAAGAGAAAATGCTATGAATATGGTTGGTTCGATTGAAGGCATTGCTGGAGGCAAGTTTTTAAAACTTGATAAATTAGAACTCGATTATATCGCTAAGAATAGTTTATTAGATTTTGATAATGACTAATTATAAATATAAAATAGCTCTTGCTCAAATTAAATCAAAGCTTTCGAAAGAGAATTTGCAAACTCATATAAAAATTCTCTCGAAAATATCTAATGATGTTGATTTGGTTGTTTTTCCTGAACTTTCGCTAAATGGTTATTTATTAAAAGATAAAGCTCTTGAAGATTGTTGGAATATAAATAATGAGTTAGATATTTTAAAAGATTTTTCTAAAAATTTTGATATAGTCGTTGGAGCTTCTATCTGCACAAATCGAGAACCTACAAATTCGGCTTTATATTTTTCTCAAGGTCAGTTAATTCATAGACATGACAAAAAATATCTACCTAATCGAGGGCTTTTTGAAGAGGCTCGTTTTTTTCAAGCTGGAAATTATTTTAAGTCATTTTTGACTAAATTTGGTAATACTTTGGTCGTTGTTTGTGAAGATTTATGGCGAGGTTCAACACTTGCTGAAATTGAACGAATTGAACCTGATTTATTAATTGTAATTGCAAACTCTCCAGCTAGAAATTTTATAAATGGTAATATAGAAATAGCTGATCAATGGCGATCTATTTTAATGACATCATCGATTATTTCAGCTGGTTTTGTCATTTTTGTAAATAGAGTTGGTTTTGAAGATGGTCTAGGTTTTTGGGGTGGAAGTGGAATCTTTAAAAAAGGTCGCGAAATCTTTAGAATGACTATGTTTGATGAGGTAATCGAAGAGATTAAATTAATTTGATTTGATTTTTTGTTAAATCTCTTCAGGAATGGTCTCTTGACCATTCCCATATTGTGTAAAAAATTTATATTTTTACGAATCAGTTAAAAACTGACGAACTTGATTTCTTAAAATTTCAACCTCATCATTATCTTTTAATAAATATTCCATATTGTAAATTTTTGCAATTTCAAGAGTTAGTGAATCTCGAATTCCAAGTTGTTCAATATGTTTTAATAAAATATCTCTTTGATATACTCGTAGAGCTAATTTAAGTTCAATCGCTTCATCATCTTGAATCCAATATCGATGAGCATCACCTTCGTGTAATAACTCTATTTTCATTTCTTGAGCTTTTTTTAGAACTATATATCTAGTTAAGCCATTTGAACTATTTACGATTTCTTCTATTAAAACAGACATATTTTTATCCTTTTATATATTATCTAATTTTTAAAGTCATAAGAGCTAATAAATTAGATAGCAATGAAACTATCCAAAACCGAATAATAATTTTACTTTCATGCCAATTCTTTTTTTCAAAATGGTGATGAATCGGTGCCATTAAAAATATTCGCTTTTTTCGAGTTTTATAACTTGTTACCTGAATAATTACAGTCATAGCTTCGATAACAAAAATCAAGCCTATTAATATTAATAATATCTCGTTTTTTGTAATAATTGCCATATAACCGATAAATCCGCCAAGTGCTAAACTTCCGCTATCGCCCATAAAAATTTCAGCTGGATGTGAGTTATACCAGAGAAATCCGAGTAAAGCTCCTGCTAAAGCACTTGCCATTACAACAATTTCGCCAATTCCACTTATATGTGGTAATAATAAATATGTGCTGGTTATTACATTGCCACTTAAATATGCAAAAATACCCATAGTTACAACAGCAAAAATCGATGGCACAGTTGCTAAACCGTCAAGTCCATCAGTTAAATTTACAGCATTTGATGAACTTACAAAAACAAGAATCACTAATGGAACTATTAACCAGCCAAGTTCAGTAACACTATTTTTTAAAAACGGCACATATAATTCAGTTGGGAAACCATTTAAATATAGTGCTAAACCAATAAAAAGCGAAGCCAAAATCTGAAAATATAATTTATATTTTGCACTTAAACCAGCTTTATTACTTGTTCCGAGAATTTTGCCGAGATCATCACTCATTCCAATTATCGAAAAAATTGCCAAAGTCATAATTCCGCCTAATACATAAATATTATTTAAATTAGCTGAAATTATCGTTGCAATAATAGTTGCAATAATAAAAACTGTTCCACCCATTGTTGGAATTTTGCTTTTTGCTTTATGTTGTGTTACGAGTTCATAAATCGGTTGTTCAAACTTTTTTGCAACTGCCCATTGAATAAATTGCGGAATTGCAAAAAGTGTAAAAATCAATGCGATAAAAAAAGCAAATCCTGCCCTAACTGTCAAATAGTGAAAAACATTAATATTAAATATATTATACAATTCATATAACATTTAACTTTCCTTATTATATATTATTTAAATAATTTGTCGTTCAATCTTATTTGAAAGTGAAACGAGAACTTCATATTCTGTTGTTCCATAAATTTTTGCCAAATCTGAAGCCGAACTAAAAATCTGAATCTGATCAAGATGCGAATTTATCGCAATCGAATCCATAGAAACTTTACCTAAAATATAATTATTTTGTGGAGTTCTAAAAATTCTATCTTTTATAATATTTTCTGGCAAACGACGAAAACCATCACTATAACCTATATCATAAATAGATATATATTTTTCACCAGAAACTTCAGTAATTCCACCATAACCAATTCGATAACCATCTTTTATATATTTTAGAGTTCCAACTTTTTCACCCCAAAGTGATAAAACAGGTTTTAATTTTGGAAATTTTAGAGCTTCACTACCTAAAATATAACCGTAACTAGCAATTCCGACTCGAACCATATCATTTTTAATAATATTTCCATTTCTAAAAATTCCAGCTGAATTATTACTATGAACATTAATATTATTAAAACATGAATCGAGAACATTTTCTCGCAAATTATTAAAAAGTTCTCGTTGAATAAAAAAGTTGAACTGAGCTCATCAGCTTCACGAAAATGTGTGAAAAAACCTCGTAATCTTAAACTTCTACTTTTTATTAAATTAAGAGCAAAATATATTTCTAATTGAGAAATGCCAAGTCTATGCATACCAGTATCGATTTTAAGTTCTATATTTATATTTTTTTTATATTTATAAATATCTTCGATGCGATTAATCGTATAAAAGAACTTATTATTATCTTCGATTTCTTCTGGAGCAAGTATAAGAATATAATTAAAATATTTTGCAATTATTCGAGCTTCAGCTGTTTTTCGCACAACAGCTCTTTTAATTCCAAATTCTCGAGCCAAACTTGCCATTTGCTCAAGACCGTGACCATAAGCATTATCTTTTAGAACAACAGCAATTTGTTCAATTGAATCAACTTTTTTAGCAACTAAACTTAAATTATAAAAATAGTTATCTCGTGAAATCGTAATAAAACTCAAAATTATTCTCTATCTTTTTATATAAACTAATATTATATTTTATTCGATTTTCATCGATAAATCAAGCCAATTTGCACCATGAATAATTGCACCAATAGAAATTGCATCAACTCCAGTTTTTGCATATTCCAAAATTCGATCGAGTCGCATATTTCCACTTGCTTCAATTTTAATTTTTGGCGAAAACTCATTTCTGAAATTTACAACTTCACGAACCTCATCGATATTCATATTATCACACATTAATATATCTATATCTTTTTTTATAACTTCTTTTGCAAATTCAACAGTTTCACATTCAATTTCAATCATTGAAGTAAAAGGTATATTTTTACGAGCATTTTTTAAAAAATTATCTAAATCAGTTATAACTTTAAGATGAGTATCTTTTAACATTAGGGCATCATCAAGACCCATTCTGTGATTTATTGCTCCACCAATTCGAGAAGCATATTTTTCAAAATTTCGTAACATTGGTCTTGTTTTTCGAGTATCTAAAATTTTAGTATTAAAACCGCTATTTTTTATAATTTCAACATAACTATTTGAATTAGTTGCAATCGAAGATGCATGTAAAATAATATTTAAGAGAGTTCTTTCGATTTTTAAAATCGTATGTGAATCACCCTCTATTTTTAATAAATTTTCTCCAATTTCAAAAGTTTCGCCATCTCGTTTTAGCCATTCGATTTTAAAATTTTGAAGTTCAGCGAGACGAGAACCGTAAATTTCACCAGCAAGAATTCCACGACTTTTTGCAAGAATTCGACCTTGAGCATTTATAGATTTTGAGACTCGCGAAAAAAGATCTCCTCGACCAACATCTTCTTGAAGAGACAATTCTAAAAATTTATCGATACTTAACATTTTAATTACTGCTTTCTAAACCGAGCCACATTTTTGCAACAACTTTTAAATGATGAGGATTTTCAGAGGCAAAAAATTTAATATCAGTATTACCTATTTTCAAATCTGGATATATATTCTTAAGATATTGCATAATTGCATCACCAGAATGGACAAGTGCAGGTTTTTTGTCCCAATAATTTGCAATTTCAGTGCCAATCATTGGAAAATGTGTGCAACCTAAAATCACTCGATGAGGTTTCGATTTTAGCTTTTTAAAATAAAAATCCATTGTCGAATCGAGAACTTCACCTTTAAAAATGCCTTCTTCAACAAGAGGAACAAAAAGACCAGTTGCCATTGCTTCAACATTACTATAACCATTTTGATTTAAAAGATTCTGATATATACCACTACCGATAGTTGCAGAAGTTCCAATAACTAAAATAGGTTCATCTTTTTGCAAATCGCTATTTTGCAAAGCCAAAACTCCAGATTCGATAACTCCAACAATTGGAAAATCAGCCTCTTCTCGCATTTTCGGAAGAGCATTTGCACTAACAGTATTACAAGCAACAACAAGTAATTCGATATTAAAATTCTTAAAAAATTCTACTGCTTCTAGTGAATATCTTATAATAGTATTTTTATCTTTACTACCATATGGCACTCGTGCAGTATCACCAAAATATATAATTTCACGGAACAATTTGCTATCAAGCAACGATTTAACAACAGTTAAACCACCAACACCGCTATCAAAAACACCAATTCTCATAATCTATCTCCTATTAATTTATCAATTACTAGATCCATATTAATATGATTTACGGCATCAACATTTCGTTCAGAAAATTGTGGCGGAAAAGCTTTCTGAATATTAAATTCTTTATTATTTTCTATATTTTCAATAGCTTCAGGAATAGTTATCGAATTATCTATGCCACCTTTTATTTTGCCTTCAACAGAAGAAATCGTAAAAATATTTGTCTCAATATTTTGTAATTTTAATTCTCGAGTTGCCTCTTCAATCGTATTTATTAAAAGTTTTTGCAAATTTTCTCGTTGTTCTTGCGGAACTAAATCACTTTTGGTTGCACAAAAAATTACTCGATCTATTTTGCGATATGTCAAATATTTTAAAAAAGTATTAGCTCCATATTTATATAATTTTACAATTTTAAATATCGAACTTGATAAATCATAAAAGCTATTTTTACCATTGCTCAACGGTTTAAAAATATCGAGTAAAATAATTTGTCTATCAAATTCTTTAAACCAAGTTTCATAAATTAAATTTACAAACTCTTTTTGATATCTTATATATCTTCTATTAAATCGTGAATATAAAGAATCTTCATGTGGAGTTAAATATTTTGGTTTTGGCAACGGAGTAAAAAGCAAAATCGAAGCATCGGCGACACCATTTTTGAATAAATGGCGACTTGGCTGAATAAAAGTATAACCATTAGAACCGAGAGATTTTAAATATGTTTTAAAACTTGCGACAATGTCTTCATCACTGCTACCATCACTATAACTATAAATATCGCCACCAGAAATTGAATTTAGCCATTCACGAGCAAAATCTCGTTTTTGAGATGAATTTCGAATATCAGCGATTACCTCATCACCCCAATCAGCAAAATTTTTTTCATAAAGAGGCAAATCTGCAAGCCATTCACCTGGATAATCAACAAGTTCAATTTCAAGAAATTTATTCGGAAATAATTTATTTTTGCTTTTTATTTCAAGTTCAATCAAAGCTCGAGAAATCGTAGTTGTTGAACCAAGCCATTTACCCTCATCACCTTGAGAAATATCAACAATAGTTCGATACGGAAAAAGATTGCTATTTTCATCTTTTTCTTTGTCCTGTTTTTCATTTTCAGAAACTAAGCGACCGACAAATTCGACACCTCGTTCTCTAGCAACTCGTTGAATTTTTTTGCCAGATAAAAGCTGATTTATAGTTGAAGCAATAAAATATGTTTTACCTGAACCACTCCAACCCGAAACAGCAATTTTAATTCGTTCTCGTCTTTCAAAAATATTTCCAAAATTAAACTCTTTGATGAGGTTAGAAATATAATCTTTACTATTCATTTACCATATGTCCTATAAATTTACTCATATTATTTAAAATTTTTCCGCCACGACGAAAACCTAAACCGCAACCTTCACCTGAAAAAAAGACTCCAGCTTGATAACTCAAATTATTTTGGTCGGTTATAAATTCTGTATATTCTTGATAAACAGAACGATACATTTCATAATTTCCGCCAGTTTCAATTTCAGTTTCGCCATTTTCAGAGACTATTCTTATATTATTACCTTCACGACCAAAAAATCGTTTTTGAACATACTTTTTATTTTTAAAAGTTTCAGAGTCAAAACTTGCTTTTAAAATATATGGTGAATCTGGAAAAAGATCATTTATAATTTTAAGTATAGCTTTGCTCTGAAAAATTAAAACATATGGAGGGTTCAAAACAACACCGCGATTATTAGCATAAATTTTCTCGAGAATATAAATCAAATCAGATTCTTCGAGAGCAATATTCTCCCAAGGATATAATTTGAACCAATAACGAAAATATTGATCATTGCTGTTAAAAATACCATCTTCCGAAAACTTAACTCGATGCAAATATTCGAAATCTGTCTCAAAACCAGCATCGATGGCCATATTTTGCAAAAATTTAACTGTTCGCTCTTCTTCAAGATTGCCTTCAGCACTTGAAAAAAGAATCTTCTCACCAGTTATTAAATTTTTAAAACTTTTAATAACTGTATTATATAGATTATTAAATTGTTCATCTGGCAAATCATTAAATTTCAACATTGCCCACTGAATTACTGAAGTTTCAAAAATTGCCGTCGGAGTATCAGCATTGAATTCGATTAATTTAATAGGCTGATTATTAATTCCACCTGAAAAATCAAATCTGCTATATATATGAAAATGTTCATCATTTTCCCAAGATTTTTTTATTAGCTCAACTAAATTATAAGGAATTCCTATTTCGTGCCATAAATTGTTTTTAATAACATATTCACCAGCTTTTATAAACATTTCATATAATTCGTTTGAGGCATTATAATAATTTTGAGCATCTTTTTCGTTAATTAAAAGAATTTCATCGGCAACATAAGAGGTGCCGTCGCTATCAGTGTGCCACTGAAAACCGATTTTATCGAGAATTTCATTATCAATAGCTCTTATCTTTTTTAGTTTTATCATTTTATTTATATTCTCCTTAACCAAATTATAATATCATTATCAATTATTTTAGAATAAATTGGCAAAAATCCAAATTTGTCTAAATCTTGTAAAGCTTCTCGATTACTAATATCACTAGATATATATAATAAAAGCCAATCTATTTCGAAATATATATTTTTTAAAAGTTCAAAACCACCTTCAAACAAGATAAAACCGTTAATTTTTTTCAAATCATCGATATTAACAACTTGAACAGTTCGATTATTTATTTTAAATAAACTTATATTTTTATCAAAATTATCAAGATTTTTTTCTCGAGAAATTATTAAAATATTTGGTGCTTTACCATTTACAAGTCGCGAATCTAAAATTGGTTTATCGGTTCGAACAGTTTCGCCACCGATTGCCAAAAAAGTAATTTTATTGCGAATCGAATGAACATGAGTTCGTGAATTTAATGACGAAATTGTTCCACCTTTAATATTACCATTTATAGTTTGAGCCATTTTAAATAAACTGAATTTATTTTTTTGACTCCAAAAATAAAAAGGTTCTATTAAATCTTTTGCTTTTTGCGAATTCAAAACTATTGTTTCGATTCCAGCAAATTTTAGGGTTTCGATTCCGCCAGAAGCAATATTATTAAAATCTCGAATACCTATAATTACTCTTTTAAAATTTAGTTTTTTTATTAAAATTGAACATGGTGGAGTTTTTCCAAAATGATTACACGGTTCAAGCGAAACATATATTTCGCTTTTAATAAATAAGTTATTACTATTATTAATTAGATAGTCGTGAATTTCAGAAGAACTTGTTAATTTAAAAATTTTGGTATCGCCAGTTAATTTAAAATATGCACTTTGAATCGCAAGAACTTCGGCATGTGGCGAACCAGCTTCTCGATGAGCTTCAATTGACAAAATTTCGCCATTTTCACCGCGAACGAGAGAACCAACAGCTGGATTCGGATAGGTTAAACCTTGAAATTTCCAAGCTTCATCGATTGCCAAATTGAGATAAAAATTATCATCTAAAATCATAAAATTATATATATTTTAAATTTATTTTGCCTATGAATTTTGATCGATAACTTGTGGTTTTTCAGTTCCACGAACAACATTATCATTAATTTCGATTTTTTTGCCTCGATATTCAGGTAAATCAAACATTACATCTAACATTACATGTTCGATAATCGCTCGAGTTCCTCTTGCTCCAGTTTTTCGTTTGATGGATTCTTTTGCGATTTCGCCAATTGCCTCATCAGAAAAAATAAGTTCCGCACCATCTAACTCAAATAGTCTTTGATACTGTTTTACGATTGCATTTTTAGGTTGAGTCAAAATATGTTTCATATCATCAACAGAAAGTTGATTTAAAACTCCGACAACAGGCAAACGACCAATTAATTCAGGAATTAAGCCAAATTTGATGAGGTCATCAGGTTCAACCATTCCGAGAATCGTATCTCGATCAACTTTTGTTTTTTTAGCTTGAGTAAAACCCATACTGTTGCCACTTAATTTTTTCTCGATAATCGATTCAATTCCATCAAATGCACCGCCACATATAAATAATATTTCAGAAGTATTAATTTGTATGAACTCTTGATTTGGATGTTTTCTGCCACCTTGAGGCGGAACATTTACGAGACTACCTTCGATAATTTTTAAAAGAGCCTGTTGAACACCTTCACCAGAAACATCTCGAGTTATACTTCGATTTTCACCAAGTCTCGCAATTTTATCGATTTCGTCAATAAAAACGATCCCTTGTTCAGCTCGTTTTACATCTCCATTTGAAGCCTGAAGAAGTCGCACAAGAATATTTTCAACATCTTCTCCAACATAACCAGCTTCAGTTAAACTAGTAGCATCAGTTATTGCAATTGGCACATTTAAAGTTCGTGCAATCGTTTGAGCAAGAAGTGTTTTTCCACTACCAGTTGGTCCAAGTAATAAAACATTGGATTTTTGAAGTTCAACTTTATCATTTTTTATATTCTTTTGGAATAGTCTCTTATAATGATTATATACAGCCACTGATAATATTTTTTTAGCATTTTCTTGTCCAATAACATATTGATCAAGAACCGTTTTAATTTCTCGTGGAGTCTGAATTTTATTGTTATTATTCAAACTTGTTTTACTATTTTGCAAATTATTATAATTTGGATTATTTTCTTGCTTTCGTCGTTCGTTTTGAGCTTCTTGAAACTCTGGAGTTATTGTTCCAACCATTTCAGTTGCAAAAAGATCATAAATTTGATATGAACAATCTCGACAAATTTTTCCATTTTCACCAAGAATAAATGGATTATCTAGTGTCTCTTCAACACCACAAAAATCACATTTATCTTCTCTTTTTTTTGCCATTTTTTAATCCTTTTTTCAACTTTTTACCTCCTAACGGAGACCATAAAAGTCTAACATATTTATCCTTTTTTCAATCCTCCAATGAAATAGAAAAAAAGATTTATATTGTAATAAAAAAATAAAGCATATGATATAATTTTTATAATTTTAACAATGAGTATAATTCAATGAATAAAAAAATAGATTTTTTAGATATATGGTTAATAGAATTAGGTGAAGATGGTAATAATATTTACAAACATGAACAATTCGGTAAAAGACCATTTGTTGTAATTAGTCAAAATAGTTATCACGAAAATTCAAAAACTCCTATTGGTTTTATAATGACTACGAGTGATGCTAAAAAAAATAGTAAATATACTTTAACTATTCAGTTGCCAAATCAACCAGAAAGTGCTATTAATACTTCACAAATTAAGACTTTAAGTCAAGATAGATTCATCTCAAAATTGGGCAAATTGAATGAACTCGATTTTAAAAAATTGATGGAAATATTTTTCAAACAAATTATAGGAGGCGATAGTATTAAAATAGATGTCAATCTAAATAGTATTTTAGCTAACCACTTTAAAAAATAAATTATCAAAAAAGTCTGATCTCATTAGAATCGTAATACAATAATGATGAGGTCGATTTTTACAAGATCTCCAAAACCTAATAAATATAAAATAAAAGATATTTTTTTGCTATAAAATAATTTATTTTAAACTCAACTATTCGGCTATTTATATATTGAAAAAGTCTGCGAAGAGTCGAAAATCGATCTGACCACTTTTTTAGTATAAACCTAGTTGATCCGAGGCTTTTTACAAAAGTGTATTTAAATACACAAAAAGTGTATTTTTGCTCCAATGTAATTTATTTTCTTAAGTTTAAGCTATTTTTAGCCATTTTTTCGACTCAAAAAAACTTAAAAAATATAAATGAAAAGGTCGTAAGTGGCGGTTTTTGGAGTGTGACTATCTTTAAATTTATATTTAAGTTTTTAAAATTTTGCTAAAAATTGGATAAACTATTAAAAAAATATAATATAAATTATATTGTTTTAAATTTCAAAAAAATTTTGCAAAAATTCCAAAGCGGTTCAAAATCAGCAAAATATTTAAAAACCTCATCGTTAAATATTTAAAACTCAAGTATATTTATTAATTTAATAAATTATATAAAGTCTATTTATTTAATGCTTAAAATCTTATTTTTAACTTTTTCGTAAAAATTTAAAATTTTAAAAAAATCTAAATTCCCTCATGGCTGTAAAGTGATTCGGTCAAATGCCAAACACCATTTTCGCGAGTTTGCAAACCTTTTGACTCAAGGATTATGTAAAATATCTTTGAAAATCTAAATTAAAGGTAATTATATGAAATTAGCAGTTATTCAAACAAAATATAGTGAAAATGTAAATATAAATATTGCGGAAAAAGTCAAAGAGGCTTCTAAAAATGCAGATCTTATTATTCTTCAAGAGTTACATCAATCACCATATTTTTGTGTAACAGAAGATGTAAAAAATTTTAAATATGCACAAAATTTCGAAAATGATCTAGTTTTTTGGAGTTCAGTCGCTCGAGAAAATAAAATTGTGCTTGTTACTTCACTTTTTGAAAAAAGAGCTGAAGGTCTATATCATAATACAGCTTATGTTTTTGAACGAGATGGTTCAATTGCAGGAAAATATCGAAAAATGCATATTCCAGATGATCCCGCTTATTACGAAAAATTCTATTTTACTGAGGGTGATTTAGGTTTTAATCCAATTGATACTTCTGTTGGACGACTCGGAGTTTTAATATGTTGGGATCAATGGTATCCAGAAGCTTCTCGATTAATGGCAATGGCTGGAGCTGAAATCTTAATTTATCCTACTGCAATTGGTTGGTTGGAAGAAGAGGGTGAAAGTGAAACAGCTTCTCAATTGATGAGGTGGATCACAATTCAAAAGTCTCATGCAATTGCCAATGGAATTCCTGTTGCAACAGCCAATCGAATTGGTTTTGAAATTGATCCATCTAAAACATATAAAGGAATCACTTTTTGGGGTAACTCTTTTATTTTAAATGCCAAAGGTGAAGAGATTGCAAGAGCTTCAGCTAATAATGAAGAAATTTTATATGCTGAAGTAAAACGAGAAGAGACTCGAGAAATGCGAGATATTTGGCCTTTTTTTAGAGATCGACGAATTGAAGACTATAAAGATTTAACTAAAAGATGGCGAGATTAATAACTAGTTTATGAATTTTCTTGCAAATATAAATCCTTGGCTAATTTTATCGGTTTCAATAGTTTTTGAAGTTATTGGAACTCTATTATTTAAATATTCTTCTCAAAACAATCATACGATTTCAGGAATAGTTTCTATTATTATGTATATTTTAACTTTTAGTTTAATGTGGCAAGTCTCTAAAAAATTAGAAGTTAGCATAACTTATGCCGTTTGGAGCGGAGCTGGAATTTTATTAATTACAATTTTTGGTTGGCTAGTTTTTAATGAAAATATGTCAAGCATAAAATTTATCTCAATTTTATTAATTATTGCTGGAGTTATCGGCTTAAATTTAAATGGAACAACCCACTGAAAAATATATTTTAGTTAATATTTATTGTTAAAATGTTATCCTTTCTGAAAATTTTTTAAAAGAAAATGGAGGCTATTTATTTTGAAAATAGAATTAGCTAAAAAATTAGGTTTCTGTTTTGGTGTAAAAAGAGCTATAAAACTTGCTGAAGAGAATAAAAATTCTTATACTTTTGGACCACTTATTCACAATAAACAAGAAATTGATAGATTAAAAAATAATTTTAATGTTGGACTCAAAAAAGATTTAAGTGACTTTAAAACTAGCGATAAATTAATAATTAGAACTCACGGAATCGAAAAAAAGATTTAGAAATTCTAAATGAGAAAAATATTGAATATATCGATGCAACTTGTCCTTTTGTTACAAAGCCTCAAGAAATTGTTCGAGAAATGAGCAATTCTGGTTATGAGATTATTATTTTTGGTGATATTTCTCATCCTGAAATTCGTGGAGTTATGAGTTATGTTTCTGGAAATGTCTATGTTGTTTTAAATATAGATGATCTAAAAAAATATAAATTATCTAATAAAATTGCTCTTGTTTCTCAAACAACTCGAAATATCGAAGATTTTACAGAAATTGCAAAATTTTTAATTGGTGAATATAAAGAAGTTCGTGTTTTTAATACAATTTGTAATGCTACTTTTGAAAACCAAATTGCAGCCGAAGAACTTTCTCGTAAAGCTGATGTTATGTTAATAATTGGTGGTCGCGAAAGTTCAAATACAAAACAACTTCTAAAAATTTGCGAAACTTATTGTCAAAATTGTTATCACATCGAATCTGCTGATGAGGTAAAAAATGAGTGGTTCGAAAATTGCCAACTTTGTGGAATTTCTGCTGGTGCTTCAACTCCAGATTGGATTATAAATAATGTTGTTGAAAGAGTAAAAAATATATGAAAAAAGTTGTTATTGGTTTAAGTGGTGGAATTGATTCAACTTATTCTGCTCTGCTTTTAAAAAATATGGGTTTTGATGTAATTGGAGTCTATTTAAGATTACATGATCGCGAAAATTATTTTAAAAAAAATATGGCTAAACTTGATAAAATAGTTGATTTTTTAAATATAGACTTTAAAATTTTAGATTTACGAGAATCTTTTAAAAAAAATATTTTTGATAATTTTATTGAAACTTACAAAATTGGTGAAACTCCAAATCCTTGTGCAATTTGTAATCGAAAAATAAAATTTGGCGAATTTTTTGATTTTGCTATTAATGATCTAAAAGCTGATTTTTTAGCAACTGGACACTATTTAAAACATGACGGCAAATTTTTATATCAAGCTAATGATTTATCAAAAGATCAAAGCTATTTTTTATTTAATATAAATAAAAATATTATAAATAAGCTTATTTTTCCGTTGGCAAATTTAACTAAAAAAGAGGTTCGTGAAAAAATTTTAGAGATTCCTGAATTGGCTTTTTTAAACGAAGAACGAGAAAGTTCTGAAATTTGTTTCGTTGAAAATAAATATATTGACACTCTTCGAGAACATATTTCTGTTGATCAAATTGGTGATGTCATTAATAAAAATGGTGAAAAAATCGGAACTCATTCTGGATATATGCATTACACAATTGGTAAAAGAAAGGGTTTTTCTGTTCGTGTCGCCCATCAGCCCCACTATGTAATCGATATAATTCCGAATGAAAATAGAATAGTTGTTGGTGAAAAGTCAGAATTAGCCGTTTTAAGGGTTTCTCTTCGAGATATTAATATGTTTATTAATATAAATGAATTTGAATCTTTTGTTAAATTAAGATATCGCAGTAATCCTTTAAAATGTAAAGTTCATATCGAAAATAATATTGCAAATATAGAACTTTTTGAACCAATGTATGGTTTAGCTAAAGGTCAAGCAGGTGTTTTTTATAGCGAAGATGGAAAACTTCTTGGCGGTGGCTGGATTCAATAATTAAATATTTATTTAAATAGCTTAAAGAAATAAAAGGAGCAATAGTGGATATAGCTACCATTATAGGTTTTACAGTTGTTTTTGGAAACTTGTTTGCAGCAATGATTTTGGGGGTCGGAATAGGTCCATATGTGGATATTCCTTCAATGTTAATCGTTTTTGGTGGTTCGATTGGAGCTTTATTTATCTCATTTAGATTAGACCAAATGAAAAATATGCCTAAATTTTTTATGATCGCTTTTAAACCTCCTAAACAAGATATTCCGGGTATGATTAAAAAATTAATTGGTTTTGCAATGACTGCAAGAAAAGAGGGACTTTTAAGTCTTGAAAATGTCTTAAAAAATGAAGAAAATAGATTTTTAAAAAATGGCTTAATGATGGCTATTGATGGTCAAGAACCAGATACGATCAGAACAATGTTAGAAATAGAAATAGACCAAATGGGAACTCGACATAAAAGTAATATTTCGATGTTTGACCAGTTTGCAAACTTAGCTGGTGCAATGGGTATGATTGGAACTCTTATTGGACTTGTTGCAATGCTTTTAAATATGGCTGATCCAAGTGCAATTGGTCCCGCAATGGCAGTTGCTCTTATTACAACATATTATGGAGCAGTTCTAGGAAATACTCTTGGAGTTCCAATTGCAAATATTCTAAATATTAGAAATGATGAAGAAGTTCTTCAAAATCAGATGATTCTTGAAGGAATTATTTCAATTCAAGCTGGAGATAATCCAAGAAATATGGAAGGTAAATTATTATCATTCTTGCCTCCAAAACAACGAGTTAGTCAATTTGATACAGGAGCAGGAGGTTGAAAAAATGGGTAATTTATTAGATAGAGAAGATTTAATTATGCTAGTTGATAAGATCTTAAATTCTAATGATACTCAAGGCAGAACTACCGAAGATATCGTAGAAATGATTTTACAAACTTCAGAAACCCATGATTCACAACTTCATGAAGTTCTTGATGTCGTATTTAGCTATTCGATTCAAAAAGAGAAACGACTTCATAAAATTATAGAAATAATCTTAGAATATTCGACAAAGATTTCAAAAGAGCGAAATAATGAGATTTTATTAATTATTTTGGCTGATTTCGGCAAAAAATTAGTCGAAAGTGATAGAGCTACGATTTGGCTAATTGATGAAAATGAAAATGTTTTTTGGACAAAAGTTGCTCACGGAATTAGCAATTTAAAAGTTCCTTTAACTGCTGGAATTATTGGCGAAGTTTATAAAAGTTCAGAAACTCAAATAGTAAATGAGCCTTATTCCCATCCAAAATTTAATCCTGAAGTTGATAAAAAGACTAATTATAAAACAGAGTCAATTTTAGCAACTCCTTTATTTAATAAACAAAATAAGATGATTGGAGTTTTTCAGGCTATAAATAAATTAAATAGCACTAAAAAATTTACTCCAGAAGATTCTCAATTATTTACTGTTGTTATAACTTATATTAGCAATGTACTTGATGTTGATCATTTGGCTGAAGAAAATAGATATTTGATTCAAGAACAGACAAAAGCAGCACAAAAACAGCAAAGTATATTAGTTAATGAATTAAAAACAGACCCTAAAGTAGAAGTAACGATATATTTTAAACCATACGATTTCTTGTCTGGCGATAGTTATTCGCTACATAAAACAGCTGAAGGTGGCTATTTATTTTATGTTCTTGATGCAATGGGACACGGAATCGTTCCATCATTGACATCTTTTGCTGTTTTATCTTTTGTCAAAAAAGCTCTTGACGAAAGATTAAGTTTTAGTGATCTGGCTTCAGCTTTTGGTAAAAGTTTAGAATATATTCTTTCTGATCTTGAACAGTTATCAGCCTCATTTTTTTATCTTGATAGAGATTTTAAATATGTTGAATATTTTACTGCTGGAATGTATCCTGCCATTGTAAAAGATGGCGATAAAATCGTTGAACTTAAAGCTAATAATATTCCATTTATGAATTTTTTCTTTTCTATTAAAGTAAGTCGCTATGAAATCAATGATTTTAAAGCTATATTAGTATATACAGATGGTATTACAGAAGATAGTTATTATTTTGTTCCAAAAGAAGATATGCCTACAATGATGGATAAAGATGTTCTTGCAAACTATTTTGAAGTTATAAAAGATAAAAAAATGGAAGATGATTTAACAGCAGTTCTAATAGAACGAAAAATAGGACAATAATTTGAAAATATTTGGAACAACAATTTTATATAATCCTGATATGTTTTTATTAGAAAGAATAAATAGCTATTTGAATTATATAGATATGTTGTTCATTATTGATAATTCTGAAATAAAAAATAGTTTATTAGAAAATTTTTGTAATGATTCTAAAATTAGGTCAAAATATATCTGGTGATATATTTTCAAATCAACAAATCGTTATAACTTCTTTGGTTTTTAGATTCCCAAATTTATTCAGCTCAAGAGATTAATGGGATTATGTTAGATATTAGCGGACAAACTATTACAGATGGAAATCTATCTTATTTTAAATTTACAACTCTCGGAAAAGATAAAGCTTATTTAACAATTGACAATGGAGATATTAATATTTCTATGACTGTTTATTAAATAAGCTTAAAATAATCAAATTAAAAAACTAATAATTTATATAACTTATTATAATTATAATATAGTGATATACTCACGAGAAATTTTTTATTATTTCTTGGAGGTTATTTACAAATGTCCTATGCATCAAAAAGATACATCATGTATATTTTTGCAACTATTATTGCATTAACTTTACCGTTTATAATTATAGATGGTAATCACTTTTTTCTTTTGAACTTTGATCAAAAGCAATTGCATCTATTTTTTATTAAGTTTGACATGCAAGAACTTTATCTTATGCCGTTTCTATTAATTATACTTTTTTTGGGTATTTTTCTTACAACAGTTATGGGCGGAAGAGCTTTTTGTGGTTGGACTTGTCCTCAAACTATTTTTCGTGTTGTTTATCGCGACCTCATCGAAACCAAAATTCTTAGACTTAGACGAAGCATTAAAAATAAACAAAAAGAGCCTGACTATTCATCAACTGTTAATAAAATTAAAAATATATTAGCTATTTTGATTTGGTCTATTCTTGCTTTAATTGCTTCTGCTGATTTTACTTGGTATTTTGTTCCACCTGAAACTTTTTTCGAATATTTAAAAAATCCTGCCGAACATACAATTCTTTTTGGTTTTGTAACTATTTTAACTCTGTTTTTAATTTATGATGTCATTTGGCTAAAAGAAAACTTTTGTGTATATATATGTCCTTATTCAAGAGTTCAATCTGTTTTATATGATAATGAAACTATTATGGCTATTTATGATAAAAGTCGAGGCGGTGCAATTTATAATAGCTCAAAAGAAAAAATAGTTAATAAACAAAAAGAACTTCCAGCTGGTTCTGAATGCACAACATGTGAAAGTTGTGTTACAGTTTGTCCTACACATATAGATATTCGAAAAGGTCTTCAACTAGAATGTATTAATTGTCTTGAATGTGTTGATGCTTGTACAACTGTAATGGGTAAATTAAATAAACCTACTCTTGTCAATTGGTCAAGTGTTAAAGAAATCGATGATAAAAAAGGTAAAACTCAATATTTCAGACCAAAAACAATTGGCTATATTGCTATTTTAATTTTAATGCTTTTAATTCTTATTAAAATGGGTTCAGAAAAAGAGATGATGCTTTTAAATATAAATAAAGAGACTCGACTCTATTCTATTGATGATAATGGCTCACGAGTAAATAATAGTTATATTTTCTTATTTCAAAATACAGATAATCTTGATCATAAATATTATTTTAAAGTTGAACATGAACATATCAAAATTAAAACTCCAACTCAACCATTTATGATTAAAGCAGGTCATAGTATGAAAAAAATAGTTGTCCTATATACTGATGAAGTTCTCGGAATTGATGAACGAAAAGATATTACAGTTCCTATTCAGATTACAGCTTTTGCTACTGACTTAAATGAAACTATTCAAGTTAAACGAGAAGCTATTTTCGTCTATCCAAAAACTACTCATAAATAAATTCTAAATTTCTTTAAATCCCGTTGTGAGAATCTCATTTAACGGGATTCTTATTTAAATTTTTCACAATCTTACAAACATGTTTTATAGTTTTTTATTCTTAAATTTTGATGTAATTTTAGAATCTGTTAATTTCATCGAACTCCACTTAATAAGTTATAATTTTGCTAATTTTTATAAAGGTGTTAAAAACATGAGTGATAATTGGGTTAGTGTCAAAGAATTTTCGCAAATAACTGGAATGGATTTAGAGACTATTCATGGAATGATTACTCGAAAAGAGATTAACTTTAAAGAAAAAGATGGAGTTATTTATATAGATACTGAAGAGGGAAGTAAATTGATAGTACCAGTAGCAATGAGATCTCTAACAAAAAATGGTAAATCCACTGAAAGTGTAAATATAAATTTCGTTGAAAAGACAATTGCCACAATCCTGAATCTCCATGAAAAAGTTGTTGCTTCGAAAGATGAAACAGTAGGAGTCTTGAAAGAAGAAAATATGTTTTTAAAAGAAGCTTTAATTTCTATTCAAGAGATTCTTGAAGATGAACGAAAAAATTTAAGAGTTCTTACAGAACAACTAGATAATTGTCAAGAAGAATTGAAGTTTGTAAAGAAAAAATATAAATTGATGTGGGGTAAAGTTATCGAAGATTATAAACCTAAAAATAAATTTTAAAAATTAATTTAAGACCTTGATCAAATTAAATCAAAAATTATTTCTCGATGAGGTCTTTTATATATTACTAATTTTAATTTTACAAAATAGATTACAAATTTACACATAAACATAAAAAATGAGAAATTTAGAAATTTAAAGCTACGAAATAGCTATCGTTTGTATAGAAACTAAACAAATCTAAATCATATTTCTGTTAAGATTTTTTAAATTTTAAATATTAACGGAGTCATCTTGAGTTTTCTTGAAAACTATCATAAACATGTTGAAGAACGAAAAGTTCTTGGAATTTCTCCATTATCTCTTACTAAAGAACAAACAGCTGAAGTTGTATCTTTAATTAAAAATAGCGACGAAAACAGCCAATTTTTTGCTGATCTCATCATTAATCGAGTTTTCCCAGGTGTTGATGATTCAGCTTATGTTAAAGCTGATTTTTTAAATGCTATTGTTACTGGTTCTCTAATAATTCCTGCAATTTCACCTATTCGAGCAGTTGAAGCTCTTGGCAAAATGCTTGGAGGCTTTAATATCACTCCATTAATTAATGGTTTAAAAATTGGTGGCGAAATTGCAGAAGCATCAGCAAAAGAGCTTAATAATACACTTTTAGTATATGATTCTTTTAATGATATTGTTGATTTACATAAATCTGGTAATATTTATGCAACTTCTATTTTAAATTCTTGGGCAAATGGTGAATGGTTTTTAAATCGTCCAAAACTTGCTGAAAAAATTAATTTAGTTGTATTTAAAGTTCCAGGTGAAACAAATACAGATGATCTCTCTCCAGCAAGTGAAGCTTTTACACGAAGTGATATTCCACTACATGCTAATTCAATGCTTAGATCAAAAATGGAAAAACCGCTTGATAAAATTGCTGAACTTAAAAAATTAGGTTATTCAGTTGCTTTCGTTGGTGATGTTGTTGGAACAGGTTCAAGTAGAAAATCAGGCATAAATTCAGTTCAATGGCATATCGGAGATGATATTGTTGGTGTTCCAAATAAACGAAGTGGCGGTTATGTTCTTGGTGGAATTATTGCACCAATATTTTTCGCAACTGCTGAAGATTCTGGAGCTTTACCAATTGAATTAGATGTCTCTAAAATGGATACTGGTGACCTCATCACACTTTATCCATATGAAGGTCGAGCTGAAAAAAATGGCGAAACTATCGCAACTTTTAAATTAAATCCAAATACGATTGTTGATGAATTTAGAGCTGGTGGTCGAATTCCTTTAATTATTGGTCGAGGTTTAACTAAAAAAGCTAGAGACTTTTTAGGAATGGGTGAAGATAAAATCTTTGAAAGAGCTGAACAACCAGCTGATAGTGGTAAAGGTTATACACTTGCTCAAAAAATGGTTGGTAAAGCTTGTGGTGTTGCTGGAGTTAGACCTGGAATGTATGTTGAACCTGAAACTTTAACTATTGGTTCTCAAGATACAACTGGTGCAATGACTCGCGATGAGGTTAAAGAACTCTCAGCTTTAGGTTTTTCTGCTGATCTTGTTATGCAATCTTTTTGTCATACTGCTGCTTATCCAAAACCTGCTGATATTAAACTTCATAATACTCTTCCTGAATTTATCGAAAAACGAGGTGGAGTCTCTTTAAGACCGGGCGATGGAGTTATTCATTCTTGGTTAAATCGAATGGTTCTTCCTGATTCTGTTGGAACTGGTGGCGACTCTCATACTCGATTCCCTATCGGTATTTCTTTTCCAGGTGGTTCTGGTCTTGTTGCTTTTGCAGCTGTTACTGGTTCAATGCCTCTTAATATGCCTGAATCTGTTCTCGTAAGATTTAAAGGTCAAATGCAATCAGGTGTTACTCTTAGAGATTTAGTTAATGCTATTCCTCTTGAAGCTATTCGAAAAGGTCTATTAACTGTTGCTAAAAAAGGTAAAAAGAATATTTTCGCAGGTAGAATTCTTGAAATTGAAGGTTTGCCAAATTTAAAAGTTGAACAAGCTTTTGAATTAACTGATGCTTCAGCTGAACGAAGTGCTGCAGCCTGTACCGTTCGATTAAATCCTGAACCAGTTATCGAATATATAAATTCGAATGTCAAATTACTTGAAGCTATGATCTCTGATGGTTACGGCGATGCTAGAACACTTCAAAGACGAATTGATAAATTTAAAAATTGGTTAAAAAATCCAGTTCTTTTACAACCAGATGAAGATGCAGAATATGCTTATACTTTAGAAATAGACTTAAATAATATAAAAGAACCTATTATTGCTTGTCCAAATGATCCCGATGATGTTGCAACACTTTCAGAAGTCTTAAATGATCCAAAACGACCAAAAAATATTGATGAAGTATTTGTTGGTTCGTGTATGACAAATATTGGACATTATCGAGCTTTAGGTGAAGTCTTATCTGGTAGTGGTCAAACTCCAGTTAGATTATGGATTGTTCCACCAACAAAAATGGATGAAAAACAGCTCCGAAATGAGGGTTATTATTCAATGTTTGGTGAAGCGGGAGCAAGAACTGAAGTTCCGGGTTGTTCATTATGTATGGGTAATCAGGCTCAAGTTGCTGAAAAAGCTGTTGTTTTCTCAACTTCAACAAGAAACTTTGATAATCGAATGGGTAAAAATTCTCAAGTTTATTTAGGTTCTGCTGAACTTGCCGCAGTTTGTGCTTTACTTGGAAGACTTCCAACAGTTGAAGAATATATGAAAATTGTTCCTCAAAAAATTGGCGGTAAAGAGTCTAAAATTTATAAATATTTAAATTTCCACGAAATCAAAAACTATAAACTATAATATAAAAATAGTTCTAAATATTCCCGTGTTTTAATACGGGGAGCTTGTATTGGCTAGAAAATCATGCTCTTATAATCGATATAATTTTACTTAAACTAAATTATAACTATGTTAAAAGATAAATTTGTTTAATGCTTAGAGCTTGGAGCTGGTAGAAAATTAGTTCTTTAGCTCCAAAATATAAATTATAAATATTTATTTAAAATTTCAGGAATAGTAATATTTCCATTACTAGTTTGGAAGTTTTCCATAATTGCAACAAGAGTTCTACCAACAGCAAGACTTGAACCATTAAGAGTATGAACAAAACGATTATTTTTTCCATCACGATAACGAATATTTGCTCGTCGTGCTTGAAAGTCGCCAGTATTCGAAACAGAACTTATTTCTCGATATTTATTTTGAGAAGGTAACCAAACTTCGATATCAACTGTTTTTCGTGCTGAAAAACCCATATCTCCGCTACAAAGAAGCATTTTGCGATGAGGTAATCCCAATTTTGTTAGCATTGAAGATGCGCATTCAACCATTTTTTCGAGAATCTCATCACTATTTTCCTGTTTTGTTATAGAAACTAATTCTACTTTATAAAATTGGTGTTGTCTTATAATTCCTCTTATGTCTCGACCACCAGAACCAGCCTCTTTTCTAAAACATGGAGTTACAGCAGTTAATTTAATTGGTAATTCTTCTGAATTTATAATTTCATCATTAAAAATATTAGTCAGTGTAACTTCTGAAGTTGGAATTAAATATAGATCTTCATCTTCAATTTTAAAAAGATCTTCCTCAAATTTTGGAAGTTGTCCAGTTCCAAAAAGCGATTTTGAATTTGTAATAATTGGCACTGAAACCTCTTCAAAACCACAAGCCCGATTATGATCAAGCATAAAATTAATCAAAGCTCGTTCTAATTTTGCTCCAAACCCTCTAATCAGTGTAAATCTGCTTTTTGCTAATTTTGCACCTCGTTCAAAATCTAGCCAACCATTTTGTTCACCAAGTTCAAAATGAGCTTTTGGCTCAAAATCAAATTCGCGAGGAATTAGCACTGTCTCGAGCAATAAATTATCATTTTCATCTTTACCATCTGGAATATCATCCGCAGGAATATTCGGAATCGAATGTAAAAGTTTTTCAAGTTTAGTTTCAGTTTCACGAACATTTGCATTTAATTCTGCAATTCGAATTTTATTAACTGCCAACTCTTTTTTAAGATCATCAATTTCATTTTTTGGAACATTTTGAAATTGGCGACTTTTCTCATTTTGAAAAGCTTGAGCAGATTCAAGTTCATTTTTTAAATTTTTATGATTTAAATAAGCAGATTTTAATTGAGTTAATAATTCAATAGAGACTCGTTTCTTATGAAGTTTTTGAACAACCTCATCGAAATCTCTACTTAAAAGTTTTGGATCAATCAATATTTATCCTTTTAATTATTTTGTTAATATTTTACCAATTAATTAATAGTTACTCGATTAACCAAATAATTAACTTTTTTTCGCCATTAATTTCGATTATTTCAATTAGAGCAATATAAATATCATATTTCATATAATATCTACCGATATCTTGATATTTTAAACTACTAAGTAAAATTAAACCACCTTCAAAAAGATATCTTTTATCTCGTAAATATATATTTTCTCGAAAATCTTTTTGTAAATATTCAAGTGGATTTAGTTTGGCTTCATTATTATAAATAAAATCACCCTCACGAATTCGTTCCAAATTGCTTAAAATTCCAGTTGTTCCAAGTTTTTCAGCAATAATTTTTCCAAAACTTCGAATATAGCTACCTTCTGAAACAGTTATTTCAAAAGTTAAAAATGGATGAGCATAATTTATAAATTTAATATTAAAAATATTAGATTCAATCTCTTTTAAATTTACATTTTTGCCATCTCGAGCCAAATTATAAGCTCGTTGTCCATCGATGATTTTTGCAGAATATTTTGGTGGAAAATATCTAATATTGCCTATTAAAGATTCTAAAACTTCCATTATTTTATAAATCTCGATTTGATTAATTTTGTCTATTTTTACATCAGTGTCAATATCTAAACTCTCACTTTTAGCACCCAGCCAAAGAGTTGCTCGATAAACTTTTTCGCTTTTCTCAAAAAATTGAAAAAGTCGAGGAATGTCGCCAAGTGCAATTATTAAAGTTCCACTTGCAAATGGATCAAGAGTTCCAGAAAAACCACCAGTTTTAGTCATATATTTTTTTCTGAATGAGTGTAAAAATTTGTTTGAAGTTTGAAATCGCGGTTTTTTGCCAACAAATAAAATATTCATTTTATTACCTTGAAAAATCTAGTTTTGTAAAGTCTAATTTTAGTTTAAATAAGAGGGTTTATTTTAATATTAGAATTTAAGGTTTAATTATCTCCACTACTAATATTATTATTGAAAAATTCTAAAGCTCGATTATCGCCAAGTTTAGCACTTTTATCAGCTTCAGCTTTTGCCTTTTTGAGATCGCCGATATTTATATAAATTTGGACTTTTTTATAGATTGCATCTGTAAATTCAGGATCGATTTCGATAGCACGAGAATAGTCATCAAGAGCAAGATCATTATAAGCTAATTTCTCATAAACTCCAGCACGATTATAAAAAGCTTCTGCTAATTCAGGAACTAATTCTATTGCTTTAGTATGATCATCAATTGCCAAATCATAATGCTGTAAATCATGATTTGCAACACCACGATTATTATATGCATCAGCATCATTTGGATTAATTTCAATGGCACGAGAGTAATTTTCAATTGCTTGTTCAAAATCTCCCAAACTATGATAAGCTAAACCACGATTATAAAAAGCTTCAGAATGATTCGATTTGATTGCTATTGTGTAAGTTAAATTAGATATAGCAACCTTTAAATCTCCAGTTTCGATATTTTTTAAAGCACGATTAAAAGATTCTTCAGCAGATAAATTCTCTTCAAGAAAAGTTGCACTATATAATTTATTTTCGAGATCGCCAATTTGATTGTAGAGATTTCCCATCTCTTTTGAAATTTTTGATGAGGTCTCTACAAAAAAAAGTATAAAAACAGGAATAAAAAGCGGTAAAAACGGATTCAAAGTTTATTTATCTTCGCACTCGATTAACGATCTTTGATTTTTTGATAAATTGATACTCTTCAAGAATTTGTTCTTTCTTTTTTAGATGTTGATTTCGATCTGGAAAAGCTTCACCATCAATTTCTGCACTATATTCCATTTGAGGCAAATTTATATCATTAAATTTATAATTTTTTACATTATCACTTATATTATTTATATTTTCGTTATTGATTGTCTCTAATTTCTTTTGATTCAGATTCTGACTCATTTTCAACTCCATTAATATTAATATTTTGATTATTTTGACTATTTTTTAGCTCAAACATAAATTTTAAAACTTCTTCAAAACGAGAAACTGGAATAATTTTAAAATCAACTAATATCTCTTGAGGTAAATCTTCAAGATCTCTTTCATAATTCTTTTTAGGAATAATAATATTTTTAATTCCAGCTCTATGAGCCGCAATAATTTTCTCTTTTAGACCACCGATAGGCATAACATTTCCGTGTAACGAAATTTCGCCTGTCATCGCTGTATCGCCTCGAACAGCTTTTTCACTCAAAGATGAAGCAATCGCAGTGGCAATTGTGATTCCAGCACTTGGACCATCTTTTGGAGTTGCACCATCAGGTACATGTATATGTAAATCATAAAAATTAGCAATATTTTTATATTTTTTTACAGTCTTTTCAATCTCAATTTCAGGTTTTTCAACCTCATCGATATTTTTAATTTCGATATCTTTTTCATTATTTTTATGATATTTAGAATTTGGATTAGGCATTAAATAACCAGTTTCAAAGAGATTTTTAACAACAGAAAAAGCAATCGAACCAGATTCCCGCATAACTTCACCGAGTTTTCCAGTTAATTTAATTCCGCCTTTGCCTTCAGTTTTGACAACTTCGATTTTTAAAATATCTCCACCAACAGAAGTCCAAGCGAGACCATTAACAACACCAATTTTAGCTGTTGGATCAATTTTTTCGATACCAAATAGACTATTATCAAGAAATTCTTTTAAATTTTTTGCAGTAATACTAATTTTAGCAATCGAACTATTTTCAAGGATTTTTTTGCACTTTTTCGAATTACACTAGAAATTCGTCTTCTTAAATTTCTGACACCAGCTTCACGAGTATATAAATTAATCATATCTTCAAGTGCTTTTTTAGAAACGATAATCTCATTGCTTTTTAAACCATGTTTTTTAAGTTCTTGCGGAATTAGATATTTTTTAGCAATATGATATTTTTCCATTGGAGTATAACTGCTAATTGCTATAAATTCCATTCTATCTCGAAGAGGAGCAGGAATCATCGAAATATCATTAGCAGTTGCAATAAAAATAGCTTTTGATAAATCTATATCAAAATTTAAATAATAATCACGAAATTTAGAGTTTTGTTCAGGATCAAGAATTTCGAGCATTGCTGAAGTTGGATCACCTCGAGGTGATCGACCTAATTTATCAATTTCATCAAGAACTATAATTGGATTTATCTCTTTTGCTTCGATAAGTCCGCTTACAATTCGTCCAGGCATTGCACCAACATAAGTTCGACGATGACCTCGTAATTCATTTACATCTTCAAGACCACCGAGAGCAATTCGCACAAGTTTTCGTTTCATTGCAGTTGCAATAGAATTTGCTAATGAAGTTTTTCCGACTCCGGGAGGACCATAAAAACATAAAATAATGCCTCGATTTTGACTATCTTTGACACCTCTTAAATCTAAAAGTTCTCGAACAGCAAAATATTCTAAGATTCGATCTTTTGGCTTTTTTAATGAATAATGATCTATATTTAACTGATTTTCTACTTCTGGAATTGATAATTTATGTTTTGATTCTTTACCAAAAGGAATTTCAATAACCCATTCAAGATAAGTTTGAACCATATTAGCATCGGCACTATCAGGATGCATTCGAGAAAGTCGTTTAATTTGTTTATTTATCTCTTTGTAAGCATCTTCAGACATAAAATCTTTTTTAGCTTCAAGTTTTTTGCGATATTCTTCAATTTCCTCTTCTCGTTGAGAATCAACTCCAAGTTCTTTTTGAATCTGTTTTAATTGCTCTTTTAAAAAATGTTCTTTATTATGTTGAGCAATATTATTCTGAACTTTTGTTTTTATATCTCGTTGAATTTTTGCACTTTCAATTTCATTATCAATTTTTTCAAGAATTGAAAACATTCGATTTTCGATATTAGATTCAATATATAATTCATAGGCTTGATCAAGACTTAAAGATAGTGAGCTAGTTATAATATCAGAAATACGATCAAGTTCATTACTATCATTAATAGTATTTAATATATCTTGAGGGATTTTAGAACTATATTTTAATAATTCGGCTATTTTATCTTTTAAAATTGATAAAATTGCTCGAGTTCTAATTTCTGATTTTTCAGAAGTTTCGATAGCTTCATATTCACCAATTATAGGATTTTCAGAAATAATTTTTGTAATTTTTACTTTTTTAATACCCTGAAAAAGAATTTTAATTCTGCCATCTGGCAAAATAGTTTTTCTCATAATAGAGCCAATAACTCCAGCAGGATAAATTTTATTTATGGTCAATTCTTCGACATCAGCATTTGGCTTAATCGGAGTAATAATAATTGGTAAAGAGTGATTCATTGCAAATTCGACTGTTTTTATAAAATTAAGATTAGAAATAAAAACAGGCGATATCATAAATGGATATAAAAAATGATCCAATTCTGAAATTATTGGCATAGAAAGTTGTTGGGATTCATCCTGATTTGTAGTTTGCAAGTTTTTAATTCCTATTGTTAATTTTTTAAGATTTGAATTGTAACATAGCTTTGATAATTTAATAAAAAAATATCTAAAATATAATAATTAGCGAGTTAATTTATTTGAATTGTTGCTACAGCAATAGCATAATCGCCATCATGTGTAATAGAAATAGCTAGATTTTTAATATTAAAATTAGCTTTTATTTTTTCTGAAATATTTGCAATTGGAGAACCATTTTTATTTTTAGAGATTTCTACATCATGAAACGAAAAACTTTTAGAAATTCCAACTCCAAGAGCCTTTGAAATTGCCTCTTTAACAGCCCAAAAACCAGCAATTCTTTTTATGTTATTTTTAGAAATTTCGATTTCTGTTTGAGTTAAAAACTTGTGTAATCCTTTTTCTCCAAAACGAGCTACAAATTTTTCGATTCTTTGAATTTTAACTAAATCGATACCTATCATATATAATTATTTTTTAATAATTATTCTTTTTTGTAAAAGTGTCTTTGTAACACCTTCAAGTAAAGATTTATATTTTTCGATAATATCGCTAATTTTACCCTCTTCATCAGCAATTCGTAATTTATATAGACTAACAAGTTTTTCAACTTTTTTTCGTTCAGCCATTTTTTCGTCAGTTTCATCCATTAGCGATAATTCTTGAAGTCGAGCTGAATATTTTTCAAATTCATCTTTATTGTAATAATAACTTTCTGTTTGTTTTAAATATTCGCCCATAAATCTGGTTATAGCAAATGAATTCCAACGAGTTCCAGTGTCATCTTCAACAAAATTATTTTCAAAAAATTTGAAAACACCTCGAGAAATATTTGAAGCTTTAAGAACTTTGTTAGCGAATTCTTTATGAACATAATTATAATGATCTCGTAAAATCGTATTTGTAATTGCACTAACAATTGAAGAAGAATCACTTTCGATAATGACCATAACTCTGCGATAAATTGCTCTTTGTAATAATATAATTTTATTATCATCAAAAAAAGATAAGGTAATTTTACTAAAATCAAGTGTAGTTGAAGCTAAATGAATAATTACATCATCAAGTAAAATTTTAATTTGTTCTTCACTAAAATGTTTAATAATTAAATTATTAATTTCATCTTGAAGAATAGGTTTTTCGTTAATAGTTTTAGAATTTTCTTGAGCTTTACTATTTTCTTGATCTTTTACGATCATTGTATATTTTAAAACATCTCTTTTTAAATTTTCATTTTCAATAGCGATAGTTTTAATATCATTTTTTAAATTTTTTATTTCTTCTTGATGAACTGTTAATAACTCTCGTTTAACTTCTATAAATTTTCTATTTCTATCTTTCTCTTTAGATAAAAGTTTATCAAAGCTTAAGCACATTCTTTTATATTCTTTAGCTAAAAAAAGATATTGATCCATAGGAACATTTTCTTGATAAAGTTCAAGTGTGTTTTTAATTCTGACTAAAATTTCTTGTTTTTGATCTTTTGCTTCTTCTGTCACTATTTTATTACCTCTGCTTAAGAAATATTTAGAGTATTTGTTAATTTTACACTCTAGTTTTTTACAAATTGCTATTATATAATATAATTTAAATTTAAAAACAGAAAGACTAAATTTGAATAATAATAAAATTTTTTTATGTGCCATTAACAATATAGAAAGTGGTGGTTGTAGTGAAGATTGTAAATTTTGCACTCAAAGTAGCAGATATCAAACTGATATCGAAAAATATAAAAATAAGAGCTTTGAACAAATTTTAAATGATGCAAAATTTCTAAATGAAAAAGGTGCTTTAGGTTTTTGTCTTGTTACAGCTGGAAAAGGTCTAAATGATCGAAAATTAAAATATGTTTCACAAATTGCTGAAAAACTAAAAAAAGAATTGCCAGATTTAAATTTGATTGCCTGTAACGGAACGGCTTCAGTTGAACAATTAAGAGTTTTAAAAAATAGTGGAATTTCTAGTTATAACCATAATTTAGAGAGTGCCGAGAGTTTTTATAATGAAATTTGCACAACTCATACTTGGCGAGAAAGATATGAAACTTGTGAAAATGTAAAAAATGTTGGACTTAATTTATGCACTGGTGGAATTGTTGGACTTGGAGAAAACGATGAGGTTCGTGAAGAATTTTTTAATGAAATTTTAAGTTTAGAACCTAATTCGATTCCAATTAATTTTTATCATCACAATGAAGCTTTACCAATTCCAAAAACAGATTTAACTATAAATAAAGGCTTAGAAATTATTAAAAATTTAAGAAATAAATTTAATGGCAGAATCATGATAGCTGGTGGTAGAGAAAGCTTTTTTGGAGAAAATGATTGGCAAATTTTTCAAGCTGGAGCAAATTCAATAGTTATTGGAAACTATTTAACAACTAAAGGTATAAGTGCTGATCATGATTTAAATGTGTTAAAAAAGTTAAATTTAAAAATAGCTAAAAGCTGTCAATAAAATACACATATAGATATATTAATTCCCGTGATGATTCACTGGAATTAATATTTACAACAAATAAATAAATTAAATAATTGATTCAATTCTCCACTTATTTTTAAGAAAACTACCTATTTTAATTTTACGAAAACTCGTTTTGGAGCTTGATAACCTTCAACAGTTTTATTTTGATCATTCGGATCTAAAAAATCTTCTAAACTTTCAGAGTCCATCCATTCGGTTTTTCGTTGTTCATCAGAATTTGCATCAACAGTTGCAATAACTTCAAATTCTTTAAATTTTGCCCGTTTTGCCCAATTTCGCAAAGCTGGAATCGTAGGTAAAAAATAGACATTATTCATTTTCGCATATCGTTCATTTGGAAAAAGTGCGACCTCATCGTCGCCCTCAATATAAAATGTATCAAGAATTAAAGTGCCATTATTTTTTAATGCAGATTTTAAATTTTTTAGAGTTGCAACAGGATCACTTCGATGATAAATGACTCCGAGACATAAAAGCAAATCAAATTTTTGACCATAAATTGACAAATGTTCAACACCGAGCAATTCAAAAATTATTTTTCCATTTTTTGCACTTCCTATAAATCTATCGATAAAATCGAACTGTATTTTACAAAGTGGCACAGGATCAAAACCTATTATTATTTTTGGTTCAAGTTCTAACATTCTGAACATATAATAACCGTTATTACAGCCAATATCTCCAACAATTTTATTTTTTATATCAAGATGAGGTAAAAGTATAGAATATTTTATATTACTGTTCCATTCAGCATCAATCGTAACATCTCGAAATTTAAAAGGTCCTTTTCGCCAAGGTTTCATCGATTTAGCTATTTGAATACCAAGTTCGCCAATTTCAGAATCGATAACAACAGAACCATTTTCAAATTTCACTAAATTATTTTGTGGAGATATTTTTTCGATAGATTCTCGAAGTGGGGCTATATTTTTCCAAAAGAGCCACCCATCTCGCTCTTTTTTAATCGTTTCTATATTCAAATTTAGAATTAAGGCTCCATTGCTACAACACCACTTCTAATTATCTCGATAGGAGAAAATCTTGAAGAAGCTGTTATAAAAGCTCCAACTCTAATTGGATGATCACTAATAGTTGCGATAATTCCATTTTCGCTAATTATTGAGATTTTGCCATTAAAAGCTCTACAAAGTGCATCAAGTTCAGCTAAATTTGTCTCAACTGGAAATTTCGCCATTGCAATTTCTTGTTCGATAAAATCTTCTCTTTCAACAACTTTTAAAACTGGAATTAATTTATTAAGCTGTTTTTCAATTTGATCAACAGTTTTTTGATCTCCAATAGTTTCAATCGTGATTCGAGAAAATTCTTCATTTGGAATTGGTGCAACAGTTAGCGATTCAATGTTGTAACCTCGTCCTGCAAAAAGTCCAGCAACTCGCGAAAGAACACTAGACTCATTTCTTACTGTAACAGATATAATATGTCTTCTAGTTTTACTGCTCATTATCTCTCCTATTTTAACATCATATTAAATAGCGATCCACCAGCTGGAACCATTGGCATAACATTTTCTCGACGATCAATTTTAACATCTATAAGAGCAACGATATTTTTATCGATTGCATCTAAAAGAGCTTTATCAAATTCTTCAAGAGTTTCAACTCGATAACCGATTCCACCGAAACTTTCAGCAAGTTTTACAAAATCAGGTTGCATTGAAAGATCAGTTTGAGAAATGCGATCATCATAAAAAAGTGTTTGCCATTGTCTAACCATTCCAAGATAATTATTATTTAAGATAATATTTATAACTGGAATATTATATTCAACGGCAGTCATTAACTCTTGAATATTCATTAAAATAGAACCATCACCTGTAAAATTAATCGAAACTCTATTTTGATCAGCAACTTTAACACCGATAGCCGACGGAAAACCGTAACCCATTGTTCCAAGACCGCCACTTGTATTAAATTGTCTTGCTCGTGAAAACGGATAAAACTGTGCCGACCACATTTGATGTTGTCCAACATCAGTTGAAATATTTGCACGATCTCGTAACAGTTCGCCAACTCGTTCGATAATTTCTTGAGGTTTTAAAATAAAAGCACTTTTATCATAATTTAATGGATGTAGCTGATCATTTTTATTAATTGTCTTTTGCCAATCAATAAATTTATTCGAGTTAAAACCTTTTAATAAATTAACCATTTCAGAAAGAACGAAATTCAAATCACCAACTACTGGATAATCAACATCAACAAGTTTATTTATAGAACTTGGATCAATATCGATATGAGCAACTTTGGCATATTTTGCAAATTCTGAAAGTTTTCCAGTAACACGGTCATCAAATCTAGCTCCAAGAGAAATAATTAAATCTGCTTCACTCATAGCCATATTTGCTGCATAACTTCCATGCATTCCAACCATTGAAATTAAAAGTGGATTTTCTGAACCCATAACACCTCTAGCCATTAAAGTTTCAACAGCTGGAATTCCAGTTAATTTTGCAATTTGTCTAATTAATCCAGATGAATTTGATTGAACAATTCCGCCACCAAGATATAAAAGAGGTCTTGACGATTTCTCGATTGCATTAATTAATTTTTCAAGTTGTTCGCGATTTCCTCGAGTAATTGGTCTATAAGTTGGAATATCAACAAAATCAGGATATAAAAAATCACCTAATTGTGCAGTTATATCTTTTGGAATATCTATATGAACTGGACCAGGTCTGCCACTTCGAGCAATATAAAAAGCTTCTTTAAAAACTCTAGCAATATCTGAAACTTTAGTTATTAAATAATTATGTTTCGTACAAGCTCGACTTATTCCAACAGCATCAATTTCCTGAAAAGCATCAGTGCCAATTAACGAAAGTGGAACTTGACCAGAAATAACAACAATTGGAGTTGAGTCCATATAGGCATTTGCTAGACCAGTTACAGCATTTGTGAAACCTGGACCACTTGTTACAATTGCAACTCCAACTTCTCCACTAACTTTTGCATAACCTTCCGCTGAATGAATTGCACCTTGCTCATGACGAGTTAAAATATGCTTAATATCTTTTTGTTTATATAATTCGTCATAAACATTCATAATAGCTCCACCTGGATAGCCAAAAACTGTATAAACATTTTCAGCTTTTAGAGCTTCTATTACCATTCTGGCACCGCTAATTCTCATCTATATTTCCTTTCATCAGATTTTTTTACTTTTTAGATAATTTTACAAATATATCTAATTTTTTAATTTTATGATTCGCCAAAAATATCTCTTGTATAGATTTTATCTATAACATCTTGTAAATTGGCTGATTTTCTATTTGCAATTATTAGATCGCTAAGCTTTTTAAATTCTGATAAATCTTTAATAACTTTAGAATTAAAAAATTGAGCCTCTTGTAAAATTGGTTCATAAACTATTACTTCGACACCTTTGGCTTTTAATCTTTTCATAATGCCTTGAATTGATGAAGCTCTAAAATTATCAGAACCAGTTTTCATAACCAATCTATAAATTCCGACAATTTGTTTATTTTGTGTCAATTTTAGCTGTTTTAATATAGATTCAGCAATAAAATCTTTTCGAGTGCGATTTGATTCAACTATTGCATTAATTAAATTATTTGGCACATTATTATAATTAGCCATTAACTGTTTAGTATCTTTTGGAAGACAATAACCGCCATAACCAAATGATGGATTGTTATAACCTGAACCAATTCTCGGATCAAGTGAAACCCCATCGATAATCGATTTCGTATTTAAATTATATGTTTCAGCATAACTGTCAAGTTCATTAAAAAAAGCTACTCGCATTGCAAGATAAGTATTTGAAAATAACTTAATTGCTTCAGCTTCAGTTGAATCTGTAAATAAAACTGGTACTGAAATTTCTGCACCTTCTAACATCAAATCCGCAAATAATTGACCGCCACTATTTTTATCTCCAACTATAATTCTACTTGGTCGAAGATTATCAGTTAAAGCTTTTCCTTCTCGTAGAAATTCAGGTGAAAATATAATTTTATCACTATTTAACTCTTTTCTTTTTTTCGCTGTATAACCAACTGGTAAAGTAGATTTTATAATAATAAAAGCATTCTTATTATTTAAAGCTAAAATATCCAATAAAGTTGAATCAACTGATGATGTATCAAATTGATTTGTTATAGGATCATAATCTGTCGGAGTTGCAATAATAATTAAATCTGCATTATAATAAACCTCTTTTTTATCTAAACTGGCTTTAAATCTAAGAGGTCTTTCATTAAAGAATTTTTCCATTTCGCGATCTTCTATTGGAATTTTTCCACTATTTAAAAGATCTATTCGCCATTTTGCAATATCAAAAGCGATAACTTCGTGATTTTGAGCTAATAAAATTCCATTTGATAAACCGACATATCCAGTTCCAATAACTGCTATTTTCATATAATGCACATTCTCTTTCTTTGATATAAATTTAAAGATTGATATTTTACTTGAAAAGAGTAAAATTTACCCGTGTTATTGGCACGGGAATTTTCAAAAATAAGTTTTTATTGAACTTTAATAATTCCAGATAATTTAAATACTGAATTAGAAAATTCATCTTCGATATTATTTTTTAAATGTCCATTAAAACCAGAAGAGATATCAGTATTTGATGAGGTTGTAAAACCTGTAAAATTATCAAGATTAGAAATATAAAATGACAAATTATAAGTTCCAGCTTGAGTAAAGAATTTATTCGCAATTTTTGAACCATTTGAAACACTGTTATAAATTTCATTTATAAGTTTTGTATGATTTAAATAAATCGTTTCATTATCAGTTGTTGATATTATCCTACTAAAATCTATATTTGAAATTTCAGTAGATAAAGGTGTCCCATTACTTGTTTTACCATAACCATATAATTTTGTATTTATATTTGAATTAGCATCTATATATAATTTATTATTACTATAAAATAGCCTTAAATTTTTAATTATAGCAACTAAACTTCTATTTTGAGAATCAACAATTTTTATAGCAAGATTAATCATTTTTTCATCTCCAGGATCAAAAGAGTGATCTATTTCAAAGCTCATAACGAAATCGCTATTTTTTACTGTTTCTAATTTAGAACCTGTAAAAGCAGAATAATTTATAGTTTCGAAGATTCCATTTGAAATATTTGCAGTTCTATTTAAATCATCAATTCCACTTATTGTAAATAAGACTTTATTATTAACAATCGATAAATTATAAACATCTGTAACTGGTAAATCAATTACAGAAACTATTATTGATTTTGTAATAGTTGTGTTGTCAAAAGTAGCAATTACTTTAACTTTATGATTTCCGACAGAGCTAAAACTATAATCAAAAATGCTACCTGAAATACTTTTAACTGTGTCATTAACAAACCAAGTAAAAGTAGGATTTATCAAATTTGTTTTTGCAGTAAATCTAAAACTTTTACCAATCGTATTATTGACATAATCACTTGATAAATCTAATTCATAATTTGATGAGGTCTCATTACTTATTAAATCATTTACAATGATAGTAATCTCATCAGAACTATTAATTCCTTTTGAAGAAACGATAACTTTAACAACATGAGAACCAGTTTTTTCAAATTTTGTAGCAAAAGTATAACTAGAGTTTGATATTTGATCATTATCAATAAACCAAGAATAACTTACACCACTATTAATTTCATTTAAATTTAAAATTTTTGCTGTAAAAATAAAATTAGAATTTAAAACTCCACTTTCTAAATTAACAGATAAAGATACTTTTGGACTAGCAATTTCTTTAATAACTTTATCAGCAATAGAATCTATATTAAAATAATTTTTCGCTTTATCTTTTTGGGTTTTGATCTTATTTTTTTGCTCAACTGTTAAATTTAAATCAGCAGAACCATTTAAAATTTGCTCAAGAGAAATATTTATATCTTTATATAAATTGAAAATTTCATAATACTGGTTAATAACCTCATCGTTAAATAATTCGTTAGCTAATAAATTCACATCAATATAAAATTTAGTTTCAGTATTACTTTGATCAGTTACTTGTTGAGAAATATTTTTAACAATATTAATAATATTTTCAAAGCCCATTACAGAAATAGCATTAATAAAATTATTCATTTCACTATTTTTTAAATTATTATTTATAGATGTTGCAATTGCAGATATCGAAGTTTGATAATTTGCTATTGAATAATTTTCGTTTGCTATTAATTTCAAGAAATTTTGAACTATTAAATTTAAAGTTTTTGTTGATTTTGCAACAGTTTTTAAATCATCTTTAGATAAAAGTTTTAAACTTTTCGTTGTTTGATTTTCAAAAAGTCTATTTAAAAACGAATCTGTTTCAAAGATTTCATCAATTCGAGTTATTGAATTCTTAGATAATAATTCTGTTACTAAAGCTGAAGCTATAAGTTCAAATGCTTTTGAATAACTAATATTATTATCATTAATATTTTTTGCAAAAATATCTAATGAAACCATTATTAAATTACCTTGAATAGCAATTTTTAAAAGCTCACTATTATTTTTATCTTTCGAATAAGCTTCAATATAATCTTGTTTAACTAAAGTTGCATTTAAACCTAAAATTTGAGCAATTTTATCAATAGAATTTGATTGATTGCTATATTTTGCTAATGTCGAATATGGATTTACAATAATTTGTTTTAAATCAGTTGAACTAATTTTATATGAAAGTTCGCCTGTAGAATTATTGTCCGTTTCGCTATCTGTTCCCTTTGAAACTTTTATTACATAATTATTTAGATTTATAGATTTATTCAAATCGTTTATAGATATTTTCCAACTTCCATTTTCATCTGTTTGAGTCTTTGCAATAACTATCGAATTACTATTTAAAAGTTCAACAGTTCCATCTTGAATATAACCGTCAATAGCTTTGCCAGAGATATTAACAGTTTGCAAAATTTCAGAAATAGCACTACTATTTTCTTCAACACAATAGCCTTTGCTATTAACTTCATAATCAGTTGGACAATTGGTGCAAATTCCATTTTTATCGAATCCTTGACCAATTGGACATTTAGTTTGTATTGGAATTGGATCATTTTCATCAGAGGAACAACCTACTAAAAAAAGAGTTACTAAAATAGTAAGAAAGAAAAATTGATTTTTATGCATAAAAACCCTTAGATAAAATCTAAAAAAATTAACAATTTTAATGATATTTTATCTAAAAGCATAATAATTAAATGAAGTTAAAATTTTGTTCTTCGAGATTAAAAAAATATAAATTTAGATTTAAATGAGATTAATTTATTCTGTTTCTGTATCTTCTAATATTCTAATTGCAAGTTCAGCTGAATTTTGTTCAGCACTTTTTTTAGATCTTCCAGATGAGGTAACATAAAGTCTCTCATTTATATATAAACCTATTGTAAATAATTTTTCATGATCTGGACCTGATGTTTCTAGAACTTTATATTCTGGAACAACTCCAAATATAGATTGAGTCATTTCTTGTAATATCGTTTTATAATCTCTAAATAAAGTTTCTAGTGATATATGTGGAAATACTGTTTCATATGTTTGTATAATAAATTTTCGGGGCATTTTTATATCTTGGTTTGAGTCAAAATAAATTGAAGCTATTATTGATTCAACACAGTTTGATAAAAGTGATCTTTTTTTTCGTCCTAGATTTTTCTCTTCTGCTTCAGATATAAGCAGATATTCACCTAATTCAAAATATTCAGCTATTTTATATAAACCACTTTGACTAACTAAAGAAGAACGAAGTTTTGATAAAGAACCTTCATTTAGATTAGGAAATTTATGAAAAAGATATGTAGCCATTGTATAGCTTAAAATTGAATCTCCAACAAATTCAAATCTTTCGTTATTATACGGTTTATTAAAACTTCTATGGGTTAATGCCTCTATTAATAATTTTTTGTTTCTAAATTTATATTGAAGTTTGTTTTCAAGTATGCTTAAATTTTTCAATCGTTGGATTAAATTCCTGTTCTTTGTATTTTAATATGATTCTATCATGTATTTATTTTATTCATTAAACTATAACTCTTAATGAAATTCATGATCAAGTCCGCCAAGTGGATATAACTCTATTAAAAAATATAACATGCTATTTCGTTGAGTTTCAGCTCCAATATTTGTTGAAATTGGAATATCTTCTTGTTTATATTGAAGTTTATAATTCCAACATCGTTTTGACATGTTATATCCGAGACTCCAGCTTTTTGTAGTATCTTTTACAATGTCATACGAATAATTACCAAATAAAGAGTATTTACCATTTAATTTCATTGAAGCTTCAGTTGAAACAAATTCAAGAGGATTTTCATCTTTTTCATGATTTAAAAAATGTGATAACTCATATTTATAATCTTTTTCATCATATTCAACTGTTGATGATAATTTTAATATTTTGCCATCATCAAATGAATAATTTAAACTATTATATAAAGATAATTCATTATCAAAAAAGAGTTTAAATTCATTTTCTAAAGTATCTAATTTGACGATTTGACCATCTTCGACTATAACTGGTTGTTGAAATTTATGATAAAAAATATCTTTACCATTTTTATTATGTAAATGTTGAGCAAATTTTAGTTCAAAAGAGCTATCGATATTTTTTCTCGTTGAAATTCGCACGGATTACCAACTTCGCAATTTTCACTATCTGTTGATGGAGTATAAAAACCACTTTTATATTCGATATCTGACAAAATTAAGTTAGCACCAAAATCAATAGAATGAAAAGTTCCATCACTATTTTTTCGCCCAAGATCAGTAAAAAGTTCAATTTGATGATAATGTCTTAAATAAAAATTTTTATCTTCACTATATAAATTTGTATTTGAAAAATCTATATAAGATGTATAGAAATTTTCAGTAATTTTTAATTTCAAATAATTATCAAGTAAATTCCAATGTAAAGATATTGGCATAGTTAAATCGTAAAGATTGGCAGTTGCACCTTCTGGACGATAAAAATTTTTATAATTAGTATCTAAACTATATAAAAAACTAGAAGAAAAAGAGTTTAATCCATAATGATATTTTAAATAAGGTAAAGTTTGAAGAGTTTGATGATTATTAGATTGACTTGTATCTATAACATATCTATTATATATACCAAAAGTATGATTATTATTATTTATTTGATAATTAATTCTACTTTCAACTAAATTACTTATCTCATTTTCATTATTATTTGATGAGGTACTTTTGCTTTTTGCAACATCTTTATCAGCTTGATTAAGAGAAATATACGAAACATCATTTAAATATTTTATATCTATTAAAAAAGAGTCTTTAATGCCTGAAAAAACATTATCGCTTTTATAATAAAAATCGATTCCATAATGTTTCATATTTGAAAGTTGATACTCTTTTGCATAACTATCAGTTTCATAAAATAGACCTCCACTGATTTCACCTTTAGAATATGGTGAATCAGCAAAACGATATTTTGCATAAGCTCCTCCGCCTCGACTTGTTCTAATTTGTGGAGAAATTTCATAATCTGACCACCAATTTGGAACATAATATATAGGCTGACTAAAATATAGACCTTCAGTTGCTGAAAGTCCAATTTTTGGAACTAACAATCCACTTTTTCGCTCACGATTAATTGAAAAGTTTAAATATGGTATATATAAAATTGGTATATCAGTCGCATATAATAAAATATTATATAGTTCAAATACCTGTTTATGTTTATCATAAAAGCCCTCTTCGATATAAAAACCCCAATCAGGATTTTCACTTCTACAACTTGATAAAAAAGTATTTTTTAATGAGAATTTATCTTCTGTTGCATTTGACTCATTTGAATAGAGCCAAATGTGTCTTGGTTTATGATATAAAAACATATTTTTTATAGTTGCATTGCCATCTAAATTAATTTTTGCATAATCTCCAATAAAAAAATATAAACCTTTTTCTACAAGAGAGACATTTCCAAAAAATTCAATCTCTCTCTTTTTTTGATCATAAACGATCGAATCAGATTTCATATATTTATCTTCAAAAAGCACAGTTGAATTTTCGTGAGCAACTATATAATTATTTTCTAAAGATACCTCTTTTGATAAAAAATGTATCTCTCCACTTTCTTTTTTGTCAAATGCAAAAAGTATTGAAGAAGATATAGTTAATAGATAAAAAAACTTATTTAACATTTACCACTATTGTTCTTGCAATTTTGTCATGCCAACCCTGTTTATCTTGATCGAATATTGCCCATAAAAAACCTAGATAAAAAATAGATTCACTAAATAATCTTACGAATGATCTAGTTGCAGATTGTATAACTGAAGGTGTATGAAATCCTTGTTGATCAACTATTTTTATTTTTAAAAGCATTTTACCTATTGAAGCTCCATATAGAGCTGTAAAAATCAAATGATATAAAAATTTAATTATCATAAATTTAATAACTAAAGAGTTAATAAATAAAATTTTACTTTCTATATTTGAACTATTACTTATCGTATCAGAAATAATAAGAAATAGTAACATTAATAAAATCAAATCGTCGATGATATGCGAAACAGTTCGTTTATCTGTTGAAGCTAATTTTAAATCTTCGTAATAGAGTCTTTTTTCAAGATCGAAATCATGCATTTAAATTTTCCTATTTTTTAATTATTTAAGTGCCTGTGCAAAATGTTCTAAAACTCCAACGATAAAAAGATCAATAAATTGCAAACCTATTAATAAAACTAGTGGTGCAAAATCTATACCATTTATAACTGTTGCAGGTATATAAGTTTTAATTAAATTATATAAAGGTTGAGTTAGTTTTCTTGCAGTTGCTACAATTAGATTATAAGGATCTGCACCAATCCAAGAAGCGATGATCGTTCCAATAACTATCATAATATATAAAAATATTAGAGAGTGCAGAATTGTAGCGATAGATTCAAATAAAATTGATAGAATTACCATAAAAATATTCTTTCATTAATAAGATTTATTTTGAGATTTCAATTAAGATTTTTTCGACAACTCCTCGAGGATCATTAGATTGATAAATAGGACGACCAACAACAATAAAATCAGCAAGATTATTTTTAGCTATTTCTATTGTTCCAATTCTATTTTGGTCATCTCTATTTTCGCCAAAAGGTCTAATTCCTGGAGTTAGAGTTATAAAATTTGATGAGGTTTTTTCTTTAATATTTTTGCTTTCGAAAACAGAAGAGACAACTCCGTCGATTCCAGCTCGATAACTCATTTCAGCAAAAGCGAGACTTTTCTCTAAAATACTTTGATTATATATTTTATAAAATTCATTTTCTTCAAAAGAGGTTAATGCTGTTACAGCTAAAACAATAGGTCTATTTTTACGAGAATTTAATCGTTTTATTACTTCTTGCATAGCTTTTTCACCTGCCGAAGCATGAACATTAAACATATCTATTCCTAGATCTGCTATCGATTCACTTGCATCACCCATTGTATTAGGAATATCATATAATTTTAGGTCTAAAAATATCTTTAGATTTTGATCTATATTTTTTACCTCATCGATTATATTTCTGCCATCTCTAATATAAGTTCTCAATCCAATTTTAATCCAAATTGGAAATCCCTTTAATTGTTTAACTAAATTTAAATTATCGATATCTTTTTCAAGATCGAGAGCAACAGAGAGTTTCAAATTAAAAAATCCTATCCAAATTTTATTTTATATCTAATAATAGTAAGAGTAAAAGAAATCGTTACAACATTTGAGATAATAATAGGATAGTCTTTAATTATTATGCCATATAATAGCCATACAGACATACCTGTAGTTAAAAGTATATATGTCCAAAGAGATATCGATTTAGTATTGTTAGTTTTAACTACTTTAATTACTTGAGGAAGTTGAGAGAGACTTGTAAGAGTCCCAGCCAGAAAGCCTAAATATTCATTCATTTGTATTTATAACTTAATTACATTCAGTAATATGAAGACAACGAATAATTGTTTCGAAAATTTCACCTGATTGTTTATCATAATCATCATGATATTCAATAGTTGTTTCCAGAATATCATCAACTTCACTTTCAGAAATTGATATTTCTGAACTGTTTGGAACTCTTTTTTCTATTACTTGACGAATTAATTCTCGTTGTTCTTGAGAATATGCAATAAGTGTTAAAGAAGCATATCTCTCTTCTGAATGATGAACCGCTACAATTTGTTTATTATCCAAAATTTATCCTTAATAATTATATTTTTAGTTTAACCATTATATCAAAGCCGAATTAAATTCGGCATTTGGTGCAATTTAAATTTTAAATAAATTATTGAGTAGAAACAACATAGATATATTATTTAAATGATAGAAGTTCTTGTGGAGATTCAACTTTATTTATTAATTTTTTTGCATTTTTTAAATCATTTACTTTGCCAACGAGCAACATATACGATTCTGCTGTAATTAATAAATCGCTTTTTGGCATTGGAACAAATCTGCCTTCTCGATTTCTCAAGCCAACAACTGAGACATTTAACAAACTTTTTAATTTGATATCTCGAATTCTTTGAAGCACAATCCAACTATATTTTGGAACAAAAACTTCTTCCATGTCAAGTGGAGTATCATTAGAATATAAAAAGTTTTCTAATAAATTTTCTAAATCTGGAGATACTGCCATCGCACTAATTCTTTGAGCTGTTAATTTTGTTGGAACAACTACACTATCAGCACCCAATTTTTTTAATTTATCAGCATTTTCAGAACTTTTTGAACTTGCAATAATTTGAAAAGGTCTATTTTTTCTATATTCTCGTTCAAATAATCTTACTGAAACTATAAGTGCAATATTGTCAGCCTCTTTTTCAGAAAGTGTTATAACTCCTCTTGCCATTCCGATATTTGCTCGTTTGATTGATAATTCGGTGTGTGGTTCAGCTTGAAAATAATAAGGAAATTTTAATTTTTTAGCCCTTTCTTCAAGATCGGGACTAGGATCAACAATGACAAAAGGAACATGATTTCTTCGCAAATTTTCTGCTATTTCTATTGTGTAATCGTTTAAATAATATAAAATAAAATGTCTTTTAATTCTAGCTATTTTATGTAACATTTTACGAACCTTTGCAATATATCTTATTTCACCATTTGTAATAACATTTACAACAGAACCAGCTGTGAAAGTGAGTGTTACAAAACCCATAATAATAAGAGTTATAGTAAAAATTCTACCTAACGGAGAGATTGGAGCCATCTCCCCAAAACCTGTTGTTGTAATTGTTATTCCAGTTTGGTAGATAGCATTTAAAACAGGCATATCATCTATGGCGATATATCCAAGAGTTCCGAAAAGCATACCTAAAACAGTAGCTATAAACGGAGCTCTAAAATGTCTTAATTCGTAATATAGAGCTTGATCAAGATAAATATCATCTTTTTTCTTGTCTCGAGAATATTTGTTCTCTATATAATCTAAGAAACTCTTTTTGAATTTCACTGGTTTATTTAAAAACTAAATATTTCCCTGTTTTTTTAATGTTCGAAGCTCTCTTGCAGCAACTCTAATTTTTTGAATTGTTCCATCTTCAAGTGTAACTTTGATACTTCTTAAATTTGGAAGAAATCTTCTTCTTGTTTTGTTATTTGCATGGCTAACATTATTTCCGTAAAGAGGACCTTTACCACTAATTTCGCATTTTCTTGACATATAAAATACCTCTGATTTTAATTTTTTAAAATTTTACCATAACCAAATCAAGAAAGTTAAAAAATTGCATTAACAAGAATCAATCTTTTTATAAAGATAATTCTTTATTATTTTAGAAAAATATAAAGGTATTTAAATTTGTTTTGTTATCAATGTGAAATGAGTTCGCCAAATGGTTGCGGAAGTTCTGGACAATCTATGGGAACTTGCGGTAAAGATGAAAATTTGGAGTGAGTCCGTGAAAACGGACTCTTTTAAAAATTAAAATATTAATTATTGAAAATTAAAATATTATATGGCAATGTTTCTATTAATAAAATCGCAACTGCAATTCGGACAATTCCACTTTTTATAGCTATAACGATATTTCCATCTTCGATACTACTATCAGCTTTTTTATTTTCACTAACAATAAAAGATGTTAAAAGCGATGGTAAATACATTAATGGTATAAAAGATATCGCAGTTAATAAAATTAACTTAGAAAATCCATTTGCATCTATATCTTGTATATCTCCAGCTATATTTCCAATTAAAAAAGCAAACGAAATAAAAATCGATGTTAATTCAATTGAAACTGCAACATTTCCTTTTTGAATTTCTCGAACTTCATCAAAACGACTTTTAAAAAAAGCAATTTTAATAACTGTAAAGAGAATTATTTGAGAAGTTATTAAAATAACAACATCATTTAAAATATATTTGAAATAAAATTCAGTTTCATTAAAAATTGAGTAAAAAAGTATCGCAAAAGATAATAAACCTCCAGTTTGTATAAGAGAAAGAGATAAATTTTCTCGCTCAAGTTCAAATTGAGAATCTAAACTATTTAAATATAAATAATTGAATATTTTTTGATCAATTGATAAAAAAATCATGCCTAAAATCACTAAAGAAGAAAAAGCTAATAAATTAGTTATAATATCGAAATTCTCATTTTTTAAACTTAAAGCTGAAACTAAAACAAGAATAATAGCCGAATAATACCCAAAAACATAAATCGAAATAGCCAAATTACTTTGATATAAACCCTTACGATATGATAATTCAACTATATTATTTATCAGTCTCGTTGCTATGAAAAGAGAAACAACTAACACAAAAAAATGAGTTAAGAAAGTAAGTAAAAATTGATAAGTTAAAGCTATATTTAGAGACACCATTTTGACAAATCCATAAAATTAAAAATTGAAACTAATTTGAAGAATTCTATCATGTAGTCGAATGTGTTACAATTTTTGTAAATTCAAAAAAGTATGTTGTTGATGTAAATAAGAGTTACACATCACAATAATCTTATGATTATTTCGATTTTAATCAAGCCAAGAGGAAAAATGATGAGACAGATCATATTAGGCACAACACTAGCTGTTATGGTAACAGGTTGTGGCAGTTTAAGTCCAGATGTTCAAAAAATAGAAAAAAGTGAAGATAATATAAAAGTAGAAAAAGTTCAAACTCAAAATATTAATACGAATACAGATAAAAATAAAAAACGAGATAATGAAGATCGAGCAATAAAATTAATTCAATATAAAAATGAAAGTCGTTATGCTCTACTTATAGGTAATAATGATTATAGAGATTTAAATCCCTTAAAAAATGCCCTTAATGATAGTGATGATATGGCAAAAGCTCTTAAACGACTTGGCTTTGAAGTAACAGAAATTAAAAATGGTACTCGTTCAGAAATTAACGAGGGTATTAGTAAATTTGCCTCAAAGTTAAAAAGTAAAAAAGGTGTCGGTATGGTTTTTTATGCTGGGCACGGTTTAGAAGTTGGAGGTAATAATTATTTAATTCCTATTGATGCAAAAATAGAAGACCAAGTTGATATTAAAAATGAAGGTATCGCTTTAAACGATTTATTATATCGTTTAGAAAATGCTGGAAATCGTCTTAATATCGTTGTTCTTGATGCTTGTCGAAACAATCCGTTTCCAAGTCGTTCAGTTTCAAGTCGAGTTATTGGTGATCGTGTAGGTCTAGCAATGCCTCCTAATGCAAAAGGAACTTATATCGCATATTCTGCTGATATCGGTGAAGAAGCTTCTGATGGTAGTGGCAAAAATGGAATTTTTACAAAACATCTTCTTTCTGCAATTGAAATTGAAGGTGTTCAACTTAATGATATTTTTAAAATAGTTCGTAAAGGTGTTGAAGAAGATACTGATGGAAAACAATCTCCAGCAAGTTACGATAAAACAACTGGTGAATTCTTTTTTACTATTCCAAATAGCAAACCAAATATAATTTCTAGTGAAGATATTCAAAAAGATTTTACTTTAACTGTTAATGCAAAACCGCTTGGAAGTAAAATTAAAGTTAATGGAATTGGCGAATATCATGATGGAATAGTTTTAAAAGGTGCTCGTTATTCTATTAAAGTTTCTCAAGATGGCTATTTCGAAAAAGTTGTTGAAATTAATCTTGATAGAAATACAGTTTTAAATATCGATTTAATACCTGTTATTCAACCTGAAGATAAAATTATTCATGATGATAAACTTGTTTGGACTGGCGATGAATCTCAAAATCTTAAAAAAATCAAAGGAAATAGTTTTTTTGAAATTTCACATTATGGTATTCCAATGCTAGTAAGAGGCGAATTTGAAACAACTGACGAATATAATGATCGTTTAAAAAGACAAAGTCGTGAAATTATAAGTCAAAAAAATGAACTTTTAAATTATTGGCTTGGCGAACAAAATATCGTAATGAAATATGAAGCTGATGAACAATATTTTGAAGTAAATATAAATAGGTTTTTGGTTTTTAAACTAAATATTCCTCGTGGTGAAGCTCAAAAATTTAAAGATAATGTAAAAAAATTTAATGTCTATTTTGAAGAACGAAATGAAAAACTTTGGGCTATTGGTGTTGATACAAAAGTTAATCAGGGCTTTTTAAAAGATGACAAAATTTATTCAACTAAATTAAATTTTCAAATCGAATATTAAATTAATAAACTAAAGTATAAAAATGGCACAAGAAAATAAACAGACTTTATCAACTTTAATTTCACATAATTATTTAAAGTCCTCTTTAATTCCGATTTTTACAGTAGAAGTTGTTTTATTAGTTCTATATTTTTCAATGAACTCATTTATAGCTTCAAAAAGTGAAAATATTATTGTCGAAGAGACAAAAAATGGTGTTTCAATAACTTTGAGCAAACAGGCACAAGTTATAAATTCACAACTGAAAGAGATTGAAAATATAGCAAGAGTTCTTCAAGCTGAACATCAATATCTATTTAAAAATTTTGAGTTTATTCCATTGCCTCAAATTGATAAAAGACCAAAATTTGCAAAAGCTAAAAATGGCTCTTTTTATAAAACATCATTAGGCGGAAGTGCTGTTTATTATTCTAGCACTACAAAAATAGGCGAAAGAGAATTAAAAAAGGCAATAATTACAGAAGCTTTTGATAGAGGATTTAAATCTATTATAGAAAATAGTAAAATTATTTCAGCTATTTATATAAATACTTTTGATAACATGAATAGAATTTATCCATATATTCCAGATATTTATAATACTTATGGTTCTCGCATAAATATAGAAGATTATAATTTTTATTTTTTAGCTGATGCTAAGAATAATCCATCTCGTGGTCCAGTTTGGACTGAAGTCTATTTAGATCCAGCAGGTCAAGGTTATATGCTTTCGTGTGTTATTCCTGTTTATCGTGACAATTTTCTTGAAGGTGTTACAGGATTAGATGTTACTGTAATTAATTTCACGAAAAACATTCTTGAATTTTCATTACCTTGGAAATCTGATACTTTTATGATGACAAAAGATAGTGAAATTCTTGCAATGAATAAAGAGACTCGCGAAATATTAAATATTGAAACCAATGAAACTAATTTGTTAAAAGCCAATAATGATTTTGGTTTAAAAGTTCAAAATGAGGGAACATTAGAATTAAAATTATTTAATAAGAACTATTTGATAGTTTCACGAAAGATTGAAGCGACTGGTTGGGTTCTTGTTTCGATTATGAATAAAGAAGAACTTTTTAAAAATATCAATGAGTTAAAAGATATAACTAATAAGATAGGTATATTTGCTATTTTATTAATGATTTTATTCTATTTTATATTTTTTATGTTCTTATTTAAATATTCAAAACGAATTGCAAGTT
>CP091137.1:0-567500 GCA_021582295.1 Candidatus Thiovulum stygium | reverse complement strand
GCCGTATCGGAAGGTGCGGCTGGATCACCTCCTTTCTAGAGTAACATTTGATATGGTCTCACAACCTATCATTTAACCGAAGTTGGTCTCTTGCTTAGTTTTCAGTAATTCTTTTCCGGGCTTATAGCTCAGGTGGTTAGAGCGTACCCCTGATAAGGGTAAGGTCAATGGTTCGAGTCCATTTAAGCCCACCATGTCGGGGAATTAGCTTAGTTGGGAGAGCGCCTGTTTTGCACGCAGGAGGTCAGCGGTTCGACTCCGCTATTCTCCACCACAACAAAAGTTTAAATTGAGTTTATTTTTTGAATTCAATTTAGGTTTTTGCCTAAGTTCTTTAAAATGTTTTGTAAATTAAATAGTCTGAAAAACAAGTAAATAGATTCACCAGAGTGGTAGAAGTTTTGTGAAAGTTACTTAAGGCAAATGGTGGATGCCTAGGCGGTAAGAGGCGATGAAGGACGTGGAAGGCTGCGATAAGCCTCGGGGAGTTGTCAACAAACTTTGATCCGAGGATTTCCGAATGGGGAAACCCACCAATTTATTGGTATCCCGCAAGGGAGGCGAACGAGGGGAACTGAAACATCTAAGTACCCTCAGGAAAAGAAATCAACCGAGATTCCCTAAGTAGTGGCGAGCGAACGGGGATCAGGGCTGTATGATTTAGCATTTTGTTTAATTGAAACAGTTGGAAAGCTGTGCCAAAGAGAGTGATAGTCCCGTAGATAAAAAACAACTTGTAGAACTAAGCATACGAATGAGTAGGGCGGGACACGTGAAATCCTGTCTGAATATGGGGGGACCATCCTCCAAGGCTAAATACTCCTTATCGACCGATAGTGAACAAGTACCGTGAGGGAAAGGCGAAAAGAACCCCGGAAGGGGAGTGAAATAGAACCTGAAACCGTATGCATACAAGCAGTGGGAGCACCTTCGTGGTGTGACTGCGTACCTTTTGTATAATGGGTCAGCGAGTTACTTTTAGTGGCGAGGTTAACCGAATAGGGGAGCCGCAGGGAAACCGAGTCTTAATAGGGCGACAGTCGCTAGGAGTAGACCCGAAACCACGTGATCTATCCATGGCCAGGATGAAGGTGTCGTAACAGACACTGGAGGTCCGAACCCACAAATGTTGAAAAATTTGGGGATGAGCTGTGGATAGGGGTGAAAGGCTAATCAAACTTGGAGATAGCTGGTTCTCTTCGAAAGCTATTTAGGTAGCGCCTCGTATATTGCTGTCGGGGGTAGAGCACTGTTATGGTCTCGGGGGGCGTCAAGCTCTACCAGCCCATTGCAAACTTCGAATACCGACAAGTATTAGCACGGGAGACAGACAGCGGGTGCTAACGTCCGTTGTCAAGAGGGAAACAACCCAGACCGCCAGCTAAGGTCCCAAATCATTGCTCAGTGGGAAAGGATGTGGGAAGGCACAGACAGTCAGGAGGTTGGCTTAGAAGCAGCCACCCTTTAAAGAAAGCGTAATAGCTCACTGATCGAGTCGGCCTGCGCCGAAGATTTAACGGGGCTAAGCAATGAACCGAAGCTGCGGATTTGCAATTTATTGCAAGTGGTAGGAGAGCGTTCTAAGTTCAGCGTTGAAGGTATACCGGTAAGGAGTGCTGGAGCGTTTGGAAGTGAGCATGCAGGCATGAGTAGCGATAAAAAGGGTGAGAATCCCCTTCGCCGTAAACCCAAGGTTTCCTACGCGATGCTCGTCATCGTAGGGTTAGTCGGGACCTAAGTCGAGTCCGAAAGGGGTAGACGATGGCAAATTGGTTAATATTCCAATACCAATCTTTAAGCGTGATGGAGGGACGCATAGGGCTAAACGAGCTCACTGATGGAATACTAGTTCGAACTATATAGGATAAGAGAATTGGCAAATCCGTCTCCTTTTCTGATATATTACAGGCTCTGGAAGTTCTTCGGAATGGATAGAGAATCGCTGATGTCGTCGTGCCAAGAAAATCTTCTAAGCATATTAAAAGTTGCCAGTACCCCAAACCGACACAGGTGGGCAGGATGAGTATTCCAAGGCGCTTGAGAGAACTCGGGTTAAGGAACTAGGCAAATTGATACCGTAACTTCGGGAGAAGGTATGCCATAGCAATATGGCTTCAACAAAGAGTCCCTCCCGACTGTTTATTAAAAACACAGCACTCTGCAAACACGAAAGTGGACGTATAGGGTGTGACGCCTGCCCGGTGCTGGAAGATTAAATGATGGGGTGCAAGCTCTTGATTGAAGTCCCAGTAAACGGCGGCCGTAACTATAACGGTCCTAAGGTAGCGAAATTCCTTGTCGGGTAAGTTCCGACCTGCACGAATGGCGTAACGATGGCGGCACTGTCTCAACCCGAGACTCAGTGAAATTGAAATCGCAGTGAAGATGCTGTGTACCCGCGGCTAGACGGAAAGACCCCGTGAACCTTTACTATAGCTTTACATTGAACTTTGACCCTACTTGTGTAGGATAGGTGGGAGACTGTGAATCAGGAACGCTAGTTCTTGTGGAGTCGTCCTTGAAATACCACCCTGGTAGTGTTAAGGTTCTAACCAAGTTGAAGACCTCAACTGGGACAATGTATGGTGGGTAGTTTGACTGGGGCGGTCTCCTCCAAAAGCGTAACGGAGGAGCGCTATGGTACCCTCAGCACGGTCGGACATCGTGCAATGAGTGCAAAAGCAAAAGGGTGCTTGACTGCGAGACTCACACGTCGAGCAGGTACGAAAGTAGGCTTTAGTGATCCGGTGGTTCTGTATGGAAGGGCCATCGCTCAACGGATAAAAGGTACTCCGGGGATAACAGGCTGATACCGCCCAAGAGTTCATATCGACGGCGGTGTTTGGCACCTCGATGTCGGCTCATCACATCCTGGGGCTGTAGTCGGTCCCAAGGGTATGGCTGTTCGCCATTTAAAGTGGTACGCGAGCTGGGTTTAGAACGTCGTGAGACAGTTCGGTCCCTATCTTCCGTGGGCGTTGGATGATTGAGGGGGGCTGCTCCTAGTACGAGAGGACCGGAGTGGACGAACCTCTGGTGTTCCGGTTGTCACGCCAGTGGCATTGCCGGGTAGCTAAGTTCGGAAGAGATAACTGCTGAAAGCATCTAAGCGGGAAACTTGCCCCAAGATGAATCATCCCTAAAGGTAGCAAGAAGACTACTTGCTTGATAGGTTGGGTGTGTAATTGGAGTAATCCATTTAGCTGACCAATACTAATAAACCGTTTGTCTTTCACAGAACTCTACCCCTCTTGTGAATTTATTTACAGACTATTTCAATTTACGAATCTTTTTCTCTGTGTTGGTGACTATAGAGAGGTGGAAATACTCAGCTCCATTTCGAACCTGAAAGTCAAGCACCTCATCGCTGATAATACTGCTCTTTACGAGGGTGGGAATGTAAGTCGTTGCCAACATAGTTTTTTCTTCTAAAATATACAAATTTTTTCATTTAAACTTATTAATCATAAATTACTTCTTAAAATATCAATTATAATTTACAATTTCATTAGTGAAATCTAAAAATAGATCCCACTATACAAAACATATTTTATAAAAAAATTATAGTTGAAAAAAGATATATTAAATATACAACTATTAATTGCATAATAATAAATGGTATAACTCCGCGATAAATATCTGAAGTTTTAATCAAATCGCCAACAGCACCTTTTAAAAAAAATAAGGCAAAGCCAAAAGGTGGTGTTAAAAAAGATGTTTGTAAATTCATGCCAATCATTACAGCAAAAAGCATTGGATCTATATTAAAACTTTTTGCAATTGGTAATAATATAGGCACCACAACAAAAGCAATCTCCATAAAATCTATAAAAAAGCCAAGAATAAAAATCGTTGCCATTGCAATAAATAAAAATAGGTCGCTACTTCCAACATCATTTTTAAAAATGTATAATAAAGTTTCACTTCCACCCCATTCATTAAAAACCAAAGAAAAAGCAGTTGCACCAAATAGAATCATAAAAACCATTCCAGTTATATAAATTGTCTCTAATCCTGAATCATATAAAAGTTCTTTGGATAGTTTATTGTTTATGAAAGCTATAATTACTGCTCCTAAAACACCAACGGAAGCTGATTCTGTTGGCGAAGCTATTCCAAATATAATTGAACCTAAAACTCCAAACATCACAAAAAGAGGAGGTATCAATACTTTTATTAATTTAAATATTTGTTCTTTGGCAATTGCACTTTTTATATGATGATTATCAAAGTTGTTTATAAAATTACGGTTATGCCACAAAATGTAAATTGTATAAATTGTAACTAATATAAAAGATGGTATTACTGAAGCTTTAAATATATCTCCAATTGATAAATTCATTACATCAGCTAAAATAATTAATACAATTGATGGCGGAATAATTTGTCCAAGAGTTCCACTTGCAAGAATTACTCCACTTGCAAAAGCAGGATTATAATTATGTTTTAACATTACAGGCAAAGCAATAATTCCAAGCATTGATATTGAAGCTCCAACAATTCCTGTTGTTGTTGCCAAAATAACTCCTATGCCTAAAACAGAAAGAGCTAAACCTCCACCAATCTTTGAGAATAATTGAGCTGAACTTTGTAACATTTTTTCAGCGATGCCACTTTTTTCAAGAATTGTTCCCATTAAAACAAAAAAAGGGACTGCTAAAAGAGTGCTATTTTGCATAATTCCATATATACGAAATGGTAAAAGATTAAAAATTTCAAAACCAAAATCGAGTGAAATTGCTGTAAAAAAAATCGCAATGCCTCCAAAAACAAAAGCAACGGGAATTCCAGAAAGTAATAGAGCCAGAGCGACTCCGAACATAATTAAACCTATTATGTATGCTCCTTAATTATATATTTTAATGTTTTTGATTTAGTATCTTATACTCATTAGAATTTGTTAAAAGTTCTTCATGATTGCCTATTGCTATAATTTTACCTTTAGCAAAAATTGCAATTTTATTAGCTTTGCTGATTGTTGATAATCTATGAGCAACCGTAATTACTATTTTATTTTCAGTATATTTTTTTATATTTTCTAAAATTTTTCTTTCAGAACTATTATCAAGTGCAGAAGTAGCTTCGTCAAGAATTAAGATTGAAGAATTTTTATATAATGCTCTCGCGATAGATATTCTTTGTCTTTGTCCGCCAGATAAATTATTACCGAATTGCAATATTTCAGCATTTATACCTCCCATATCTTCAACAAATGAGAAAGCATCAGCATTTTTAAGAGCTTCTATAACTCTATTTGAATCAACCTCATCACCATAAGCTACATTTTTTGCAACACTGTCATTAAATAAATATACTCGCTGTGATACAAAAGATATATGTTCTCTTAAAGAAGCTAGTGAAATTTGCTCAATATCTATATTATTAATTAATATTTCTCCGCTATTTTTATCAAAAAATCTAATAATTAAGTTCAATACAGAACTTTTTCCACCTCCACTTTCACCAATTAAAGCAAAAGTTTCCCCTTTTTTTATCTCAAAATTTATATTCGATAAAATTTTATTTTCACCAAAAAGAAAAAGATACATTTTTAAATTTTATTTGATTTACATCATCTATTTTAATATTTCCACTTATAACTTCTGGTTCAATATCAATAATTTGAAAAATTCTTTCAGTTGCTGAAACACCATCTTGCATTCTATTCAAAATAGTTGATATTTTTCTTATTGGATCAAAAAGAAGACCGATAGCGGTTAAAAAAGCAAAAAAACTGCCTACACTCATTTCGCCATCAATAACAGCTCGACCACCAAAAATAATAACTAATGAAATAGAAAGAGAACTATACATTTCCATCATTGGAGATACAAATTGATATATTTTTGCAGAACGAAGTGAAATCTCTAATAATAATTTGCCATCTTTTTCAAATTGAGATAGTTCAAATTTTTCTTTTGAATTTGCTTTAATAATTTCAATATTATTAAATATTTCAGATAATCTTGAGATTAAATCAGCACTTCGTTCTTGTGAAATTTTTGAACTATTTCTCATTTTTTGAGACAAAATAGAAAGTGGATAAAAAGTTGCTGGTAAAATTACAAGAGTGTAAAAAGATAAAAGCGGATTTTGATAAATTACATAACCTATAAGTCCAAGAGCTGTTACACTTTCTCGTGAAAGTTCTGGTAACATCTCTGAAACAACATATTTTACTCGTCCAATATCTCCACTAATTCTACTCATTAATTCGCCATTTCTAATAGAATTAATATGTGTTAAATCAAAATGTAAAATTTTGTCTAACATCTCATTTCGTAAAGACATAATTACAAATTCACCAATAGCATTTGTAAAATAACCACTGATATATCTTCCGACACTTTTAATTAAATATATAAAAAATATAAGAAAAGGAAAAGTATAAAGTGCTTCACTATTTTTAGCTATAAATATATCATCTAAGATCGGTTGAATAATATGAGCAGTAGAAACTGTTCCAATTGCTGTTAAAATGATTCCTATAAAAATATATAAATAATATTTTTTATATATTTTTAAATATGGTAATAGTCTATTTAAAATCAGTGTCATTAAATTTAAAAAAAATTAAATTCTATTTTTAGCTACAGTAATTACAGATTCAATAATATGAGCAATATCTTCACTTGACAATGCTGAATGAATTGGTAAAGATAAAATCTGTTGAAAATTTTTTAAAGCATTTGGAAACGAATTTATTTTAAATAAATATTTATTTTTATAATAACTTAAAAGATGCAAGGGTATATATTGCAATTTCGTTTCAATACCTCGTTCTTTTAATTCATGTGCAAAACCATCTCTATTTTTATCAATTTTTATAATAAATTGCGAATATGTATGGTTTTGTTTAAACTCTTGCATATAAATATGTGGAATATTTACAAAATTAGATATATATGTTTTTGCAATTGAACGACGAATTGATAAATGGTTAGATAAAACTTCTAAAGTTGAAATGGCAAACATTGTTTCTAATTTTGAAGGTTGATAATAATACCCCTCATCTATAATATCATATATATAATCTACACTTTGTTCATCTTCATATTTTAATCCATGATTACTTAATAATTTTGCTGTTTCGTATAAATCTTCTCGATCTGTTGTAAAAATTGCAAAATTTGATAAAGTATTATCAAGTGAAAAAAGTCTAATATCAGAAACAGAATCTAATTTTTCTCTATCCAAACCTAAAGTATTAGAACCATCTTCGATTATAAGAATATTTCTTGAACCTATAATTTTTTTAATTTGAGAAATATAAAATAGTTCACCATCTGTATGAGCAATGATAATTGCTTTTATTTTTTTTGAGCGATTAGATTCCAAAAATTCTTTTAAATGTTGTAAATTCATCGCAAAAGAGTTAGGTTCTATATCAATAAAAATAGGTTCAGCATCAAAATGACGAATGACTTCAGGAACTGCTGGAGAAGAATTCACAGAACAGATAACTTTATCACCTCGCTTTAAATTACAAGCACACATTGAAATATGAAGTGCCGATGTAAAATTATTGAGAGGCAAAATATATTTTGCATTTGCATAATTTAAGAATTCTGTTTCCAGTTTTTTATTTAAAGAGTTTTTACTCTCTTTTGAACGAGCTACAAGTGTTTCTCCACTTAAACCGATATTTTGTTTATCAAATTCTATTACTCTTTTTTTCAAGTTTATATCTCCATAACAAAAAGTAAATTTGAAAAATTATAACAGAAAAAACTAAAACATATATAAAGCGATTGTATTTTATAAGTTAGTAATAGAACTTAAACATAATGAATTAATCAAATAATTCCCGTTTTTAAGACAGGAATTAAAAAATATAGATTAAAGGTTATTAACCTTTAGTTGTATGTTTAAATACACCATTGAAATTTAATGGCGGATTTTCAATATAGTGTTCGCATCGTTCGATATAAATGCCATAAATTTCTTTATTTGTTTTTTTCTTATTATCATTTAGTTCTTTAAATATATTTAAAGCTTCATGAAAGTTAGCAGATTTATATAAATGTATAGCTTCATTATAACGATTTAATTCAGCTTGTAATTCTTCTCGAGAAACTTTAAATAAATAGTGTCCATCTTGTCCACCTTCATAATCGATAATTTGCCATATTTCAATTGGTTCGCTTTTACCTTTAACAGTAACAAGATCAAGAAATCTTAAAATATATTTAGTTTCAGGGATACGACTTTTCGTAAAATTAGAAATATTACATTTAGAATCATAATATTTACATAAACTTTCTAAACGGGCAGATAAATTAATAGGATCACCAATAGCCGTATAATCACTTCGACCTTTTGAACCCATTTCACCAACAACGGCAATACCAGTATTTAAACCCATTCCAATTTCAACAGGCTCTTTACCTAATTTTTCAGCCATTTTTACAGTTGCAGTAAATCGAGGATCTTGTTTAATTCGTATATTCAAAGGAATACAAGCATGAAGTTGATCCATAACAGCAGAAACAGCTTTATCTGGATGATTAGCAACATCTAAAGGAGCATTCCAATAGGCCATAATTGCATCGCCGATAAATTTATCAACAGTTCCGCCACTTTTGACAATAATTTCAGTCATTGGATTCATATATTCATTAAGAAATTCGATTAGAACTTTTGCACTTGGCATACTTTCTGAAATATTTGTAAAATTTCGCATATCCGAAAACATAACCGTAATTTCTCGTTCGTGACCAACCATAACATCACTATCAACATTTTTAATTAAATCTTCCATAACGGCTGGAGAAACTTTCGCAGCAAATTTATTTTTGATTAATTTTTTCTGCTTTTGTTCAAAAAATAGATTTATTATCATTGCAACGATAGTTGTAAAAGTTATTGCCAGATAAGGAAAAATCATATTTACAGCTATACTTGAATTAAATAGCTGATCGTATAGTTCTGCAGATACTCCAAAAATTAAAATTGGTAAAATTAATAGAACAAAATTGGCAGGAATAATAGAAAATAGAGTAGAAATAATAAATACTAGTAAAATAATTATAACTACATTATAACCATCAACCCAAGAAGGTTTTAATAAAAAATCTCCAGATAAAATATTATCAACAACATTGGCATGAACTTCAACTCCTGGATAAGCATTATCAAAAGGCATTGATCTAATATCAAGAAGTCCTGAAGCAGAAGTTCCAACAATAGTAATTGAATTTTTACCTCATCAGCAGAAAAATTCATATCATAAATATCCATAGCTGAAATATATTTAAAAGTTTTACCTCCACCTCTAAAATTAACAAGAATTCGACCATATCTATCAGTTGGAATAAATTTATCGCCAATTGATAATCCAGTAATACCATTTAAATCGTAATTTATAATAACTTTGTTTATATTAGAAACAACTCTATAAATTTCAAGAGCTAAAGATGGAAAAATTTCATCGTTATATTTAATAACAAGTGGAACTTGACGAATCATTCCATCATTATCAGCAGTATTATTAAAAAAGCCACTTGAATATGAATTTTCTTGAATTTCAGGAATATTTAAAATAATATCTTTAGCTTTAATCATAAAATCATTATCAGTAGTTAAACCTTTTTCGATAAAAGTTGCAGGAATCATTGGAGTTTCTTGTTCAATAAAATCTTTTGAATTCATATCAAAAGTATAACCGAGAATAGTAGGAGTTTTGGAAACAATTTCACCAAATATTAAATCATTATTTATAAAATTACCTTGAATATTTAATTTTTCTGCAAATCGATGAGGTGAAGTTCTATCATTTTCAGGAAACATAACATCAAGTCCAATAATACTGACACCAGCATTAGTTAAATTTTCTATGATTTTTCCTAAAATAGTTCGATCCCACGGATATTGTCCAAAACGATCAAGACTCTTTTCATCAATGTCAATGACGAAAATTTTATTTTTAGGTTCTATTGTTCCACGATAATTAAAAAACATATCTCTAACACTGTTATCAATATTAGAATAATACTTTTCTAAGAATAAATATGCTGAAAGCATAATTAACGAAATTGGTAAAGTAAATGCAAAGATTTTAAAAATCTTTTTAAACATAATTTAAGCCTTTTTTAAAAATATAAAAATTTGAAATGGTAAGCATAAAACAGCTCGAATATGTAAAGCAATTTTAAGAGATTTTTTATCCTCCCTATCCAATTTTATTTTACAACATCTTTTATTATTTAAATCTTTATTTGATAAAATATTCTCTTTTAAATTAAAGGCACTGTATGTTTCAACAAGCTATTTTTAAAACATTTTCTCAAAATGAAGAGTTAGTTGCAAAGAGATTTGTAAAATATCAAGAGTATAAAAATAAAATAGAATTTCTTAAAACTGTAAAAGAAGAAAAATACCAAGATGGTTTTTTAAAAGATATTTTTGAAAACAGTTTAGGTTATACTCTTGATAGTTCAAACCCTAAAAGTTTCAATCTTGAAAGAGAGAAGAAAAACGAAACAGATGGCAAAAAAGCTGATGGTGTCATCATTTTAAATAGTGAAGTCGTAGGAGTTATTGAACTTAAAGACCAAAAAACGAAAAACTTAGACCAAATAGAATCTCAAGCTTTTAATTATCATAACTCACACACAAATAGTAAATATATCATCATCTCAAATTTTGATGAGCTTCGATTTTATATCGATAAGAAAACTGCTTATGAAAAATTTAACCTTTTTAGTTTAACTTATGATGAATTTAAAAAACTTCATTTAATTCTTAGTTTTGAGAGTATCAAAGAGCAAATTCCCCTAAAACTAAAAGAGAAATCTAGCAATTATGAAGCTGAGATAAGTAAGCAACTTTACAAAGATTTTAGTGCATTTAGAATTCATCTTTTTGAAAATATCTTTTTGAAAAAAGAGAATAGAGTTCCTTTAGATATAATAAGTTTTAATCAATTTGAAAATATCTTTTTGAAAAAAGAGAATAGAGTTCCTTTAGATATAATAAGTTTTAATCAATAATTAAATAATGCCGAGGAATTTTAATGACTGTTGTAATGCAAAAAAAAACTAGAAATAATAAAGAATTAAAAAACTCACATCAATTTTCAGTAGTTGAACTTTTTGCAGGTGCAGGTGGTTTAGCACTTGGACTTGAAAAGGCTGGATTTAATACAAAGCTAACTCTTGAAAACAATAAATGGGCTTGTGAAACTTTAAGAAAGAATCGACCAAATTGGAATGTTTTGGAAGCAGATGTTACAAGAATAGCGGATGAAGGTATAAGAAAATACTTAAATTTTGATGGTGAAATTGATTTGCTTTCAGGTGGATACCCTTGTCAAGCATTTAGTTATGCAGGGAAAAAATTAGGGCTTGAAGATACTAGAGGAAGTCTATTTTATAGTTATGCAGAAATTTTAAAAGAGTTAAAACCAAAGATGTTTTTAGCTGAAAATGTAAAAGGTTTAGTAAGTCACGATAAAGGTCGGACACTTCAAACTATGATAGATGTTTTTGAGGAAGTAGGTTATAAAGTGTATTATCAAGTCTTAAATGCTGTCAATTATGGAGTAGCTCAAAAACGAGAAAGAATAGCTATAGTTGGTGTACGAAATGATATTAGAGAACAAATCGGATTTGATTATAGCTTTCCAAAACCATTAGATAAAAAATTAACTCTTAAAGATATCTTACAAAATGTACCTAAATCACTTTGTGCAACTTATAGTGATAAGAAAAAAGAAATTTTTGCTTTAATTTCTCAAGGTGGTTGCTGGAGAGATTTGCCAGATGACATTGCTAGAGAATATTTAGGTGGAAGCTATCATCTAGGTGGTGGAAAAACTGGAATAGCTAGAAAAATGTCATGGGATGAAGCAGGGCTTACAGTTTTATGTACTCCTGCACAAAAACAAACCGATAGATGTCATCCTGATGAGCTTCGCCCTTTTAGTGTGAGAGAAAATGCGAGAATTCAATCTTTCCCAGATGATTGGGAGTTTATGGGTGGAATGGCAGAACAATACAAACAAATAGGCAATGCCGTTCCTGTTAATTTAGCTTATCACATAGGGCTATCAATAAAAAATTATCTTCAAGGAAAAAAGGAAAATACAAATGAGCAACTACAACTTAAATTTCATTTCTAATGAGGATTTATTTAATCATGTAAAAGAAACTGTTTTAAAATACCGTTTCAAAATTGACTTAAAAGAATTTAATAAAAATTTGATTGATCCTATAAAACTAACATTTGACAGCAAGGTATATCAAAAAGATTTACAATCATTAATCGATGATGAAATTATGAGACAAATTGATAAATCAAATACAAATCATATAGGGTACTTTCATCAAAATATTTTTAAATATTTTGGAAATGGTTGGAGTGTTCCAAAAGAGGGTTTTGACATTGTAAATGAAAATTTGAAAATTTTTGTTGAGATGAAAAACAAACATAATACTATGAATTCATCTTCATCACAAAAAACATATATGAACATGCAAAATAAAATCCTAAAAGAGCCAAATGCAAAATGTTTTTTGGTAGAAGTTATAGCAAAAAATAGTCAAAATATTTTTTGGTCAGTTTCTTTAAATGGACAGTCTATATCAGATGATAGGATTAGAAGAGTATCTATTGATAAATTTTATGAGATAGTGACTGGCGAAAAAGAGGCTTTTAAAAATCTTTGTGAACAATTACCAATTGTTATTGATGATGTTATTCATTCAATTGAAGATGAAATTATGCAAAATAGTGTTTTTGAAGAGCTTCAAAAAATTTCACCAAATATTTTAAAAAGTCTATATCTACTTTCATTTTCACGATATGAAGGTTTTGGTAATTTTAATATTTAAAGTTTTAGATGTTTTCTAAAACGATATAAATAATCAACAGCCATTTATCCAAAAAGCTGATTTGATGCTTGAATTAAATAAAAAGCTACAAACTACAAAACAAAACTTTCATAATGAGTTGGGGCTTGATAAGCTATCAAATAAGCTACAAAAATTTGAAAACTTGGAATTTGATGAGTTTGTGAAAGAATTTACAAAAGCCAAAAAAATCAAATTTGCTGATAAATTAGCAGAGAGAAATTTCAAAAATGACTGGTCGGCACTTTTTGAAAATGACAAAAAAGAAGTCCTACAAATCCAAAATCAAATCAATATTACTGATAAAGAAATTGACCAAATGGTTTATGATTTGTATGGATTGAGTGAAGAAGAGATTAAGATTATAGAAGGTGTTTGATGAGTATTACACTATCAAATTTAAATGAATTGGGAGCTATTAATGAAGATAATTTTCAAGAAATATTTGAAAGTATTGAAAAAAATTAATTGAACTTATGCAATCTAACGAAACAGATAATATCAATCAATTAAATCAAGAATATGAAGGTTTTAATAAAAGAAATTATTTGCGATGTAAAAAAGGTTTTGATAAGTTAGAAATGTTGAGACAAATCTCTATTGAAGCTGGAATGGAATTTCAAAAAGAATTTTTAAAGTACCCTGAATATGAAAATGACCCTTTACTTGGTGTATTAATGAGACAACATGCAAATGCTTGTCGTATAACTGGAGAAATAATACATTTGCTAAAAGGTGGTTATTCGGATGGAGCTATTGCAAGATGGCGAACTCTTTTTGAAATAGCAGTTACAAGTTTGGTATTGAATCGGCATGGTAAAGAATCTGCAGAGGATTATATTAAACATGGCACATTAAAATCAATAGAGGGTATGGAAGAGTATCAAAAGACAGCAAAAGAAATGAAAGTTGAACCATATTCAAAAGAAGAAATGGATTTAGCTATTGAATTAAAAAAAGAATTAAAAAAAGAAATTGATTATAGTTGGACACTAAAATATACTAAATTCGGGAAAATGGAAAAGCTACGAGAATATGTCGGATTAGAAAAATGGTCACATTACTATATGTTGGCAAGTAAAAATATACATGCAGATTTTCATGAAATGAATTCATTAATGGCTATGTCAGAAGCAAAAGAGAATATGCTTCTTTTAGGACAATCTTATTCAGGGATGACTGAACCTGCACATATTACAGCAATTCAATTAAATCAAATTACAGGTGCTTTTTTAACTGCTTATATTCAAGAGGAAAATATAAAAATAGATTATAAAGATTCAATGTTATTTTTATCTTTACTCAAACAATATAGTGATGATATTGGTAAAATATTTTTGGAATGTGAACAGTTAAAATGAATATTTTAATCTAGGTGATGATGAGGTTATATTTTAATTATATTAAAAGTTCGTTTAAGATAATTAAATAAAATATATAGATATATAAAAAATATAAAAATTATATAAATAACTGGATAATTATCCCAAATTGTTTTTAAAATTGCAGTTTTATCATCATCAATAATTCCAAAAAATAGTAAATTTATATTTTCTCCGAAATATGAGTAAAATCCAAAATTAGCAAAAAGCAAAAATGAATATATAGATAATGTAGTAAAAAGATAAATAGTTAAAAGTTTTTTATTACAAAATTTATTCATAAAAATATTAAAAATCATATATATTGAAATTGGAACTTGAATATAAGCCAAAAGAGTTAAATCAATTCGAATTCCAAGAAAAAAAATATTTAAAATATCATATTTATAATTTTGTATTAAATTTAAATCGCTAAAGTATATTAAAAAGAATAATCTCCAAAGAGTTAAAAAAATTAATGCAGAGAGATAAATTTTTAAAATTGAATATATATATTCTCTCTGCATTATATTAATAAACTTGTTTAATTAAATTTTTAGCTCGTTCAAGACCTTTTTCGACCTCATCGGCAATTAAAAGCACTCCCATTCGTCGTCCAGTATGTGCTTCAGGTTTGCTAAACACTCGAAAATATGTATCTTCACTGAATAATTCTTCTGAAATATTTATAGTCGGAGCAAATGAATTTTGCGATGTTTTAAATGCTGAACTCACTCCAGAAGTTAAAAATTTATATCCTAACGGTAAGCCTAAAACAGCTCGAACATGTAAAGCAAATTCACTTTGAGATTGAGTAATCATCGTAACCATTCCTGTATCGTGCGGACGAGGACTAACTTCAGAAAAATATACCTCATCACCAGCAATAAAAAGTTCAACCCCAAAAAGACCTCGACCTCCTAAGCCATCAGTAATTTTTTTTGCAATTTCAAGAGATTGTGTTTTTGCTATTTCGCTCATTGCCATTGGTTGCCACGAAAATATATAATCTCCATCTTTTTGAATATGTCCAATTGGTTCGCAAAAAATAGTTTCAATGCCATTTCGAACAGTTAAAATGGTAACTTCATAATCGAATTTTATAAACTCTTCAACTATTAATTCACTACTATCACCTCTTGCACCTTTTGCCATTTCCCACGAACGAGATAAATCTTCAAGATTTCTTGCAATTGATTGACCATGTCCAGATGAACTCATAACTGGTTTAATCACAACTGGAAAACCAATTTCGCGAGAAGCATTTTCAAGTTCAACAAAACTTTTAACGAAAAAATATTTACTAGTTTTTAAATTTAAATCTTCACTAGCAAATTTTCTGATATTTTTACGATTCATAGTTTTATTAACAGCTTCAGCATTTGGAATAACTGTAAAACCTCGTTTTTCAACTTCGATAAGAGCTTCGATATTTATTGCTTCGATTTCAGGCAATATAAAATCTGGTTTTTCTCGTTCAATTAATTCTATTAATTCATGATAATTTCTCATATTAATAGTATAACTGCGATGTGAAACAAGATGAGCTGGAGCATTTTCATATCGATCAACAGCAATAACTTCAAGACCTAATCTTTGAGCTTCAATTGCAACTTCACGACCAAGTTCGCCACTACCAAGTAGCATTAATTTTTTACTATTGCTTTTTAGTGGCGATGTAAAAATAAAATTCAATTTATAATCCTTTTATATTTTTTATTTATAGAAAAAGTTTTCTATTGCCTCACGAACGGCATTAATTTCATCAAGACGATTAATTTTATTTCTAAATTCAGAAGCATTATCTAAGCCTTTTGAATAAGTGTGTAAATGTTTTCTAAAAAGCACAACACCTCTTTCGCCGTTATATTTAATAATAGAGTCAAAATGTTGTAAAACTATTTTTTTGCGAATATCATTCGATACTTCTTTATTTCCTGTTTGAAGTTGATGAAAAATCCAAGGATTTCCAATAGCACCTCGACCAATCATTAAACCATCAGCACCTGTAATTTCTAAAACTCTTTGAGCTTTTTCAAAATCAGTAATATCACCATTAGCAATAACAGGAATTTTTAAATTTTTTTTAATTTGAGCAATTGCATTGTAATCAACTTCACTTGTGAAACCGCCACTGCGAGTTCGACCATGAACAGTTATAAAATCAGCACCGCCATTTTCAACAGCTTTGCCAATATCAACAGGATATTTACTATCAAAACCGATTCTAACTTTAACACTGGTTAAATTTTTATTAGAATGAGTTTTAATAGTTTGAGTAATTTCTTCTAATAAGTTTAGATTTTTTAATAAAGCACTGCCAGAACCATTTTTGACAACTTTTGTAGAAGGACAACCAGAATTTAGATCAAGAATATCAATACCATTTTCATTATTTAAAATTTGAACGGCTCTTTTAATGATTTCAGGATCATGTCCAGCAATTTGAACAGAATAAGGATTTTCATTGTTACTTTTTTCGATCATATGCATAGTCTTATCTGAACCAAAAACGAGAGCATTAGAACTTATCATTTCGCTAACAGTGAGATCAGCACCAAACTCTTTAACAACTTGACGAAATGGTAAATCTGTATAACCAGCAAGAGGAGCTAAAACATAAATTGGTCTATCTGATTTAAATAATTTCACTTTGTATGTTTATCGCAAAAATAATCAAGAGCTAAAAGATTAGGAGAATGTTTTTTAAGAACTATATAAGCTTTAATATGATTAATATTTTCAACTTGAAGTTCATGAATAGCATCTTCAGCTTCTTTAGTCATTTCGAGATTTAAAAGAGTATATAAATAACCTTCAATAGCATCATCTGATTTTTCGATGAGGTGTTTAAAAAGTTCAAGTTGAAAATCAGGACTCATACTACTATATTTTAAAGCTTTAGCAAGTCGAGTATAACTATCTCGACTAAAAGGAACAGTAGAAATTAAATCTAAAATTTCACCTTTACTAAGAATAAGACCATCAGAATCAGCATCAACTCTTTGAAGAATATGAAATAAAGCTTCAATATTAAACCATTTCATATATCTTTGAATTGTATTATAAGTAGCAAATTTACATAAATGAGCAAAAGCATGAGAATATAATTCATCACTATAAAAACCTCGTTCCATAAGAATAGACTCAGCTGAATGAGAATCTTCTCGAAGCATATTCAAATAATTGAGCTCTTTTATATGATATCCAACACTATGATCAAGTTGAAGAACAGTGCCATTTTGTATAGTCAAAATAGTATTAACAATGTTTTTGAATTTATTAGTTTCACTTAATTCAGCACCATTATTTAATTCTATTTTAGAAACAGTTAATAGTTCTCCGATATCTTTATAAAGTCTAGTTGAATATTGAGGTTTATCTTCAACTTTATTTTTTAAATTCATAAAAATAGCACTTTCTAATTTTTTAAAATCAGAGTTCATATTTCTATTTTTAATATAGTCAATAAATTTATAAAAAATTATATGAAGTAGCGAAAGAATTGCCAAAATTCCTGCAGGAATAAGAACAGAGATTGCAAGAGGCATTTCTGGAATATAATATTTATCTGAAATATTAATAAGAGGTAAATAACCTTGAGAAATAAAGGCGAAAACAAACCAACCTGTAATGATTAAAAATAGTGTTGCACCTACGATATACATTCTGATATTCATAGAATCTCCTGAAGCCTTAAATTGAATTTAACAAAACTATTGCTATATTAATAATATAATTGAATAAAATATAATAATTTTATTTATGGTATGGATGATTATTTATAATAGTTAAGGCTCGATATATCTGTTCAAGTAATAAAATTTTTGCCAATTTATGACTCATAGTCAATTTTGAAAGACTTAGAACTTTATGACCATTTTTTAAAAAAGTTGAACTAAAACCATAAGCTCCACCAATAAAAAAATTTACTTTTGAATGTTGTTCTAATTCATTAGCAAATTTATCAGTATCTAATTCGATACCAGTTGGATCAAGAATAATAATATAAGAACCATCATTTAAATAAGATTTTAAAGCATCACCATAACTATCGCGAATTTCAGAAGCTATACCAATATTTTGTCGTTTGAGAATTTCGCGATTTAAAATATCAATCTGTGTAAGTTTTGAAAACTTAGAAGATAATTTAACAAGATGATCTTCTATTTGAGAGTATTCATCTTTCTCATTTTTACCAATCCAATATATATTGATTCGCTTCATTCATATCATTCCTATATCTATTTTTTGCCTTAGCTTTGTTGATTCAATGCTATTCTACCATTTTCTAGCTATATTCTTTTTAAGAGAAGTGAGATGATTATTTGGAAAGTTAATATAAAATAGCTTTTAAGCCACTTTCAATTAAGGCACTTCTACTTGATTTTAACTCTCTAGCTCGTAAATCAGTAAATTCGAGTAAATATTCGTCCAAAGTTATATTAATTCGCTTTGCTTTTCCTCTTTTAATTAATTGCAGTAAAAGTGTTTTATTAGGTTCGACCATTACTAAAACTTCATTAGAAGATAAATTATCTTTAATATGTTCTAAATTGAAATTTGGAACAGTTTCGCCATCTTCAAACATACCACTTAAATGTAGAGTTAAAGCTTCTCGAATATTTTTAATGCCATCTTCAAATGTTTCACCATAAGATATACAACCATCAATATTAGCAATATAAATACTATAACTATGATTTGTTTTTTCAAAAATAGCAGGATAAAATTTTATCAGTTCGACCATATATCAAATTCCTTTTCGCTTAATAGCTTCCCGTGTCAAGCACAAGCTTGTCGTGATTTTGGTATTTAAGTTAAAATATTATTAAATAAATCTAAAAAAGAGCTTGATGAAATACGAAAATATAAGAGAAGAAGAACTTAAATTAAAAGTAGCTAAAGACTATTTTAATGAATTTGATAATACAAAGATATTAGGCAATATAGATTTTTGTGTTGCAATTAAATATGAAAAACAAAATAATTTATTTGAAGATAATGTTGATAATTGGCATAACACACTTTTATGGGCGGAAGCAAAAAAAGGAACTCAAGATATTTATAAATCATTAGCTCAACTAATATTGACAATAGGTAAAGCCAAAACTTTTGACAAAATACTTCCACCTAATTTTTTAGGGGTTTTTGATTTTGAAAAAATTGCTTTTATCGAATGGAATCGTATAGCTTCTATTTTTTATATAAATGATTTTAATTGGAATGTTACCTCATCTGATCAAAAAACTAAAGAATTTAAACTCGTTTTATCTAAAATTGATGAAATTTTAAAAGATAGCTATTTTGTCTTTAATTTTGAAAATGATGATAAAGATTTAAAAGAGTTCATTAAATCCAATTTCAAGCAAGGTATCGAAAATAGTTCTAAAATAAAAATTACTAAAAATAATTTTATGATTATTTATAATAAATGGCTAAAAGCTATAAAACCAACTATTAGTATCGATTGGAATAAAGCAAACAAGAGCGGAATTATCGAAGGTGATTTCTATTTAGCTGATATTTTATCACTAGATAATAAATCTATAAAAGAAAAGCTATTTGTTTTATTAAAAAACAATCATTACGAACTAGATAGAAAAATTGATGAAAGCGGACTTTTTAACTTAAAAACTGCATCTTTTAATGATAATCAAAAAGCCCATAATCTTTTTTGGAATAAATATGAGCGACCGCCACGAGAGGAATATTGGGCTTATATTGTCGAACGACGAGATTTATTAGTTCCACAAGATATAAGAGAGCGAAAAGGTAGCTTTTTTACTCCTCAAATTTGGGTTGAGCTTTCGCAAAAATATTTAGCCGATACATTAGGCGAAAATTGGCAAGATGAATATTATATTTGGGATTGTGCCTCTGGAACTGGAAACTTACTCAATGGACTTACAAATAAATATAATATTTGGGCTTCAACTCTTGATCAGCAAGATGTTGATGTTATGCGAGATCGTATAAAAAATGGTGCTAACTTATTAGATAAACATATATTTCAGTTTGATTTTTTGAATGATGATTTCAGTAAATTGCCAACTAATCTACAAAATATTATCAAAGATAAAAATGAGCGAAAAAAGTTGATAATTTATATTAATCCGCCATATGCTGAAGCTGGAACTGCCTCAACAGTAACAGCAACTGGCAAAAATAAAGCTGGAGTTTCAACAAATAATAAATCAAATACTAGTTTTAAAGATAAAATTGGTAATGCAACAAATGAACTTTTTGCCCTTTTTATGGCAAGAATTTACGATGAGGTTCCAGATTGTCAAATTGGTCAATTTTCTAAAATGAAATTTGTAAATGGTTCAAATTTTGTTAAATTTAAACAGTTCTTTAAGGCAAAATATCTAAATGGTTTTATAGTTCCTGCAAACTCTTTTGATAATGTTAAAGGGGATTTTCCAATAGGTTTTACAATTTGGGATACATCAAAAAAGATATTATCAAAGATATAGTTTGTGATGTTTATGATAAAAAGGGAAACTTTATTGGTCTTAAAAAATTTTTACTTCTTACAATTTAGTTAATAGAATAAATAAATGGGATAGTAAATATTTAAATAATAAAGATAAATATGATACTTGGGTGGTTATGAAGTTACAAGGAGTAACGATTTTCAAAATCAAAGATGGATATTCACATTACAATAATAGATAATAAAAATCATACTAACAAGATATTTACCACCAAATAATCTCATTCAATCTACCGTTGTATCTTCGCAATACGACATTCAATTGAAGCAACTTGGTTAAATGATAGAGACCAATTTTTATATCCAAATGATGGCTGGATTTCGGATAAAGAGTTTCAAACTGATTGCCTTATTTTTACTCTTTTTCACTCTCAAAATCGAATAAGTTCAAAAGAGGGCACAAATCACTGGATTCCTTTTACAGAACAACAAGTAGATGCAAAAGAGAAGTTTGAAAGCAATTTTATGAGTAAATTTATAAATGGCAAAATAAAAATAGAGATTAAAAAAGATCTATTTAGTGATGAATTGAATGAAGATATAAAATTGATCTTTAGCGATGAATCGAAAAAAGTTTTAAAATCTGGTTTGGAGATTTGGAAATATTATCATTCTAAGGATAATATTAATGCTAATAGTTCGCTTTATGATATAAAAGAGTATTTTCAAGGTCGAAACGAAAAAACAGACAAAATGAACAGCAAAAGCAACGATGCTATTTATAGTAATTTGATGATAAATTTAAAAGATAATTTAAAGATTTTAGCTAAAAAAATAGAACCAAAAATATATGAATATGGATTTTTATTACCTTAATTTATAGTTTTAAATTCGCGATGAGGTCGTAATTCTTTCGTCATATTCTAGCGATTTTCTCTAGTGTTAATATTTGAATTTTCATTTTCGCTAAAATTTATAAAAGTAAAAAAATAGGTTTATAAAAATGAGAGCAAAAATATTTTTTGGTAATAGAGAAATTGATCGTGATGAGGTAAGAGAAAATCATTCTCCTTTTAATAATCAAGTTGTTTCTTATAATCCAATTTGTAATATAAATGATGTTGATGAAATTTTAAATATTGCAAATATTAGTTCTAAATTTGCACGAAAACAGAAACTTTCTCAAAGATGTGATTGGCTTCTTGATGTTGCAAATAAATTATCGTTAAATCGTGAAGATTTTGCAAAAACTATAACTGACGAAATAGGCAAACCAATATCTTTTTCACGAATTGAAGTTGATAGATGTATCGAAACTATTAAATTATCCGCTGAAACAATGCGAACAATGAATGGTGAAACTATAAATAGTGATGCAATGAACAGCGGACGAGAAACAACAGCTTTTTGGCGACGAATTCCCGCTGGTGTCGTTGTGGCAATTACTCCATTTAATTTTCCGCTAAATCTAGTTGCTCATAAAATTGCTCCAGCTCTTGTTAGCGGAAATTCTGTTATTTTAAAACCAACTCCTGAAGCACCACTAATTGCTTACAAACTTGCTAAACTTTTTATCGATTCCCCATTTGCAACTCGCGATGCACTTTCGCTAATTTATGGTGATGCAGAAATTGGTTCTCGTCTCGTAACTAGTAATATTCCAAGAGTTATAAGTTTTACTGGAAGTGTTCAAGTAGGAAATATTATTTCTCGAAATGCTGGAATAAAAAAAGTTGCTCTTGAACTTGGAGGAAATTCTGGAACTTTTATCGATGAAACTGCAGATATAAATTTTTCAGCAAAAAGATGTGCAATTGGTGCTTTTACGAATTCAGGTCAAGTTTGTATTTCGTTGCAAAGAATATATGTCCATAAGAATATTTATAATGAATTTGCAAATGCACTTGTTAGCGAAACATCTAATTTAAAAGTTGGAAATCCTTATGAAAATGAGACTTTTATGGGACCTCTGATTTCTGAAGATTCAGTTTCTCGAGCTGTTCGATGGTTAAATAGTGCAATTAATGAAGGAGCAAAAGCTCTAACTCCAATTATAGTTAATGGCAGAATTTTAAAGCCTGTTATTATGGGTAATGTTCGAGACGATATGGCAATTGTTTGTGAAGAAGTTTTTGCTCCAATCGTGAGTTTGATTGAAGTTAATAATTTTGATGAAGCTATAAATAAATTAAATGATTCGCCTTATGGTTTGCAATTTAGTATATTCACGAATAGTATAAAAAATATGCAAAAAGCTATTTCTGAATTTGAGTCTGGCGGAATTTTAATTAATGAAATTCCAACTGTTAGATTTGATATTCAGCCTTATGGAGGCATTAAATTATCAGGTGTTGGTCGAGAAGGACCTAGATTTGCTATTGAAGAATTTACAGAAATTCAAACTGTTGTAATAGCTTAAATATATTTTGAGTTTTTGATGAGTTAAACTAAAAAAATAGTTATCGACCTCATCAAAAACAATGAAAATATTTCGGTTTTATCGAGCGATTTTAAATATTTTCTTAAAAATCAAAATCGCCATTTTGTCCTCCAGACATTTTGTAATAAACATCATTGATATAATTAATTCTAATTTTGCAGTTTGTCCAAATTTTTTCATCACAAACAAAACAGCTATTTAAACCTTTATCTTTTTGACAATTTTTTAAAATATCAATAGGTTTGGTTAAATTATCTGTTTCTAAATCGTTATTTATAATATTCTCTGACAAGATTTAATTCTCCATTTGAACCAAAAAATGCTGATGAGGTATCGTGAATATTTTCAATAGGTAAATCCAAAATAGAAACAGCATTTTTATCGATACCATCACCTCCAGCCATTTTAAAAACAAGAGCAAAAGGCATTAATTCAAAAAGCAATCTTAATTTACCTTTTGGTTGATCTTTTGTCGTTGGATATGAAAACAGTCCGCCACCTTTTAATAAAATTTGGTGTAAATCTGGAACCATTCCACCTGAATATCGTAATCTATAACCATCATTGAATAATTTATTAATTAATTCGCGATGATTTTCAGACCACTCTTTTTGAGTGCCACCAGTAGCATTAATTTTACCTTTGTTAGCAAGTTTTAACTCTCGAATAAATTTAAATTCGCCATTTATTAATCTATAAAGTCGTGAAGTTGTATCAGCTATAACCATTTCAACTCTTGGACCATAAACTATATAAACAGATGCGATTAAATTTTTTCCAATAAACTCATTTTCGTAAATACCAAAAATAGAACCGATACTTAAATTTACATCAACAAGACTTGAACCATCGAGCGGATCATAAGCGATTAAATATTTTCCATTTTCACGATTTGCAAAAAAAGTTATCTCATCTCGCTCTTCTGAAGCAATAGCTTTGATAATTTCGATTTCACTAAAAAACTTTTCGATAATTTTGTCGCTTTCAACATCCAATTTTAACTGTTGATCGCCTGAACTATTTTTACCGTCAGAATATGCGAAATCTCCACTTGTTGAAATTAATTTAGCAATTTCAATTGCTGAAGATTCAATAGCTTGAAAAACTTCTAACATTGTTATAACCTCATTCCATTTTTATCAATCCAAGTTATAATATCAGTTGGATCATTTAAATTTAAGATATTTATCTCTACTGGAATTGTATATTTTTCTAAATTAATAGAAGAATCAATTACAATAGCATTAATAAAGCCAAAATAATCTAAATTGAGTTGAGTTCGAAAAACTCCGATTCGAGGTAAATTTAGATGTTTTAAACCTTCAACAATAAAATAATCATAATAGTTTTTCTCTTTTTCTAAAAGAATATTTAGATCAGTTGTCGAATGTTTGAAATTTGTTGTGCGAGTTGGAGATAAAACATAAACATCAGCTCCAAGTGTAAAAAATTTATAACTATCTTTGCCGACAATATCAAAAATAGCTTTATCTTTTGGATCGTTTTTAATAATTAAAACTCTTTTATTTTGAGATATTAATATTTTAGATATTTTTTCTATAATTGTAGTTTTACCACTATTTGAAGGTCCAGTAAATGCAACTGCTATCAAAATTACCCTTTGAAATTTTTGCCTCTAATTATATATATATTTAGAAGTTAAAATTTTATCAATAATCATAATTTAGAATTTATTTCAAAGGCAATATTTAAAATATTACCTTTTTTAAGTTAAAAGAATAATTTTATTTATATTTTTTACATTATAAATACAGATGGAACAATTAGAGGATATTTTTTATATTTTCTATATAAATGTTTTCGAACAACATTTTTAAGTTCAGTTTCTAATGCTTTTGGATTATCAAAAAATTGTGGTTTCAAATTATCGATAAAATGTTCAAGAACTTCAGTCATTTCGTGTGAAAGATATTTCTCATTTTTTTCAGAAACAAGTCCAAAACTAGTAACGAGAGGTTTCGTAATTAAAGCACTATCATCTTTTGAAACTTGTGCAACAATTACAACAATGCCGTCAGTTGCAAGTTTTTGACGATCAAGAACGATATCATTATCGATTTTAATATTATTTTCATTGTCGATAAATACTTTACCTGTTCTAATATGTTTAACTCGTTTTATATATTTAGGATGGATTTCAATTTGATCGCCATCTTTCATTAAAATCGTATTTCGTTCAGGAATTCCACAAGATTTTGCAGTTTGTTTATGAGCATTGATATGAGTATATTCGCCATGAATTGGAACAAAAAATCGCGGTTTGATAAGTCGAATCATTAATTTTTGATCTTCTTGTGGAGCATGACCAGAAACATGAATATCTTCAGTTTTATGAAATACTTTAGCACCTAACATTTCGAGATAATTTATAACTGTAAATATAGATGTCTCATTTCCTGGAATTGCTTTTGCAGATAAAATTACAGAATCTGTTGTTTTAATTTTTACGATTCTATGTTCATCTCGAGCAATTTTATATAAAGCACTATTTGTTTCACCTTGAGAACCAGTTGTAATAATCAAAACTTCATTATCGCGATATTGATTTAATTCATGAGCTTCTATAATTACCTCTTTATTTAAACGAATATAATCATAATTTACAGCTAGTTCAAGATTTCTTTCCATTGAACGACCAATAATACAAACTTTTCGACCATATTTAATACCAACAGCAATTGCTTGATAAACTCGATGAATATTTGATGAAAAAGTTGACATAATTATTCGACCTTGAGCATTATTAAAAATTTTATCAAAAGTGCTAAAAACGATACTTTCACTTTTAGAACTGCCACTATTTTGAGCATTTGTTGAATCACTTAAAAGTGCTAGAACACCCTCTTCACCATAATATGCAAGTCTATGAATATCAGAAGCATAGCCATCAACAGGAGTATGATCAAATTTAAAATCTCCAGTATGAATAATAGTTCCAGCATTAGTAATAATTGCAAGAGATGATGAATCGATAATCGAATGAGTCATATGAATCCATTCGACTTGAAAATCATTACCTATTTGAATAACTTGTCGTTTTTCTATAGGTCTAAAATAACTTTTAAAATGAGCCATTTTATGTTCTTGAAATTTATTTAAAATCATTGCAAGAGGCAATGGAGTTCCATAAATAGGAACTTGAATATCTTTAAAAAGATATGGCATTGCACCAATATGATCTTCGTGACCATGAGTAACGATTATTGCAATAAGTTTCTCTTCGATAACTTTTAAATATGAAAAATCTGGAATTAAAATATCAACTCCATGCATATCAGAAGTTGGAAAACTAATACCAGCATCGATAACGATAGCTTCATGTTCAGTTTCGATAACTGTCATATTTCCGCCAACTTCACCTAGCCCACCAAGAGGAGTTATTCTAATTTTCTCTTTTGTATTAAAATTAATCTTATTAGAACTATTTAGTCTATCAGTATGAATTCTTTGATTTTTTTCTACAAATGGTCTTAACATCGGTTCCATTAAAGAATATGGAACTTTATAATCATCTGTAATAATATTCATAGTATCAAGATAATCACTATTTTCACTATTGTCCCAACTTAATGGATTTGAAACAACAACTTGATTGCTAGTAAATTTAGGATTTTTATTACCTGTTTGATATTTTAAACGATTTTTAGATTTAAATTTATTTTCATTTTGACCTTGAGAATCTATGTCGTCATTACCAACGATATTTGCATTATCAGAGTGCTTATTTTTATTTTTGAAATTTTCTCGACTTGTTCGCTTAATAACGATATTTTTTGGCTCATTATTTTCAATATTTGTCTCAATTTCATTAAATTCATTCTCTTGATTAATCGATAAAAGAGCATTTTTCATCATATCTTTAAGATCTTCTTTATCACTATCTGAAAGCTTATTTATCTCTTTTTCGTTGTCTTTAGAATCTAAGTCTAGCTCATCGCCATTTTGAATATCTTTCAACTTTTATGCCTCTTTAAAATTTTATAAATTTGGTGATAATCCTTGATATCAAGTTGATGAGGTCGAATTGAACGATTAAATTGAAGAGTGTCAAAAATTTCTGTTACTAAATTTTGAGATAAAACTTTAGATAAATTTTTATATAAAGTTTGTCGTGGTTGTAAAAATGCAAAATTCAACATCTCTTTAAAATTCTGATCAATATTTTGTTCATCTGTTAAATTTAATTTATCAAATGAGATAACAACTGAATTTACTTTTGGTTGAGGCTCAAAAGAAGTTGGAGGCACATCAACAACAAAATCAATATCACAAACAGATTGAGCAATAATAGAGAGCGAACTAAAGTCACTTAAACCACTTTTTGCTAAAAATTTATTTCCAACCTCTTTTTGAATCATGAGAACCATGTTTTTACAAAACTTATCCTCTAAACCATTCATAATAATTTTAGTAGCTATATAATATGGCAAATTTGCTATAAGCTTATAATTATTTTCTAAAAGAGGTTGATCTTTTTTCCAAATATCTAAAACATTTCCACAAATCAATTTCAATTTATTATTTAAAATCTCATTTTTAAATCGATTTGAAAGGAAAGAACACAACTCTTCATCTATCTCAAAAGCGACCACATCGCCTATTTGTAAAAGATGCACTGTTAAATCACCCAAACCAGCCCCAATTTCAACTATTTTATTTTGATCATTGGGAATCGTTTTGATGATTTCATTAAGAATATTAATATCTTTTAAAAAATTTTGTCCAAATTTCTTTTTTGCTTTTATCAAATCATCAACTCTTTTTTTAATTTAGACCACATGTTACCACATTGCAATCAAATTTTGACTTTAAAAAATTTCAGCTAAAATTCAGAAAATAATATGTAAAATGTCGTTATTACTTTTTATTTTGGACAGATGGGTGAGATGGCTTAAACCAATTCCCTGCTAAGGAATCGTATCTGGTTAACAGGTACCGAGGGTTCGAATCCCTCTCTGTCCGCCACCTCCATTTTTAATTCTACAAAAAAGAAGAAAATCATCCTATGAAATTATATAAATTAATTTTAACTTTATCATTAACTTCAAGTTACAGTTTGTATTCTGTTGAACAACAAGTTTCTCCAGTATCTTTACCAGAAACTCAAGTTATGAAAAGAGATTCTATTGAATGTGATGAATCTTGTCTTCGAGAACTATTAGATCGTAAAGATATTTTTACTTTTTTATCAAAAGTGCCAGAAAATCTCAAAGATGTAAAATTGCAAGAAGCAAAAGAAAAATATCAAAAAGCCTTTAATATCGATAATAAATTAGTTGAGACAGAAGGTAGAATAGATATAGCTATATTAATACCAGAAAATGCAATCGGTAGATATTCGCTAACTGTTTCAAAAGCAGTTTTTGCCTATTTTTTAGCTCGGAATACTAAATTTATAGTAAAAAACTTTTATATCGATAATGAAAATAAACAAACTATTACTCAAGCACTTGAAAAAATTTCTCAAGATGGTTTTAAATATGTTATTGCTCCAATGACTTCAACTGGTGCTTCGGTTATTGCAAAATTAAAACCAAATCTTCAAATATTTTTGCCTACAATTAATTCTATCGAAAGAACAGAAGAAAATGAGAATATTTTATATGGTGGTATAGATTATAAAATTCAGATATCTGAACTATTAAAAGAGTTTAATGGTCATAAAATATCACTTTTTTATGATAAAAGCCCAAAAGGTGAAGAATTACATAATGAAGTTTTAACTCAAGTTACAACACTTTTTCCAGATACAAATATTTCTCAAAAAGTTGGAATTGACAAAAATCGAGCTGATTTTTCACAATATTTAAAAAATAATAAAAAAGAGCCAAATCTTGAAACTCTATTTTTAAATACAACAGTTAAAAAAACAGCAATTTTACTTTCTCAAATAACTACAAGAAATTATCAACCAAGAATTATTTTATCTACACAAATTAATTATTCACCTATATTATTATCAATGACTCAAGAAAAAGATCGAGAAAAAATAGTTATTGCAAATTCGATTCCTTTAAATATTGATAAAAGTGTAGTAAATACAAATATATTACTAAATAATGACATTATTTATGAATGGGTTAATTATTCAACTGTTGTTGGATTAGATTATATATATAGTAATGTTACAGATGCAAAACGACTATTTAGTGAAGAAATAATTGATGGTCAAATTGTTTATGATGTAAAAATTGTTAAAACAACAGGTTCTGGATTTATAGAATTAACAAAAGCTGAATTAACAAAGTAATATATGGTCTTGAGAATTTTAAGTTATTTATAAATTTTTACCTCATCGAAAACTGATGAGGTATTTTTATTTTTGTATATAAGAATAAAAAAGAGTTTGACTATTTATTAAATTTATCTACGATTCTTTGAACAACAGCGGGATCTTCAAGTGTTGAAATATCTTGAGTAATATTTTCATTTTTTGCAATCGATCTAAGAATTCGTCTCATAATTTTTCCACTTCTTGTTTTTGGAAGAGCTGAAACGATAATTATGTTATCACATTTTGCTAAAGCACCAATTTCAGAATTGATAATTTTATTGATCTCTTTTAATAATTCAACATCTTCGCCAAAACTATCTTCATTTTTCAATACGATATAGGCAAAAACAGATTCACCTTTTATATCATCAGCTCTTCCAACAACGGCAACTTCGGCAACATGAGAATGTTTCGCGATTGCACTTTCGATTTCAGCTGTTCCAAGTCTATGTCCAGAGACATTAATAACATCATCAACTCGACCTGTAATCGTAATATAACCTCGTTCATCATACATTGCACCATCACCAGAAAAATATACAGGTTTGCCATCTTTTTTAGCATCACCGAAATAAGATTTTTTATATCTTTCTGGATCTCCCCAAATTGTTCTAATCATTGAAGGCCATGGTTTTGTGATACATAAAAGACCTTTTTCACCAACTGGAGTTTTATTTCCATTTTCATCAATTATTTCAGCAAAAATTCCTGGAAGTGGTAAAGTAGCTGAAGCTGGTTTAATAGGAGTTGCAAAAGGTAATGGACTAATCATATGTCCGCCAGTTTCAGTTTGCCACCAAGTATCAACAATTGGACATCTGCCACCACCAATTTCATGAAAATACCATAACCAAGCTTCTGGATTAATTGGTTCGCCAACAGTTCCAAGAACTCTTAAAGATGATAAATTATATTTTTTAGGTTCATTTGCACCAGTTTTATGAAGTAATCGAATAGCAGTTGGTGCTGTATAAAATTGATTAACTTGATATTCTTCAATCATTTTCCACCATCGACCAGCATCTGGATAAACAGGAACACCTTCAAACATAATTGTTGTTGCACCCATTGAAAGTGGTCCATAAACAATATATGTATGTCCAGTTATCCAGCCTACATCTGCTGTACTCCAATAAGTATCATTTTCTCGAACATCAAATACATTTTCCATCGTTGTATGAGCATGTAACATATAACCTGCTGTTGAATGTTGAACACCTTTTGGTTTTCCTGTTGAACCTGAAGTATAAAGTAAAAATAGAGGATCTTCGCTATCCATAATTTCAGGTTCGCAAAATGGAGATTCATGTTCAACAAGTTCGGCATAAGCAAAATCTCGACCAGCAACCCATTTAATATCTGCACCATTTCTTTCAACAATAACAACAGCTTTTACAGATTCGCATTTTTGTGAAAGAGCTTCATCAACAAGAGGTTTTAATAAATAAGGTTTGCCTCTTCGATATGCACCATCAGCAGTTATAACAACTTTTGCTTCAGCATCAATGATACGATCTCGAAGAGCTTCAGCAGAAAAACCGCCAAAAACAACTGAATGAATAGCACCAATTCTTGCACAAGCCAACATCGAAATAGCTGCTTCAGGAATCATTGGCATATAAATTACAACTCGATCCCCTTTTTTAACACCAAATTTATTTTTTAATAAATTAGCTGTTTTATTAACCCGATGATATAATTCTCGATAAGTAATAATTTGCTTATCACCTAATTCACCTTCAAAAATAATCGCTGATTTATTTTTTCGAGTATCAAGATGTCGGTCAATACATTGATAACTTGCATTAAGTTTTCCACCAACAAACCATTTATAAAATGGTGCATTACTTTCATCTAAAACTTGAGAATATGATTGAAACCATGAAATTTTTTCTTTAGCTAATTTATCCCAATAGCCTTCGAAGTCTTCAGTTGCTTGAGTAATTAACTCATTATATTCGCATATATTTTTAATTCGAGCATTTTTAGCTTCAGCTCTATTTGGGTAGTATAACTCTTCCATTTTACATATCTGCATTAATTTATCTCCGAATTTTTATTTTTCACAATTTTAGCAAAAATAGATGTTCGAAATTTAAAGAAAATAGTTTGAGATATAATTGAATTTATATTTTTTTATAACTTGATGGATATTCGGGTCAAGCCCGAATATGACGGGCGAGGCGAATAGGATGGGAATAGTTTCAAAGTTCCCCGTCTTCAGAAGGGGTGGCAGACAAAGTCTGACGGGGAAGTCGTTTTATATGATGAGGTTGCTAATTTGTTTGATTGTTTTTTTATAACTTGATGGATATTCGGGTCAAGCCCGAATATGACGAGTGGAGATTATTGATTATTGCGAAGGCAACGAAGCAAAAAATTAAAATTCTGATCGTAGTTGATTGCCATTCCCATTGAGGAAATTCAAATAACTCTCGTTTCAACCTCATCAGCTTTCGATTTCGATGAGGTTCGCATTTATTTATAACATATTTGTTTGATATCTCAATGCTATAATTCCAAAATCTAGCGAGAAAATTTAGAATCTAATTCTAATATTTTAATATTAATAAAAAATACTAGATAAATTTAAAAATTTCTCGCTTCTAAATGGAGTTATATATGCTACAAACTATCAATCTCACAAAAAGATTTGGTAAAAGAATTCTTTTCGAAAATATTAATATTAAACTTGATAAACACAAAAGATATGGTTTGATTGGTGCCAATGGTGCAGGTAAAACAACTTTTTTGAAAATTATTTCTGGTCAAAATGATGAATTTGAAGGCGACATTGTTATTGAATCTGGTTTTAAAGTTGGTGTTCTCGGACAAAATCAATATGCTTTTGAAGATTTTACTCTTCTTGATGCTGTTTTATATGGAAATCGTCGTTTATATGACACTTTAAAAGAAAAAGAAAAGTTATATAATGAAGCTGATTTCAGCGATTCTGTTAATAATCGTCTTGCTGAACTTGAAGTCATTTCTGTTGAAGAAGATCCAACTTATGAATATGAAGTTAATATAACTAAAATATTAGAAGGTTTAGGCATTGATGCCTCTAAGATATATGAACCTATGAGTTCGCTTTCAACTTCTGATAAATTCAAAGTTCTAATGGCTCAAGTTCTATTTCCAAAACCTGATATTTTATTTCTTGATGAACCAACGAATAATCTTGATTTAGATGCAATTGCTTGGGTTGAAAATCAACTTAAACGACACGAAGGTACAATGATTGTTATTTCGCACGACCGACATTTTTTAAATGAAGTTGTTACAAATATTCTTGACTTAGATTATCAGAAAATTAGAGAATTTACTGGTAATTATAATGATTGGTATATTGCTTCAACTCTTGTTGCTAAACAGCTTGAACTTGAACGAAATAAAAAATTAAAAGAAAAAGAAGATCTTGAATCTTTTATTAGACGATTCTCTGCTAATGCTTCAAAAGCAAAACAGGCAACTTCAAGACAAAAACAGCTTGAAAAATTAAATATCGAAACTATTAAACCGTCAAGCCGACGAGATCCAAGTATCGTATTTAAAATGAATAGACCTATTGGTAACGATATATTAAAATTTGAAAAAGTCTCGTTTAAATATAGTGGTGCAGATAGCGAATTATTTAAGAATTATTCTTTGAAAATTGATAAAGGTGAAAAAATCGCTCTTATTGGTTCAAATGGTGTCGGTAAAACAACTTTATGTAATTTAATCGTTGGACAACTTAAGCCTCAAAAAGGTGAAATTAGTTGGGGTGTTACGATTCAACCAACATATTTTCCACAAAATACAACTGATCTTATAAAAGGTGATCAATCTTTATATGATTGGTTGAAAAGTTTTAATCCAAAAGGTGATCTTGCTGAAGTGCGAAATTGTCTCGGTCGAATGCTTTTTAGTGGTGAAGAACAAGAAAAAAGTGTAAAAGATATAAGTGGTGGTGAAAAACATCGAATGATGCTTTCGAAAATGATGCTCGAAAGTGGAAATTTTTTAATTCTTGATGAACCAACAAACCATTTGGATCTTGAAGCAATTATTGCTCTTGGTGAAGCAATTCATAATTTTGAAGGCAATGCAATTGTCGTTAGTCACGATAGAGAATTATTAGATTCTTTCGCTAATCGAATTATTGAAATTAAACCAAATGGCAAAATTATAGATTTTAAAGGTAGTTATGAAGAGTATAGATCAATCTATTCCACAGGAGAATAATATTCAAATTCGATATATCGAAAGAGTTGAACATATTGGCAAAATTTTAATCGATTGGTTTCACCTCATCGGACTTTTTGTTCTATTTTCAGCTGTTGTTTATATGGCTGGTGAAAATTTTCTTCATATGTTACGAGATAAAGTAACTCTAAAAGATATTTTATTGCTTTTTATTTATCTTGAAATTGGTGCAATGATTGGTATTTATTTTAAAACTCATAAATTACCTGTTCATTTTTTACTTTATGTGGCAATTACTGCTTTAGCTAGAGTATTAACTATCGATGTAAAAATTATGGATAATTATACTATTTTAACTATTTCAACTTCAATCTTAATTATAGTTTTATCAATTTATTTATTAAATGTACATAATAAAGATGCTCATTGCAATTCTACAAATAAATAACTAACTAAAAATATATTTTGGACTAATTTAAATTCTGTGAAATTTTTTAAACTTATAAAAATATGACCATTTTTGCATCAAATAAAAATTTAATTTTTATAATAATTATCGTAACGATATTATGGGGTTTTAGTTGGGTTAGTGCAAAATATATATCTATGAATATGCCATTAATGGAATTAACATTTTGGAGATTTATTATAACTGCACTTTTTGCATATATTACGATTTTAATATTTGGTAATAGTTCTATAAAAGTTCCTAAAGATTCTCTAATTTGGCTAATAAGTGGCGGAGTTTTTATGGGACTTTCTCAAATAGCAAATTTTTCAGGACTTGAAATTGGTTATGCAGGTTTAGGAAGCATTATTTTTAATGCAACTTCGCCAATATTTAGTTTTATAATTGCTATGATTTTTTTCGGATTAAATTATAATAAATTTGAAGTTTTTGCTCTTTTATTAGGTAGTTTTGGAGCAATGATAATTTTTCAGTTTTGGAAATTAGATATAAATAAAATTATAGACAGTGGAAATTTATATTTTATATTTAATTCGATAGGTTTTGCATTTGTAACTTTATCTTCACAAAAAGCATCACAATTTTCATCGGCTGGAAGTTTTACATTTTATATGAGCTTAATTGGTGCTTTAATAGTTTTGCCATTTTGCACAATCTCATCACTACTTTTAATATTTGAAAAAGATTATATATTTTATTTAAATTTAATATTTATGGCTGGAGTTGCTGGAGGCTTTGGAACAACAGCATATTTTTTTGCAGTAAGTAAAATTGGTTCTGTAAAATCAAGTTCTTTTATATTTTTAGTACCATTAAGTTCAATTATTGGCTCATATTTAGCATTTAATGAAATTATAGAAATCTGGTCGATAATTGGTGGAACAGTTGCAATTTTATCAGTATATATTTTTAATTCAAAAAAATGGAAATAGCTATATTCCTGTATTTAATTTAACACAGGAATATATTTAAGAAGTTTTATTTTTTAACAGTTTCGTTAATTAATTGAGAAGATGAGATTAATATATAAATATTTGATAAATTAGATTCACTAGTTTTATTTAAGTAGAATTTATTTTCAATTAGAATTTGGTCAGAACTTAATTTGACAGTTAAATATGGATTAAAGTCAGTTTTTGCTTTAGCATTATTCGTTTCAATACCTTTTACAGCATCAACCAAAGTTTGTTGATTATTCGCTTTTAATGAATCTTTCCACTCTTTTATATCAGTTTCATTTAATTTATTTCCATTTTTATCAAAAATCCAATATATTATTTTTTCATGAACTTCAACAGTTGGATCACTATGTTCATATATTAATTTACTTATTAAATTTTTAGTGATATTAGAGTCTATTTGATTAAATCGTTTATTAATCGCAATAACTTTTAAATTTGTTTTATTAAGAGCAATTAATAAATTTTCGCCATCAATAAATTTGACAACATTTGGATTATCACTCTGAACACTATTTTTCTTAAATAGTTCAGTTTGAATTGGATTCAAATTTTTACCAATGATATAACCGTCAATGCCTTTATTTAATTTTTGGATATCTTCAAAGAGATCACCGAAAAGATATGAAGCACCAATTATATAAAAGCTTAAAGCTATTTTAAACATATTTTTATCTGCCTTTTTATTTTTAGTTGTTGTTTTGTTTTTAGTAGAATTTATGAAAAGAACCTCATCGCTTTATATATAAATAATAACGATGAGGTTTAATGAAACTTTAGTTAATTATAAAGAAACTTATTGTTTATATCTAAGTTTATTTTCAGCATCAATAGCTTTGAGAAGTTCAGGATTTCCGCCTGTTTTGAACCACTCATGTTCTGGTTTGCTTAAAAGATCATTAATAACTTTTTCATATTTTGCTTTCATACCAACCATGCCATCTTTTTCAGCTTTTTCAGCGAGTTTTAAAACACCTGGTAAAAATTTATTATAAAAATGTCGTCCAACTTCATACATTCCGTGCCAATGAGTATAATCAGGTGCTTGCATTGCAGCTCCGTGTCTAGCTCTTCGACCTTCGTGATGCCAAATTTCATACCAGATATAACCGATGTCATCTTGATGTAAAGCTGTCTGTTTCCAGATACCATCTTTTTTAAGTTGAGCAACAATTTCAGAACCTGGTTTTGCAAATTTATCATTATAAGTATTTACTAAAGAATCAAACTGTTTATAAAAATTATCAACATGATGAGTTGAATGGCAAGAAGAACAAACTTGTTTCATTCCTTCTCTTCGCTCTTCCCAAGACATAACTTTTACAACTTTTTTCTCTTTAGAAGTAGAAACTAGTTTATCACCTTTTTTCTCATAATCTTGAGTCATTTGAATAGAACCAACTTCTGGAGCTTTTTCAGATTTATCGTTAGTTCCTAAAGTTAATATATTATATATAACTTTTTTTATACCAATTGAATTCTCTTTTAATAAAACCATTTCATATCTATATACGAATAGTATTTCAAAAATTAATAAAATAGAATATGACATATATATATAGCCGAAACCTGCCATCATTGATGGACCAACTACATTTGGAGTAAAAAGCATATTTAATGCTCGTTCTGGGTGTCCTAAATGGTTTAATAGCGGAGCTGTTACAAACAATAACCATGACAAAGCAAAAATTAAAGAAAATTTTGCAATTGGATAAAGAGATTCTACTTTAAAAACATGAGCCAAAGCAGAAACAATAAAAGCTCCAGCAACTATACCTGTAATATATGGATATATGACAATCATAATGTTCCAATGAACATGAGTATCATTTGGAAAGACAAAACTCGATAATAATTCTAAATGTTCCATAAGTTAAATTACCTCATCATGTAAATTTAAATAATATAATTGAGGCTCATTTCCTAAAGGTTCTTTTAATACTGTCAATCTATTTTTTGAATTAAAGATTTTTGCAACTTCACTATTTGGATCATTTAAATCACCAAATTTTCTAGCATGAGTTGGACAAGCATTTACACAAGCAGGAAGTTTGCCTTTTCTAACACGATGATAACACCAAGTACATTTATCAGCAGTATGAGTTTTCTCATTAATAAATCTAACTCCATATGGACAAGCTTGAATGCAATAGCCACAAGCAACACAATGTTCAGTATCGACGACGACAAATCCATCTGGAGTTGTAAATGTCGCTGCGACGGGACAAACTTGAGTGCAACTTGGTTGTTCGCACATATTACAAAGTTTTGGAACAAAAAAAGCCTCTTTAATGTCAGCCTCTTTAATAGTTTCATTCAATGGAATATTGCTATAACCTAATTCGCCTCCAAAAGGTGCATCAACATGAACTGTATTTAATAGATCAATAACATATCTTTCAACCCAAGTTCTATAACTTCCTTCTGGAACATCATTTTCTCGTCTATCTGCAACACAACAACTACCACATCCTATACAAGCAGAAACATCAACCATAAAACAATAATTTGCTTTTAAGTTCATAGGATTTATATAATTTTTTATATTACTATCTTCACTTAAAACTTCAGCAAAAAGAGATGATTTCATTGGAATCATTAACATTAAAGAGCCACCAATAGAACCATCAATGATTTTTTTAATAAAACCTCTTCTATCTTTATCAATAAAATTCTGATTTATTTCTATATTATTTTTCATTAATAGTCTCCTTTAGCATTCTTAATTTTTTAACATGATCAATATTTTCCAATGGAGCATGTACAGTATGACATTGATCACAAGTATGTGTGTTTTTAACTTTAAGCTTATCAAGATGTTCAAAACGATCAATCATTGGAAAATTTTCAGGTCGTCCAACAGTTTTTTGATGACATTTTAAACATAAATTCACTTGATTTTCACCTTGTTTAATATCCATATCAGCTATTTTTTTACCATTTTCTATATGAGTGTTAATAGATGAATGACAAGTTTCACAAGATAAATTTTTGTGAGAATGATAATTTTGAAGTTCAACAACTTCATTATGACAAGAGATGCAAGATTGATTTGTGCCATGAATTAAGGGCTTATTTGCTTCTTGATCAACATAAGCACCTCTGTAATAGCCATATTGTCCCCAACTATCAGGAAGCATTAAATATCTTCCTAGTATAACAATACCAATGATAGATAAAAAAACGAGTATAGCTCTAATCCAGAACTGATTTGGTGAATCCATAAATCAACCACCTTTCCTCTTTCTTGTCTCTTTATAGAGTTAAGTAGTAACTATTTTAATAAAAATATTAATAAATAAATATATCTACTACTGTTAATATTTTTACAAAACATAGTTTAAATAGCTTTGATATTTATCAAGAATATTTAGTATGATTTTTTTAAATAAAATTTAAGTTTTGATGAGGTGATTATTAAAACTTAGATGAAAAAATAGAATCATTATAAAAACAAGAATGAAAATTGATAATATTCGTAAAATTTTTAAAAAAGGCATATCTTGAGTAAAATAAGTTATAAAGATGCTGGTGTTGATATCGATGCTGGTGATAATTTAGTAGAACAAATAAAGCCGTATGTAACAAAAACTTTTAATAAAAATGTTCTTGGTGGAATTGGTTCATATTCTGGTGCTTATGCACTTCCAACTGGTTATAAAGAACCTGTTCTTTTGGCTTCGACTGATGGAGTAGGAACAAAATTAAAACTAGCAATAGATTCAAATCGTTTTGATACAGTTGGTAAAGATTTAGTTGCAATGTGTGTTAATGATTTAATTTGTAATTTTGCAACTCCAATGTTTTTTCTTGATTATTATGCTACTGGAAAACTTGAAGTAAATAATGCAAAAGAAGTTATAAAAGGTATCGCTGAAGGCTGTATTGAAGGTGAATGTAGTTTAATTGGTGGTGAAACTGCTGAAATGCCAAGTATGTATCATGATGGCGATTTTGATTTAGCTGGTTTTTCAGTTGGAATTGCTGAAAAAAATGAGATAGATCGAACTAGTTTTGTAAAAGCTGATGATATTATTATCGCTTTACCAAGTAGTGGAATTCATTCAAATGGTTATTCATTAGTTCGCAAACTTTTTTCAATAAACTAAATATGAAATTTGATGATAACTTTGAAAACTCTAAATTAATTGATACTTTATTAACACCAACTAGAATTTATGTTAAAGAATTTAAAAAATTTAAAAATGAGATAAATGCTTTAGCACATATTACTGGTGGAGGAATAGAAGGCAATTTACCTAGAGTTTTTTCAGAAAATTTAACTGCTGAAATTGAGAAACATAAAATTAAAAAATTGCCGATATTCGAGTTCATGAGTCAATATGTCGAAGAAGATGAGATGTTCAAAACTTTCAATATGGGAGTCGGAATGATCTTATTAGTTTCTAAGGAAAATGTTGATAAAATTCTATTAAACAGTGATGGCTATGTGATAGGTAAAATGATCCATGGTAACGGCACTGTAAAATTCATTTAGGAGTGATCAGTTGATCAAGAATTTTTCATTTATAGCAACAGCTCTTGCTATCCTATTTATGAGTGGTTGTTCTAACAAAGCAGATATCGATGCTGCTGAAGTTGCAAAACAAGCACAAATAGCTAAAGAAAAAGCTGAGGCAGAAAAAAAAGCTGCGGAAGAAGAAGCTAGAAAAGCTGCTGAAGAAGCTGCGGAAGAAGAAGCTAGAAAAGCTGCTGAAGAAGCTGCTCGATTAAAAGCTGAAGCTGACGAAGCTGCTCGAATGGCTGCAAATAGTGAACCAGTTTCTGATGTTGAAACATCTGTTCAAGAAGCAAGTGTTGCATTATCAGAACTTGACGGTGCTGAAGATGTTAAAAACGACAAAATCAGAATTGGTAAAGTTGAACTTACTAAGAAAAAGAAAGCTGCTCTTAACAAATTAGCTGAAGTTTTAAAAGCTCACCCATCAGTAAGTATTGAAATTAATTCATATACAGATGCTCAGGGTAAAGACAAAAGAAATCTTCAACTTTCAAAACAAAGAGCAAACTTAGTTAAACAGTATCTTGTAAAACAAGGTGTTGAAGCTTCAAGAATTTCAGCTGTTGGACATGGTGAATCAAACTTTGTTGATAGTAGTCATAAAAATAGTGATAAAAACAGAAGAATCGAAGTTAAAGTTATTAAATAATTAAAATTTAATTTTTCTACTCAAAACAAATTTCATTTTTTCTCCGCTTCTAGCGGAGAACCTTCTACAAATATTCCAAATAAATAATTTTTTTAACATATAACTTTCATAATTTATTTTTTACTTTTTAATTGAATAATTCAAAAATAGACATTAATTTTCTTTTAATCTTAATATTTTAAATATATATTTGATATAATTAACTTACTTAAATCCAAATACCAAGATTGTAGTAAAAATGAAGTTTTATAGTTCTTATTTAAATAAACTATTGAAATTTAAACTAAGGTAGCTTGAACCTTAATCATAACAATAATTTTACGGTTATTGCGATTTTAATCAAGAGATTAAGTTAAAAACAAGCAATCGTAATTTTTATGATTGACTATATTTTAGAAAGGCAACCTATCAAATGACAATAAAAGAGATAGAAAAAATTCTGCCTCATCGATTTCCTTTTTTATTAATCGATAGAGTTGAAGAAATTGTGCCCAAAGCAAGTATTCGTGCTTATAAAAATATAACTATAGGAGAACATATATTTCAAGGACATTTTCCAGGACATCCAATATATCCTGGAGTTATGATTATTGAAGGTATGGCTCAAGCTGGAGGAGTTTTAGCTTTTAAAAGTATGGAGGCTGTTTCTCATGAAGATATTAAAAATAAAGTTGTATATTTTATGAGTATTGATAAAGCTAAATTTAGAACTCCTGTAACTCCAGGTGATAAATTAGAATATCATATATCAGTGATAAAAAATCGTGGAAAAGTTTGGGTTTTAGATGGCAAGGCTATTGTTAATGAAAAACTTGTTGCTGAAGCAGAACTCACAGCTATGATCGTTGATAAATAAGCGAGAGGTGTGAATGAGCGAAATTTCCCCGTTGGCTATTATTGAAAATGGAGCAAAAATTGGTAACAATGTTTCTATAGCTCCATTCTGTTTTGTCTCAAAAGATGCTGAAATCGGAGACAATACTACTCTTGCTTTAGGTGTTGCTATTTATGGCAAAACAAAAATTGGTGAGAACAATGAGATTTTTTCTTATGCCGTCCTTGGTTCAAAACCTCAAGATTTAAAATATAAAGGCGAATCTGTTGAATTAATTATAGGAAATCGTAATAAAATACGAGAATTTACTATGTTTAATCCCGGAACAGCTGGAGGTGGTGGTAAAACTATCATCGGTGATGATAATTTATTTATGGCTTATGTTCATATCGCCCATGATTGTATTATTGGTAATGGAACTATTCTAGCTAATAATGTAACTCTTGGCGGACATGTTTATATTGGCGATTTTGCAGTTATCGGAGGCTTAACACCTATACATCAGTTTGTAAAAATTGGCGACTTTGTAATGATTGGCGGATCTTCAGCAGTTGCTCAAGATATTCCTCCCTATTGTTTAGTTGAAGGTAATCGAGCATATTTACGAGGCTTAAATTTAACTGGTTTAAGACGAAAATTTAAACGAGAAGATATAGATTCTATCAAAAGAACATATATTAATTTATTTAAAAGTGATATGCCTTTACTCGAAAATTCTCGCAAATTATTAGAAACTGAAGAAAATGTTTATAGCAGAAATCTTTTAGAATTTGTTCTCCGAAATAAACGAGGAATTCCTTATCGACGAAATAACGAAGATGAGGTTCTTGATGATAACGATCTTAAAAATATAAATATGTAAATAAAAAGGACTTATTTGAAAGTTATAATTTCACATTTAACTGGCAATTCATCAGAAGATATGCAATTTGTCTCTGAAACTTCTAAAAGTAAATTTATTATTAAACCATCAGAAATATCACCAGTTGAATATTTTTTATCTGGTTTAATCGCTTGTAGTGCTACTGATATGATTGTTCTTCCCAAAAATGGTAATTATTCGATTTCTGAACTTCAAATTATTGGTGAAGTTGAACGAAATGAAGTTCCTCCACGGAAATTTAATAATATTCATCTTATCTATAAATTTAATTCTAATGCTTCAGATTTAATTGCAAGAAGATGGGTTTTATCGACTCTTGAAACTTATTGTTCAACTATTAATACTGTTCGTGGTGTTTCTAAAATTCAGTTTTCTATTATTCATAATGGTATTGAAATTGCAAAAGAAAATGAAATAGATAGTGGAATTAAAAATTTAGAATTAGATAAAAATAATGGAGAAATTCCTAAAAATATTGGCGGAGCTTGTGAGACTTAAAAATTATGGCTTTTAATGTTACAGAAAATATAGATTTTATAAATTCAACTGAAGAACATATCGAAAAAATAATCAATATTTTATTAAAAAATAATGTTTATTTTTCTATAATCGTTAAAAGTTCTGGTGTAAAAATGAGTCCTGAAATAACTGGAGTTATAAATAATCAATCTGTTTATATGCGATTTGATATGATAGGTTATAGTTTTGAAACTTCAGTTATTTCCAATAATATTTTAATTTTTCGAGCTGGTTTTGGTTCTGGTAAAGATATTCGCGAAAGTGAAGTATCAATGGATTTATTAAATATTATCCAAATATTTATTGATAAAAATCCAATTTTAATTAATTTTGCTGATAATTATATAAATATTAGAAAAATTATTGAAACAGAAAATGCATTAAATGAACAAAATATTGAAAATAATCACAAAATAGATAGGGCAAAATTGTTTAAAAGTAAAAATAGAGACCTATTTGGCAAAAAAGATTGATCGTTTTGATATAATTTTGCTAATTTTTATGTAAAGGAAATATCTTTGGGAATAGAACAAACTTTATCAATTGTTAAACCTGATGCAGTTGCAAAAGGTGTGATAGGCAAAATAGTAGATAGATTTGAAAGTCGTGGATTACGAATAGCAGGAATGAAAAAAATTCAGTTATCAACTGCTGATGTTGAAGCATTTTATGCTGTTCATAAAGAACGAGGCTTTTTTAAAGATTTAGTTAAATATATGAGCAGTGGTCCCGTTGTTGCTATGGTTCTTGAAGGCGAAAATGCTGTTATTGAGAATCGAATAATTATGGGAGCAACTGATCCAAAAAATGCAGTAGCTGGAACTATTCGAGCAGATTTTGCTGAAAGTATTGAAGCTAATGCTGTTCATGGTTCAGATTCTGATGAGAATGCAAAAAAAGAGATTGCTTTCTTTTTTAGTAAACGAGAAATTCTTTAAGATATATTTATAAAACTGTTAATTAAATGAAGATACCATTTACTAAAGTCTCAAAAGATGCAAAATATCCTCTTGAGTTTAAAAACGGCAATGATCAAATTCTTTCAAATTTTAAATTTAAACCAAAAACTGGTGGAAATCTAGTTCATTGTGAATTAAAATTTAAAGGTCAATTAGATACACATTGTAGTATTTGTGGTAAAAATATTATTTCTAATATAGATGAAAAAATAGAATTATTAATAAATAATGGTATCTTTAATGGTTTTGATGAAGAATTTGATATTTATGAAATGTTAAATGGCAATATTGATTTAGATGAAATTTTAATCAGTGAAATTGAACTTATTAAAAGTGATTATTATAAATGTAATGATTGCAATAATTTAACTGATCATAATAATGAAAATGATGAAAATAATTATAAAAATTAAAATTTAAATATTAGGAAGTTAAGAAAATGGCAGTACCTAAGCGAAGATTGAGTAAAACTCGAGGTTTAAAAAGAAGCACACATTATAAAATTACTCTTGCAAAACCAATTAAAGATAAAGAAAATGGTGAGTGGAGAATGCCTCATAGAATGAATGGCAATGGAGAATATAGCAGACTCAATGATTAATATAGCCCTTGATGCAATGGGTGGGGATTATGGTTCTGAACCCATTGTAACTGGTGCAATCCAGGCTCTATCAGAGAGAGAAGATTTTATACTCTCTCTTGTTGGCAAACGAGATGAAATAGAAAAATATTTATTAAATTTGCCAAAAGGGTTATCAAATCGAATTACTATTATTGATGCATCTGATGTAATTTTAATGAGTGATTCTGCTACTGATGTCTTTAAACGACGAGAAAGTTCTATTTATAAAGCTGTCGAACTCGTTAAAGATGGAAAAGCTCAAGCTATTGTTTCTGCTGGTCATAGTGGTTCTACAATGTCTCTTGCAACTTTGCGAATCGGCAGACTTCAAAATGTTAGTCGTCCCGCAATTGTTGCACTTATGCCAACTCAAGACGGTAAAAGATCTGTTGTTCTTGATGTTGGTGCTAATGTCGATTGCAAACCTGAACATCTTTTTCAATTTGGTGTTATGGGTGAAGCTTATGCTAGAAAAATTTTAAAAATAGATATACCAAGAATTGGTTTATTATCAAATGGTGAAGAAGATTCAAAAGGAAATGAACAAACTAAAGAGAGTTTTAAATTATTAAAAAAATTATCATCTTTTAAAGGAAATGTAGAAGGTAATAATATTTTTGATGGCTCTGTTGATGTTATAGTTTGTGATGGCTTTGTTGGAAATCTAGTTTTAAAAACAAGTGAAGGTGTAGCTGAAACTATAAATTATTTTATTAAAAAGAAAATTAAAAAATCTCCTATTGCTATTGCTGGAGCTCTATTAATGAAAAAAGTTTTTAGATTGCTTCGAAAAGAGATAGATTATGCAGAATATGGTGGCGCACCACTTTTGGGTTTAAAATCATGTGTAATTATTAGTCATGGCAAAAGTAATGCAAAAGCTATGAAAAATTCTATTTTTCAAGCGATTGCATATGTTAATGCAAATATCGAATCAGATATAGAACTTCAATTAAAAACAAAAACTACTGAAAATATAGGATAAAACTAGTGTATGCCTCTTTTAAATCGATAGGTGCATATATACCTGCAAAAGTATTAACTAACAGTGATCTTGAAAAAATTGTTGATACTAATGATGAATGGATAGTTCAACGAACTGGCATAAAAGAGAGACATATAGCTGATAGTGATGAGGTAACAAGCGATCTTGGTGTAAAAGCTGGTCGTCAAGCAATTGAACGATCTGGACTTGATCCTAAAGATATTGATGTTCTTATTTGTGCAACTATTTCGCCAGATCACTTTTGTATGCCTTCAACTGCAAATTTAATAGCTCATAAACTTAAATTAAATCCTATAACTTCATTTGATATTAGTGCAGCTTGTACAGGCTTTATTTATGCACTAAATATTGCAAAATCTTTTATTGAATCTGGAGCTTATAAAAATGTATTAATAATTGGTGCTGAAAAATTAAGCACAATTATAGATTATACAGATAGAGGCACTTGTATTTTATTTGGTGACGGTGCAGGTGCAGCTGTTATTAGTAGAACAGAAGATCCTGAAAAAGCAATTATAGATATTCACACTGGAGCTGATGGCTCTTATTCTGACTATTTAATTACTCCTGGTGGCGGTTCGGCTGAACCTTGTTCTATAACTACTATTGAAAATCGAAGACATTTTATGAAAATGCAAGGCAATGCAACTTTTAAAGTAGCTGTCAAAACTTTAACAAAAGATGTTATCGATATTCTTAAAAAAAATAAAATTAAATCAGAAGATATAAAACATTTTATACCTCATCAAGCAAATTATAGAATTATTAAAGCTGTTGGTGATGCATTATCGTTAAGAGATGATCAAGTTATTTTAACTGTTCATAAATATGGTAATACTTCTTCAGCTTCTATTCCAATGGCAATGAATGATCTATGGGAAAAAGGTGGCTTAAATAGTGGCGATCTTGTTCTATTAGATGCTTTTGGTGGCGGTTTAACTTGGGGAAGTGCAATTCTAAAATTTGGTGGAAATCCAAACAAAGAGACTATAAATCAAAACTGATAAATTAGATTTCATTTATGTTAAAATTTAGATTCCTGTTTTTACAGGGATTTAGATTTTAATAAATATTAAATCAAAAGAAATTGATTATCGAAAACCAAGAAATAAATTTAAATTCAAAGTGCTTTTGAAGATATCCCGAGTTAAAAACTCGCAATTAATAATTATTAAAAAATAGATCGGTTAAAATAACTAATGATAAATAATTTTCTAAAAGAATCACAACTTTTTTCCCTCTCTTTAACTTTAGCTATTAATTTATCTATAAATTTTTTATACGGTAACGATAATATAAATCCAATTTTAAAAATTACAAACCAAAATAGTATTAATGATTTTATAATTTTTAAAAATAAAATTTATATCGCTGATAATAATGGTCAAATCTCAATTCAAACATTAAATATAAATAATCAAGAAGAAAAAGTAGAATTTATAAATTTACCCAAAATATCAAATTTTTATATAAATTCAGTTGAACCAAAAATATATTCAGTTGATATTTTTAACAATAAAATTTTAATTGTTGTAGAATCAGATAATGGTTTAAGAAATATTCTTTTAGCCAATATTTCAGACTTAAAGCCAATTAAAATTTATTCTAGTAAAGAACCAATAAAAGAGGCTAGATTTATAGATAGTAAAAATATATTTTTTGGAAATATTGGTGGTGAAATAGTTCTTTTTAATCTTGAAAAAAATAAAGAGATTTATAGAAAATCTCTTTCTAGTTCAACACTTTCAGATATTGCAATTGATACTAATAAAAAAATTTCTGCAATCTCTTTTGAATCTGGTGAAATTATAATTGTTGATTCGATAAGTGGCAATATTATTAAAACTCTTTCAGGTTTAAATCAAGATAATGTTTATCAAGTTTGTATAAAAAATGATATAGTTATTGGAGGAGGTCAAGATAGAAAATTAGCTGTATATTCAAAAAATAGAAATTATTTTATTAATACTCCGTTTTTAATATATTCTGTTGCTATTTCTCCTAATGAAAAATATGGTGCTTTCTCGTTTGGAGAAGATAATTTAATAAAAATTTTCGATATAAATTCAGGTGAAATTATTACTACTCTTAGTGGTCTTGAATCAACTCCAAATAAAATTGAATTTATAGATAACGATACAATATTTGCTTCTAGTGAAGATAAAATAATCTTAAAATGGAGTATAAATAAATGAATATTTCTGGAATTTTAGTTCAAACAAAAGCTGAAAATGTTAAAGAAGTTTTTGCAAGACTTGAAACAAGTGGATTAAGTGATGTTTATACACATGATGAATTTGGTAGAATTGTAGTTGTAATTGAAGGCAAAAATATTGACGAAGAGATGAAAAAATTAGAAGCTTTAACTCAAATTGAAGGTGTTATTACGGCTGATATGCACTATTCATATAGCGAAGATGAACTTCAACAGGCTCGAAATGAGTTTGAACAATCTCCAATTGTTCCAGCAGTTTTAGAAGCTGATATTTCAGCTGAAAAAATAAAATACAATGGAGATCTCCGCAAACAAAAATTATGAGTCTCAAAACGAACAATTTTTTTCAAAATCTTTCTGATAGTGATATAAATTATATTTATAATAATGCCAAAATTTTAACTCTAAATTCAGGTAATTTTTTATTTTATCAGGGAGATAAAGCAGAACATTTTTATATTTTATTGTCTGGTGAAATTAAAATTTATAAAACTAATTTAAAACTTAAAGAGATAACTATTCATAGATTTGTAGAAAGTGGAACAAGTATTGCAGACATGCCATTTTTTCAAGAAATTGAATATCCAGCTACTGCTGTTGTCGAAAGCGAACATGCCTCTATTTTAAGTTTTTCGCGACAAAATTTTCGTAGAATTAGTGAAAAGTATCCATCAATTTTATATAAATGTATTGAATCTATAAGTAATAAAGTTAAAATCCTAGATTTAAAAATTGAAAATATTGCTATGCTTTCTAGTGAAGAACGAGTCGCAAAATATATCTTAGAAAATTGGCAAGAATTCAAAAATTCAAAGAAAAAAGATATAGCTTCTCAATTAAATATGACTCCAGAACATCTATCTAGGGTTTTAAATAGTTTAAAAAAACTAGGTATAGAATTAGATATGAAAAATGAACTGCTATCTGAAAAAAATAGACAAATATTAGTAAGTTTCGCTCAACAATACACATAAAAATAAAATATAAAAAGGGTAAAAAATGAAATTTAATATTCATAAAATACAATTAGACAATTTATTAAGCAAAATTGCTTCATTTCCAGATAAAAAAGACAAAGATACATTTAAGGGTTATATCGTAATTGAAGCTCAAAATAGTTTATTGACAATAACAGCTGATGCTGTTCAATACGGACTACGAATTAATGATTCATTAATGGATATTCAAGAGGAGGGGAGGTTTTTTGTTGAATGGAGTAAATTTCAAACAGCTTATAAACCTTTCAAAAAAGACTTGATAACTTTTATTAGCGATGACGAATATGTTTATATAAAACAAAAAAAGAGTCAAGTAAAAGTTAAGCTTGGAGATATTTCAGGAGCTTACAAGTTCCCAGAATTTGATGGACAAGCTAAGCAGATAGAATTTAACAGTGTAATGCTTAAAAATGCTATCGCGAAAATTACATCAACAATTGATGAAAATAGTTCGAAATTAGAAATTTCAGGTGGATTGATTCATGTAAAAGATAATTCAATTCGTTTCGTAGGCACTGATTTAAAAAGACTATCTTTAATTGATGAAAAAATTGATTATAGAGGTAATGAGATTAAAGTGATTTTACATAAAGCAATGTTACTTGAGATTCCAAAGCTTTTCAGTGGAAGCATTACAATGCACTTTAAAGAGGATATGCTCTTAATCAGCAATGCGAATATGCTGTTTTATGTAAGATTTATCAATGCGATTTATCCTAAATATGAAACTTTAATACCATATGGAGATTTAGATTTTCAAGTGCCAATGAACAGAAACGAAGTTAGCGAAACGATAGCGATAACAATGGCAGGTGGAAACGAAGCGAGAGTAACTATAAACCCAAATGAGATTATTTTTGAATCAATGGCATTTGATACTAATTTAGTTGGTGGGCGAGGTTCAATTGAATTAGGTGAAAATAATTTAAGAAAAGAGTTAAGATTCGGGCTAAATTTAAGCTTGTTGAATACATTTTTAAATGTTTCAAGCGAAGCTTTTGTTTGGTGCTTTCGTCAAGAAGATATGAGACCGTCAATGATTATTGATGGCTCTTATAAATTAATTTTAATGCCTATTCATACAAACGATTAAAAATATGAAAATATCTGGGGATTTAATAGAGTTTCTTAGAACAAAAAATTATCTTCGTGAAATTGATGTTGAACTTGATATAAATCTGGAAATTCCTCATATTGCATATTTAGAAATTAAAAAAGCAGAACCTAAAGTTTTGCTTTTTAATAAACCTGTTGATAGATTAGCAGGTAAAAATTTCGATATACCAGTTTTGATGAATTTATTTAGTTCATATAAAATAACTGAAGATTTTTTTGGTCGCACTGTTGAAAGTGTTGCAAATGAAATTGAAAAATTTATTAAATTAAAACCACCAACATCATTTATAGGAAAACTTGAATTTTTAAAAGATATTTTTAAATTAAAAAATGTTTTGCCAAACAGACAATCGAAAAATATCAGCGATACTCATGTTCGTTTTGATGGACATTTAACTGATTTACCAATTTTAAAAACTTGGAGTGGCGACGGTGGAAAGTTTATCACGATGGGACAAACTTATGCTCATTCGCCTGATGGTTCGGTTTCCAATGTTGGAATGTATCGACTTCAAGTTTTTGATGGCAAAACTCTTGGAATGCATTGGCAAATTCATAAAGATACAAATATTTTTTTTCAAGAATATAAAAAATTAGGTATAAAAATGCCTGTGTCAATTGGAATTGGTGGAGATCCGCTTTATACTTGGGTAGCAACAGCTCCATTACCACATGGTATAAATGAAATGCTACTTTATGGTTTTATTAAGAATTATAATGCTAAATTAATTAATTCAAACTCAAATTATGTTCCTGCTGATTTAGATATTGTAATTGAAGGTTTTGTTGATCCATTAAAATCTCGAATTGAAGGTCCTTTTGGCGATCATACAGGTTATTATACTTTGCCAGAAGAGTATCCAATATTAGAAGTTACGAATATTTATATAAAAAAAAATAAACCTATTTATTATGCAACTGTTGTTGGCAAACCACCTTTAGAGGATAAATATATGGGTTGGGCAACTGAACGAGTTTTTTTACCATTGCTTCGCACAACCGCCCCTGACCTCATCGATTATGCAATGCCTGAAAATGGTGTTTTTCATAATTTAATTCTCGGCAAAATGAGAGTTCGATATTTGGGACATCCTCAACAATTTATGCACACTTTTTGGGGTGTTGGTCAAATGAGTTTTGTGAAAAATGCTATTTTTGTTGGTGAAAATAGCCCAGATTTAAAAGATTATCCAGCAATAACAAGACATATATTAAATCGATTAACTTATAAAAATATTATGATTTCTATAGGAACTCTTGATGCTCTTGATCATTCATCGCCAAATGCTCTTTTGGGTGGAAAACTCGGAATTGATGCAACAAGTTTTGATGAGGTCAAATTAAATAAACTTGAAATATTAACCGATGATATATTATTAACAAAAGCTATAAATATTTTTAACTCTAAAGATGTTCAAATTTTTGATTTAAAACAATATTTTAAAGATACTCAAAATCCAATAACCATAATCACAGTTGATAAAAATCGTAATTCTTTACAAACAAAATTGAAATATTTTGCAATTTTAAAAGCTTTTTCAAGAATTATAATTATAGTTGATAATTTTGGAAATAATGTAAATAATATTTATATGATTTTGTGGCGAGTTGCAAATAATTTTGATGCTCAACGAGATTTATATATAGAACAGAATTTTTATGTTGTCGATGGAACTAATAAATTAAGAGATATTGATGATTTAAATCGTGAATGGCCTGACGATGTAACTTGTGATAAAGAAATTTTATTAAAGTTACATAAAAATGGAATAATCGATTACGATATGGCAACTATCGAAAAATTTCAAATAATTTAATAGTTTTTATTTTTTAATGGAGATATTTTTGATAGAATTTTGGCAAAATATATATTCACATTTTAATCCAGTTGCCTTTGAAATTTTTAGTATAAAAATTCATTGGTATGGAATTATGTATGTTTTAGCTCTTGTTTCAGCCTATTTTTTCGCAAAATGGATCGTCAAAAAAGATAATTTGCCAATTTCAGGCGAAATTATTGACGACTATTTTTTCTGGGTTGAAATCGGAGTAATTTTAGGTGCAAGACTAGGCTATATTATTTTTTATAGCGATCATACAGCATATTATTTGGCAAATCCGTTGCAAATTTTTAATCCGTTCAGTGGCGGACAATTTGTCGGAATCAGTGGAATGAGTTATCACGGAGCTTTATTTGGCTTTGTCGTAGCTTCAATTCTTTTTGCCAATAAAAATAATATTAGTCTTAAATTTTTATTAGATTTATCTGCTATTTCTGTTCCAATTGGTTATATTTTTGGCAGAATTGGAAATTTCTTAAATCAAGAACTTGTTGGTCGTGAAACTGATGTAGCTTGGGGAATAAAAGTTTATGATTCAATGAGACATCCTTCACAACTTTATGAAGCTATTCTTGAAGGTTTAGTTTTATTCTTATTTTTATATTGGTATCGAACAAAATCTAAACTTTCTGGAGAATTAGCTATGTTATATGGTTTAGGCTATGGTATAGCTAGATTTATAGCTGAACTTTGGCGAGAACCTGATATTCAACTTGGATTTATATTATTTGAAAAAGTAACAATGGGTCAAATAATGTCTATTGTTATGATTATAATTTCATCGATAGCTCTTGCTATTTTATATAAAAATAGCAGTGAAAAAAGTTATTGGAATAAAATAAATTAATTATAAAAAACACTCTTCTTTTTAAAATATATTAGAAGTTCTTTGAATATTAAGGAACTTCTATGTTTTTTCCTATGATATAATTAAAATTATTACAATAAATTATTACATGAAAGGGGATATGCTTATCCATTTTAATTTGGATTTTTGCATATTTATAATATATGGGACTTCAACAATCTACAAAAGTAATTATTATTTTTTCTGTTTTTACACTTTTAGTTACTATTTTATTTGGCAGGTTTTTTTATGTTGCAACTGGCAAACGAGATTTGGCAAATACTCAAATTAAAGAAAAAGATAAAGCAAAACGAGGTGGAATAATAACATCAGATGGCTATCGAATGGCTTATACAACTAAAGTTTATACAGCAAGTGTTGATACTCGAGATCTTCCAAAAGAAAACGAAACTATTTTTACAAAAATGTTTTCTATTTATAGTGGAATCGAACAAGGTGAAATTTTAGAAAAAATTCGTTCGAGACGAGGAAATGTAATTCTTGCTAAAAATTTATCTTTTCAACAATTTCAGGGATTAAAAAAACTTGCTGAAGAATTTAGAGCTACTAAAATTATAACTAGTAGAACAATACATAATGGCGAAAATATATATGTAGGTTTATCTGTTTATGAAAGTGGTGCTGAACGAACTTATCCATATGAAGATGTTTTAACCCCTTTATTAGGTTATACAGATGAATTTTATGAAGGCAAATATAGTCGAGTCAGAGGTGTAAAAGGTTTAGAAAAAAAATTTGAAGAATTTTTAGCTCCTCAACGAGATGGCTATTTTATCGGTTCAAAAGATGCTAGAGGAATGACTATTTTAGATAGTGATTTAAAAAGAGAAGAGCGAATTGATGGCAATGATCTGCATTTAAATATAAATTTAAGTTTGCAAAAAAAGATAGAAACGATTTTATCTAAATATCGAAAAGATTTGAGAGCAAAAGAGGTTATTGTTAGTGTCATCGAAAGTGATACTGGAAATGTTTTAGCTCTTGCCACAAGTAATCGTTTTACTCGAAAAAATTTGAAAGATTTGAGTTATTTAAATGTAAGTGCTGTCGAATATACTTTTGAACCTGGATCTGTCATGAAACCGATTATTTTTTCTATTATGTTAGATGAAAAATTAATTTGGCGAGGTCAATATATTGATTGCGAGAATGGAAAATATAAAATAGGAACTAGAATAATAACAGATGAACATCCTATGAAACTAGTTCCAGTTGAAGATATTCTTATTCATAGTTCAAATATTGGTATGGCTAAACTCGTTAAAGATTTTGATCCATTAAGTTTTTATAATGGTCTCCAAAAATTTGGTTTTTCTAAAAAATCTGGTTTGGAAATTGGTCGAGAAGTTGTAGGTAATATTAATCCATTATTAGAACTTCAAAGACATATATATAGAACAACCGCTTCATATGGTTACGGTATGACAGCTAATTTTATGCAAATGATGAGAGCTTATAATATTTTTAATAATGATGGGAAAATTGTTGATCCAAAAGTTGTTGCATATTTAAAAAATGGTGAAAATATAATTTCTAATTTTCCTCGCGAATCAACAACTATTGAAAATAGTCAAATTATTGATATTTCAACTGCTAGAAAAATGAAAAGTATTTTAGTCGAAACTGTTAAACTTGGAACTGGAAGTGGTGCAGATATTATTGGTCTTGAAATTGGTGGAAAAACTGGAACTGCTCATATTGCTGAAGGTGGCAAATATGTAAAAAGATATCACTCATCATTTTTCGGTTTTGCAAATGATGAACAGCAAAATTATACGATTGGTGTAACAGTTATTGATATTGTCGAAAACTATTTTGCTTCTCAATCGGCAGTTCCAATTTTTAAAAATGTCGTCGAAATAATGTTAGAAGATCATCTTTTAAAAAAGAGAGACTAGTTTTTAAATTATATAAATGCCAAATAAATATATCTGGCATTTATATTTAGAATTTAATTTAAACCTAAAAAAGTTCTTAAAGCTTCAGCTTTGTCTCGTTTCTCCCAAGTAAATTCTGGAAGTTCTCTACCAAAATGTCCATAAGAAGCAGTTTTTCTATAAATTGGTCTTAATAAATCAAGAGATTCTATAATTCCTTTTGGAGTTAATTTAAATACATTTCTCACAGCTTCAACGATTTTTTCTTCAGAAATATAACTTGTACCATGTGTATTTACACTAACAGAAACTGGATCAACAACTCCTATGGCATAAGCTAATTGAACAGTTACACGATCTGCAATACCAGAAGCAACAATATTTTTAGCTACATATCTAGCCATATATGCTGCACTTCGATCAACTTTTGTTGGATCTTTACCAGAAAAAGCACCACCACCGTGAGGACAACTTCCACCATAAGTATCAACAATAATTTTTCGACCAGTTAAACCAGCATCACCTTGAGGACCACCGATAACAAATTTACCAGTAGGATTTATATGATAAATTATATTTGGTGAAATCATATCGAGAGGTAAAACTTTTAGAATAACTTCACGAATGACATCTTCACGAATTTGAGCTTGAGAAACATCAGGATCATGTTGAGTTGAAACAACAACTGTCTCAATCGAAACTGGAACCTCATCAATATATTTAATAGTAATTTGAGATTTGCCATCAGGTCTTAAATATGGAATTGTTCCATTTTTTCGAACTTCGGCAAGTTTTTCAGTAATTCTATGACATAAATATATTGGCAATGGCATTAAAGTTGGAGTCTCTCGACAAGCATAACCAAACATTAAACCTTGATCACCAGCACCAATTTCGCCATCAGCTCTATCGACACCTTGATTAATATCAGGAGATTGTTCGCCTATACCATTTAAAACAGCGGCACTTCTATAATCAAAGCCATATTCAGAATCTGTATAACCAATTTCTTTAACAACTTTTCGAACGATATCTTGCATTGGAGCATATGCATGAGTTTTTAATTCTCCTGCCACAACACAAAACCCATTTGATAAAAGTGTTTCACAAGCAACTCGTGCTTTCTTATCTTTACTGATTAAATCATCGAGAATCGCATCACTGATTTGGTCAGCCATTTTATCTGGATGACCTTCTGTTACCGATTCAGATGTAAAAAGATATGTTCTTGACATATTCATACTCCTAAAATTAAAAAGCTAAAAAGCAAATAGTATTTTAACAAATATATATAAATAATTGGTAGAATTTCATTTTTAAAATATTTTATATTGCAAAGGATATATATTTGATTTTAGATCACGAAATTCCCGAAGGTGGAAAAATATATTTTGGTGAATTGGCAAAAAAGAAACGAGAAATAGAACAAATTTCAGCAAATATTTTTTATAAAAATAGTTTTGAAGAGATGGTTACACCAATTTTTTCATATAATCAAATAGAATCAATGGATTCTAAAAAACTTATTCATTTAACAAATCGTGAAAATTATCCAATGAATTTACGAGCAGATTCTACGATTGATATCGTAAAATTAATGTTAAAACGAATTGGACGAAATTCTCAAAATAATCGTTGGTTTTATATTCAACCAGTTTATCGTTATCCTTCATTTGAACAACATCAAATTGGAGCTGAACATATTGGAAGTTCTGATTTAAAAGAGATTTTAGAAATAAATATCGCTATTTTTGAAAAATTAAATTTTTCACCAACTCTGCAATTATCAAATATTGCAATTCCTAAAAAAATAGCTTTTGAATTAAATTTAGAAATTTCTATATTTAAAAATATAGAAATTAGGAAAATTTTATCATTAAATATAGATTGGTTAAAAGAACTTTTATATCTAGAAACTATTGATGAGGTTAAAAATTTATTACCAAAAGCTCCAAATTTTTTAAAAGAAGATTTAGAAAAATTAATATTCTTGGGTGAAAGTTTTAAATATCAAAATTTAAAGGTCGCACCGCTATATTACACTCAAATGGAGTATTATCGAGATTTAATTTTTAAATTTATTGATAAAAATAGAGTTTTTGCTCGTGGCGGATCATATGCAATAGATAATTTTAATGCTGTTGGATTTTCGATTTATACAGATGAATTATTAAATTTTTAAATGAAAAGTTTTTATTTTTTATTTATAAGTTCAATTTTATTTTCTAGCGATATTAATATATCTGAAAAAGTGCCAAAATGGATTGAATTAGGTCGAGGCGAAAATATTGATTATATATATGGTGTTGGTTCTGCACCACAAAATATAAATTTTCAACAACAAGAGAAAATTGCAAAAATGAGTGCAAGAGCATCTCTTAGTGAAAATATTTCTGTTCATGTCGAAAGTGAATTTCAACATTTGTCAGCAAATAATAGATCATATAGAACTTATTTAATAATTCAAAAATCTACAAATTTAATCAAAGAAGCAACAGTTGAAAATAGTTGGATTAATAAAGATGGAGATCTATATATTTTAATGGCAATACCTAAAAAAATATAAATAGCAATCCAGAATAACTGAATTAGAAATATATATATTTCTAATAATAAATATAAGTGTAAAATAGTAACTACTATATTGCAGTATTTCTCAAATTGTGAAAAATTTACAATCCTTTAGTTAAAATGGACTAATTTTAAAAATATTAAATATGAGGAAAATCTAAATGGCGCAAAAGGCTATTCGTGAATTTGATGCAAAAACAATTCTGCATCGACATTGGAGCAAATATTTTCCTAATTTTTCATATAGTTATGAGACTATATTAGTAGAAAATAGCTCTGCTCTTAGGGATTTGTCAGTTAATAATAGCTGGTTAAGTCAAAAAAATCTTGTTGCTAAACCTGACATGCTTTTCGGCAAACGAGGTAAAAATGGTCTAGTTCTTTTTAGAGATCAAAAAGTTGGTGATGTAAAACTTGAAAAAGCCGTTAATTGGATTAACGACAAAATGGCTTCAAAACAACAAGTTTATTCATCATTTCATGGAAATATTCCAAATGGAACTCCAAAAGAAGATTTTTTAACACATTTTATTGTTGAACCTTTTGTTCCACATATACAAAATGAAGAATATTATATCTCTGCTACTGTTGTTGGTGATGATGATGTTTTATTTATGTCAGCTGAAGGTGGAATGGAAGTTGAAGAAAATTGGGATAAAGTTATAGAAGTTCGTTTTTCTATTACAGATAATGAAGAAACTATTGCTAGAAGAATAATCGAAAATATTCCTAATGGCATTGCTGAGAGTGAAAAAGCTAGATTTGGCGAATTTGCAATTGGTTTTTTCAGAGCTTATAGAGAATTGAATTTTGCTTATCTTGAAATAAATCCTTTTGTTATGCAAGGTAATCAAATCGAATTATTAGATATGGTTGCAAAACTTGATGATACAGCAGGATTTTTAATGACTGAAAACTGGGGAAATATCGAATATCCAATGGCTTTCGGAATGGAAGAGAAATCTCCTGAAGTTAAAGCAATTGAAGATGCTGATTCAAAATCTGGAGCTTCGCTTAAATTAACTGTTCTAAATCCAAAAGGTCGAATCTGGACAATGGTCGCGGGTGGCGGTGCTTCAGTTGTTTATGCTGACACAATTGCTGATATGTCTGGTGTTTCTGATCTTGCAAATTATGGAGAATATTCAGGTGGTCCAACAACAGAAGAGACAAAATTTTATGCTTCAACTGTTCTTGATTTAATGACTCGATATGAAGATCCTCGAGGCAAAATTTTAATTATTGGTGGAGCTATTGCAAATTTTACAGATGTTGCAAAAACTTTTACAGGAATTATTCAAGCATTTGAAAAATATGCTGATAAAATGAAAACACACAATACTAAAATTTATGTTCGACGAGGTGGACCAAATTATGAAAAGGGTCTCAAAGATATAAAAGCATCAGCAAGTAAATTAGGTTTATATATCGAAGTTTATGGTCCTGAAACTCATGTTACTGATATCGTGAGAATGGCTTTAGAGAAATAATAGATGTCAGGATATTTTTCAGCTGAAGGGCGAATTTGTAGAAAAACCTATTGGTTAAAATATATTATTCCAGTAGTAACTATATATGTTATTTTAGAATTAATGGTTCAAGCTTTTCCAATAGTTGGGTTAGTTGCTTTTCCGCTTTTATATATCGAATTTATTGGTTCAATAAAGAGATTTCATGATTTTGATTGGAATGGTTGGAGTTCTATTTGGATTTTCGTTCCATTTGTTGTACTTATCATAGGTTTTGTTTCTGGTACTCAAGGCTCAAATCGTTTTGGTGAAGACCCTCTGAAAAATATAAATTAATAAAGGATAAGGATTTGATCAACAAAAAATATGAGATGGTTCTCTTCTCATTTTTAATGTCCCTCTTTATGTCGGGCTTTAGCTTTATGAGTTTTGTAGTTACATTTATAAATCTCGGTTTTGTTGATGGATTTCTATCCTTTTGGTTAAATGCCTATTGGAAAGCTTTTATTATTGCATTTCCGACAATTTTTATAGTTGTTCCACAAGTTCGAAAGATAGTAAATCTTTTATTAGAAAAGAGATTTTAAATTAAACTAAATATTAAAGGATATATATAAATATGAGCATAAACATAAATGTGTTATATACACGAGATACACAAGCAATTTTCTGGAATAATAACCAGAGTGCTATTCAACGAATGTTTGATTATGACTATGTTATAGGTCGCGAAAAACCATCTGTTGCTTGTATAGTTTCTCCAACTGCAACTGATAAATTTGATAAATTCTTTTTTGGTGCTGATGAGGTAATGGTTCCTCTTTTTAGAAATACAGCTGAAGCCAAAAGAAAATTTCCAAAAGCTGATGTTTTATTAAATTTCGCATCATTCAGAACAGCTTACGATGTTACGATGGAAGCTCTTGAATTAGGTGGATTTAGTTCAATTATGATTACAGCTGAAGGAATTCCAGAAAGACTTGCTCGAAAAATGAATGCAACAGCTCGAAGTAAAAATGTTACAGTTATCGGTCCTGCAACAGTTGGAGCAATTGTTCCAGGAGCTTTTAAAATTGCAAATGTTGGTGGAACTATCGAAAATATAATTAATTCTAAACTTCATAGAGCAGGTTCTTGCGGTCTTGTAACACGATCAGGAGGACTATTTAATGAACTTTCTAATATTATTTCGATTAATGCTGATGGCATTGCTGAAGGTGTTGCAATCGGTGGCGACCGATTTGTTGGTTCTGTATTTATCGAAAATATGCTTAGAATGGAACAAAATCCACAAGTTAAATATTTGGTTTTATTAGGTGAAGTTGGCGGAACTGAAGAATATAAAGTTATTGATGCTGTAAAAAATGGTCTAATTAAAAAACCTGTTATTGGTTGGTGTATCGGAACGATAGCTCAACATTTTTCAACTGGTGTTCAATTTGGACATGCTGGAGCAAGTGCAAATGCTGATCGTGAAACTGCGGTTTCTAAAAATAAAACAATGGCTGAAGCTGGAATTTATGTTCCAACTAGTTTTAATGATTTACCTAAAATTATAAATGAAATTTATACTAATTTAAAAAATAGTGGTGTCATTAGTGAAGTTATTGAACCAAAACTTCGAGAATTACCAAAATCTCAAAAGAAAAAGAATTTTGTTTGCACAATTTCTGATGATCGAGGCGATGAAGCAACTTATGCTGGATTTCCTATTTCTAGTCTTGCAACTCCAGAAACTGGAAAAGGAATCGGAGATGTTATTTCGCTTTTATGGTTCAAAAAAAGATATCCAAAATGGGCAACAGACTTTATCGAAACAGTTATTAAAACAGTTGCTGATCACGGTCCAGCGGTTTCAGGAGCTCACAATGCAAAAGTTACAGCTAGAGCAGGAAAAAGTGTCGTAGAATCGCTTGTTACTGGTTTATTAACGATTGGTCCTCGATTTGGTGGTGCAATTGATGATGCAGCAAAATATTTCAAATATGGTTTTGATAATAATTTATCGCCAAAAGAATTTCTTGAATATATGAAAAAACAGGGAATTCCTATTCCAGGAATTGGACATAGAATTAAATCGTTGAAAAATCCAGATAAACGAGTTGAAGGTCTTAAAAAATTTGCATCGCAATATTTTCCACAAACTCCACTTTTAGATTATGCTATTCAAATAGAATTATTAACAACATCTAAAAAAGAGAACCTCATCTTAAATGTTGATGGAACAATTGGAATTCTAATGGTTGATATGTGGAGAGCTTTGGGTTATAGCGAAGAAGAAATTAACGAATTTATCTCAAGTGGAACTTTAAATGCTTTTTTTATTGCTGGACGAACAATTGGATTTATCGGACATGTTCTTGATGAAAAACGATTGCAAATGCCAATGTATCGACATCCATTTGATGACATTATTTATGATGTTCAAGTAGCTGACGAAATTTAATAATCATATTTTTTATATATTCTGTGTTTTAAAAAGCTCTGAATACTTTTTAAATTAAATTAAATTAAACTGTAAATAAATATATAAAATTTTGAAAATTTAGAATAAAAAGATTAACTCTGATCAAAAGATCAGAGTTTTCAGGAGAGTTTTTTTGATAGATAAATAAAAGTTTAAATTTTTAAATAGCCTCTTCGTCCTCCTCCCCAGTTCGAATTCTTACAACTCGACTGACATCAGATACAAAAATTTTGCCATCACCAATTTTGCCTGTTCGAGCATTTTCTACAATACTTTTTACTACATTATCAACTTCGTCAGCAGAAACAACAACTTCAATTTTAATTTTTGGAATAAATTCGACAACATATTCAGCTCCTCGATAAAGTTCGCTGTGTCCTTGTTGGCGACCATAACCTTTAACTTCTATAATTGTCATACCTGTAATACCAAGTTCTGTTAAGCCATCTTTGACATCTTCTAATTTGAACGGTTTAATAATTGCTTCTATTTTTCTCATAATTTTGACCTTTGTATTTATATAATAGATATTCTATCTAATACTGCTCCAGAAACAACTGAAGATGCGGTAGCAACAAATACAACTTGAAAAAAAAGAAATCAGCAAAGTTAACTTAATCGACGAAATTGAGATTTTATTATTAAAATTAAGAAAAATTTAAGTTAATGTTTTTTAAGACTCGCAAGATTTCCAAAGCCATTTTGAATCAAAATTTGCTGTTGCCAACATTGTCAAAATTACGACTGCTGAAAAAGATAATGTTCCTGAACCAACTTCGATTAAAGCGAAATTACCAAATTGAACAAGGGCGACCAATAGAGCTACAACAAAAACATCAACCATTGACCATTTGCCAATTGATTCAAGAAAACGATATATTGAAGTTTTAGCACGAAGATTTGAACAATATTTGAAATCGACACTAATTAAAAGTATTATTAAAAATATAATTTTAATAATTGGAATAAAAATACTAGCGAAGAAAATTATTAATGCTAAACCGTAAGAACCAATTTCAGCAAAATGAATGACACCTTCAAAAATTGTCGAAGCTTCTCCTTTGCCAAAAGATACAACATTCATAACTGGTAATAGATTTGCGGGAATATATAAAATTATGGCTGATATTAATAAAGCCCAAGAAGTTGAAGTATTATATTTATTATTGATAGATAAATTTGAACCACATTTATAACATTTTAGAGTAATATTTTTTTGGTTAAAATTATTAGGGAGTTTATTAATTGATAAACAAGAAGAACAAGAAATAGAATTTATAGATTCTGGAGTTAAATTAGTCAAAATATAAATATTAGTTTAGTTTCCCAAATTTTTTAATAATTTGGGAATACATAGAGTTTAATTATTCAGAAACTTCTACAACAACAGGATCAGATTCCCATACTCCATGTTTTGTACAATAGCTTTGAGCGACTAAGGTCAATTTGTTTGATTTAGGAATAATATTAAAAATAACTTCAGCTTGACTTTTTTCATTTCCAAGAGTTCCAGGAACAAAATCAGCTCTAGCAAGAAGAGTTTCACCATTATAAAGAGTAATATTTGCAATATAGTGATCAAAATCATCTGGATGAGAATAAGCATTTCCAACTTTGACAGTAATTGCAAGTTTTTGACCTTTTTTTGCTTCACTATTTACATGAATAAATGGCGAATGTCGGTCAATATAATCTTTTCGAGCTTCTCGCTCAACTGTGTCAATATCAACATATCGATTAATTTTTGGCATTTATCTACCTCTGAATTTATTTATTGCGATCCTATCAGAATTGAACTTAAAAATTTCTAGTAAAAATAATAGAGTTTTGAGTCTAGTTTTAAATTTAATTTTTTGATGAGGTTATTTTAAATCAGACCTCATCAAATTATAATTTATTTTTATAAACTTTTAGCTACACTTTTGATTCGTTTTTCGCGAATAACATTAACAACAATATCTCCAGGAAATTTTTCGATCTTATTTTCGATTTCTCTAGCAAGTGTTTTTGATAATTGCAAAGCATCATCATCTGATAAAATTGAAGCATTTACGATTACTCTCAATTCGCGACCAGAATTTACAGCATAAGCTGATTCAACACCAGTATGTTCTATTGCTAAATCTTCAACTGTTTGTATTCGTTTAAGCGAATTTTCAAGAACTTCTCTTCTTGCTCCAGGACGACCAGCAGAAAGTTTGTCCGCAGCACAAACTGTTGCAACTTCAACTGTTTTGGCAATTTCATATTCGTGATGAGCATAAATTGCATTAATTACAACTTCACTTTCACCAAATTTTCTGCAAACCTCAACACCAAGTTCAACATGATTTCCACCGCTATCATGAGTTAAAGCTTTACCAATATCGTGTAAAAGTCCTGCTCGTCGAGCAAGAATTTCATCTCCACCAATTTCAGCTGTCATCATTCCAGCTAAATATGCAACTTCAATCGAATGTGAAAGAGTATTTTGTCCATAACTAGCTCTATATCTTAATTTTCCAATTAATTTTATCAATTCCAGATTAACAATGCCAATACCAAGTTCAAGAACAACATCTTCACCCTCTTTTTGAATATCGCGATCAAATTCTTGAGTAACTTGTTCGTGAATCTCTTCAATTCGAGCAGGTTGAATTCGTCCATCGTCAATTAATTTTTCAAGAGTTTTAACAGCAATTGCACGACGATATAAATTAAAACTCGAAAGAGTTATCGATCTTGGAGTTCCATCAACAATAATATCAACTCCGAGAACAGATTCAAGTCGTTTTATATTTCGACCCTCTTTACCGATTATTCGTCCTTTTATATCATCACTTGCTAATTTAATCGTATTAACTAGTCGTTCAGCACCAAATTCACCAGCAAATCGAGTTGTAGCAAGTGCTAAAATATATTGAGCATTTTTTTCAGATTCATTTCTAGCTCTTTCTTCATATTTTCTTATCATATTTGATAAACGGGTTTGTTCTTCTGATTCAACTCTTTTAATAATAAGTTCTCGAGCTTCATCAATAGTTAAACCACCTATTTTTTCAAGTATTTTGTCACTTTCTCTAATTTTTTCTATATATTCGTTTTGATATTTTTTTAAAATATTCTGTTGGTTTTGAAGTTCGAACTCTTCAATTTTTAAGTTTTTAGTTTGTTCTTTTAAATCGTTTTCAAGACTTAAAAGAGTTTTATCTAATTCTTGGCGATGTTGAAATTCATATTCTTTAGCTCTAATTTTTGCATCTTTTAATAAAAAATCAGCATCTTTTTCTATTGCTTTAGCTTTAATTTTTGCATTTTTTATAAAAGCAAAACTTGAACTTCTAAGAATCAGCCTTGTGATTAATATCGTAAAAATGTTTGATAGAATCAAAACAGCTATTCCGATTATTAGATAATTTGAATTTATCTCTAATGACATAATTATTAGTTCCCTTGATTTTGATTGAGACACGAGGAGTAATATAGTAATCAGCTTGAATATCATAATGGTCAGTTATAGTTACTGGACTAAGACATTCTAAATTTTGAATAAAAATTATTATTGGTCTTTTGCGAAGAGATGCGAAAAAACGATCATACATGCCTTTTCCCATGCCGATTCGTTTGCCATTGCGGTCAATTCCGACAATAGGAACAATTGCTAAATCTACTATATCAATTTTTCTCGTTGAATTCCCGCTTTCAAATGTGCCAAAAAGACTTTTTTTAAGGGGTAATCGATATTTTACCATTTTGAAACTATCTTTTTCTGGTTCTATAAAAGGAACAAAAATATCAATATCTTTTTTAGAAGCTATTTTAAAAATTTCATTGATATTAGATTCAAATTTAAGTGGAGAATATAATAAAATATTTTTAGGAGCTAATTTATCTATTAGAATTTTTAATTTTTTAATTATTTTATTAGTGCTATTTCTATAAAAAGCTTTTTTCTGAGTTTTTAATTTTTTAAGAGCATATTTACGAAAATCAGATTTATTTAAATTCAAAATATTAATTATCTAGTTAAGAAAAATGTAAAAATTTCACCACTAAAATCAAGATTAACCTGAATTCCGCGATTAATAGTAAAAGCTTCGGAAAGATCATTAGTTGAAGAATATGTTCGAGGCAAAGTAATTGAAATAGAAATATCACTTTCAGCTAAATGTATTTTAACTCGACCACCGATAACATTCAGCAATTCTGCTAAAGAATCGAGAACTTCTGAAAGTGTATTTATATCTTCACCAAGCATAATACTACAACTTTTTTTCGCCAACTGAAATGGAAAAATTAAAATTATTACTCCCTCCAAGTCACCATAAAATCCGATAGAACTTGCAAGTTTTTTGTCGCCATTTTCAACGGTTAAATCTTGAAGTTTAATTGCTCCAGTTTTCACGGCATCAACTCCGATCATCATTTCAAGAGTTGAAACAGTGGCATTTATAAAACTAGGCAAATGATTTATAAGTTTTTTAGTTACACTTTTATTCGCTTTATTTTCATCTTTTAAAATACCACCAAGTTGAGCAATAAGTTTTTTATTATTTATAATTTCTTCTAAAGTTGCAAAAAATTTAACTTCAATTTTTTCCAATTCACCTTTTATTTTTTTAGTTGTTTCACTATCAACTAAATTAACGATACATATATTTCCTTCATATTGTTTCGCATCTGTTACTATTTTTTTAAAGAAACTTACAACTTTAATATTCATCGAAACTATATTTTTCATATCAAAAATAAAAAGTTTAAAACCTGTTCTAATAGCTTTATTATGATAAGCATAGTCAAATTGGTTATCAATTGTAGCATCAAGATAACCAGTTAAAGTATAAATAATTGAACTACCATTAACTCTAGCAAAAGGAACAATACCAACTGAACCAATAAAAGTATCTTGAACAATATCATCAAATTGTCCTTCGTGTCCTAATTTTTCTAAAAAATCAGATTTTCGATGAACAACAATTGGATTATAACCTTGTTCGAATAGTTCAATACTTTGTAAATTTCGTTGTTCGTAATTTTCATTCCAAACGAGAATCGATTCACCACCTATACTTGGAGTTGTAAAAAGTGAAGCGATTTTAAAACTTTTATATAGAGAAAAATCTATTTTTTTATCAAAAAAACGACGAATAGTATCATATTGCATTTGATTATAATCGCAAAAACCTATAGTTATAATTGGAGATCGTTCTCTAGCTCGTTTTAAATTATCAAGAATAATCGAAAAGCCATTAAAATTAAAAAAGACAACTCTTTTTAAAGATACAAGAATCATTCTAACTTCTCGTTCTAAACTATAAGCTATATCATCTTCTGTAACTATATAATAGGCATTATTTGAATCTATAAAACCTTGAGGATAAAAAGCTGATATTCTTTTATGAACAACGGGTTTCAATAATTTTGACCTTTATTTTCTTCATTCATAAATAATTCACTAAAATCTTGATATATAGATTCTATATAATCTATATCAAATTTTATAAAACTATTCAAATCACTATTAATAAATAGCGGTTTACTTAAAACATAAAAAAGTGTCAAATGTAGCCATTTGCCTAAATTATTAATATTTTCTGGAAATTTATTGTTTATATTTTGATTTGGAGAAGAAGCACTTAAAATATCAAGAGCTATTTTTGGAAAACCCCAAAATTCGCCTATTTTTGCACTTAATTCAGTTAATCTAACTTCTGTAAGTTTATATAATAAAAAATCATAATCAACTGATGAGGTATCTTTTAAAAGTTCAATTGCACTTTTAAAATTATGAAAAATTTCATCACAGATTACTATTGATAAAGGTAAAAGTGAAACAGCTAAAGCGATATCTCTATTATGAATATTTTCAAATTCTAAAATTCTATCCCAATAAAAACTCAATTGGGCTTGTAATTCTCTAAAACTATTATCATTTAATTTGAATATTCTCCATTTTTTCGGAGATATTAGAGTTAATAAATAGTGATGCAAAAGTTCATGAACATGATCAATGCCAAAAAGAGCGAAAATCTGAACAATATCTGTAACTTTTTTACGAAAACCAAAAATAGGTTTATTTATAAGATTTTGCATATATTTAACTAAAATAGGGTCTTCTTTGGCTATTTCAGCCCCCTTTTTTAGATTTCCAGCTTCAACTTGTTCAATTACTCTTACAATAATGTCAGGTTTTGGTGGAATTTTTGCTATATATTTTTCCAACTCTGATTTATTAACCACTAGAAGCTCCAATAATTTATTATTTCTATTTTACCATTAACATAAAGAATGAGTTTAAATAAAATTATTTTAACATAGTTCTAATTTAAGATTAAGATAAATTTTATTAATAAACTAATGATTACTCTTTAAATTTATCAAAACTGTTAATTTTCTTACTTGACTTTTATCTCGTTAAACTGATATATTTTCGTAGAGTCGCTTAATTTTATTTAAAGTTTTTCGACTTCAAATTATTAGTTTGATATTTAAAATTTAATTTTTTGATATTAAATTATATAACTTCAGAGCTTATTCGCATAAACTCGAGCTAAAAATCCAAAATAAAATATGGAAATGCGAATTCTCAAAAAATTAATTCCAAAGAAGGAAGGCACAAATATTATGGCTGACATAAGCAGAAGAGCTTTTATGGGCAAGATTCTTGCTGGAACTACAGGTATAGCAGCAGCAGCTTCTTTATATGCCATGAAGCGAACTTGGGATCCTCTTCCAAGTGTTGTAACAGCTGGTTTTACAACAGTTGATCTTTCTCCACTTGAAGCTGGAAAATTAAGTATTGTTAAATGGCGAGGCAAACCTGTATTTTTTCTAAAACATACTCCTGATATTGCATTAGATAAAAATAGAGATATAGTTATTGGTGAAAATAGATACACCGTTGTTATCGGTCTTTGCACACATTTAGGTTGTATTCCAGAATGGCGAGAAGGTGAAAAAATATTTCACTGTGCTTGTCATGGCGGTCAATATGATTCTCATGCAAAACAGACTTTTGGCCCTCCACCACGACCTCTTGATATTCCTCCTTTTGCAATTCAAGGCAATTCTATTGTTCTTGGCGAAGAAGGTTCAGAATATAAAACTATGACCACTAAAGCACAGGCTTAAGGATAAAAATGGCACATTTCGAAAAAGCACGAAGTCTTGGCGAATGGTTCGATCAACGACTTAACACAACAGGCTTTATTAAAGTTATGATGACTGAATATTGGATTCCAAAAGATATCAATTTCCTATGGGCAATGGGTATGATTTTAGCATTCACATTCAAAATTTTAATAATTTCAGGTATATTTTTACTAATGTATTATAAACCAGATGTAGATATGGCATTTGATAGTGTAAATTATACGATTATGCAAGAAGTTGGTTACGGTTGGCTCTTTAGACACATTCATGGTGTTGGAGCATCTCTCGTATTTTTAATAATTTATATTCATATGTTCACTGGTATCTATTATGGCTCTTATAAAAAAGGTCGAGAAATGATTTGGCTAAGTGGTATGTTACTACTTATATTATTTTCAGCTGAAGCATTTTCTGGTTATATGTTACCTTGGGGTCAAATGAGTTATTGGGCTGCTTATGTTATTACTAATATTTTTGGCGGAATTCCTGTAATTGGTGATGAATTAGTTGTTTGGATCAGAGGAAATTTCTATGTAGCTGATTCTACTTTAACACGATTCTTTATGCTTCATGTATTTTTAATTCCAATTGCTATTCTTGGCGGAATCGCATTTCATTTTTATACTTTAAGAATTCCACATGTTAATAATCAAAAAGGTGAAGAGATTGACTTTGAAGAAGAAGCTAATAAATATTTAACTGGACGAAAAAAAGTTTCTAAAGTTATCCCATTTTGGCCAGTATTTATGGCTAAAGATGTTTTTGTCTTAAGTGTATTTTTATTCTTTTTCTTCTATTTAACTTTTTATCATTTTAATTTTGCAATGGATCCAGTAAATTTTGATCCTGCAAATGGCTTAAAAACACCTGCTCATATTTATCCAGAATGGTATTTCTTATGGAGTTATGAAGTTTTACGAGGATTTTTCTTTGATATTGGTGGATTAAAAGCTGCTGATATTGGTCTAGTTGCTTTTGGTTTTGCTCAAATTATTTTTGCATTAATGCCTTGGTTAGATAAAAGTCCAACAGTTGCTCCAGCAAATCAAAGACCATATTTTAATGCTTGGTTCTGGATAATGATCGTTATTTTAATTATTTTAACAATTTATGGAAAACTTCCACCAACTGGAACAAATGCATGGGTAGGTTTTTATTCAAGTATTGCTTTTATTCTTTTATTTTTAGCTTTACCTATTGTTACAATGAAAGAAGCTGAAAAAACAGCCTCTTCTATTAAACCAACAGGAGGCAAACACTAATGAAAGAACTAAAAATATTTGGTGTAATCACATTTTTTACACTTGTAACTTATTGGGGTGTTGAACCTCTTGCTCATTCTATTTTTCATCCTCATGTTGAACCAGCTGATTTTCAATTTAAAGATTTAGAAGCTATCACAACAACAACTAATAGTGATGTTGCAAAAGGAAAAGAGCTAACAAGTCAAAATTGTATCGGTTGTCATAGTATTAACAATGAGGGAATTTCTGCTCAAGTTGATAAACAGACTGCTATTGATAATTATGGAGTTTTTCCTCCTGATTTATCAACTGCTGGACTTATTTATGAATCTAATTATTTAGCTAACTTTATTAAACATCCTGTAAAAGCTGGAAAATTAGAACATAAATATGATGGTGTTAATAAATTTTATATAATGCCTGATTATAGTTGGATGTCTAATGAAGATATTCATTCTATGGTTGCTTATTTTAAATCGATAGCTCCAACTAAATTAACTAACAAAGAAGTTTTTATTGATGCTTGTGGTCGATGTCATAATATGAAATATGACAAAGTTAAAGCTGATAGTGATGTTACAAAAGTTATGGGTTCAACTCCTCCTGATTTATCGATGATAATTCGAAGTCGAGGCGAACACTATCTTGAAACATTTATTAATGATCCACAAAAACATCTTAAAGGAACAGCTATGCTACGAATTGGTCTAAATGAATCTGCTCAAAAACAAGTTATTAAATATCTTGAAGAGATTGGTGATTCTAAAAAAGCTGAACGAGAAGCAATTGCTCCATATGTTTTAGGATTTTTAGGTTTTATGATATTTGTTTCACTTCTTTGGAAACGAGAAGTTTGGAGCGAAGTTAAATAAATTTTCTTATAGTTTTAGTTAAAAACTAAAATATAATTTTTTTCAAGATATATCTCTCAAAGTTTAGAACTGCGAGAGATATATTAACCTCATCATCAAAATAATAAAAATAAAAATCTTACTTAATTTACAAATTAAATTTTATATTTACCATATTTACTATTTATATTTAAATTCTGCCGATGAGGTAAAACTTAATAATAACTACAATTTTTAAATTTCATAAATTTAATTAATATATTTGAATTGTTTAATTAGCTCTAATTTTTGATAAAATTCATAAATAATTAATATATTACATAGGAAAAACAGTGGCTCTAAAAGTATTTTATGATCGAGATTGTGATCTAGATTTAATTAAAAGTAAAAAAGTTGCAATGATTGGGTTCGGTTCTCAAGGTCATGCTCATGCTGAAAATTTACGAGATAGCGGAGTTGAAGTTATCGTTGGTTTAAAACAAGGTGGTGCTTCTTGGCAAAAAGCTGAAAAAAAAGGCTTTAAAGTTCTTCCTGTTGCTAATGCTGTTAAAGAAGCTGATGTTGTAATGATTTTATTACCTGACGAAACTCAAGCTTCTGTTTATACAAATGAAATCGCTCCAAATTTAAAAGATGGTTCAACTATTGCTTTTGGTCATGGTTTTAACATTCATTATGGTCGAATTAATCCTGCTAAAAATATAAATGTTATGATGATTGCTCCAAAAGCTCCTGGACATACAGTTCGAAGTGAATTTGTTCGTGGTGGCGGAATTCCTGATATCATCGCAGTTCATCAAGATTATAGTGGTAATACTCGAGAATTAGCTATGTCTTATGCTTCTGCTGTTGGTGGTGGTCGAACTGGCATTATCGAAACAACTTTCAAAGATGAAACAGAAACTGATCTATTTGGCGAACAAGCTGTTCTTTGTGGCGGTGTTACAGCACTTGTTCAAGCAGGTTTTGAAACTCTTACAGAAGCTGGTTATCCTGAAGAAATGGCATATTTTGAATGTCTTCACGAACTTAAATTAATCGTTGATTTAATGTTTGAAGGTGGTATTTCAAATATGCGATATTCAATTTCGAATACAGCTGAATATGGTGATATGGTTTCTGGTCCACGAGTTATTGGTGAAGTTTCTAAAAAAGCTATGAAAGATATCTTAACAGAGATTCAAAATGGTAAATTTGCAAAAGATTTCATTCTTGAAGGTATGACTGGTTATCCACGAATGACTGCTGAAAGACGAAATATTGCTCAACATCCACTTGAACAAACTGGAGCAAGACTTCGAAAAATGATGCCTTGGATTGGTGCTAATAAAATCGTTAATCAAGATATTAACTAATAGATAAATTTATCTCTCTCTCATATAATATTTAAATATATTTTTGAGAGAGATTTTATTAAAATATAAGGAAAAAATATGTTTGGCAATGTTCAAGAAGAGTTTTTAGAACTTAAAAAATCTAAAGGCAAAATTTCAGTTGAAACTACAACTTTTAGTGTTCGAGAATTACGAGATAAACATGAAAAAGGTGAAGTGGTCATCGAAAAATATCAACGAGAATATCTATATAGTTCTAACAAATATGAGAAAGCTTCAAAAGTAATTGAGACTATACTTTTTAACAAAATATTACCTCCAATTGTAATTACTAAAAAAGATTTAAAAAATAGTAGTTCAGATGGTCAAAATCTTGAAATAATTGATGGTCAGCAACGAGTAATAAGTATTATTAAATTTATATCAAATGAATTTTCTCTAAAATTTGATAAAGATGATAGCGGATATTTATTAAATGGCTTATATTTTAAAGATTTAAATCCAACATTAAAAATGTTTATATTAACTTATCGAATTACTGTAATGCAATTAATTGTTGAAAATCAAAATATTATTCCAGAAATATTTATAGATTTAAATTATCAACCTATTCCTGTTACTGAAAGCGAACTTGAACTAGCAATTCAATATGGCGAAATCTCAAAAACAGCTAAAACTTATTCAAAAATAGGTGATTCTGGTAAATTTGTTATGTTTCCGCAATTCTGGTATATTTTTGGACATCAAACAAAATATAAAAAAGATGGCTCTTTCAACTTTCAAGAAAAAGATAGAAGTGGTTCAATCGCTCTTGAAGTTTTGAAAACAATGTTATCTTTTATCGATAAAAAAGTTGTTTTAAATAAAAATACAGCTTGGGTTAGAGATAAATTGTTAAATAGTAAAAATAAGAGCTTATCTGATTTTAAACTTGACCAATTTGCAACAATTACCTCATCTTTAAGCACAATATTTAAAGATGAGGTTATACATCCAAACAAAAATGTATCACCTATGTTTTATACAGAACAAGGTAGAGTTAGAGCTACTTTTCTTGAACCTCTTGCTGATATTGTATATTTATCTTTAATTGATATAGATACAATTAAACTTGGCGAAAAACAGATAGATTTTGAAAAAGAATTTGCTCTTTTAAAAGAAAATGTAATTTTAAATAAAGACAATGAAGAACAATTAAATTACTTGTTAAAAAATTTCAAAATAACTATACAAACATTAACAAAATAATAAAGGACTATATAATGGCTAAAAATGTGCAACTTCAATTAACAATAGAAGATAATGAGTTAAGAGAAGAGTTTGAAGGTTTTAAAAATTTTCAAGCTCAAAATCTGTTCAATCGCTTAGTAGATTTGAGAAACTCAATCGAAATTAGCGAACAAAGTCTTGGAGGTAAAATTAAAAACCTGTGCGATTCGTTAGATAGACGATAAAATCTATCTGATTTATACTTAAATCAAAACAGTATAAATTAACTGATATTTTGATTACTGGAATGAGAGAGTAACGACTCGAAACGGTAAGCCTGAGACTCCGATAAGCGATAAGAATCGTTAAATTCTAATCGTTTAAAGCTCGGTAAAGTCGGTTGTGGTGTTAGCCTAATTGTAGAAATACAAAGGAAATGCGACCTCGAGGGAGGCGACTAACATATAGATCGGGGCTCTATAAAATTTTTATGATGAGTATGTTACCAAAAGTAACGGACAAATTTCCGAATTCAACAGTCTAAATGATTAATAAATCGAAAGGTTTATCCTTTAATAAAGGACAATTGAGGTAAAGTAAAAATAGGTTTTATGAAATACCTTATAGTGTTATAGGCATTATCAAGATTGTAGGCTGATGGGAAACATCTAACAAAATATGTAAAGATAAGAATATCGGAACGAAGAAAGTTGCAGATATGGAGACTTAACGGTCAAGGAAGTAGTTAGCTATAAGACATAAAGCTATTAACTGCAATGAAAGCGAAGCCATTAGTGAAGATAAATCTTGTAATGAGATTTGGAGCAAAGGGCTTTAGTCAAGTTCTATAAAATCATAATTATAAATTGAATCGATGGTTCGAGTAAGACTAAGAGAGGCGAAATTCTAGAAATAGGAGTGAAGCCGACATTGAGAAGTCGAAAACAAAAACGAGTAAAATTAAGAAATAACGAATATTACAATCAAGAAGACATAACTGATGAACTATATGAAAGTAGTCTAAGAAATGAAAATTTTTATGAACTAATGGAGTTAATATTAGATAAAAATAATATTAATTTAGCATATAGAAATATCAAAGGGAATATCGGAAGTAAGACAGCGGGAATCGATGGCTTAACTATTGAAGATATAAGCGAATTAGATAATGAGTCGTTATATAATAAAATAGTTAAAAGATTTGAAAATTTTATTCCTAATAAAGTGAGACGGGTAGAGATTCCAAAACCAAATGGCAAAACGAGACCATTGGGAATACCAACAATCGAAGATAGAATAATTCAACAGTCCATAAAACAGATTTTAGAACCTATTGCAGAAGCCAAATTTTATCGACACTCTTACGGGTTCAGACCACTAAGAGGGGCAGACGAGGCAATGGCAAGAGCCTACTTTCTGGCACAGAAGAATAATCTACATTATGTGGTTGATATTGATATAAAAGGTTTCTTTGATAATATTAATCACGGTAAATTATTAAAGCAATTATGGAATATGGGCATTAGAGATAAAACTCTGATATCGATAATTTCAAAAATGTTAAAAGCGGAGATTGAAGGCATAGGAATACCAACAAAAGGAACCCCACAAGGGGGAATTTTAAGCCCCTTACTTGCAAATATAAATTTAAACGAATTAGATCATTGGATAGCTAGTCAATGGCAAAATATACCAACAAATCATCAATATTCAAATTCAGACAAAAAAAATGTCGCCTTAAAGAAAACAAATCTCAAAGAGATTCATATTGTTAGATATGCTGATGATTTTAAATTATTTTGTCGAGATTATCAATCAGCTGAAAAAATATTTGAAGCAACCAAACAATGGCTAAAAGAACGGTTAGATTTAGAGATAAGCCCCGAAAAATCTAAGATTGTAAAACTTAGGAAAAACTATTCGGAGTTTTTAGGTATAAAATTCAAAGTTATTAAAAAAGGTAAAAAGAAAAATAATGATATTAAGTATGTAGTTACTTCAAAAATGCTAGATAAAGCAGTAGAAAAAACTAAAAAAGATATCAAATCGGAAATCGAGGAAATTAAAAGAGGTCGGAGTAATATTAATAAACTTAATTCAATAATAAGAGGAAAGCATAATTATTACTCAATGGCAACTAATATAAGTCTTGATTTCGGTAAAATCGCCTTTCAATTGTATCGAACTATCGAAAAGAAATTAGGAGCAAAACCACTCAATATAACGGATAAAGTGCCTAAATATATGAATGAAAAATATGGAAATAGTAAGCAATTAAAAATTGTTAGTGATACGATACTAATACCTATTAGTTTCATACGAATGAGAATTTTAATGAATCATCATCAAAAATCTATATTTGTGAAAGCAGAAAGAGAAGCATTACATAAACATATTGAGAATTATAAAATCAAGAAAAATATTAATTATATGATTGATAATCCTATAATTAATCGAAGTATTGAATATAATGATAATCGTATTAGTTTATATGTTGCTCAAAAAGGTAAATGTCAAATATCAGGTAAGGTTTTAGAAATTGATGAAATTCATTGCCATCACAAAAAGCCAAAAGCAAAAGGTGGAGGTGATGAATATAAGAATCTAGTAATACTTCATAAAGATGTCCATAGACTCATACATTTGACAGATGATAAGAAAATCTATGAACTTACGAATGATTTAAAATTAGATGATAGTCAAGCTAGAAAGCTTTTAAAACTTAAATCTTTAATATTGTAATACATTAAGAATTAATTTTAACTTAATAATGAATTTTGCTTTTAGAATATTTATAATAGAATGATTTTAATAAACTTGATGGAACGCCGAATGCGATGAAAGTCGCACGTTCGGTGTGAAGCGGGGGAAAATCTGGCGATTACTTCAAAAGATTACCTATCGCTATTAAAGGCACAAAAGAGACTGCTTTAAAAGCTTTAGAAGAGGTTAAAAAGAATGCTGATATTGTTGGAATTTTACCTTCAGCTAAAAGATTATTAAAAATTTTTAATGATTTGAGACTTATTGCAAATAATGCTGATTTAAACATTGAAGATCATGAAGATAATACTTTTATACAAAAGTATTATAAATTTTTCTATAAAGCTACAAATGGTATATCAAAAGATAATAAAGAAAAACTTTTAACTGATAGCTCTTTAATTAAAGATATTAAAGTTCTTTATAACGAAAACAAAAATATCTCAAATAAAGAGTTTCAATCACTTGTGAAGATTTTCAAACTGAAAGTTGAAAATAATATAAATGATATTTCGGTTTTGGCTAATTTATATCACTATAACTCTTATATCAAAAGAAATTTTGAAAAAATTAGTTTAATTCACCAAATCGGTTCTGATAACGGTATTTCATTTGAACTTGTTCAAGCTAATTTAGTTGAATTACTATCAATTATATATTTAAGCGAAAAAGTGAAAAGTGAAAAAGCTATCAAAGATAATGTAAAAAAATACTTGAATATTTTAACAAATAATTCAAATGTAACAATAAACTCTTTTTTAGAAGAGATTCTTGAAGAAATTGCATTAACACGAAAAGAAATTAATAGAAATATTAGTTTAACTATATATTCTGCTTGTAAAATAGCTATTGGTAATAATAAAAAGCTACAACTTAAAACTATCAAAGAGTTACTTGATACTGATATTTCGGAAAAGCAATTGAAAAAGATTTTAATCTTACAAAATCCTGCAAAAAAAGATTCTGAAGAATTTAATAAATTACTTCAAAAAATAGATATCGATGAGGTTTCTAAGACTATTAAACAGAAGTTATCTTAGAGGACATAAATATATGGGAACTGTTATAACGGTTACAAGTGGAAAAGGTGGAGTCGGAAAATCTACAATTAGTGGAAATATTTCTGTTGGATTAGCAAATGCAGGTAAAAAAGTTGTTGCGATCGATTTTGATATCGGTCTTCGCAATCTTGACATGATTCTTGGACTAGAAAATCGTATCGTTTATGATGTCATTGATGTTATGGAAGGTAAATGCAAACTTTCTCAAGCTCTTATAAATGATAAATTTAGTAAAAGTTTATATTTTTTACCTGCTTCTCAAACTAAAGATAAAACTGTTCTTGATAAAGATAAAGTTAAAAAATTAATTGATGAACTCAGAGAAGATTTTGATTTTGTAGTTATAGATTCACCTGCAGGAATAGAAGGTGGTTTTGAACATGCAATTCTTGCTGTTGATATAGCTTTAATAGTTTCAACTCCTGAAGTCTCATCAGTTCGTGATGCCGACCGAGTTATTGGTATTATTGATGCAAAATCTCTTAAAGCTCAAAATGGTGAAGAAGTTGAAAAACATATAATTATAAATAGATTAAAACCTGAACTTGTAGAACGAGGCGATATGTTAGCAATCGAAGACGTTGTTAATATTTTAGCTTTACCTCTTATTGGTGTCATTCCAGATGATGAAAATGTTGTTAGTTCTACAAATACAGGCGAACCAGTTATTCGCAAAAAAGGAGCTCGTTCTGGTGATGCTATAAAAGATATCGTTCAAAGATTATTAGGCGAAGATGTCCCTCTTTTACCTCTTGTCGCTGAAAATCGATTTTTTGCATTATTAAAAAGGTGGTTTAAATAAAATGTCCATTTTTGAAAAATGGTTTGGAAAAAAAGATAATAGTGCAGATCGTGCTAGAGAACGATTAAAATTAGTTCTCGCTCATGAACGAACTAGCACTAATTTTCCATTTATGGACGATCTTCGACGAGATATGATTGCAGTTATTCAAAAATATCTTAAAGTGGAAGATATAAATATAAAAACAGAACAAAGTAGAGAGTTAAATATAGATTTACTCGAAGTTGAAGTATCAGTTGGCAAAAATGTCAAAAAAGAAAAATTATTATAATCAACAGGTTATCAGTATAGGAACTTTAGCTTTAGTTTTTGTAGTATCTACAATTTTTTATTTTATAGATACAAATTTCAATGGTGGAAATGAACCTCCTGAATCACATATTATTTATAATAATGAGAGTAATATTTCTGAATCTAATGTTGATATAAAAAAATATAATACAGATGGTTTATCAGAAATTCAAGATCTACACGATAGTTTAAAAGCTGAATTAAATATTAGTAATGAATTAAATATTAGTAATGAATTAAATTTATCTATTGTTCAAAAATTAGATAATGAATCTAACGAATCTAATAAAAGTCAATATATTAATATAGCTATTCCAGAAGAAGATGATATTAAAGATAAAAATAATTATAAATATGGCAATATAAAAGATCCAAAACTTGTAATTATAATCGATGATATAGCTTTTCAGTATCAAATAGATATGTTTAAAAAATTAAATTTGTCTATTACTTTATCGATGTTTCCAGCTGATGGAAATCACCCTTCAACTCCAAAATATGCTCAAAAAGAGAGTGTAAAAATGGTTCATTTACCAATGGAAGCTGTAAAATTTTCTGACGAAGAAGAAGATACTTTACATGTTTCTGATAGTAATTTACAAATTGCTGAACGAGTTGCTGAAATTGTCAAACAATTTCCAAATTTAAAATATATGAATAATCATACTGGAAGCAAATTTACATCTGATAAACGAGCAATGCAAGTGCTTTTATCAAATTTAAAAAAATATAATATTCAATTTGTAGATAGTGTTACATCTGCAAGAACCGTTGTTAAAAAAGTTTCATCTGAATTAGGTTTAAGATATATTAAAAGAGATATATTTATTGACAATGAATTAGATGTAAGTTATTCAGTTAGACAATTAAAAATAGCTATAGAATTAGCTAGAAAAAATGGTCTTGCCGTTGCAATAGGACACCCACATAAAACTACTTATCAAGCAATTAGTAAAATTAAACCATTGTTAAATGGAGTAAAGATAGTTTATATAAATGAGATTTAAATTATGAAATTATCAGAAATAATAGCTATACTTGAAGTAAAAATACTATCTGAATCTGAAATAGATCAAGATATGAAAATTCATCGTATAAATAGCTTAAAAGATGGCAAAAAGGAGAACTTTCACTATTTGAGAGTGAAAAATACAAAACAGATTTATTAAATAGTAATATTTCTGTAATTTTAGTTCGTGAAAAACATTTGGAATTAGTTCCAACAAATATAATTAAGCTTATTTCTAAAAATCCATATGTAGATATGGCAAAACTTAGTAAATTTTTTGCAATCAATGATCAAATTAAAACTGATTCAGAAAATTATATAAAAGCTAAAATAGGTGAAAATGTTGAAATTGCGGAAACAGTTTATATCGGTTCAGAAGTTGTTATTGGCGATAATTCAAAAATTAGAGCTGGAACTTATATTGGTGATAATTCTGTTATTGGAAACGATTCATTAATTTTACCTAATGTAACAATTTATCACAGCACAATTATCGGTAACCATGTTATAATTCACAGTGGAGCAGTTATTGGTAGCGATGGCTTTGGCTTTGCAACTAATGAATTTGGCGAACATTTTAAAATATATCATAATGGCAATGTCATTATTGGTAATAATGTTGAAATTGGAGCCAATACAACAATTGATAGAGCAGTTTTTGGTAATACATATATCAGGAATGGTGTAAAAATCGACAATTTAGTTCAAGTAGGACATAATTGCGATATTGGTGAAAACTCTCTTTTAGTTGCTCAAAGCGGTATAGCAGGTTCTACTAGGCTTGGTAGAAATGTTGTAATGGGTGGTCAAAGTGGTTCAGTAGGACACATAGAAATTGCACCTTTTACAATAATTTCTGGTAAAGGTGGAGTAACCAAAAGTATTAAAACTAGCGGAAAAATTTGGTCTGGATATCCATTATTTCAACATAATGATTGGCTCAAATTACAAGCTATAATATCTAGGTTATTAGATAAATCGTAAATATTATTAAACTAGGTCTATTAAATAAATGTCTCACGAAATAAAAATTAAACGGCAAATTAATTTACATGGAACCCGAAAGGGAACTATTTCTATTGGCGAATTGTCAGAACCTTATGGTGCTAATAGTGAATCGGTTGTAACTATTGCTGTATCTCTTAGCGGTAAAGAAGTTGATTGGAAAGTTCATATTCCATATCAAAATCTTGATGAGGTGATTTCAGCTTTAAACGAAATAAAAAAATAATAAATTAAAGGATATGGTCATGAAAAGAAAAAATGTTGATCTTGTAAGACTTTCTGAAGAGACAAAAAAATTAACAGCTCTCATTGTCGAAGATGAAAAAGAAGCAAATAGACTTTTAACAGACACTTTCACAAATTTTTTCGCTGAAGTTTATTCAACTTTCAATGGAAAAGATGGCTTAGAAATTTATTCTAAATATAAACCAGATGTAGTTTTCATTGATATTATCATGGAAAGTATGGATGGAATTAATCTTTCACGAAACATTCGAGAGTTAAACAGAAATCAAATAATTGTTATTATTTCTGCAAGTAATGATATTACAAAAATATCTGAAACAATCGAAATCGGTGTTAATAGTTTTATTCAAAAACCTATCGATACAGATAAAGTCGTGGATTTATTATCTGCAATAGTTGAAATCGTTAATAGACGAAAAAAAGTTGAAACAAGAACTTTTTCGATAAGTCTTCCAGTTGATGTTTATGACAGAGTAGAAATTGGTGCTAGAGCTGAAAGTATTTCTAAAAATGCTATTGTAATTAGAGCTTTAAGACAATTCTATAAAGGCGAATTAAGTCCAATTAACGAATAAAATAGATTAATTTTTTTAAATTAATTATTATTCTTATGATCTAAAAACTTCTCTATTTTAATTACTATAATATAAATAGAGAAGTAAATTTTTAAGTTTTTAACTTACTCGTTTCCAAGAAGCAAAACTTTTTAATTTTTTAATAGCCGATTCAAATAGTTCATCTTTTCGTTCAATATCTAAATTTAATCTTTCTAAGATTTCATCTAAATTATGATTTAAATAAATTGCCAACAGGAGCTTTAACTCTTTTTTTGTTAAACGGCGACGAATTTCAAAACGAAGTTCATCATTTGATAATGAGATAGTTTCAAATTTTACATTTAAACTAGATTCTATAAATTGCAAATAATTTATTTCTTGTGCTTCTAAATCCATTTTGATTTTAACTCCTTTATTTATATTGGTTTTTATTATTTAAACATTTAAACATTCTATAAGCTCCAACTCCATCAGGATAATAATTTTCTATATTTTTCCAGATTTGATAACCCATATTTTTATATCGTCTCAATAAAGCTCGATTATCTTGTCGAATTTCAAGAATAACACTATCAAAATTTTGCTCTTTTGCACTATTTTCTATTTGTAAAAAAGTTCTTTTGCATAAATTCCATTTTGATATTCTTTTAAAACAGCCAACGAATTAAACCAAATTCCTCGTTTATTTATATTTATTCCTAAAGAATAGCCTACAACTTGATTTTGTTCATTTATTGCTAAAAAAATTTTGTAGATTTTTTATTTAAAAGCTTTGAAATATCTTCTCGTATTAAACGAAAATATATTTTTTCATTAAACATTTTGTTTTCTATTTCAAGAATAGCTTCTAAATCGTTTTTATTTGCAGGTCTAATCATATAAATTCCTTTATTATTTTACCCTAATGGTATATTTAGGAACTAGTTTTTCAGGACGATATGACATTTTAACTTTTTTAAGATTTTCAAATCCCATATCATCACCAGCATTAATATATTCTGAACCATATATATCTCTTAATATTTTAGAAAATTCTCTATAAATATATTGAGCGGAACCCGAAATATCAAAATCTGTTTTTTCAAAAATAACAGATGCAACTCGTTTATTGATCATTTCACCTATTGAAAAACCTATAATATTATCATCTACATATAAAACTACACCAAGTAATTCAAGTTTATGATATTCTCTTAACATAATTTTAATTGCACTGTGTTCATAAAGTATTCCATCTAAAAATTTACCAATATTTTCTTCTGCAATAGTTGGAATTCTACTTTTTGACCATTTATAGAATAATTTTAGAATTTTTTCACTGTCTCTCAATGGATCTAGAGGTTCAATCCGATGATTTGGATAGTTTTTAAGAAATTTATTAACTTCTGTCCGTTTTGTGTGATAGTTATTGCCTTTTAATTCGATTAAATTTTGAGTTTTGTAAATATAATCTACTAGCGGTTTTTCTATTATAAATTTTTCAAAAGAGTCTAAATTCTCTAATGTAAAACCATAATATTCTAAAAGAGATTTAATGATCTGTTCATCAACATAATCAATTCTAAGAGATTCAGTTGAATCATTATTTTTTAACATAATTTCAAAAGATTTTTCAATTGCAACTGGAATATTTTTTAGTTCTCCGATTGGAGGCAACATTAAACTTAATTCGCCTCCATTCATTGCAAAAAGAACAAAAGTATCATTAATAATTGCATAAAATGGACTCATATAAGAGAACCATATATAATTTGCAACAAATGTATAATCACTGATATCAACATCGATTTTACGAAGATAATTTTCCATCAATGGTTTTGTGTCTATGTTTAGCGGAAGAATATCCACACCAGAAATTTTTAAATTGGTCAAGCTCTCATTCCTCGAGAAAATTGCGAGGAATTTTACCTAAATATCAAACTCTGTTTTCACTAAGAAAGAGTCGATAAAATCGATCCTTAAAAGCTATTTTTTGTATAATTCAGCTATTAGCTCACATATAAATAAGTTTTAATTCTTATGTTTAATTTGAGTTTGACTAAACGGAATAGATGAATGATGTAAAAAAATTACTAAACGAGAATCTTTGGCTCGTTTATAACCAAATGTAAATTCTACTTTAACCTCTTTGCCATTTTTATCTGTAAAATAATAGTTACCCATTGAAATAGCTGAATCAGTATCGATATAAATTTTTTCATTATTATCAAATCTAACATAAGTCCATGGATGAATTGCAAAGCCATGATCTTCAGCTTCGATACCTGTAACAAAATATGAAAGAGCCTCTTCTGGAGTTTCTCTAAATTGATCAATAGATGCCTTAGTTGGTTTAAAAAGAACTTCACCCTCTGAATAACCATAAAGTTTATTTATTGCATTTTTAGCTTCTGTTTTATAATCTCCCTGCTTTTCAAAAAGTTCTCCAATTTTAACAATTTATAGCGATAGGTAATCTTTTGAAGTGATCTCCAGATTTTCCCCCGCTTCATACCGAACGAGCGACTTTCATCGCATTCGGCACTCTATCAAGTTATTTAAATCATCTTTCTAAATATTCTAAAAGCCGAATCCAATTGTTAGTTGTTTTCCACTTCTCAATGTCGGCTACTCCTTATTGCTAATTCTTCACCTCTATTAATCTTACTCGAACCATTGATTTAATTTATAGTTATGATTTTATATAACTTGACTAAAGCCCTTTGCTCCGAATCTCATTACAAGATTCATCTTCGCTAATGGCTTCGCTTTCACGGTAACTAAAGGATTTTAATTCTTATATATCCTAATATTCTCGGGTCGTTAAACCTACATATATTTACCGCTTTCTTCGTTCCGATATTTTTATCTTTACATATTTTGTTAGGTGTTTCCCATCAGCCTACAATCTTGATAGTGCCTATAACACTATACGGTATTTCATACAAATGATTCTTACTTTACCGCGATTGTCCTTTATTAAAGGATAAACCTTTCGATTTCTTGTGGGTTTAGACTGTTGAATTCGGAAATTTGTCCGTTACTTATAGTAACATACTCACCATAAAAAATTTTATAGAGCCCCGATCCATATGTTAGTCGCTCACCTCTGAGTCGCATTTCCTTTATATTTCTATAATTAGGCTAACACCAAAATCGACTTTACCGAGCTTTAAACGATTAGAATTTAACGATTCTTATCGCTTATCGGAGTCTCAGGCTTACCGTTTCGAGTCGTTACTCTCTCATTCCAGTAATCAAAATATCAGTTAATTTATACTTTATTTAATCTAAGTATAAATCAGATAGTTTTTATTGTCTATCTAACGAATCGCACCATTTGCCCACTCTTTTTGAACTTGTTTGACCTCATCAACAGTAATTGGTTTAATATCTCCAAATGATTCTGCTGAAAATAAAAACATTGATAAAGTTAAATGAGAAAGTTTTAGTTTCATGAATAAAATCACCTCCTATTTTTTTATTTGAAATTCTATAGTAATATATATTATATTAATTTTAATCTATATTAATATAATATATATTTAAGTTTTATATTAAAAATATATTTAAACAAAAAGATTATTGGAACTTTTTTTTAAAATATTACTGTATGATATAATAAACCATTAAAAAGGGACTCATTTTTTATGAATTTAAAATATTTAAATACTTTACCGTTTTTTGTAATTATCTCAATATATAATACAAGCTGTGCTTCTCAAAAAGATTGTGCAGTTTCACTAGAAAATAATTCAACTCAATCAGATAATAATAATTCAATTTCCGAAAATAATTCAACAGATATCAATATTACACAAATATTAAAAAGCTTATATTTATCAGGTGTTGCTGTTGATGGAGAACTTAAAGGTGCCACCGTTCAAATAAGCGACAAAAATATATCTACTAATATAAATGGCGAATGGAATATAAGCCTATATGATTTAACAAATAATTTAATAACTTCTGATGGAAATTTTACTGGAACAACTATTATCGTTTCTGGTGGTATCGATTCTGGAACTGGTGAAGCTTTTGAAGGCGAATTACGAGCTTTTGCTGAACCAATGAAATTAGAATCAAATCTTTCAAAATATTTGGCTGTAACACCCATTTCAACTTTACTTTCTGCGATGATTAATAATGGAACTTCTTATAATGATGCAAAAATTAAGATTTCTAAAATCTTGGATATAAACGAAAGCGATTTATATAAAAATCCTATTGAAATGTCAAATAGTAAAGATATAAAAGAGCAAGAACGAGGATTGAAAATTATAAAAGATGGTTTGATTATTCAAAAATTTGTTGAATCATTTAATAAATTTATTCTAAATGATTCAGAAGATAAAAATCTTAATAGTCAATTTTTTAAAATTTTTGAAGCTATCGGGACTAATATCTCAACTGAAAATGATATTTATACTTATTTAAATAATAACAGTGATATGATTGTTGAAAATATCGCAAAAAAATTTGATCAAAATTCATCTGAAGAATTAAAATTAGTTGCTGAAATTTCTAAATCAACAGCAATGATGATAAATGAAATGGATAACAATTTGCTTTTAGCTGGTGGCGATGGTTGGAGAGCTGTTGAAACAATTAGTTTAAAAGTTGAAGATGAGATTTCTAAATTTAAAAAAGCTGATATTAATTTTAGCGAAATGCAAAATAGTATTAATGGTCTTATTATTTTTGGTGGAGTTAATCGAATAGCTTCTTATATGAAATCTGCTGATTATAATTTGACCTCATCGCAAAAAATGCCTTCTACTTTTTATAGCTCATTTTTGGATAGCGATATTTTAAAAGATGGAAATAATATTTATAGAGAATTTGAAAGTATTGGTTTAGATCAAAATGAAATCTTCAAAATAGCAACTGATAGATATAAAATTGATAAAAACTCAAATTTTGAAATATTAATATCAGATAAGAATTTATCAACAAATATAACAACCAATTGGAATAATTTTGATTCTAAAATTACTGACAAAATAAAACCTCCTAAAGATAAAGACGATGATAATAAAACTGATCCAGAATATAAACCATCTTTAATAGCTCCAAAAGTTTTTATAGCATCTTCGAAAACTTTGGGAACAACACAAGATGTTTTTGAATTCAAAGCTCAATCTGATAATCCTTCAACTTTTTACAGTTGGTTTATAAATGATATTTTTTATAGTCATGATGCAAATATTACAAAAAAATTTATAGCTGGAAAACATAAAATTAATCTTATTGGTTCGATTAAAGATATAAATAGCTCTAATTCTATTTATATAAATGTTTCTGAATATATATATCCGCAAACTTCTAATAATGGTGAGCAAAATATTACTCAAATATTAAAAAGTTTATATTTATCTGGTGTTGCTATTGATGGAGCATTATCTGGTTCTAATGTTACAATTGGAAATAAAAATACAATTACAGATATGCTTGGTAACTGGAAAATAGAATTTAAAGAGAATGAAAAACCAATTACAAATATTGAAGTTTCAGTTAGTGGTGGAATTGATCAATCGACTGGTGAAAGTTTCGAAGGTCAATTAAAAACTGTAACTGATCCTGATAATTTATCTGAAAATAAAAACAGCACTAATAATATTCCAGTAACTCCACTAACAACAATTTTTTCAGCTATGGTTGATAGCGGAATGAGTCTTGAAAATGCTAAAACGAATCTATCAATTTCTTTAGGTTTAGATATTGCAACTTTAGATTCAAATCCAATCGACCTATTAAATAGCGATAATCCAGCTCAACAAGAAAAAGGTGCTGAAGCGATTAAAAATGCTCTAATGATTCAAAAAGTTGTTGAAACAATGACCAAATCGATAACTGGAGATAGTTCAGATACAAATCTCAAAAACTCTATTTTTTCTAGTATTATAAGTGGAATTAGTTCAATGTTTTCAACAGATAGTAATTCTAAAATAGATGATATTTTAAAAAATAGCGACAAAATTGCTGAAAAAAGTGCCGAAAAAATAAAAGAAAATAATAGTTCTGTTGATATAAATTTAATGGAAAAATTAAAAACAGCTGGAGAAATTTCTCAATCTATTGTTACAATGATTCAGCAAATTGATACAAAAACTTTAAATTCTGATCAGGCGCTTGAAAATATTTCAAAAGCTACTGAAATTGCAACTTCAAAAATAGAAACTCAAGTTAGTGAACTTTCTAAACCAGAGGTAAATATAGCTTTAATCAAAGAAAACAGTTTAAAAGTATCGAATGCTTTGATTATGCTTGGTGGAATTTCTGAAATATCTCAAAAAATTGAGACAGCTTCAACCTCATCAGAACAAAATATAGATGCTTCAGATTTCTCAGCTTTTCTAAGTGATGAGGTAATAAATGCAAATGCTGATTTGTATCAACAATTTAAAGATTTGCATTTAGATTCATCACAAATTTTAAATATTGCCAACAGTTTAAATAATAATTCTGATATAAATATTTCAGAAATTATAAAAAATGAGGCTAATATAACAATAACTGCAGATAATTTATCTCAAATAAGTTCAAAAGTTGATTCAACAAATGCAGTTATAGAAAAAGCTACTCCAATAGCTCCAGTTATAACTTTAAGTTCTATTTTAGTTAGTGCAAAAGTTGGCGAAACAATTTCATTTAATGCGATTTCTGATAAAAGTGATACAAAGTTTTCTTGGTATATAAACAATATTTTAGTTACAGCTGAAAACAATAAATTAGATTATAAATTTTCTTCAATTGGAACTTATAAAGTTAAAGTTGTTGGCTATTATTTCGGTTTAAGTTCAAAAAGCAACGAATTAGAAATAGTTATTTCTCAAGCAGATGATAAAGATTATTTCTCAATTGGGAATACTATTCATATTGGTTCTGTAAATCAGTTTGAAACTGACAAAAATTTATCAAATAGAAGTTTTGGCACTTTCTCTGTTGAAAATGCAAACTTAAAAGATTTAGCTTTAGTTAGACCAGAATTGATAAATTCATTGTTTTATATAAATATTCCAATAGAAAACGGTTCTAATCAAACTGCTCTTGAAAATGGCGATAGTGGTTTGTTTAAAGTTACTTTATCATTAGAATATAATTCTACAAATAAATATTCAGTTGAAACTAAAAACATTGCTATAAAATATTTGAATAATGAATTTAGTATTACAAAAAGTAGCGAATCTTCAATTATAGTTCAAAATGAAATTAAAGCTTTTGATTCAACAAAGTTATATATTTTAAACAATAATTTAGTTGTAAAATTATCTGATTATTTGAATAATTCAGTTTTAATTGATGGCAATTACACTGTTCAATTAAAATTAGAGAGCAGTTTAATAAGTGAAAATAATATAACTATTAATGGAAATATCGCTATTGTAAAAAAATCTGGTGGTTACGAAGCTCCACCATCAACTCCAATAATTCCAATATATTAATAGATATTAAAGGATATATTCAAGTTGAGCTTAACTGAACTTTTAAAAAATTTACTTTTTATTAAAAAAGAGATTGAAAATTGGAAAGGTGGAATCTTTTGCAGTCAAAACAGATATTAATTGGATTGACAATACTTCTATTTGCGGGTTGTCAAAAAAATGAATTAAATATATATAAAGAACTAGAATTTTCAGATAGAGATGTAGAAAATAATCCTATTTCATTTTTGAATAATGTTAAATCTAACGGAATTTCTTATGAAAAAGATCAATTAACTCCTGATTTGGATAATGGCAAACTTTTTGAAAACTATAATTTAAATACTATTTTTACTCAAAAATATTTTGTTTATATCGAAAATAAAACATTTGATCATAGAATTTCTATTGAGATTTCGCTTTCACCAAAAATTTTAATTTATTATAAAACATATATTGATAAACATGCTAGAATATCTCAAATCGAAAAATATAAAGAACAACCTACAAAACAAGAATATATTGAAAATGAAGATATAGTTATAGATATTGTCGAAACAGGAAAACCTAAAGTGAAATCACAATTTGATGATACTGGTTTGGGAGGATTGTTGCCTCCTAGACTTCCAGATTTATCAATTGGTGTTGATAATCCAGATTTACCAGCAGTAAAAAAATAAAATTTATATATAAAGGATTGCTTATTTGGATAATTATGAATATAGTGAATTGTTAAAAGATTTAGATAGCAAAGTTGAAAATGTCAGGAATATTTTAAAGCCTGATTATATAACTCAACGATTATCTGAAATTAAAGATATAGAAAACAATGAAGATAGTTGGAAAAATCCTGAATTATTAGCTGAATTGCAAAAAGAGAAGCGAAAACTTGAAACTTCATTTGCAAAGTTAAAAAATTTAGATAATGCACTTTCTGATGCTAAAGATCTTTTTGAAATGTCGGTTGATGAAAATGATTCAGATAGTATCAATGCACTTTTTAGTGAAGCTGAAGCTCTTAGAATTTTAATTAAGCGGGGTGAAGTTGAAACAATGCTTAGTGGTGAAACAGATAGCAATAATGCCATTCTTTCGATTCATCCTGGGGCTGGTGGCACTGAATCTCAAGATTGGGCAAGTATTCTTTTACGAATGTATCTTCGATGGGCCGAACGACGAGGTTTTAAAAGTGAAACTTTAGATTATCAAGATGGTGATGAAGCTGGAATTAAAGATGTTTCAATTTTAATAAAAGGTGAAAATGCCTATGGTTATTTAAAAATCGAAAATGGTATTCATAGACTTGTAAGAATTTCCCCTTTTGATAGTAATGCTCGTCGTCATACAAGTTTTGCTTCTGTTGTTGTTTCACCTGAAGTTGATGATAATATAAATATACAAATTGATGAAAAAGATTTACGAGTTGATACTTATCGATCAAGTGGTGCTGGTGGGCAACATGTTAATAAAACTGAAAGTGCAATTCGAATAACTCATATTCCGACAAATGTTGTCGTTCAATGTCAAAATGATAGAAGTCAGCATAAAAATAGAGCTACTGCTATGAAAATGTTAAAAAGTAGATTATATGAACTTGAACTTGAAAAGCAAAATGCTCAAAAGTCTCAAGGTGAAAAAAGTGAAATTGGCTGGGGACATCAAATTAGAAGTTATGTTTTGCAACCTTATCAACAGGTAAAAGATAGTCGAAGTGGCGAAGCTTATACAAATGTAAATCAAATTTTAGATGGCGATATCGATAAAATAATCGAAGATGTTCTTGTTAGTCAAATGAGGTAATATCTTTATGAAAGTTTTTATAAATAAAACTATATTTTTTTAGGAGGAGTTTTAATGGCAAGTTCAATTCCAGAATATTTTGAACAAAATCTTTCAAATGGTGCAAAAGTTGTAGTAATTCCACTTAACAATGGCACTGATGTTATAAGTACAGATATATATTATAGAGTAGGTTCTCGAAATGAAAAAATGGGTTCTAGTGGAATGGCTCATATGCTCGAACACTTAAATTTTAAATCAACAAAAAATCTAAAAACTGGAGAATTTGACAAAATTGTAAAAAATTTTGGTGGTGTTAATAATGCTTCGACAAGTTTCGATATGACACACTATTTTATAAAATCATCATCTGAAAATCTAAATAAATCTTTAGAATTATTTTCAGAACTATTACAAAACTTGAAACTTGAAGATAATGAATTTCAACCAGAACGAAATGTTGTTCTTGAAGAACGACTTTGGCGAACAGATAATTCACCTTTTGGACTAATTTTTTTCACAATGTATAACACAGCTTTTGTTCATCATTCGTATCATTGGACTCCAATCGGTTTTATTGATGATATTAAAAATTGGAAAATTGAAGAGATTCGAGATTTTCATTCTAAATATTATTCGCCAGAAAATAGCACTATAGTTATAGCTGGAGATATTCAGCCTGAAATTGCTTTTAAATCTGTTAAAGAGACTTTTGGCAAAATTCAAGCTAAAAATATAAATATTAATGCAAATGAAAAAATTATTGTTGAACCTGAACAATTTGGCGAACGAAGAGCAATTATCGAAAAAGATAGTGAGATTGAATATTTTGCTGTTGGTTTTAAAATTCCGAACTATTTACACGAAGATCAATTTGTGTTGAGTATGATTAGTGAAATTTTATCTGGAAGTAAAAGTAGTCGCCTTGAAAAAAGACTTGTTTTAAAAAAAGAGGTGGCTACTTATATTTCTGCTTATAATTCAGAACATATAGATGAAAATTTATTTATGATTATGGGAATTGCAAAAGATGGAATTAAAGCTGAAGAACTCGAAAAAGAGATTTGGATTGAACTTGAAAAATTAAAAAATGAACCAATTGAAGAACGAGAATTACAAAAAACTTTAATTGCTGTAAAATCGCAGTTTATTTATAGTTTTGAGACTTCATCATCAACTGCATCTATATTTGGTAGATATTTAGCAATGGGAAGTTTAGAACCACTTTTAACTTTTCAAGATAAAATTCAAAATATCAAAAGTGAAGATATTTCTCGAGTTGCTAAAAAATATTTTGTAAAAAATAAAAGCTCAGTTGTAATTTATAGAGATAATAAATAAATATATGAATTGCAAACATTTTGGAGAGTGTAATGGTTGTTTAATTACTAAAGATTATAACTCTCAACTAAATGACAAAATAGAACAAGAATCACAAAGATTTAAAGATATATATAACGGTGATTATTATATAGCAGAATCTCCAGAGAAACATTATCGCAGTCGTGCTGAATTCAGAATTTTTCATTTTAAAGAGCAAGTTTTTTATGCAATGCGAGGAGTTAATGGTTCGTTGTTACCTCTTTCAGAATGCCAAATGCTTATTTCTCCAATTCAGCAAATTTTTGAACCAATGCGAATTGAGTTGTCAAATTCTCAAATTTTAAAACGAAAACTTTTTGGAATAGAATTTTTAGCGAATTTAAATCAAAATATTATTGTTACACTTATTTATCATAGAAAATTAGATGAGGTTTGGAGAAGTTCAGCTGAAAACTTAAGTAAAACTTTAAATATTTCTATTGTCGGTCGAAGCAAAGGCAATCGTGAAATAATTGGTTCTGAAACTATTTTACAAGATATATATATAAATAATGAAAAATATATACTTGAAAGCGAAGAAGGAAATTTTTCACAACCAAATCCAATAGTTAATGAAAAAATGATAAACTGGGTCGTAAATAACAGTTCTGGCGGAAATTATCTAACTGAATTATATTGTGGTGCTGGAAATTTTACAATTCCTCTTTCTAAAAAATTTAATCGAGTTATTGCAACTGAAGTTACTAAATCTAGTATAACTTTAGCAATAAAAAATAGTGAAAACAATAATATTTCTAATATTAAATTTGTTAGAGTTAGCAGTTCAGAATTTACAAGTGCCATAAATCGCGAAAGAGATTTTTTTAGATTTAAAGATATAAATTTAGATAATATCTCTTTTGATTCAATTTTTGTTGATCCACCAAGAGCTGGAATTGATAGCGAAACTATTAAATTATTATTTAAATATAATGAAATTATATATATATCTTGTAATCCAGAAACTTTAAAACGAGATTTAGATATTTTAAAAAGTAGTTATAAAATAATAAAAATGGCAATTTTTGATCAATTTCCTTATACTCATCATATCGAAATTGGGGCAATTTTACACAAGTTGCAATAAGATACAATGGAAATAAAACTCAATAACTCAAGATTTTTACAAATTTCTATAATTATTATTAGCACAATTATATTTTCTGTTTCAACAAGATGTTTTTCATGAACGAAAAATTGATAAACCAAATATTCATATTTCGATTTATGAAAAAGATAATTTTGGAATTTTAGAATTTTATGATAATGGTGGCGGAATTCAAGAAAATATTATCGATAGAATTTTTGAACCATATTTTACGACTAAACATCAATCAGTTGGTAAAGGTTTAGGTTTATATATATCTAAAATGATAGTTGAACATAATTTCAGTGGTGAAATGGAAGTTAGTAATTTAAATGGTGGAGCTATGTTTTATATTAAAGTCCCTTTAATAAAATAGACTATATTGTTAAAATTTATTTTGGTAAGATTTTATATAAAAAGGAAAGGAGTAATCTTGGCTAAAGTTTTAATTCCAATTGCAACTGGTTTTGAAGAAATCGAAGCAGTTTCTATAATTGATGTTTTAAGAAGAGGCGGAATTGAAGTTATTATTGCTGGAATTGATTCTGAATCAAATAATAATTTAATTAAAGGTGCTAATAATATTGTTATTGAAACAAATTTAGATATAAAAAATATCTTAAATATATCATCTTTTGATATGATTGTTTTACCTGGTGGCTGGGGTGGAACAACTATTCTCTCACAAAATATTCAAGTTCAAAATTTAATTAAAGAATTTGATGTTACTAAAAAACTTATTGGAGCAATTTGCGCAGCTCCATTTGCTCTCTCAAAAGCTGGGGTTTTAAAAGATAATTTAAAATTTACTTGTTATCCTTCTGTTGAAGAACAGATCCCAAATAGTTCTACTAGATATATAGATAATTTTAAAGTTATTCAAAGTGAGAATATAATTACATCTCGCGGTCCCGGAACAGCAATATGTTTTGGTTTATATATTGTTTCGATTCTTATTAGCAATGAAGTTAAAAATAGTCTTAAAAAAGGTCTATTAGCTGATTTTTGCGATTAAAATATAAAATAGGAGATATTAAATGGCTAAAGAAAAACAAATAGCTGAAGAAAAAAGCACAGCAACAGATGCAACTGAAGATAAAGGCAAAAAGAATAATTTAGTTATTGTTATTGTCGCTGGTTTTCTTGTTCTACTTTTATTGATTGGTGGTTTGCTTGTTTTTATTTTATCTGGAAGTAGTGAAGAACAACAAGAATCTCAACAAACTCAAATAGCTTCTCAATCAGGAGAAGAAACTGAAATTAAAGCATCTCGGAGAAAAATTAGTTTAAAAGTTGGACCAATGTTAGAATTAGATCAATTTATAGTTAATTTACTTAGTGAAAATGGTAGAAGATATTTAAAAATTAGACTTAATCTTGAACTTGAAACTGAAGAACTTCAAAATGAAATTAATACAAAAATTCCCGTTATTCGAGATATTATTATCAGAATTGCTAGTTCTAAAAATTTAGAAGAGATTTCTACTGAAAAAGGTAAAGATAAGTTAAAAGATCAAGTTGTTGGTGAAATTAATCAAAATCTTAAAGACGGCAAAATTATAAATGTATTTTTTACAGATTTTGTTATTCAATAAATAATAATTGTATTTGGACAAATAATTGATTATATATAATAGTAATTATGAATTTGTAGCAATTAGCGATGCTTATGTCAAAAAATTAAATTTTCCATCTTTTAATGCAATGAAATATCGTTTTTCTGGAGATTTTGCAAATTTATTTATAGAAAAAAAGGATTTGTAAGCAACTTTAAACATATTCTTTGGATTGATTATATTTTACAAGAAAAAGAAAAAGCTCAAGCTATTATTAAAGGTGGTGATAATAGTGTTTATAAAATTTCTATGTCAATTGAGACTCTTTATTTTCTTGGAGATCAACATAAGGGCTTTTTAATCTCGATACTTTCGATTTCTGAATATGAGAATGATACTTTAGAATTAGATATTAATCAAAATAATAATAATTCAGTTAATAATAAAGATAGAGAGAATTCATATTCAGAAGATGAAGATGATTTTAGAGTTGATAGAACTGAATCAGCTATGTTTTTTGATTCTGCCGAATCTCAAACTTTTAAATTTAAAGATGTCGATGTCGAAGATAATGATAATAAATCTAATGTAAATATTAATAAAGTTTCAAAACAAAAATCTCAAATAACAAATAAAGATGATTTATTCGAAGCATCAAATGAGTTTAAATTAAAGTTTGATGACGAAGATGATTATATTGATAATAAAATAGATTCTAAAGATAATAGCAATTCTGCTCTAAAGTCTTCAAAGCTACTAACTTCACCAGATGAATTTTTTAAAAGTTTTGAAACTGAAACAGCTTCAAGTTTAAATTATAATTCTAATGTAGAGAATTCTCAAAATAATTCAAATCTGAAAATAGAACCACAAGAATCTGAAAATTTAGATGAACATGAATCAAAATTACCTTTAAAACAGATTGAAATCGATGCTTTAATTAATGGTAAAGATATTGTTCAAGAATCACGAGATATTCATGCTGGGAAATATTTTTCGTCTGATCATTATAATTTAGATGATGTTTCTGTTGAATTAAATATTTCTCGAGCAAGTTTGATAGATTTCTTGATAGATTTTATTTATCATTCAAATCAGATTAAAACAATTATGTATGAAGCTATCGAAAATAATCAAATTAAGCTAGTTAAAAATGGTGTATTTTTTATAAGAGGTTTGGCTTTAAATTTAAGAATAGTTGATATTTATGATTTAATTGAAAAAATTATAAATAAGCATTATAAAAATGGCGGAGATGTATTAAAAGATATCAATTCACTTTATAAAAAAATATCTTTTTTAAATGATAAACTTGGTGGTGGCGGAGATCTCATTAGACTTGATACTAAACAGATTCGACCTATTATTAATTCTATTAATAAATCTTCAATGCCTGATTCGTTATATCAAGAACTTGTTGATACTTTTATTAAATTATTTGATAATCATAAAGATAAAATCGAAAATGGTTTTAATCAGACCGCAATTTTATCTACAAGAAATTCAATTAATGAACTTCAAGCAATCGCTAAATCACTTTCACTTGATGAGGTTATTTTACCAATTGAAAATATGATTAAAAATATTGACAGTAATGATATAAAATTTGAAAAACTAATAATGGATTGGATCGATTTATCAACATTTATTACACAATTAAGAAGTTAAATAGAAAATTAAAGATAATTTAATATAATGTCATATATCATGTCTTTTGATAGATTTAAACAGGAAATATATCGTATGTCGAAAAAACAAATTAAAAAATCTAATAAATTATTAGAATCAGAAAAGGAGTCCGAAGATATGGCAGTTATTGCAATAGGTGAAGATCAAGTTGAGGAGTTTTCCCCTTCAATTCAAGAAGTTGTGTTACAAAATATAAATACAGAAATAGTTAAAACTATTGAAACAGAAAATCAAAATACTCTAATAGTCGAACAAAAACCAGAATTTAAAATTCAAGCTCCAAAAGTTATAGATGAATCTCAAACTAAAATTGTTGCAAACAAAATCGAATCTCAAGAAATTGTAGAAGAACAAGCTGACAAGATAGAAATTATCGAGGAAAATAAAATGGAAAATGTTGAAGTAAAAACAGTCGAAGTAGAAACAGAAGTTACAACTCAAATTGAAGAAATCGTTATTGAATCTGCTCCAATGGTAGAAGAAAAAATTCAAGTAAAAGAAGAAATTGTTTTAGAAACAAATGAATCAGTTGCTGAAAAAAAAGTGGCTTTAGAAGGTGCTAAACAAAAATTTCGAGATGCTGTTGCAAGAAGTCTTGACGAAGAATTAGCCAAAGTTGAAAATATGGAAGTTATATCTAGTCAATTTAACAAAAGTTCTAATTTTATTCAAAGTATGTTGATTAGACTTGAAGAACATTTGGAAATTGCTGGTACAAAAGGTAGAACTAAAATTGAAAATGTTGTTGATGGAGTTTTAGGAGATAATATAATTAATGATATTGCTACAAAAACTTTAGGTTATGTTGGCGAAAAAATTGCTCAAGGTTACACTCTTGGAACTGCTCCTGCAGTTGTTGTTACTGGAGCTGTTAGAGGTGTTTATAGAAAAATCGTTGAATAATAAAATATTTATATAAACTCAAACTTTCTACAAATAGAGACTCAAATTTGTTAATTCAGAGTCTCTCTAAACTTATTGCTAATTTATATATTAGCAATATAAAATAAATTTATATCTACTCAAACCTAACCTTAAAAGAAACAATGACAGACAAAAACATATTGAATGATAATTTAGAAAATATTTCTACAACCTCATCACTGATTGTAAAAAAATTTGAACCAACTGATGAACAATTAGAAATTATTCAAAAAGCCAAAAATATGAAAAATGGCGAAATTCTAATTGTTAATGCTCTCGCAGGTTGTGCAAAAACAACAACTTTACAATTAATTGCTGAAGATAATCCAAATTCAAAATTTTTATATTTGGCTTTTAATCATGCAATTGTTGAAGAGGCTGGAAAAAAATTTCCTGCAAATACAAAAGCTTCAACTCTTCATGCTCTTGCAAGAAGTTATTCAGGTAAAAAAGAGATAAAACCTTTAAATTTAGATTTAATTTCTTCGATTTTAAAAAAACAAATTTCAAATAAACAGGAATATTTTGAAGTGTTTAATATACTTAAAGTATATGAAAAATATTGTCTCTCTGCTTATGATTTGAATGAGGTAGATGAGTTAAAAAAAGAGATTGCTCAAGAGATGAATTCTGAATTTAACAGAAAACCCAATATAAAAAATTCAAAATTTCTCATAGAACAGAGAATCAAAGCCATTTATAATATTCCTGAAGTTCATAAGAATATTTTGAATTCTAATTTTACAACTTTTAGCACATTTTTAAAAGAATTTGTAGATAATGCAAACCAAATTTTTTTACATTATAACTATATAGTTTTAGATGAATCTCAAGATATTTCTAAATTATTGGGTAAGTTTATAATTTCACTTGCAGAATCTAAAAAATATAAAATTATTATTGTTGGAGATAACAATCAAAAAATTTATGGTTTTTTGGGTAATTTAAATCTATCTGAAATTTTATATAAAATATATAAAAAATATCATATGATTCATGTTATGAAATTAACAAAAACTTTCAGATTTTATAAAGATTCTAACATTGAAACTCTTGCAAATTTAGTTTTGCATATTAGAGATGATAATATAAAAGGATTTAGATATAAACCTTCAGAATTGCAACGAGAAGCCTATATTTCGAGAACAACTTTTCCACTTCTTGCAATGGCAATTTATTTAATTACACTTAATAAAAAATATAATTTATTTGGTGGTTTAGATAATTTTAATCAAAAAGAGATTGAAGAAATTTATGCTATTTTTATATATACTGAAAAACTTATTGAAATTATAACTAATAAATATAATAAAAAGTTTTATGATTATCCATTGAATGAACAATATGATGATCCATTTAATGAACAATATGATGATCCATTGAATGAACAAATAGAGTTCAAGTTTTATGATTATCCATTGAATGAACAAATAGAGTTATTGGCACAAAATAAAGATTTAACTTTATTTCCACCAATAACAACAGAATCACTAAAATCATTTTCATCTTTTATTGAATTAAAAGAGTTTGTAGAGTCAAGAGGAATTTCAGAAGTTGAAAATAATATAAATATAGCAATGTTTATTTACTCGAAAATTGAAGATTTTAAAAATATAAAAAGTGATAAATTAAATCCAGTTCAAAAATTCTTTGATTTGATTAAACAATATAACGATAAAGATAGTTCTACTATAATTTCTACAATTCATAAAACCAAAGGTCTTGAATTTGAAGATGTTTATATATTAAAATCTTTATCTATAATTTATAGTACTTTTAAAAATAAATATATAACTTTTGAACACAAAACAGGTTTAATTATAGGTTTAAAACGGGTCGAACAAAAAAAGGTTCAATTATAGGTTTAAAACGGGTCGAACAAAAAAAGGTTTAATTATAGGTTTAAAACGGGTCGAACTAAATTCTGAAAAGTTTCAATCAAATAATGTATTTTTAACAAACTATTTTAATAAATATGGCAATAGTGATAAAAATATTTTTCAAGATCTAGAAGATGATGAAGATGATGATGAGAATGACGAATTAAGTTTTTTCCAAATGTTTTATATGAACAAGTTATAGATTCTTCTACGACTAACATCAAAGAAGAATATAATATTTTATATGTTGCAATAACTAGAGCTATAAATAATATAAAAATTTCAAATATAAATTATATTGCAACACTTGAATTTTTGACTTTCGTAAAAGATAATGCAAAAGAGTTAAATAAACTCATTCAAGACAAAGAGTCAATTTTAACCGAAGAATTAAAAATTATTAACAGAAATAAAAATATTTCATATGTTACAGGAATTATATATAAGGATAGTTTTATTCGAAAAGATACTCTTATTAAATTATTGCCTCAATTATGAAATTAATATAAATTTTTCTATAATTATAAAAATAAAATATTAGTAAGGAGTAATAATTTGAAAGGTATTATTTTAGCTGGAGGAAGTGGAACTAGACTTTATCCACTTACAAAAGCAGTTATAAAACAGTTATTACCTATATATGATAAACCGATGATTTACTATCCTTTGTCTATCTTGATGTTAGCTGAAATTCGAGAAATTCTAATTATTTCAACTCCAAAAGATTTACCCAGATTTATAGATTTATTTGGAGACGGTTCAACATTAGGCTTGAAGTTATCTTATATTGAGCAACCTTCACCTGACGGATTAGCTCAAGCTTTTATTTTGGGTAAAGATTTTATTGGTTCAGATGATGTCGCTTTAATTCTTGGTGATAATATTTTTTATGGAGATGGATTAATAAATTTATTAAAAAGTTCTATAAATATAGTTGAAAATAAAAAGCGATCTGTTGTCTTTGGTTATTATGTTAATGATCCAGAAAGATATGGAGTAATTGAATTTGATAGCGAGAAAAAAGCTATTTCAATAGAAGAAAAACCGCTTAAACCAAAAAGTAATTATGCTGTAACTGGAATTTATTTTTATACTAATAAAGTTATAAAAATTTCTGAAAATATCAAGCCTTCTGATAGAGGTGAATTGGAAATTACAACTGTAAATGAAGAATTTTTAAAACTAAATGAACTTGAAGTAAAATTTATGGGTCGCGGTTATGCTTGGCTTGATACTGGAACTCACGAATCGCTTTTGGAAGCAAGTAATTTTATAGAAACTATCGAAAAACGACAAGGTTTAAAAATTGCCTGTATTGAAGAAATTGCTTACGAAAATAGTTGGATTGATAAAAATCAACTATTAAAACTTGCACAACCGCTTAAAAAAAGTGGCTATGGCGAATATTTAATTAAGAGAGTGAAATAAAGAATGAATTTTAGTAGAACAGATATTTATGATGTTGTAATTATTGAACCACAAATTATCGGAGACGATAGAGGCTATTTTTCAGAGACATTTAGAGCTGATAAACTTGAGAAATTTATAGGATATAAACTTAATTTTATTCAAGATAATGAAAGCTTATCGTCAAAAGGTGTTTTGAGAGGTCTTCATTATCAAATGTCGCCGAAAGCTCAATCGAAACTTGTTCGAGTTATTAATGGAAAAATTCTTGATGTCGCAGTTGATATTCGTATGGGTTCGCCGACATTTGGTAAATATGTTGCCGTTGAGTTGTCTTCAGAAAATAAAAAACAGTTATTTGTTCCTAAAGGTTTTGCTCATGGATTTATAGTTTTGTCAGAAAAGGCTCTCGTTTTATATAAAGTAGATAATTTTTATTCAAAAGAACATGATAGAGGAGTTTTATTTTCTGATTTTGGAATCGATTGGCAATTATCAACAAATGAAATGATTTTATCAGCAAAAGATAAAATTCAGCCAAAATTATCTGAAACAACAGATTTATTTATCTTTGGAGAAATATAATTTGTTTAATATTCTTGTTACAGGTGCTAATGGACAACTTGGTTCAGAAATAAGATATTTGTCTAAAAATTATAATTATAATTTTTTATTTACAGATCAAAAAGAGTTAAATATAACTGATTATTCAAATGTAAATAAAATAGTTATAGAGAATAAGATTAATGCTATTATTAATTGCGGAGCTTATACTGCTGTTGATAAAGCTGAAGATGAAATTGATTTAGCGAATCTCATCAATGGTGAAGCTGTAAAAAATTTAGCTGACATTTCAAAAACATTAAATATTAAACTTGTTCATATATCAACTGATTATATTTTTAATGGCAAAAATTATAAACCATATATTGAAACTGATGAGGTTAATCCTATTGGAGTTTATGGTAAATCAAAACTTTTAGGCGAAAAATATATATCAGATATTAATCCAAAAAATAGCATTATAATTAGAACTTCTTGGGTTTATTCTTTATTTGGAGCAAATTTTGTTAAGACAATTTTAAAATATGGTAAAGAGCGAGACAAATTGCGAGTCGTTTATGATCAAATTGGAACTCCAACTTATGCTCGAGATTTGGCAACTGTGATTTTGGACATTTTGCCAAAAATAGAAAATATTAATTTAGAAATTTATCACTATTCTAATGAAGGTGCTATTAGCTGGTTTGATTTTGCTAAAGAAATTGTAAAAATGGCAAAACTTGAAACAAAAATTGAACCAATTGAAAGTTTTGAATATCCAACAAAAGCAAAACGACCTTTTTATTCAGTTTTAAATAAAAGAAAAATTAAAGAAAAATTCAATATTTCGATTCCATATTGGAAAGATAGCTTAAAATTAATGTTGAATGATAAATCATTGGAGAATAAATAATTGAAAAATCAATATATTTTGGTAACTGGTGGGGCAGGTTTTATTGGAAGTAATTTTATAAAATATTTTTTAAGTAAATATATAAACTATTATATAGTAAATCTTGATTTATTAACTTATGCTGGAAATCTTGAGAATCTTAAAGAGGTTGAATCTCACGAAAGATATAAATTCGTTAAAGGTGATATTTTAAATCGAGAACTTATTGAATATCTATTCAGCGAATATAAATTCGAAGGTGTAATACATTTTGCAGCTGAAAGCCATGTAGATAATTCGATTCTTAATCCTCATACTTTTATAGAAACTAATATTAATGGAACTCATAATCTCATCGATATCGCTTATAAATTTTGGAGAAAAAATAGTATTAAAGGTAGATTTCATCATATTTCTACTGATGAGGTTTATGGAACTCTTGGCAAGACAGGTCTTTTTACTGAAACGACTCCGTATGCTCCGAATTCGCCATATTCTGCAAGTAAAGCTGGTAGCGATATGATTGTTAGAAGCTATCATCACACTTATGGTTTAGATACGATAATTACAAATTGTTCGAATAATTATGGTGAAAAACAGCATGATGAAAAATTAATTCCGACAATAATTAGAAATGCTTTACAAGGGAATAATATTCCAATTTATGGAGATGGCAAAAATATTCGAGATTGGTTATATGTTCTTGACCATTGCAAAGGAATAGATTTAGCTTTTCATAATGGTAAATCTGGTGAAACTTATAATATTGGTGGTAGAAACGAACGAGAAAATAATTATATAGCAGATAAAATATGTGAAATTCTTGATCAAAAAGTGCCAAAAGCTCAAAGTTATAAAAAACAGATAACTTATGTTACAGATAGGCTTGGACATGATAAACGATATGCAATCGATGCTACAAAACTAGAAAATGAACTTGGCTGGAAAGCAGATGAAAATTTTGAAACTGGAATTGTGAAAACTAGTTGAGTGGTATTTGAATAAGTATGGGATAAATAAATGACAACAACACTACAAGAATTTAGAGTACTAGGTGACCATCGAGGTCAACTTGTTGCCCTTGAAGTAAATAGACAAATACCATTTGAGATAAAAAGGGTTTACTATATCTTTGATACAAAAGAGGGAGTTGAAAGAGGTTTTCATGCTCATGTAAATCTTAAACAAATAGCCATAGCTGTAAAAGGTAGCTGTACTTTTGTACTTGATGATGGGAAAAAAAGAGAAGAGATAAAACTTGATAATCCAAATAAAGGACTTTTTATAGAAGGACTTATTTGGAGAGAGATGAAAGATTTTAGTTCTGATTGTGTTTTAGTAGTTTTAGCAAGTGAACATTATGATGAGAGTGACTATATAAGAGATTATAGTAAGTTTTTGGAGACAGTAAAATGAAAATAAAAAAAGAAAAAGTATTATTGGTTGGTACGAGTTTTAGTGCTGTTCCACTACTTCATTATCTCAAAAGTTTAGATTATATTGTAGCAGTATGTGGCGGACTTAAAGACGACCCTTGTCATAGATATGCAGATGAATCTTTTTATATAGATTATTCAAAGGAAAATGAGTTATTACAATTGTGTAAAAATGAAGAATTCGATTATTTAGTCCCTAGTTGTAATGATTACTCCTATAACTCAGCATCATATGTAGCTACGAAATTAAATAAATTTTATGGCTTTGATAAATTTGAGATTACAAATATATTGCATACAAAAAATGGGTTTAGAAAATTTACGATTGATAATAATTTATCAGTACCTCAAGCTATTAAATATACAACAGATTTAAACTTAGATATTTTAACTCTAAATTATCCATTATTAGTAAAACCTGATGATAGTTTTAGTGGTAAAGGTGTCACGAAAATTACGGAAAATTTTGAGTTAAAAAATGCAGTAGAAATAGCTAGAAAAAACTCAAAAAACAACGATGTGATTATAGAAGAGTTTGTAGAAGGAAATTTGTATAGTCACTCGGCTTTTATTCAAGATGGAAAGATTTTAATAGATTTTTTTGTAGATGAATTTTGTACAGTCTATCCGTATCAAGTAGATTCTTCTTGTGTCTCATATGCTTTAAATGAAAAAATTAAAAATGAAATAAGAATAGATATTCAAAAGTTGATAACACTTTTAAATATTTCAGATGGGCTTTTACATACTCAGTTTATATCTGATAATACCAAATTCTGGTTAATAGAAACTATGAGAAGATGCCCAGGTGACTTATATGGGTCTCTTATTAAAAAATCTATGAATTTTAATTATTCAGAGTTTTATTGTAATCCTTTTCTAAATAAGAAAAGTACTCTTGATGAATTCAAAATGGATACAAAATACATTGCAAGACATACTATCTCTACATCAAGAGATTTGATATTTAAATCTCTTAAATATGATTTAGAATCTAAAAAATTAGATTTTTATCCATTAAAAGAAAGTGGACAAATATTGAAACAAGCACCTTATGATAAAATAGGCTTAGTTTTTTATGAATTTGATACAAAGGAAGATTTAATAAGAAATACAATAAATATGAAAAATTTTTTTGTGCGATTCGTTAGTTAGACGAAATAAACAAATCTAACTATTTTAGATAACTATGATGGAATCTTAAATGAAGGATAATTCAACTCAATACTTTTATACAGTAGATTTTTTAAGAGGGCTTGGGGCTTTAGTTATATTAGTATGGCACTATCATCATTTTTATTTCACAAAAGCATATTTTACTTATCCTGGAGATAATCCAGTTTGGAATTTTGATACACAATCATTTTACGAGTATTTAAAAATTTTTTATCATCAAGTCGCATGCACGGTATGAAGCGGGGGAAAATCTGGCGATCACTTCAAAAGATTACCTATCGCTATAAATTCAAACATAACTTTAAAAGACTTCTTTGTAAATAGATTTGCAAGACTATATCCTCTGCATTTTATTACATTGATTTCAATAACAATATTTCAACTTCTAAATATGACTTATATAGGACAGTTTCAAATAGTTGGTAATATTGATTTATTTCATTTTATATTGCATGTATTTTTTGCTTCAAATTGGGGTTTTGAAGAGTCTGGTACATATTCTTTTAATTCAGTTATTTGGTCTGTATCACTTGAAATACTTGTTTACGGTGTATTTTATACATTGCTAAGAAAATTAAATGAAAATCCTTTGCTAGTTAGCTTATTGATTGCAATAGTATCATTTGTTTTGCAAATAAAATTTGGGTTAATATGGCAGTGTGTATTTTATTTTTTTCAGGTGTATTTTTCTTTAGTTTGATTAAAAAAATATCTATTAAAAATCTTCTCTATTTGTCAATATTATTAATATTCTTAACTCCTTTAATTGTAAAATTATTCTATTATATAAATAATTTTTATTTAATGAGCACTTCTCTGGTAAAATATTTATCAACTTTGAATAGTTTAATTTTGAAAGGAAACTTAGCTTTATTTATGGGAGGGGGAATTTTGTTGGCGGCATATTTAGATATAACTAAAAAACTATATAAATACAATAGAGTATTTTCTTGGGTGGGTAATAATACATATTCTACATATTTATGGCATTTACCAGTTCAGGTGTTGGTTTTGTTTTTAATAGATTATTATGCTATTAGTAGAACAATTTTTAATAGTGAATTAATATTTATCTTTTGGATTACATTAATAGTTATGATTGGAAGATTATCATATATTTATATAGAGAATCCATCGAAAAATTTTATAAAGGAAAAATTAAGTGAAATTAAACAAAGTTAAAGTTGCATTTTTAGGTGGTGGAATAAACTCGGCGGTTGGAAGAACCCATAAGATTGCAATAAGCATGGATAATAGGTATGAATTAGTTGCAGGATGTTTTAGCCGAAATTATGATATAAATATTAAAACAGGCAATGAATACGGTGTAGATGAGAGTAGAATATATAAAAATCTAAGCGAACTCATAAAAAAAGAAAAAAATAATATTGATGCAATATGTATTCTAACACCCACTCCAAATCATAAAAATGAAGTAGTAGAATGTATCCAAAATGGTGTAAAAGTAATATGTGAAAAGGCACTTGCAGTATCTAGTGCAGAAGCTTTAGAGATAAAAGAGGCATTAGATAAATATAATGGATTTTTAGCAGTTACTTATAATTATACTGGTTATCCTATGTTAAGAGAATTAAGAAATATGATACGAGAAGGTAGTCTTGGTAAAATTGAACAAGTACATGTAGAGATGCCACAAGAAAGCTTTGCTAGACTTGATAAAAATGGCAATCCTCAAAAGCCACAAGATTGGAGATTATGCGATAAAGAGTTACCTACATTATCACTAGATTTAGGTACACATACTCATGATATTACAAGCTTTTTAACTGCTGAAAGTCCAATTGAATTGGTAGCTATCCAAAATAGTTTTGGTTCTTTTAGGGATGTGATTGATAATAGTATATCAATTTCTAATTACACAAATAATATTTTGTCAAATATTTGGTTTAGTAAAGCAGCTCTTGGTCATAGGAATGGATTAAGAGTTAGAGTTTATGGTGAAATAGGTTCAGCAGAATGGTATCAATTAGATCCAGAGAATTTACATTTTAATGATAATAAAGGGCATAAACTACTTATAGACAGGGCAAGTGTAGATGTGAATGTGACAACCGAATCAAGATATAATAGATTTAAAGCTGGTCATCCATCTGGTTTTATAGAAGCCTTTGCAAATTATTATATGGATATAGCTGATTTGATTTTAGGTATTTCAAATAATGAGAACAGGTATGTATTTGGCATTGATGATGCATTAGAGGGATTGAAAATGCTTGAAGCAATGACAATTTCAAGTAAAAGTAAAAAGTGGGTGAAGATATGAGTGAAAAATTATTACAAAAAATAAAAGAGAATGATGTAGCAAAAAAATTTAGTATAAACTTTGTTCAAGATTTTTCTCGACCAAAATACTTATTTGGTAGAAATATTTATGCAAATAAAATTTTGGAGCAAATAAATATAACTGGCTTTATTGATGATTTTTATCAAGATGATATATATTTGAATAAAAAAGTTATTCGGTTGGAAGATACACCTAAAGATGCTTTAGTATTGGTACTTTCAGGAGGAAATACAAAAAGTGCTTTAAAAAGGGTTAAAGAGTACAACTTAGAGTGTTTAGATTACTTTTCTTTTTATAAATACTCTGGATTAATACTAACTGAAATATCAATGAATGAAGGTTTCCAAGAAGAATTTGATATGAATCAAGAAAAGTTTCAATGGATATATTCTTTGTTAGCAGATGATACTTCTAAAGTTCAGTTTTCAAATTTAGTTAATTTTAGATACTCATATGATTTAAAATATTTAGAAAATTTTCAGAATTTGGAAAATAAACAATATTTCGAAGATTTTTTAAACTTACAAGAGGGAGAAACATTTTTAGATGTTGGGGGATTTGATGGTTTTACAAGTGAAGAATTTATTAAACATTGTCCTAATTACAATGCAATTCATATTTTTGAACCAGAATTGAAAAATTTAGAAAATGCAAAAAATAGATTAAGTAAATATTCTAATATTTTTTTCATGATATTGGATTATCGAATAAAAAAGAAATACTTAAATTTGATATTGGTGGTTCTTCATCTAAAATTAGTGAAGATGGTAATATTGAAATAAGAGTTGATAAATTAGACGATATAATTGATAGTAATGTGAGTTTTATCAAAATGGATATTGAAGGAGCAGAATCTTTTGCTATTGAGGGGGGAGAAAAAACAATTATGAATAATCATCCCAAGATAGCTATAAGTGTTTATCATAAATCAAGTGATTTTAGGAAAATACCAGAACAGATTTTAAGTATTAGAAGTGATTATAAAATTTATTTAAGACATTACACTGAAAGTATATATGAAACTGTAATGTTTTTTATACCAATTAAGGAAAGTAGATGATTCCATTTTTAGATTTAAAAGGTATAAATGCTCAGTATAGAGCTGAATTGATAGATGCTTGTACAAGAGTAATAGATAGTGGTTGGTATATTCAAGGAAATCAATGTAAAGAGTTTGATAAAGAGTTTGCCGAGTATTGCGGAACCAAATATGCTATAGGTGTCGCAAATGGTTTGGACGCACTTATTTTAATACTAAGAGCTTATAAAGAGTTAGGTTTTATAAAAGATGGAGATGAAGTAATAGTCCCATCAAATACTTATATAGCTTCTATCCTTGCCATTTCTCAAAATAATCTTGTGCCTGTTTTAGTAGAACCTAGATTGGATACATATCTTATAGACCCCTCAAAAATAGAAGAAAAAATCACTTCAAAAACAAAAGCTATCTTACCAGTTCATCTTTATGGACAAACTTGTGAAATGGATAAAATAAATGAAATTGCTAAAAAATATAATCTAAAGGTGATAGAAGATTCAGCTCAATCTCATGGAGCATATTTTGGAGATAAAAGAAGTGGAAATTTAGGAGATTCCAGTGGTTTTAGCTTTTACCCTGGTAAAAATCTAGGTGCGTTAGGTGATGGTGGAGCAGTAACCACCAATGATGAAGAGCTAGCAAATACGATAAAAGCACTAGGAAACTATGGAAGTCATAAAAAATACGAAAATCTTTACAAAGGAATAAACAGCAGACTTGATGAGATGCAAGCAGCGATGCTTAGAGTAAAACTAAGATATCTTGATAATGAAGTAGAAAAAAGAAGAGAGATAGCAAATTATTATCTTGAGCATATCAAAAATGAAAATATCATTTTACCAACTGTAAGAGCTGAAGATAATCATGTTTGGCATTTGTTTGTAGTAAGAACAAATAAAAGAGATGAATTGCAAAAATATCTTTTAGATAATGGCATCCAAACACTTATTCATTATCCAATACCACCTCATAAACAAAATGCTTATAACGAGTGGAATAATGAAAGTTATCCTATAAGTGAGCAAATACACAATGAAGTGTTAAGTTTGCCTATAAGTGGAGTTCAGAGTTTGGAAGATACTGTAAAAATTGTTAAGGTAATGAATGACTATAAATAATAACTATGTAAAAAGGAAGTAAATATGCCTACAATTAGTATGTTTTATGGGATCGTTATATCTCTTTATTTTTATGATAATAAGCAACATAATTTACCACATATTCATGTAAGATACCAAGGTACAAAAGCAATATTTAATATTGAAACTTGTGAAATTATAGAAGGTGATTTACCTAAAAAACAACAAAAACTAGTTTCAGCATGGATGGAAATACACAAAGATGAACTTATTGCAGATTGGGAACTGGCTCTTGATGGACAACAACCTTACAAAATAGAACCATTGAAATAAGGAATAAATAAAATGTTGATTGATGTGATAGATGTAAAACCTCAGGATAATTTTTTACTTTTGCTTGAATTTGAAAATGGTGAGAGTGCGATTCGTTAGTTAGACGAAATAAATAAATCTAACTGGTTTATACTTAAATCAAAACAGTATAAATTAACTGATATTTTGATTACTGGAATGAGAGAGTAACGACTCGAAACGGTAAGCCTGAGACTCCGATATGCGATAAGAATCGTTAAATTCAAATCGTATAAAGCTCGGTGAAGTCGATTTTGGTGTTAGCCTAAATATAGAAATATATAGGAAATGCGACCTAGAGGTAGGCGACTAATACATGGTTAAAGAAAACAAATCTTAAAGAAGTCTATATTGTTAGATATGCGGATGATTTTAAATTATTTTGTCGAGATTATCAATCAGCTGAAAAGATATTTGAAGCAACCAAACAATGGCTAAAAGAACGGTTAAATTTAGAGATAAGCCCCGAAAAATCTAAGATTGTAAAACTTAGAAAAAATTACTCGGAGTTTTTAGGTATAAAATTTAAAGTTACAAGAAAAGGTAAAAAGAAAAACAATGATATCAATTATGTAGTTACCTCGAGAATGCTTGATAAAGCAGTAGAAAAGACTACAAAAGACATTAAAACCGAAATCGAGAAAATAAAAAGAGGCAAGAGCAATATAAATAAACTTAACTCAATCATTAGAGGTAAGCATAATTATTACTCAATGGCAACCAATATAATTCTTGATTTCAATAAAATCGCCTTTCAATTCAATCGAACCATCGAAAGAAAACTTGGAGCAAAACCACTCAATACAACTGATAAAGTGCCTAAATATATTGATGAAAAATATGGTGGAAGTAAGCAACTAAAAATTGTTAGGAGTACCGTATTAATACCCATAGGATATATACGAATGAGAACTTTAATGAGTCATCATCAAAAAAGTATATTTGTAAAATCTGAAAGGGAAACATTACATAAACATATCGAAGACCACAAAATCAAGAAAACCATTAATTATATGATAGATAATCCTATAATCAATAAAAGTATTGAATATAATGATAATCGTATTAGTTTATATGTTGCTCAAAAGGGAAAATGCAGTATAACGGGTAAGCTTTTAGAAATTGATGAAATACATTGCCACCATAAAAAGCCAAAAGCTAAAGGTGGAGGTGATGAATATAAAAATCTAGTTATACTTCATAAAGATGTTCATAGATTAATTCACTTAAGAGATGAAAGAAAAATCTATGAACTCACTAATGAATTAAAGTTAGATGATAGTCAAGCTAAAAAGCTTTTAAAACTAAAATCTTTAATATTGTAATACATTAAGAATTAATTTTAACTTAATATTGAATTTTGCTTTTAGAATATTTATAATAGAATGATTTTAATAAAACTTGATGGAGTGCCGTATGCGATGAAAGTCGCTCGTGCGGTATGAAGCGGGGGAAAATCTGGCGATTACTTCAAAAGATTACCTATCGCTATAATTAAATCTATAATTTAAATTATGTTTTCCCGTATTAAACACGGGAAAAATAAAAAAACAGTTCTATTTATTTATTAATTTTACATCTATTATATAATTAACTGAAAATTATATAATAAGGTGAAACTATATTGACAATATATATTTTTAAGCGACTTACCCTTTTAATTCCTACACTTTTTGCAATCATAACTATAAATTTTTTTATAATGCAACTCTCTCCCGGTGGACCAATTGAGAATATTTTGGCAAAGATGCATGGCGAAACCTCATCGGAATCAAATTCTTTAACTTCAACATCAAAAGATTTTCTCAGAGCTAATTCTAATTATAATAATATAAATAGAGGTTCAATTGATGATGAAATGCGAAAAGAACTTGAAAAAAGTTTTGGTTTTGATAAACCTATTGCTGAAAGATATATAAATATGCTTATAAATTATCTAAAATTTGATCTCGGAAATAGTTTGATTCTACGAAAACCGATATCAGAATTATTAATCGAAAAATCTTTTGTCTCTATATCAATAGGTATATTTGCATTGCTTTTAATATATCTAATATCTATTCCATTAGGAATTTGGAAAGCAAAACATAATAATTCTCAAAGCGACTATATCTCAACTTTTATTCTTGGAACTGTAACGGCAATCCCTCCGTTTTTGCTATCTATTGCTCTATTAATATTTTTGGCTTCAAGTTCGTTTTGGCAAATTTTTCCAATGCGAGGTTTGGTCTCTGAAAATTTTGAGACAATGAGTTTGTTAGCAAAATTAAGCGATATTATTTGGCACATAACTTTACCAACTTTATCAATTGCAATTGGTTCTATTGCTACTTTAACTCTTTTAACTAAAAACTCATTTATAGATGAGATGAATAAAGGTTATGTTATGACTGCAAGAGCAAAAGGTTTAACAGAAAATAAAATTTTATATAACCATATATTTAGAAATGCTATGTTAATAATAATTTCTGGAATACCTTTAGCAATTGTTTCGATAATTTTGGGTGGTTCAATTCTAATTGAGATTATTTTTTCATTAGATGGTTTGGGACTTTTAGGTTATGAAGCGATTCTAAATAGAGATTATCCACTATTAATAGCTATTATTTATATATATACATTAATTGGATTAATAGCAAATTTAATAGGCGATATTTTATATAAAATAATTGATCCGAGAATAAATTTTGAGAAGCGATAAAAGATTCTGATATAAAAATTCATGGTAAAATAGGTATTAACTTTATAACAGGAGTCTAAATTAATGAAGAAAAAAATAACTCTTTCATTAGCCGTAGCTACTTCACTTTATGGCAGTATTAATCTTGATTGGAGTCGTGAATATCCTCTTTCAAATAACGATGTTAATAACTCTATTACATCATCAACACTTGTACCAGATGGAATTGTCTCTGTTGGTTCAACAACTCTAAATTCGCTTTTTCAAACTGAAAATCCTCCATCTGTTCCAGATCAAAATGCTTATATTATGAAACATACTTTTGAAGGTAATCTATCTTGGTATATTCCTTTAGGAGCTTCTCTTTTACCAGATGAGGCAATAAAAGTTTTAACATCTCCAACTGGTGGAATTTATGTCGTTGGTGTTACCGCTGGAGCATTTGAAATAAATGGTTCAAAAGGTTATACAGATATTTTTCTTGCTAGATTTGAGAATAATGGTTCTCAAAGTTGGGTAAAACAGTTTGGAACTGCTGGACGAGATTTCCCAAATGATGCTGTAATTGATAGAAATGGTGATATTTATATTGCTGCTGTTACAGATGGTAATTTATCAAATGAACTTGATTCTTCGACTGTTCCAAGTGATCGATATAATTCAAATTATTCTCCATTTATTCTTAAATTTAATAAAGATGGTTTAAGACATCAAAATCAAATTATCTATCCTGAAAAGAGTAGTTATTATTACGGTAGTTACGGTAGTGATGACAAAAAATTAGCTCTTAGAGTTGATGAGATAAATATTACTAGATTAATTATTGAAAAAAGTAGTTATTACTATAACGGCACAAATTACAGTCCTAAAATTGAACTTTTTGATTCAAACTTAACTTTGATTAATAGTTTTGAATTGCCTGTTAGTTATGTTAATACTAATAGTTTTGATTTTATTGCAAAAGATAAAAATATCTCTGTTTTTGTTACTGTAAATTCAAATATTCAAAAAATTGAACTTAACAGTGAAAATAATCAAAGTTTTGTTTCTGTTACAACAACTAGCAATAATTCTTATTGGGGAACGAAATTCCAATTTGATGGTTCTTCAAATGTTTTATATGTTTATGGTTCAGAATATATTTATGATCAAGCAACGGGTTCTAATGTTGATAAAATATTTATCGATAAACTTGATGCAAATAGTTTAACTCAAATTGGAGCAAGAAAATATTTTGGCAGACCTATAAATATAAATAATTACGGCAGTGTAAGTGCTTCAGCCTTAAATATTAAAGATTCAAATATCTTTTTAACTGGATATCTTGATAATTTCACTTTAACCAATGATTTAAATGTTTCTGGACAAGGTCCTTTTGTTGCAAAATTTACTGATTCTTATGCTATTTTACAGCTTAAAACTGGTTGGAATTTAGTAAGTGGAAATTTTTCAACATCAATTCTTCCTCAAAATGTATTGATAGCTTATCAATATTTGCCACAAAATAGAAGCTATTGCGAACAATATAATAATGATTGGGCTTGTCAAGCAACTTGGAAATTCTTTTCACCTATTGAAAAAATTAAAAATGGAATGCAAAGTTTGAGTTATATTCAGGAAATGGACTTAAATTTACAAAATAGAGATGGAGTTTGGATTTATGCTGATTCCAATATTACTATTAAAGGCGGAGATAATGATGACAATATTTCAATTCATGATTATCCAAAAGGTTGGTCTTTAAACGGAATTGGTCTTGATACAAATGCTTCACAATTAAGTTGTAAATCACCTCTAGCTCTTCGCTCTATTTGGAAACTTAACAATAATGGCGACTGGAATATTCACACACAAGATTCTGCTCTTCTCCCATCGATTCCAAGTTTTGATATTTTGCCAAAAAATAGCGGTTTTTGGATTAATTGTATTGAATAATAATACAATTACTTTTAAATTATAAATTTAATCATATTTTTCCGTACTTAAATATGCGGGAAAACTTAATTTTCTATCTTTATTTTTCAACTCGGGTAAAATTTAAATAAAAAAATATCCGAGGTGAAACTCTTTTAAAATGTTAAAAATCTTTTTTGTACTTTTTCCAGCTATTTTATGGAGTGCAACTCCTCAAATTCCCGTTGTCGATTTAAGTTTTAGTGTTCCAAAAGAACCAACAGATTTAGTTAGTTCTTTAAATATTCTTGCTCTTTTAACACTTTTATTTTTAGCTCCATCGCTATTATTAGTTACAACTGTTTTTACAAGATTTCTTATAGTTTTTGGACTTTTAAGACAAGCTTTAGGAACTCAACAGATGCCACCAACTCAAGTTTTAATCTCATTGTCATTAATAATGACAGTTTATATAATGGAACCAGTTGGCAAAGAGGCATACGAAAAAGGAATAAAACCTTATACAGAAAAGAAAATTGGATATGAACAAGCATTCGAAGAATCAACAAAACCATTTAAACATTTTATGATTCGAAACACTCGAGAAAAAGATTTGGCACTTTTTATAAGAATGAGAGGTTTGGAAAATCCGAAAACATATGAAGATTTATCTTTACCAATAGTGATACCAGCATTTTTAATTAGCGAATTAAAAACAGCTTTCGAAATAGGCTTTTTATTATTTTTACCATTTTTAGTTATTGATATGGTCGTATCTTCAATTTTGATGAGTATGGGTATGATGATGTTACCTCCAGCGATGATCAGTTTGCCATTTAAAATTCTTGTTTTTGTCATGATTGATGGCTGGAATTTATTAATTCAGAATCTTGTTAAAAGTGTCAAATAGTTTTTATATTTTATTATCGATGAGGTAATATAATCTTGAAAAAAGCTTTTACTCTTATTGAAATTGTTGTTGCATTAACTATAACTGCAATTATTTTAGGTTCGACTTTTCAGCTATTTATTAATATTTATAAATCTTATAAATATGCAAAAGATATAAGTGATTTAGATAAAGAGATAACTAATGTTTTGATGATTCTCGTTAAATATCTTGAAAGCCGAGTTGAAGGAAGTGAAATTAATGTTTCTGGACATAGTTTTTCAATTTTGAGTGATTTTGACGAGTTTAATTTAATTACTCAAAATAGTAGTTTTCAATGGATTAGTCGCGATTTTGATGGTTATTTAGGTATTTATAGAGAAAATGCGAATAAAACATTATCTTTATATAGTGGAGTTTTAGATTTATCAATTCAAGATAAAAATAATATTATGTATTTAGATAAAAGTTCAGAAACAGATTTAAATATATTAAAAGAGATAGTTTTATTAGAAACTAATAATTTAGTTGATATAACAAATTGTAAAATTAACAATAATTGTCCAGCAATTTTTTTTAAATGGAGATCTGCAAATGACAGAAATGGTTTTGGTTGGAAATGTAGCATTGAAAATAATTTAACTGTACAAGATTGTGCTAATGAGAATTATTCTATTAATGTATTTATAGGTGAAATGAATGACACAGGCTCTCGAGTTCAATTTCATTCAGCTCTAGCTGATTTCTCAATTGGACATCCAGAACAAAAATTTTATGAACAATATGTTTTTTCTTATACTGCAATGGGTTTAAAAATTGAAAATGGATCATTATATTTATATAAAAATTATCGTCCTTGGAATGGTGACACAATGGAGCTCAACACTTCGATAAAAACTTTATTATTAAAAAATGTAAAAGATTTATATTTTAAATCTAATGGTTCTTTAATTGAAATTAAACTTTGTAGCACAAATGATTTAAAAAATAATGACGAAATTTATTTTTGTCGAGAAAATATAGTTTATTAAATAAAACTTATATTAAAAAATGATATAATTTATTTGCATAACAAAAACTTATGGAGAAAATTAATTGTTAAATAGTGCTATAAATTTATATGAAAATGGCAATTTTAGTGATGCTATTATCATTTTTCGTAAATTGGCTTTAACTAAAAACAGTGAAGCTCAATTGTATTTGGGCATAATGTTTGAACATGGCGAAGGTGTTGAAAAAAATATTGAAGAAGCAAAAAATTGGTATCGAAAAGCTTATCGTCAAAAAAATTTAGATGCTGGTTTCAGACTTCAATCTCTTGAAGCTGGAACCAATTGTAGATGTTAAAAACATAAGATATAACTTTAATTTATAGATTCTGTAAAATTTAATAATAAGGAATCTATAAATTTATTATTTATACATACTTTTAAAACCTTCTTTATATTTTTTTAACTCTTCTTTTAGTTGAGCATTTTCGATTTTTAAAGCTTCATTTTCTTGTTTTAATTCATCAAACTTTTTTGAGTATTTTGTAAATTTTCATTTTCTTGTTTTAATTCATCAAACTTATTTTGCAATTTATCATATTCGGCTTTAGCAATTGTTTGCACAATATCAGCAGAATCGCAACCCACAAAAAATATAGAAAGTGTTAGAGCAAAAATATATCTATTTTTGAAATTTTTCATTTAATTTTAATCCTTGTTTATATAAAAAAGTAATTGCTGTTACAGGAAAAAGCGAAAGTGTTGAAATATAAAAGAAAGCGAATAAATAATTACCAATATATTCGATCTCTTTTATAGCATAAACAGATTTATTTAAAAATTCTTGAGTTCTTAAAATATGTTGAAAAACTTGACAACTATGTTTAATTTTTTCATTTATCTGATAAAATATATCTGGAGACATATTTACAGCTTCAAATTTCAAAAGTTCAAATATAATAAATATAAGTATTAATAATACACTATTGAGAACATTTACAACAAAATTGCTATATATTATAGTTGCTTCTTCGATAACTTGTTTTTGAACTGAATTACTTTGCAAACTAAAATATAACCATTTAATAATAAATATATCAAAAAATATAGCTATAAAATATCTAATATCAATTGATATTAAAAAAGCAATTAAAGATATCGAAATAATTATTGCTAAAATTATTATAAAAATAGAGTAAATTGTATTTGACTTACATAATTTTTCGCAGAATGTATTTGGCTGACAAAATTTACAGCTCAATCGTTGAATACTTTTACGAAAATCCAATATTTCTCTAAAAATAAAAATTGCAAATATCGTAGTATAAACTACTATTGAAATACAACCCCAATTGAAACTAGCTGTTAATTTTACAGATAAGAACAGAACAAAAATAGCGAACATAATTAACATTTCTGTATAAAACTCCTTTAAAATATATATTTTAAAATTATAGATTATTATATATCAAAAGTTTTAATTCTAAAAATAAATTTATTCGAGTTTGAAATTTGGTTATTTGATCTAAATTAAACCTCATCGCTAATTTTAAATTTTTTGATGAGGTTAAAATTTGAGTTTTAAATTTTTAAATTTTTATTAAGCCAAACCATAAGCCCTTTTTGGGCATGTAATCTATTTTCAGCTTCATTATAAATTCTACTTTTTTCTCCATCGATAACAGATTCTGAAACTTCATAACCTCGATAAGCTGGAAGACAATGTAAAAATATAGATTTTTTATTAGTTAAAGTCATTAAATTATCATCAACTATATAATTTTTAAAATCTCGAATTCTTTGTTCTTTCTCATCTTCCATTCCCATCGAAATCCAAGTATCCGTAATTACGACATCACTATTTTTTACAGCTTCTTCTGGTGAATTAAATAAATATATTTTAGATCCACTAATTTCAGCTATTTTTTTAGCTTTTTCTAATATTATATTATTAGGTTCATAATTTTTTGGAGTTGCAATACGAATTTCAAAACCCATTTTTGCTGAAAACATAATAAGCGAATTTGTCATATTATTTCCATCGCCAACATACGAAATAATTGGATTTTCAAAACCCTCTTCAAGAATCGTTAAATAATCTGCGAGAACTTGAACAGGATGACATAAATCAGTTAAACCGTTAATTACAGGCACAGCTGAATATTTTGCAAGTTCTTCGATTCTATCATGACCAAAAGTTCTAATCATTATCATATTGCTCATTGAACTGATAACTTTTGCTGTATCGCGAATTGGTTCGCCTCGACCAAGTTGAATATCGCGACTTGACAAAAATATTGGATGTCCGCCAAGTTGATAAAAACCTGTTTCAAAACTAACTCGAGTTCGAGTGCTACTTTTTTCAAAAATCATAGCTAAAACTTTACCAGCTAAATGTGGAATTTTTACATCATTTAATAATTCAGCTTTTATTTTTCTTGAAATATCTATAATTTCTAATATTTCTTCTCGAGAAAAATCTTCAAAAGATAGAAAATGTTTCACTATTTTTTTACCTCATCAATATATATAAATTTAATATTATTTTTTTAAAATTTTTGCGATCTCTTTTGCATGATAAGAAATAATAATATCAGCTCCAGCTCGTTTGAACGAAATCATTGTCTCTAATAAGACTCGTTCGTAATCTATTAAACCAAGTTTTCCCGCCATTTTAAGCATTGAATATTCGCCACTTACATTATAAACAGCAATCGGTTGAGTTGTTCGTTCGCGAATATCTCGAACAATATCAAGATATGCAAGAGCAGGTTTTACCATTAAAATATCAGCACCTTGTTGAGCATCGATAAGAGATTCAGAAATTGCTTCTCGTCGATTTGCAGGATTCATTTGATAACTTTTACGATCTCCAAATGTAGGTGTAGATTCTGCTACATCTCTAAAAGGACCATAATAGCCACTTGCAAATTTTGTCGAATAGCTCATAATTGGCAAATTATAAAAACCATTTTTATCAAGTCCATTTCGGAGAGTTTCGACAATTCCGTCCATCATTCCAGAAGGAGCTATCATATCGCTACCAGCTCTAGCTTGAACAAGAGCTTGTTGTATGGAAAGTTCAAGAGTTAAATCATTATCAACCGTAATAATATTATTATGCTCATGAGTTAAAATTCCGCAATGTCCGTGATCAGTATATTCGCAAAAGCATAAATCTGTAATAATAAATATTTCTGGGTATACTTTTTTGATTTCGCGAACAGCACGAGCAACAATACCACTATCACAAACAGAATCGCTACCGACACTATCTTTAGTTTCTGGAATGCCAAAAATAATAATAGATTTTATGTCCAAATTTAGTAATTCCCCACATTCACGAATTGCTTCATCAATTGATAATTGAAAAACATCAGGCATAGATAATATCTCTTTTCTAATATTTTCACCAAATTTGATAAAAAGAGGATATACAAAATTTTCAATTTGTAAATGATTTTCTTGAATCATATTTCGTAAATGCGAATTAATTCGTAATCTTCGTAATCTGTTAAACATATTTTTCGCCTTAAAATAAATAATAATATATAGCTATTGATTTTTTTAGAAATATATTATTATTATAAGAGATGTGTAAGTTTTATTTTTAAAAAATGGAATTATAGCACTCTTATATCAAACTATTTTATTAGCTATAATTTTTTGAGAAAATTTTGACAAAATAAGGAAAAATTAAAATTGAATAGATTTGGAAATAGATTTGCGATTACAACTTTTGGCGAATCGCATGGCGAAATTATTGGAGCTGTTATTGATGGTGTGCCATCTGGCTTAAACATCGATTTAGTTTTTATTCAAAGTGAAGTTGAACGACGACGAGGTGGGAAAAATAGCTATACAACACAACGAAAAGAGAGCGATGAGGTCGAGATTTTAAGTGGTGTTTTTGAAGGCAAAAGCACTGGAACTCCAATCGCTTTAATAATTAAAAATGAGAATCAAAAAAGTAAAGATTATTCAAATGTAGCACAACTTTTTAGACCAGGTCATGCCGATTTTACATATTTTCATAAATATGGAATTCGAGATTATCGAGGTGGTGGTAGAAGTTCAGCTCGTGAAACTGCTGTTCGAGTTGGTGCAGGTGCAATTGCTAAATTAATGCTTCGCGAATTAAATATAAAATTTATGAGTGGAGTTTCATTTATTGGCGGAATTGGTAAAGATAGAGAATATGATTTCGAATTTGCAAAAAATAGTGAAATTTATAGTTTATCTCCAGAATTTGAAAATGAACAAAAACGAATAATTATCGAAGCAAAAGAGTCTCACGATTCTGTTGGTGGAATTGCTATTGTTAAAATTATAAATTTACCAATAGGTTTAGGTGAGCCTCTATATTATAAATTAGATTCTTTAATTGCTGATGCAATGATGGGCATAAATGGAGTTAAAGCCGTTGAAATTGGTGCAGGTGTTAAAAGTTCAAAATCAATGGGCTCTGATAATAATGACCAAATTCTTAAAAATGGATTTGTAACTAATAATGCTGGAGGAGTTCTAGGTGGAATTAGTAACGGTGAATCTGTTGATATAAAAATTCATTTTAAACCTACTCCATCTATATTTTTAGAACAAAAAACTATTGATGTTTTTGGTGAAGAAAAACTTTTAAATTTAAAAGGGCGACACGATCCAACAATTGTTGTTCGTGGTTCTATTGTTGCTGAAGCAATGGCATCTCTTGTAATTGCTGATCTCGTTTTATTGAATATGGGACGACGAATAGGTGATTTAAAAAAATGTTATATAAATTAGCAGATAATTTAAGAAAAATTCCTTTCGTTAAAACTATAAACTATATTTTTTATAGCACACTTATAGCTTTTATTATTTTAATAGCATACTTTTTTTATTATTTATCAGAAATCACTAATTTAAATTTATTCGTTTCTGAAACTAATTTATTAAAAGCGAATTTATATAAATTAGTGGCTTACGAAAATAAAAATCTTTTTGATGAAGATGAATATGATAATGAAATTGATGCAACATATGGCACTTTTAGAAAAGTTGATGAAAATATAAATAATCTTAGATTTATGTATAGACTTTACGATTTATCAAATGGTGATTTATTAAAACTATACGAAGTTATTTCGAGTTATAAAAATCACTTTGATAATTTTTTACAACATCGCTCGGAATTAGTAGAAAAACTTTTATATAATTTAAAAATATCTCGTGAAAGATTTATAGCCATTTTAAGTAATCATAATATAAATTGTTTTACAGAACATTCACTTTTATTAGAAATAGATTCATCTCAATTTTTACAATTTCGTTCAACAGCTTATGCTGAACAATTCTTAAAAGATTATGAAGCAATTTTAAAAAAATATCTGTTTTGCAAATTAAAGATGAAGAAAAAAATAATCTTATTTTATATTTAAGTGAATATAAAGATAGTTTTATTTCAATCGTTGAAACAATGACAAAAATAGGTTTATCTCGAAATAGTGGTATTAATGGAGCAATGAGAGAAGAACTATCAACTGCTATATTTAATAATAATAATATTATTATTAAAATTGAAAAATTCAAATATCAAAGAGAAGGATTATTAAATTTATATTTTATATTAATTGCCGTTTCATTGATATTATCAATTTTGTCAGCACTATTTTTATTTAGCAAAAAACTAAGTAGAGATATATTTTTATTCGAAAAAACAGCTTCAGAAATTTATAATTCAGGCAAAAATTTAAATTTTAATAATAAATTTTATTCTGATGGTTTATATAAATTATCAGCTATTTTAAATGGAATTTTATCAATTATTTATAATAATACAAATAGTCAATCAAAACTAGTTTATGAACATGAAAAATTGATAGAAAAAATAGTTTCACAAAATGAACAATTAAAAATAGAAGAAAAAAATATAAACGAAAGTGAAGTTTCAGAGCAAACAGAAAATATAAGTAATCTTGAGAAATCATATCAAGAAATAGTGGTATTAAATCGAAAGAGTTTAGCACTTTTATATAGTGCGATTGATACTCATTTAATTCCAATGAAGAAAAATTGTCAAATCTTCGAACAAAAACATTAACATTTAAAGGCTTTATCAAATGACAATAGACATTAATTTATTAGCGACTATATTCGGATTATATATTTTTATAAAAATATATATCTCTTTTATGCAAATTGGATTTATTTCTCAAAAAATGAATGAATCTCCAATTATTTTATCAACTGATAATTTCATAAGAGCTGGACAATATTCAATTATGAAAGAGCGAAGTTCAATTCTTGAAACAGTAGTTGAATATTCAGTTTTTTTATTTTGGATTATATTCGGTTTTGATTTTTTATCAAAAAATTTAAGTTCAGATATATTTTCTCAAACAATATTTGTTTTTGCTTTTTTTACAATTAATGCAATTACTACATTGCCATTTGAATTTTATAATAAATTTATAATTGATAAAAAATTTGGTTTTAATAATTCTACTTATAGACTTTTTTTAATAGACAAAATTAAAGCTTTTATGATTTATTCGATAGTTGGAACAGTATTAATATATTCTCTATTATATTTTATTATTAATGTAACCAATTGGTGGTTATTTTCAGCAATAGCTATATCTATGTTAATTATATTAATAAATATTTTATATCCAGTCTTTATTCCATTTTTTAATAAATTATATCCACTTGAAAACAGCGAATTAAAAGATTCTATTGAAAACATTTTGAAATCAACAGGTTTCAAGTCTGGTGGAATTTTTGTCATTGATGCTTCAAAACGAGATGGACGACTTAATGCTTTTTTTGGCGGTCTTGGAAGTTCAAAAACAGTAGTTCTATACGATACTTTAATTGCAAAACTAACAAATAGCGAGATAGTTTCTGTAATTGGACATGAACTTGGACATTTTAAAAATAGCGATAATTATAAAAATATATTTATGATTACTTTTTTTATAAATTTATTTTTTATTAGTGCAAATTTTTTGAATTTAAGTTATAAAAATAGTGGTGAATTTTTAGTTATTTTATCTATATATTTTTCACTTGCTCTATTTTTTGTATCTCCAATCTTAAGTTTTGTTTATAGAAAAAACGAATTTAATGCTGATAAATTTGGTGCAAAAATTAGTGGAACTCCTCTATTTTTATCAGAAGCATTAAAAAAACTGATAACAGAAAATCGCTCATTTCCAATTTCACACCCAATTTACCGCTTTTTTTACGAAACACATCCAACAGTTAGCGAACGATTAGAACATTTAAATTTTACAAAATAACAATAATTAATTTAAGAATAATGCACTGGATTAATTTCAAAATAGAGACTTTTTAACATATTTTTTGGGAATAATGAAAAAGTCTCTTTAAAGTAAATCAATAATTCTTTTATAGATTTACTTTTTACTATAATTTGATATCTATATTTTGTAGATATTTTTTTTATAGGAGTTTCACCTGAAATAAATATTTTAAAAGGTGCAAATAATATAAAATATAATTCTATATGATTAAAAATATCATAAGTTAGCTCTTTACTTGTATTTGAAATTACTACTCGTCCAAAATTAATAAATGGTGGAAATAGATCTTTTCTCATTTCTAATTCATAAGTTATAAAATCTTCATATTTATTTATAAATTTTTTAAAAAAAGCTGAATGCCGTGTATTAATAATCACTTCACCATCTTTTGCTCTACCACTTCGCCCAGCAATTTGCACAATAGTTCTCAAACTGGTTTCATAAGATTGAAAATCTAAATAATCTAAATAATTATCAATTCCAAAAATAACAACAAGAGTTAAATTTGGAAAATCATGTCCTTTGCTTATCATATTTGTGCCAACTAAAATATCAATTTCATTATTTCTAAAGCTAGTTAAAATATTATCTAATTCACCTTTTTTCTTAGTTTTATCGCCATCTAAATAATTAATATTATATTCTGGCAATAATTTTGTTAAAAACTTAGTAATTTCAACAGTTCCAGCTTTGCTAACTTTTAAATCTCCGCCACAAGTTGGACAAATTGTAGGAATTTCATCGGTAAAACCGCAACGATTACATTGTATTTTATCTTCATCGAGATAAACACTAACTCCAGTTGAACAATTTATACAATTTATTCTAGTTTTGCAATTTTTACAAGATATATATTTAAAATTTCCGCGAATTGGCACATACCATAAAACTCGTTCGCCAAGTTCAATTTTTTCGATACTTTTTTTAATAGCAAACTCGATAAATTGTGTCTGATCTGAAATATAAGTAAAGCTATTAGTTGAATTGGAAATATCTCGTTCTAATTTAATAATTGGAAATTTTACAAAACTATTTAACAATGGAGTTGCACTTCCTAAAATAGTTCTAATTTTTAATTTTTCGCCTAAATATATAGCCATATCTCTACCAGAAAATTGAGTTTTTTCTTCAATTCCCATTGCATAACTTTCACTATGTTCTTCATCAACTATAATTAAAGATATATTTTTAAGCGGTAAAAAGAGCGAAGATAAAGTTCCAATGACTATTTTTATACGATTATTATAAATAGCCTCTAAAGTATTACTTTTATCTGTTTTTAAAATTTTAGAGTGCCAAACTCCAATAATTTCAGTTCCAAATATGTCAGAGAGCCGTTTCAAAGTTTGTGGAACTAAATTAATTTCAGGAACTAAAAATAAAACTGTTTGATTATTTTCTAATACATCAGCTATTAACTTTTTATATACTCGAGTTTTACCACTTCCAGTTTCACCAAAAAGGACTAAAGTTCTATTATTGCTATTTTGATAAGAAATAATTTTATTATATGCCTCAGTTTGTTTTTTTGATAATTCTACATTAAATTTTTCTATTTCTTGATTATTTTCTATTTCTTGATTTTTATGAGGTTTAAAAAACCGTAAAGTTTCATTAAAAGATAAAAAATAGTAATTTTTTATAAAAATAGCTGTTTCTAAATAAGCTGGAGGTAAATAATAATTTTCAATTTCTTCAACAGCTAAAATCAAATTTATATCTATTTTTATATCTATTTTTTCTCGTTTTTTATATAAAATACCATTTACTAAATTATTATGAACTTTGACTTTTACATAATGAAACAAAAAACTATCACTATAAGTATAATAAGTCAGAGGTTCATTAATTTTAAGCGATATTATTAATACATCGTAAAAATATTTCTCTTTGATCTCATTTTTCATATATTTTTATTTTACCTCATAACCTGAAATAGTAATATTCCATTCTCGTAAATCTCCAATATAACTGCTATTAGTATCATAAACAGTTATTTTCCAATAACCAGAACTATTTTCATCAAGAAATTTCACTGAATTAAATTCCCAATTTTCAAGCGAACCATTTGTGCCTGTTGTTAAAAGCTTTGAAACAGTTCCACTTGGAGAAGTTAAATCAATTTTTAAATCAGAAATTCTATTATGTTCAGGAATTGATAAACCAATAGAAACATGTTGCACAGTTATATTTTTCTCAATATAAATCGTATCTGACAATGATCCTAAATCTGGAATTGGTTCATAAGTTTTTTTGCTTTTTGAAAAAATTACCTCATCACCGAGACCAGTAAAAGTTTCTGCCATTTTAATAGCACTTTCAGGATTTATAACTCCAAAACCATAATAAGGCGAAAACAATATTCCAGCTTTATTTTCTTCCCATTGATATTTTTTATTGCTAATCGATGAGGTACTATTTATTTTCGAAGCAGTTTTTGCAAGTATATATTTCATATCTCGATAAGTTAAATTTGGATTAGCTTCTAAAATTAGTGCAACAACACCACTTGCAACTGGAGTTGCTGATGAAGTTCCATTCATTTGATCTGTGTAATTTCCATTATAGAAAGCCAAAATTTGATATCTATAATTTAAGCCATAATCTAAAGTAGTTATATCAGTTGTAACGATACCTTTTTCTAAACCTGCATCACCTGCTGGAGCAGTAATTAAAAGATTATCTCCATGATTTGAATAATTTGGGACTGAACCGTTATAAATTATAGCTCCAATATTTACAACATATTTACTACCGTGAAGTGTCGAATAATTTGAATTTCCACCTTCGTTTCCAGAAGCAAAAATATATATTATGCCCTTACCTTTTCGACCATATTTTATACCGTGAGTTATACCTCGAAGCGATGAAGGATCATCATAAAGTTCTTTTGCATCAGCTCCGCCCCAACTATTACTAGAAATATCTATATTTATATTCGAAAGTGCATCTTCAAAATCGCTATCTTTTTCGGTCGAAAAAGGATTCAGTCCAACAATATCAGCTAATGGTGCTACACCAATAACACCTTCGCTATTCCAACCCGAAGCTCCAATAATTCCAGCGACCGCTGTACCGTGTCCAGAATCTTGAGGTTCAATATTTAACTGTTCTGAACTTGGCGACGGATTTTTAGAACCATCAGAATATCTAAGACTGTTATTAAAATCTATATTATTATATAAATCAGGATGATTCGATTGAACTCCACTATCAACGACAGCAATTTTAATATTTTTACCAGTATATTTTTTCCAAACATTTGCCAAATTTAAATAAGATAAATGCCATTGATGTTTATATAAAGGATCTATATCCTTAGTAATATTCTCTAAAGATTTCGGATAAGTTTTAACTTGATCATTTGGAATTTCAAAACCAATTGTCTCAATTTTAATATTATTATCAGGGATATTACTACTATTGTTATTCTCTATTGTTGAGGGATTCTCATTTTCAAATATATAAAATAAGTCTTTATCAGTTTCTAATTGACACCCAAATATAAATATAGTTGAAAAGATAGCAGTATTATTAAATGCTATCTTGAGATATTTCATCTTCGAATTTTGCTTCAAGATCTTTAACCCAGATTGTTCCATTTGCTACCTCATCACTTCCCAAAATTGCACAATACTTATAACCCATTTTTAGAGCTTGAGTAATATGTGTTTTTAAACTTCTAATTTTGTATTCAATATGAACTCGACAGAATTGTCGTTTTTTTGAACCTAAAATATATAATTTTTCAAGAAAATCTTTATCTAGAGTTCCAAAATAGTAACCATCAAGATTTTTTTCAGGTAATTTTATAAGTTCAATTATTCTTTCAATTCCAAGAGCAAAACCTACAGCTGGAGTCGATTTTCCATCTAAAAATTCAACCAACTTATCATATCTGCCTCCACCTGCAACGGCACTTTGAGAACCAATTTCATTAGATATAAATTCAAAAGCGGTTCTCGAATAATAATCTAAACCGCGAACTAGATTTGTATCAATTTCGAAATCAATTTCATTTGCAATTAATAATCTTTTTAGTAGTTCAAACTCACTATTACATTCATCACATAAATTATAAGTAATTTTAGGACTATCTTTTAAAGAAGTTTGACAAGTTTCTATTTTACAGTCAAGAGTTCTAATTGGATTTGTATTAATTCGTCGATGACAATCTGAACAAAGTTCATCTTTTTTATCAATCAAAAAATTTTCAAGTTTTTTGCGATAATCTGGAAAACATTTTTCACAGCCAAGTGAATTAATTTTTAATTTCGTAGAAATTCCAAGAGTATCAAAAATTTCTTGAGCCATTAAAATTATCGAAACATCTTCAAGAACAGAACTTTCACCGAAACTTTCGCAACCAAATTGGTGAAAAAGTCTTAATCTGCCTCGTTGAGGTCGTTCATATCTGAACATTGAACCAAAATAAAAGAATTTTTCTCGATCACCTTTTCGGTCAAGTTTATGTTCGATTAAAGCTCTAACAACTCCAGCAGTACCTTCAGGTCTAAGTGAAACATCAGTGCCACTTTTATCAATGAATTGATACATCTCTTTTCCAACGATATCACTACTTTCGCCGACACTTCGTTTAAACAGTGCCGTTTCTTCGAGAAGCGGAGTTTCAATAAATTTAAAACCATAATTTTTAGCTATTTTTGAAGCAATTTCTATAATATATACGAATTTTTCGCTATTTTCTCCAAAAATATCATTCATACCTCTCAACGATTGAACCATAAATTTCTAATCTCCTAATATGTAAATATTTTTTAGAAATTATATTTTAAAATAAAACTGTTAAATCAATTTCGAATTATATTATTTTGATACAATTTGAAAAATAATGCTAAGGTTTAAATTTATGGAAAGATATATAAACCCACTTTCTGATTTTGAATTTAAAATAATTTTTGCAAATCCAAAATATCCAGAAGTTACAAAAATATTTTTAAATTCAATTCTCGAATTACCTCATGAAATTATGGAGTTGAAAAATTAAGATGTTAAATCCAATGCTAACCTCATCGTATGACTATTTTTTACCATCTGAATTAATTGCTCAAAAGCCAATTTATCCGAAAGAAAATGCGAAATTGCTTATATATAATAGAAAAAATAAAACAATTGAACATACTACTTTTAAATATTTTAAGAATTTTATTCCAAATAACAGTGCGATTATATTTAATGACACAAAAGTTATTAAAGCTAGAATTTTTGGTAAAAAAGAGAGTGGCGGAAATGTTGAAGTTTTAATTAATCGACCTCTTCAAAATAATAATTTTTCAATTTTTGTTCGAGGACGAATTCGTGAAAAGACAAAAATACTTTTTAATAATAACTTAATATTAATTATAGAAAAATTACTAGCTGATGGTAGTAGAGAAGGTAAATTTTTCAAAAATGGAGAAATTTTAAATTTTTCTAAATTAATAGAAATTATTGAAGAAATTGGCGAAATGCCTATACCTCCATATATAGAAAATATGTCAAAAATAGATATGGAAAGGAATTATCAACCAGTTTTTGCTCGAGAATTTGGAGCAGTAGCTTCGCCGACCGCCTCATTACATTTTTCTGAAAATATGCTTGAAGAAATTAAACAAAATTTTCAAACAGCTTATTTGACTCTTCATGTTGGAGCTGGAACTTTTAAACCTGTTGATGTTGAAAAAATTAGTGATCATAAATTACATAGTGAAATTTTTATGATTAGCGAAAATGCGAAAAAAATTATAGATTCTGATATAAATATATTAGCAATTGGAACTACTGTAACTCGAACTATCGAATATTATTATAAAACTCAAGAAAATTTTGGTGAAGCAAATATATTTTTACATGAAGAAAATAGACCAAAAAGAGTAACTAGTTTATTAACTAATTTTCATTTACCGAAATCTTCACTTTTAATGTTGGTCTCTTCTTTTATTGGAATCGATGAGGTTCATAGAATTTATAGAGAAGCCATCGAAAATAGATATCGTTTTTACTCTTATGGCGATGCCATGTTAATTATTTAAATATAAAAGGTTTATATTTTGAAACAGACAAACTGTGCTACACTTTTAGAACTTGATGCTGAGCAAGTTTCAGTTGAGGCAAATTTTTTAAGAGGTTTGCCAAAATTCAATGTTGTTGGTTTGCCAAGTGGCGATATTCAAGAATCAAAAGAGCGAATTAAATCTGCTTTAGTTTCGTCTGGTTTTAAGTTTCCAAGTGGTGCAATAACCATAAATTTATCACCTTCTGATGTTCCTAAAAATGGTTCTCATTTCGATTTCTCAATAGCTTTAACGATTGCACTTTTTCAATATGACGATATCGATTTGTCAGATTGGTATGTTTTTGGCGAACTTGGACTTGATGGAAGTTTAAAAGATACTCGAGCAATGTTTCCTATAATTTTATCTCTAAAAAGTCAAAAAAAGATAAAAAAAGTATTAATTCCAAATGAATCTATAAAAAAATTAGCACAATTCCAGAAATGCAAATTTATGGTGTATCTTCACTTTCTGAAGCAATGGATTTTTTAAGAGGTATAATAAATATTGAACCAGAAGAACAAACTAGTTTAGATTTAAATAAATTTAATATAAATAGTAGAGAATTTTTCTTTTCAAAAAGTTTTCAATTAGATTTTCGAGATGTTCTTGGTCAAATTGTTGCAAAACGAGCTTCATTAATTGCAGTCGCTGGAATGCATAATATTATTTTGGAGGGTTCGCCCGGTTCTGGAAAAAGCATGATTGCAAAAAGATTGAGATATGTTTTGCCACCAGTTACAGGTGAAGAGCTTTTACAAATTGCAAGATTCGAAGCTTTAGAGGGTAAAGAACCAACTTTTTCGGCACATAGACCATTTCGTTCACCTCATCACACAGCAAGTCGTGGAAGCATTTTTGGAGGTGGTTCTCGAGTTGCAAAAGTTGGTGAAGTCTCAATGGCAAATTCTGGAATTCTCTTTTTTGATGAGTTACCTCATTTTCCATCGCAAATTTTAGAGGCACTTCGAGAACCTCTTCAAGATTATTCGATTCTTGTTTCTCGAGTTCAAACTAAAATTAAATATCCTGCAAATTTTTTATTCGTTGGAGCAATGAATCCATGTCCATGTGGATATTTAATGAGTAAAACTCATACTTGTCGTTGCACGGATAACGAAATAAAAAGATATAGAAATTCTCTATCAGAACCATTTTGGGATCGAATAGATTTATATATTGCAATGCAAGAAGTTTCAGCTGATGATCAGCCAACTGTTAATTCTGAAAATATTTATGAAAATGTTTTAAAAGCTTTTAAAAGACAAATGGCAAGAGGTCAGGAAAATTTGAATGGTCGTTTAAGTGATAGCGAACTTGAAACATTTGTGAAACTTGATCGTTCAGCAATTGAAACATTGAGAACAGCTTCAGCTCGTTTTAATTTGAGTTTAAGAGCTATTAATAAAATTAAGAAAGTTGCTAGAACCATAGCTGATCTTGATGATAACAGTAATAATGAGGTCTCAAAAAATCATATTTTAGAGGCTTTGAGTTATAGAAAAAGAAGTTAAATGCCATCTACTTACATTTTGTAAGCTCTAAATTTTAAAACGGAACAGTTTTTTAAGCTGTTCCTTGAGATCAAATTAATTAAATTATAGATTTAATTTTCCATTTTATTTGCAAAAACGAACCATTTTGAACTTCAATACCAAAACTTTTACCTTTTTCAGTTAAATGCCAAGAATCATTTTCGCGAATTTGAAAACCTCGAGCTTCGAGAATTTTATTGGTTTCAACTGGTGAAGCATTTATAAAATTACCTAATTCAGTAGGAATAAAGTAATAGTTTGAAAGATCTATTTTGAGAAGTTCGAGAGGTGATTTAATATTTAAACTTTTAGATAAATTATCTAAATAATATAAAATTTTGGTATTTTTTGAATTTAGAAATTCAACAAGTTTAGCCATCTTTTCAATTTCTTGAGAGTAAAAATTTAAGTCGAAAGTTTCATTTTGAATTTGATGAGCTGTTTCTGGAGTTTGTTGTGAAATTGAATAAGTGCCAGTTTTACGAATTGATGGAAGAACTTCACGAGTTACCCATTTTTGAAAAGGTTTTGCAACTGGTTTTCGGCTACGAATTATTAGTGAATATAATCCAGATTCTGAGACGAATATCGTTGATCGTGTTTGACCACCTGAGACGATTTTAAATCGTGTTAGCTCATCTTCATCTAAATCTTTGACAGCATTTGAAACATCAGGATATTGATTGTCTTGCAAAATAATTAAAACATCTTTTGCAACAAACCAAATATTTTCGAATTCATCTATGAAAGTTCGCACTTCATTAGTTTCAAAGTTAAATGGTAAAATTTCCATTGAGGTTATCCTCGTTTTAAATTGCCAATTGAGTTTGGGTGAGATCTTTCTCTTTTGGCTAAGCTAATTTTATATTAATTACCTTGTAAAAGTCAATATAATTGTTTTTTACGATTGTCTTATAAAACTGAATTGATTTCTATGTTGTGTTTTAAAACCTCTTTTAATTTTAAATAATCTCGTTTTATTAACAATAAGCCTAGCATATTAATACCAATCTTTGGTATAACTGTTTTTTCAGTAGCCCAATCAGAAATTGTTTGACGACTAACTCCAATAATTTCGGCCAACTCTTTTTGAGTAATTCCTAATTCCCGACAAGTTTTTTTCACTAAGTTTTCTTCTTGATTTTCTTTTTTTATATCTTCAGCCATTTTCGAATTTATCCTTTTTTTAATTTAATGAAATTTTACAAAGTCTTGAAAAGTTGCAACCTCATCGTATTTTTATGGATATTCGGGTCAAGCCCGAATATGACGAGATTTACCCGAATATGATAAGATTTAAATTATAGATTTAATTTTCCATTTAAGTTGAAAATATGAGCCTTTTTGAACTTCAATACCAAAATCACGACCTTTTTCAGTTAAATGCCAAACTCCATTTTCGCGAATTTGAAAACCTCGAGCTTCGAGAATTTTATTGGTTTCAACTGGTGAAGCATTTATAAAATTACCTAATTCAGTAGGAATAAAGTAATAGTTTGAAAGATCTATTTTTAGAAGTTCGAGAGGTGATTTAATATTTAAACTTTTAGATAAATTATCTAAATAATATAAAATTTTGGTATTTTTTGAATTTAGAAATTCAACAAGTTTAGCCATCTTTTCAATTTCTTGAGAGTAAAAATTTAAGTCGAAAGTTTCATTTTGAATTTGATGAGCTGTTTCTGGAGTTTGTTGTGAAATTGAATAAGTGCCAGTTTTACGAATTGATGGAAGAACTTCACGAGTTACCCATTTTTGAAAAGGTTTTGCAACTGGTTTTCGGCTACGAATTATTAGTGAATATAATCCAGATTCTGAGACGAACTCCATGTCTTGCATACCGCCATTAGTGTTCGTTTTAAACGAACTCCTTTCATCTTGTTCCAATTCAGCCAAAGAATCAGATCGACCGCCTTTTGAGGCAATTTCTAATATTGTAAATATGTCGTTTGCAACAAACCAAATATTTCCGAATTCATCTATGAAAGTTCGCACTTCATTAGTTTCAAAGTTAAATGGTATTATTTCCATTGAAAACCTTATGTTTGATTTTGCGGTAGAGGTTAGTTGGAATGAGTCTCTACTGCTATGGAAATTATATGATAATTTTTCTAAAATGTATATTGTTTTATGGAAATATTTCTAATCGTTGTATTTTTTAAGACATTAATTATTTTATTAAAATCTTTTTCTATTCTTAATAAATCTATTAATCTTGAAAAGTTTTTAGGAATTTCTACTTTATTATTTGCCCAATTACTGATAGTTCTATCAGTTATTCCTAACATATTTGCCAACTCTTTTTGAGTAATTCCCAATTCCCGACAAGTTTTTTTAACTAAGTTTTCTTCTTGAATTTCTTTTTTTATATCTTCAGCCATTTTCGAATTTATCCTTTTTTTAATTTAATGAAATTTTACAAAGTCTTGAAAAGTTGCAACCTCATCGTATTTTTATGGATATTCGGGTCAAGCCCGAATATGACGAGATTTAAATTATAGATTTAATTTTCCATTTAAGTTGAAAATACGAGCCTTTTTGAACTTCAATACCAAAATCACGACCTTTTTCAGTTAAAATCCAAGAATCATTTTCGCGAATTTGAAAACCTCGAGCTTCGAGAATTTTATTGGTTTCAACTGGTGAAGCATTTATAAAATTACCTAATTCAGTAGGAATAAAGTAATAGTTTGAAAGATCTATTTTGAGAAGTTCGAGAGGTGATTTAATATTTAAGCTTTTAGATAAATTATCTAAATAATATAAAATTTTGGTATTTTTTGAATTTAGAAATTCAACAAGTTTAGCCATCTTTTCAATTTCTTGAGAGTAAAAATTTAAGTCGAAAGTTTCATTTTGAATTGGTTTATGAGCTATTTCTGGAGTTTGTAAAAGTTGTTCAATTGTCATATCGCACCAAACTGCAAAATCTGGAGAAAGCCATCGAGCAAAAGCAATAATTAATTTTCGATGAATCCAAGTTCCTTGTTCTTGAGGTATGCCACCTTGACGAACAACGATAAAATCGCCGTTATGAATGCCGTTATGATATAAATCATAACGAGAAAAAGCTTCTAAATAAGCTTTAGTTTCCTTGGTTTTTAGCCAATCAGCAGGTAATTTATTGAATTCTTTAGCTACTTTTGTAGCATTTATATATAAATTATCGTCATTAAAAAATGAGAAATCTATTGTTAATTTATTGTATTCCCGTGATATAATTTTCACTGTTAAATCCGTTTGATTTAAATTTCTGAATTGGAGTCTTGGTCAAAATTTTCCGATTCAGATATAAGAATTATATCAAAATTAATTTTTTATTGAATCTTGTTCAACTTTTAATTATTTTCTTAATATGCTTTTTCTAAACAAGGCATATTCATTTTTCAAAGCTTCGTGTTCTATTATAATATTTAAGGTATTAATAACATTAATTGGTATTTCTTTTCCGTTACTCCATTTTGAAATTGATGTTGTAGAAAATCCCAATTTTTCCGCCAACTCTTTTTGAGTAATTCCCAATTCCCGACAAGTTTTTTTCACTAAGTTTTCTTCTTGAATTTCTTTTTTTATATCTTCAGCCATTTAGATTTATCCTCTTTTTATTTTATGAAATTTTACAAAGTCTTGAAAAGTTGCAACCTCATCGTATTTTTATGGATATTCGGGTCAAGCCCGAATATGACGAGATTTAAATTATAGATTTAATTTTCCATTTAAGTTGAAAATACGAGCCTTTTTGAACTTCGATACCAAAATCACAACCTTTTTCAGTTAAATGCCAAGAATCATTTTCGCGAATTTGAAAACCTCGAGCTTCGAGAATTTTATTGGTTTCAACTGGTGAAGCATTTATAAAATTACCTAATTCAGTAGGAATAAAGTAATAGTTTGAAAGATCGATTTTAAGCAATTCGAGAGGTGATTTAATATTTAAGCTTTTAGATAAATTATCTAAATAATATAAAGTTTTACTATTTTGAGAATTTATGAGTTGAGTTAATTCGATCATTTCTCTACTTTGTTGAGTATAAAAATTTAAGTCGAAAGTTTCGTTTTGAGTTTGAACGGTTTGATGAGGTTTTTCGGGAGTTTGTTGTTTCGATTTTATCTCTTCTCGCATTCGATAAAACTCTTTAACAAGTCGAATTTTAAACTCAATAACGATTTCGTTATTTCGCATAAAAGTTAAAAGTAAAGTTGCTTGAGGTTCGTTGAGATAGTAAGTTTTAGGTTGATCACCCCCAGAATTTCGATCTTTTCGCGGTGTCATTTCAAATGACAGCGATCCAAAAAGTTCTAAACTCTCTTTATGTTTATCGATCAGTTTGCGAACTGAAATCTCATTATTATCGGTTTCCAGTGCGATGATTCGATGTGAAATTTTATATTCGTTATCTACGAATTCTAAAAAAGTTTTGATAGAATTACTTTGCATATTTTGCTTTCAGTCGAGATTTAAATAGAGAAGCCACTCTCTACTTGACTGAGAATTTTATGTAAAATATTCACATAAGTCAAGGGCTATAATGTGAAAGTTTGAAACTTAATCATATTTTCCTGAAAACTCCTAAATTTTTCTTTATAAATTAAACCTTCTAAAGCGATTTGAATTGTTTTATCCATTCCAAATTTTGACCAATTTGTAATTGTATGCGGTGAAACTTCTAACCTTTCCGCCAACTCTTTTTGAGTAATTCCCAATTCCCGACAAGTTTTTTTCACTAAGTTTTCTTCTTGATTTTCTTTTTTTGTATCTTCAGCCATTTAGATTTATCCTCTTTTTATTTTATGAAATTTTACATTGAAAACGACAGTGACCTTTCATTTTATTTTTTAATTAATCTTTATAAGTTATATTGAATATTTATATTAGTTAAATAAATTTATATATACTATTGACAAATTATTTTTTTTTTGTTACTATACGAATGTATTTATATTATGGAGGTAGTAAAATTTTTTACTTTTTTATGTTAGCACCAGCTTTGCTCTTTGGCGATTTTGCAGAAAAACAAGCAAATGATCCGCGAGAAAAGTATGAGAAATATTACGAAAAAATTGGTAATGAGATAGATCACAATCATGAAGTTTTAACAGCTTTACTACAACGAAATAAAAAGTGTGTTGAAGGAACTGAACATATGATATCACATGCGACATGTTATGCAGTTTATCTTTCAATTCAAGATCTTAAACAAAAGAGCGAATCTAAAAATTCAGAGTTAATTAATCAATTAGCTAAAAAGTGTCCAGAATGGCAAAAATATAAAATAGAGGATTGTAAGTGAAAAAAATAATTATTGCTCTTTCAGTTCCTGTTTTACTTTTTGCAACTGATTCCAGTAATTATAAACAGCCTCAAAAAGAACAAAGTTCAGCTGAACAGTTACAAGTTATGAAACAGAAACGAGACGAGATTCGTAACAAATTAAATGCAATTCCGGGAATTCAAAAAAAGATGATCGAAATGCAAGAAACCATTAAACGAGCTTCAACAGGTCAAAGAACAATGGCTGAACTCTATCTAAAATCTCGAAAAATTTGTGAAGAAAATAGAGCTAAAGATGAGTTAGCTGGTAAAAGTTTTAAGCGAATTCAAGCTAATTATGATTCATGTAAAGAGGAAACTGGTGAAAGTTCAGTTTTCGGAATGCACTCTCAACTAATGAAAGATATAGGTTCTTTTCAAGAAACTATTAAAAAGCACATTGAAGACAGTACGGATTTAATTAATAAAAAGGATATTCTTGAAAACAGCGGAGCTTATGCAGAGGAAGCTATCCTGATGTTGGAAGAACAGCTTAACAATTCATCATTAAACAATGTAGTAAATCCTAAGGAGAAAAATAAAAAGAATGATAATGAAGAACCATACATTGGCAATTAAGAAACTAGAATTAAGCTTTATAGCTTCAATTTTATTAAGTACAACTAATATATATGCTGATTATGATTTTGGTTGTGAGCCACCAAAAAATGTAACAGGTACATTTGAAGAATTAAATTCAAAATTAGAAGCAAATCCAAAGGATGAAAGCGCTAAGAAAGAAATGAACGAACTTAAGCTTGAAATGAAATGTGCATCTTTTGAGCATGAATTAAATGGAAATTATAACTCAGATTATAAACAAACTAGTTCTAATGAAGCTATTTTTAAATCTTTAAAGTTTTTGCAAAATTATAAGTCTGAGATCGCTCAAAAGATAATTGACGATCTCAAATCTAATCAGATAAAAAATCTTGAACCTCTCGGAATTAAGGGACTTTTTGGTTTAGATATAGGTTATAAGACAGATGGTCGTTTATATATTGGTCTTTTTACTCTCAAAGGGAATAAACCAGAATATGAACAAAAAAGATTTCCAGTGCGACAGGCATCAGTCAGCAATGGAGTCTCTTTTAATGATTTAAAAGAGCCTTATCAAACTAACAAAATATCAACAATTAGAATTGTTAAAGATGGTAAGTTAGCTACTATAAAAACGGACGATTTTAAATTGAATGACGACAGTGAAGCTTTTATTTTTGGCAATGAGATTGCTCGAGCTTTACATTTTTTAAATTTTGAGAATAAAACCCCTCAAAAATACAAGGAATATCTTCAAAGTGATGAATTTGCCACAAAACAAGCCGAAGAACTTGAAAGACAACAAGCCGAAGAACTTGAAAAAGAAAAAAGACAAGCCGAAGAACAAAAACAAGCCAAAGAAACATCAACAACTGTAAAACCAAGTCAGGAGGTTTTAAACGGAAAAGCTGGTAAGGTCTGTTATGGAGGAGGATGTGAAAAAAGCGACGGAAATCCTAGTAGCAACAATTATGAGTATCATATCAATAAACCACCGTTGATTAATAATATTAATTGGAATCGTGTCGAAATTAAAGCTGGAAATGATAAGTGTCAAACTGGTAGCGATCCGCAAGTTTTTTGTGAAAAAATCGAGGGTAATGCACAATCTGGATATAAATTAAAAGAGTCGAAACAGATTGGGAGCTGCAATAGTAATCAACACAAAGACGGTTTGAACTTTAAGTCTGGAGATCAAGTCATCCCTTTAACTGAAATTGAAGCAGCTTGTGTTGGTGTAATTAAATGAAACTAACTAAACTTTTTTCACTGAGCCTTGTGGCTTCAACTCTCCTTTTTGGCGATTTTTCAGAACAACAGAATGAAAATAACGAAGTTAAAGAGTTAATCAAAGAATATACAAAATATAAAGATAAAGTTCAACAAGAAATGGAGGATTATAAGAATCCGAAACCTAAAGAACAATCTAAACCAAAGATTACAAACGATGAATATCAGGATTTAGAACTTGAAATATCATCTAAAAAAGAGAATAAAAAAACCGCTTCAGTTTCAAAACCAGATATAAATGAAGTTACTCAATTAATTGATGTAAATGAAACAATTGAGAATTCAGATGCTTGGACATATATTCAAAGATGGTTTATTCTTGCTGATCAAGTTGATCCAACTGATGAAAATACAATTTTTTACCTCATCTATGATTCAGAATTTGATAGCAAATTGGCTAATATCGAAGAGTTGAGCATGGATAAAAACTTTATACCTGATGATAAACTTATATCTTTGTTAAGAAATCAACAACTGAAATATATAGAATATTTAAAAGGTCTCATTGATGATCTTGGAGACATAGATTCTAAGTTCTATAAAACACTTGATTTTGAAGTTAAAGCTAAAGGTGGTTTGAATATTCGTGCAAATCCTCTAACTGGACTTGAATTATCAAGAACAACAAATGTCGCTTCAGCAAAAAGTATTCGAGTAAAATATTTTATTTCTGGTTCTGGTAAAAATTTTAACGGTAACTTTGTTGAGAAATGGGCAAAAGTTGAAGTTTCGACAAAAGATGGGAGGATTCTCGGTTGGGCGAACATGAAATATCTAAAAAAGAAATAAAAAAATTTAGCTTTAAAACAAATAAATATATAGCATTTATATATGCAACGATTTTATCAATATTAGTTTATACTCTATTAATTGAGCTTTTTGCTCCTGCTCGAGTTCAACCTGCTCCGCAAATCTTAACTGAAAAAGAAAAAATTGATGACATCGCAAGTAGATATATAGATGATGTAAAATCACCAATTATAAAAACAGATTATACTAATTATCCAAAAATTGTAAATATTCTTGCAACTTCTGATATTGGTTTTAATCTTTTTTATTTTGGTATTTTTTAACTCTTTGGCTTCAGCTTTTTTATGCTTTCAGAGATAAAATTGCTAATTTTGTTGCTGTTGATTTGAATCTTCAGGCTCCACCAATGCTTGGGGTCGGCGGAACAATTTATGCTCTCGTTAATGTCAATTTAAATGATTCAGCTTCAATTGTGGCAGTTCTTTCGGCGGTTTTAATTGGTGCAGGTTTGACAACTTTATTAGGAATATTCATATATATTATTAATCATTCTCTAACTAGATATATAGAAACTCACTAACAACATAAAAATATGAAACAGAGATTTTCGCAACCTCAAATAATAGTTCTTTTAGATTTTATCTTTATTTTCTTACTGATTTTTATAACTCAAAAACCTTCAGAAATAAAGATAAATTTACCTGAAAAATTGCTACCAGATACAGAAATTGTTCTTTCAGAAAATGGACATAGTAAATTTGTTCTATTAAATAGCTCGTGGATACCATTTAACGAATATTCAAATGAAAATTTTATTTATAGTAACGGTTTTTCAATATCAACAAAATGTAATTCTATCTGTAAAAATATAAATAGTGGAGAACATCGTGGTGAAATGAAAATCTTAATTACTGGCGAACTATATTCGAAAATATCAAACATAATTTTGGGAGCTTGTATGCATAATTCAAATGCCTGTTCAAATATAGAAATTGATATAAACGAAAATGGAGAAATAGATTTAGAATTATTAAAAGAAAAAAATCCAATATTTAAAGATATATATCCTTAACCTCATCATTTATTTCGTCATATTCGGGCTTTGACCCGAATATCCACAAACCACACTTTTTAAAAACTCAAAACAAAAAGGAAGGAATCATAAATGAAAAAATATATTTTGGCATTGTCTATACCTATATATCTATATAGTTATAATTTAGGTTGCAAATATGTAACAGAAACTGATTTAAAAAATGCAAATGAAAGATTCAAATCAAATTATCAAGAATTATCATATAGCTATTACGGTGAAAATTTAAATCGAATTCAAAAAAGCTTTTCTGAATCTGAAAAACAAAAAATGGATCAACTGAAAAAAGAGTTTAAATGTGTTAATTTAGAAAAAGATTTAAACAATAAATACAGCAATGATTTTAAAAACCTAGAATCAAATTCAATTATATTTAAAGTTTTATCTTTTTTAAAACAAGAAAATAAGTTGAGTTATACAAAAGATATTTTAAATGATTTGCGAAGTTATCAAATTTTTCAATTAGAACCGATTGGAATAAAAAATATTTTCGGTTTCGATATAAATTTTAAAAAGAATTTATATATTGCTATGTTTCAACTCAATAACGATACACCAGAATATAAAAAACAGAGCTTTACAGCCTCAAAATCATATAAAGACAACGGAATATATTTTAATGATGGTTTATTGCCTTATCAAATAAATAATAATATATATTCGATATTGGTTGTTCAAAACGGTAAAGAGGCATCTATTACACCACTAAAATTAAATTTATTTGATAACGAGAAAATATTAATCTTCGCTAATGAAATTGCTCGTGCCTTAGGTTTAGAATTTAGAGGCAATTATCCTGAAGAATATAAAAAATATATTACTAGTAATGAATTTAAAACTAAACTTGAAATTGAACAAAACAGAACTGTTAATAATTCTATTAACTTTGATCCAAAATATGCTTCTAAAACTCAATTAATAGATTTTAAGGTTAAACGAGAAGAGATTCGTCAAAAATTAGAAAAAATTCCTGAATTAATTAAAGAATTTGCAAAGCTAGATCAAAAATATAAATTAGTGAAAAATCAAAAAAAACAGCTTGAAGCTCTTCAAAAAGATTCAAAAACTCTTGAAAATAGAAAAGGAAAAGATATAGTTTTATCAAATATATATACTAATTTAGACAAAGTAATCAAAGAACTTGAACAAGAAATAAAGTATAGTTCAAATAAGCTTTTACATGAAATAGATCAAAAAGAGCTACTAAAAATGAGCGAAGCTTATGCTGGAGAAGTTATAAGTATGCTTGAAAATGAAGCTTATCAAAACTCTATTGTTCGACAACAAGCTATAAAATATGTGAATATTGGAATAACTTTTGAACAAGCTAAAAATTATAATGAAGCTATAAGTAATTGTAAAAAAGCTATGGAAATTGATAATACATATAGTTTAGCTTATGATTGTATTGCTAATAATTATAGTAAATTACATCATTATGAAGAAGCAATTAATTTTTACAATAAAGCTATTAATTTAGACCAATATTTTATGTATTATAAACATAGAGCATTTTCATATAAAAATGTATCTGATTATGAAAATGCAATTTTAGATTATAATAAAGCAATATCAATTAATAGATATAGTGCTGACTCATATTATCAAAGAGGAAATATATATTTAGAATTAAATGAATTAGAAAAAGCTCTTTCGGATTATCAAAATGCTGTGAAAATATCTTCAAAATATTATGAAGGTAATGTTAAATTACTATTGTTATTTTTAGATAAATTGCAATGTATTAGTGATGAACTTGTAAATCAAGATTGTTATGCAACTTATCTTTCAATGCAAGATTTACAAAAAGATAAATTAAAAAATATTTTATTAATCGATAAGCTTGAACAAGTTTGTCCTAATTGGCAAAATTATCAAATTGATAATTGTAAATAGAAAGCTGTTTGATATAAATTAGTGTAGAATCAAATAAACTAATTAGAAAGAAATTAAATATGACGATAAAAGCAAAACCATTTATAAAGTGGGTTGGTGGAAAAACCCAACTTATTAAAAATATTGAAAAGGTTTTACCTAAAAATTTTACTGAGCTTGACAATGTTACTTACATAGAACCATTCATTGGTGGAGGAGCTGTCTTATTCTGGATTTTACAAAAATACCCTAATATTACAAAAGCAGTTATAAATGATATAAACTCTGATTTAACAACTGCTTATAAAACAATTAAAGAGACACCTGCCGAATTAGTTAAATATCTTCAAAGCATTCAAGATGAATATTTACCATTGGATGAAGAAAAACGAAAAGAATACTATTTGAGTAAAAGAGACAGATTTAACCTAAAATCACTTGATTCAGTTGAGAATACGGCATTATTTATCTTTTTAAATAGGACTTGTTTTAATGGTTTATATCGTGTAAATAGTAAAGGGCTTTTCAATGTTCCATTTGGACGATATGCGAATCCTAAAATATGTGACGAACAAACAATTCTTGCTGATAGCAAACTCTTGCAAAAAGTAGAAATTTTAACTGGCGATTTTGAGCAAACCTTAAAATATACGACAAATAACAGTCTCTTTTATTTCGACCCTCCGTATAAGCCAATAAGTGAAACCGCAAGTTTTAATTCTTATGCAAAAGAAGATTTTGATGATTCAGAGCAAATAAGATTAAGTAATTTTTGTAAAAAGATTGATTCACTTGGTCATACTTTGATTTTAAGTAATTCTGATGTAAAAGGAGCTAATCCAGACGATAACTTTTTTGATGATTTGTATGAGCAATTTAGTATCAAGCGGGTTTTTGCAAATAGAATGGTGAATGCCAATGCAAAAAAACGAGGAAAACTAGCCGAACTATTGATTACTAATACCAAAAATCAGAAGAATTAGAATAATAAAGGAGAATAAAATAAGATGTGGTTGAAAACAGTAATTGGAATTTTTACAACTGCTTTTATTGGCACAATTATGCAAATTTCAATAGAAAAATTGATAAATTATAAAGATACTCCTATTATTCAAGAATCAGTTAAAAATTATACTTCATCAACTCCAGTTATTCATCAAGCCAATAGTGAAAAAATATATCCAAAATATCAAAATAGTTCTCAAAACATTGATAGATTTTCAGAAACTAGCGATCATAAATATAAAAAATATAAAGTTAAAAACTACATAATTTTAATAAATCAAGAAAATAAATATAATTGGCTAAATAGCCTTAAAGAATGTAATAATTTAGATTATTTTGGTTATAAATGGCGATTACCATCAAAAAATGAACTTTCGGAAATTAGCAATTATGCTGAATCTTTTATTTTTAGTGAAGAAGATATTAATCGCCGTTATTGGAGTTATTCCGAACTTAAAGAGAATAAAGATTATTCTTGGAGAATTTATTTAAAAGATGGTTATGGCTACTTTGGTGAAAAAAGTTCTGAAATAGATTTAATGTGTATTTATAAAAATTAAATCTAATTCAGAGTTTCGCTTTATATAATTAAAACTCTGAAAAACATAAAATATTATATCATTTTCTTAACTTTTGGATTATTTAACCAAGAAGGTAATTCATTGAGTAAAAGATCATAAAGTTGAGTATCTGAAACACTTTTAATATTGTCTAAAGAGAAAAAGTTACAATTATCTACATAACGATCTTTTAATGTATCAAGTTGTTGCAAAATACCGTAATTACCACCACCGATACCGACAAATTGCCAAAATATTGGAAACTTTGAATATTGTATAAGTAAGTTTTTGATTTGATCATCGTAACCAACTCCACCATCGCTGATAAAAATTACAAAAACAGGAATATTAGTGCTTTTATAAAAGTTAAAAACATCTTGCATAACAACAGGTTCGTTATTTCCGCCACCAAGTTGCGATGCCCATTTTTCCCAACCATCAGAGTCTTTTTTAATATAATTTAAAATATTTGAAGTCTGAACTGATGAGAGTCTTTTCGATTTACAGGCAAAAGCCCAAGTCTCAATTTCACCATTATCATCAAAATATAGAGCAATTGGCATAACTTTATCAACAACAAGTTGAACATCACCTCGCCTATATTGACCAGTCATTGAACCAGAAATATCAAGAACAAGAGCTACTCGAACAGTAATATCTTTCAAGTCAGCTTTTTTCTCAAGCGAAACAATAAACGATTTTGTTAAATTAACAAGTTGCGGAGCTTCTTTTTCGACTCTTTTTTCTAACATTACTTTTTTATCTAAAGATACAGTTTTGCTAGATTTATTTGTCGTTTGAGCCTGTGATGAAGTCTCATTTTTCTCTTCACCGCCAAAATGTTTTAATAAAGCTGAAAGTCCGCCATTAAAACCTTGACCAACATTGTTCAATCTCCAAATATTATCTTTTTTATAAATTTCAGCAATTATTATCGCTTTTTCTTTATCAAAAGTTGAACCACTAAAATTAAATTTATAAAGTTCTTTATTTAAAATTAAACCAACATCAAATAGTTTCAGATACGAATTTCTAATTTTAGAAAATTCACCATTGCCGTCAATTGTTGCAACAAATACAAGTTTATTAATAAAATTTGGCAATAAATTAAGTTTAATTTCAAAGATTTCACTATTGCCATTTTTTTTATTAATAATTTCTCGATTAGGCGAAGTTGTTTGATTATAAAATATAAAATATCGATCATCAGATAATTTATCATTTTGATCGACTCCAAAACATGATATATCTATTGTTAAACTTGAATCAATAAATATTTCTATATTTATATTCTTTAAATCTTGTAATTTAATTTTTTCGCCTTGAATCATTTCTTGCATTAATTAAATATTAACTCCGAAATTTTTGCAAAGTGCATATAAGCCATCTTTAAAACCTTGACCAACTGCTCTAAATTTCCAATCGCTATTATGTCTATAAACTTCACCGAAAATCATTGCAACTTCGGTGCTAACATCTTCGCTTAAATCGAATTTGACGATTTCAACTTTATTATCATTATTTAGAACTCGAATATAGGCATTTTTGACCATTCCGAAATTTTGTTTTCGAACTTGAGCTTCATGAATTGTTGCAGTAACTATAATTTTTTCAATATCAGAGCTAACTTTTGTTAAAGCTACTTTGATAGCTTCATCATCACCGTCGCCAATACCAGTTAAATTATCGCCAAGATGTTCAACTGAACCATCAATAGATTTTAAATTATTGTAAAAGATAAAATCTTTGTCATTTCGAACTTTGCCATCTTTACCGAGTAAAAAAATACTTGCATCTAAATCAAAAGCACTGCCATCTGTAACTCGAATGTCCCAACCCAAACCGATCAAAATGTTTGTTAATCCTGGAGCCTCTTTTGAGAGAGAAACATTTCCACCTTTTGCCAATGAAACTGCCATTTATATTCCTAAAAAATAAATTATAGATTTATTAAAAATCTATTAAATTATAACATATATGTTTTATATTTAAAATTAAAAAATAGTTAAAAAATAGTTTGCTTAAATTGTAAAAACTTGTAGAAGTTTCCCGCACTTAAATAGAGCGAGAAATCTTTAAAAAATTATTGAATTATTTTTCAATTGTGTTTAATATATCAGCTATTTTTGATTCAACTTTTGTAATAACTCTAAATTCGACTCGTCGAGATTGTTCAACATTTTCAACCCCATTTTTAAAAACAGGATTTGCAAATGAGACTCCATTTGCTCGAAGTAATTTTATAAGCCATTCACTTTTATCATTCATCGTTTTTAAATTAAAGCAGTAATCAAGAACATAAAAAGCTCGATCTTGAGATAATTTTGCATTATGAATATATCTTTCATTTAATAGCGATGTTGAAGTCCAATTTGATGAGGTATGTCCTTCAATACGAATCTCTTCGACCTCATCTTTAAAACGATTATCATTTAAAATTTTTATATATCTTGGAAAAAAATTCGAAAGTATATTTTTAAATTTTTCTCGCAAATCACTACGACCAACTTCAAAAAGCATTTCAGGATCACGAAATCTAAAACTATTATTTTCAAGAATTTCAGCATTCCATGAACTTAAATCTTTACCAAATTCATCATGTAAAGCTTTATTTAGATCAAGTTGATTCTGTTTATAAGCTAATACGATATTTTGCATCTTTTCTCGTTCAGATTCAACTTCAATCATATAGCCAATCGAAACAAATAAAAATACTAGCATTAAGCCTGACATTAAATCTGATATCGAGACCCATTGATCAGAATCGTGTTTCATTTATTCTTTCTCTTTGAGTATATATCATATCTTCATAATCTCGTTTGAATTTTGCTGTAATCATTGTTAAACCATGATTTAATTCATCAAGTGAAACTCTTAAGGCTTCTGGAACTTGTTCGCCTAAAAGTCTAAAATGGTTTGTTATAACTCCAATTTCGTATCGTTGTCGTTCAAGTGATTCACTGGCTCGACCCAATGATTCCGAAACTGTTTCACCTGTTTTTGAGAAACTTTCACCTTGTAATCGATTGCCTTCAAGAATTGTCAAAGTTAATTCTCTAAAACTTTCAGTAATTGCTTTAAATTCGCTATCCATTTTAGTAAATAATTCTGTTGCTTTTGGGGCAATGGCAACAAATTTATCAAGATTTTCAGCTAATCTATCACTCTCATTTTTATAACCTTCTAAAGTTTTAGATAAATTAGCATATAAACTTAAAACTTCACGATTTGCTTTTTCGATGGCTAACATACTTTCTTTAGCTTGTTCTATCGAACTAGTAGCAAAATGTAATTTTAATTGCATTTCTTCAAGATGAGTTTTATAATTATTTTGCCATTCAACTAATTTAAAAACAGCATCATTTAATCTTACAAAATTACTGCCAAATTGTTCAGTTAATTTACTATTAAAATCTATTATTACTTTTTGCAATGCTTTTATAATTTCTTCAGAAGCATTTTTAGAGAGTTCTTGAGTTGCTAAATCAATAGAATCGCGAATTTCAAATTGACCTTTTTTAATATCTTTTAAAATTTGAATAGTGTCGCCATCTTGAAAACCAGATGAACCACCGAGATTCTTTTTTAAAAGAGCCTCTAATTTAATTACAAGAGCAGAATTATCGAGACGAGGTAAAAAAGATAGAGTTGAATCGATAGTAGCAAGTCTAGAACTAATATCTGATAAAAGTTCTGTTTCAGTTTTATTATCATCTGAAATTTGGTCGCGAATTTTTTGATAAATACTTAAAAAAATTGCACTACCCATTCCTAAAATTGAAGTTGCAAAAGCTGTTTTTAAGCCTATTAAAACTTCATTGACACTATTTTTCATATTTGTGGGATCGAAATCTTGGAGACCGATAAATATTCCGACAAAAGTTCCAAGAACTCCGAGACTTATAATTTGTCCTTTGAGATCTTTTTTGGTAATTAGTTCGGTTATTACTAAAATTATAGTTAAAACTGTAAATATAATATTTGGCGGATCTATGGAGATTAAAGTGGATATTAGTGATGAGGTTTGAATTTCTTCCATCAAAGTAGCTCCATTTTTATTAAATTAATACAAAAATATTAATAATTTTATATTTTTGATTTTGTTATATTTATTTCATTTTGAAAAAAAGCATATTTATTAAAAAAATTCTCTTTTTAAAATTAATCAAAAGAGAATTTATAATAAATTTATATTTTAAATAAATTTATTATATTTAAATTTTAGTAAGAAACAGATCAATCGGCTTCGATACCAGTTTGACATCGAATATTTTGGGCTTCAAAGCTTTCTTTATCTTTTTTACCAAGTCAATATTCATTTTGAAACTTACCTATTTTTAGAATTTGTAGCTTGTAATAAAGCGAGTTTCACTCCAGTCAAGAGTATTTCCAGAAGCATCTTCTTTTAAATCAGCAGGATAATTTCCTCGTAATCTAAATGATAAGTTATCAGTTGGAGCATAAATTAGATCAAAACCGCTTTCAATAGTTGTCCAACTATTTCCAGTTACATAAGCATTTTTATCACCCATTGAGTAAGTTGCATAATAAGCATTTAAAGATACATTATGTCCAGTCTCTTTTTGAAAGTTATAACCAGTTGAAAATTTAAAAGCTCGAGTATCTTCAAGAAATTGATGTCGAGTAACCATTCCTCGAGTAAATGATGGTATACCGCCCCAAGGTGAAAGAATTGCACCATTTTTGCCACTACCACTACTATTTGAACCTGTTTGAGAAAAACTAGTTGAAGCATTCCAAGAACCTATTTTTCCGCCAACTTGAACATCATAATAGTTACTATCTATTTTGCCACCAAGTTTATCTCCAGTATTTTTTTCAGAGATATATTGAGCTGAAAACATTGGAACAACATTACCAATAGTTTTAGATATTTCAACTTTTGCATAAATTGCATTTAAAATATCATGAGCAAAATAGTCCCAAACTGTTAATTTAGTATTTGGAATTAATGAACTCATAAAACCAAGCGCAGAAACACCTTTTGTTTTTTCGCCAACTGCATATTCGCCCATATTCATAAATATTCCACTATCATTATTTAAACCATAACCAAAAGATAAAGCTCCTCCAACTTGAGGATAAGCATTTGAGAAAGAACCTGCAGCAAAACGACTAACATGAGCAAGAATAAGAGTTGATTTTTCAATATGGTCTGTTTTTAAAACAAGAGCTTCAAATAAGTTTGGTAACATTCTTACATCATCTGAACCTGCAAGAGGTGTATCAAGTTTTTGACGACCAATTTTAATCATATTTCCAGTTGGACTGTCATATTGAAGATATGCTTCACCAAGAATTGTATAACCCTCTTTATTATCATTTGATAAAGTTGGATCTCGATGAGATGGATTTGAATCAAGTGGATTAGTTGTATAAAAAGCCATACCAGTTGAAACACCTCCTAATTTTCCAGTCTCATATTTTAAATAACCACCAGTTGATAAACCATTTGTATCTTGTTGATTATTGCCTATGCTTCCATGTCGATCTCGATCGATATAAAATGTTCGCCATTCACCGCTAACTTTACCTTTTTCAAACATATTAACTACTGGATTAGCTGATAAAACTAAATTTGATGAGGTAATTGCTACAGGAATTAGTAAAAGAGATTTTTTCATTCTTAACTCTCCTAAAAAAAATTTTTTAGCAAAATATTCAGCATTTAAAATGTTTATATAAACAAATCAATGAATATTTTTAAGCTTCAGATAGTATTTTAGCAAAATGTGGAAATTTTTGTTTTGGTTTTGGCAACTGAATTTTAGTTCAATTATAAGCAGTAAAATATAAATTAAATGGAATATTTATTGAAATAGCTAAATAAAAAATTATATATTAACAACCTCATCATTTTTAACTATGAAAATTTTATTAGAATTTTTATTAAATTTAACTTTATTAATTTTCACCTTTTATTCTAAAATTTAGATGTAGATTACAAACTTAATATTTTCTAAATATATCTATATTTGATAAAGTCTCAAGAACTATTAAATTTGTTGCTAAAATATACACAGAGTGATTTCTTTTCACAAACTCAACTAAAATATCAAAATTTTTAGATTTGTTTTTGCTAAAATAAGACAAATTAATCAAAATCTCAAGAGGAGTCTTTCTTAATGAATATTCATGAATATCAAGCAAAAGAGCTTTTTAAAAAGTATGGAGTTCCAACTCCAAGAGGTAAAGTTGCCTTTTCTGTTGAAGAAGCTGTTAAAAATGCTGAAGAATTAGGTGGCAAAATTTGGGTTGTTAAAGCTCAAATTCATGCTGGTGGTCGAGGTCTTGGTGGCGGTGTTAAACTTGCTCGTTCTCTCGATGAGGTTAAAAGTTGGTCTGAAAAAATTCTCGGAATGACTCTTGTTACACATCAAACAGGTTCTGAAGGTAAATTAGTTCAAAAAATTTATATTGAAGAAGGTGCTGATATTAAACGAGAATATTATTTAGGAATGGTTCTCGATCGAGCTAAAGAAATGCCTGTTATGATGGCTTCAACAGAAGGCGGAATGGAAATTGAAGAAGTTGCTAAAAATCATCCTGAAAAAATCGTAAAAGTTGCTATTGATCCAACTATCGGTTTTCAAGGTTTTCACGGTAGAAATTTAGCTTTTGGTTTAGGTTTAAGTGGTGACGAAATGAAACATTTTATTAAATTTGCTTCTGCTTTATATCGAGTTTATATCGAAAATGATGTTGATATGATCGAAATTAATCCACTTGTTAAAACTGGTAAAGGTGAATTTATTGCTCTTGACGGAAAAGTTGGCTTTGATGATAATGCTTTATATCGACATCCAAGTATCGAAGCTATGCGAGATTTATCTGAAGAACATCCAACTGAAATTGAAGCAAAAGCTAGTAATTTAAGTTATGTAAAACTTGACGGAAATGTCGGTTGTATGGTTAATGGTGCTGGTCTTGCTATGGCAACTATGGATATTATTAAACATGAAGGTGGGCAACCAGCAAATTTCCTTGATGTTGGCGGTGGTGCTAATCCTCAAACAGTTGCAAAAGGTTTTGAAATTATTTTAAAAGATCCAAATGTTAAAGCTATTTTTGTAAATATTTTCGGTGGAATCGTTAGATGCGATCGAGTTGCAAATGGTATTCTTGAAGCTACAAAAATCACTCAAGTTAATGTTCCAGTTATAGTTAGACTTGATGGAACAAATGCAATTGAAGCTGCTGAAATGCGCACGAAAAACGTAGGGAAACACGATAGAATCCGAAGTCACGGTAGGCATATCCATAAACACCCAAATTCGAATGGAACGAAGTACACTGGGCAAAATCGACTTCGGACTTATCGTTTCCACGTTTTTCAAAAGCTGCTGAAATATTAAGAAATGCAAATATTCCAAATATTATTTCTGCTGATAATCTCGTAGATGGAGCTAAAAAAGCTGTAGAATCTGCAAACAGATAAAACTTAATGAAAAAATTAAATTTCTCTTCAATAAATATTTCAGATTTAGAAAAAATTGTCAAATTAACTATTGATTTAAAAGAGCAATATTTTCACGAATGGTTTAATTTTAATTATGAGTTAAATAGTGATGAAAATATATTTTTAGCGAATCTCTTAAAAAAGATGAATAATCAGAGTCGTTTTAAAATTGGTGAATTTAGCGAAGAAGAGATTAAAATGAAATTTATATCTCCTCTTTTAAATAAAGTTGATTTTATAGGTCTAAATTATCAAGATTGGTATGAACGACAAATGAAAGCTAAAATTAATGGCATATTATTCAATGGCACAACAGATTTTTTAGTTGCAAGTGGAGAATTTGAACCTGAAAAACCTTTTTTCTTTATTCAAGAATTTAAAAAGAGTTTTAAATCGAATAGTCCTGTTGGTCAAATATTAGCTGAAATGATGGTCGCTATTGAAAATAATAAAAGTATTAATATTATTCGAGGTGCTTTTACATATGGTTCTATTTGGCAATTTATATATTTAGAAAAAATTGAGAATTTTAATTATCGTTATGCAATTTCTGAAAGTTTTGATAGCTTTAAATTAATAGATTTGAAAAATATTTATAAAAATTTAATAGCTGTTAAAACTTTGTATTGTCAAATCTAAAAATTTAGAGTCAGCAAAATGCAAATAAAATTTATAAAATATAAAGGAAAATATAAATGAGTATTTTAGTTAATAAAGATACAAAAGTTATTGTTCAAGGTTTCACTGGTAAAGAGGGAACTTTTCATGCTAGTCAATGTTTAGATTATGGGACAAAAATAGTTGGAGGTGTTACACCAAATAAGGGTGGAACTGAACATCTTGGACAACCTGTTTTTAATACTGTTTCTGAAGCAGTAAATATAACTGGAGCAACTGTTTCTATGATTTTTGTTCCTCCTGCTTTTGTTGCTGATGCTGTTATGGAAGCTGCTGATGCTGGAATTAAACTTGCTGTTATTATTACAGAAGGTGCTCCAGTAAAAGATATGGGACTCGCAAAAGCATATGCAACTAAAAAAAATATGCTAACAATTGGGCCAAATTGTCCCGGAATTATCACAGCTGAAGAGTGCAAAATCGGAATCATGCCCGGCTTTATTTTCAAAAAAGGTCGAGTAGGTTTAATTTCTAAATCAGGAACTTTAACTTATGAAGCTAGTAATCAAGTTGTAAAAGAGGGTTTTGGAATTTCAACAGCTGTTGGTATTGGTGGCGATCCAATTATTGGACTTTCATATAAACAGCTTTTACAAATGTTTCAAGATGATAATGAAACTGATGCAATCGTAATGATTGGCGAAATTGGTGGCGATCTTGAAATTCAAGCAGCGAGTTATATTAAAGAGAATATTACTAAACCAGTTGTAGCATTTATTGCTGGTCAAACTGCTCCAAAAGGAAAACGAATGGGTCATGCTGGTGCGATTATTTCTGGTTCGGCTGGAACAGCTTCTGAAAAAATGGAGGCTCTTGAATTTGCTGGTGTTAAAGTTGTAGTTTCACCTGCTGATATTGGTAAAGCAGTTCGAGAAATCTTAACTAAATAATTAAAATTTATTATATTTATCTTTTAAAATATATGATGAGGTTATAAAACACCTCATCAAAACTTATTATTTTTATTCTTTATTTAAGTGTCTTTTTAAAATTTTCATTTTTTAAATAGTTCTAAAATTTGCTCAAAATTAAGTTGTTCATTTTTAATTCATAAAAAATCTCTTTTGTAGAATTGTGAAATAATTGAATGAGGCATGATTAAATCAAGAAGACTTGTGTATGTGTGTAAATGTTCGTTTTAGAATTTTAAAAGTTCATAAAAACTTTCACTTTCATCATTTTCAAATTTAAAACTTTAAATTTGCTATATTTTCATAACTATTTGAGATATACATCTCAATATTTTTATTATAGAAAGTAAAATATATGAAAAATTTTTTATCACTCGATAGAGTTGAACCAAAAAAAGACTCGTCGGCGAACGGGTTAAAGATTTTAAAGAAGTTTATGAACTTTTTGATAAAGCTGAAGCTAGAAGTCAGGCTGAAAGATGTGTTCAATGTGGCGATCCCTATTGTTCTAATAAATGTCCTTTACATAATTTTATTCCTCAATGGCTAAAATCTCTTGCTGAATTTGATTTATCATTGGCTTTTAAATTATCTAACGAATCTTCGCCATTTCCTGAAATTATGGGTCGAGTTTGTCCTCAAGATGTTTTATGTGAAGGTGATTGCACTCTAAACCATAGACACGGAGCTATTACAATAGGTTCGATTGAAAAATATATCACTGAAAAAGGTTTCGAAAATGGCTTGACAATAGATTTTCCAAAACAAAAATTAGGCAAATCTGTCGCTGTTATCGGTTCTGGTCCAGCAGGATTATCATTAGCAACTTATCTTTTAAGAGCTGGTATCGATGTAACTATTTATGAACGAGCTTCAAGAGCTGGTGGTCTTTTAACTTATGGTATTCCCGGTTTTAAACTTGATAAAAATGTAATTGAACGAAGAACTAATTTGCTAAAAAAAGGCGGATTAAATTTAAAAACTAATATTGAAGTCGGAAAAGATATCAGTTTTGAAGATTTACGAAAAAATAATGATGCCGTTTTTATTGGAATTGGTTCAACAAAACCAAAAAAGCAAATATTCCTAACGAAAATAGCGAACGAGTTTATATGGCTATGGAATTTTTAACTTCAGTTCAACAAAAATTATTTAACGAAGAAATATCTCGAGAAATTAATGTTCGGGAATGTGATGTTATCGTTGTTGGTGGAGGTGATACTGCTATGGACTGCATCAGAACTGCAATTCGTGAAGGTGCTAATAGTGTTACTTGTCATTATCGAAGAGATTCGCATAATATGCCTGGAAGTTATAAAGAATATCGAAATGCTGTTGAAGAAGGTGCTGAATTTGAATTTTATTCATCTCCAAAAAGTGTTGTGATTGATGAAAATAATAAAGTTCTAGGTCTAAATTTCGCAAAAACAACTCTTACTCAAGCTGATGGCAATAAAGGGCGACAACAAGTTATTGAAATCGAAAATAGCGAACGATTTTGTAAAGCTGATGTAATTATTTTTGCTCTCGGTTTTGAACCAGAAGTTCCAAAATTTTTAGAAGAAAATGGTATTAAAACAAATAGTTGGGGTGGAATCGTAACCTCATCAAATGGCGAAACTTCTATTTCTGGAGTTTATGCTGGTGGTGATGTAACTCGTGGAGCTGATTTAGTTGTTAGAGCAACTTATGATGGTCGAGAAATCGCTAAAAATATAATTAATTCTTTTATTAAATAATCTAACTAAAATCGAAAGAGATATTATGGAATTTATAGAAAAAGAAAAAATCTTAATTTAAAACCTGTTCAAAGTGGCGATGGCTCATTTACTCTATATTCCGAAGAATTTAATGAACATTATCATTCAGTTCGTGATGGTGCTTTAAGTGAATCTCTATATAAACATGTAATTCCTGCTCTTTCGATTATAAATAAAGATCGTCTTAATATTTTTGATTCTCATTTTGGACTTGGTTTTAATACTTTTACTACTTTATATTCTTTAATGAATAGTAATAAAGAGGTTAATATTTATTCAACTGAAATTGATAGAAATTTACTAAATAAACTTTTAATTTTTCCATATCCAGCAATTTTTAAAGATCTAAAAGAAATTTTACATAAAATTATAAATGATAATGTGTATATTAATGGTAAATTTAAAGTTAAATTATATATTGGTGATACACGAGATTTTTTAGAAAATTGGAAAGGTGAAAAGTTCGACATTGTTTATCAAGATGCTTTTTCACCACAAAAATCGCCAAAATTATGGAGTGTAGAATATTTTAGATTAATTAGAAAAGTAATGAGTTACGATGGCATTTTGACAACTTATTCAACTTCAACTCCAGTTAGATTATCTCTTTATGAAAATGGATTTAAAATATATAGTTATAAACATGAAAAAGTTAGAGAAGGTACAATTGCTTCATTGAGAAATATAAATTCACTTTTAGAAATTGATATGGAACAGAAACGAATTCTAAGTTCAAAAGGAGAACCGATTCGAGATTAAATAATTTAGAATCGCACTAAAACTATACTCCCCCACCTAGAAATTGGTGTGGGAGGATATTTTATTGTTTGTTAGTTGTTATAATTTTATTTAAAATTTGAATAGATTCATATCTAACTTCGCACATATGTATATCTCTATTTGATATTAATCTCTCACAATTAGATTCAACTAAACTAAATTTTGTATTATTGTAACAAACTGCTTTATCAAAGGCAGTTCGTTTTGCCTCATCAAGACTATAACTTTTTGCTCTTGTTATATTAATCATCTCACCAAAAATACTTTCAGTTAAAAAAATAAATATTCCTATAACATTTACTTTAAAGATATAACTCCTATTTTATTAATAACAGATATTAATTATCCCGTATATTATAATGATTGAAATCATAGCAATTAATAGTTTTAAATACTATTATTTTTTAGATTGTTTTAACTCTATTTAAGGACTATTTGCTTAATATGTAATAAATATATAAATAAAAGGAGACAAATTGACAGAATTTGAAAGATTCATAAAAGATAAACCTATGAGTTATACTGAAATAGATATTTCGCGAATGGCTCTAGCCTTTGATAAAATCAAAGATAAATTTGATATGCCTAGAATTATTCATGTAATTGGAACAAATGGCAAAGGTTCAACAGGTCGTTTTATAGCTGAAATGCTATTAGCAAATGGCAATTCAGTAGGACATTACACTTCACCACATATTTCACATATCAATGAACGATTTTGGATTAATGGTGAATTAGCAACAGATCATCAATTAGAATTAGCTCATAAAGTATTACAAATTTATCTTTCTCAAGAAGAAATAGACCTTTTGACATATTTTGAATATACAACTTTAATGGCTTTACCACTTTTTGAGGTAAATCATTGGCTTGTTATGGAAGCTGGACTTGGTGGCGAATTTGATGCGACAAATGTTTTTCCGAAAGTTATGAGTGTTGTTACACCAATTGGTTTTGATCATCAAAAATTTTTAGGAAATACAATTCAAGAAATTGCATCTACAAAATTAAGAAGCATGGCAAAAATAGTTATTATTGCAAGACAAGAGTTCGATGAGGTTTATAAAATTGCTGATACAATAGCTAAAACACAAAATTCTATTGTTCATCGAGTTACAAAACATAAACAAGAATTTCTAGCTGATAATTTTACAACTGCAAAATTAGCCGTTAAACTTTTAGGAATGTTTGTTATAAAATTTAATCGAGAAGATTTTAAATTACCTCGTGGTAGATTAGAAAAAATATCTAAAAATTTATTTATAGATGTCGGACATAATTTATTAGCAGTTGATAGAGTTTTGGCAGATTTACCTTTTGAAAAATTTCATTTAATTTATAATTCACTTTCTGATAAACCTTTTCGAGAAATTCTTGCAAAATTTAAAAATAGAGTTGAATCTGTTGAAATTATTCCAATTAATGATGAAAGAGCTGTTAATATTTCGGAACTTAGTTCTGTTTTAGATGATTTAGAGATAAAATATAAAATTTTTCATAAAATCAAAAAATCTCACAACTATTTAGTTTTTGGTTCTTTTAGAACTGTTGAAAAATTTTTAGAATTTTATGAAAAAGAGAAGCCAGAAAATATATATGAAAATATAGAATCTAACGAAACAATGTTAGAAAATGATATTAATTAAAAGATAAAGAATAAAACAATATGGAAAATTTAATTATCGCAATTATCGTAGGATTTATTCTTTATCAAACTTTTAAACAACGATAGTAGCAGAAGTTTTAATTTCTGGATCAACAATGTTTTGAGAGATAGGTTCAGGAATGATTCTATCTCGACCACCATCTTTTGCCTCTTGAACTCGAGACATTGCTCGATCCATTGTAGAATGCAAACTTTCTGAACCAAAACGGTCAGAAATTCCAGCTGAAAAAGTTATATTAACTCGTTCTTCTTTATAAACAAATTTGGTATGTTTAACTTTTTCTCTAAATTTATTAGCTAATAAAAGAGCTTCATTTAAACTATGATTTGATAAAAGAACAATAAAATTATCATCACCATATCTTGCAACACTATTATTTCGAGAAACATAATCTTTTAATATTTTTGAGAAATATTTTATAATTAGATCACCAGCATCATTGCCATATCGTTTATTAATTTCTAAAAAACGATCAATATCAATTACAACGATCGAATAATTCTCATTTTTTGAGATATATCGAGTTTCGGCTTCATTAATATCTTTTTCCATGCCTTTTTTATTTTTCATTTTTGTTAAAAAATCTTGATCAGCATTTGCTCTTTTTATAAAAGTTTCACTTTGAATATTCTCAAATTGATTTTTCGCATCATTAATAGTATCAGAATATCGTTTAATACGAGAAAATAGAGTTAAGGCACTATTTTTGACATTTTCAATTTTTGATGAAAATCTAGCAAAAAAGCCACTATCTTTTTTTTCATTTTCTGAAGCTAAATCTTGACTAATCGAATTAAAATCATTTACAACCTCATCAATATTTTCTAATTTATTATTATCAATATTAGAATTATTTGTAGAATCAAGATCAACTAAAGAACCAATAATTTTACCAGTTCGTGAAAGCAGACTTATTTCTTCTGAACGGTCTGTATCAACTCGTTTATGATAATATTTTTCGATTTCGTCTTGAATATCTCGATTATAAATTAAAGATGGATTAGTTCGAACTTTGCGATATAAACTTTCAATTTCACGATTTTCGTTTGCAACAAGCGACGGATTCAAACTATTAAACATTAAATCAACAACTCGTTGAGAATGAGTTAAAGAATCTTTCTGTTTTGAGTTATCTTCTAAAAGTGGAATAACTTTATCCAGAATCGAATCTAAATCATCACTTTTATCAAAAGATATATATTTTCCCAATCTATCGCGATTTCGCTCTTTTTTATAAGATGAAGAAAATCGCATCCATTCTCGTTTTATATCATCAAGATTTTCAGGTGAATGAGTTCGATTTAATAAACCATTTGTTCGACCTGAAAGCTCTTCAAGTTCTTTATTATCAATCATTGAAATAGCTTCAACAATTTTTTTTGACAATTCCAAAAGCGAGGAGTATCTAATTGCAAGTTGATTTCCATTTAATCTATTAAGAGAAGAGACCAAATAACTTAAAAACTCTTTTATATTCTTAATATTATATTTTTGAATATCATTTTTCAAACTAGGATCTAATTTTTCAATATAATTTTTAATAACTTCACAATCCTCGACAGCTACTTTATTTCTTCTAGCTTCGCTACAAAAAGTATCAAAAAATATAATCGGAGTAATAGGTTCTCCATTTTTTGCAATAGTTTGAATACTTTTTTTTGTTATATCTGTTATATTCATCTATTTATAAAACAACCAATTCATTTTCTCTCACGGCAACTCCAAGTTCAATGCGAATATAATTATTTAATTCGGCATCTTCAATATTTGAAATATAAGCAAATTCTATTTCGCCACCTTCAAGTTCTCGACCATATAACGAAACTATATTTAAAGTTTCAGAATGATCAAAATCTTTTATAATATTTTCTATGTATTTAGTTCTAACGATTTCATCCTTATCTTTTTCCCAAATTCTTTTATAAACAAAACCATCAAGTTGAATTTCCAAACCACCAATTTTTGGATATTTATCTTCATCACCATCTAGCCATTCTTCCCATTCTTTAACAGTTTTAGGATTAATAGTATTAAAATGAGTAAATAATTTTGCTACAGATATAACTCCATTTACAAGTTCTATCTTAAGAGTATAAAGAAAATTTTTACTATCAATTTTATCAGAAACATAGACATTATAAATATGTAAATTTTCGTCAAGTTTAATAGTTCCAACTGCTGTAATATAACCTTTAAGATTTTTTGGCAAATCCATTTGAAATTTTCCACGATTTGATATTAATCTATTACTAATAGCTTCAAGATCAACAACTCCACCAAGTCTTACATCAAGAGGTAACTCTTTAATAGGTCTTTTATTTTTTTATATCTTAAAAATATAAATAAAGTTGAACCAAAAACTAAAATAGAAAATACAGGAATAGCACTATTAATAGGTTTTGTTTGTTCGATTTTTTTATCTTGAACTATTAATATATTATTAATATTCGAGATATTATTTTCTTGTTGAACTTCTGCTTCTATAAATTTAAAAGCAAAAATCAATATAAATATATTTATTTTTTTCATTATCTTTTTACCAATTAAAATCTATTCCAACAAATGTTCTAAATATGCCACCATAACCAAATTCACTTGTTGAAAGATAATCGAGTGAAATTTCTCTACCACTATGTTCTAACGAACTCTGTTGATAAATTGGCATATCGTAACCTATTTTCCAGAACCAGCCAAAATTATGAGAAACAGTTGAACCAATGCCAAAAGCCAAACCAATTGAATGTGATGAAATACTTAATTGTCCATCACCGTAACTTTTTAGATTTTTATTTTGATTATAATATTTTACATCGTAATCACCAAACAGACCCATAATATTCAAATCTCCATCGAGATAAAAACCGCCTAAAAATTTGCTTATTATTTTTGGATAATATCGATATTCTAGTTCAAATTCGTAACCATATAAATAACTAAAATTTACTGATGAAAAATTTTTATATTGATTTACATCGGCTGTTTGATCTCCAATTGTTGCTGAAGCTCTTAACCAAATATCTTTAAAAAGTCGTGAATTAAAAATATAACCTAAATTTGAAACAATGCCTCCAGATATAACTCTATTTGTAATTCCAGCAACTTTAGAATCATTATGAGTAATTTCAGACATTCCATATCCAGTATAAATCGAAAAAAGATATCCTTCCCAATAAGCAATTTTTACATTATCAAAATTCAAAGCATCTTTCTTATTATATTTTATAACTTTACCACTAATTTCATCACTAATATTTTCAACAAAACCAATTGCTGAAATTTCATCATTACTTTCAAAAATTAGAGGCGAAGCAATTCGAACTTCACCATATTTTGCTAATTTTTTAAATTTAACTTCGCCATTAATAATATTAGAAATTGGAATAAAAACTTTAAATTTATCTTCTTTATCTATATTTTGTAACAAATTAATTAAACTATTTTTATAAACTTCAGCAAAAATATTTTTAATTTCTTGAGTTGCTTCAGTAACATTAGGTGAATTTTTATATTTACTATCAAACATATTTAGAGAATATAGAGCTTTTATATTAGCAGTTTCGGAAATATTTTGACTTATACCTTCAAGAGAAAAAGCAAGTTCATAACTGTTTTTTGAACTATTAAATTCGTAAATATCACCTTGAAGAGTTAAATCAATAAGAGGTTCAACATTAAAACCACTATCTTTTCGACTATTTATAGCTCTAAATTCAACTTTGATATTTTTAATTTTTATATCTAATAAATAACCTCGTTTATATACTAAATTTTCAAGAGTCTCTTTATTTAAAAAACTTGATTTTAAAGTAACTTTTTCAGGAAAACTCTTTTTAAAAAGTGCGATAATTTCGTTATTTTTTGAACTAGATAAAATTGTACCGCTATTTTTTATCTCATGAATATAATCTTTAAAAATTACTTTAGATATATTTTGTTCGATTTCTCTTATAAAATTATAGTTAATATAAATATTGAATTGATTAGTCTCTTTACAATTATCTCTACAATCTAAAAGAGGAGCTGAAAAATATAAACTATTATTATCTTCATTTATAAGTAAAAAAACTGGTTCTTGAGCTTTAATAATTTTTTGATCTATTTCTCCACCTATTAATATTATTGGAGTTATATATAATAGATATTTTCTCATATTATACTTTTATATTTTTTATAAGTTCTCTAAATTGAGACCCGCGATCTTCATAATTTTTAAATTGATCAAGACTTGCAGAAGCGGGAGACAAAACGGCTATACTATTTATTCCATCATGCTCTTTTGAAATTTCAATAACTGCATTTTGAATATTTTCAGAATTTACATAAAAAATATTATATTTTTTAGAAAGTTCGCTAACTTTATGCATACTTTTACCAATCGAAAATAATTTTATATTTAATTGACTAAAAATTTGAAACATTTCATTCCAATCTGCATCTTTATCTTCGCCACCAATAATTAATAAAAGTCTTTTTGAACGATCAAAGCCTTCTATAAAAGCTAGAGTTGAATCTGGATTTGTAGCTTTGCTATCATTTATCCAAATTCTGCCATTTTGATCTAAAACTTCTTCTTGACGATGAGGTGCTTTTATAAAACTATTAATTTTGTCATAATTTACCTCATCAAATAGAACTTTACTTGTAGCCAAAGCTAAAACTGCATTTAATAAAAATTTGCCTTTAAATTTAATTTTATTTATATTTATCTCAAATATATTTGCTAAATCTATGGCATCTTTATAACTTATAATATAACCATTTGTATCTAAATCTTTATATTTATCAGGAATAATTGCAACTTCACCCTCTTTTAGAGTTTTAAGAGGTTTTAATTTACTATATTCATATTCTTCAAAAGAGCCGTGCCAACTTTTATGATCATCACTAATTGGCAAAAGAACATATAAATTTGGTGAAGCAATATTTGAATAATGAAGTGAAAATGAACTTGTTTCAAGAACCCAAATATTGGCATTTTGAGGTAATTCTCCAAGAGGAACACCGATATTTCCGCCACTCACAGCACCTCGATCTGATAAAAGATGAGTAATCATACTTGTAGTTGTAGTTTTGCCATTAGTTCCACTTACCCATATAGAATAAACCATTTTATTATTTAAAGCAAAAATATCATATTCACTATATATATTATTGCCAAATTTTTTAACAATTTTATGATGTGGAGGAATTGCAGGAGTTGGAATTAAAAAGTCATTATCAGTTAAATTTTCTGGAAATTTCGATGAGTGAATACATTGAGAATCATTTTGAATTTCGCGATCATCATAAATATTCTCGATATTAAAAGTTGTTGCTATTGCTTTTGTTGTTTTACCACAACCCAAAAGATAAAATTTTTTCAAAAATATTCCTAATTTTTATTTTAAGAAATTTTATCAAAACATGGAATGTTTCAATGATTCTGAAAGCTATTTTATTTTTAACTCTTTAAAATCTTATCAATATAATAAAATATATTTATTTTATATAACTGTATTTTCTAAACTTCTTTGAGAAAAAATATAACGACCATCGGTAATAAAACCCAATTCGTCCCAATTTATACTATTTAGTTTCTCAACAATTATTTTTAAATCTGGATTTTTAGCTTTTGGAAAAATAGCAAGAATCGATCCATCATAAAATTTGCTTTCATTCATAAAAAAAGGCTTTTTATTACGAGTTTTTGAATTTACATAAATTCTTGGTAAATCGCTATCAAAATGTTTTCGACCCCATTCCCACCAATTATTTTCGTTAAATTCTCTAATTTTTCTAGCTTTTAATTTATCTTTAAACTGATTTAAATATAAATGTGTAATATTATAAATCATCTTTTTTGTTTTACCAGTTTTATTCGTATAGCTACATACAAAATTTGCATTTCCAAATTCTTCAGATTCAAAAATCTCATCAGCTCCAGAAACTGCACCAACTTTAACAAAAAACAGATCACTAAATTTAGATTTAAACTCGTTATCAGTAAAAAACAGCTGACCATCAGAATATGTAAATTTTTTATGGACATTTGTATTTCTACTGAAATTACCTTTTTCGAATCGCCAAGCAATCACATTTGGCGAAAATCCTTTAAAAATTTGAGTATCTCCATAATCAATTAAATCTGTAATTGTTCCATTTTCATAAATAAAACGGTTTAAATTTCGAGATGATGTAGCTTTTAAAAACTCTTTCGGAGTTATAAAAATTAGTTCTCCTCTATTATTTAAATGTTGAATAGCTTTATAAATAAAAAATATATATAAATTTGTTCTTTTATCAAATAACGATAAATTTAATTTAAATTTAGTTTCGAAAATAATATCTTGATATTTAACATATGGCGGATTACCAATAATCGTATCAAATTTGTTATCTAAGCTGAAATCAAAAAAATCAATATTTAAAACTCGTTCATCAAAATATCTATTTGGATCAATTTCAATGGCAACAGCACTTTTTTCGAGATTTTTTAAAAAAGCTCCTTCACCAGACGATGGCTCAAGTACTGAACCAAAATTGTTTCTAAAACCCAACATTTCCGAAACAATATGTTGCGGAGTAAAAACTTGTCCTAACTTTATTATATCAATCAATATATTTTCCTAAATATTTATTAAATTCTATATATGCATTTGCTCTTAATTTATCTTTAAACTGATTTATTTTCATGTTAGAATTCTAATTACAAGATATATTAAATATATTTAATATATTTAATTTTTAATTTTAGGAGATCTTTATTGTCCTTTTCCAAACAGTTTCGTATGCTTTTTAGCATTTTTCTTTTTTCTATTTTTACTTTTAGTTTATCGAGTTGCTCAAGCAGTAGCGACAATGATTCAAATCAAAATTTATATAGTGAAAATAATTTGTCATCAGATATTAATAATAGCGAAATTAATAGTTCTGCAATTGATAAAAACGAGTCGAATAATAATCAGAATAACGAAAATAATATTTCTGATAAAAATAATTCAACCTCATCAAACGAGATAAATAGTTCTGCAATTGATAATAATGAGTCAAATAATAGTCAAATTATTAAAACTGGAACTGGTGAATTTATTAAAGTTCTCGAAAATCCAAAATATAAAGTTATTGCTCGAGAAAATAAAACTATTATTCTAAATTTACCTTCAACTATTCAAAGAGTTTCGCAATCTTTAAAACGAAGTTTAAAAGCTGTAACCGATAAAAATATCTCAAATGTAACTCTCTCGATTTATTATCCCGATAATTCAGCATATTTTGAAGATTATTATTTTACTAATAATAATGGTAGTTGGACTATTAAACTTCTTGATTTTCCAATTATAGAAGAATCTTATCGTTTTGTTGTAAATATTTATAATTCGTCAAATCAAAAAATTATGAGCGGTGAAGTTAGTAAAACTTTAACTGAAGAAACTCTTGATATTTTAATTCCTGTTGAATTTATCGATGAGGTTCAAGTTGCTCTTTCAACTATTCAAAATATAATTATTACTCCAGCAAAAACCAAAGATGGTAATGTTACTGTAACTTTTCAAATTAGCAATCCAAGTCGAGATTCTGGTTTAACTTATTCGATTATAGCTCGAGATAATAATTTAACAGATTTTTATAAATATGATGGTAGTGATGGAAAAAATGGAACAGTTAGCAATAATTTAACTTCTGAATTTTCATTGTATATTACAAATAGCTTTATAAAAGATAAAGAATATAATTATTATATTACTCTTCAAGCAAGTAATGGTAATAAAGTTAGACAAGCTTTTAAAATTTTTATTTCAGTTGAAACTGTTTCACCAATGATTTCTTTGCAAAAACCACTTGAAAGCGAAGATGTTTTTATTTTTGTTAATGATAAAAATATAACTCTTGAAGCAGTTTTTAGCAATGAAACATCAGCTAGAATTCAAGAAATTAATTGGAGTTTAGCAAATAATAGTTTTTCATTTATAAATAATAAGTCAAATCCAGCAATAATTACAGGTTTTGATGGAAATATAAGCGACACTATTCTTTTAACGATTATCGATAAAAATGGGACTATAACATTTGAAACTTATATTTTGAATTTAAATGATTCTATTTCACCGCAAATTCCAACAATTTTATATTCAACTTTTGCAAATAAAACAACTACCAATATTTCAATTTCTGGCGAACCAAGTGCGAAATTAGTCGTAAATCATAATTTAACCTCATCAACAATTTCAGCAAAAGGAATTTTAAACTATCCTTTAAATTTATTAAAAGAGGGTGAAAATAATTTCTCAATTGCACTTGAAGATTTAAGCGGAAATCGTAGCGATGAGGTTAATTTTACAATTATTCGAGATACAACTCCACCGAAAACAGATGCCTCTATAACTTTTTTTGAAACTGATTTGTTTTCACCAGAACTCAATGGCTCATTGCCATCAAAAATTGGCGATGACAATGTCTCAAAATATCGTGTTGAAATTATATTAAACAATGAAACTAAACCTGCAATTGTTTATGGCACAAAATGGGGAATTATCGGTTCAACCTTTGCTGATATCGAAGAAGAGGGTTATTATGACATTAATATTACCGTTTATGACGAATTAAATAATTCAGCCACAACAAATATTCCAAATGCTTTTAGAATTAGCAATTCAGCTTTTATTATTAAGCCTTTAATAGAAGGTTTATATTATGTTTGTGGAGCTAAAAATGGTAAAACTAATATTAGTGGTATGTTTAAATATGAAAAAAATAGTAATTTAACTCTATATTTAGGTGATGGCACAAAAGGTATAAATTTCGGAACTTTAGAAATTAATAATTTTCTTGAAATTAATGGTTCTCGAAAAGAGATTAATTTCTTAAAATTAGTTAATAGTTCTCAAACTCAAGATTCTCAAAGAGCAAAAAATGCAATTAGACTTTTGGCTTCACTTGATGCTGATAAAGATTTATCAAATGGAATTATGATTGATAACGAAACTATTGAATCTTTTATATTAGCTAATCCAAATATTAATTTAGATTTAGATGATACCAATTTTTCTACTCAATTACAATTATCAGATATTTTTAATGATCTAGCAGTTCATTTTAGCGAACATCGAGGTTTAATTTCAGCTGAAGATAGTCAAGCTATTGTTACAGCTTTAATTAATGGCACAATTATAACACCTACTTATAGTATAGATCCTGAAGCAAATATTTCTATTTTGCAAGGAAAACTTCAATCTGTTGAAGGTTCAGTCGAAGGAATCGCTTATCGTTCAGGTAGTCAAAGCGGTTTTACCGATGAAAATGGCACTTTTTATTACGAAGATAGTAAAAAGATTAGATTTTCTATTGGTATGATGGAACTTTCTGAAACTGATGCAAAAACAACTATGACACCTTATGATATGGTCGAATCAGTCTCTTTTAATCATCCAAAACCTCGAAATATCGCGAGTTTATTTACTCTTTTTGATTCTATTGCTAATGATTCAAAAGTTACGATTGATCAAGCTGTTCGAGATGCAATCGATAAATTTCGATCGCCTATCGATTTGAATTTGCCAGACGGAACAGCAAATTCAGAGTTAAATATTTCAGCTGGTGTTAATGAATTTATGGCTCAATTTTCTGGTTTTGAAATTGGTGCAGAACTTCTCAATGATATTAATAATTCTCGTCAATTAAATGGTTCAGGCAGAATTCTTTCTAATTTGAGAAATCTTAAAATTTCAGCAAATAATTCTCTTGAATCTTTACAAGCTCTTCAAATTTCTGCAACTCCTGATAAACAAGTTGAAAAAATCTTTAATAATGTAAAAGATTTTCATATTTTTCTTAAAATGTTCAATTGGAATAATGTTGATGTTACAACACTTTTAATTAATGGTGATTCTGGAATTCCAATTTTTTCACCAAGAAATGAACCAAATCCTGTAAATCGAGATTATCCAATAGACTATAATAAACCAATTGAAAGATATAAACCTGTTTCTCCACCAATTTCAGTGGCAAATCAATATACTCAAGAAACTTTAGGTAATAAAGAGACAGCAACTTATAATGCTCCAATTATTTCAGCTGGAGTTATTGGAAAAGGTCGAGTTTTAGCAATGAGTTCATATTTATATGCTTCAATTTTAGTCAATCCGAAAAATTATTCTAATAATGGTCGAAACAACAATAAAACGGATACTAAAGATTCTGTTGATATGGAAAACTTTTTTCATAATGTTTTTTCATGGTTAAGCGAGTCAAATCCTTCAGCTCATTATGATCAAAATGGTTCAACTATAAATATTGCAACAAATAAAGAATTTGCTCTATTTTGGAGTATTGGCGGTTGGGATTATGCTTCAGATCGTGTGCCTTTTGTAATTCATCCAAATTTTAAAGTTAATCAAGTTAAAGTTACTGATTTTTCGCAACTTGATCCTGCAATTTATCCAATTTTTATTCTTGAAGAGTTCGGAAGACATAATTCTGATTCAAGTGTAAAAAACTATTTAAATAATGAAACTGATATAAATTATTTATTAGAATATGCTAGAAAAGGGGGTTCTATTTTAATTATTGACTCTTTCTGGTATAAAAATGAACCAACAACTATTGTTGAAAAAATCCTTGATAAAGCTGGAATTTATATTGTTCGAAATCAGCATAATAATGCTACTCTTTTACCGAAACATAATGAAGTTGGTGGAGTTCATCAATATGATATGTGTGTTCAAGATTATATAAGTCTAACAGATCTTGAGAGAAAATTAGGTTTAACAACTTATGAAAATGTTCCACAAACTAAAGATTTATTAATTCAAGCTATTAAAACTTACAAAGGTGAAAATGGCTGGGAAGGTAATCTTGATGAGGTTTTAAAAAATAGAAAACGAATAATTTATAAAAAAGCAGATATAAATAAAACTTTTAGTGAAAATGATTGTAATGTTTCTGTTACAGATCAAAATGGGACTACAATAAATGTTAAAGCTCAACTTATAAAAGGTGATGGAATTTCTGGTGATGGTGATGTTTGGTATCAAGTTGATAATTATGCTAAATATCCAGTTGATCTCAATTTTATTCAAGCTCAAGGTGATATGGGTGGAAAAATGAATAATTTACTTGCTCATGAAAATGGCATTACAAAAATGAGAGAAATTGATGTCGAACGAGAATATACAAATATGTATGCTTTACTCATGAATGATGCTAATTTTAGTGGTGAAAAATTTGTTAGCTTGAATGAACTATTAAGTTTATATAAAGATTTAAATAGTTCAAAAGTTAATGCTCAAGGTGAATTTGATCCACTTTATCAATATCTTGATAATAGCTCTAATATTAAAGTTTTAAATTATCGAGAAAAACCTGTAACTAGAATTATGTTAGAACGAGCTTTTTATGATTCAAATTTAAAAGCTGATCCGACTCAATTTCCGGGTAAAGTAACAGGAGGCAAAGAAGAAAATGCAACTATTTATCTTAGAAAAATTTCTGCTTTTGCTCAATGGTATGCCCGAAATATGCAATCAACAGGACTTTTTGCTCCAGCAAATAAAGAAATTACAATTACTGTACCAAATGGAGTTAATTTTTCAAAACTTCAAGTTCAAGTAGCAATGAGTGATAATGTTTCTGGATTAATTAAACATGAATTAATATTAAAACGACCTCCAAGAATGGTAAAAAAATATGAATTTGAATCTAATAATTTAACTTTTAAACATCCTTATGGAGGATTAATTTATATAGCTTCACACGATAGCAATCCAACAACTGAAACAGCAACTTTGACATTTAATGGAGTTGAAAAAGCTATTTTATTTAAACTTGACGAAACTACTGAAACCGAATGGGACAATATGAAGACCTCATCACTTGCTCCTTTAGGCGAAATTTTAAGTCATCATTTTGTTGTTACAGTCCCACAAAAAAATATTGCTAATTTAACATTTGCTGAAATTACAGATATAGCTAAAGGTTTCGATGAGGTTGCAATTAATAGTAATGACTTCTATGGCTTTGATAGAAATTGTTCTATTAATATTTCTGATTTTACAGTTCATACACCTCCAACTTGTGAAACTCGAAAAGGTTATCAACATCGTGAAGTTTTTGATCCTCATATTTCTATTGGTGATGGACATTCTGGTTATCCAATTATGGTTATGAATTGGAAACCATTTAGTTCAAAATTTCCACAAAATCCTCGAAATGATTGGTTGTTATGGCATGAACTTGGACATAATACAGCGGTCAATTGGCTAACAATTCCAGGTTCAACTGAAGTTGCCAATAATGTAATGGCTCTTTATCAACAACATAAATTTAATTTGCCTCTTAGAACAGATGAACGAATTAGTAGTGTCGATTTAATTATCGCTAAATCTCAATCATATGGTGATAGTGGAGCTTTTGGAAGACTTTTAATGTTTGCTCAAATTCCTCTTTGGGTTCAAGATAATTATTTAAATCAATTCAAAGTAAATAATCCAAAATATTATGAAAACAATGGTTCTATTAAAACTGGATTTGATTTTCTTGATAATTCAGCTTGGGATATTTATAAAATTATGCATCGAGAAACTCGAGAAAATAATAATTCGGCTAATTATCGATATTCAGCTTGTGCTGAAAATAATAATTTAACAATTACTGAAAGTTTCGCAACTTGTATATCTTCGATTTTACATTTGGATTTATCAAGTTTTATGGAAGATTGGGAAGCTGGAACTGTTGGAGTTGGAGCAATTGATGGAATAAATATTTATGATAACAGTGGTGGTTTCGGTTCTGCTGGAAAAACTGCTATTTCGAATATGAATTTAGTTCAACCAACAACACCAATTCAAAATTATAAAGGCAATTAAAAAGTTCTGATTTCCTACATTTTCTATAACTCTGGTTTTGATTTTGTAGGAAATCGCCTATCTAATTTTAAGGATTTTCTTCAAACCACCAAGTCTCAAACCCCAAATCATATTTTGGAGTAACTTCTGAATGATGCAATTTTTTCCAATATGCAACTCTAAATCTATTAATATGCCAATGTGGAATAATATAAAATTTCTCGATAATTGCTCGATCAAGTTTTTCAACTCCAATTTTTAATTTTTCAAGATTTTCAGCTCGACTAATTTCATTAATTGCAGAATCAACTTCAGAATCTTTAATTCCAATTATATTTAAACTGCCATTTATATCTGCTAATGATGAGTGCCAATATCCAAATTGTTCGCCACCAACAATTAATTCTTGACCTCGCGACGAAACAATCATATCAAAATTGAACTTTTTCACTTTTTCTATATATTGAGATATATCGATATTGCGAATTGTCATTTCAATTCCAAGTTTTTTTAGATTTTGTTTCCATGGCAAAGCAACTCGCACAAAACCAGTTGAATTTAAAAGCAGTTCAAACCTCATCGGTTCGCCATTTTTTTGAGAAATTAATTTGCCATCTTTTAAAATATATCCTGCTTCATTAAAAAGTTTCATTGCTTCTCTTAAACTATCGCGAATCTCGATACTTCCACCACCTTTTGGCAACTCAAATTTTTTATATCCAAAATCAGAATTAGCAAAAATCGTATTACTCCGTTTATATTGTTCAAAAAATAGAAATTTATTACTCCATTCAAAGTCAAAAGTTAAAGCAATCGCTTTTCGAATTCGCCAATCGCTAAATTTTTCAAGTCGAGAATTAAAGAAAAAGCCCTGAATTCCTTGCGGAATCGAATGATTTATCTCTTCTATTACAAAATCATTTTTAGATAAATTTTTATAGCCATTTACCCAATTTTTAGCCATATTTTCAAGTCTAAAATGATATTGCAACGATTTAAAAGCTTCAAACGAAACACTCTCATCTCGATAATAGTCATACTTAATTCGATTAAAATTAAAACGACCTCGATTTACTGGCAAATTTGCTCCCCAATAATCTGTTCGTCGTTCAAAAATAATATAATTACCACGAGATAAATATTTAATTTTATATGCTCCAGTTCCTATTGGACTCTGTTCGCCATCAAATTTTTTATTTTCCCAAAAATGGCTTGGTAAAATTTCAGTTGTTGCAATTCTTCCAATTAAATCTCGACTTGAATTTTCTAATAATTCAAACTCAATTTTATAATCATCAATTATTTTTATATTTTTAATATCTTTAAAAATAGCTTTATAAATTGGCGAACCTTTTGTCATTAATATTTCAAAGGTAAATTTTATATCTCTAGTTGTTAAATTGACATCATCGCTAAATTTTACATTTTGTCTAATTTCAAAAAGAATTTTTTTATAATCAGAAGATATATTTATATCTTTTGCTATTAATGGATAATAACTTGAGAGTTCGTCAGCAGATTTTATCATTAGCGAATCATAAATCAGATATAAGTCATCAGCGGAAATGCCTCCAAGAGTAAATTGATTCAATGAATCGAAAGTTCCATTTGCTCCCAAAATGATTTCGCCACCTTTTGGAGCATTTACATTTACATATTCGAAATTTGAGAAATTTGAATCATATTTTAGTTTATCGCTATAAAGCGAAAAACTATCTTGAGACTTTAATAAAACAGTCCCAAGAATAAATAAATTTATATATTTATATTTAGAAAAGAAGAGATTCATCTTCAATTGTGCTTTTTGTTACTGCTGGAGGTTTAGAAATATCTGTAAAACATTCAAAATCACCATCAAATCGATATCTTTTTACACCTTCGGGCATTTTAAAAGTTGTTTCAATAGCTTTTCTAGTTAATAAAGCTGTGAAAAATTCTCCTGCAACTGGGGCTGCAAAACCACCACCTGAAATATCATTATCTAAAATTGGAGCATTATCATCGTTGCCAAACCATATATGAACTTGAATATCAGGCGAAAATACATTAAACCAAATATCGCGACCATTATCAGTTGTTCCAGTTTTACCAGCTAATTCGATTTGCGAATTAAAAGCTTTTGTTCCAGTTCCTTTTTGAACAGCATATTTCAAGATATCAATCATTAAATAGGCTTGAGAATCTGAAAAAAGTTCTTCTGATGAGGTATGAGTTTCTTCGATAATTTCATTATCTTTTTTTATAGTTTTAAGCATAAACGGATCAACTCGTTTGCCATAATTAGAAATAACAGTATAAACTCTAGCTAAATTTATCATTGAAGTTGAATAACTGCCTAAAGCATTAGATAAATTATTAGAAATATCATTAAAACCGAATCGTTTAATTTCTTTAAAAAGATTTGAAGCTCCAAGTTTATCAAAAAGATCAAGAGTTGCAAGATTTCGAGAATTTGCAAGAGCATCTCTTAATCGAACTTGACCTTGAGCTTTTTTGGTGTAATTTTGCGGAGTCCATTTTTGAATTTTGCCATTACCAGCTTTAAATTCATAAGTTTTTTGAACATCATTTAAAATAGAAGCACCAGAATAGCCCATATTTAAACCAATTTGATAAAAAAGAGGTTTAATACTACTGCCAACTTGTCTAAGCCCACTTGTAGCTCGATTAAACGGACTTTTTTTATAATCAACTCCACCGACCATTGCTAAAATTTCGCCTGTTTTTTGATTTAAGACAATCATTGCACCATTTAATTTATCGATTCGGTCTTGAGAATATTTATCTTTTTTCATCTGTTTAACAAGAATATCATAACCATTTTGAAGAGATTTTTGAGCCAACTCTTGAATATCTACATCAATAGTTGTTTCGATACTATATCCACCAGTTTTTATATTTTCATATTTTTCTGAAAGTCCTTTCATAAGATAATCAACAGCATAAGGTGCTAAAGTATTTTCAGTTTTTGAACCTCGAGTTGCAACTGGTCTCTCTTCGATAGCTTTTTCATAATCATCTTTACTAATCCAACCAAGTTCTTCATACATTCGTGAAAGAACACGATTGGCTCGACCAATCGAATAATCATATTTTCGAGTAGGATCATAAAAACTTGGAGCTTTTATCAAACCTATTAACATGGCAGTCTCTTTTAAAGTTAAAGCATTTAAATCTTTTTTAAAATAGCCCCAACTTGCAGTTTTTATACCATGAAAACCACTTCCAAAATAGATCATATTTAAATATTTTTCAAGAATGTCTTTTTTTGATAAATGTTTTTCAAGTTCAAACGATAAAAAAATCTCTTTTAATTTTCGTTCAATTTTTTTCTCTTTTGTCAAAACAGCATTTTTTACAAGCTGTTGAGTAATCGTTGAAGCACCTTCTGCTTTGCTCATAGTTAAAACATCTTTTATTCCTGCTCTAAAAATTGCATCTACATTTATACCTGGATGTTCAAAAAAAGATGTATCTTCAGTTGCTAAAAGTGTTTCGATAATTCGTGGTGGAATCTCGTCAAATGGAGCATATAATCTAAATTCATCACCAAGTAAATTAGCTATTTTTTTACCATTTCTATCATAAATCATTGAACTTCTTTCAACTGTATGAGCAATAATGCCTTCGACTTCGTGTTTGACAGAATTGTAAAAATAGGCTAAAGCACCTGTTACACCAATTCCCGCCAAAAGAACTAATATAAAAAGAGTTATAAAAATTTTACCAATCAAACTTGTTTTTTTCTTTTTGCTATTTTTTTCTCTTTCTATTTCATTTATCGTATATTTAAGCGAAGTATCTCTGATCAAATAATCAACCTCTATATTTTAAATTTTATATTTATTCAGTAATAAACATTGTAAGTTTATTATTTAATTCGTTTGCCATATTTTTTAAATTATCTGAATTTTCAACAACATTATGAACTTGATCTAAATTTTTATTCTCTAGCGAACTAATCGTATCGATAATATTAACTATATTATTATTTTTATCTTTTATAGCATTTATATTTTTAAGAGATATATCGATAACATCTCTAACTTTTGTCATAACATTAGAACTATTAATAATAGCTTTTTCGCTAGATTTAAATGAACTAGATAATTCAATCATATTTGAACTATTAGTAGTAATTTGCATATTTGCAGATACTATTAAAGAAGTTATATTATTTGTAACTTCTTGTATTTCTTCGAGAGATTTTTGAGTATCAGTTGCTAATCGAGATACCTCATCAGCAACAACTGCAAAACCTTTACCGAATTGACCAGCTCGTGCTGCTTCAATTGCAGCATTTAAAGCTAATAAATGAATCTGTTCAGCTATATAAGATATAATTTCTACAACCTTTTGAATATTATTAGCTGATTTATTTAAATTACCTAGTTGTATAACTAAAGTATCGCTAGTTTTAATAGAACGATCAACATAAAGCGACATAGTAGAAATTTTATTTTTTGCTCCAATCAATTCGCCATTTGCTTTGACAATATTTTGTTCAACTTCTCGCATATCAATACTATTATTATAAATTAAATTATCTATTATTCTAATATCATCTCGAGCTGTAAAAATAAATTTACCTTTTTCATTTATAGAAACTATAATATTATGACTAGTTTTTTCAACATTTGTAGCAATATTTAAATTTTGTTTAGAAATATCTTTAGTTTGAGCCATAAATTCTCGTAAAGTTGCAAAAAGTTCATTTAATGCAAAAGCAACTTCAACAATTTCATTTTTACCAATCAGTTCTATATTTTGTTTTAAATTTTTACTATTTTTTATATTAGAAATTTCAGTTTTCATTTTTAATATTTGAGATATAAGAGCATTTGCAATTGGTAAAGCAATAATTAAAGAGACAATAAGACCTGCGAAACCAAGAATAATATTATATATTAATATATTATTTAATTTCTGATCAATGTTAGACATAGAAATATCAGCACCGATTAAATATTTATGACCATTTTGTGTAACAGTTGGATAAAAAATTGAACGATGGTTACCCCATTCATCTACATATTGATCATATCTTTGTTGATTATTTTTAAAAGCCCATTTTAAACCTTCACTTACACCTGTATATTCATCATGAAAATGAGTTGTTTCGCCAGATTTCATCTCTTCTTCAGTTGCACTATCAGTTGTATATAAAATTTTGCCACTAACTCGATGCAATGAATATAAATATTCAAGTCCAACATCATCAACAACAGAAGATAATTCTCTCATAGCAGATATATAAGTTTCATTATCTTCAGTTGCTTCAACTATATTATTAGAATCATGTCGTTTATCTAAAAATAGTTTAGCAGTTGCAACAGCTGATAATAATTTACCGTCTATTTCAGCGATTAAAAGTTCTTTTTGAGCTTTATATGAAAATACTGAAAAAAATATAGTTGTAAAAGCAACAACAAGCGATATTAATAAAAATAAAGCACCTTTTAAATTAAGTGATAAAAAAATTTTTGCATAATATATTAACCGATCTATTTTTTTTAATAATTAATAATATAATTATTAACTGCGAATTTGAACTCGGGGAAATCTCCCCAAGCTTTAAACAACATTATTTTGAATGTCTTTATTGACATCTAATATAAATTTTATCTCTTGTTTCTTGATTTTAGCGGTCAATAGAAAAGAATATTAACCCTCTTTTAATCCTATTCTTATAGCTTCATCAAGACTTGTTTCGTGTTTTAAAATCATATCGATTAAGCTATCGGCAAGAGTTATCATTCCTTCTCGTTTCATTGCACGACGAAGTTCAAAATCAGATGAATTTTCTTTAATTATCTCTTTTGCTCGATCGTTCATCATAAAAAGTTCTCCAATTGCTTGACGACCACTGTAACCAGTATAATTACATTTAGAACAACCTTTTGATTTATATATATTTGCACCAACTGGTAAATCATATTCATCTGCATATATTTCTGAAATACGATCTTCGATTTTACAGTAATTACATAATTTTCTAACTAGTCGTTGGGCTAAAACTCCACGAAGTGTTGAAGAAATTAAAAATTTATCAACTCCGATATCTACAAGTCTAGTTATAGCAGCGGTTGCAGTATTAGTATGAAGTGTTGATAATAAAAGATGTCCTGTTAATGCTGCCTGAATACCAATTGTTGCTGTCTCTTTATCTCGCATTTCGCCTACCATTATAATATCAGGGTCTTGTCTTAAAATAGAACGAAGAGCTGATGCAAAAGTCAAACCAACTTTTGAATTAGCTTGAACTTGCGAAACATTATTAGCTTTATATTCAACTGGATCTTCAACTGTAATTATATTTTTTTCTGGAGTGGCAATACTTTGCAAAAACGAATGTAAAGTCGTAGATTTTCCAGAACCTGTTGGTCCAGTAATCAAAATCATGCCGTGAGAATATTTTAATAATTCACGAAACTGCGAGGTCATTTTTTCGTCAAAACCAAGTTCTTCAAGCGAAGGAATATTATGAGATTGCATTAGAATCCGCATAACAACTCGTTCGCCATGATACGATGGCAAAACAGAAACCCGAATATCAACAACTTCACCAGCGATTTTAATTTGAGTTCGACCATCTTGAGGAACTCGTCTTTCAGAAATATCAAGATTTGAGATAACTTTTATACGACTAATTATTAAACTAACGATTTTATTCTCAATTTCTAAATACTTTTGCAAAGCACCATCAATTCTAAATCGCACTTCACCATTATGTTCATGAGTTTCAATATGAATATCAGAAGCTTTTCGCTTAACAGCTTGAAAAAACAGAGCATTAACAAATTTAATAATTGGAGCTGATTCTTCAGAAGTTAAAATATCAGACGAATTTTGTAAAAATTCAGTTAAATTTATATTTTCTTCATTTTCTTCTGCTTTATCTTCTACTGTTGTAGCTCTTAAATCTTTATCATTTTTTAATTCAAGAGTTCGGTGATATAATCTTTCATATTGAATCTCTTCAAGTTTATAAATTTGATAAAATTTATCAAGTCGAGAAATAAAATTAAGTCCTTCTCCAATTCGATTATCAGCAACAAACGAAAAAATTTCATTATCTATTTCACCAAAAAGAACACCAAATTTAAGAGCAACTCCAATATCAATTCCATCTGGAACGACAGGAAAAAGCTCCTCTCGACGATTAAAAAACTCTAAATTTATCACCTATTTTTTTACCTCATCGCTATTTAAACCACTATCGATATCTAAAAAGCTAGGTTTTGTAAAACCTTTTGGTTCAAGACCTTCACTCACAAGTTTATTAACGACATCAGTTTCATATTTAGAAAGTTGTCTTAAGTTTTCTCGCAATTTATCTAAATCTGAACTTTTATTAATAACATAAGGGGTTAATATAATTACGAGATTTATCTTATCAGTTTTATATATTTTATCAGTAAAAAGCGAACCAAGTAAAGGAATATCTCCGAGAAGAGGAATTTTATTTTCAGATTCTATGATTTTGTCTTTTATCAAACCTCCGACAACAACAGCTTCACCATTATTAACGACTGCCATCGTTTTAACTTCTCGTTTTGTGGTTGTTGGCAAACCGCCACCACTTCCTGCAACAACATCTTCAAGAGTTGCATCAATCGTAATAATAACTTTATTATCATTTGATATTCTAGGCTTGATTTTTAGTGTTAAACCGATATCCTGTCTTGAATATGAATTTTGTGCCAATGCAGTAGTTGAAGCTCCTTGAGTCGATGAGGTCAAAATTGATTCAGTTTGACCAACATAAATTGAACTCTCTTGATTATTCACACATAAAATCGAAGGTTCAGAAAGTGTATTCGAAACACCATTTGCATTTAAAAAATTTAATCCGACTCCTAAACCAAAACCTTTTGTTAAATTTGTTGGAACTGTTAAACCTGAAAATGCAATTGGAGAACCTCCATTTAAAGTAGAAGCCAATGTATATAATCCACCTTCATCAACTGTAAAAGCATTAATTCCATATTTCATACCCAAACTTTTAGCTCGAGTTTCACTGATTTCAACGATTTTAGCTTTTACATAAACCTGTTTTCGTTCAATATCAAGTTCTTCAATAAGCGACAAAAACTCTTTATACTCTTCAGATGTCGATAAAATAATAAGTGAGTTTAACTCTTTGTCAAAAGATATACTTGGTCTTAGATCATCTTTTTCATATTTCTTTTTAGAAATTAGAGTTGTTAAATTTTTCATAATTTCTTCAGCAGTTGCATTATTTAAACGAACAACATAATTTTCTTGTTTAACGATATTACCAGCTTTATCTAGTTTTTTAATATAAACTAAAAGCTTATTTATTTGAGCTCGTTCTGCAATAATGCCTAATAAATTATTTGGATCATTTTTAAATAAAACAACTTTTTCGCGATCAATTTTTTGATTAAATATAGCATCAGCTATACTTTTCATCTGTTGTAAAGCATCAGCTGGTTTTATATTTTTCAACTCAAAAAATTCAATTTCTAGATTTGGTTTTTGATCTAATTTATTTATTAAAGTTCTAATAACATTAACATTTTCAGGTAAATCTGTTACTACAATTGAATTTGTTTCACCAGAAACAACTAATCGCCCACTTCGACTTAAAAAATTCTTTAAACTATTAGAAATTTTTTCAGCATCCATATTTTTAATTGGCAAAATTGCGGTATGAATCGTATCTTCATTTGTTTGATTTTTAAGATTTGGCGAATCTTTTTGAGCATCATTTAATCGTGTAACGAGATAATAACCTTTACCAGAATCAGTAATCGTGAAACCTTTATCTTTTAAAAGCACTTGCAAAATATGAAAAGCACTTTTTTGCGGAACTGGTTTTTTCGAGACATATGAGATTTTGCCTCGAATTGACAATGGAATTAAAATATTTTTATTATCGATTCTTGCAACCATTTTTATAAAATCTTCTATTTCCATATCATTTATATTTAATTCTATTGCTTCATCATCTAAAATATTATTAGAATTATTAATAGCACTATTTTTATTAATATTTTTTATATTAGTAGTATTGTTATTATCACCTGCTGATAATTTATATAAACCTACTGTTGATGTTAAAGATGCCAATGTTAAAAATTTAATTAATCGCATAATCTATATCCTTTTCTTCTCCATTTCGCTTAATTTTTAGATTTAAGCTTTTCATTTTGCCAATATTCGTATAATATTTTTGAACTTGAGCATAACTAGTAACTTCTTCGCCATTTATAGCCAAAATAATATCTCCAGTTTGAAGTCCAAGTTGTTGAAAAGATGAACCATTTTTAACAAAAGTAACTTGAAAGCCTTTTAATTGTCGATCTTCGCGATAGTCTTTAAATCGAATATTTTGCCAAATTTGTCCAACATTTTTAACATAAAAATTTATATCATCTCGTTTAACATTTGCTGAACGAATCTCATTAGTTTTCGGATCAACCTTAGTTTCTATATTCATATTTTTATCTTCTGATATTTCTTCAATTTCAGTTTTGTTATTTTTATTACCTTTTTTGTTTTTTGCATCGGTAATATCTTTTCTAGTTTTTTCGTTATCTATTTTCAAAGAATATGATTTGCCACTATTTTTAAAAATAGCTTCTTCAATTTTTAAATCAACAAGTTCATAGCCTTTATAAATATCATTTAAAACTATAAGTTGAACATCTTTTCCATCTTCAACAGTGGCAAAACCATCATTTTTACTTAAAAAAGTTCCAATGAGTTTCCATTTTTTCAAATCATAAATTTTTTCTTCAACTTTTGGAGGTTCTTCTTTTTTGGAGCTTCAAGTTTAATATCATCAACAAAAAGTTGTCCTAATTTATATATATAAAACTGGTGAAATGGTTGTTCGCCACTTTTTATAATTGAATGCGAAGGTAAATAAAAATTTAGAGCAGATAACGATAAAATAGATAAAGTTGAACCATAAATAGCACTTTTTATATATAAATTCTTAGAATTTACCATTATATATATAACCTCCATTATCATGTTTTTTAAACATTCCAATTAGAGAATTTTTCTTAAAATTTTCAGTTGGAATTAATAATAAATCAATAGTTCTATCAAGAATATTAATTCTACCTTTAATTTCTCCGAAAGAGCCTTCACCGAAAACAAAAACTTTCTGATATTGACCAACTGAATATTCGGCAGATAATTTATTAAAATCTAATTCGCGAAATTGTTGGAAATCTTTTCCAACTTTTATATTATAAATATTAATAGAATTATAAAAAAAAGCTGGAAAAATTGATGAAGTTTCAAATTTTGCAACTTCCATTCCAGAATAATCAATTTTACCATTTGACAATTCAAGTATAGGAGTAAAACTATTTACTTGTTCATCTGTAATAACAATATTATACTTTTCTAAAAAAATTTCTGCAAAATACCAAGCTCGTTCGCGAGGTAAAAATATAACTAACATTATATAAAATGAGATTAAAAATATTAAAAACGACCAAATAAACCTCATCGACCAATCTCCAATTCAATATTAAAACTCAGATTAAAATCGTTATTTCGTTCAACTGAAAATCTAGTTACCTCTGTTGAAGCTTGAAATATTTTTTTAACATGTTTATCAAACTCACTTTTAGAAATCTCATCAAATTGATATGAGATTCTCGAACCAGTTTTTCTAGTTTTCCCTTTTTGAGTTATATTTTCTAAATATTTTTGAATCGATTCTTTAACATTTTTTGAATCCCATCTATTTCTCAAGTCTGTTAATTTAACTCCATTCTTTTCTAGTGATTCAACTGTAATCAACATATTATTGATATTTGTTTTATATTCTTCTCGTTTAAAATATAAAATAAACATTAAAACTGAAGCAAAAGCTAATATATATATATGTACTCGATTTACTTGACTCATTTTTTAAAACTCACATCTAGCATATCGCCATTTTCATTTATATTAAATTTTTTACTCTTTTTTTGAATTATCATTTTTATATCATTCATTTTTTCTCGCTGTTTTATTTTAAATTTAAAAGAAAAATCACCATTTTTTGCTATAACAAAATTATAAATTTTTCCTAAATCTTCAAATTTAGTTTCACTTAACCAATATAAAGTATCTCTTAATTCACTCTGTTCAGTTTCAATATTTTCAAATTTTTTAAGCAAACTTTCAGTTTGAAAAGAGGTTTCAGGCAATTTATAAATATCTTTTTCTTTATCCATTTCTATTTGTAATTTTTGTATATCTATATATAATTTATATATATCTGTGGCTAAATATAATGAAATTGCAAAAGGTATAAATGAGGCTATTAATAAATTTGAATTTTTTAAATCACTAGTTTTTAATTTTATACCATATTTAGTTCTATAACTATTTTTTAGATAATTATTTAAAAAATCTTTTTCATTAATATTATTGGTAGTGATTGGAATTTCAGAGATTATACCGTCAATTGAAATAATTGCACGATTATTATTAATATATTTGGGAGATTCTATACTTTGAAACTCACTTTGAGCCATATATATTTTTTTAATATTTTTTTCATCTATACCTATAGCTAACAACTCTTTTAAAATATCATCGGGTTTATATGCTATAAAGAAAAACATATTTTCTTTTGTAGGTTCGCGAATCACCAAATATTTAAATTTATCGAACTCTTCAGAAAGAACACCATCAAAAACAGATTGAGCAAATTTCATTGCATCTCTTTCAGAACGAACTGCAATATTTTCCCGCTTAATCCAGTAAAAACTAGGTGCTAAAACTATATTTCTAGTTTCTTTATCATTATTATCAAATTGGCTATATTTTGCAACATAATCAACTCTACTACTTTTTTTCTTAAATGTTATATTTTTTAATTTATTGAACAAGTTCAAGATCAACTATCCTTTTACTTTTTAAATCATATATAAAATTAAAGCTCTCTTCTATGATATTGGCATTATAAGAAACAGTTCCTAATAGATAATAAGTTTGACTTTGATTATTTTCAAATGCTCTAATGTTAAACTTATTTTTAATATCATTATTTTTATTATCTTTTATACTTTCACAAGTAATAGCTAAACTATTATCATTTTCATCAGAATTATTAAAATTATTTGAATTTATATCGTCATCATTATCTAAATTTTTCAAACTTTTTTTATTTTTGCCTCCATTATTATTTTGATGTAAATTATCACCATTTAAATCGATAATGTCTTCTATTTCTAGTTTTATAGCTTCAGCTAAATTTCTAGTCATAAAATTGCAATCTATTAATGTTTCACTATTTATATGTGTAAAAATAAAAAAATCTGCCCACGGAACATTTTGAATTTCATTGTCTTCACTTAATTCTTGATATTCAGCAACGATTCTATCGAAGATTTTGCGATTTGGAATAAGCCCATTTATAAAATTTATGTCTTTTATAGCAATTTCACTGTTCATTGTTCGTTCAACATAATCAGTATCAAGAGTATCAAGAAGAATATTTAAAAAAAGTTCGCCATCTTTTATATGATATGTATTAAAAATATAAACAAATAGGTCATCATATTTTTCTTTTAGAACTTGAATTTTTGGAGTTTCATCACTGTTATTTGATTCATTTTTATCTTCTATAATCGTATTAATATTTATGCCAGTGTGAAAAGGTTTTGATTCGAGAGCAACAAGAAATCTACCATCTTTATCTATGACAGGTGGATAAGCTCCAATAAAAGCTAATAATAGATCAGAATTTTTTATTTCAGACAATAAAACAGCTAATATTTTTTCGGTATCTGCTACAACTATTTTTGTTTGATTTATCTTTTCGACATTTTCAACATGTTTAAAACCTGCGGTAATGAGATCAAAAGATCTCATTATTACCATAGAAATTATTGTAATTAGCCCTAAAGTTATATATAGAGCTATACCTTTACGGCAAAATTTATATTTCAATATTTAAACTTTATTGATTTTTTTATTTCGATGAGGTTGAGGTTTTGGAGCAGTTTGTTTGTGAAAATAGTAACCAACAGAACTAGCTAAAATAATTGCAAATGGAATTGCAAATTCAAGATGTTCTTTTGCAAAATGGACGACTCTTAAAATTTCTTCACCAAAAATATATGCAGGAATGATAGTAGCAGAAGCCCAAATAAATGCACTTATAAAATTTAAAATTCCAAAAGTTTTTGCACTGTATTTTGTTGTTCCAATTGTCATTGGTAAAATAGTTCTTAAACCATATAGATATCTTTGAACAAAAACTATCCACCATCCATATTTTCGTAATAAAAGTGTAGCAAGTGCAAATTTTCTTCTTTGAGTTTTTAATTTTTTATGAATATAAGCTCGATTGAAACGACCAATATAAAAATATATTTGATCTCCTACAAAACCACCTAATCCAGCAACAAAAATAGAAAGAGGTAAAATCATATCACCAGTATGAATCATGATCCCAGCCATTACTAAACCTGTTTCGCCTTCTAAAACACTCCACAAAAATAGAACAATATATCCATATTCTTTTAGAAGTTCTATTAAAAAATCTTCCATTTTATATTCCTACATAAAACTTGTATAGCCCATTGAGATCATATTTTCTCTCATGCTATTTATTTTTTTCAGAGTATGATTCCATTTTTTTCGTTCTGCAAAATTACTTAAATTATCAAAAATAGTCTCTAATTTATCTCTTGTGCCATGAAACTTAGGTAAAATTTTCATTTTTATAGCAATATCAAAGGCTTCATTATCATCATTAAATTTTATTACAGATTCTCGAGAATTTATAATAAAAGCTATAATTTCATCGAAAACTCTATAACCAAATCTTAAATGTTTTGGTAACATTAAATTTAAATTTTCTAAATCATCAAAATGTAAAAGAGCTGTATCAACGAAATTTTCATCTTTTTTAATAACAGTATATTTGCCTTGATTTATAAAATCTTTTTTCATTAATTTTTTAAAATCAGCGGACAAAGTATAATCTTCAACAAGTCTATCTTCTAAAAATTCAGTATATTTTTTAAATGAACCAACATCAAATTCAATAGTAAAAGCACGATCGATAACTTTTGGAGAAAACATATGAGTAGTTTCATCAATATTTACACTGCCAATAAAATATACATTTGGTGGGATTTTCATATCTCGAGGAACTCGTTGCTGACGAACTTTATCACTCATACTATTATGAAGTTGAATAGATTGTGTTGTATAACCATTTGTGTCTCGTTGAGATTCAAGAACACTTAGAAAATCTGCAAAATAATATTCAACTCTTGCTAAATTCATTTCGTCAAATAGAACAAAATGTGGAGTTTTTAAATCATCATTAGCTCTAATTAAAAGTTCTAAAAGAGGGGTAATTTGATATTCTTCAGAAAGCGGATTATAATAACCTAAAAGTGATTTTGTATCTCGAAAATCTGGACGAATTGATACAAAAACGAAATTATCTTTTGCTGTTTGAGAGACAAAATGACGAACGAAATTTTCAAATATTTTTGTTTTTCCAATACCACTTATTCCTGCAAGTATTACAAAACCTTTACTTTTTAAACCATTATAAAAAGATGCTTTAATTTCATTATTAAGATGTAAATCGCCAAATATTTTTTCTGCTTCACTATTATTTGCAACAGGTAAAACAGGTTGAGGTTGTTTAATAATTGCTGGTGAAAAGCCAACATCAATATTATTAATTTTACTATCACGATCCATATATATAACTTTTGACTCTTTTTCAGCTTTTACAAATGGAAACTTATCACTAATCTCTTTAAATTTATTTTTTGCATCTTGTATCAATGAATATTTAAAATTCTCTTTTTGAATATAAGTTTTTAATAGTTGTAAATTTGCAATCATCACTGGATTTGCAATACTTGCATCATTTACAGCAAAAGTTAAATCAACATCTTGACCGCTACCGCTACTACTATTTCGTTTTACATCAATAACAAAATATTGAGAATGATACCAATCACCTTTATTTGGAGCCATCCAAATATGGTCAGCTCCTATTTTTTTTACAATAGTTAAATATTCCCGTTTATAACTTTCAATAATTTTTTCAAACTCTTCTACTGTCAAATTTTCCTCCTGTTATAAATTCTATCTCTAATTTTATCAAAGAGATCGCTATATTGAACTCTTTCATTTTAGTAAAGTCTTTTTCTGTTGTTAAAATCGAAGTTCCTTTTTCTTGCTCTAAAATATTTAATAGTTCTATTTTATTAAAATTACTATGATCTGGATATATATATTTAGGAATATTTTTATCAATATATTTATATAATCTTTCTGGTTTAGAAATAGCTGTAACTAATATCATTTTTTCAGTAATATTATCTATTTTAACTTTTCTAATAAAATCTATATTTTCACTTATTTCGATAATATTTTTTTAAACCACCATTTTTTTCTCGATAGCCACCAGCAGGAAGACAAAATCTATTTTTATTATCAGATAATATTAAATATTCCACTTTTTTTATAATATGATGTTGTCTAAAAGAGTCATCAAGAAAAATTATATCAGTTTTTAAATTTTTTAATAATAATATACCTGATATTCTATCTTCTGCTACAACTACTGATAAATTGGCAAATTTGAGTTTATCGACATATAATCTTGCTTCGTCACCACTTTCATCTACTGAAATTAGAATTTTTCCATTATGCGAAACTAATTTTGTTCCTGATGAGTTGCGACCATAACCACGAAGTAAAATACCAACCTGTTTATTTTTTTTAATTCTATTTCAGCTAGAGTTATAATAAGAGGAGTTTTACCACTTCCACCAAGAACCAGATTACCAATTCCAATTATATTTTCGTGATAAATTTTAGCATTTAAATTTTTAATAAAAGCAATTGAGATAATTATAAAACAATATATAGTTGAAAAAGGTAATAGAATAATAGGAATAATCCAATCAATAATATTATTATTAATAGGGTTGGATAAAATCCTTTCAAAATAAAAGAATATTTTATTAAACAATATTTTTTGTAATAAGTTCAAGAACAGCTTTGCTTGTAATATCATTTTCAACTATAACATTAGTTATATTTAAACTACTGATTTCTCTTTTTTCAGCTTCACTATGAACTTTAACAATAATATTATCAATTGGAACAATATTAGTAATCATTTCACAAACTTGATATAACTTTTTTGGATTATTGATTGCAACAACAACTTTTTGTTCCCAGTTTAAAACAGCTAAATAAAGAATATTTTTTTAGAAGCATTTCCAAAAATAATATGTTCGCCATGTTCCATACCTTTATAATAAGTATCGATATTATTCTCAATAATTGAATAACTTATATTATGAGATTGTAAAACTTTGGCTACATTTTGTCCAAATTCGCCATAACCTAAAATAACAACAGAGCTTGGAGGCATTCCTAAATTTATCTTTTCACTTTCACTTTCAAGAGAATTACTCATAAATTTATCAACGATATTACTCAAATTTGTTAATAACATTGGGGTTAAAATCATAGATAAAACAGTAATTATAATTAAAAGTTGCGAGTATTCTGGTTTTATAATTTCTGATGAGGTTGATAATTCAAGAACTGCTAGAGCAAATTCACCAATTTGAACTAAAATAACAGCTGTTTTTAATCTTGTTCTTTTTATATTTTTAAAGCCTGTAATATAATAAATTACAGCAAATTTAATAATAAATATAACTGGAATTAAAATGAATAATAGATATATATTTTGCAATACAATATCTAATTTAATTTGCATACCAACTGTTATAAAAAATATACCTAGTAAAATATCTCTAAATGGAATCAAGTTAGTTTCTACTTGATGTTTATATTTTGTTTCTGCGATTAGCATTCCAGCTATAAAAGCACCCATTGATAACGAAAAACCAAAAATATGGGCAAGATGTGCTGAACCTATAGCTAAAAATAAAATTGCTGTAACAAAAAGTTCATCTGATTGAGTTTTAGTAATAATATTTAAAAATGGTTCTAAAAGATATTTTCCAATAAAAACAAGAGTTCCAACTAATAAAGTTCCACCGAGCATCATTTTAAGAATTATAAAAATAGTTCCTTCACTTTGAGATCCAGTATGATGCAAATTAGTTGATAAAAACCATATAATTAATAAAATTGGAATAACAGCGATATCTTGCATAATTAAAATACCTAGACCATTTTTGCCATATTTTCTATTTATTTCTCCAGTTTCATTGAGACTTTTTAGAACTATTGCTGTTGATGAAAGAGGAATAACCATAGATATTACAATAGAACTATATAAATCTATATTTAATAATATATAAGAAATTATAAAAGATAATCCGCCTGTTAAAATAATTTGAAGAGAACCTAAAATAAAAACTTGATATCTAATATCTCGTAAATGTGTTACTGACAATTCTAGTCCGATAGTAAACATTAAAAATGCTATACCAAATTCTGCGATCTCTTTTAAGTCTTTATTATTTACTGCATCATTTAAATTAAAAATATATGTAATCATTGTTCCAGTAAATATATATCCAATTATAGGTGGCATCTTAATTTTTTTTAAAAGAACATTTAAGACAAGAGTTAAAAATAAGGTTGTAACAATAATAGAAAGCAAATAAACTCCTTTATATTTATTTTTAATTAGTATTTTTTTAGTTCCAAAAAATATTTTATAAAATCTAGTTTAGCTTCAAAATCCAAATAATTATGATTTCCATCACTTTCTAAAAGTGTAGTTGAACCATTTAAAAATTCTAAAGCTTCTCGATAATCTAAAAGTTCATCACCTTTTTGAAGCAAAAGTAAAATCTTAGAAATATTTGGCAAGTGTTTAAATTCTTGCAATTCATCTAAATATTCTTGACGAAAATCAAAATTACTATTATCATAATAGTTAATTCCTTGAGGCACTGCCTTTGATAAAACTTCATACGGTTTTATAGCTGGATTAATTAAAACAGCTTTTAAATTATATTTAGATGATAAATAAGAGGCATAATAACCTCCCAATGAAGCTCCAATCAAAAAAACATCATCTCTTTTTTTGCAAATTTTGACAAATTGTTCCAATGTGTCAATAGCCAATTTAGGAATATGAGATAGAGATGGGGCAAAAACATTTTCTTCTCCAAAATATTTTTTTAATATAGTCGCCTTGTTTGCTAAACCACTACTGCCAAAACCGTGAATATATAAGACCAAATTATTTTCTCCAATTAAAAATTTTGTAGATATTTTAAATTTTAATAAATTGTAGCAAATTATTTAAACTTCATATTTAAAGCTTTCATTTTTAAAATCTTAAACTTAACTGAATTTCAACTATATTTAAGCTAAAGTGGATAGAATTTCATAACTAAAAAATTTTACGAGGACTTTTTGATCGATGGAAAAATTCACAAAGAGTATTAAAGAAAAAGAAGTTAAACGAGATTGGATAGTAATCGATGCAGATGGTCAAACATTTGGTCGAATTGTAACCCAAATCGCAATTCTTTTAAGAGGAAAACATAAACCATATTATACTCCACATATTGATTGTGGTGATTATGTTATAGTTATCAATGCAGAAAAAGTTGTTTTTAATGGCAATAATAAAATGGATAATAAAAAATATCATAGACATTCAGGCTATTTCGGAAGTGTTAAAACAGAAACACTAGGAAAAATGTTTGAAGCAAATCCAGAAAAATTATTCCGTGTTGCAACACGAGGAATGTTACCAAAAACAAACCTAGCTAAAGAAATGTTGAAAAAACTCAAAGTGTATCAAGGTGGAGAACACCCACACTCTGCTCAAGTTAATAGTAGTAAATAAGGAGAAAATTTCACATGAGAAAAATTTATGCAACTGGAAAAAGAAAAAGTGCAATAGCTAAAGTCTGGCTACAACCAGGTTCAGGCAAAGTTGTCATTAATGATTTGTCTCTTGATGCTTGGTTAGGTGGTCTCGAAGCTAAGAAAAAACGAGTTCTTCAACCACTTGTATTAACAGAACAAATTAGAAGTGTTGATATCACTGTTGATGTATTTGGCGGTGGTTTTTCAGGTCAAGCTGATGCAGTTAGACATGGAATTTCAAAAGCTTTAAATATTTATGATGGTGCTTTTAGACAAATTTTAAAACCTGCTGGTTTATTAACTCGAGATTCAAGAGTTGTTGAGCGAAAAAAATATGGCAAAAGAAAAGCTCGACGAAGTCCTCAATTCTCAAAACGATAAAAATCACTCGATTTTTATTTCAAAAAAAATCAAACCCTCTTATCTCAAGAGGGATTTTTAATAAATTAACTTTAATTTAACTTCCAATAAAATAAAACTCATCAAAAGCTCAAACTTAATTTAAATTATCATTTTTATATCGCGATAAAACCGCTATTTAATATCATTTAAAATTAAAGTGCCAAAACATAATAAATAGAAAAAAAGAACGAGATAAAGTGAAAAATTATTTTACATCTTATCTCGTCGGCTTATGTGGTTCTTGCTAGAAAATCAATCTAAAATATAAATATGCATTAACTCATTTTTTTCTCGATCACCATCATTTTCAGAAGAAAAAAGTAGATGAGGTGAATCGAGCATATTCGTTAATAATGCACTTGTGCCAACTCGTTTGCCATTAAAGTCTAATTCTATTTTTCCACCATTAAATATTAAATTACAAGGTGTAAATTCTGTTTTTCCACGACTTTTTTTATAATATTTTTCTCGCAAAATAGCTTGAATAATCTTCGGTTCAAAATTTAAACCAAGTTTATTTCTAATAAGTGGCAAAATATATATAATAGCTGTAATTATCGCAGAGAGTGCAAATCCTGGTAAAGCTATAAAAATCTGATTATTTCGTTTTGCAACTAATATATGTTGTCCCGGTTTTATCTTTACACCATGAAAAATTGTTTCAAAATTTAATTTTTGTAAAGTTTCAGCAATTAAATCGTAATCTCCGACACTAACTCCTCCAGTTGAAACTATAAAGTCAGCACCACTATTTATCGTTTCATTAATAGCTATTTTTAGTTTATCTACCTCATCAGCAATAATTCCATATTGAATTGGTTCAGCTCCACTTTCTCGAATTAGAGCTTCAAGAGCATGATTATTTGAACTACGAATTTGTGAAAAAGTTTCTCGCTCCTCGCCCAAATCAAGAATTTCGCTACCAGTTGAGAAAATTGCTACTCTCGGTTTTTGAGTAACTTTTGGAAATGAAATATTTAACGATGCAAAAACTCCAATTTCCGTAAAACTAATTTTTGTTCCTTTTTTAATAATAACATCACCATTTTTATATAATTCACCAATTGGTCTAACTCCATTACCAATAGAAACCTGTTTATCTATTTTTAGTTTTCCATCAATTACAGTTACATTTTCAATTGGAATTAGAGTATCAGAACCAATTGGCATAATTGAACCCGTAAAAGTTTTAATTGCAAAAGATTCTGGTAAAACTTGTCGAGTTTGATTCCCTGCTGGATTATCATTAATAAAAATATTAAGAATATTTAACTTTTGATCTATAAATCTAATTGCATAGCCATCTAGTGAAGCTGTTGGAAAAATTGGCGAATTCTCTTTTGCAATTAAATTTTCACTTGTAATTCGACCGAGTGAATTTGAAAGTGCAATTTTTTCACTCGATAAATTATTAATTTGTTGATTATTTGCGAGGAGTCGCAATTGATTAATTGACTCCTCAAAAGATATAAAAGTTCTTTTCGTCATTCAACTATATAAATCAAGTTTTAAAATTGTTAAGTTGAGTATTTAAGTCTTCACTAATTCGTTTTACATGTGAAAGAGCTATTTTAATCTCATCTATATCAAAGATATTTTGTTGAGAAAGTGAATTTATCTTTAAGATGCCATCTGTTAATTCAGTTATAGTTTTTGCAGATTGTCTGCTATCTTCCATATTTTTTGTAGAAGAGTTCAAAGTATCATTCATGATTGATATACTTTGTTGTGTTGAATTTTCAACTCGAGTTGAGACACCTTTTAATTTTGTTATAAAATCTTTTTTTAGATTCATCTCTTTTGATATATATTCAACACTTTCAACAACTGAACTAATAGTTGTATTGATTCTGATTAAGAATTGTTGAGTTTGTTCGGCTAAATTTTTAACTTCTTCAGCAACAACTGCAAAACCTCGACCTTGTTCTCCAGCTCTAGCTGCTTCAATTGCTGCATTTAAAGCTAATAAATTTGTTTGATCAGCAATATCATCAATATTTAAGATAACAGATCTAACATTATTAACTTCTTCGCTAGTTTTAACAAGTTGTTCAGCTAATTTTATATCTTTTTCAGATGAGATTCGAATCTCGCCAACAAGTTCTTTTATTGCATTTTGAGATTCAACTAAATCACCATATGCCTGATTAATTCGTTGTTGAGTTGTTTCAGATTCTGTTAAAGATATAAGAACATTAGTTTTAATATGTCCCATTTTATTCGAAAGTTCAATCATAATTCCAGAGATTGTTAAAATTGCTCTTGACATATGATCAACACTTTCATTTAATCTTTTACCTTCATCGATATTATGAGAACTTGTAGTTTTTGCTTCAGCAATTGTGTCATGAACAAGTGCTATAAATTTATTTAAACTTTTTTGTGCAAGACCAAGTTCATCATTTGTTGTTACATCTAATCTAGTTTTTAAATTTTCAAACTCTTTTGAAGCATGTTCAAATTCTCGAACTGCACCCATAATTTCTTTAAATATGAAATATGTTAAGAAAAAAGATACTCCTAAAATAGATAAAAATATCATATTAACTAAACCAAAAGTCGCTTTAACGGTAAATGCAACTTGTTCAGCATGATCTAAAATATGCTTTAATATATAGTCATCTAGTTCTTTCATTTGATTAATTTTAGTTGTAATAGTTTTAAACCAGTAATCTGGTTCAATTCCCATGCCACCAAAATTTGTAGCATTAAAAATTTTACTTTTTGCTTTTTCAACCATTGTTGATGCTTGAGATTCTTCAATTTTAGATTTATATATAGCTAAAACATCACTATCATAATTATTTTTAAATTCTAATTCTAATTTTCTAAGTCTATATTCAATTTCTCTAACTGTTACAGAAATTTTTGGAGACATTCGATCATTTTTCAATACCGATTGAATCATTCGTTGTTGTTCAGCTAATAATTCTCTAATTTCTACAATATCTTTATATGATTGAATAATTTGAATATCATATGGTCTCTCTTTAATAGAATCATTAGAGACAAAATAAATAACTTTTAAAGTTTGATGAGCTATATCAGAATATTGATTAAAACTTGTTTCGATTGCTGTCGTTACAGATACAACCTCATCTCTTAATTTTTTGAGATCATTAAATAAATTTAATAATTTGCCTAATTCTTCTGATGTTTTTGAATCAAGAGAAGCTCCATTTATCTCATTTATCTCATTTATCTCATTTATATATTTATCAAGTTCAGCAAATGATGAGGTAAAAATACCTTTATAAATTTCATCACCTTTTGTTTCAAGATAATCACCCGCCATATATCTTTCATTTTGTATTTTAGAGCTTAAATTACCAAGTAGTTTTAAAAGTCTGTTATTTGTAGTTTCACTACTTAATTTTGACAAAACAGTCTCTTCAACTTTACCAATATTGTCAATATAAAGAGCTGACCAACGATCCCATTCTCGATAAGAAAAACCAAAACCGCCAATATCAACATTTCTGATAATTAAATCTCTCATTCGTTGAACTTCATTAAGAATTTCTTCTTTCATTATGATACTGCGATTTAACTTGATATTATGATCAGCAAGAATATCAAAACTTTTTAAAAAACTATCCTGTTCTATAATTAATTTCATAAAACGATCTTTTTCGGTTAATGAAAAGCTATTTTTAGCAAACATTGCTGTTCCAACTGCTCTTTCAATTCCCGATCTCTCTTTAGCATATAAAAAATTGGTATAAGTTGTAAGTAATTTTATAGTTTCAGAATCATTTGCCATTTGAGAAATACTTGCAATAGTATCAATAAACCAACCATTCATACTTGTATAATAATTAATGCCTTGATCTTTAGTTATTGATAAAGCACTAATATCTTGACGAAAAGTAGAAAGCTTTTTTAATTCCAAAAGAGCATTTTTCATAGTTTGATTTAATGATTCTGGATAAGTTTTCATATCTAATTGTTTGAAATTTTTTTCAAAGTCACTTATTTTTTTATTAGTTTCACCTCTTTGAGCTACAAGTTGTTCATTAAATTTAGTTCCACCACTACCTAAAAAACCAGAAGTTAAGCCTCTCTCTTTTTGAAATTCATGAACCATTGAACTAATTTTTGAGCCTAAAATAACTCCTTCTTCTAATTTAATCATCTCATTTACAACTGTTTTTTTCTCATAGCTTGTAAAAACTAAAAGAGTCAAAAGTCCCATTGTTGGAAGAACAAATATCAAAAAGAGTTTCCATTTGATTTTTAAATTTTTCATCATAATAAATTGCCTTTATATAAATTTATTTAATTTGTTGTTTAATTTTGATTTCACCAGTGGTACTATTAAAAGATAAATATCTTCCAATTTCTTTACCAACTTCGATTTGATCAATAGCGATATGTTCTTGCTCAAGAATTTTTTTAGCAGATTGAACATTTCTTAAACCAATTGGTAAAGCACCACTAAAATATGTTCCAATAGTTGCACCGCCAATAATATTAGCAATTAAACTCTCTCTTTTGCTACCTTGTTCGATAAATTTATTAACTAAATCAGCAGTTCCAACATCACCATATCTATGAGTTCTCATTCCAATTCCGCCCCATTCAGGTTCAAGAAAATGAGCAATTCCGCCAAGATTTTTTTGCCTATCAAAAATAGTAACAGCAACTGAAGAACCCAAAACTGTTACTATTTCAGTTGGAATTTCTGCAAAAAATATACCTTCAGAAATCATCATATGTTTATTCATTTTTTAAAATCTCCTTGTTAATCTTTTAACTCCAGCTTTATTTTGGTTATTATAAGCTATATTGTCTAATTGAACATTATTATACATGTTAATATATTGTTTATCTGTAATTTCAGTAATTTCAAAGGCAACTTTTTCAAAACTAACATCTTTTTTTGTATCTATTTTTTTAGGTTCAATTTTTTGTGTAAATTCTTCAAAATTATAAATATTCTGTTCTGAATTTACATCATCAAAATCAATTTTATGATCTATTTTATTAATATTACTAGGATCATATAGCTCTTGTTGTTTAAACTCTTTAGTTTCAGTTATTATTTCTATTTGTTTAATATTAATAAAATTATTATTTTTAATATTTTTAATATCTTTATTAATAGAAGATAAATCATTGACAGATTCAACAGAGTCAGAAGATAAAAAATTATCATTTTGTTTTAAATTTTTTATTAGATCTATTAAAGTTGAAGAGAGTGGAAAAGTTACATCAACAGAATGAATTAAATCTTCAAGAAGTTCTTCAGTGCTAGAAATTTCACGAAGTAAATCATCACCACCACCAATAAAACTTCCAAGACTTTCAATTCGTTCATTTATATGATGCAAAACACTATTTTGAATATAGCGATTATGTTCGCGAAAACTCTTATTTTTGACCTCCTTTGTAAAAATTCGCTCGATTACCGAACCTATTTTATCACTATTTTCTCGAATATCTTTAGATAACTCTCCAAAAATATCACCAGTTTCTCCAAATTTTGAAGATTCAATAGTAATATTTAAAGCTAATAAATTTATTTGATGTATTAATTCATCTATAATATTTACCTCATCAGCTATCATTAAAGTAAATTGAAAATTATCTTTTATATCACGAGCGATATAACTTAAATTTTTTAAATCTCGTTCGCGATAAATAAAATCATCTTTTAAACTTTTTTTAACTTTTTGAATAGAATATAAAAGTGAATTCATACTCTCTTTTTGAAGAGATAAATTACCAACGATAGATTGAGATAATGTTTCTAAAGGTGAAGCACCAATAGGAACTAAGTCTTCATCTAACTCTTCTTTGAATTCATTCATATTTTAACTCTCCAATATTTTTTTAGCTAAGTCAAATCTATTTGCAGTCATAATATGAATTTTAGGATGTAACTTATATAAATCTTTAAAAAGTTTTAAACTCATTTCAAAACCAATTTGTTCTTCTTCATCTTCATTTTTTAAACTAGCAGTTTTTAAATTATCAAGCCAAATCTGAGGAACATGAATACCTGGAACATGAGAAGCTAAAAATTGAGCAGTTCGAAATCTAGTGATAGGAAAAAAACCTAAAATAAGTTGAACTTTTGGATCGGGACATTTACATTGAGTTTTTGCTTCATGAAATAAATTTAAAAGCCATTCAGCACTTTCAAGACTATAAACAGGTTGAGAAATAATGCCAACAGAATGATGTTCTATTTTTTTTATCATTTTTTTAATAAGAGTTTGCGGATTTTTAGCAAACGAATTAACAACAGAAAATGGATAAATCTCTTTTGGTTTTTCATTATCTTTAAAAGGTTTTCCAGCATAATTAATACCAGAATTAAAACAATTAATAATATCTAAAAGCATAGTGCTATCACCTTCAAAAACACCTTTGCTATTTGGTTGATCAGAAGCTTTTGCACTATCACCAGTAAGAGTTAAAATTGCACGAATATTAAAATCGTTTGCACCCAAAAGATCAGACTGAAGAGCAATTTTATTTCTATCTCTCATACTTAATGTTGCTATAACAGGTTTATTATATTTTTCTTGCAATTTTATAGCTCCAAATATAGAACCATATTTTAATTTAGCAAGAGGATTGTCAGTAGTTGTGAAACCATCAACAAGATCAACAACAGCACTTTTATCGATTTTTTCGATGAGGTTGTTCATTGTTGCGGAGAGGGTTGGAGTTGTCTCGAGAGTGATATATTTATCACCCCTTAATTTTTTTATCAATTCTTCAAACATAAATACTCTCTATTTTTGATTATTCGGTTTGAATCTTATCAAAACTCAAATTTTAATTTCAAAAAAATTATATAGACTTAAATTTTATATTTGATTGCCATAATTATTAAATATTTTTAAAATATCTGGCACATAATCAGCAATTCCTGTTTCAAGAGAATATTGAGGTTGATAGCCTAAAATATTTTGTGTATTTAAAATATTAGCTTCTGTATAAAATTGATATTGTTCTATAAACGGATTTTTAATATAAATATTACCTAAATCTCGTTTTAACTCTTTTTGTAAAATATCAGCAATATCTTGAAAACTTCTAGCTTTACCTGTTCCAACATTATAAATTCCACTTTTAGAAAACATAGATAAAATATTAGCTTGTAATATATCTTCGATATAAATAAAATCGCGAAAAATTTTATCACTACCTTGAAAAAGTTTTGGAGCAGAACCACTTAAAATTTGAAGAGCAAACTGAAGAACCATTGATGAGGTTTTGCCTTTAAAAAATTCATTTTTGCCATAGACATTAAAATATCTCAAACCAACTATATTCATATAATATTTTTTTATATATTTAAGAGCAATTTGATCCATCATTAATTTACTAAAGCCATATATATTTTTTGGCTCTTCTATACCAACAGTTTGAGGACTTTTAGAATCGCCATATGTTGCACCACTTGAAGCATAAATAACCCTAGAGTTATTTTCTCGAGCAATTTCTAAGATATTTTTAAAAGCAACAACATTAGTATCAATCATTAATTTTTGATCTTTAACAGTTGTATCACTAATTGCAGATTCGTGAAAAATATAATCAGCCCTTAATTCTCGGATTAATTCTAAATCTTCTTTTGAATTAATATCTCCAGAAATAATTTCACCACGAAAATCTAAAAGATTTCGATAATCGCCAAGAGATTTTAAATTGCCATTGCTAAATTTATCATCGCTTCTAAAAATATCAAAAACGATAATTTCAACTTCTGGATGATTCTTTTGAAAATAGAGAGCTAAATTAGATCCTATAAAACCAGCTCCACCCGTAATTAATATTTTTTTATTCCATAAATTTGCATCTGTATATTTTTTAATTAAAGTCTTCATTTTTTTTATAAAATATTTTAATCCTTTCTTGTATTTTGTAACTTAATTTGAATATTTTGACATAAAAATATATATTTTCTAGCAAATGTTTTATTCTGATCTAAATATATTAACAGAAATCATTTTTATATTATTCCATTCTTGGTAAAGTGCAAAAAGCCACATAATTTTCAATTATCAACTCGTGATTTGCTCGTCGTGTGGCAGGTAGCTTGAACCTTAATCAGAACAGTAATTTCGCGATTATTGTGATTTTAATCAAGAGTTGCTCATTCCAGTTATGGATTTTTAACTATACAAAAGACTCAAATCAAAAATTGGAGGCTAGAATCATGAGCTTCATTACCTATTGCTTCTAAAGGTGTTTTTATTGATACAATCGTTGAAGGTATGACTGTTATATCTTTAGATAAAGATGGTGCAGAAATTGGAACTTCTATTTCAGTTAAATGTAATGATGTAAATCAATCTAACTAATCTCTAACTAATCTCTTTTCTTAAATCTTTCCTCCTCTCTCCCGAGAGGGGGAAAACTTCAAATTCAAATTCAAAAAACTTCCTTAAAATAAATCAAAACTTTTAAACTTTAGATACAATTTCTATAAAAATATAAATATTTAAGGTTAAAAGATGAGAATCGATAAATTTATTAATAGTGTTAATATTACAAAAAGAAGAGCAATTGCTCAAGATATGCTTCAAAGTGGAGTTATTTTTTTAAATAATATTTCAGTTAAACAAAGCAAAGATGTTAAAATAGGCGATATTATTTCGATAAAATATCTAAATGGTGAAATAGAAAATTTTAAAATTCTTGAAATTCCAAAATTTAAAAATACTCCAAAAAGTGAACAGGCAAAATATATAACTAAATTATAATTGTTGATAAAGTGGTTTCATGTCAAAATCTCAAAAAATTTCTTAGGAGAACTTTTGAAAAATAAGTTAATTATCGCAACTCGCGGTAGCAAATTAGCTCTTTGGCAATCAAACCATATTAAATCTAAGCTTTTAGAAAAATATTCAGAACTAGAAGTAGAATTAAAAATATTTAAAACTCGTGGTGATAAAATTCTTGATGTCGCACTTTCGACAATTGGTGGAAAAGGTCTTTTCACAAAAGAGCTTGAAGATGCAATGTTGAACGGTGAAGCTGATATTTCGGTTAATAGTTTAAAAGATATGCCATTTCAAATTCCATATGGCTTAAAGCTAACTGCAATTACCGAACGAGAAGATGTTCGCGATTCATTGCTTTCTGAAAAATATGAGAATATCGATTCATTACCGATTGGTGCAAAAATCGGAACAACAAGTCTTCGCCGTTCAATGCAACTTTTACATTTGCGACCAGATTTAAAAATTTTGCAACTTCGAGGCAATGTTGATACTCGAATTGAAAAATTAAAACAAGGCGAATTTGATGCAATCGTTCTTGCAACTGCAGGTATAAATAGACTTGAATTAAATAGCAGTGTTAATTATATTTATAATATTTCTATTAATGAAATGATTCCTGCAATGGGTCAAGGAGCTTTAGGAATTGAATCAAATCTTGATCCTGAAGTAATCAAGATGATTTCGTTTTTAAACAGCAAAAATTCTGAAATTGAAACAACAATTGAACGAAATTTTGTTGGCTATCTTGAAGGTAGTTGCACAGTGCCAATTGGTATAAATGCCACTCTACTTGAAAATGATACTATTTTTATTCGGGCTGTAATTGGTCGAGCTGATGGTTCGGCAATTTTGCGAGATACCATGATTGGTCGAAAAGAAGATTATAAATTGCTTGGAACAAAATTGGCTGAAAGAATGGTTGAAGCAGGAGCTTTAAAACTTTTATATGAATAAAAAGGAAAATATAAATGGATAAAAGTATAAATAAGAACGAGACAAATTGCTCTCACTGTAACTTAGTTTATCCCGATGAGGTTATGATTCATGAGGGCGATTTACGATTTTGTTGTAATGGTTGCAAAAGTGTTTATCATCTCATTCACGATCGCGAACTTGAAAGTTACTATTCTAAAGTTGGTGAAAGAAAATTATCTCCTCCTGTAAATATAAATAATTTTATAGATAGTTCAAGTTTTGACACCTCATCATTCTATTCTCAATATGTTAAAAAAATAGATAATTATGAAAACACATTTGAAGTCTCCTTGCATATTGAAGGAATTCACTGTTCTGCTTGTGTTTGGCTAAATGAACAAATCTTATATGAAACCGCTGGAATTATAGATGCTAAAATTAATTTTTCTACTCATCGAGCATATATAAAATATAATAAAAATTTAATAGAATTATCTAAAATTATTGATACTATTCGAGCAATTGGTTATGATGCAAAACCTTTTGAACGAACCGAACGAGGTCGCGAACTTGACCGCGAACGACGAGATTATTATATTCGTTTGTCTGTTGGTATTTTTGGTGTCATGAATATAATGTGGATCTCAATTGCATTATATACAGGCTATTTTACAGGCATCGATCAAAATATAAAAACGATTCTAAATATTGCTGAATGGATTCTTTCAACTCCAGTTCTATTTTATAGCGGTTGGATTTTTTTTAAAAGTGCATATTTTGGTTTAAAAAATCATCATGTCAATATGGATTTACTCGTTGCCACTGGTTCGCTTCTTACATATTTTTACTCAATTTATATAACTATTACTGAAAAAGGTGATGCCTATTTCGATTCGGTTGCTATGATTATTACTTTTATTTTAATTGGCAAATTTTTAGAACTGCTCTCAAAACGAAATATTTCTCAAAATCTTGATTTAATTAGTAAATATCAGCCTACTGAAATAGAATTAGTTTCTGGTGAAAAAATTGAAGCTATTAATATTAAAAAAGGGGATGTTGCTATTTTTAAATCTGGTTCGAGAATTGGTGTTGATGGCGAAATTATTCGCGGTAGTGGTTCAATTGATGAATCATCGCTTTCTGGTGAAAGTTTGCCAATTTTACGAGATATCGGCGAAACAGTTTTATCTGGAACTCTATTAACTGATGGTTATTTGGAAGTTCGTGTAACTCGAGAATTTCGTGATTCGCATATTTCGAGAATTGTTTCGATGCTTGAATATGCAATGAACAGCAAACCAAATATCGAAAATCTTGCAAATCGAATTTCAGGGATTTTTTCATTAACAATTCTATTTTTAGCTTTTTCTACTTTTGCAGTTTGGTTATATTTAAAAGGTGATTTTAATATTGCATTTATATATAGTGTTTCAGTTTTAATTATTGCTTGTCCTTGTGCTTTAGCTCTTTCAACTCCAATTGGAGTTCTTATTGGTTTGAATCGTGCAACTCGTGAAGGAATTCTTTTTAAAGAGGGCAAAAATCTCGAAACACTTGCTGGAATTTCAAAGATTGCTTTTGACAAAACTGGAACTTTAACAGTTGGAAAACCAAAAATTTCAAATATAAAATTATTTGAAGAATTTAATGAAATTAATAAGAAAAGATTAAAAGCTTTAGTTCATCTTTCTCATCATCAAATAGCTGATAGTTTATATAAATATTTAGAAAAAATAGATTCTAGTAATATACATATTGTTGATTTTAAAAGTGTTCCATCAAAAGGAATTTCTGGAAAAGTTGATGATATTGAAATTTTTGCTGGAAATATAAGATTTTTTAGAGAAAAAATATAAATTTAGAAGATAATATAAATTTTAATTTTAATAATTCACATATAATTTATGGAGAAAATAATAAAATTATTGCTGTTTTTGAATTTATTGATGAAATTCGAGCTGAAGCAAAAAGTGTAATTAGTCAAATTAAAAAACAGGGTATCAAAGTTGCAATGTTGAGCGGTGATGGTGAAAAAACTGTTAATCGAGTTGCTGATGAGGTTGGAATTGCTGAACGATATGGTGGAATGAGTTCTGAAGAAAAATTGCAATGGATTGAACGAGAAGAGAGACTTGGATATAGAATTTTGATGGTTGGTGATGGTATAAATGATATTTTGGCTTTACAAAGAGCTGAAATTGGGGTTGCAATTGGTAGTGGAACTGATATTGCAATGAGTGTTAGCGATATTGTTTTACAAAAAGATAATCTGAATTCATTGCTTAAAGCTATTGAAATTGGTCGAGATAGTTTAAAATTAATTCGTCAAAATTTAATTATTTCGCTAATTTATAATCTTATAACTATACCGATGGCAATTTTTGGTTTTGTGATTCCGTTAATTGCAAGTATTTCGATGAGTTTTTCTAGTTTATTAGTTGTTTTAAATTCTTTAAGAAAAAAATAGATAGCTATTTATATATTCGGGTCAAGCCCGAATATAACGATGAGATATATTAAAATTTTATTTTAAATTAATTATATATTTTGTTAATAAAAAGCCTATGAAAATTCCAAAAGAATCAGCAAAAATATCTAAAAACGAAGCTTCATGATTTGGCAAAAAATATTGCACAGCTTCTATTAAAACTCCATATAAAAATAGATATATAAAAAAGTTAAATTCATTTAATTTGCCATATTTAAAATAGCCGAAAAGCCATAAAACTGCAAAAGCTGAAAAGTGATTTATTTTATCGCCTATCGAAATATCTAAACTTGGATTTGGAACTGAACCGAAAGCTAAAAATGAGATAATAATTATTAGTCCCCAAAAAATTGGGGTGCTAATTTTGTAAAAATAAAAAGCCATATATAATTATTTAAAAATTAATGACAGCCACAACTATTACTTGAAGATGAAGATTTTGCAGAAGTTGTGCTACAAGATGATGCAGACGAAGATGCAGAAGATGTACTACAAGCAGAACCGCTTCCAGTTGTTGGTTGAATCATATCATTTGAAGCAATTCCTAACGAATTAATTTTTTCTATCTCTTCCCAAAGAAGTTCAGCTGATTTCATATATCTTTTAGCAATTTCGCTATTTGGTTTATGATAAGTAATTGGCGAACCATTATCACCACCAACTCTAATTGTTGGATCAATAGGAATTTCAGCTAATAAAAAAGTATCATATTTTTTTGCAAGAGCTTCACCTGTTCCTTTGCCAAAAATATCATATTCTTTACCAGTTTCTGGACAGATAAAACCACTCATATTTTCAACGATTCCAGCCATAGGAATATGTAATTTTTTAAACATATTTAAACTTCGTTCAGCATCATCAAGAGCAACAGCTTGAGGAGTTGTTACTGTAACACCTGCTGTAACGGGAACACTTTGAGCTAATGTCAATTGAGCATCACCAGTGCCAGGAGGCATATCAATAACAAGAACATCAAGAGGACTCCACATAATATCAGTCAAAAATTGTTGAATAGTTTTAATAATCAATGAACCTCTCCATAAAAGAGCTTCACCACTACCCATTAAACTACCCATACTTATCATTTCGATACCATAGGCATTAATAGGTTTAACTCGATTGCCAACAATTTCAGGACGAACATTTTCAACTCCAAGCATTCGTGGAATATTTGGACCATAAACATCAGCATCGAGAAGACCAACTTTTTTACCTGACATTGCAAGAGCAATAGCAAGATTTACAGAAGTTGTGCTTTTACCGACTCCACCTTTACCAGAACTGACCATAACAAAATTTTTAATATTTGGAGCGATATTTTTACCTTTTGAAGAGGTTTCTCGTGGAACAGCAGGTTTATGCATTTTAATATAAACTTTATCGATTCCAATTTTTGCGAGTTGAAATTGGATATCGTGTCGAAGTTGTTCTTCAACTTCATTAGCTGATGAGGTAATTGTAATTTCGATAGTTGCACTCAAACCATCAGTTTCAATATTATCAACAAAACCGAAAGATACTATATCTTTTTGAAAACCTGGATATATAACTTTTGATAAAGCTGATTTAATTAAATCATTATTCACTGATAAACTCCTCTTAATTTTTTATTTTTTTATTTTTGAAAAGATATCAACTTTTCGCTAAATATCACTTTATCTTTTAAATTAATTTTTTAAATGGAGGGTATTTTACAGAATTAAAATTCTATACGAATATTATTTAATTTGTTACCTCATCGTAAAAAATAAAATTTTATAATTAAAGATGAGGTATTTAGATTAATTTATAAAATTAGTCTAACTTTTTGCTATTTATAAAAATTGGAATAACTATTAATGAAGCCACAACTGCTGAAATAGTTCCAAAAATTAACGAAACTCCCAAACCGCCAAAAACAGCATCTGAAGCTAAAAGAGTTGAAGCCAAAATTATCGCTGAAGCTGTTAAAAATATTGGTTTTGCTCGAGTTGCTGTTGCATAAGCTACCGCTCTTCGTTGATCCATCTCATTTAATAGTGATTTTGTAAAATCTATTAATAAAAGTGTATTTCGCGAACTTATACCAATTAAAGCGATAAAACCAATTAATGAAGTCGCAGTTAAGAAAAAAGTCTCTTCTGTAAATTGATCCATAATCCAATGACCAAGAATTACTCCAATTATCGATAATAAACTTCCAATTAGAACAATTGTCGATAATATATAACTTTTATAATAAATCACCATTAATAAAAATATTAGAATCATTGCTGTGATAAATGCTCCACCGAGATCAATAAAAGTATCAATTGTAACTCGCATTTCGCCGTCCCATTTTAGTAAATATTCTAAGCCATTATTTTTAGACTTTAATTTTAAATCAAAAAGTCCAATTTGTTCAATTTCAAATTGATCAGCTAAATTATTTATAATTTTTGTTCTAGCATCTAAAAGCGGATATACTTGAGAAACCATATCTGTTTCGGCAACTACATTTGTCATTTTATGTAAATCTTTTGTAACTATCATTGGATTTGAAGATATTTTTTTAATTTTTACAAGTTCAGAAAGAGGAATCATTAAACCATTAGAATTCATCATTTTTAAACTCGAAAGTTTTAATTCGACATCTCGAACCTCATCGCTTTTAAAAACTTTACCTTTTGGATTTAACGATAAATAAATAGCAACTTGGTCATCATAAATTTTACTGTTTTTAACAGCGACACTCATTCCTTCAAGCGATAAATATATTAAATCATTAATATTTTTTATATCAAGTCCAGAACGAACAACTTTTATATTATCAATTTCAATTTCGATTTTGCTATAAATTTCATCTTGCATAATATCAATATCAACAAGTCCTTTTGTCGAAATAAAAATATTTTTAACTTGTTCAGCAACTTCACGAATTCCAATATCACTTTCACCATAAATTTCAGCAACAACTGCCCCCATTGTTGGAGGACCAGCTGGAGGTTCTATAAATTTAATAGAACTTTTTGTGAAAATTTCACCACAAGTTTTTAGAATTTCTGGTCTAATTCTTTGAACCATTAAATAAGAAGGCTCTTTTCTGTGATGTTTTGGAGATAAATTTACAACGATTTCAGCTAAATTTTCTTGCTGTTTAAAATGAGATCCTTTAATTAAACCAGCAAAATCGAGAGGCGAACCCATACCTAAAAAGAGTTCAAGATTAATAATTTCTTTTTCATTTTTAAGTTGAGAAACAATACATTCACTGACATGTCGAGTTTGAGAAATAGAACTTCCATTTGGCAAATCGATATAAATATTAAAAGTATCATTATTTTTACCAGGTAACATTTTTGCTAAAACTAATTCCATAGGAATCATCATAATAGCACCAATTAAAGAAACTAATGTAATAAATAAAATTATACTTTTCCAGAAAAAACTTCCTAAAATATGATAAATTATTCTTTCTAATAAATTAAACATTTTTATGCTCCTCATCATTATTAAGATCTTTTTTTAGCATTCTTGCAGATAAATATGGGGTAAAAATATAAGCTACAAAAAGAGAAGCAACAAGTGCGACAGGAACATTTGCAGGAATTGGTTGCATAAATTGACCCATCATTTGCCCAACAAAAGCCATAGGAATCATCGTTAAAATAATTGCAAGAGTTGCAATATTAGTTGGAGGTCCAATTTCGTCAGTTGCTTGAACCATTATTTCATCGATACTTTTATTTTTGCCATGTTTTGAATGCAAATGTCTATGAATATTTTCGATAACGATAATAGCTGCATCAACAAGCAAACCTAGAGCTAATAAAAAGGCGAAAAGTGTTATTCTGTTAATAGTCTGATCAGTTAAATATGCGACAAATAAAGTTACTGATAAAATAGCTGGAACTGTAAAAGTTACTATTAAACTTTCTCTCCAACCAAGAACAAAAACCAAAAGAATTGCAATAATAACTATTGATAAAATCAAGTGAAAAACAAGTTCATTAACTGCTTCATTAGCTCTTTCGCCATCATTTCGAGTTATTACATAGCCAATTCCATTTTCTTCAAATATTTGACTATTAATATTTAATTCATCTTTAACAGCATTTGCAATTGTTACAGCATTTGTTCCTTGAAGTTTAGAAACAGTCAAAGTAACTTGATCATTTAATTCTGAAAAATTATCACTATGTTGAGATCGATAACTTATATGAGCAGATTGAAAATTCTGAAAATCATTACCTAATTCAACATGAGCAATATCTTTTAAATAAACTGAAGAGTCGCCATATTTGGCAACGATAATATTTTCAAGATCTTTTTCAGTTTCAATACCATTTTTAACACTCATAATAGCAATTTTGCCTTCTGAAATTCGACCTTTAAAATCTGGAATATTATAAGCAAGACTTTCAACAGATTTAAGAATTTGTCCCATTGATATATTGTAACCAGCAAGTTTATTCTGATCTACTAATATATTAAATTGATGTCGTTTGCCACCTTTTAAATTTGTTACAGCAACATTTTGAACACCATTAATTTTATGTTGAATATCTTTAACACGATCATATAAAATTTCGAGAGACATATTTTTATCTTTAGAATAAAAAGCAACTGTAACAATAGGAATATCAATATCTATATCAAGAGGTTTGATAATAGGCATCATTATGCCTTTAGGAAAAATATCCATATTTTGCATAATTTTGTCATATATTTTTAAATTTGAATCCTCTTTTTTTTCACCAATATGAAAAGTTGCATTAATAACAGCAAAACTATCCATAGCGATTCCATAAATATGTTCAATGCCTTTAACTTCTTTTAATTTTCGTTCAAGGGGTTTTATAATTACATTTTCAACCTCTTTTGGAGTTGCTCCGGGGAGAGCAATAATAACAGTTGAACCAGAAATAATCATTTGTGGATTTTCTTCTCGAGGAGTAATAATTAGCGATATATATCCAATGGCAATTAAAAAAAAGCCTAAAACCATTGTAAGTGGATTTCGTAAAAATATTATGGCTAATTTTCCTGCATAATCTTTTGGTTGATACATTTTTGCAATTACCTCATCATTATTATGTTTCATAATTTTTGAACTATTCAATAGTAATAGTTGAATACATTCCAGGATAAATATCTAACTTCTTACTATCAAAGTTAATTTTTATTCTAAAAGTATGAGTCATTGGATTTGAACTAGGAATAATTGACGAAACAGTTCCAGAACCATTTAAATTAGCTGATGGAATTGAAATATCAACTTTCTTCCCTTTTTTAATTAATTTAAGATCATTTTCAGAGATTTCAGCAATAACTTTTAAATTACCTAAATCAGACAAAATAAAAGCTTGACTTCCGGGCATTGCCATTTCACCAATATTTATATTTTTTTTGATAATTACTCCATTATTTGGAGCTTTAACATTTAAATATTTATATTGATTTTTGACTTCTTTAAGCTGTTCATTAGCTGAATCAACCTGTTTTTTGCTAATCGTAACCATATCTTGCATATTTTTAGTAGCTAATTCAAGATTTTCAACTTCATATTGAGAAACCATATCTTTTTCGAGAAGTCTTTTATGTCGAGACAAATTTAATAATAAATTATTAAGCTGACTCTGATTCATTTGAAGTGAAAGTTGAGCTTGAGAAATGCCGAGTTGAGCTTGACTAACAGCAGAATCGATCTCTTTAGAATCTATCGTATATAAAAGATCTCCATTTTTTACATAATCACCTTCATTTACATAAACACCAGTAACAAAGCCCATAAAACGACTCATAATTATTTTTTCGTTATCTGAGATAACAGTTCCTGAAATTGTCAAAGCTCCAAAAAGATTCGACAAATTAACTAAAATAGCAAAAGCTAAAAATTTTAATTTATACATTTATTTTTCCTTGTTTATATTATCTACATATATTTTATTTTAATTTATATCATTATGATATAAATTTCGTAATGCGAAAATTCGTTCATTTCTTTTATTACGAAGTTGTAAAAGTTCCATAACTTTTTGAAGTTGTTCAGACTGTTTAATAATTACATCACTCATAGATTTTAAATTTTCACGATAATACTCCTCATAATTTTTATAAATTTGATTGACAAGTTTAAGTTCGCTATTTAATCTAGCAATTTCATCATTTAAATTTTTAATTTCTGTAACGATAGTTTCGAATTGAAGTTTTAAGCCTGTTTCTGCAAGTCTAATTTTATTTTCATTTTTTAATTTTTCAACTTTTGATTCTTCAAGATTAGCTTTATCAACTCCACCATTAAATAAATTTAACGATAATTGAATTCCGATTGTCCAACCAGAATGGCGATCAGCTTCATTTAAAAAATTATTATCAGCAGTTGAAACTTTTCCGAAAGCTCCAATTTTGGGTAAAAATTCAGATTTGGCAATATCAATAAGATTATCAGAAATAGCTAATCCATGTTTGCCTTTTTGTAAATCAAGATTATTAGCTAAAAATGTTTCAATAGTTGGAATTTCAAAATCTTGATCAGAACAACTAGTTTCGATATTTTTAACATTTTGACCAATTAAAAAAGAGATATATTTATATAAAAGTTCTCGACGAGCTTCAATTTGATTAATCATTCGTTCAACGGCACTTCTACGAGCTTGAACTTCTAATAAATCAACCTCTTTGCCATAACCTTCACCCTTCATATTTTTAGCTATATTTTCAAGAGTTTTTAGATTATTATTCATATTTTCAAGATTTAAATAAGTTGCATTAAGTAAAGCCATATCCGAATAACTTTTTCGAAGTTCGTAAATTTTCTCATCGATTAATTTATCGCGAGATAATTTTGACATTTCAATCATTTTATTGGCAATTTGCTCACCAGCAAACAATTTGCCTCCTGTATAAATTGGAAGTTCATATTTTAATTCAGTTTGAAAAAAATTGGTAGCTTCAGGATAATTTAAATGTTTTGGTTGAGTTTGTAAAAGAGAAGTGCCTCCGTCAGTTTTAGCAGATCCTTGTTTAGCTAAAAATTCATCAAAACCAAAATTATTAAAGTTTGCTTCACGGGAAGTTAATTTAAAACCAAAGTTTTCACCAGCATCATTTGTTCGCATTGCTCGTTGAGTTAAATCTAATTTCCCATATTTATAACCACTTATAGAATCTAATTTTAACTTTTGACTTTCTATTTCGTTATTAGCAATTGCGATTTCGCGATTATTATCACGAAGAAAATTTATAGCTTGTTCAATTTTTAAACCTGAACTGTATAAATTAATATATAAAAGAATGTGTAAGATTAAAAATCTGTTGAGCAAAAAGTACTCCTTATAAAAATAATATGATGATATTATAATTAATTCGAAGCTAAAAAGATATTTTAATTTTTACCTCATCAGCTTTTGATGAGGTTTTTGCAATCTAAAGTTAAGATTTATTAGAAATATTTTAAGATCTCATCTTATTTTGCGAATATTTTCACGACCAATTTTATAAATTTTTGATGGTTGAGATTCAAAGAAACCGCGAGAATCTTCACAGATAATATCTGCTAAATTTCTCGCAACTTCATCATTAAATTTTTCACCTGAAATATTTGCCGAACTTGAATAAAAATCTCCAAAATATTCTAAAAACTCTTTATGTTCATTGTTTTGTATAACTCTTATTGATTTATTATTTGGATAAATAAAAGTAGTTTTATTACTATTTCTTACAAATTTTTTAAATTTATTTGGAATTCGAGCATAATTTTTTAAATTTTTAAATGACGAAACAGTTTGAAGATACTCTTTTTCAGGGAGTCTCCTCTTTTTTATATCAATATTTGCACTATTTTTAGATAAAAAACCAATTGTCGTATCTGTTTGAACAAGAAAAACAGGTGAATTCAAATTTTAAATAACCTCAACTCTAATAGATTTAAATTTAGAAGTTCCAATTAATTCATCGCCCTCATCACCAAATAGAAAATTAACTCGACTTTCAGGATGGTGAAAAGTTGTAAAAAGAGTACCTTTTTTCATTCGTTTGCTCTGTTTTAAAATTAATTCATTACTTTCACCATATTGAGATTTTAATTTTGCACTTTTACGATGACCAAAAAATTCTCGATCTTCAATACTATAAATCAAGACATCTTGAGAATGTAATCTATATAATCTGTCGGTAGCTTTTGTTTGAGCAGAATTATTATAATGGGCGATTGCTCGACCAGTCGATAAATAAAAATAGTTCTCATCAACTTTACCAAAATTCAAGAGTTCTTCTATTTGACCTCTTAATTTATAACTATGATAATAAAATCTAGCAATACCATCTTTTGTTCTAAAACTTTCAAGATGTAAAATTGGAGTATCAGTTTCACTATTTAGAGGCATTGGCCATTGAAGCCCAGATAAAATATTTTCTTTTAATTTATCATAAGTTACACCGCCATATCGATTTTTAACACCAATACGAACATCATTCCAGACATCTTCAGAATCGTTATAACTCCAATCACCACTCAATTCATTTTCAATACCTTGAATAACTTCCCAATCATCAGGTAAATTCGATTTAATCAGAGGTTGAGAAAGATGTAATCGTCGTTCAGCATTTACATAAACACCATATTTTTCATAGGCACTTTTAACACCAAAAACGATATGAGCGAACTTTGTAACTTCGCTAGTCATAACTTCATTAACAATCAATAAATCAAGTCGTGAAAGAGCTTCTTGAACTTTATTTTGATTAGCATGAATATGAGCCAAATCTTCGCCCATATTCCAAATAATTCGAACTCGTTCAGGATCATCAGATAGAATCGAATCAAAAATTTGAGGAGTCATCATTCCGATTTCTTCTGGTTTTTCATAATCAGGAAGATAATAAGGCAACATTCCGACATCACAAGTTCCTTGAACATTATTTTGACCTCGTAACGGCATTAAACCAGCTCCAGATTTACCAATATTTCCAGTTAATAAAGCCAAATGAGATAGAGCCATAACAGCATAACTTCCATCAAAATGTTCTGTAACACCCAAACCCCATAAAATCATACTTTTTTTAGTAGAATAATCTCGAGCAACTTTTCTTATGAGATCGGGTAAATCTTCATAACCAGCTAAATTCTTAAAAAAATCTGGATCAGCAAATTTATCATTTAAAATCGAATCTCGAAATTCAAGATAATATTTAGTTCTATCAGAAATAAATTGATGATTTTCAAGTTTTTCTTCAATAATTACTCTTGCAATCATATTAAGTATTAATAGATTAGCTTCAAAAGGTATAACTAAACCATACTTACTATTTTTAAAAATTTGAGTTTCTCGAATATCAATTGTTGCAATGTCTAATTTTCCAGCTTTTTTTGCATTTAATAATTTGTTACCAACAATTGGATGAGCTTCAGTTATATTCGAACCAATTAAAATTATAAATTCGGCATTTTCAATATCATTAAATGGATTTGTAGAAGCACCTTCACCAATAGTAGCTCTTAAACCGCTAAGACTCGGTGAATGACAAACTCTTGCACAATTATCGACATGAGGCGATTGAATAACTTCTCGAGTAAATTTCTGAAATAGAAAACCACTTTCACAACTTGTTCTTGCTCCACCAATTGCTGCAAAAGATTTTTTACCAAAATTATTAGTAATTTCAGAGATTTTTCTAGCAACTAATTTATAAACTTGTCTATTATTAATGGCATAAAAAAGTTGATTCTGAAAAATAGTTGGTCTTGAGAGATCCAAATCTAAATCTTTGCATAAATTCCAGTTGTCTTCTATAAATTTCCAACTAACTATCGTTTTATCGATTCTTTTATCATTAGTTAAAAATGAGAAACCCTCTTTACCTTTGAGACATAAATCGCCATTGCTGACTTCTGCCCCCTCTTTTGAATAGATTCGCGAAATTATATTTTCCGAGATATTTATATCTGCTGTTATTTCGCAACCAACTCCACAATATGTGCAAACACTATCAACTGACTTCATCAATATCTCCAGAATTTATATTTATATTTTATTTTTTATTTTTTCAATTTCCTGAAATTATCATTTTTATTTTTTAAATCAAATCTTTTTGATTTATCAAATCTTCGTTCTTGTTTTTCACTATTTTCATATATTTTATATTCATTCTCATCTTCACCGAGTTCAAAATTATCTCGATCATTATCTTTAAGAACTAAATTTTGATTATATAAACCTTCTTCTCCAAAAATTAAATATTTTCTTAATTTCGTATATTCATCTCGAGTAAAAAATCTTTTTTTGCCTGTTGGAAGAGCATTAAGATTAACCCAACCATAACTAACTCGTTTTAAATCAAGAATATCAAGTTGAAATTGGGCGAAAAATCGTCGTAATTCTCGATTTTTGCCTTCGCTGATACTAACTTTTAAACTAGAATAATTACTACCATTTTTTAAAATTTGAAACCAATTAAAAGGGGGTATTTCCATATTACGAATATCTGTATTTTCATTTGCACCAGCTGAATTGTTAATCTCGATACCTTTTTCCATTGCAGACATTAATGGACGAGTGATTTCACCAGAAACTTTAATTTTATATACTCGTTCGAGCGAACTTGTCATTAATTTTTCAACAATATCAATAGCATCACTTAAAATTAAAACACCTTCGCTAGTATAATCGAGCCTTCCAACAGGTGAAAAACCTAAATATTTATCGCCAAGAGAATGATAAATAGTTTTTCTACCATGTGGATCGCTTTTTGTAACAAGTTCTCCTTTAGGTTTGTTATAAACAATAACACTGTAATTAGCTTTTCGTTTAACCTGTTCGCCATTATAAAAAATTTTCATAGATTCATTAACATCTATAGCAGGATTTATAATAACTTCATGTCCAATTTTAATTTTTCCATCAAAAATGGCACGATCTGCTTCTCGTCTTGAGAGTTTGGTGTTATGTGCCAAAAATTTATTTAATCTCATATAGGTAATTTCCTCATTTATATCGCTTTTTTAATTAAATAGCTATTTTATCAGACTAGAAAAATTATTCATTTCAAATTTAATTTTTTTGAAAAAGTTTAAGATAAATTTAAAATAAAATCAGAATGATCTTAATTTTTAGCTTTTGATAAAATAGTATTAAATCAAAATTTCTAAATAGATAAAAATAAAAAGGAAAATATATGAATAGAATATTAGTAGCTCCAAGTTTATTATCTGCTGATTTCGGAAATCTTCAACGAGATGTCGAAGCAATTTGTAATGCTGATTGCGATTTAATTCATGTCGATGTAATGGACGGTCATTTTGTGCCTAATATGACCATTGGTTCAGTTGTTGTTGAGCCAATTTCAAAAATTGCAACTCGTCCGCTTGATATTCATTTAATGGTTGAAAATAATAGTTTTTTTGTTGATCTATTTGCATATTTAAAGCCAAAATATATCTCATTTCATATTGAAGAAGAGAAACATCCACATCGTTTAATTGCAAAAATTCGAGAATTAGGAATTTCTCCAGCAATTGCTCTTAATCCACATTCACGAATAGAAGATATCGAATATTTATTGCCAGATTTAGATATGGTGCTTTTAATGAGTGTTAATCCTGGATTTGGTGGTCAAAAATTTATCTCAAATGTTCTTGATAAAGCTTCAAGACTTAAAAAAATTATAGTTGAGAAAAATTTATCAACAGTTATTGAAGTTGATGGCGGTGTAAGTAACAAAAATATTACTGATTTGGCAAATGCTGGAGTAGATATTGTTGTTTCTGGAAGTTATATTTTCAAAAGTCAAAATATAAAAAATGCAATCGATAGTTTAAAAGTAATAAAAAACTAATTTTATGTATTTAAATAATAATATTAATAAATATTTAGTTCTTGAAGCTGGTGCTGGAAGTGGTAAAACTTTTTCACTAGTTTCAAGATATTTGTCATTATTATTTTTAGGAGTTGATCCAAGTAAAATTGTAGCTATAACTTTTACAAGAAAAGCTACAAAAGAGATGTATGATCGAATTACATCATCATTAAAAAATCCTTTAAATTCAAGTGAAATTAGTTTTATTGCTGAAAATTTTAATTTATCTGAAAATCAAGTTTTAGAATTAGCCAAAAGTTCTTTAAGTAAATTTTTAAATTCTGATGTAAAAATCAAAACTATTGATAGTTTGTCTCACTCAATTTTTAAGAGATTTTCTCATTATTTGGATATTGTTCCAAATTTCAAAACTGTTACAAAATTCGATCAAAAGCTCTTTTGTGAAATATTTTTAGATGAATTATATCTTAATAATATTATGGAATTATTTGAAAACATAATGTTAATCTTGAATCGATTTGATGCTAAATTTGAACAAAATAAATTATGTGAAATAATGGAACTATTTTATATAAAAGAGATAGATATTAAAGAGCATTTGAATATTATAACAAACAGTCAAGTTGATAAAGATATTTTAGAAGTGATGATAAACGAAATAATAGAAATAGCTTTTAATATTAAAATAAGTTTATTAAATAGTCAAGATATTTCTCAAAGTGGAATTGAATCATTAAATTTCTATAATATAACAGAATTATTAAATACGACTTGGATAAAAAAAGATAATTTAGCTGATTATTTATATTTTAGAAAACCTCTTAAAAGTAAAAGTAAAATTGATGTAGAAAATTTAAATATCAATTTCGAAATATTAAAAGATAAAATAGCAAAACTTTTAGATGAGGTGAATAATTTTTTATTATTTAATTTAGCTCATATTTTTTCTATTTATGTAACTCAACGAGAAGAATTTATAAAAAATAGAGGAAGATTTTCATTCGATGATATAAATCATTTTATAGCTAAACTTTTAGTTTTTAGCAATAATAAAGTTGATTCACATTTTATATATTTTCGTCTTGATGAAAAAATTGACCATTTTTTAATTGACGAATTTCAAGATACAAGTTTGCTTCAATATAAAATATTAGAACCTCTTATACGAGAAATTTTGTCTGGCAAAGGAATTGATAATGAATTTGGCAAAAGCTTTTTTTATGTCGGAGATAAAAATCAAGCTCTTTATAGATTCCGCGGTGGTTTTAGTCAAATATTTGATCATCTTGGTAATGAACATGAAATTATAAAATCTGAAAAACTTAGCAAAAATTTTCGTTCAAAGTCAAATATTTTGGATTTTATTAATAGTATTTTTAACAAAAATCAAGAATTGGGTCTAACAGAAAGTCAAAAAGGCGGTTCTGTCGTTATAAAAAATAGTCCTAAAGAATTAATTTATCATTCAGTATATGAAACTATTTATAAATTAAAATCTTTAGGTGCTAATTATCTTGATATTGCTGTAATTTGTCCAAAAAATCGAGACATTGAAGAAATTGGCAAAATTTTGTTTGAACACAATATACCTTATCAAGCTGAAATTAACATACAACTAATTGAATATAGAACTAATCGAGCAATTATTAATTATATAAAATATTTATATTTTAATGAAGAAATATATCTTAAAAGTTTTATTGCTATTTTAGGATATTCTCCATCATATAAAATTAACGAATTGAAGTTATTACAAATAGATTTATTTAAAAATTCTATTTATAAAACTGTAACTGAGATTATCAAGTTTTTCAAGCTTTATGATGGAGATATAAATTTATTAAAGTTTTTAAGAATAGTTGCTACTGATTTTATTGATATTGAAGATTTTATTATAAATTATCAATATATTGATATAAAAGCTTCTCGAGATAGTAAAAATGGTGTAACTTTAATTACAATTCATAAATCAAAAGGTTTGCAATTTCCACATATTATTGCATTGGATTTTTCTGAAATGCGAGGTCGTGATATTAAAAACGAACTAATATTTTATTATGATAATCTTCAAGTAAAAGATTTATATTGGAAATTTTTAAAGAAAGATATTTTAGGATTGTCTAATAAATTTAAAAATATTCAAGATTACGAAGATAAAGCTAAAACTATTGATTTATATAACCAGCTTTATGTTTCGCTAACTCGTGGAAAAGAGAGTTTAACTATAATTAAATATGATTCAGATAGTCATTCAACGATGTCTAAAATAAATATAGACTTAAATAAAAATCTAATTTTTAATAAATATAATGAATTTAGCAACTATTCAGAAGATAATCAAAATATTAGCAAAGATTATTATTTTGAGTTTCAAGATTTAGATGAATTATATAAATTGCAAAATGAGAGAACTGATAAAACTGAAGAACAAAATTTAAATTTTCATAAACTTGAATTAGGAAAAGCTCTGCATTTTACAATTGAATTAATGGGCAGTTTTACAAAAGAATCTTTAGAAATTGCCTTAAAAATAACTAAAAATAAGTTTGGTTCTACACTTTTTGAAAATGATTTTGTATCTATTAAGATCAGAATTTTGCACCTTATTACCAATGATCAGTTTATAAGTTTTATTAATAGTGGAACAATAAAAAGAGAAATAGGCTATTTGCGAACAAATGGACAATCGCGATATATCGATATGTTAATAGAAAATTATAACAGTGCTATTATTTTAGACTTTAAATCTAGTGATAATGTTTTATTAAAAGAAAAATATTATAAACAATTAACTGAATATAAAGATGATTATAAATCTATCAGTCAAAAACATGATGTTAAAGCTTTTCTTGTATTTTTAGATGAAAGTATTACAAAATTTGAAGAAATATCTTAAATATATTATTTTTGGATATTTTTTTCAGGATGTGAATACTCTAAAATTCATTATTATTCTATTTTAAATTTAAAAGATAATTTAGATAGAAAAAATATAAATAAAAGTATAAAACAAGAAGAAATCGGTGTTGAAACTGTAAAAATATCAAAAGCTTTAAATCGACCTCAAATTGTGTTTAAAGTTTCTGAAAATGAACTTAAATTTGAAGAAACTTATCAATGGGGTGGAAATTTTCAGGAAGAGATTACTCAATTTGTTATAAAAGAACTTAGAGAAAAAAATCAACAATATATAATTTATAAATATCCATCAGAAAATCGTTCGCAACCAAAATATCAATGGTATGGTGAAATTCAACAATTTTATGGAAAACTTGGAGGTGAAATACTTTTTGATGGAAATTGCAGAATTTTTGATAAAAATAGTCAAAATGTAAAATTAGAGAAATATATTTCATTGAAAAAAGCTACTAAAAACAACAGCATAGATAATTATATAGAAACTCAACGAGAATTATTGTCAGAATGGATAAATTCTTGCTTGTTAAAAGATTAAATTAATGAGAATTTGGCAAAAAATCGCTTTTTCAGTTTCGCTACTTGGAATTAATTTTGTTGCAATTCGCGGAACTTTTGAAATGTATCCATTAGGTACGATGGTGCCAACTCTTTCTGAAAATAGATTTATAAATTCTCTTTCTCAAAATGGTGCAAAATATTTTATTGAAGCTCTTAAATTACGACTAAAATTTAAAAATGGAAACTATGATTTGATATCTAAACTTGGTTATAACTTTAACGATTTAAATATTAATAAAATTTTAAATGAAACTGAATATATAACTCCATCAAATCAAACTTTAGAAAAAATTAAGCCAAATGTAGTTTTTATCATGGTTGAGAGTTTTGGCTATTTACCTCTCGAATATAATAACGAGAATTTTAATATTATGGGAGAATTAAAAGCCCATTTTAATAGTGATTTTCTTTGGACAAATTTTATCGCAAGTGGCAACGGAACGATTGAAAGTCTTGAATCTTTAATGTTAAATATTCAGTTAAGACCTGAATCGATGCCATTTGTTGAATCCCGTGATGCACATCAAAATTTTAGTTTTGCTCCATCTGAAATATATAATAGAGCTGGATATTTTTCAAGATTTATATATGGCGGTGATTTGTCTTGGAGAAACATCGGTGATTTTGCAAAAGTTCAAGGTTTTGCAAGTGTTGAAGGTAAAGCTCATATTTTAAAAAATGCTCAAAATTATTTTGGAAATCGTGATTTTTTGCATCCGTGGGGAATTCACGACGAATATTTATATAACCATATTTATAAAATTTTAAATGAAAGTAAGAAATCACAATTTATTTTTGCATTAACAACGGATAATCACCCGCCATATAAATTGCCTCGAGAGTGGATTTCGCCATCGTTAAATTTTTCAGATAGATTTAGCGAAAATATAAATGGTAATTTAGATTTAGCAAAAGCTAGATTTTTATCGTTTCAATATGCTTTGCATTCGCTTGGTAAATTTATCACTAAAATAAAAAATTCAGCATTAGGTAAAAATACTATTATTGTAATTACAGCTGACCATAATATTCCTAACGGAATCTTAAAATACAGTTCTAATCCTGATGAGGTTGTAAATTATAAACGAATCCCGTTATATATATATATCCCAAAGGATATTCTAAATTCACTTGAATATCATAATATAGATACAAATTTATATGGTTCTCACAAAGATATCTTTCCTACAATATATGATTTGTCTCTTTCAAATACAAAATATAACTCTATTGGAATTTCACTTTTAAGAAAAGATTTATCTCACTTTGGAGCAAATATTTCTGGTATTGTAATTTCAAAAGATAGAATCTTGACAGAAGTTAATTTACAAAAAAGTCAAATTGTAGAAGAAAATTTATATAAAGATAGTTTATTAAAAACTGAGCTATTAATTCGAAATGAAAGAGAAAAATAAATAATTTGAATAAAAAAAAGAGTTTTACTGTTCTTGAATTAGTTGTTGTAATTGCAATTTTAGGTATAATAAGTGCTGTATCTATACAAATAGATAATAATAATTTAATTATTGCTCGAGACCAACTTATGAAACATATTCAATATACTCAATCTTTGGCACTTTTTGATGATAAATTTAAATTTAAACCTGATAGTAATTCAAATGAAGATATTGCAAATACTAAATATTGGTTTAAAGGAATGTGGCAAGTTCAAATTCAAATGAGCAAGAATCAAATTTTTTATTCTATATATCATGACAGAGCCACATTTAACGGAACTTGGAATTTTCAACCTGCAACCGCAAAAACAAATAATGATGAAGTTGCAATTGATCCAGAAACTCGGAAATATTTAACTGGACTTTTAAATGATGATTTAAATTTAACATATAAATTTAATACACAAAGCATAAAAATCAGATATAAATCGGGACAAGAATATGAAAAAAGTATTACTGAAGGTAACACTATTCTCATCTTTTTTGACAATTTTGGACGAGTTTATCTTTTTCCAACTAAAGGAAGGATGACATTAAGTGCTTATGCCGATGATAATACGACTTTACATCCATTTAAACATCAACTTCGTGAAACAGTTCAATTTAAATTATCTGATAAATCTAAAGATAGTTTATGTTTTAATTTAGAACCTAACGGATATATTTATATAGAAGATTGTAGTTTTTAATTAATGGAATGGCTATAAGCCATTCCGAATTTAAGTGTTTATAAGTATTATTTAATTTGTAGGAATATCAGCAGGTTTAACAAGTTCAAGAACACCAAAAGGTATAGAACCATCTGCTGGAAAAGTATTTATATAACATTTACCGTTACCATTGTCGATAACATAAAATGTACTATTTGCATAATCAACTGTATAATCGATTCTAAATTTGGGAAGAGTATAAGTTGCATCTAAAAATTTATTAGTAGATTTGGCTGTTGCTATTTCTTTATAAACCATTGTAATTGAAACATTTTGAGATACACCATTAATTACTGAAGCCTTTTGACTATGTAAAACAATAGTTCCAGCACTATTAGTATAACCTTCGGCTAAAATAGTTTGAGCATTGAGAGAAACATAACCAGTTTCAGTAATTTTCAAGAAACAGATTTCAATAGATTTTTCAGCCTTTTCTGTATCAGTCCATTCTTCATAAGGAATATTGCTGGTATTTCTATCTTCAGTTGTATTTGTCTCGTTTTTTATACAAGTACCATTAACTTCTGTAAAACCAGTTCCACAAGTAACTACATCAATAATACACGAGCCATTTTCAAGATGATATCCATCATTACAAACAGGATTCTCAACACACATTCCATTTTGTAATTTATAACCTACATCACAAACTGGAGGAATTGTTGTGCCATCGGTATTTGAAACACATTGACCATCTTTTAAAGTATAACCAGTGCTACAAGTTGGAGTAACCTCATCGGCGACACATTTGCCATCAGATAAATGATACCCAGTCGAACAGCTTGGAGTAACATTTGTATCACCATTTAATGAAACACATTGACCATCTTTAAGATAAGTTCCAGTAGGACAAGTAACATTTATTTCATCGATTATACAAGAGCCATTTTCAAGATGATAACCAGTTTGACAAGTTGTGTTGTTTGTTTCAGTGTTATTTGTATCTTGAACACAATTTGTTCCAACAAGATGATAACCAGTTTGACAAGTTGTATTGTTTCTATCAGTGTTATTTGTATCTTGAACACAATTTGTTCCAACAAGATGATAACCAGTTTGACAAGTTGTATTATTTCTATCAGTGTTATTTGTATTGTTTGTGTCCCCACCTTTTGTTTCGTTATTAATATAATCACTTAATTTACCTGTGCCCACAATATATACAGGAATTGTTATTGGTGTAGCTCTATTAGAACCATCTACAAGATCTATTGTTAAAGATGTTTCATTACCATTTTTTCCAATAGCTTTAATTCCAAACTGATAATATCCAGAAGACTTTTTGGTTAGTCCTAAAAATTTAGCAACATTTTCATTGCTAACAGTTACATTTGGATCAATATTGGAACTTGAAACTGTTTGTAACACTAATCCATCTCTATAACTGTTTTCTTCGATGTAAAGTGCTTTATATCCAGTTGCAATTTCTGGAGGAATATATGTTCCAGTTGCATTTTCATCAATAATTTCAACTCTAAAAGATTCTTTATCATATTGAGTTGAATCATTTCTATTTTGTGAATAAATAGTAATATTTACCTCATCTCCTACATTTCCAACTGCTTCAAGAGTCATATAAAATAGTTTATTTGAATAAGTAACTGTATATTTCCCGTAACCTATCATATTTGCTTTTACTTTATTAATATCATCATATAAGATAGTATAAATATCACCATTATCTTTATCTTTAACATAAAAACTAGTTGATATAGTTTTACCTTTCGGTATTTTAATAGGTTGTTTATTAGAATCAAAAAATGTAATAACTGGTTTTGTTGATGATGTTGGTTCATGATTGTTATCATCTTCAGTAACTAACAATTTCTTTGCATTTGACAATAATTCGTAATCATTACCCGTTATAGAAGATGTATTTGAATCAGTGTTGTTATTAGTTTGATTATCTGTTGTACTATTACTATCAGGATAATCTCCCTGACCTTTTTTAACAATTAAAACATTGAATTCTTGAAAATCAAAATTACCTTTACTATCTCGTGCAACTAAATAGAGCTTCATTGTATCTCCAGCTTTACCTTTTGCATCAAGTCTAAAAGAAAAAGGTACTACTCCTTTATCATTTATGATAAAAGTCCCAACTATGTCATTATTAAGACTTGTTGTTAAATCAAGAGTTGTATCTGTTCCACTCATTATTTTTTCAATATCACTTCTAACAGCAACTGTAACATTAGAATCTATTGTATAAGATATCCCAAAAGATATATTTCTTGAATCATCTTCTTCGATTATGATAGTTTTATATGTAAAAAATAGACTAACTGGATTATATGTATATGTTAAATTATCATCAACAATTGAAACATTTAAATCTTCTTCATCATATTTTGAAGCATCCATCTCTTGAACTTTTAAATTTATTGATGCACTATCTCCAACTGCCCCAAGTGCAGAGAGTTCTAAAAAGACTATTGAGTTGGAATCAACAATTTTAAAAGTTCCATTTGGAGAATCAATTAAAACAGGCTTTACTTTTGAAATATTAGAGCTACCCGTAATAGCTATTTGAGATTCAACTTTTGTATTATAAATATAATAAGGTAAAACAACTTTTGTATTCTTTTTCATTAATAATTTATCATTTGTTAAATTACCAATAAGTGTAATAGCTGTTAAATCTTTATTATTAGAATTTATATTATTTTTATCTTCTTTAACAAGTTGTTGTTGTTTTGTAGTTAAGATATCGAACCATTTAGATACAACATCTTTTAATTTCGAACCGCTACTATCTACACAAGTTCCATCAGTTAAAGTGTAACCACTTGGACAAGTTATACTATTATTTGTATCATTAGAATCATTGTTATCAATCACATTTGTAGTTGTATTTTCTTCTATACAGCCACTAGTTCTAAAACCCCAACTGCATATTTGATCACGAATTGGATAATAAATAGTTTTATTGATTTGTTTATCAATAATATTATCTTCAGGAATGTCTATTCCCAAACTGTCTCCGAGTTTCGAACACCCACTGAATAGAGCTAATAGTGAAATGATAAAAACAGCATTAAAAAATTTAGACATTCCCGACATTTATATCCCTTTTAATATACTACTCTTCTCTATAATAACCAGAATCTATAGGTTGTCTTTGCATTGGAGCTTGTTGAACTTGATTTTCAACCATAACAGGTGTTCCCCAGCCCATATGAACATAACAACCAGAAAGCAGTAGAGATACTGCTAATAAAAAGAGTGATGATTTAATCATTAAATTTAAATATTCTCAATAAGTTTTAATTTTGGAGTTAATATTGCTCCAAGTTCAGTACCAGCTAAAATTTTATTCCATTTACTAGCATCTAATTTAACTTCCATTGTAATCTCATAAAGACCATTATTAAAAGTTTCATCAACTATTTCAGCATTTTTAATAACTGCTAATAATCTTGTTTTAACAATAGAACTTCTTGAAGCCATATCTCTAATAGTATCTTTTGCATCTACTCTGATACCGTACATCTTTTCACCAAGTTGTCTATAAGCATCAACAACAGCTGCTCGTTTTGCAAGTGCAAGAGCTTGAGCAGGTGAAGTTGTATTAGTTGGAGCAACTCCTAAACCTTTAGCTGAAATTGTCATTATTTTTTGACTTTTTAAAATTGGTGAATTTGGAATAATATCTTCACTTAAAATCTCTTCTTGACCCTCTTTTTTCTTAACAACAGGTTTTGTGTCTTTTTTAGTAGCACAACCTGTTGAAAATATTAACGAAAGAGAAGCCAAAAACGATGAAAACAGAACTAGCTTTTTCATTGTGGCATCCTTATAAATTTAAAATTTTTGCCGTTTTATATAAATTATGGCAACCAATAGCAATATCGGAAACTTATACTATCTTATTTACCAAATTATCAAAATTATTTGCAGAGTCTATATGATTATAAATCAAATGAAGTGTTCCGCTTTTGGTTAATTTTAATAATTCGTCATCAGTTAAACTATTAAGTTTTATTCTATCTATTTGCCATAAACCATTAATTTTATGATCTCGTTCGCCATTTTTACCAAAAGTAATATCTATTTGAACTAATAGACCAATTTCTTTTGCTATATTTAACATTTGTTGAGTACGATTAATTGCTATAAAAGTATCTTCAGCAAATTTCATAACTCTTGAACCAAAATCAGAAAGCGATAGATCATCTTTAAAAAATCTTTCGCCATTATGATCATTTAAACCATCAAATTCAGAATCATAAGCTATTGAAACAACTGTAGAATCACCACTATTATCAGGTTTTGAAAATATAAATGGATAAAGTCTAATTAATGCTGGAATATATCTGTGTCCGCTCCATTCACCACTTTTATTAACAAAAAGATTTGTATCACTTTTTGCTCCAAGAAGAGCTATTGGAGTAAAGAATTCTCCATCTTTTACGAAAAATATTGGATAATGTTTGCTAATTTCAGAAATTTCAAGATAATTTATAGCAATAGCCCCTAAATTTCTTGAATGTTTATAATTTTTTAACTGAGAGAATTTGATATCTTTATTCTGTTTTGTAAGTAAAACAGGTTTTTTGAACATTTTTTCGATCATCTATTTTGTTTGACTTTCTGCCATTGGCACAGTTGGTAAAGTTGAAGGAACAATAGTAGGTGTTGATGCTGGAACTTTAACTTCTTCTTTTACAGGAGCTTTAAATACAGAAATAACTGGATTATCAATAAATTTAGATAATTCGCTATTAACTAATAATTCTTTTTTATCTTCACCAACTTTAAAAGTTATTCTATAGAGTTGATAAAAACCTTCTGCTAAAGAAATTTTAACATCACTAATTTTTAAACCGTTAAATTTAGCTTTTAAAACTTCGAGAGAATCTTCAAGAGAGGGCATATTTAAATCATTTTTACATTGAATAAAATCAACTTCCATTGGAGGAGGTAAAAAAACGATCATTTGCGGTAAAGAATTACAACTTGTTGGATAAGTTTTTGGTGCTTTTGTACCAAAAGATGGAAGCATTGGAGGCATATCGCCACCTGCAAAAAGAGAAACTGATGTTGTTAAAGAAACAACTGTTAAGGCTGACACTAATTTTTTCATTTTATATACTCCTAGTAGTTTAATAAATTTATTTTTGATTTTGAATTAACATTGTTGGCGGAACTGGAGGCATATCACCAACACCATTTTGACTCTCTGTTTCAGTAGGCAGACGATAAGAATTTTTATCTCGCTCATCATATGGAACTAAATCAACAGGAACTGGTGGTCGAGGATATTTTGCCATAGCTTTTTGAATTTCAGCTTCAACCTCTTCATCTGTTAATTGCTTATTTACAGATGAAGAACTATTTTGCTCATTTTCTCGATTTTGTTCTTCATTTGCTACTTCTGATTCAATATCATTTTCAGATTTTACCTCATCACGAATTTCATCTTCATCTTTATATTGATTTTCAACTTGAGATTTATGATTTACAATTGAAGCTGGAATTTGTGGAGGCATATTATTTAGATCTTCGTCATTATTATCTTTAACTCTATTTTGAATTTTAGACTCTTTTGGCAAAGATATATTTTCTCGAACTGATGAGGTTGGAATATCAGATTCTTTATTTTGCATTATATAAAAAATTCCACCAACCAAAACAAGAGAAGTTCCTAAAACTAAAGATATATTCATAGACAATATACCTCATCATCACATGGTAAATTTGGAATATTAGTTGAAGGATCTTTGCTTAAATTTGGTTCATAACCACATAAATTTGAATTTTCACCTTGTTGGCAATTTTCATTATATATCTCTATATTTGGATTTTTAGCCTTTTTCTGTTCAATATCACTACCACAACCTGACAATAAAACAGCTAATATGTAACTTGCAAATAATATTTTTTTATTCATATATTTCCTTAATTGTTATTTTAAACATTCATCAGATGGAATCATTGGTGGAAGCGAACCTGTATTATTTGTTGAACAATTTGTTGTATTTCCAGTTTGAATCTCTTTTGTATATTGCGTTAAACCTTCTTGAAGTTTTTCTCGTTCAATTGTCTCAATTTGATTAATTGCCTCTTCTTTTTCAGCAGTTGATAAATTTGAACTTTGAATAGTCTCTTTGACATCTTCAATAATATCCATAACATCATCTAAAATTTCAGAAGATACAACTGGATTTTTAGTTAGATTACTTTCAAGTGTATCAATTTTAGTTTGAGTATTTGGAGAAAGAGTTACATTTTTATCAGTTGCAACTTGTCCTGTATCATCAATAGCTTGTTTAACATCTTCAGAAGTAATTGTATCTTCTAAAGCATTATCATAACTATCAGAACAACCATTAAATATTAAAGTAGCAATTGTTCCAACAGTTAATAATATTTTTATGGTCATTTATAAATTACCTTGATTTTTAATTGAAGATCTCCTCGTTTGCCTAAATCGATATTCATATTTTTTTCGCCAACAATCTCTTTAATTCTAGCTAAATTGACTCCATTGACTTTACTTGCATTGAAGACTAAATCTAATTCTTTAAATTTATCTTGACCATCTTTTATAAGATTAATTATATCTGTAAATCTAATTTCTTCGACTTTATTCAAGTCATTTTCATTAATTGCTCTATCAAGAAGTTTAATAGAACTTTCCATTATGCCTTTACTCATTGTATATGATAATCCTATTGGTGAATATTCAAAAGATTTTTTTAAGAAGTGCTTGATTTTTTCACCAAGTTTCTTTTCAGGAACTATATTTCCATTAGAATCTACAACCGTAGATATACCGCTGTCAAGATCGATTTCAGCTTTTTCAAGCTTATCGATTTGCTCTTCGTTGTTCATTTTAACCTCCATTACATGAGAATTTTAATTGGAATTACGAGATTTTGAGGAATTGCAAATTTTTTACCAGATAAAAGCACATTTGCAATAGCATCTATCCAATATCGATTAGCTGAAATTTCTGAAATCTCAATATAATGAACATCATCGTCATCTTTCCAAAATTTATAATTTAAAATTTTTAAAATAACATCATCTGTCTCACCTTTTAAAAATATAGACATAATTATAGATTTTGTCTTTGTATCAAATTTTAAATCTCGTATTTCACCAAATTTCTTAATAAAAATATTAAGTCCATTTTTTATTAAAGTTGATTGTGCAGTATCTTTGCCTGAAATTATAGTTTCTGTTGCAATATCTAAACCGTGAGATATTTTATCAGTTGTCAAATTTTTAATTTCAGAAGTTGCACGATCTAAGAATTTTTTGAACATTTGAATCCCCTTATAAATTTCATTTTTGAAATCTTATCAAGAGTTAAATTTTATATTGAAAGCTTAATTTTGAGATATTTAAATATGCTAAGATATCCGAAAAATAAAAAATAGGATTAATAGTTATGAAAATAGCAGTTATTCAAGGGCCAAATTTAAATATGTTAGGCACAAGAGAACAAAATATATACGGTGGTATGAAATTAGAACAAATTCATAAACAAATGCGAGATGTTGCAACTCAAAATGGCTTTGAAACTGAATTTTTTCAAAGTAATATCGAAGGTGAAATTATTGATAAAATTCAAGAATGTCTTGGAGATGCAGATGGAATTATAATTAATCCAGCAGGTTATACTCATACTTCTATAGCTATTAGAGATTCAATTTCAGCAGTTAATTTACCAACAATTGAAGTTCATATTAGCAATATTTATAGACGAGAAGAGTTCAGACAAAAATCGTTTATTGCTCCAGTTGTTGCAGGTCAAATTAGTGGTTTTGGACCTTTCAGCTACCATTTAGCAATGATTGCAATGATTCAAATGTTAAATGAGATCAAAATGATTCGAGCTCAACAACTTCAACAACAACCTCAAGCAAGATAATTTAAAGCAAAGATAATATCAGTGAATTTCATTTTAAAGAATGAAAATGCCATTTATTATGAATGTAGTTATAGTTGCGATAATGCTATTTTTTTAAAATTGGGTTCAGAAAAATTTTTCATAACTGATTCCAGATATACGGAAGAAGCCAAAGAAAAAAGTAAATTTTGTGAAGTTGTCGAATCAGACAACCTCATTAAACGAGTAATTGAACTGATTAGCAATTCAAAAGATATTCTTGAATATGATCCGCTTGATTGGAATATTCTTGAATTTAAAGAACTTGAAGAAAAAATATCTAATTTAAAAGCTCATAAAAATTTATCTAAAAATAAACGAATTATAAAAACAGATATAGAAATTGAACTAATTTCAGAAGCTTCTAAATATACTAGATCAGGTTTTAATAAATTTAAAGATTATATTAATCAAAAAGGCATCAGTAAAAAAGAAATTGAACTTCAATTTAAATTATCTAATATATTAAAAAATAGAGGTAAGTTTGAATTATCTTTTGATCCAATTGTTGCAATTAACGAAAATGCTTCTAAGCCTCATGCTAAACCAACAAATAAAATATTAATGAATAATGATATTTTACTTGTTGATGCTGGAGTAAAATTTGCTAGATATTGTTCTGATAGAACCGAAACTTTTTTAGTTCAAAATGGCAATTATTCAAATTCTATAATGAGTGCAAAAATTCAAAAAATTTATGATTTAGTTAAAAAGGCACACGAAGAGACTATCGAAAAAGTTCGAACAGGTATGAAAGCTTCAGAAGTTGATAAACTTGCTCGAGATATTATTAGCGATGGCGGTTTCGGAGATAATTTTTTACATTCAACTGGACACGGTGTTGGTCTGGATATTCATGAATTTCCAACCATTTCTAAAAAATCAGATACTATTATTGAAAATAATATGGTTTTTACCATTGAACCTGCAATTTATATATCTAATTTTATAGGTATTAGAATAGAAGAGACAATTGTCATGAAAAATGGCAAAGCAGAGGTTCTTTAATTTGGTTGTTCAACTTTCAGAAGAACTTTCGTTACATTATGAACGATATTTTCCGTATGTTTCGCATGTTCGCCGAGATCAAAATGCTTTTAAAGTACTTTTGAGTATCGGTGGAAACATCGGAAATACAAAAAAGAGATTTCAAAAACTTTTTCAAAGAATTCAGCGAGATAATAATTTTAAGCTTATAGAAACTTCTCCAATTCTAAAAAATCCGCCATTTGGTTATTTACAACAGGATCATTTTTTTAATGCTGTAATTTTATTAGAGACTCGAATTTTTCCGAAAAGTTTTTTGAGACGAATTTTATATTTTGAACGAATATTCGGTCGCGAACGAAGTTTTAAAAATGCTCCACGAACTCTTGATATCGATATTGTCTTTTTTGATGGTTTTAGAATTCGAAGTAAAGATTTAATGGTTCCCCATAAAGAATGGCAAAAAAGATCTTCAGTTATTATTCCTCTTATACATCTTGGTGATAAAAATTCATTACAATATAAACGAAATATTTATCAAGCTTATCATTCCAAAATTTCTCCAAATTAAATTAAAATAATTTAAAAATAAAAATTCTATAATAATAAACTTTATCAAATAGTTTATACTATTATATTAATAAAGCCATTCTGAATTTAATTTTTTTTAAAATTCAGTCGATTCTCGCAAAGAAATTCAAAAGGATTTTCAATGGTAAAAGTTTGGAATTTGCCAACTCGCATTTCACATTCACTTTTAATATTTTTTGTAATAGTTGCCTTTTTAACTGAAGATTTTGAACGAATTCATGAATCTGCTGGTTTTATAATATTAGCAATCGTAATGTTCAGAATATCTTATGGTTTAAAAACTAAAAACGAATATGAAAAATTATCAAGTTATTTTTATTCACCGAGTAAAATAATTAGATTTATCTTTATAGATGGTTTAAAAAAGGGGGCATAAAATGAAAATTCTAGGAATGATATTTTTTAGTTTAGTTTTACTTTACGGAGATACAACGACAAATACAATTACAAATATTCTTCAAGAGCCGTTAAAACTTAAAAAATGTTATACAGATTATGAAAAGTGGCACGAATATAGCGGATATGTAACTCTTGCCTTATTAGGTGCAACTATGCTTACAAAATTTGATCGAGATATGCATGAAGGATTTGGAACAGCAACTGCTGTTAGTATGATAGGAACAAGCACAATAGGTCTAATTGCACACAAAAATGATGTTTTTGATCTTTCAAAAGGGTTCAAAGCTAAACATTGGCACTCAATTTTAGGAGCTTTGGCTACTGTGGCAATGGTTGCGACTCTTGCAACAGCTCCAGAAGATAGTCATGCAGCTTTTGGAGTTGCTGGTGGTGTTATGGCAACTGCCTCATTTATTATCGTTAAATGGTAAAATATAAATTTATATTTAAATAAACTCCCAATACTATTTTGGGAGTCTCTCAATTCACTTCAAATTTTTCTTTAATCTTTACAAATCTTTTTTTTTTAGTTAAAATTTCGCTAATCCTTTTCAGACTTATGCGACAGAAAAATTGGACATCGTGTCAGGATGGGAACATAGCAGCACACCTAGTTTTTTTGGGTGCCGTGAGTATCTGGGGAGGGGTTCTTCAGAAACTTTGATACAATCACACTGTTAAAAATAGAACAGGAGTTGAAATGACAAAGTTTGCAAAACTTACAATTGGGCTTATTGCCTCTTCTTCACTTTTTGCTAGTGTAAATGAAAAAGATATATCAAAACTTACAAATATTATATATCAAAAATATACTCAAAATCCTAATATTCAAGAATTAAAAATTGATGTTTTAGATTCGAAATCTCTTCCAAATTTAAAAAATGAGTGGGTTGGAGTTAAATTAAAATTATCAGGTAAATTTAATCAAGCTGGAAATTTAGTCTCTTTTTCTGAAAGTCAAGTTTTTTTCACAGATGGTGAAAATTTCACTGAATCTTTATCAAGTTTAAATGGCTCAGATTGGAATAATTTATTTGTTCCTCAAATTGATCCGAAAAAACACTATAATCAAGAACATTTGCTTATTGGAGATAAAAATGCTCCAAATAAAATAGTAATTTTTAGCGATCCTTTATGTCCTTATTGTCAACGAACAATTCCTGCAATGCTCGAATATGTTAAACAATTTCCAAAAACTTTCGCAGTATATTATTACCATTTGCCACTTGAACGAATTCATCCAGCCTCAGTTCCACTTACAAAATTAATGTATATGGCTCAAGTTCGAAATGATATTAATGGTGTAATTTCTGCTTATCGTGTTCCTTTAAATCCAAAAGAGACTGATGAGGTCAAAGTTCTTGAAGCTTTTAATAAAACAACTGGTTTGAAATATATTCAAACTGACTTGAAAAATCAAAATGCTGAAAAAACTATTGAACAAGATAAAATCATTGCTTCTGAATTAGATGTTCGTGGAACACCAATAATTTATTTAAATGGCGAAAAAACTGGTGGCGAATTTTATAAAAATATTAAGCCAATAGATTAATAATTATATGTTATATAACGGTATAGATATTTCAAATTTACCAACTCCATCTTATGTGATGGAGGAAAAGCTTCTTAAAAAAATCTTCAATTATTAAAATATATTTCTGATAAATCTGGTTTAAATATAATTATGGCTCTAAAAGGTTTTGCCATGTGGAAATCTTTTCCGATTGTTCGTCAATATTTAAAAGGAACTTCGGCAAGTGGTCTTCATGAAGCTCTTCTTGGTTATGAAGAGTTTGGTGGTGAAGTTCATACTTATTCCCCAGCTTATAATTTAAATGAAATAGATCAAATAGCTAAAATTAGCGATAAAATTATTTTCAACTCTTTTAATCAATTAAATCAACATTTAAATCATGTAAAAAATATTAATCCAAATATATCTATTGGGATTAGATTAAATCCTGAATATTCTTCAACTGCTGTTGATTTATATAATCCTTGTGCTCCTTTTAGTCGTTTAGGTATTGTTAAATCTGAATTCTTAAAAGGAATAGAAGAAAATATATATAAAATAGATGGTTTTCATATGCACGGTTTATGCGAACAAGGTGTTGAAGATTTAGAACCTCTTTTTGAAGCTTTTGAAAATAATTTTGGTGAATATTTTAAATATTTGAAATGGATAAATTTAGGTGGTGGACACCTCATCACTCGAAAAAATTATGATGTTGAACGATTAATAAAATTTGTTCAACACTTTTATATAAAATATCCAAATATTAAATTGTATATTGAACCTTCTGAAGCAATTGGTTGGCAAACTGGTTTTTTAGTTTCTGAAGTCTTAGATATAGTTCAAAACGGAATTTATAATGCTATTTTAAATGCTTCAGCTGAAACTCATATGCCTGATGTTCTTGCAATGCCTTATCGTCCAAGAGTTTATAACGAAAATGAAGATGGCGAATTTTTATATCGTTTTGGTGGTAACAGCTGTTTAGCAGGAGATATAATCGGAGATTATCGTTTTAGTAAAAATCTAAAAATAGGTGATAAGATTATTTTTGAAGATATGATTCATTATACAATGGTTAAAAATACTACTTTTAATGGATTACCTTTACCATCTATTTTTATAATTCATGAAAATGGTAATATAGAAAAAGTGCGAGAATTTGGCTATATTGATTATAAAATGAGACTTTCATAAAAGAGTAAAAAAAGGCAAGAAAAAAGGTAGATTTTCCTAGAATAATTGAAAGGTTTTGTGGGGTCGTAAAATATGAAAGTGATTTTAATAAGAGCTATTAGAAATATGTTTGTGGGTCAAATAGATTTAAAACCACAACCATTTAAAGTTGAATTATTAGATGGAAAATATTATATATCATCAATTGAATTAAAATCATTACAAGAAGGAGAAATTCATCATTTTAGACTTGTAATGAGTGAAAATTTACTTCGTAAAGTTTGTTCTGTTCTTTTATTTGATGATGAACCAGATGTCGCAACAATTAATGATATGGGTGGCGAAGTCGCAAATCAAATTATAGGAAATGCCAAAGTTTTATTTGAAAATATAAAACAGGAAGATTTAATATTGTCTATTCCAAAAATTGAACATAATATAAAACTTGAACAAGTGATATCACATTCTAAGCTTATTCTTTTTAAATTTAATGATGACGAGTCTATTTGGTTTTTAATTACAAGAGATAGCAAGAAAGTTTAATTAAATGGGCGAAGAACAAAAAAAAATAGGAATTAGCACAGAAAAAAGCCCTCTTAATATCGAAAAAGATCAAATTACTCGTAAAAAAATAGATGCTGTAATTAAAAAAAGAGCTACTTGGATGAAATACGAGAGCTTTCTTGATATGAAAATAGATTTTACAGCAAATTTAGGAGAAACTGAATTAACTTTAAGAGATATTTTAAAGCTCAAAAAAGGTTCTATTATTGATCTAGAAAAACCTGCAGGAGAATCTGTTGATGTCTATGTTAATAATAGAATTATTGGTAAGGGCGAAGTTATGGTTTATGAAAAGAATTTAGCTATTCGTATGAATGAAATATTAGATGCAAATGGTGTAGTATATTATATCTCAAAAGAGCGGAAAATAAAATAGAAAAAAAATGTTCAAAAAATTTTTTCTCTTTTTCTTGATATCTATATATTTATATAGCGCAGGTGTAACAATTAGAGATATTAATATAAAAGATAAAGGCAACAAAGTTGATTTAATTCTTACTTTTAGCACACCTTATGATGGAATGGTAACACGAAAAAGCGGACAAGCTATTCAAAAAATAATATTAAATGGAGCTACTTTAAGTAGAAAATTTTCAAGAGTAGTTGAAGATAATCCTTTGCTTTCTAAAATTGATATTTTGCCCTTCGAAGGTAAAGTTGATATTTTACTTTCTACTACAAAAGATAAAGATATTAGTTATAGTCAGAGTAGTGATGCTTCGACTATAATTGTAACTGTAACAGAAAGTCTTGTAAGTTCTGACAAAATAGATAGTGAAGAAATTTCTCCAGATGGTGAATCTGCCGTTAATAATACTTCTCCTAGATATTGGCTAACTATTTTTATACTTATTGCTTTTGGTTCTTTGATTTTTATATTTAAAAAACAAGTTTTAAATTTAATACCAAAAAGATATCAAAATGAATCAAATCAACAAGAAGTATTCGCTGATAATAATGAAGATTGGAATACATCTAATTTTAATAATACTAAAAAAGAACCCGTTGGATATCCATTACATGCAAATAATAAATCTCAAAATAGTAATAGTAATCGAACTGAACCAAAAATTACTCCAACAATGCAATCTCAAGCAGGTTTAAATTCTTCTCTTTCTAAAATTCAAGCTCCTCCAGTTAAATTACAGGTTAGAAAAAATCCTAATAGTTTCCCATCTCAAACTGAAAATGTAGAAGTGATTTTTGACGAACGAACTTCAGTTGGCAGAGTTTTTTCACTAAAAATAGGTGATATAAAACATTATATTCTTGAAGGTGAAAACGGTATGACTATGATTAAATTATGGAGCGAACATATTTCTAATAATATGAATATAGATTCTGATAATGATTCTGAAACATCTATAAAAATTGATAATATTGATAGTAATCTTAAAGTAGAAAAATCTGAAAATTTTAATCAAGACAATTATAAAAATATGAACAATCATATTCATAATGATAATAAAGGTAATGATATTTCAGAATTATTTAGTGATTCAAAAATAAAATTACAATAATATAAAGTTTATTAAAAAAGTGAAAATATTAATAGAAACTCCATCTTGGCTTGGAGATAGTGTCATGATAACACCAGCCTTGCAAAATTTAGAAATTTTTTATCCAAATGCCGAATGGTATTTGGTCGGCACATCAGTTGCCACTTCGATATTAAGCGGTTATAAAAATATAGTCGCAATTTTTAATCCTTCAAAATCTGGCAATAGAATTACAATTCTTAAAAATATAGCTGAACAAATTGGAAATGTTGATTTTGCAATTTCATTTAGAACTTCGTTTTATTCAGCTGTTCTTCAGTTTTTTTCACATAGTAAATATAGAATTGCTCAAGTTTCACTCTCTAATTTTTGGATTTTAAATAAATTTGTTTTTAAAAAAAGGGTCATCAAGTTCAAAGATATTTAAATCATGTTAGAGTTCTTGGCAAAAATATAATTGAATTAGATTTAAAATTACATTTTAATAAATATGAGTTTAATAAACCAACTCTTGGTATAAATGCTGGAGCAACTTATGGCAGTGCAAAAAGATGGCTTCCTGAAAGATTTGCAGAAGTTGCCATTGCTTTATCTTCTAAATATCAAATTGTTCTTTTTGGAAGTTCAGCAGAAGTTGAAATGAGTTTGCATATAGAAGATGAAATTAGAAATAATGGTGTCTCAAATATTATAAATTTAACTGGCAAAACAACTATAAAAGAACTTTCAGAAAAGATAGCTGGATTATCATTATTTATTACAAATGATAGTGGTCCAATGCATATAGCTGGTGCTTATAAAATACCGACAGTAGCTATTTTCGGTTCAACTTCAGATGTCGAAACAAATCAATGGCACAATGAAAAAAGTATCGTTGTTCGCAAAAATATTAGTTGTTCTCCTTGCAAAAAACGAGAATGTCCATTAAAACATCATAATTGTATGAATTTTATAAGTTCCAATGATATTTTTAATGCAGTCAAAGAACTAAAATTAGATAAATAAATTTTGGAGAAATATATGTTTCAAAGAGTAGATTTAGCCAATAATATCATCGCTATTAATAATTTAGCTTTTGCTAAAGCTATATATTCAGCTGAAGATTTTGCTATTTCGTTAAGTGGCAAAATTATAAATTTTAAGAATAAAAATAAAATATTTTATAATTCTGATGATATTATCATTTTTAACGGTAAAGCTTCTTTAATAAATAAACTTGAACCTCTCGGTAATAGTTTTAAAATTAAATCTAATTTTTCTCAAGTTTCTATTTCGATTCAACATAGTTTTAATAAAATTTTTGATTTGAATCGACATTTAGCACTTTATGAAGATATTTCGTCAGAAGGCATCGATAATTTTCGAGACAAAATTCTTGAAGAAATTGGTTGGAATGCAATCGAATTTGGAATAACTTATCGAAAACTAGTTGAATTTTTAGAAGAAAATGGTAATGGTATTTTAATATTTTTTGAAAATTCAGATCCAAATTTATATTCATTTAATGGTCTCGCTTTTGCAAATCTTGAAAATCTTGAATTAAATCGCAAAATATTAAAAGATTTTGTAAAAAATGAGATAAAAAATCAAATAGATAATAATTTTGGAGAATGGAAAAAATATGGTTTTTCAGATGAACAAATTTCAGCTCTTAAATATTTTGAAATAGATCTTCAAAATTTAATTTAATTTATTGGAGAAAAAACATATTTTTTCATTATCAAAAAAATACTTCTACTTGTAATGTCTGCACTTTTAATAGTTACAGAGCTATAAATTTCTTCTTTAATTATTCTCAAGCTATTTTAAAACTTGAGAATAATATAAAATATAATTAAAATTTAAGTCCTATAAAAGTTATATCACCCATCCAAGTTTTGCCACTTTGAATAGTTTTCCATAAATCTTGAAAAGTATCTTTTAGCATTGATTCATGTCGAACAATTCGATGAGGTTTGCCAATTAGTTCCTCTTTTGAATAACCACTTATATTTATAAAAGCTTCACTCACATAAATTATTCGTCCATGCACATCTGTTTCTGACATAATTATATTTTTATCAAAAACATTAAGCAATTCTTGCATCTCATCTCGTTGTCGTTTAAATTCTTTGTTAGTTCTATAATAAATAGAAAGTATTAAACCTATTAAGATTATAAAAAGCGAGATAAAAATTAGTCCAGCTATCATATAAGTTCTTTAGATTTCTCTATATTTAGGAATTTCTATTGAAAAACATGCACCTTCTCGTTTTAATTCTCGTTTTGAACAATTTTCTCGACAATTTGAACAAAGCGAACGATTTACAGCATGAATATTTCCATCGAAACCCCGTTCGATCATTTCACGAGACATATATAAACCAAGTCCTGTTCCTTGAGTTTCATGTCTTGTTGTAAAATATGGATCAAATATTTTTGGCAAAATTTCTCGAGGGATTCCACCAGCATTATCTATAATCGTAATTATTAATTTATTAGTTTCATTAAAATATACACCTAGTTTTATTTCACGATTATCAAGATTTTTTTCTCGAAAAATATCAAAAGCATTCTGAATAATATTAATAGCACTTTGCTTTAAATTATTTTTGATGCCATGAAGTTCTATATAATCGAACTTGATATTATTAGTTAATTTAATCTTACCTCGTTCTAAAGATGGTCCAACAAACTCTTCGATATCTTCGAAAAATTCTTTTAAATTAAAATATTCTCGTTCCCCATCTTGATTAGAAATCTGTTTTCTAAAATCATCAAAAGTTTCTGAAAGATATTGTATATAAATATTGGTTTTATCATAAAGTTCATTATATTTATCGATGACAATATTTTTTATAATTTCAGGATTGTTTTCAGCTTTTGGATATAAATTGCCCAAATTAATTTTAAAATAAAAATCTTGTAACAACAACGAAACAATATTTAAAGGTTGTCTCCATTGATGAGCAATTTTTTCGATTGTATCGCTAACAGCAGAATGTCGTTTAACAGCTTCACTCATTCGTTCATGAATCATTCGTTGTTCAACCTCATCAGCGATTCGCATTTCAAGATGAGCTTTATCACCTTTTAATTTATCTTCTTCTAATTTTTTATTAGTAATATCAAGAGCATAACCAGAAATCGATTTCCAATCTCGTCGTTTATATTGAATATTTACATATAAATGAGCCCATCGAGATTCACCAAAACTATCTTTAAATTTGAATTCACCTATAAAATCTGATTGCATTTTTTTAACAGTATGATTAAATTTAGTAATAATTTGCAAAAAAGTTTCAAAATCTAAAAAATCTTTAACTTTAACATCTAAATAGAACTCTTCTAATGAATAACCGAGTTCTTCTTGAATATTTGTCGAAGTATAAAATCTGATTCCATCTGTATCTTTGACAAGTTCAAAAGCAACAAGTCTTCCAAGTTGAATAGTTTCAACAGTAAGAGGGCGAAAAATGACATTTAATTCGCCGAGTCGTTTATTAAAAACTTCTTCGATTAGCATTAAATCAACCTTCGAAGACAAGTTTATTTACCTGTTGCATTTTCTTTTTAGCTATTTCTCGAGCTTTTGAGCCACCAGTTTCAAGAACATCTAAAATATAATTATCTGTTAAATTTGTTCGTATTTCTCGCATTGGTTCTAATAAATTATTAATAGATATCGAACATCTTTTTTTACATTCGACACAACCAATTTTAGCTGTTTTACAATTTTCACTAATTTCAGCAACCTCATCAGAATGAGAAAATTCTTGATGATATGAAAAAATAATACAAATATCAGGATTACCGAGATCAGTTTTTTTAATACGATTAGGATCAGTTTTGCCAGTTTTTAATTTATTAATTACTTCATCGCGACTATCAGATAAATAGATACTGTTACCGTAACTTTTACTCATTTTTCGACCATCGAGACCACTTAATTTTGGAGTTTCACTTAAAATTTCTTTTGGTTCAGTTAATATATTAGAACCATATAAAAAATTAAATCGTCTAGCAATTTCACGAGAAATTTCAAGATGAGGTCTTTGATCTTCACCGATAGGAACTTCTTGAGCATCATAAAGCAAAATATCAGCAGACTGAAGCACAGGATAAGTTAAAAAACCGGCACTATTTATATCTTTACTAGATAATTGCTGAAGTTGATCTTTATAAGTTGGATTTCTTTCAAGCCAACCCAACGGAGTTATCATATTTAATATTAAATATAATTCAGAATGTTCTTTTATGGAACTTTGAATAAACAGATTTGCTTTTTCTGGTTCAATGCCACTAGAGATCCAATCTCGAACTAAATCAATAGATAAATTTTTTAAATTAAGTTTATCTTCATAACTTGTTGAAAGTGCATGCCAATCAGCAACAAAAAAGAGACTATCACGAGAATTTTGCAAATTTTTCCAATTTTCAAGAACTCCGACATAATGACCTAAATGTAATTTTCCAGTTGGTCGCATTCCGCTAACTAATCTAATTTTATTCAAATTCATCTATATTTTATCTCCATATTTTATATTTTTAACAGCATTAATGAGATTTGTTTGTCTCATAAAATGTTCGCCAATTAAAAAAGCATCAACACCAATTTTGCTAAGTTCAACAATTTGTTCATGATTTGTTAAACCGCTTTCAGCAACGATAATTTTGCCATTTGGTATAAATGGCATTAAATTTTGAGTTAAATTCATATCCATTTCAAAAGTATCAAGATTTCTATGATTTATGCCAATAATTTCAGCTCCAGCAAATACTGTTTTGATGAGGTCATTTTTATCGTGAATCTCAACAAGAACTGCTAAACCTAAATGAGTTGCATATTCGTGCAAGTCGGTTAATTCGACTCGCGAAAGTGCTTTTGCAATTAACAAAATTGCATCAGCTCCATAAACTAGAGCTTCAAGAATTTGATATTTCGTAACTATAAAATCTTTTCGCAAAATAGGAAGAGATGAATATCTTCGAACTTGAGTAAGATATTCGATATTTCCGCCAAAATAGTGAGGTTCAGTTAATACAGAAAGCATATTTGCTCCACCAGTTTCATAATCTTGAGCTATCGAAATTGGATCAAAATCTGCTCTAATTAGACCTTTACTCGGACTAGATTTTTTAATTTCAGCAATAATTCTAATTGGTTCATTTTCGCTTTTTGTTAAAAACTTTTTAATATCTCGTGGAACATAAGGATTAAAAGCTAAACTTTTACCAAGCCATTCTTCAGGAAATTTCTTTTCCCGCTCTTTTACATCTTTTCTAGTTTTTTCTACTATTTCATTTAATATTTTTGACAAAAAAATCTCCTATATTTATATTTTATTTAACTGGTTCATTGACAATTTTAATTAAATGTTTCGTAGCTTGATCAAAATCGCTTTTTTCATAAGGTGGCTGTTTCATAAAATCTTCCATCATATTTTTTCGAGAAATAGCTTCATCAAGCTCTTTATCACTACCTTTATGATAAGCACCAATTCTTATAAGTGTCTCATTATCTTTTAAAAGTGCTAATAATTTTTTAAATTTTTGCGAAGCTTTTAAATGTTCAGGGATAACAACATCAGACATAACTCGCGAAGAAGATCTTAAAATATCAATAGGAGGATAGATTCCACTATCAGTTAATGATCTACTTAATACAATATGTCCATCAAGAATACTTCGACTTTGATCAGCAATTGGATCACTCATGTCATCACCTTCAATTAAAACAGTAAAAACAGCAGTTATTGAACCTTTGCCATCCTCTTTTCCAGCTCGTTCCATAAGTTGAGGCAAAAGTGAAAGACTTGATGGCGGATAACCTTTTGAAGTTGGAGGTTCGCCAAGAGCAAGACCAATTTCTCGTTGAGCCATTGCAAAACGAGTAACACTATCCATCATAAACAAAACATCGCGACCCTGTTCTTTGAAATATTCGGCGACACTCATTGCTGAAAATGCTCCATATTTTCGCATTAAAGCTGAATCATCACTAGTTGCGACAACAATAACTGTATCTTTTAAATTTCCACCTAAATTTTTATGAATAAATTCTGGAATCTCTCGACCTCGTTCGCCAATTAATGCAACAATTTTGACAGGTGAATTTGAGCCACGAACGACCATTCCGAGTAAAGTTGATTTACCGACACCACTACCAGCAAAAATACCAATTTTTTGACCTTTTCCAATTGTTAAAAAACCGTCAATCGTTTTTACACCAACAGGAAATTTTTCATTAATCATGCCTCGTTTCATTGCACTAATTGGAGGACGAATAACACTCATTTCAAATTTATTACCAACGATTTCACCTTTATCATCGATTGGTTGCATAAATGGATTTACAACTCTTCCGAGAAGACCATTACCAACAGATATAGTTAAACCATTAGAAACCTTTAAAATTTTATCTCCAGTCTTGAAACCTTCAACAAAACCAAAAGGTGTAACAGAAAAACTATCTTCACCGCTTTCGGTAACCATTCCAAGAGTTTTTAGACCAATTTTTTCAGCAACAATTTCAACACTTTCACCGACTCTAACAGATAATTTTTCGCCAACTATTTTTGTCGAATCGATTCTTTTAACTCGTCCAAAAACTTGAGACATTTCAAGTTTATTTTCTTGAAAATCTCTTGCTTTTTTAAATAAACTCATAATTCAATAACCTCAATTGATGACATTGTGCCAAGTTTATTTTTGCTATTCGTAATAAAAAGTTCGCAGTCATAACTAAGTGCAGTTAAATATTGAACTTTATACTCAAAATTTGCATTATGTCTCTCAACAGATTCAAGAGCTTTAAAAATAATATGTTTATCAACAGAAACTATTTCAAATAAAATTATAAGTTCTTTTAGTTTTGTAATTAACCAATCTTGATCTTCATGTTTGCCTAAAAAATGGTAAATAAAGAAAATAATTTCAGAACTAATTAAGATTTTGTAATCATTATTAATTAAATCCACAATAGAATCAAATTTTTCATTATTAAAGTTATCATTATTAATATTAACTAAATCTATAATTACATTATAATCTATAAAAACTCGTTTTTCTTTAAACATTATTAACCTCGAGATTTAAACTTTGTTTAAGTCTTTTAAGAATATTTAATTTTTCTTCTTGATCTAATTTTTTGATGCCACTTAAATCAAGATAATAACGATACGGCAAGATAATTGCATAGGGTTTATTTCTTTTAGTCAAAAGAATATCACCCTTTTCTATGTTGTTTATCTCTAAAAGATGATCTTTTAAATAAAAAATGTCTATCTCTCTCACTTTGAAGCTTTCTATCTTTTTTTGCTATTTTGACATGAATTTTCAAGTTTCTAAAATAAATCTGTTAAAATAAAAAAAATAAAAAATTAAAGGAATCAAATTTGGAAAAATTAACTTTAACATCTTTTTTGGACTATTATTAGCTTCCGAAACTCTATTTTCTGGTTCTAAAATATCATATATAGAATCTTGCACATATAAACGAGAAAATATTTCTTATCGAGAAAATAAAAGTTTTAATAATACGATTGCAATAAATATATCAATTCCTTCAAATGAAAAAGGTGGTTGTGAAACTGCAAAATTTAATTTTGAAATCTCATCTAAAAAGGCTCTTTTAAGTAAAGAGACTGATCTATTATCTTTTTTAATAGATGAATATTTGGCTTATTCTCAACAAATCACATCATCTTCTAATATTGCCTATAAATATATAAATATAGGCGATATTATTGCTATTCAAAACAGAGAAAAAAACGAATTGAAGAGTTAGTTATCGAACTTGGATTTGATATATCTCTTTTTAAAAGTTTTGTTGAAGATATAGCAAATAATATTGCTCCTTTAGATATATATTGTCTTGATGTTTTTACTATTTATTATAAACACGAACTTGATAAATTAAAGATTTATGCTGAATATAATTCATTATTTGAAGAATATCAACTTCAAACTGATATTTCAAAAGAACTTTTTAAAAATATTATAAATATACGAGTAGAATATTTACAAACTGTAAAAAAAATATTTATTACTTCTCTTGTTGAAGGTTTATAATTTAATTAAATTTTATATAAATTAAGTTTTATATATTTTCACTTCGATTATGCCATCGGAATAAAAATATAACCAGATTTTAAACTATCAGAAATAGTTACCTCATCGATAATTTTACGATAAAATTTAAGAATTTAAATCAGAAAGGCTTTTAAAAATTTGATATTTTATATATTTATATTTGCAAATTCATTAAAACAACTATTATTGACATACATGTTTGCATTTAATGGTTTTAATATTTTAAACTTAAGTTATAACTTTATATTAACTTTATCACTTACAACTATATCTTTTTTTATAATTTTTAGAACAAAATACAAATATTTATTTTTAGCTATTTTTTTTATATTGCAAACAATTTATTATTTAGGAAATATAACTTATTTTCAATATTTTCATAACTATTTATATATTGGGAATCTTATTGGAAATATCTCTGAAGGTGGTGAAGTTGTCTCAAATTTAGCAATTCCTTTATATTTTGAACAACTTTTAGTTTTAATTGATCTTCCAATTATTATATATATTTTTTATAAACAACATGATATAAAATTACAATCAAATTATAAATTTCAAATCTTAATGCCAATTATTATATTTATTAGTTTAATATCAACTAGTATTTATAATAAAAATAGTCCTTATCATATTTTTCAAGATAAATGGGCTGGAATTATTGAAATAATTCAAAAATTTGGACTTTTTGCACTTCAGATAACTGATTGGAAATTAACTGATACTTCAAAAATAGAATTTAAATATGGTGATGTTTTAGAAGTTAAAAATTTAAATGGTGTTGTAAAAGCTAAAAAAATATTATCGTAATTCAAGTTGAAGCTTTAGATGCTAGTATTATTAATTATATATATAATAATGAAGAAGTAACAAAGTATTTGAATAGCTTAACTAAAAAAGCTATATATTTTAAATATGCAATGAGTTACCATCTCGGGGGTGGAACATCAGATAGTGAATTTTCTATTATTAATAATACTTATCCTTTAGTGAATACTCCAGCGATAAAATCAACATATTATAAATTTGAAAACTCATTTGTCAAACTTTTACACAATGCAGGTTATTTAACTCTTGCTTTTCATAACAATGATTCAAAATTTTATAATCGCGGACATAGTTATAAAAAAATGGGTTATGATAATTTTTTTGGCTTACATGAAATGAATCTAAAAGAAAAATTTTGGGGAGCAACTGATGAAGACCTTTTTAATTTTGTAAGTTCTTATATAAAAACAAATAATATAAATAAGCCATATTTTTTACATATTATTACAATGAGTTCGCACGAACCTTTTATTTTTATGGATTATAAAAATGATAAATTTGAGACTATTAAAAACGAAAAAGTTAAAAGATATTTTAATGTTATTCAATATGTTGATAATCAGATAAAAAAATTTTTGGAAACAATAGATTTAAATAATACAACTGTATTTATTCATGGTGATCATGCAAGTGGTATTTATGGAAATAATATTTATAAGCATAGTGAATATTTATATCAAAATAAATATTTTGAATTTGTCCCACTTTTTATTTTAAGAAATAATGAACAAGCGGAATTAATTCATAATGATATAGATACAGATCATATTATTTCATTTATGGATATAAGTCCAACGATATTAGTTGAAAGTGGAATAGAATTTATATATAAAACATTTGGCGAAGATTTATTATCTTCAAATTTCAGTAAATTTATAAAATTTCTTGATGACGATTATTCTCGAGATGAACTATTAGAGGTAATTGAAGAATCAAGTGAAGTTTTAAATCAATAAAACAACCTCATCGTTTTGTTCGTCATGTTTATATCATGACGAAATACTTATAAATATTAAATATAAAATTTAATATAAAATCATGCAAACTAAATTATTAATAATATATATTTAAATGACTTAAATTAAACTTAGTAAATATATAAAATTTATAAGCCTTTTTGCAACTCAGTAAATATAAAATTTTAAAAATATTGATTCTCGATAAAATTTCAAAAATTCAAAGTTCTTTAAAAGGTGATTTCTGCAATGGAAAATATGAGAAAAGAGTGGTTTGAATCTCGTCAAAACGATTCTGTGAGAACTCAAATGTTCTATGCCAAACGGGGCGAAATCACAGGCGAAATGAGATATGTAGCTGAAATTGAAGGTTTAACTGCTGAATTTATTCGCAGTGAAATAGCTCGAGGAAGAATGATTATTCCAGCTAATATTAATCATATTAATCTTAAACCTATGGCTATCGGTTTAGCTACAAAATGTAAAATTAATTCTAATATTGGCTCTTCTGCACTTGCTAGTGACATAAATGGTGAAGTTGAAAAAGCTCTAATTTCTCAAAAATATGGTGCTGATACGATTATGGATTTATCGACTGGCGGAAATCTTGACAAAATTCGTGAAGCTGTTATTCATGCTAGTAGTGTTCCAATCGGAACTGTTCCAATGTATCAAATTCTTCATGATGTTGGCAATAAAATCGAAAATTTAACTATCGAAAAAATGCTCGAAGTTATCGAACGACAAGCTAAACAAGGAGTTAGCTATTTTACGATTCATGCTGGTTTTTTATTAAGAATGATGCCTGAAGTCTCAAAAAGAAAAATGGGAATCGTAAGTCGTGGTGGAAGTTTAATGGCTTCTTGGATGTTACATTATCATCGAGAAAATCCATTTTATACTGCTTTTGATGATATTTTAGATATTTGTAGAAAATATGATGTTTCACTTTCACTTGGTGATTCTTTGAGACCAGGTGCTTTAGCTGATGCAAGTGATGAAGCTCAACTTGGCGAATTGAAAGTTCTTGGAGATTTAACTTTAAGAGCTTGGGCAAAAGATGTTCAAGTTATGATCGAAGGTCCTGGACATGTGCCACTGAATCAAATCGAACGAAATATGAAACTCGAACGAGAATATTGTCATGATGCTCCATTTTATGTTTTAGGACCTCTTGTTACTGATATTGCAGCTGGTTATGATCATATTTCTTCAGCAATTGGGGCTTCTGTTGCAGGTTGGAAAGGAGCAAGTATGTTATGTTATGTTACTCCGAAAGAACATTTAGGTTTGCCAAATGCCAATGATGTTCGCGAAGGAATAATTGCCTATAAAATCGCAGCACATGCTTCTGATATTGCTCGAGGTAGAAAAGGTGCTAGAGATATTGATGATGAAATGAGCGATGCTCGTTATAAATTTGATTGGAATCGTCAATTTGAACTTGCACTTGATCCTGATCGAGCTAGAGAATATCATGATGAGACATTGCCTCAAGATGTTTTTAAAGAGGCTGAATTCTGTTCAATGTGTGGTCCAAAATTTTGTGCTTATAAAATAACTCAAAATATCATGGAAAATAGTGAAGCTATTCAAAAAATTATCGACGAAGTTGGAAATTAGATCTATTTATTAAAATTAAAAAAATTTTATATTATTAACCTCATCAGAACTATATTTTTTTTATATTTTGCGATGAGGTTAATAAATTAATTTATATATAAAATAGGATCTTTTTCACCTGCTATTTTAAAACCATTTAATCTCAATCTGCAACTATCACAAACCCCACAAGCTTTATTTTCTTGTTGATAACAACTCCAAGTTAAATATAATGGTACTTTTAATTTTATAGCTTCAGATACGATTTGACTCTTTTGTAAATTAACTAATGGTCGAAAAATTTTTATATTTCCAGCTTTTGTTCCGAGATACAAACTTTTTTCAAATGTCGAAATAAATTCTTCTCGACAATCTGGATAACCGCTAGAATCATCTTCAACGACACCAATTGCAATACCAATTGCACTCTCTTTTTCAGCAACTGCTCCAGCAATTGCCAACATAATTCCATTTCTAAAAGGAACATAACTATTAGGAATCTTCGAATGATCAACACCATTTTCATTTAATTTCAAAGAATTATCAATTAGTGATGTAATTCCAATTCCAATTTGAGAAAAAATGGCAATTGCAAGTGATATCTTTTTTTTACTTCAAGTGAATCCGCAATATCATTAAATGCTTTTAATTCTCGATTTGCAGTTCGTTGTCCATAAGAAAAATGAAGCGGAATAATTTCATAACCAGATTCTCGCATTTTATAAGCAGTTAATGAACTATCCATTCCACCACTAAGAACAGTTATAATTTTTTGCATATTTTATAATTCTACTTTTGTAAATTCAGAAAGAATATTAAAAAAGTTTGGAAATGAAGTATTGACACCTTCGATATCTTCAACTCGCATTCCACAAATTAAACCTGCAATCGAGAAACTCATTGCGATTCTGTGATCACCAAAAGAGTCAATAACAGCGGGTTGCAAAATTCCGCCTGTAACAGCAAAACCATCTTTAAATTCTTCAACTTCAATATTACAATTTCTTAAATTTTTAACAACAGCCGAAATTCGATCACTCTCTTTAACTCTAAGTTCTTCAGCATTTTTAATAATACTTTTACCTTTTGAGAGACTCATTGCAATTGCAAGAGCTGGAATTTCATCGATTAACCATGAGATATTTTCTGAAATTTCAACACCATTTAATTCGCCAGATTCAACAACGATATCGCCGATATCTTCATATTTGCTTTCACGAACAATAAATTTAATTTTTGCACCCATTTTTTTTAAAATTTTATAGGCTTCAATTCTAGTTTTATTTAAAAGCATATTAGTAAAAACAGCTTTAGAATTTGGAATAATTGCAGTTGCAACAGCAAAAAAGAAAGCACTTGATGGATCAGTTGGAACTTTTATCTGAATTGGTTGAAGCGGTTTTGAAATTGGAGTGATTTCGATTTTGGTTTCAGAGATATTTTTAATTTCGACACCCATTCCACGAAGCATTCGTTCAGTGTGATCTCTTGAAAGTTCAGGCTCTTCAAAAGTTGAGACCTCATCACCATAAAGTGAAGCCAAAATTAAAGCTGATTTCACTTGAGCAGATGCAATTGGACTTTTATAATTAAAGCTTTTTATATTACCTCCTCGAATAAAAAGAGGAGCTAAATTTCCATTATCACGACCATCAAGAAAAGCTCCAATATCTCGAAGCGGTTTTGTAACTCGTTTCATTGGTCGTCGTCTCAAATATTTGTCACCAGTTAAAACGAAACTACCTTTTTGAGAGGATAAAAGTCCCGAAAAAAGTCTAATTCCAGTTCCAGAATTTCCGCAATCGAGAATATCATCTGGCTCTTTTGCTAAACCATCTGAAACGATAAAAATTTTGCCATTTTCTCGAGTAACTTTTGCACCAAGTTTTTCTACGATTTTAAGCGAATTTTGAGTATCTTCAGCTTCAAGAAAATTTTCGATTATGCTTTCGCCATTTGACAAAAGAGCAAACATAACAGAACGATGAGATATTGACTTATCAGAACCGATTTCAGTTTCACTGAATTGACGATGAATTGATTTGCTATTTTCCAAAGGAAAAATTTTAGCTATTTTCATAATTATTAATCCATATATAAATATATAATTAATTTCGTAAAAATAAAATATTATAAATTTATCGAAATTTTGGAAATTTTAACTAAATTTTTATCAAAGATTCAGATAGTCTATGATATTTGGATATAAAAAATATTTCAGAAAGTAACTTGAATGGAACAGTTTAAAACTGTTCCAAAATTAAAAAGTAGTGAAAGTAGTGAAAAGAGAATTTAGAAAATTATATTAAAATAGTTATATATTTAATAATAAAATATCAACCAAACTTACCGCCAATATATTGTTTTGTTAAATCTTCATCAGGATTTGAGAAAATCTTTGAAGTTTTGCCAAATTCTATAAGTTCGCCAAGATACATAAATGCAGTGTAATCGCTAATTCGTTGAGCTTGTTGCATATTATGTGTAACGATAACGATCGTAACTTTATCTTTTAAACTTTTAATTAAGCTTTCGATTGCTATTGTAGAAATAGGATCTAGTGCAGAAGTTGGTTCGTCAAATAATAAAATTTCAGGTTCAACGGCAATAGCTCTAGCGATACATAATCTTTGTTGTTGTCCGCCAGATAACGAATCGGCATCATCGTGAAGACGATTTTTTACCTCATCAAATAATGCACCACCTTTTAGAGCTTCAGCAACTTTTATATCAAGTGTTTTATGGTCTTTAACTCCTTGAAGTCTTAAGCCATAAGCGACATTATCATAAATTGACATTGGAAAAGCTGTTGGTTTTTGAAAAATCATTCCGATTCGAATTCTCAGATGAATTAAATCTTCATCTTCTTCAAGAATATTATGACCTTCAAATTTTATTTCACCAAAATATTTATTGCCATGATATAAATCATGAATTCTATTAAGTGATCTTAAAAGTGTTGTTTTGCCACAACCACTTGGACCAATAAGAGCAGTAACTTTATTTTTGGCAATTGGCAAACTGACATTTTTTAAGCTATTTGTCTCTGATCCTGCATATCTAAAACTAAAGTTTTTAACTTCTAGATCTATTTCTTCATTTATTTTATCTACTGTTGCCATTATATAAATACCTATTTTTTTTATTTTATCGTTTTCGTTTTTTGAGAATTTTCTTTCTCGTAATATGATTAAGTGAGAGCCAGATTCTACCAAGAATATTTAAACCGAGAACAAAACCAGCTAAAACTAAAGCAGCACCCCAACCGAGACTTTGCCAATCTTCATATGGACTAGTTGCATAATTAAACATGGTAACAGTTAAAGAGGCGATCGGTTCTGCTAAATCTGTTTCGAAGAAGTTGCTATTAAACGATGTAAATAAAAGTGGAGCTGTTTCACCAGCAACTCTTGCTATTCCTAATAAAATACCAGTTAAAATACCTACTTTTGCACCTCGATAAACGACATCTTTGATCATTTTATATTTTGGAGCTCCAAGTGCAATTGCAGCTTCTCGTAATGAATTTGGAACAAGTCCGAGCATATCATCAGTTGTTCTTAAAATAATTGGAACCATCATAATAGCAAGTGCTGTAATTCCAGCATAGCCACTAAAACCGCCTGTTGGAGCTACGAGTAAAGCATAAACGAAAGTTCCAATAACAATTGAAGGAGCAGACATCATAATATCCGATAAATCTCTGATGAGGTCGGCAAATGGACTTTTTTTACCATATTCTCGAACAAAAGTTCCAGCAAGAATTCCAATTGGTACTCCTACAAGAGTTGCGCCAATAGCCAAAATAAGTTGTCCGACCATTGCATGTCTAAGTCCGCCATCTGATCCTGGAGGTGCTCCATCTTCAATGAACATATTTAACGAAAGAGCTGATAATCCATTTTTTAATAAAATAAATAAAATCCAGAATAAAAAAGCTACTCCAATAATTGCAAAAAGAGTTGAAAGCGATAAAATGAATTTATTTATTATTTTTCTTTTAGTTGAAGCTGTCATACTAATCTTTTCTTTCTTTTTACTCTATTTTTTAAGAAATAGAATTTAGCAAAGGCAATAATTATAAAACTAATTATAAATAATATAAGTGCTAATAAATATAAAGAAGATAAATATAACTCACTATCTACTTCGCTAAATTCATTTGCGAGTGTTGATGGAATACTTGTTGCAGGTTCAAAAATTGAACTTGGAATCTGATGAGCATTTCCCATAACAAATGTTACTGCCATTGTTTCACCAAAGGCTCGACCAAGAGCTAAAATAACAGAACCTACGATTCCCGCTTTTGCATATGGAATCATTATATCTTTTATAACATCCCATTGAGTTGCACCAAGTGCATAAGCACTCTCTTTTAAGATTTTTGGTGTTGTATTTAATGCATCTCTAGTAATCGCAGATATAAATGGAAGTATCATAATTGCTAAAATTAATCCAGCTGTGAATAATCCGAGTCCATTGCCTCCAAAAACATCTCTCATAAATGGAGCTAAATAAAAAAGTCCCCACATTCCATAAACAACTGACGGAATCGCTGCTAAAAGTTCTATCGAAACACCTATTGGTGATTTTAGACTTTTAGGAGCTATTTCACTTAAAAATATTGCTATTCCGATAGCTACTGGAATCGCAAAAAGCATTGCTATTAAAGTTGAAATAAATGATCCATATATTGCTGGAAGACCTCCGAAAAGTTCAAAATTTGGAGCCCATTTTTGCTCTGTAATAAATGAAAAACCAAAATGGTGAATTGCTGGATAAGCTTTAATAATGAGGACAATAAAAATTGCAGATAAAAAGAAGAGAACTAAAATTGCTGAAAAACGAGTGAGATGTTCAAAGAACATCTCTTTTAAAGAATATCTATTGTGCATATCGCCTTAATATTTATTTAGTTAGATTATTTTGGGTTAGATTATTTTGTTTCCAATATGATTTGATTAGATTTTTTGTTTCTGTTGGAAGTGGAACATAACCAAGTTTAGAGGCTGATTGATCACCGTTTTCAAAACTGTAATTATAAAAATCAACAACTAATAAGTTAGTTTCAACTTTTTCTCGTGGTAATAATATAAATGTAGCTGCAACAATCGGATAACTAGTATCACCTTTTTGAAGAGCTAAAATCTGATAAAAATGATTATTTGAATCCCAATTTGCATTTGCCGCAGCAGATTTAAAATTTTCTTCTCGAGCTGTTACCCATTTGCCTGAAGCTGTTTGAATAGTTGCACCACTTAATTTATTACTAAGTTTATAAGCATTTTCAACATAGCCAACTGAATTTGGAGTCTGTTTGACAAAATTTGTTACACCCTCATTACCTTTTCCGCCAATACCGATTGGCCAATCAAGACTTTTACCAGTTCCAACTTTACTTTTCCATTCAGAAGAAACAGCACTTAAAAAATAAGAGAAATTATAAGTTGTTCCAGAACCATCGCTTCGTCGAACAACAGTAATTTTTTCATCAGGAAGATTTAATTTTGGATTATCAGCTAGAATTTTTGGATCATTCCATTTTGTAATTTTTCCTAAAAATATATCTGCAATATTAGAATTTGAAAGTTTCAATTCTTCATCTTTAATACCGTCAATATTATGAACAATTACGATACTACCGATAACAGCAGGAAATTGCAATAACTTTTCTTTATCTAATTTTGCCATATCGAGAGGTTCATCACTTGCTCCAAAATCTACTGTTCGTTTTGAAATTTGTTCAATTCCTCCACCAGAACCGATTGACTGATAATTAACTTTATGACTAGTAGCCTTTTTATAATTATAAGCCCAATCATAATAAACTGGAGCTGGAAAAGTTGCACCTGCACCAGTTAATTTTTCACCTGCAAAAAGTGATAAAGAGCCTAAAAAGGCTGTAACGACTATCTTTTTTAACATATTAAAATCCTTATATTTTACCATTTAACTTCAGCGGTTAGCATATATTTTGAGTGATCAAGAGTTTCTTTGCCCTCTGTTTTATAATCAACTTTTATCATATTGCCTATGAATTTAACATTTTTGTTGAGATCATAAGTAGCACCTATTAAAAGACTATTTTTATCGCCATCTTTATCTAAAGATGTTAAGATGCCCTCTTTTGTTTTTGAGTTATAAAGTTCATCACTAACCCATTTATCATATCTAGCAATTAAAGAATACTCTTTTTTGTCTCCAAATCTTGCTTCACCATTAGCAGAAAAACCGTTACCTTGATATTTATAATCTTCATTATCAGCTGATACATATTGGGCAGAAATTAAAAAACTAGGCATATTATAAACAGCATGGAAACCATACCAATTAAAATCATGATCAACTTTATTAGCATCTTTTGCATAAGATTTACTTAAATCGCTATTTTGTTGTCCAAAAAATGAGATGTCAGCATAAGTATCTTCTTTTGGAGAAACTTTCTTTTTACCTGTTCCAAGTGGATGATAAGTTAATCGCCATTCAAGAGATAAACCTCGACCATTTTCTGGAGAATGATAACCTTCACCATTAAATAAGCCAATTTCACTTGAAAATTCAGGAATCGCAGTTTTAAAATTAACTCCTAAATCAGCAGAATTGGTTAAATGTGCTGATTCATCAGCTTCAACATAAACTTTATGAATCGAACGATGCCACCAAGCATGATGTTCTTCGTAATCGATCCAAGGTCGATGAACTTGACCAATTTCAACTCCAGTATTAGGAATAATATTATCTAAATAAAGATAAGCATACTTTAACATAACATTCCAACGACCATAACTATCTTCATTGCTATAAGATGTTTTAGTAGGAGTTAATGTAGTTCCATTGTTTTCTAATTTATAAGTATTCACATCAAATTTTTGTAAATCATCAATTTCATAAGTATCAAGAGTTATTCTCAAATAAGATTCTGGAGATTCTTTAAAATGAGCTTTAGCTTGAAAATAGTTTCGACGAGTTTCAAATTTGTCTTTTCGTTCTTTTGTTTCATCTCCACGATAATCTGTTGATGTAAAACCAAGATAATGAGTTCCACTAAAATCTAATTTAACGGCTTTTGATTTGATTTCAACAGTTGAGAATTTATATTTTGTGTTTAGTTCAGCAAGTTTCGAATTTAAATCATCAAGTTCTTTTTCGATTTCTCGAGCATTTTTTATATCTGTAAGTTCATCTCGACCTTTGCCATCTTTATCATAAATAGCTCCAGTTTTTGAATCGCGATAGAGAGTCGTAATTTCATCAGCAGAAAGATTTGCTAATGTCGAAGTTGCTAATGTCGAAATTAAAACTAGTTTATTAAATTTCATAGTTTTTCTAAAGCTCCTTGATTTAGCTTTTTGCTATAACACTCATTTTCTTTTAAGGTTTTTAATTGAGATAATTAAAAGTTGAGTTTGTCATAACTTAAAGCTAAATATTATTTTATTGATCGAAATCATCATCTAACAAAATTACATTTTAATAACAATATGTTTAGTTGTATTAATAAATGCTACTATGATCAACGATATATATTTTATCATAAATTTTACAATTTTACACTATTCTGTTTTTTATAGTTTTTATATAATTGAAATTATAGTTTCTCTTAACTTTTTAATTAAAAAGAGTAATGATGAGATATTTTGAGATTAATAATAATCTAATATATTATGAATATTAAAATTAATAAATTGAGTTCTATTAAAAGTTTCTTGTCGTTTTGCAAGTTGTCCAGTATGAATCGCAATTAAATTTTCAAGTTCGATTTTAGAAATTTCGCTATCTAAAAATTGAAGAGTCTCTTTAATTCCAATTGCTTTTGCAGGTTGAATTTCACGACTATATTTTTTTTGAAGATTATCGACCTCATCAATAAGTCCATTTTTAACCATTTCAGCAGTTCGTTTTCTAATTTTTTCTCTTAAGTTTTCGCGATTTCCTATTAAATTAAAGATTTTTATATCTCTATTTATAATTGGTTTAGGCGGATTTTGAGAAAACCATTCAGTCGGTGAAATACCAGTAGAAATCAAAATATCAAGAGCTTTTTCGATTCGATATCGATCGCCTATTCCAATTTTAATTGCATATTCTTTATCTTGTTCAAACAGAAAATTATAAGCAGTTTCGATATTTTGCATTAAATATTCTCGTTTAGCAATAGTTTCATCAGATAATTTATCAAGAGGCGAAAAACCTATCAATAAACTTTTTAAATAAAAACTTGTTCCACCGACAATTATTAATTTTTTACTATTTTTTTCAGCTTCACTTTTTGTATTTTTATATATATTTATAAAATCGACAACATCAAATTTCTCATTTGGATTTAAAACATCGATTCCAAAATGTTTAGTTTCACTTAATTCATTGTGAGTTGGTTTGGCAGAAGCGATATCGATTTCGCGATAAATTGCCAATGAATCGAGCGATAAAATATAACCATTTAATTTTTTAGCGAGTTCAATTGCGAGTTTGCTTTTGCCTGAAGCTGTTGCACCAATAATTGCAAACTCATTTATATTTTCTAAATTTTCTATCAAATTTATATATTAATTCCTTTTTATTTATAAATCGTTTATTTTTAGAATTTGGTTTATTATTTTGTTTCGTTTGTTTTGAGTCTGTTCTTCGTATCTAAAATAAATAAGAACTTTTGGGACAAGCCCAAAAGTTAATAGTTAAATAGATAAGAAAAACTTATCTCACACAACGAAACAAATAATTATTGTACTGAATGTCGCCGCTGCCGCCATCTCCAACGTCGAAACACAATCCCCATGAATAGGAAGTATAATTTTTACTTATAGTTGATGACCAATACCAATTATCTTGCATATTTCTAAATTTTGATTTGTGTTGGTAAGCAATTTTCAACTCTTCAATTGTTGGGAGTCTCCAATCAGAAAAACCTAAAAGACGAAGATTTTCGCAATATTTACAGGCATCGTTCCAATTCATAGCTTTTGGCAATTCAGCATCTTGAAACATTAGATTATCAATTGTTATAGTTTTAGAAGCAATTTCAAGTCTTTCTTTTTCTTTTTCAATTTTCAACTAAAAGATCTTTATTAAAATCTCTTCCATAAAATAGTTGATTATTAAATAATACTGAAATAGAATCAAGTTGCAAATTGCGATCAAAATTAAAATCAAAACTTTTCACCTGTTCTTTGAACTCTCGAGCAATATTTCGCGGAACTGTAATTTTAAAATTAGCAAAGCCGTTAATAGAAACATCAAACTCAGTTTTATCAGCTGTATATTTCATATTAATATTTTGAACACCAAAATATGCATTTAACATTCCAGACTTTGCAAGTCGCTCTTCTGATTCAGCAACAGTTTCAAACTCATCTTCAATAAAACCAGCTTTAACAAATGCTTTATAAGTTCATATAACCCTTTGGTTTAACTCTAAAATCTTTTATATCTTTGCCATTCCAAATAATAAAATCGCTATTTTGAGAGATATTTTTATTTTGAGAAGTTGAGCTATCAACCTCTATTATTCAAATCTCTACTTTTATTCAATTCATTTGCATATTGAGAATTATAGTTTTTTCGTTTATTGTCATCTTTTAAAACTTCATAAGCCTCATTAATTTCTTGCATAATTGCATTAAAATTAAAATTTGGAATATTAGAATCAGGATGATATTTTTTAGCTAAATTTCGATAACTTATTTTAATTTCGTCAGCTGTTGCATTTTGCGAAACTTCAAGAATTTTGTAATAATCTTTAAACAACGAAAACTCCGTTTTATAAAATTTTAGTTTTGTGATTTTATCACAACTATTTAAATTATCGATTCAAGTTTCCACTTAATTTGAAGAAAATTAGCATTTTGAAATTCGATGCAAATTCAGACAAATATGGTTCAGCTTTAATTAATAAAACTAACTTTGAAATATTCAAAATATTTATTAATTTTTTTAAAAAATTCGTTTGCACCGCAAAACTATTAAAAAATAGCAATTTTATAGCTTAAATATAAATGAGTTTATAGCAAAAAAAAAGAATAACTGCCTCTCATGGGAGTTGAGCTTTTCAAAAAAAAATCTTCAAAATATTTGAATTTGACATCATCGAAAAAATCACTATTTTAAAGAGTTTGCTTAAATAAAAAAATTAGTTGATCAAAAATTGGTCAAAATTGCCTAAAAACAGCACTTTTTTAGTAACCTTAAATATAAATGAGTTTATAGCAAAAAAAAGAATAACTGCCTCTCATGGGAGTTGAGCTTTTCAAAAAAAATCTTCAAAATATTTGAATTTGACCTCATCGAAAAAATCAATATTTTAAAGAGTTTGCTTAAATAAATATATTAATTGGATTTTTAAATGGCATTTGATGAGGTTGCTATCAAGTATGTTTATATAATCTGGTTTCAATGTTGAAATGCTAAATTTATATTTTCAGAGCCTTTAAACTAAAAAATCCCGACCATGCGACTCTTTGAGTATATTTGAATTTATATAGCTGTTATTTTAATTGAATATAAAAATTTAATAGCTATATTTTTATCTAGTTTTTAAGTTTAAAAGTGGTAATTCGATGAGGTTTTTGATAAGTTTTTGATAAGATTTAAATTAAAATGGAACAGTTGTTAGCTGTTCCATCTTACAATTTATTTCGTTGAATTCAACACTGTTTTAAAAGCTTCTTCAAATATATCAATAGCAACTTGTTTAAAATTAGACTCTTTTTTATAACTACTCATATTTTTTTCTCGTCCAAATTTACCTATAATTAAAATCAGTTTCTCTAAGTCAGTTAATGAACCATTTTCTGAAATATTATTTAACTGTTTTTTTAAAATCGTTTCGATTCCAAGCCAAACCTCATCGAGACGATTTTTTTCATTATTTTCACGATTTAAATCTTTTAAAATTTCAGATCTTTCAATTTTTTCAAGTAATTCAACTATCTCATTTTTTTGAAGAAAAACAGCAATTCTAATAATTCCACTATTATTTAGTAAAACTAAATTATCAAAATTAGAATTATCGAGATTTGCTATTTTTAGATTTTTAAAATGGCGATTTTCAATTAATTTTTCTCTAAGATTAATTATATTTTCAACTTTTAAATTAAAAACTTTTAATATTTCTTTCTCTTCAAAATAATATTCGCCATCTAAAAAATATATGTGTAAAAAATGTTCGTTTATATATAAAATATATGGATTAACCATAAATTTCTATATATTTTGAAGCAACGGCTTTTGTCAATTCACGAATTTTTAAAATATAATTTGCCCGTTCAGTAACAGAAATAGCTTTTCGAGCATCAAGCATATTGAAAGTATGTGAAGCTTCAAGACAATAATCATAAGCTACAAGTGGCAAATTTTTATCAAGACAGTTTATAATTTCAGATCTTTTTTGCTCAAATTGACTAAAAAGCATATCTATATTTGCAACTTCAAAATTATATTTACTGAATTCTACTTCTGTGCGATAATGTATATCTCTATATTTGACACCGTTTTTATTCCATAAAATATCAAAAACAGAATCAACAGCTTGAAGATACATTGCAAGTCGTTCAGTGCCATAAGTTATTTCAACAGAAACAGGATTACAAGCAAAACCGCCAACCTGCTGAAAATATGTAAATTGTGTTACTTCCATACCATTAAGCCAAACTTCCCAACCAAGTCCCCAAGCTCCAAGAGTTGGACTTTCCCAATTATCTTCAACAAAACGAATATCATTATTTTTAATATCAAGACCGAGATATTCTAAACTTTTTAAATATAACTCTTGTATATTTTCTGGCGAAGGTTTTATTAAAACTTGAAACTGATAATAACTGCCGAGACGATTTGGATTTTCACCGTAACGACCATCAGTTGGACGACGAGAGGGGGCAACATAAGCAGTAGCCCAAGGTTTTGAGTCAAGACTTCGTAAAAAAGTTGCTGGGTGAAAAGTTCCAGCTCCAGCACTAATATCATAAGGCTGAACAATTGAACAACCTTGATGACTCCAAAATTCTTGTAATTTCAGTAACATTTCACTAAAAGTAATCATATATATATCCTATTTTTATATAAATAATAGTATTTTATCTAAAGCAAAATATAAATATGAAATTTAGATTAGATATAAAATTAAAATGAAGTTTTGATAAATATTGATTTTAGTTCCCGTTTATTTCAACGGGAAAATAGTTATTTAAATAATTATATTTTTAAATATAAATTATAAACAACCTTTAAAGAAAGATTTAGAAGGAGGAGGAGGAGTTTTAAATTCAGTAACATTGACGAAATCTTCAGCTTTATTATATTTGCCAATTATAGTAATCTCATTTCGATTAACACCTTCGTCAAGATAATATCTTTTGACCTCATCAGTTAATTCGATTTTATAATATTTACCATCATCATGAACAAATAAAACTAATTGAACAGGTTTATTAATGCCTGGTTCATTTTCTTGCCAACAACCTTCAAAACCACAAGCATAAGATTCTAAATTACAACTTGAAAAAGAGCCTTTAATTGCACAATCTTCGCTAATTAAAAAGCCTTTTTTCTCAAATAGATCTTTACTTTTGTTTTCATCTTCAGTATCATAAAATTGAATTGGCTTTTGAATATAAATAACTTCTGTGTGAGCTACACTTTCGTGAGATGGTTCTGCAAATAAAACAGCCGATAATAATAACGGAGCTAAATATAAAAGTTTAGATATCATCTATTTTTTCTCCTCTTTGATTTGAGTTTTTAAAGTTTGAACATAAGAGACAATATCGTTAGTTATATTTTCGTCAAGCCAACTGAATGACGGCATTGTCGAAATTCGTTTGCCATCAACAATTTGATACCACTCAAAATTTTTATGAGCATTTCTATTATAACCTGGAACAATAACAGCATTAGGATCTATTATTGACTCTCGAATATAAGCAGAACTAGCATAACCACCAATATTTGTCAAGTCTGGAGCCATAAAAGACATTGCACTTTTCATTTCACCAGCAATATGACAAGCAATACAGTTTGCTTTAAATTGAGCTTTACCATTCTCTAAATTGCCAGTTTGAATATTATTAATTTCAGAAACAAGAACTTCACCACCAGTTTTACCATCAAGAGTAACAGTTTGCCAACTTGATAATAATTTTGTGCCACCACGATTATTTTTATCACCATCCCAAATTGCAAAAGCAACTGGAAATGATGGAGAATTTAAATTAATATATTCATCTTTTAATTTTCGAGATAAAGTTCCTTTCCAACAACCATAATTATGATTATAAACCATATTCATATCAACTTTTGCCGAATCATCTTTAATTTCAGTGAGACTTCTAAAACCTGCTGAAACAAAAGATTTTTGATAATCAATTCGAGCTAAATTTGAAACATTTTGATCAAACTGTTTTAATTCTTCATCAAAATAATTTGTATTGTTGCGACTAATTTGAAGTTCAACATTACCATTACCATTTGGTTCATAGATATTTGGAACAGCTTTTTGTAAATGAACTAAAACTTCTCGATTTTCGCTACCCATTCCGATATAAGGCAATTTTTTAGGATCAGAATAATCTTTTGGAAATTGAACAGCGAAACCATCACCATAAATATCAGTTTTATAGCCCTCTTGAATTGATAAAGTTCTATCTTGCCATTTAATAACAAAAGCAATATCAGAATCATTATAAATAGCAGAAACTTTTATAATTTTAGATATATTTTGACTGTTTTTTTCAGCCACTGATTTATCATTTAAGACAATCGTTTTTTGTGGATAAACTGAAATTTCAGTAAATTTCAAGTCTTTAATAATATTTGAAGTTTCTATACCTTCAAAAGAACTATTAACTTTGGTTGCAATAATATTTTCAGCAAAAAGAGTTGATGAGGTGAAAGCTAAAAATCCAAAACTAAAAGCAGTTTTAATTTTAAAAAACTCTGTTTTCATTAATGATGTCCTCCACCTGCATTAAGAGAAAAATGAGAAACTGTTTTTGTATTTAAACCTTTTAAATATCGTTGATCTACTGGTGCAACAGCATTTAAACCTTTAGATTTAGCAATATTATTATAGTAATTATTATCTAATCTGAACATTTCAGAATGTTGATAAGCAATTAATAAATCAAGAATTTCACTTTTACCAGTAACTTTTCGTTTTGCAATTTCACTTTTAATAGTTTTAATAACAGTATGAACTTCAGAACCAAATAATTTTTCTAATTCTTCAGCTGGAATTCGATTTGAACCTTCAATAATTTTACCTTCAGCATCAAATTTAACTGGTGCTTCAGTTGGTGGAATATAATAAACATTAGGTTGAGTGCCATAATCAGCTCGAAGTGGAAGAGCAACTTTATATTTATTAACAAGTTTATGAACTTGACTATCTTCGTCATCTAAGAAACCAACAAATCGAATTCGTCCAACACATTGTTGAGCACAAGCTGGAGGAAGACCTTTTTCAATTCGAGGGAAACATAAAATACATTTTTCAGATTTAGAAATTTTAGGATTGAAATATATTTTTTTGTAAGGACAACCTGCGATACAAAATCTATAACCTTGACATCGATCTAAATCAACTAAGACTACACCATCTTGATCTCGTTTAAAAATGGCATCTCTTGGACAAGCCGATAAACAGCTTGGATTTGTACAATGATTACAAATTCTAGGAATATAGAAGAAATAGTTATCATTTGGAAAAGATCCAGTTCCAACATCTTCATCCCAGTTTGGACCCCAAGTTGGTTCAACATTTGGAAGCATTGTTTCACCAAGAGCTAAAGACTCATAATTATAGTCCCAAGGAACTCCATAATCAGCTTCTAAATTTGGAATAGTTCCAGCTTTAATATCACCTGAAGCATCAAAACCACCGCCAAGTTCCATCCAATTTTTTGGATAACCTTTGCCAGGATATGTTTCAACATTATTCCAATACATATATTCACGACCATTTCGATTGGTCCATTGAGTTTTACAGGCTACGGTACAAGTTTGACACCCAATACATTTATTGAGGTCCATTACCATTGCTAATTGTCGTTTAGACATTTATTTTACCCCTTTAAATTTTTGCTTTCTCAAAATTGACAGCACCATCATAAGCATATTGGTTACCGTCCCAAAGACCACCAAATTTTAGATGTCCCCAACCATCAGCCATTTCAAGAAGATTTAAAGCTGTTGGAAGAACTTCATTATGTCCTTTATTAAATTTATACATATATGGTTCCCAACCATGTTCTAAAACTAGACCATCGGGCGGACAAGAAGAAGAAACTTTTGCCATTGCATAAAATTCGCCAAGAACATTAAATATTCTGATTGTGTCGCCATCAACAATACCTTTTTGTTTTGCAACAACTAGATTAACTTGAATATATGGAACACCTCTTTGAAGTCTTTGAAGAATTCGTGAAGCTTTATAATTTGAGTGAATTGACCAACGAGCATGTGGAGTCATCATAACAAAAGGATAACTTAATGTTTGAGGTCGAATACCTTCCATACCTGTATTCGTATGAGCTCCCATTCTAATCCAAAGTGGATGATCAACATAAAATGTTTGACGACCGCTCATAGTATGTAGAGGTTTCATTTTATATAAATGATCTTCATTTGAATTATATGGTCTATCTGAATAAAGTGGTGAAGTTTGAGCAGCTTTTTCATTTAATTGTAAAAAACCACCTGCATCATACATTTTTTCCATTGTCCATGGTTCATATTGTTCGCATTTTTCAAGTGCAGCTTCAACTGCCATTTTGTCAGTTCCTAAAAGAACATCTCCAGCACTTTCACTCTCTTCATCTGTATTTGTAAATTCATCATAAAAAATAGTTAAATCATGAAAACCAGGTTTTGCAAATTTTTTATGATCAGGAATTTTTGCTTTTGCAATATTTTCAGGTCTAGTTGCAACTTCTTGAAGTTTTTTCGCTAAAAAAGTAAACATACTCCATTCGTCCATTGCTTCACCAATTGGTTTCATATTAGCAACAGGTTGAGCAAGATTTGTAAATCTATGATAACCTGGAGAACTTCTAATATCATAAACTTCATAATGAGATTTAGCGGGTAATAAAATATCAGCGAAAACTGCTGTTTCACTCATACGATAATCAACATAGGCGAAGAATTTAGTTTTTTGCATAAATGCTTTTCTATAATCTGAACCTTTATTTCTTCTAAATCTTGAATCTGCAACAATTAAAGCTGTATCAGGAATCCACCAAGGTTTTGACATATTGCCATTATGAGATTCCATATTTTTAGCATCATGTTTTCCTTGATTTAATAGTTCATCGATAATTTCCATATGTTCTTTTTTAGACATACCATTTTGAGCTCGTCGAACATCTTCATCAGAAAAATATTTATCGAAAGTTTTAGCACCATCACCAAATACATATTCACCAACAAAGCCAGAACCAAATCTAGGATTATATTTTCCATTAAAACCAGATAAAGCACCTAAACCAGAAAGTTGGAACTCATTTTCAGTATTTAAACCGCCATAAGGTCCCATTCGTCCAGTTAAGCCCATAAGTGAAGCTATATTCCAAATCGATAAAATGCCGTTAAAATATTTATTTAATGAGAAACCTGTTGTAATTTCAACAACTTTTGGAAGAGCAATATCTCGAGCAAGAGTTCGAGTAACATCAGGATGAACACCTGTAAGTTTTTGAGTTGCTTCAGGAGAGAAATTTTCAGCATTTTTCTTTAACATTTCAAAAGCTGTAGTTACTTTTCTCTCTTTACCATTAATATCTTTAATAGTCCATTCACCCTCTAAAACTGGCTTAATACCAAAATCAGAAAGTCTTAAAGTTCTAATTTCGTGACCTTCAGTTCCGGGCATTAAAGCTATATTTCCAGTTGATTCATTCCAACAATAGAATTGTTCTTCATGTTTATGATGATCTTCATCATTATGAGCATGTTCAATTTCAGAACGACGAATCATTTTTTTAGTTTCAATATCAATTAAAAATGGTAAATCTGTATAAAGCTTAATAAATTCAGGTTTATACATTTTTTCTTTTAATATAGTGTGCATAACACTCATTGCAAGAATATTATCAGAACCAGCTTTAATAGGAATCCATAAATCAGCAGATTTTGCAGAAGCATTAAATTCAGGGGTAATAACGATAACTTTAGCACCGTTATATTTGCCTTCCCAAACAAAATGGGCATCAGGAATTCGAGAAACAGATGGATTTCCACCCCAGAAAATTGCAGTATTAACACTATACATAAAATCGTATGTGCAACCTAAATTTCCTTCGCCATAAGCAACAGCGGCACCAGAGAACATATCACCTAAATAAGATGATGGATAAATTCTAACTGCTCCAAGTTGAGTAGAAAATCTTAATGGTGCTCCTCGTCGTCCTTCTGTTAAAAGACCTGTTCCAGCATGAACCATTAATTTATCTGGACCTCGTTCAGAATCAGAAAGAACTTCAAATAATTTTTCAGCTATTTTTGTTCCAGCTTCTTCCCACGAGATTCGTTTCCATTTACCTTCACCTCGTTGTCCAACTCGTTCCATAGGATATAAAATACGATCTTTTTCATACATAACTTGTGAATGTTGAACACCTTTATTACAACCACGAGGATTAAAATCAGGAATAAAAGGATTTATACTAGGATATTTAGCTGATTGATTTTCTCGTGTTACAACACCATTATGAGACCAAACTTCCCATGCACAATTGCCTTGACAATTAACACAGTGATAAGCAAAACCGTGTTCCTCTTTTTTGCCATATGTGAATGAGAATTCATTTCGATACATATCTTCAGTATATGTACTATTGTTATAACCCTCTTTGCCATTTTCAAAAGATTTTACTTCTGTTTTGGCAAAAAGAGAACCTTGAGATGCTACAAGAGTAGCTGTTACACCTGAAAGTTTTAAAAAGTCTCTTCTTTTCATTCTTGTTTCCATTTATCTTTTGATTGGCATATTCATATCATTACCCCAAGTATCCCAACTACCAGAAAAGATTTTTACATCTTTTGCACCAAGTAATTGAAGAGCTGTGATAATTTCAGAACTTCGACCTGTGCCAACTTGACAGTAGGCATAAACAGTATGATTTGTATCAATATTAAATCTTGAAAAAGCCTCTTTTAATTCTTCAACATTTTTAAAAGATTTTTTATTATCAGCATCAGAAATATGTTTCCATTCTAATAATTTAGAACCTGGAATATGTCCGCCACGAGCAACATTATCCATTTTTCTTTCGCCAATAATTTCAGCAATTCCTCGAGTATCAACAATTCTAAATTGAGAGTTATCACCATTTTTTAAAATATCATCAACTGCATGTTTTACCTCATCTTTAGTTGCAAGATAAGTTGTATCAATTTTAGTTGGATCAATGTGATATTCTTTAGCTTCTATTTTTTCATCGCCTTTAACAACAAGGAGATTTGATTCCATGTCATTTAATTTAGCTTCAAATTCAGCTTCTCGTTTTGATGCTTCTTTAGATTTTGTTTCTAATTCGGCAAAAGCTTCAGCTGTTATTGAACCTGATTTAAGAGCTTTTTTAGCATCTTTATAATCTTTCAATAGAGTTTTTGCCTCTTTTTTAATTTCTCTAAATTCATTTTTAGCTTTTTCAACTGCATCTCGATTTGGATCAAGTTCTATAATGGCATTTCTACCACCATTAAGAATTTTTACATTTTTATGACCATACGAATAAAAAAATGATAGACCCCAGTAGCATTAGGACCTTTAAAATCATCATAAGCTATAACAAGAGTATCATTTGAGATACCTTTAGAACTAATAAATTTTTCAGCATCATCAACACATCTGAATAATGGTTCGCAGTGGAGATTTCCAAGACGATCTGAATGATGTAAGTGGTGAGCATACATTTCAACAGAACCTCGAATATGTCCTAATTTATAGACATCTTCACTGTCTCCAGAAACAAACATAACATTTGGCTGACCAATAAGTTTAATAGCCTCTTCTGGTGAAATGAGAATATCATTATTTTGGTAACCTTCTGTTGCAAATGTTACAGAAGTAACAGCAAGTAGAGATAATAGTTGTTTCTTCAACTCCAATCCTTTACTTTGAGATTTTTATATCAAGAACTAATTTAATATAAATAATTAAATAGTTTTTAAAATATAGATTTTAAGAGTGCTTGATTCACTCATGAATTGTATCAAAAAAATTATGAATATAAGAATATTCTTTTAGAAATAGTTAATATATGTTTCATAAATTAAGATATTTAGCAATCTTCTCATAGTTATTTTTGTTGATTTACCATTTCAGATTTGCTATTTTTAAACATAATTTTAAGTTTAGCCTCTTTTGAATCTTGAATAAAATCTTGCAATTCAACTAATAATAAACTTCCAGCTTTTGCTAATTCCATTTTAAAATTATTTAAACCATTTTCTTTATATAAAACAAATTGATATGGATAACCATCTAAATTTGCGATGACAATTAGTCCCTTATTTATAAAAAGAGTCCAATAAATCTTGAATTTTTTTTCTCTGATTTTATCTTGAATTTTAAATTCGACTGGAACATCTTTTTTAAGGGAAACCTCATATTGATTATCCCATTTTTGTTGAGTAACTCTAGCATTTAAAAACAGAGTTAAAAATATAATTAAAGCTATAAATTTAGCGAAATTATTCACTTTGAGATAGAATAACTCCCATTTTTTCGATATATAAATTTTTGAGTCTCATTTCAATTTCATCAGCTTTTTCAGAATCAAAATTATTTAGCAAATCAGCAACTAATTTTTCGTAGTTATCACCGACTTTTTCCTCAAGTAATAGCTCCATAACAACGAAACTTTTTAATATTTTTGCTAACTCCATTGAGACTATATCTCTATTTGCATGAAATACTGTTTCGAAGAATTTTTCTTCTGGATTACCATGCAAAAAATCATCAACATCATTAAATAAATTCATCATTTTTATTCTTATCCTCTAATATTTTTATCATATTATTAAAAATTAGTTCTTTGTCTAATTTTATATTTAAATTTTTATTTAACTTTTGAAATATTTCTGAATCGCCACCAGTTGCAATAATTTCTAAACTATACTCTTTTTTAAATTTTCTAAAAAATTAGTAATTGTAGTTATATAACCGCAAAGAATTGCACAAGCAGATAAATTAGGCAGAAATTTATCACATTCACAATTTTCTGAATTTTTAGAAAAATTGATATGTGGAAAAGTTTGCTCAACTTCATCGAAATATTTTTTTAAGCCTAATAAAATATAGCCACCTTTATGAAAACTATTTTTAACTATATCAATAGTTATTGCAGTGCCAAAATCAACAACAATGCCGTTTTTAATTCCATAAATTGCAACTCTTCGATCTGTTCCAAGCCATTTATATTCTGTATCAGTTTTGAATAGCTCTGTTATATTAATCCAATTAGATAATTTTGATAATTTATCTTTTAAAATTGGATTTACATTTGAATAATAAATTCGTTCAGTTTGAAATTTTTCTGGATCAAAATCTTTAACTAAAATTGTTGTGATTGAACCATTAAAAAGCCATTTAACTCGAGTCGAACCAATATCAAAGAGGTAATTTGAGAATTTTTTCATCGCAAATAAATTTATCTTTTGCAAAAAAGCAATTTTCAGAGTCTAATTCACTATTAAATACTTTATAGTTTTTAAGATTTTCATCGAGTTCTATTATATAGCCGTTTGATTCAATTAAAATAATTTTATTTTCATGAATTCCAAAAGAGATAAATCTTGCAAATGGAAACTTAATTCGATCTTGAATGACTAATTTTGAGTTATATTTAAGTATTTCGCCATCTTTAGTAACTATATAAAAAATAGAACTATTTTTATTAAAAACAGCTCCACGAATATTTAGTTCTTCACGAAATTCGCCAATATCAGAAATAGAAACAATTTCGCGATGAGAAACAGCGATAAAATGATCTCGAGTTAGACTGTAATCAATTATATTGCTATAATCTCGACCGATTCCAATTGAAAAAGTTCGTAGAATTTTTTCACCATTTTTTGAGATAACTATAATTTTGCCATCAAGAGAAAAATATAAAATATTTTCACCATCAAAAACTGGTTTCGGAACTCTTCTATCAAAAGATTGAACTTCCTCTAATCGTTTTTTAAATATAGTTTTTCCACTTTTTTTATCAAAGAGTGCGATAATATTTTCTGAAGTTAAATAGGCAATTTGATTATTTTTTTCACTCCAAACAATAGCATCTTCTATTCTTTTATCTATATTTTTAAGAGAACTATTTATTTCAAGTCCATTTTTATTAAATTTTGAACCATTTGATAAAACTACCTCATCATATCCAAGATAATTTATATTATTATGATTATATAAAAAATGCAATTGCTGATCTTTTTCAACTTTTGACTCTTCAGGAACAAAATATTGTTTTGAAGAGCAAGAGGCTAAAAAAATTGCAGGTAAAACTATAAAAATAGTTTTATTTAATTGCAGAGCCATTAACTCCCTCTATTTTTATATCTAGTAGATTTATTGGAAGTGTTGGAACGATTTGACTATTATTTATATTGCTAGTCGAAACAACTCCGAAATGGTTTAAATAGTTCGTTAAATCTTTTAGAGATGAGGTCTCTTCTATAAATGCAAGTCTATCTTTTGCTTCAACATTTTTACCAGTTTGAATTAAAGAGTAAGCTTCGAGAACTATTGCTAAATCTCTATAAATCGCTCCATCTTTATAACTATAATTATTTAAACCAACACTATCTCGATTTTCTGATAATTTTTGAAATTCAGCAATATCTTTTAAAATTCTGTGATTTCCAGTTTGAATCTCTCCACCAGCTTTTATAGTTTCAGAAAATTTAATCAAAGAATAAAGTTTCTCATTTTTATTAGCAATAATTTCGAGGTTTTTTTCAGGTTCAATATCGTGTGAGTAATTATAATAAGCCTCATTTATAATATCTAATTGATAATCTTGCCAAAATGAATTTATTCCATAACCTAATCCACCAATAACAGAAACTGATACTATACCGAGAATACTTTTTTTATGTTTTCTATAAAATCTCTCGATAAAAAAGAGTCTTTCATAAAATGATGGTTCAACGGGATTTCCGTGTTTATCTAAAATTTGAGCTTCTTCCATTTTTCCCTTTCTTCTTATTTTTATAATTATAATCAATTGAAAGTAATCTGTGATCGGAAACGATCAAAAGGGTTTCCCGTGTAATGGCACGAGAAAGGAATTTTATTTTTATTCTAATTCAGTAAATAAGTTTTTATCGAAATCTAAAAGGTTTTTTGGATTTGGAAGAGCTGGTTTGACAGCTTCAGCATATTTTATTAATTGAGTTTGTGCAATTATAAATATATCTTTATATGAAGTCTCTTTTTCTATCTCTTCATTTATAATTTGTGCAATTGTTAATTCAGCAATAGAAATTAAACTTAATTCAGAAGTTGAAAGAATATTTCGAAAGTTAAAACCAGTCTCTTTTTTCATTTTTTTAAGCTGAATTAGATCTTTTTTTGAAGAGAGAAAACCTAATTTAAGATAAATGTTATCTGTAAAAAGATGGTAATAGTTTTCACTATGTTGAGAACCTTGAGATTTAGCATATTTTATAAATAGCTGAATAGAATCTGTGAAAGTTAATCTTCCTTTTTTTCCATCTAATCGAATACTTCCCCAACAATTTGCTTTTTCGGTTAAAGGTTCTGGAATTGATTCCGCTATTCGTAATTCACGATATTTTTTCTCGACTTGAATAAAATATTTTCGTACTCTTACGACCAATAGGATTGTTTTCAATCATTGCTAACTCCTTAGCTATGTCAAGAGTTAAGAAATAATTACTGATTTTATCCGAGCCATTCAAAAAGCCCATGATTTCCCGTTCCCCCGTTTTGGGGAACGGTATATTTTATAAAATCTTCATTTTCAAGAAAGCCATATTTTTCAATTCTACCTTTTATCCAAGTAGAAAAATCTCTTTTGACAGCTAGGTATTCGTATAAATCTCTTGCTGAAACGACATACTGTTCCTCATCGCCTATTTTGGCTTGAGATATTTTTATAAGTTCAATTAAATTTGTGGTAATATTGGAGTCCATGTAATACTCCTTTCAAGTTTTCAAATAGAAATTGCAGTTTCTACTTGATTGGAGCGATTATATAGTTTGTATTATTAAATACATCTTAATTATTGTAGCTATTTTAATCTATCTTGAATGTATTCCAATCTTTTATTTTCATCTACTAATTTTAATAATTGAATAATTGTTTTTATATAAATAGGCAATTCATCTATTTCGTTCCCTATTTTACTCATGTATTCGGGAGTTATACCAGCAATTATAGAAAAATCTTTTTTTGTTAAACTTAATTGTTTTAATGTAGCTTTGACAGATAATTTCATTTAGACTCCAAATTAATTGTGAGAAATTATAACAAAAACGATCAAAAGGGTTTCCCGTGTAATGGCACGAGAAAGGAATTTTATTTTTATTCTAATTCAGTAAATAAGTTTTTATCGAAATCTAAAATGTTTTTTGGATTTGGAAGAGCTGGTTTGACAGCTTCAGCATATTTTATTAATTGAGTTTGTGCAATTATAAATATATCTTTATATGAAGTCTCTTTTTCTATCTCTTCATTTATAATTTGTGCAATTGTTAATTTCAGCAATAGAAATTAAACTTAATTCAGAAGTTGAAAGAATATTTCGAAAGTTAAAACCAGTCTCTTTTTTCATTTTTTTAAGCTGAATTAGATCTTTTTTTGAAGAGAGAAAACCTAATTTAAGATAAATGTTATCTGTAAAAAGATGGTAATAGTTTTCACTATGTTGAGAACCTTGAGATTTAGCATATTTTATAAATAGCTGAATAGAATCTGTGAAAGTTAATCTTCCTTTTTTTCCATCTAATCGAATACTTCCCCAACAATTTGCTTTTTCGGTTAAAGGTTCTGGAATTTGATTCCGGACTATATCGATAATTGCTTGATATTCTTTCTCGACTTGAATAAAATATTTTCGAACCTCTTGACCTTTGCGACTTTCAGGAATCATTGCTAAATCTTTAGCCGTATCAAGAGTTAGAATGTAATCAACTGAATGACTTCGAACTTCATTTCGATACAAACCATTGCTGTAAAGTGTTACTTTTTCACTCTCCCCTTTTAGGGGGACAGTAACGAAATCGATGTTTTCCTCAAAAAACCCTCGTTGAATTTGAATTTTAATCCAATCTGAAAAGTCTTTTTTTATGCCTAATTTTTCGTATAAATCTCGTGCTGAAACGACATACTGTTCTTCATCGCCTATTTTGGCTTGAGATATTTTTATAAGTTCAATCATTAAAATCTGGTATTAAAAAATTTAAAGAATAAATTTATTTTTGGTGAAGAGTTAATTTGGAAAGTTACCAAGTTTCGTTGATACAACTCTTCTAAATTTATCTCTTTAAAACCTAACATTGCTAAAGACCCTTATTGCTAAAGGTCTCGAGTTATATCAACAGGCACTTGGTAAGCCTTAAAGAGACAAATTAATCGAAGAAATTATAACAAAAAATTTTTATGAGCTGTTTTGGATTATTGATTACTAAAATTAGCAAAAGAAAAGAAAAACGAGAACGATTCACATAATTTGATAAAATTGCAAAATATATTTCAAAATTGGATTACATTAAATGATTAAACCTATCTATATATTAATTATAATATTTTTATCTATAAATTTAAAAGCAGATTATAATGTTTCAAATCACGATCCCATATTTATCAAAAATGGAGTTTTTGTTGGAAAAAATGAAGCTTACAGCTATTTTGAGCTTGAAGCTTATGGAGTTTATATTGAGAAAAAATATTCTCCTGAAAAACGAGAAAATCTAATAGAATATATAGATTATAAAGATTATTTAAGTTTTATTGCTAGTTTAAGTGCAACCCAAATTGCAAATATTCCAGAATTTAAATTAACCCCAAAAATAAAACTTGCCGAACAATTAGCAAGAAAACTGAAGAACAATTAGCAAGAGAAAAAGCTGAAGAACAATTAGCAAGAGAAAAAAGAGAAATAGAAATAGCTTCTAAAACTATAACAATTGGTAACCTAATGTTTCAAGATGCTGACTTACCAAAACAGATGAATTGGGACAATGCTATGTCTTATTGTGAAGATCTTAATTTTGCAGGTTTTTCTGATTGGAGACTCCCAACAATTGAAGAGTTGTGGATTGCTTATCAACACAAAAGAGAATTTAGAAATATGCAAAAAGATTGGTATTGGTCATCAACTATAAGTACAACAACTGATTTATTTATAAGTGAATCTTATACTTCCTTTTCAAGGGGTTTGAATTTCTACGATGGGGTTGGCAACGGCAACTATCAGATCTATAATAGTTTCGTTCGTTGTGTAAGATGGAGATTGTTGTGTTTAGGCAGTGGATGTGTCGGCAACTACGATCATGGCTATGATGATTTCGATCGTTATGTAAGATAAGTTTTTCTTATCTATTTATCTATTAACTTTCGGGCTTGTCCCAAAAGTTCTTATTTATTTTTAGATATGAAGAACAAACTCAAAGCAAACGAAACAAATAAATTGCAATGGATTCCCGTGTCAAACACGAGAATGACGGTTCGGGCTGTTTTATCCTCCGTCATATTCGGGCAGTTTTCTCCTCCGTCATATTCGGGCTTGACCCGAATATCCAAAAAACTTCAAAATAGATTCCCGTATCGTAGCAGGAAAATGACGATGAGGTATCTCAAAAACGAGTTAAAATTACAAAATAAATTTCAAAAGTGGGGTTATATAAAATGCCAGAAATTAGTAGATTTTTAGGTATTAAAATTTATATGTATTTTAATGAGCATGTGCCTCCGCATTTTCATGTAGAATATAACAATCATAAAGCTTCTATCGATATTAATAGTTTAGGAGTTATAGATGGTAAAGTGCCATCCAAAGTTTTAGGGCTTGTTGTTGAATGGGCTGAAGATAATCACAATGAGCTTTTAGCCAATTGGTTTAGTATGCAAACAACAGGTGAATATAAAAAAATTAAGCCTTTGGTTTAAAATATGTTGTATATAAAAAGTGCAGATTATATCGAAAAATATATAATTAAAACTGTTTTTAGCGATGATAAAATTGGTTTTATTGATTTAAAAGATTTTATCTTTTCAACACAATTAAAGAATTTTCATAAATTACAAGATATAAATATATTTAAAGATTTTAAAATAAACTATACTATAATTTGGAGCGACGATTTGGATTTAGCTCCTGAATATCTCTATTTTTTAGCTTTTCAAAACGAGTTAAAATTACAAAATAAATTTCAAAAGTGGGGTTATATAAAATGAGTCAAAAATTTTCTTTATCAATAGTTGTTGCTTCGTTAATTAATTTTTCAGGTTGTGGAGGTTCAAATAGTCAAACAGCTAAAAATAAGTTTATAAAAAATCAAGATGAAAATCGAATAGCTAAAAATGATCGTGAAAATGCTTTTTTTGAATATTCTCAAAAGCCAAATTTAAAAAGTGCTGGTTTTTCTAAAAAGCCTTTTGAAGCTCTATCAAATAGAACTCAAGAACATATAAATTATTTTATAAAATATAATCCTAATGCTATTTCTGAAGTTCCAAAAGAGATTGTAACTCCTGAACTTCCAGCAGTTGAAAAGCTTCAACAAGGTAGATTTGAAAAAACAGTTGAATTTCGCGAACGAGTTCAAAAAGTGGTTGATGCTAGAGAATCTCAAATTAGAGATATTCAAGAGGAATATAGAAAAAAGGTTGAACATAGAAATGAGATTATTAAAATTTTGCAATCAGTTAATAATCAAGTTAATAAAGAATTTATAGCAAAAATAGTCCCAATTGCGACACAATATGCAATTAGCGATATTTTTGGTGAGTTTGGAATTATTCCAAAAGATTATAATCCAGATAGTGAAATTTTACTTGCAGATATAAAATCTAAAAACTCAACTTACTCAAAAAGTGTAACTTTTAAAATTTCTCCAAAAAATGCTGAAGAAATATATAACAATAAAGATAGTTTATTGCCAAAAGTTAATTTTGAAATTATAAATTCGACTATTTCGCTTCAAAATATTTCACTTAACGAACATATTGCCAGTTTTGATAATTCATTTAAAAAAGCTGAAAAAATTGAAGTTTCTATAAATAATAGTTCCGTTAATTTTTCTGGTATCGATAAACAGCTAACGATTCAAAGTGCAAATTTAAAAGATTATAAAATTGATAAAAGTCAATTTATAGATTCTGAATATAATGATGATTTACCAAATATTTTAACCTCATCACCAAAAGCTCAAACTGATTATACAAAATGGGCATTTATTATTGGTGTAGAGAAATATCGCGATACAGATTATGTTCCATATTCAAAACGAAGTAGCGAAATGTTCAAAAAAGTTGTTTCACACTCGCTCGGAGTTCCTGAAAGAAATATATATTTGCTCGTAGATACAGATGCAACAACAACAGCTATAAAAGATTCGCTTAAAAGAATGAAAGAAAATATCAAAACTGGTGATACTATCTATTTTTATTATAGCGGTCATGGTGTTCCAAATGCTAACGGTAAAGCCTATATTTTGCCTCAAGATAAATTTGTTGATTATGTCGCCGATGATAAAGCTCTTCAACTTGACGAAATATATAAAAATTTAACTGATTCTAAAGCTAATAAAGTTATTGCATTTGTAGATAGCTGTTTTTCTGGTCGAACTGGTGCTGAAACTGATGAAACTCTTTTTAAAGGTAAAGGTGTCGCTGGAATTTATGCTCGAGATATTTCAACTGAATTTGATAAAAAACGAATGGCTGTTATTACAGCAGGTGGCAAAAACGAATTTTCAAATATGTTTGATAAACGAGGTCATAGAATGTTTTCATACTATTTGATGAAAGATATATTATCTGGCGAAAAAAATATTGAAGCAATTCATAATCGTGTTCAACGAAATGTTCTTGACGAATCTAGTAAAAAAGGTGATCGTTATCGACAAACTCCTGAAATTGATGGAAACAAAAATTTAAATTTATAAAAAAGAGATAATCTATGTCTAATTTTGAATTAGAAATTCAGAAACTTAAAGATAAAATCGCAATTCTCGAACGAGAACACAATAATATTCCAAATTACTCTTTTTCTAAAATAAGTTTTGAAGATTTAGATAATTTATTTGATATTAATAAAAAAATTGATAAAACAAAATTTTCAAATTGGTTTGATAATAATTTAGATTTATTAGAATCTGATAATATATTTTTAAAAAATTTGATTGACGAAAATATTGATCTTATTTCTAGTTATAACGAAGAGGAGTTAAAAATCAATTTAATATCTCCTATTTTGAATAAAATTAAATTTAAATCTATTGAACTTGAATTTAGAGATTTTTACGAATTACAATTAAAATATGAGACTGATAAATTTATCTTAAAAGGTTCAACCGATTTTGTTGTTGCAAACGGAATTTTTCAGGCAAAAAAGCCTCTATTTTTTATTCAAGAATTCAAAAAAAGTCGAGATTTCGCTGATCCTGAACCTCAATTAGTTGCTGAATTGATTTCTGGAGTTGAATTAAATCAGTGGAAAAATATAAAAGGTGCTTATATTATTGGTCAAAATTGGAATTTTGTAATTCTTGAAAAAATTGAAGATTCTAAATATAAATATTTTGTTAGCAAAACTTTTAACTCTACAAATTTCGATGAACTGAAAGATATTTATAAAAATTTACTTTTTATTAAACATAAAATTATAGAAAAATTAAAATTAAAGACAAATGAGATTTAAAAATATATATTTAGCTATATTCTTAATTGGTTGTAGCGAAAATAATATTTCAACCTCATCGATTAATTCAACTCAAAATATAAAATATCCCGTTTGGTATGGTAATCTCGAAAAACATAGCGATGAGATTATAGGTTACGGTAACGGTGAAAATGAACGAGAAGCTCGAGATTCCGCAATCCGCGATATTTCAGAACAGATTCATATTAAAATTAAAACAACAAATCACAAAATTCAAAAATTTAATAAAAACGATACAAATTCAACTGTTGAAATATTTGAGATAAATTCTCGTCAAAATAGTTCCGCTGATCTAAAAAATCTTGAAATTGTCAAACGATCTGATAATGGCAAATTTATTGCAATTAAATATCGAAAAATATCTTTTGAAGAGCTTTTCTTAGAAAAATTAAATAAATTAAATTATAAAAATCATGAAAATATATTTATAAATAATACTAAACTTGGAATCTTGGCAAAAAGCAAAAATATCAATTTGCCTAAACTCTATTTTTTTACTTCAAACAATGAGACTTTTATTCGCGGTGATGAGGTTTCAGAAATTTTGCCAAATTTTAAAAATCTATTTTTTAAACTAAATAATCAAAATATTAAAATATTTATTCCAGAAACTATTAAAGAACTTGAAAGTTTTGATATAAAATTAGATATAAATATTTCAGGTTTTTTAACTTTACTTAATATTAATGAGCAAGGTGAAGTTTTTGAAATTATTTCAAACTATTTTATAAAAAATTCTCAAAAAAATATATCTGTTAATAAAATTCTTGAACAAGAACTTTATGGAGTAATCGATAATAATCAAAATTTTGAAGAATCTCTTTTTATTGCAATTTTGTCTAAAACAAATCTTGAAAATAAATTTAATGAAATTCGAAATGAAAAAGTAAAATATAGCAAAATTGAATTTCAAAATTTTTTAAAACTTTTCGATAATGATTTATATTTAGATTTTTCTACAAATATATTATTAATTCTTAAATAAGTTTAATAAGTTTATTGTTTTTCTTATATTTTATTATTGAACCTACATAAAAGCTATATTGAAAAAAGCGATATAATTATAAAAAATAGACTAGATTTAGAAAGGCAAAATATTGGCTAAAAAATATATAGATGTCATGGACACAACATTTAGAGATGGTTTTCAATCTGTCTTTGGTGGTAGAGTTCTTATGGATGATTTTTTTCCAGCAGTTGAAGCAACTCGAAAAGCAGGAATAACTCATTTTGAATTTGGCGGTGGAGCAAGATTCCAAACTCTCTATTTTTATCTTAGAGAAGATGCATTCAAAATGATGTCTAAATTCAAAGAAATAGTAGGTGCAGATGCTAATCTTCAAACTCTTTCAAGAGGTGTTTCTTATGTTGGATTAGATGTCGGTTCAAGTGAAGTTATAGATTTAAATATGAGATTATTTAAAAAATATGGTGCTTCGACTATTAGAAATTTTGATGCACTTAATGATGTAAATAATTTAAGATTTCCTTCTGAAGCTATTAAACGATATGGCATGAATCATGAAGTTGTTGTTACGATGATGGATTTACCTCCAGGTTGTGAAGGTGCTCATGATGTTCCGTTTTATGAAAAAACTCTTCGAGCTATTTTAGATTCAGGTATCCAATTTGACTCTGTTGCTTTTAAAGATGCTTCTGGAACTGCAAATCCTAAAAAAATTGGTGAAACTATTCGAATGGCTAGAAAATTATTAGGTCGTGATATGCATATTAGACTTCATACTCATGAAACTGCTGGTGTATCTGTTGCCTCATATTTATCTGCTCTCGAAGCTGGTGTTGATGGTATCGATTTAGCTCAATCTCCTGTTTCAGGTGGAACAAGCCAACCAGATATTTTAACTATGATTCATGCTCTAAAAGGTACTGATTTCGATTTAGGTCTCGATAAATATAAAATTCTTGAATCTGAACGAGTCTTAAATGAATGTTTAAAAGATTATTTTATTCCGCCTGAAGCTATTCAAGTTTCTCCTCTTATTCCATTTTCTCCAATGCCTGGTGGAGCATTAACTGCTAATACTCAAATGATGCGAGATAATAATATTCTTGATAAATTTCCTTTAGCTATTCTTGAAATGGAAGATGTCGTTCGACGAGGTGGCTATGGCACTTCTGTTACACCTGTTTCTCAATTTTATTTTCAACAAGCTCTAAATAATGTAATGTTCGGTAAATGGAAAAAAATAGCTCCCGGTTATGGTCGAATGGTTTTAGGTTATTTCGGTAAAACTCCAGTTGAACCAGATCAAGAAATTATTAAAATAGCTGAAGAGCAACTTAAATTAAGTCCAACAACAGATGAAGCTTTAGTTATCGCCGATCGAGATCCTAAAAAATCTATAGCCCATTTCTGGCAAATGCTTGAAGAAAATGGTCTTGAAACAACTGAAGAGAATTTATTTATTACAGCTTCTTGTGATATGAAAGGTATTCAATTCTTAAAAGGTGAAGGCGAATTAAAAATTAGAAAATTATCAGATGAAAAAACTAAAGAAATAAAAGAGGATAAAAGCATGAGTAAAAAAGGTAAATCAAGAGTATTTACAGTAAATGTAGCTGGTCAAAGTTATAATGTAACAGTTGTCGAAGGTGCTAATGCACAAATAGATATTAAAGAAATTATTTCAGCTGAAAGTGGATTTGTTATTCAAACAGATTCTTCTCAACCATCTTTTGAAGGAACTGAACATATTCTTTCTCAAGTTCCGGGCAAAGTTTGGAAAGTGCTTAAAAAAGCTGGTGATAGAGTTCTTGAACATGAAAAAATTATTATTATTGAATCTATGAAAATGGAAATTGATATAGTTTCTCCTCGAGATGGTGTGATTGTTCATATCAATGTTAAAGAGGGTCAAGATATCGATACTGAACAACTTTTAGCAACAATTAGATAAACTTAATTGATTTAATTAGTAGTTCAAAATGGAATCAAAAATAAATTCTAACTCTGCAAATTCAAATTTTGAGAAGAAAACAGAGAATGAAAAAGCTAAAATAATTGCCTCTATCATTGGTGTTATTGTCGCAATAACAACTGAAACTAAATAAAAAACTCCTTTTAATTTTTGCGGAATGGTTAGCAACCATTCCCTACATTTCTATAAATACATTTTTACTTTTTTAATTGTTACTTTTCAGAATCAGAATTTCACTTTATTGATCTATTTTGATGTTTTTGTATAATTGTATGACAATTTTACAAATAAAATGAGTTTAAAATGGTAATATCAGCAAGATTAGATAATGATATCGAAATATTATTAACAGAATTAGCTTTTTATTTAAAAAAGAATAAGAGTGAGATTATTCGCGATTCGATTAAATTTTATGCAGAAAATATTAAAAGTCAAAAAAAGAGTCGAATTGCTCAAGCTGTGAAACAAACTGCAAAAAGTGATTATAAAGAGAGTATGCTTTTAGAGGATAGTTTAAATGATGGCTTATAAAGGTGAAATCTGGTTGGCAAATTTAAATCCAGTAAAACGAAATAATGAAGTTGGCAAAGTCTTGAAAACCTCATCGCAATCAAAATTCAGATGAGGTTGAAAAATAAAATTAAGGTTTATTCAGAAATTGCTTTGAGATTCCATTTAATTTGAAGAAAAGAGCCATTTTGAACTTCGATCGCGAAATTGCGACCTTTTTCAGTTAAAATCCAAATTCCATTTTGTTTAGTTTGCAAACCTCGAGCTTCGAGAATTTTGTTTGTTTCGATTGCTGAACTATTTATAAAATTACCTAATTCTGTAGGAATAAAATAATAGTTTGAGAGATAAATTTTGAGAAGTTCGAGAGGTGATTGAAGATTTAGTTTTTTATATAAATTATCAGCAAAATATAAAGTTTTAATATTTTGAGAATTTATAAGTTGAACTAATTTAAAAATTTTTTCGCTTTGTTGAGTATAAAAATCAAGATCTAAAGTTTCGGTTTGATGAGATTTTTCTGGAGTTTGTTGTGAAATTGAATACGAACCCGTTTTACGAATTGAAGGAAGAACTTCCTCCATTATCCACTTTTCTATTTTTTCAGCTTCTGGCATTGTAGATTTAATTATTAGTCGCCAAACATCACTTTCTGGGACTAATTTTAAGTGTCGAATCTGATCCGTTTGTTTAACGGGGTAGCTAATTGCTTTTTTGCAATGTTGTCTAATAGCCTGATCCGTATCCTTATATTCAAGAACAGTAGCTATATCTTTTGCTATAAAATATTCTTTAGTTTGAATGAAAACCATTCGTATAGTTTTATTCGTCTTTTCAAAAGCAAATGAAAAAATTTCTGTTATCATACAACTCCAATCTTTAATTTTATGGAATTGTATCCTTATTTTTAATTAATGGCATTATTTTAATGCTTTGCTTTACTGTAGAGTATTAAATTGAATAAATTGTTTTAGTGAATTTTGCAAATATTGGACATTACTCAATTCTTGTTTTAATTTTTGATTTTCTAATATTAAATTAATAGTATTGATAATATGTTGTGTAGGTTTTGTGGCAACTATTCTTTTCATTGAACTTTCACTTAATCCTATTCTCTTCGCTAACTCTTTTTGAGTAATTCCTAATTCCCGACAAGTTTTTTTAACTAAATTTTCTTCAGGTTGCGATTGATTTTCCATTTTAGATTTATCCTTTTTGTTTTTATTTTATCAAAACTTAAATAATGGATATTCGGGTCAAGCCCTAATATGACGAATTTTATGGAAATGATGAGGTTGAAAAATAAAATTAAGGTTTATTCAGAAATTGCTTTGAGATTCCATTTAATTTGAAGAAAAGAGCCATTTTGAACTTCGATCGCGAAATTGCGACCTTTTTCAGTTAAAATCCAAATTCCATTTTGTTTAGTTTGCAAACCTCGAGCTTCAAGAATTTTGTTTGTTTCGATTGCTGAACTATTTATTAATTTCCCCAATTCTGTAGGAATAAAATAATAGTTTGAGAGATCAATTTTGAGAAGTTCGAGAGGTGATTGAATGTTCAAGCTTTTATATAAATTATCAGCAAAATATAAAGTTTTAATATTTTGAGAATTTATAAGTTGAACTAATTTAAAAATTTTTTCGCTTTGTTGAGTATAAAAATCAAGATCTAAAGTTTCGGTTTGATGAGATTTTTCGGAAGTCTCTTTTGGAATTGAATACGAACCCGTTTTACGAATTGAAGGAAGAACTTCACGAGTTACCCATAATTTAAAGTCTTTTGAACTAGGTAATTTACTTCCAAAAATAGAGTTATATAAGCCACTCTCATTTATAACTAATAATCGGCGACTCATATTTGATGACGATTCAAACTCGTCATCTATTTCTAAAACATCGTCTTGGTCAAGTTTTCTAATCATTGCATTTGTGTCAATTCTATTATCTTTACGAATATAACCTAAAATTTCAGTGACATCTTTCGCAACAAACCACTCAATACCGTCAATCACAATAATCCTAACTTTTAAGCCGTTAAACTCTTTTGTTATAATTTGCATAGTTTTCCTTAAACTGGCAGGTTAGAAAATCTATGTTCGCTAAAACCCAAAATTTTCTATTTGCCTATAAATTCCTTAATTTGGAATTTGTAATAAGTTTATACAACAATAACTTATTTTTAGCTTAAACCCCGTCTTGAAAAATGCAAAAAGATATTGAATGGACATCTAATGTTAGATAATGAATATTCTAAAACAACCGTAAATTTAGAGAAAAATATAAAAATAGCTTCACAGAAAATAGCTAAGAAAAAAGGAATCAATACCTTAACAACACTTGTAAATATTCTACTTGCTGAATATATTGAAAAAAATCGAGAACTTTTAGAACGAAAACAATAAATTAAATTCAAACACTTCATCGAAATCAAAATTCAGATGAGGTTGAAAAATAAAATTAAGGTTTATTCAAAAATTGCTTTGAGATTCCATTTAATTTGAAGAAAAGAGCCATTTTGAACTTCGATCGCGAAATCACGACCTTTTTCAGTTAAAATCCAAATTCCATTTTCGCTGAATTTGCAAACCTCGAGCTTCAAGAATTTTGTTTGTTTCGATTGCTGAACTATTTATTAATTTCCCCAATTCTGTAGGAATAAAATAATAGTTTTCAAGATCAATTTTGAGAAGTTCGAGAGGTGATTGAAGATTTAGTTTTTTATATAAATTATCAGCAAAATATAAAGTTTTAATATTTTGAGAATTTATAAGTTGAACTAATTTAAAAATTTTTTTCGCTTTGTTGAGTATAAAAATCAAGATCTAAAGTTTCTTTTTGAACTTGAATGGTTTGATGATTTTTAGATTTTATCTCTTCTCGCATTCGATAAAACTCTTTAACTAGACGAACTTTAAATTCAATAACGATTTCGTTGTTTCGCATAAAAGTTAAAAGTAGAGTCGCTTGAGGTTCGTTTAAATAAAAAGTTTTTTCTTCGTTGATTTTATTTTTAGAGTTTGTTATAGCCTCATTTTGAAAATGAACCTTTCCAAAAAGTTCTAATTTCGCCATATGTTTGTTTATAAGATTTTGCACTGAAACTTCGAGATTATCGGTATTTTTTGCAATAACTCTATGAGAAACCATAGCCTCATTTTCAATTATTTCCACAATATTTGTGGTAAAATTTTCGTCAATCATTGAATTACTTTCTCCAATTAAGATTTTCAAATAGAAATTGCAGTTCTACTTGATTGGAGAGATTATATCATAAACTTAACTATTTGTTACATTAAGTTGAACAGATCCGCCATTAAATTTTAAGCTATTTGCTACCATTAATTTAAATTCTGCACACTCTTTTTCAGTTTTTAATAAATTTATTGCCATTAAAGCCATTTTTGGAATTGGTGTTTTATTATTTGCCCAATCAGAAATTGTTGTTTTGCTTAAATTGAGAATATCTGCCAACTCTTTTTGAGTAATTGATAAATCTCGACAAGTGTGTTTAATGATTATTCCATCTTCAATAATCTGGTTAGAAGTTTTTGCCATAAACCCCTCTTTTTTTATTTAATGAAATTTTACAAAGTCTTGAAAACCTCATCGCAATCAAAATCTGAATGATGAGGTTGAAAAAATAAAATTAAGGTTTATTCAAAAATTGCTTTGAGATTCCATTTAATTTGAAGAAAAGAGCCATTTTGAACTTCGATCGCGAAATCACGACCTTTTTCAGTTAATTTCCAAACACCATTTTGTTTAGTTTGCAAACCTCGAGCTTCGAGAATTTTGTTTGTTTCGATTGCTGAACTATTTATTAATTTCCCCAATTCTGTAGGAATAAAATAATAGTTTGAGAGATAAATTTTGAGAAGTTCGAGAGGTGATTGAAGATTTAGTTTTTTATATAAATTATCAGCAAAATATAAAGTTTTAATATTTTTTGAATTGATAATTTCAACTAATTCGAAAATTTCTCTGCTTTGTTGAGTGTAAAGTTTGATATCGAAACCGTCGTTTTGAACTTGAACAGTTTGATGATTTTTAGATTTTATCTCTTCTCGCATTCGATAAAACTCTTTAACGAGTCGTTTTTTAAAGTTTCTAACTTTTTCACTATTTCGCAAATAGGTCATTAAAAGTGTTGCTTGTTGCTCATTAAGATAATAAACTTTACTATCAACAAAACCTCTCGATAAACCTGATTTTGTGGTTCTTTTTAAACCAACGATTTCAAAACGGAGGTTTCCAAATTCTTCAAAGTCAAGAATATTTCTAGTAATTAAATCGAGAATAGATTGAGGTAAGTTATCTGTTTTTTCAGCGATAACAATATGTGAAACTCTGTATTCATCATCAATGAATTCTAGGAAAGTTTCGATAGAATTATTTTGCATTTAGCTTTCTCCAATTAAGATTTCAAATAGAATTTGCTCTTCTACTTGATTGGAGAGATTATATCATAAACTTAACTATTTGTTACATTAAGTTGAACAGATCCGCCATTAAATTTTAAGCTATTTGCTACCATTAATTTAAATTCTGCACACTCTTTTTCAGTTTTTAATAAATTTATTGCCATTAAAGCCATTTTTGGAATTGGTGTTTTATTATTTGCCCAATCAGAAATTGTTGTTTTGCTTAAATTGAGAATATCTGCCAACTCTTTTTGAGTAATTGATAAATCTCGACAAGTTTTTTTAACTAAATTTTCTTCAGGTTGCGATTGATTTTCCATTTGAGATTTATCCTTTTTGTTTTTATTTTATCAAAACTTAAGGCTTGAATATTCGGGTCAAGCCCGAACATGACAAATATGACGAATTTTATGGAAATGATGAGGTTGAAAAATAAAATTAAGATTTATTCAGAAATTGCTTTGAGATTCCATTTAATTTGAAGAAAAGAGCCATTTTGAACTTCGATCGCGAAATCACGACCTTTTTCAGTTAAAATCCAAATTCCATTTTGTTTAGTTTGCAAACCTTCGAGCTTCGAGAATTTTGTTTGTTTCGATTGCTGAAGCTATTTATAAATTTACCCAATTCTGTAGGAATAAAATAATAGTTTTCAAGATCAATTTTGAGAAGTTCGAGAGGTGATTTAATATTTAAGCTTTTATATAAATTATCAGCAAAATATAAAGTTTTAATATTTTGAGAATTTATGAGTTGAACTAATTTAAAAATTTTTTCGCTTTGTTGAGTATAAAAATCAAGATCTAAAGTTTCTTTTTGAACTTGAATGGTTTGATGAGGTTTTTCGGGAGTTTGTGAAAGCTTATTAATTACTAAATCTTCAGCCCAATCGCGAAACTTTTTCGCTCGTTCAGATTTAATAAAAAAACCTAATCGAACAACTCCTCGTTTTGTCCAGAAAAGTTTTTGTTGTTTGCCTCCATTTGTATCTGATTCCATAAATATAAAATGTTTGTTTTCTATTAATTCATCTGAATGTCTAGATTTAGTCTTTATAATCGTATTACTATTAGTTCCGTACCCTTTAGCAACTTCATCGTTTGTCATTAAAAATTCGAAAAATGAATCCTCTACTAATTCGTAACTTTCGTTTTCAAATATTTTTCTCATACAGCTCTTTAATGTTAAGATGACAAATTATGCCATCATTTTGATGGTAAAGTCAAGTATTATATATTAATCAATGGAGATGACTGTTTGTCATAACCTTCACTGTATTTTTTAAAAATTGTAAAAAAGTTTTCCATTTCTTGCAATTTATTTTGCATTAAACGATAATCTACTAATAATTTCATAAATATAATATGCTGTTCAGGTATATGTTGAGTATAACTCCATCTATTAATTGTAGGTAATGACACTTTCATTATTTCCGCTAACTCTTTTTGAGTGATTCCTAATTCTCGACAAGTTTTTTTAACTAAATTTTCTTCAGGTTGCGATTGATTTTCCATTTGAGATTTATCCTTTTTGTTTTTATTTTATCAAAACTTAACGTTTGAATATTCGGGTCAAGCCCGAATATGACGAATTGCTCCGTTATTCTCGTGCTTGACACGGGAATCCTGTTTGCATGTTTTTTGTGGATATTCGGGTCAAGCCCGAATATGACGAATTGCTCCGTTATTCTCGTGCTTGACACGGGAATCTGTTTGCATGTTTTTGTGGATTCCCGCTTTCGCGAGAATGACGGGTGGGGGCTGTTGGGTTTGTTGATTTCGTTTAATGGAAATGACTTTTGACTTTTTGTTTCGTTTGTTTTGAGTTTGTTCTTCGTATCTAAAAATAAATAAGAACTTTTGGGACAAGCCCAAAAGTTAATAGATAAATAGATAAGAAAACATTATCTTACACAACGAAGAACAAAAAGATTATAGCTCTGAATGCCGTTGCCGTCATTTCCATTGCTGAAATTCAAACTCCAAGAATCGGAAGTATAAGATTTACTTATAGTTGATGACCAATACCAAGAATCTTGTATATTTCTAAATTTTGATTTGTGTTTGTAAGCAATTCGCAACTCTTCAAGAGTAGGCAATCGCCAATCAGAAAAACCAACTAAATTAAGATCTTCACAGTAATTCATAGCACTTCGCCAATTCATCGCTTTCTGGCAATTCAGCATCTTGAAACATTAGGTTATCAATTGTTAAAGTAGTTTCTTTGATAAGTTGTTGTCGTTGTCGTTCTCGTTCTCGTTTCGTTCTATATATATCTTCTATTTTAAAATTAGCTCGATAAGTTTTGTTATTTAATAGTGTTGTGCCACCAACTGCAACTAATTCAGAATTATTCTCTTTAAAAAAGATAGTGAAATTCTTAACATTTGATTTAAAATCTTTTGCTTCATTTCGTGGAACTGCAATATCAAAGTTAATAATATGATTTATATTTACAGCAAAAAATTCACTCTCTGGATTATAGTTCATTGATATATTTTGTTTGCCAAACCAAGAGTTAAGAACTTCTGATTTCTCTTTTTTAACTCTAACTTTATATTCAATAGCTGTTTCAAATTCATCTTTTGGTAAAGCAACTTTTATAGCTTCTTCAAAAGATAAAAAAGGTGGAATATTAGGGTATTTTATATCTTCACCACTCCAAACAATAAAATCACCGCTGTTTATAGTTTCATCGTTTTTATTATTAATAATTTGAAGTTGAACAGGCAAAACTGTATTTCGATCAATTTTCAGTTCAACTGTTTTGTCAAGATAGCCATCTCGCGAAATTTTAATTTTATAATTTCCATTTTTTAGAAACATACCACTAGTATATTTTATATCATAATCAATAAATTCAATTATAGAATCAGATGGAATCGCTTGAATAGAAAATGAGAAAGATGTCTGCTTATTAGTTTCAGAAATAATATTTGCACTTAACGGCAAGGTAAAAAAGAACTCGCCAACAGTTTTATCATAACTCGCTGGAGATTGTTTGCGATCAGACTCTTTTTCAACCTCATCACGAACAAGTTTAAAAACATCATTTAAAGGAACATTCTCTTTTTGAATTGCAGAAAGTAGATGTTTCGTAAAAAGACCATTTCGATCAGTTCCATCAGAAGCTTCTTGACCAATATCAGCAGAATATGCGATATAAGTTCCTCGAGCAACTGGTGGAATTGATAAACCAGTTGTTGAACCAATAACTCGAGAAGCTAAAGTTCGATCTACAAATGGATCATTTCTACAAGCATCAAGAACAATAATATTAAGACGATTTCCCGCATTTTCCATTCGATATAGTAAATCATTTAGAGAAATTCCATCATTTTTAATATCGAGTTTATCATCAATATCTGCATTTGTCGGAATTAAATAATTTGTTCCGCCCATTTCCAGACCATGTCCAGCATAAAATAGCAAACCGACTCCACCATTAGTTTTTAGCTGATTACCAAATTTTTCAATTGCCTTTAACATCTCATCTCGATTTGTATCGTGTAACTCCGTAACAGAAAAACCTAATTTACGAAGAACATTAGCCATATCGGAACTATCATTTTTGGCATTTTTAAGTGGTCGTAAAGTTATATAACTATTATTTCCAATAACTAAAGCTGATCTTTTTTCGCTTTTATATAAATAATTAGTTGTAACTTTTTTGATAGCCCGTTCATCTTTTATATCATTATGTTGATATAAATCTCTAACTTCAGCTGTTGCTGTTGGAGTAATATTTTTATCAGTTCCGCCACAACCATTAAAGAATGTAGAACTAATAATTAGAGTAGGTAATAAAGTAGCTTTCAACATCATTTAAACCTTCTAAGTTAAAAATTTATCTAATTTTACAATATTGCAAATTCGTTTCACATCTCCGAATTGTTCGAAATTTTTGTTATCATAAAGAGATAATTTGAAAAGGATTGCCGTTTATGGATAAAGATGAGTATGGTCTCCAATATTGGAGTCGTGGAAATTTTATTGTTGAAGATGGTTTAGTAAAAGTAAACTATAAAAGTGCTCCATCACTTCTTGAAATCGTCGAAAAAGCTGAAAAAATGGGTTTAACAACTCCCATTTTAATTAGGCTTCCACATTTAATTGATCGTCAAATGAGAAAACTATATGACACTTTTAATAATATTATGGAAAAGGAAAAATATGGCGGAAGTTTTCAGGCTGTTTTTCCATTAAAAGTAAATCAATATAGTGGTTTTCTAAATGAGTTTATGCGATATGCTCCAAAATATAATTATGGTGTAGAAGCTGGTAGTAAAGCTGAATTATTATTAGCAATAGCTACAAATGTTCATAAAGCTCCTATAACTATAAATGGATTTAAAGATCGTGAAATGATTGAACTTGCATTTCTTGCAACTCAAATTGAGCATAATGTAACTCTTATTATTGAAAGTTTAAATGAACTTCAAAATATTTTAGATACTGCTAAAAGTTTTCCTGTTGCCCCAAATATCGGAATACGAATTCGTTTATATTCTTATGGTTCTGGAAGATGGGCAAAAAGTGGCGGAATTGATTCAAAATTTGGTTTAACAGCTGCTGAAATAATTCAGGCTCTTGCTCTTTTAAAACAGGCTAAATTATTGCAAAATTTCAAAATGTTGCATTTCCATATTGGTTCTCAAATAGGTTCTATTTATACAGTTCAAAAAGCTCTTCGTGAAGTTGGACAAATATATACTGAACTTAAAAAAATGGGTGCTAAAGATCTCAATAAATTAAATATTGGTGGTGGTCTTGGTGTTGATTATGGTCAGCATAAAGCCTCAAATGATAGAAACTATACAACTGAAGAATTTGTTTCGACTGTCGTAAAAATTATCAAAGAGGTTACAGATGAAAAAAATATCGAAAATCCTATAATTTATACTGAATTCGGTAGATTTATTTCTGCTCATCATTCACTTCTTGTTACTTCTGTTCTTGAATTATATTCGCAAGATTATTGTGAAAAACATTTAACTCTAAAAGATAAAAATAATCCAAAAATTATTAAAGTTCTTAAAAAAATATATAAAAAAATAGATAAAAAACTCGGTGATAATGGTATCTTAGAGCTATTACATGAAACAACAGAACATCTTGATTCGATAGAAACTCTTTTTGAACTTGGTTATTTAGATCTTGAAGATAGAGCAAATATCGAAATTCTAGGTCAAATGATTATTAAAAAAATATTAACTATTATTGATCGTCAAGAGATTTTTGAATATGTCGCACTTTTACATAAAATTGAAGAGCGATACCTCATCAATTTTTCTGTTTTTCAATCAATGCCTGATTATTGGGGTTTAAATCAAAAATTTCCAATTATGCCTATTCATCATCTTGATAAAAAAGCTGTTAGACCAGCTTCGATTTGGGATATTACTTGCGATAGTGATGGTGAAATTGAATTTGATGAACAAGCTCCGCTATTTTTACATGATATAGATTTAAAGAAAAAACCCTATTACATAGGTTTCTTTTTATTGGGTGCTTATCAAGATATTTTAGGTATGAAACATAATTTATTTGATCGTCCAACTGAACTCATTGTGGATATCGATGAAGATGGCTTTAAAATTAGAAATGAAGAAAAATCTAAAAGTATTATTGCAATTCTTGATTCTATTGGTTTTAATCGAGAAAATATTTTTAGTAAATTTAAAAATCAAATTAATAGTTTAAATTCTCGTTCTTCTCAAGAAAAAGATGTTATCTTTCAGAAAATTAATGACTATTTTGATAAGGATAATTATTTAAAAACAGATGATAAACAAAAGTCTAATTCAACAGATAAAGAGCGACATAAAGGCAGTAACAAGTAATGATCCAGCTTTAAAGTCAAGAATAGAACTATTTTTTAACTATCCTGGACTTTGGGCCATTATTAATTATAGAATCGCTAATCGTTTTTATCGCAATGGCTTTAAACGAATTGGAAGATTTATAATGGGTGTCTCTCAAATTTTTACAAATATAGATATTCACCCTGGAGCAACTATAGGTGATTCCGTTTTTATTGATCACGGTTTTGGTGTTGTTATCGGTGAAACTGCTATTATCGAAAATAATGTCTTGATTTATCAAGGTGTTACTCTCGGTGGTGTTAGTTTAATTAAAGGCAAACGACATCCAACTATTAAAAGTGGTGTCGTTATTGGTGCAGGTGCAAAAGTTTTAGGTAATATTATTATTGGTCAAAATTCTAAAATTGGTGCAAATTCAGTTGTTATTAAAGATGTTCCAGATAATTCAACTGCTATTGGTATTCCTGCACGAGTTGTTGAACGAGGAAGATCAACTGATCCACTTGGTCATAATAAATTACCAGATGTCGATAAAGAACTATTTCAATATTTATTAAAAAAAGTTGCTATTCTCGAGCATATCTTAATTAAAGATCATAGAGAACTTTTAGAAAAAGATTTAGAATTAGATGCTATTTATAAGACATTTTTGAACTCAATGAAGAGTTAAAATATAAAAAGGTTAATATTGAACGAAAAATTAAAAAAAGATACTAATAAAAGTAAAAAAATAGAATCTGATAAAAAGAAATCTGATAGAAATATAAACAAATTTGCAAAAGAGCGACTAGTTAGACAAGAACGAACAGATAAAAAAGCTGTTGAGAAAAAATTAGATGAAAAAAATAGTCGTGAAAAAGCTTATAAGCTTTTGTCAATGCAACTAAAAATTTCTAATGGCGAAGCGAAAAAAATGATTGATGCTGGTCTTGTTTCAATTAGCGGACGAAGAGTCAATATTGCTAGAGCAGAAGTTCCACTTTCAACAAAATTTTCTGTTCGCGAAGTTGAACAACCTAAAAAAATATTTGAAGATGACAATATTCTCGTAATAAATAAACCTTCAATGATAACTAGTGATGAGGTCGAAGAACTTTTAAAACGAGGTGGAAACGAGATATTTTTACTAAATAGACTTGATCGAGAAACAAGTGGAATTTTATTATTAGGCAAAAATATAGAATTTCAGAAAAAAGTGATCGAAGAGTTTAAAGCTCATCGAGTTTATAAAGAATATGTAGCTTGGATAAATGGCAAAATTGCTGAACCAATGACAATTGATAAAAAATTGAAAAAAGTTAGCAATGAAGGTCGTGGTAAAGTTGTAATTGCAAAAGATGGAGTTGATGCAAAAACTGAAATCGAACCAATTGCAATTTATGGAAATAAAACAAAATTAAAAATAGTTATAGATACAGGTCGAACTCATCAAATTCGTGTGCATTTATCATCTATTGGTTTTCCAATAATTGGAGATATAAGTTATGGCGGAAACGAATATGAAAGAATATTACTGCATTCTAAAAAAGTGAAGTTATTTGATTACTCATTTGAAGTTGAAGAACCGAAATCTTTTGATAGATTTTTAAATTTAAACTCTTAAAATTAGCTAATTTCTCGTGCTAAAAACACGAGAAAGCAAAATTAAAAATTGATGAGGTAGTAATTTGTTAATTTGGAAATTCGTAAGCCATAATCATTTTTTCTAATGAGCTTACTTTGTAAAATAGCATTTTGAATATGTTCATCATTTGATTTTAAGGTTGTTCCAAAAATAATTAAATTTCCGCCAATTGAAGAAAGACTTTTATAACAATGATTTAAATATGAGTTGTGAATTACTAGAAATTATCGAAAAACTATAAAAAAACTATATCTAATTAAAAAAACTTTTATTATCAGATAATAAAAGCTAAGATAGAACTAAAAAGGAGCTAAAAGCTTAATATGAGTAAAAAAACGAAAAATATACCAAAATTAAGATTTCCCGAGTTTGCAAATGATGGGGAGTGGGAGGAGAAGGAATTAAATAAATTAGGCAATACATATAATGGTTTAAGTGGAAAAACCGCACAAGATTTTGGATATGGTAACTCAAATTATATTACTTATAAAAATATTTTTGATAATTCAAAAATAAATATATCAATTTTTGAAAATGTAAATATTGAAACCAATGAAAAACAAAACTTAGTAAAATTTGGAGATATATTTTTTACTATATCTTCTGAAACAAGAGAAGAAACTGGAATGAGTTCGGTTCTTTTAGAAGATACTAAAAATACTTATCTGAATAGTTTTTGTTTTGGATACAGATTGAACAATTTTGATATATTAAGTCCTTATTTTGCAAGGTTTTATTTTAGGGCTACTATGCTAAGAAATAAGATTTCAAGACTTGCACAAGGTAGTACAAGATTTAATCTGTCTAAGGAAAAAGTAATGCAAATTAATATTTCATTACCATCACTCGCCGAACAACAAAAAATAGCCGATTGTTTGAGTTCGCTTGATGAACTTATTATCTCATCAGTCAAAAAGTAGAACTTCTAAAAGAACATAAAAAAGGACTTATGCAACAACTTTTTCCACAAGAGGGCGAGAGTGTCCCACGGCTTCGATTTCCTGAGTTTGTAAATAGTGGGGAGTGGGAGGAGAAGAATTAAATAAATTAGGCAATACATATAATGGTTAATGGAGAAAGTGCATGAAGATTCCTTCGGATATGTGTGACTCAAATTATATTACTTATAAAATTAAATGTGATTGATAAAAATAAATATATTTCAATTTTGAAATATGTAAATATTGATTACTTAATGAAACATACAAAAACTGTAGTAAAATTTAGAGATATGGTTTTTACTATATCTTCTGAAACATGGAAGAAACTGGAATGAGTTCGGTTCATATTAGAAGCATACTAAATAATACTTAATCTAGAATAGTTCTATGTTTTGGATACAGATTGAACAATCATAATATAATAGTACTTATTTTGTAAGGTTATATTTTAAGGCTACTATACTAAGAATAATATTTCAAGACTTGCACAAGGTAGTACACAGATTTAATCTATCTAAGGAAAAAGTAATGATTTTTAATATTTCATTTCCATCACTCCAAGAACAACAAAAAATCGCCGATTGTTTGAGTTCGCTTGATGAACTTATTACCTCATCAACCAAAAAAGTAGAACTTCTAAAAGAACATAAAAAAGGACTTATGCAACAACTTTTTCCATCAAATGAGGAATAAATCCACTCCACCCCGTCCTAACGGACACCCCTCCATAGGATGGGAATATTTCAAAATTCCACTTCTTCATTCCCCTTCTTCAGAAGGGGTGGCAGACGAAGTCTGACGGGGAAGTCCTTAAAACATGCAATAAATTAGCTCTGAAAAAATTTTATATTCAATAAAAATATATACTCTATAAATTTACAAATACTCAAAGATGCTCATGGTCGGGATTTTTTAATTTTTTGATCTATAAAATATAAATTTAGCATTTCAACATTAAAACTATATTATATAAATATACTTGATAGACACCTCATCAAATGCCACTTAAAAATAAAACTAATTCTTAAGCTTAAGCAAACTCTCTAAAATAGCGATCTTTTCGATGAGGTCAAATTCAAATAATTTGAAGATTTTTTTTTGAAAAGCTCAACTCCCATGAGAGGCACTCTAACAAAAAAATTACTATAAATTCATTTATATTTAAGGTTACTAAAAAAGTGCTGTTTTTAGCCAATTTTGACCAATTTTCGATCAACTAATTTTTTTATTTAAGCAAAATCTCTAAAATAGCGATTTTTTCGATGAGGTCAAATTCAAATAATTTGAAGATTTTTTTTGAAAAGCTCAACTCCCATGAGAGGCACTCTAACAAAAAAATCACTATAAATTCATTTATATTTAAGCTTTAAAATTACTATTTTTTAGTAGTTTTGCGGTGGAAACTAATTTTTAAAAAAATTAGATAAATATTTATAATAGCTAAAAGTTAGTTTTCTTAAATAGAGCTTTAAAGTTTAAATGGTTTGAAAAGTTGTTTTGTTGGAATGAGATGATTTAAGTTTTGAGAATTGCTGTTTCACTTTTATCTCTTGGCGAAACTGTTCAAATACTATTTTTTGCTAATATAATAATTAAAAAAATAGACCAAAAATTAATTTTATTTAAAAGGAAACATATGTCTGGACATAGCAAGTGGGCTACGATTAAACGGAAAAAGGGTGCAATCGATAGCAAACGAGGAGCTTTATTTACAAAATTAGTTAAAGATATCGTAACAACTGCAAGGCAAGGTGGAGGCGATCCTACTGGAAATCCAAGTTTGAGACTTGCAATTCAAAAGGCAAAAGAAAATTCAATGCCAACTGATAATATTCAAAGAGCTATCGATAAAGCTACTGGTAATATTAAAGGCATCATTTATGAAAATATCGTTTATGAAGGTTACGGTCCAAATGGTGTCGCTATTCTTATGGAAGTTATGACTGATAACAGAAATCGAACTGTTTCTAATTTACGAGCAACTCTTGGTAAAGCTGGTGGAAATCTTGGTGAAAGTGGTTCTGTCGGTTGGATGTTCGAGAAAAAAGGAATTATCGCTATTGCTAAATCTGATCTTGATGAACTGATTATCGAAATTGCTATGGAAGGTGGAGCTGAAGAGATCTTTGATAATTATGATGATGTTATTGTTATCGAAACAGATCCGAGTCAATTAAACTCACTATTATCAAAATTAGATAAACTAAAGCTAAATATTTTGGAGTCTAAAATCGAAATGGTCGCTTCTAATAAAGTTCAACTTTCAGATGAAGCTCGAGAAAAAATTGAGAATCTCGTCGAAAAACTTGAAGACGATGATGATGTTCAAAATATATACACAAATTTAGAATAAATTTATTTTATTATAGGAGCTTTTATATAAATGATTAAAAATATTTATACTTCTGGGCTATTAAGTTTAGCTCTTTCAACTCAAATTTTGTCTGCTGTTGATCTTGCAAAGGTTAATGGCGAAACTATAACTGATCGAGACCTTTTACCAATTATTGCTCAAATTACTGGTGGTAGATATGGCAATTTAGATAATCCAACTCAAATTAAAGTTCAAAATATGGCTCTTGAACAATCGATTGCTAGAGTTTTACTCGAAAATGAGGCAAAAAAAAGTGGTGTTACAAATAATGCTGAATTTAAAGAACAGCTTGAATTAGCTATTAAACATATTAAAAGACAGCTTACTGCTGATATGTGGTTAAAAAATGAACTTGAAAAACAGGCTATTTCTAGTGCTGAAATGAAAGATTATTATAATAAAAATAAGAGTGAGTTCAAAAAGCCTAAAACTGTTCATGCTAGACATATTCTTGTTAAAACTGAAGATGAAGCAAAAGGCTTAATCGGTCTTCTTTCTAAATATGATGGCGATAAATTAAAAAATGAATTTATTGAAAGTGCTAAAAATATGTCTATTGAACCGGGAGCTTCTGAACGAGGTGGCGATTTAGGTTATTTTCCTGAAGGTGTAATGGTTCCAGAATTTAATAAAGCTGTTTTCTCAATGGCAGTTGGAACAATTTCTAAAATTCCAGTTAAAACTCAATTTGGATTTCATGTTATTTATCTCGAAGATAAAAAAGAGGCTGGTCAAGCTACATTTGAAGAAGCTGAACAAGTTATAGAACAAAAAATCAAAGTTGAAAAATTCCAAAAATTTGTTGAGAAAAAATCGAATATCTTAAATCTAAAGCTGATATTAAAATGTTAAATGGATCTAAATAATGCTAGTTAGTGGTAAAGAAATATTAAATAAAGCCCATAAATATGGTTATGCAGTTGGTGCTTTTAATATAAATAATCTTGAAATGCTAATTGCAATTTTTGAATCTGCAAATGAGACCTCATCACCGATTATTGTTCAAGCAAGTGAAGGTGCAGTTAAATATGCTGGAGCTGATATGCTCTATTCGATGACAAAAACTCTTTCTAATCGATATCCTCATATTCCTGTCGCTTTACATCTTGATCATGGCACAACTGTTGAAAGTTGTATTAATGTTATCAAAGCTGGTTTTACTTCTGTTATGATTGATGCAAGTCATCATTCATTTGAAGAAAATATTGCAATGACTCGTGAAGTTGTTGAAATTGCTCATAAATCTGGAATCGGTGTTGAAGCTGAACTTGGTCGTTTAATGGGTATTGAAGATAATATTGTTGTTTCTGATCGTGATGCTGTTCTCGTTAATGTCGAAGAAGCTCGAGAATTTGTTAAATTAACTGATGTTGATTATTTAGCTCCAGCTATTGGAACTTCTCATGGTGCTTTTAAATTTAAAGGCGAACCTAAATTAGACTTTAATAGATTACAAGAAGTTAAAAAAGCTACTAATATTCCTCTTGTTTTACACGGTGCAAGTGCAATTCCTGAAAATGTAAGAATCGCTTTTGAAAAAACTGGTGGCGATTTAAAAGGTTCAAAAGGTGTTCCATTTAATTTTTTAACTGAAGCTATAAAAGGTGGCATTAATAAAGTTAATACTGATACAGATTTACGAATCGCATTTATGGCTGAAGTTCGCAAAGTTGTAAATGAACAAAAAAGTGAATTTGATCTTCGAAAATTTTTCTCTCCAGCTATTAAAAGTGTTAAAACTTTATTAAAAGAGAGAATGCAACTTCTAGGAAGTGCAGGAAAAATTTAGTCAATGGCTATCTCAATCGAGAGAGCTTTAGAGCTGATTTATTCGCACATCACCCCGCTCGGGGTGGAACTTGTTCCAATTGAAAATTCTGTTGATAGAGTTCTTGCTGAAAATATAATTGCAATTAGAGAACTTCCAAATTTTAATAATTCTGCAATGGATGGCTATGCTGTTTCACTTTTATCTCTTGGCGAAACTGTTCAAATAGTTAAAACTATTTTCGCTGGTGATGAGGTCGCCGATGATTTTTTAATTTCTAAATTTGAAGCTGTAAAAATTATGACTGGTGGAAAAATTCCAAAAGGTGTTGGAACTATTATTCCATTTGAAGATATTAAAATAGATTTAGAACTTGAATCGCAAAATAAAATATTAATTCCAAATTCATTAAAACCCAATTCACATATTAGATTTTCAGGTGAAGATATAAAATTAAATGAACTTTTAATGAATATTGGCGAACGAATAACTTCTTCAAAAATTGGACTTCTTGCATCTCAAGGAATTAGCCATATTTCAGTTTTCAAAAAGCCTAAAATAGTTGTTTTCGCAACTGGCAAAGAGTTAAAAATGCATTATGAAAAAGCTGAACCTCATCAATTATATAATACTAATTCACCTATGATTTTAGCTAAAAGTATAGAATTAGGTGGATATGTTGCCCATATGAAAATTATTGGTGATTCTCGTGAAGCTGTTCAAAATGCAATTAAAAATTCGCTAGATTCTGATTTGATAATTTCGTCTGGTGGTGTAAGTGTCGGTGAAGCAGATTTTACTCGTGAAAGTTTTTATAATTTAGGTTTTCAGCCAATTTTTGAAGGTGTTGAAATAAAACCGGGGAAACCTACAACTTTTGGCAAATTTGGAAAAACAGCTGTTCTGAATCTTCCCGGAAATCCAACAGCAGGTTTAATTAATTTTGAACTTTTTGGTCGAGCAATTATATTAGCCTTAAGTGGAGATTCTGCAAAATATATAAATAGAATTGAGTGTGAAACTTTAGAAACTATTAAAATCAAAAGTGGCAAAACTACTGCAATTCTTGGTGAATTTGATGGTTCAACTTTTAAACAGATTTCAAATCAAGCTCCCGGAATGGTAAAATCTTTAAGCAATAGTAACGGTTTTATATTAATAGATAAAGAAATTTCAGAAATTAAAAGTGGCTCTATTGTTAGATTTATACCGACTGCTTTTAAATGGTTCTCAAGTTTTCAGTATGAAATTATTTCGAGATAAATATATTTTTTAAGAAAAATAGAATATATAAAGCTATTAATAAATAGCTTTTTCAATTTTAAAATTTGCTTCAATAAAAAAATATAATTTTAATGAAATATCAAATTAACTTATTTTCAAATAGAATTTTATAAAACAAAGGAAAAATAGATGAGGTTTAAATTTAAAAAAATAGTTATAGTTTCATCACTATTAGCAGTAACTAGTTTATATAGTGGTGAAAACTTTGAACCAATAAAAATTGATGCAGAACTTGCTTCAGATTTTTTACTCAAAACTCTTGGAGGAGAGCTTAAAAAACAAGTTACAACAGGAAATCTTGTTAATGCCGTTGATTTTTGTTCTCAACAAGCTTTAAATATAACTGAACAAGTTAATGAAAAGTTAAAAAAAGAGGGTAAAAATGTCCGTTTAAGACGAGTTTCTATAAAAAATAGAAGTTCTATAAATAAACCAACATCTGAAGAAGCAAAAATTTTATTAATGTTGGAAAAAACTCCTTCGTCAGTTATAACTAAAGTTGAAGATAAAAGCGAAACATATAAATATTATCAACCAATCAAAATTGCTAATGAAATGTGTTTGAAATGTCATGGTACAGTTGAAGATATTTCACCTGAAGTTCGTAAAAAAATTCATGAAATTTATCCTCAAGATTTAGCAACTGGTTATAAAATAGGTGATTTAAGAGGTGCAGTTATAGTTACTATAACTAAAAATAGCGAATCAAAATAACTTTAAAATATATCTGGAGAGATAAAAAATAGATGAGAGTATATCTTGATAATAATGCAACAACAATGGTTGATCCTGATGTTGTTCGCGAAATGACACCTTATTTTGGTGAAAAATTTGGTAATCCAAGTTCGCTTCATAGGTTTGGTAGTGAAACTCATAAAGGCATAACTCGAGCTATGGATCAAATTTATGCTGGAATTGGTGCTTCTGATAGTGATGATGTCGTTTTTACTTCGTGTGCAACTGAAAGTAATAATTGGGCAATAAAATCTGCTTTTTTTGATCGAATCAAAAATGGGGATCGAAATCACATAATTACAACAGAAGTTGAACATCCAGCAACTCTTGCAACTTGTCGTTGGCTCGAAAGTGAATTTGGGGTAAAAGTTACTTATATTCCTGTTTCTGGAGATGGTTCGATTTCTGCTGAAACTGTTTCAAGTTTTATTACTGATAAAACAGCTTTAGTTTCTATAATGATGGCAAATAATGAAACTGGTGTTGTATTTCCAATAAAAGAAATTTCAGAAATTGCTCATAAATATGGAGCTTTAATGCATACAGATGCAGTTCAAGCTATTGGTAAATTAAGAGTAAATGTTCGAGATTTAGGTATAGATTTATTATCGATGTCAGCTCATAAATTTCATGGACCAAAAGGAATTGGAGCTTTATATATTCGTGAAGGTATAAAATTATCCCCTTTTATTCATGGTGGCGGTCAAATGGGCGGTTTGCGAAGTGGAACTCTTAATGTTCCATATATCGTTGGAATGGGTAAAGCGATGGAACTTGCAGAATATCATCAAAGATTTGATATAAAACGAATAGAAACTATGCGAAATCGTTTAGAAGATTCGCTTTTGCAAATTTCTGATACTTTTGTAATCGGCGATCGCAAAAAACGAGTTCCTAATACGATATTAATTTCTATAAAAGGAGTTGAAGGTGAAGGAATGCTTTGGGATTTAAATCAGGCAGGAATTGGTGCAGCAACTGGTTCAGCTTGTGCTTCAGAATCTCTTGAAGCAAATCCAATTCTTGAAGCAATTGGTGCAGATCAAGATTTAGCACATACAGCAATCAGATTATCACTTTCTCGATTTACTACAAATGAAGAGATTGATTATACAATTGAAAAATTTAAAAAAGCTGTTGAACGATTAAGAAATATTTCAACTTCATATGCAAAAGTTAAAGCTCAAAATGAGGCTTATCCGCATAAATAAATAAAATAAATATAGTTAAAAAATAAATTTAGAACTAACTTCCTTGGAAATTATGAACAAGCTTAAGACTATTAAAATAGAATTATCTAAAGATAGCTTTATGATTTTAGGAGTTTTTGGCTCTATTACAATAGAATTTATATTAAATAGACATATGTATATTACAAAATAGTTAAAAGGAACTTAGAAATGGCAAAAGCAAATTTATTTGGTGAAGCACTTTGGGATCAATATTCAAACAAAGTTGCTGAAAGAATGAATAACCCAAAAAATCAGGGCGAAATTACAGAAAATCAAGCAAAAGCGAAAAATGGTAAATTAATTGTTGCTGATTTTGGTGCTGAAAGTTGCGGTGATGCAGTTAGATTATATTGGTTAGTTGATGAATCTAACGATAAAATTATCGATGCAAAATTCAAAAGTTTTGGCTGTGGAACTGCAATTGCAAGTTCAGACATGATGGTTGATTTATGTATTGGAAAAACTGTTGATGAAGCTATAAAAATTACAAATATCGATGTTGAAATGGCTCTTCGAGACGATCCTGATGTTCCAGCTGTTCCGGGACAAAAGATGCATTGTTCTCCATATTTTATGCCAGTTCAAACTCCAAAAGGTAAAGTTGCAATTGGTGAAATTAAAGTTGGCGATGAGGTTGCAGTTTATACTGAAAAAGGGCTTATAAATTCTCTAGTAAAAAGAGTAATTAGTTATAAAACTCCAAAGAGCGATCTTGTTCGGGTTTATTTAAAAACCTCATCAGGCAGTAATCCAGGTTTTTATATTTTTACAAAAGATCATCAACTTTTAGATAATAAAGGTGAGTGGATTTTTGCTGAAAATTTAAAAAACGGAGATATATTATCTGGAGATATTCATAATTTTGAAGTTGAGAATATAAATGCAAATTTAAATGATTTAACTCAATTAGAAATTGATCAAAATGATATGGTTACAGTTTATACTCTTGAAGTTGAACATGATGCTCATAACTATATACAGAATGGAGTTATTTCTAAAAACTGTTCAGTTATGGCTTACGATGTAATTAAAGAAGCTGCCGCGATTTATAAAGGTGTTGATTCAAAATCGTTTGAAGAAGAGACAATCGTTTGTGAATGTGCAAGAGTTAGTCTTGCAACTCTTCGAGAAGTTATTAAACTTAATAATCTAACTACGATTGAACAAATTACTGATTATACAAAAGCTGGTGCATTCTGTAAATCTTGTATAAAACCGGGAGGTCATGAACAACGAGAATATTATTTAGTTGATATTTTAAGAGATGTTCGAGCTGAAATGGATCAAGAGAGATTAAAAGAGGCTGCAAATGCTTCAGTAACAGGCGATTTTTCAAAAATGACACTTGTTCAAAAAATTAAAGCTATTGATGCCGTAATTGACAGCAGTGTGAGACAATTTTTAGTTGCTGATGGCGGAAACATGGAAGTTATTGATATTCGAGAAGGTGAAAGATATACTGATGTTTATATTAGATATCTTGGAGCTTGTTCAACATGTTCAACTTCTACAACTGGAACACTATATGCAATAGAAGTTACATTAAAAGACAAACTTTCAGAAAGAATTAGAGTTTTACCTATTTAATATAATTTAAAATATATATATCGAACTTTTATAATCAGAGTTCGATATAATTAAGTAATAACTTATATTTAGCTGAATAAGTTTATTAAATTTTTTTGATAAGATTACGAATAAAGAAATATAAGAGAGTTTAAATGAAAAATTCAAAAAATGTACAAAAATATATGTTTGGTAATGGATCTATAAATAATTTAAAACAAATATTAAATGATAAAGAATCTAATAGCAATTATTTAATTTATTATATTGATGAATATTTTAAAAACAGTGAGCTTTTTTACAAGATTCCAATTACTACTAATGATGAAGTGTTTTTTGTTCAGACCAAAGATGAACCAAAGACAAATTTTATAAATGATTTTAGAGATATTTTAATTTCTAAAAATAAAAATAACCCGACAGCTATTATTGCAATAGGTGGAGGTTCTACTCTTGATACTGGAAAAGCAGTTGCTAATCTATTGACAAACTCAGGAAATGCTGAAGACTATCAAGGATGGGACTTAGTTAAAAATCCTGGAATTTATAAAATTGGAATACCAACTATTTCTGGCACAGGTGCAGAAGCAAGTAGAACTTGTGTAATGACAAATCCAAAAAATGGCTTAAAACTAGGCATGAATAGTGATTATACGATTTATGACCAACTTATACTTGATCCAGATTTGACAAAAACTGTTCCCAGAGAGCAATATTTTTATACGGGGATGGACACATATATTCATTGTATTGAATCGCTCAATGGTAGATATAGAAATGCTATTGGAGATGCTTTTTCTAAACAAGCAATTGCTCTTTGTCGAGAAGTATTTTTAAGTGAAGATATGATGAGTGATGAAAATAGAGAAAAATTAATGGTTGCATCATATTTAGGTGGTTGTGCAATAGCAAATAGTTTTGTTGGAGTGGTTCATCCTTTTTCTGCAGGACTTAGTGTAGTCCTTGATACTCATCATTGTATAGGCAATTGTATAACTATGAATGCTATGGAAGAATTTTATCCGAAAGAATTTGAAGAGTTTAACTTAATGGCTCAAAAACAAGGGATAAAAATACCAAAAGGGATTGCTTCAAATTTGGATGAAGAAACTTATCAAAAACTTTTTAACTCTACTATTATTCATGAAAAACCACTTTCAAATGCACTTGGTGATAATTTTAAAGAGATTTTGAGTTATGATAAAGTCAAAGAAATATTTAAAAGGATGTAAGAATGGCAAAATATCACAAATATGTATTTGATTTAGAAAATCGAAAGTTAGTAGGTGACTTTGAAACAATGTACCAAAATGAATCAAAGGAAAATTTTGATTCATGGCATCAAGATGATACTAGACAACTTCAAAGAAAAATAGCTTTAGCAGTTTTAGAAGATTTTAATTTTTCTAAAATCTTAGACATTGGATGTGGAAAAGGTGCTTTAACTCATTTATTGAAAAAGCGAAATAATAAAGTATTTGGTATAGATATTTCACAAACTGCTGTGAATATTGCACAAGAAAGATTTCCCGATATTGATTTTAGAGTTTTAGATGTTTCTAATACAGACGGAATTATAAGTTTTTATAATAATATGGGGGGGTAAATCTCACATTTGCAAGTGAAGTTTTCTCTTATATTTATAATTGGAAAGAGTTGCTTACCCAGATTTCAAAATCAAGTGAGTATTTTATGATAAGTCTTTATATACCAGAAAATCCAATTGGATTTGTAAAAAGTGAAAATGATTTAGTAGAAGAAATAGCAAAAAATTTTGATGTAGTTGAGCATATTAGTTTAAATACAACAAATTTTGTAATAGTTTTTGCAAAAGGAAAAAATGTTTAATGGAATTTAAAATAAATTTTAGTGGAAGAGCCCACAATTATACAGAAGAAGAAGAAAAAGTTGTTTTAACAGCTATGCGAGAAGCGATCCCATTAACTCAAGGTAAATATCTTAATAATTTTGAAAATAGTTTCAAAAACTATATTGGCTCACCATTTGCTTTTGGTGTTAATAATGCTACTTCAGCTTTATACATTTCTGCTCAATTGTGCCAATTTAAAAATGGTGATGAGGTTATATCTCCTTCTCATACATTTACAGCTTCTATATATCCATTTATTAAAAATGGAGCTAAACCAGTTTGGGCTGACATAGAACTTGAAACAAGAACTGTTTCATTAGAAACTATTAAGAAAGTTATTACATATAAAACAAAAGCTGTTGTTGTAGTTCATTTATATGGATGTATTATTCCTGATATTGAAGAAATAGCTAATTTTTGCAAATTAAATAATATATTATTAATAGAAGATGTCGCACAAGCTATTGGAACAGAAATAAATGGTAAAAAAGCTGGAACTTTTGGAGATTTTGGAGTATTTTCATTTCATTCTCATAAAAATATAACCACATTAGGTGAAGGAGGAATGTTAATAGTCAAAAACAAAAAATTTGCCGATATTATTCCAATGCTTAGACACAATGGACACTCATCTTGGCAATTTACAAGAGAAAATTATTGGATGCCTGCAATGGGCAATGTAGATTTACCAGAACTAAATGGAGAATTTATATTTCCAAATAATTTTTCTTTAGGTGAAATAGAATCTGCTCTCGGTAATGAACTTTTAAAAAGACTTGACAAGATTAATATTCAAAAAAGAGAAAGAGCCATAAGATTTATAAATGCAATTATGCAAGTATCTTCTCTATTAGAATTTCATAGAGTCAATAACATTCAACACAATTATCATCTTTTAGTAGCAAAAGTTAAAGACAATAAGAGAGATATTTTTATTAAGAAAATGTCTGAAGAAAAACAGATTCAAATTGTTGTTCAATATTATCCTCTACATAGATATGATTTTTATAAAAAATTAGGTTTTGACAAGGCTAGTGTTCCAAATACTGATGTATTTTTTGATAATATGGTCTCATTTCCATTTCATCATTCTATGAGTGAAGCTGATTTCAGCTATATGTTAGAATCTACACAAGATATATTAAGTCAAATTAAAGAATAAATATTGAAAGAATTTGCTACTATTATTCCAGCTATAAAAAAGAATGGAAATATTCCAGATCAATTAATTAAAACATTAAATGGTAAAACACTTATTCAGAGAGCTATTGATACTGCTAAAGAATTAAATTCGGATATATATATTATTACAGATTCTCAAGAAATATCATTAATTGCTGATAGAAATGGTGTGAAATATATATATAATGCATCATTTAAAATAGATGGTGAATTTTTTTAAAAAATATGAAAAAATTTTTAGATTCTTTAAATTTAGTGGATCAATATCAAAATATTTTAATATATCGAGCAAATACACCTTTAATAACTAGTGAAAAATTACTTAAGGCTTATGAATTTTTTCTTAATCACAAAGATAAAGTTTTAGTTTCTGTTAAACAAGATGAATACTTTTTCTTTGATAAAGATAACTCTTCTTCATTTGTAAGATCAAAACAAAATAGTTTCAAAGAAATAAACTCTTTTATGATTTTAACTTCTGAAATATTTCAAAATGAATCTCATGAATTTTATCCATTTATAATTGAAGATGAGTTTGCTATAGAAATTAATACTTATCAAGATTGGTGGATTTCAGAAAAATTACTTCAAAGAAAAAAAATAGTTTTTCATGTTATTGGTTCAACTGAAATTGGTATGGGGCATATTTATCGCTCTTTAGCTCTTGCCCATGAAATTACTAACCATGATGTTATTTTTATTTGCGATGAACAATTTCAATTAGCTGTTAAAAAGATAGCTTCGATGGATTATAAAGTAATATCTACAAATAATGTATTACATACGATTTTAAGTATTAAACCTAATTTAGTCATTAATGATATATTGGATACGGAAGAAGATTTTATTTTAAGTTTAAAGCAACAAAACATTAAAATTGTGAATTTTGAAGACTTTGGTAATGGATCAAAATTTACAGATATTACAATTAATGAACTTTTTGAAGAGCCAATACTCAATGGATCAAATTATTTATGGGGTCATCAATACTATTTTCTACGAGATGAGTTTAATAATGCTAAACCTCATAAATTTGTTGAAAAAGTATCATCTGTTTTAATATCATTTGGCGGAACTGATCAAAATAACTTAACTTTAGTAACTTTAAAAGCTATTATTGATATTGCAAAAACAAATAATTTAATTATAAATATAGTTTGTGGTGGAGGCTATATTTATAAAGATGATCTGATAATAGAAATTAATAAATTAAACTATAATTATATAAATTTAACTTTTGAAAGTGGTGTAATATCTAAAATTATGGAAAACTCGCAAATAGCAATTTCTTCAAATGGTCGAACTGTTTATGAATTAGCTGATATGAATATCCCATCTATTGTAATTGCACAACATCAAAGAGAATTAACTCATTCATTTCCAAGACTTGAAACAGGTTTTATTAATTTAGGAGTTTTTAGAACTGGAATAGAATACTATATCATTAATAATTTTCAAAAACTCATAGAAGATAATAGTTACAGAGAATTACTATTTTTAAATATAAAAAAGTATTCATTTAGACAAAATAAACAAAAAGTTGTTGAAAAAATTTTAGGATTGTTGTAATGAAATATAATATTATTGCTTTAATTCAAGCAAGAATGGGTTCAAATAGATTACCAAATAAAATGATGCTTTCGCTTCATGGAAAGCCCATTATAGAATGGGTAGTTTATCGAGTGTTAAAATCTAAAAAAATCAATCAGGTAATTTTAGCTACTTCTACAAATTATGAAAATGATATATTGGAATCATATATACAAAAAGTGTTTAAAAATGTTTATGTCTTTAGGGGCAGCGAGAATGATGTTTTAAACAGATTTTATGAAACTGCTAAATATATTCAAGCTACTCACATAATAAGAATTTGTGCAGATAATCCGTTAATAGATGGTAAAGAAATAGATAATTTAATCGATTTTTATTTAAAAAATAATTTTGATTATGTATATAATCACATACCAAAAAATAATAGTTATCCAGATGGTTTAGGTGCAGAAATGATCTCTTTCGAATTATTAGAAAAATTAGAAAATAGTGTAACTTTAAAAAGCGAAAGAGAACATGTTTTTTTGCATATAACAAATAATAGCGATCTATTTAAGATAGGCACTTTTGAACCAGAAAAAGATATTGCTTATCCTAAATTAAGATTTGATGTAGATACTTTTAAAGATTATTATTATTTATCTATGAAAGATTTCGATATAGATATATCTTCTAAAACATTGGTAGAATTATTCAAAAGGGACTTAAATTGAAGAAATTTTTAGCTTATATCTTTTATAATATTATATATGAACTTATAGTTTATATGCCTACTTTAATTGGAGTAAAACTTAGAGAAATAATGTTTAGGTTATTGACGGGACAAATCGGTAAAAATCCTAAATTTGGATTTGGTTCTAAGATTTTAAATGCAAAAAATATTACTATTGGTAATAATTTTGATATGGGCGATTTTTCACATGTTATTGGAGGGGGGGGGAACTTATAATTATTGGTAATGATTTTATGTGCGGTCAAAATGTTCAATTAATAGCACAAAACCATGGTTATTCTGAGTTAGATAAACCCATGAGAAGTCAATATCAACCAAGAAATGGAATGGTGATTGGTGATGATGTTTGGATTGGCACAAATAGTGTTGTGAATTCAGGTAGTCGACATATTACTATTGCAAAAGGTGTAATAATAGGAAGCAATTCAGTTGTTTTAAAAGACTGTAATGTGGAATATGGAATTTATGCAGGAGTTCCTGCAAAATTTATTAAATCAAGATTCGGAGATAAACATGAAAAAGATTCTAGAAATTTTTGACAAATTTAAGCCTTGTAACATACGAATAGAAAAACCATATATCATTGCAGAAGCTGGAGTTAATCATGAAGGTAATATGGAAACTGCAAAAAGGTTAATTAGAGAAGCAAAAGAAGGGGGAGCTGATGCTATAAAGTTTCAAACCTATAAGGCTGAAACTTTAGCTTCAAAAGATTCACCATCTTATTGGGATACAACAAAAGAACCAACCATGTCGCAATTTGAGTTATTCAAAAAACATGATAAATTTTGGAAAAAAGAGTTTATCCAACTTAAAAATTATTGCGATGAGGTCGACATAGAATTTCTTTCAACCCCATTTGATATGGAATCAGCAAATTTTTTAAATGAACTTATGCCCGTTTTTAAAATTTCCTCTAGTGATTTAACAAATAAGCCTTTTATTAAATATATGGCGAGTTTTGGCAAACCGATAATTTTATCAACTGGAGCAAGTGATTTATCTGAAGTATATGAAGCTGTTAGCTGGATAGAAGAATTTAATGTTCCTTATGCTCTTTTACATTGTGTTTTAAACTATCCTACCTTAGATCAAAATGCAAATTTAGGAATGATTCCAGCTTTAAAAAAAGCTTTTCCTGATGTGTTAATTGGTTACTCTGATCATACTTTACCAAAAGATATGAAAACCCTTGAAACTGCAACTTTATTGGGAAGTTTAATAATTGAAAAACATTTCACACATGATAAAACCTTAACAGGTAACGATCACTATCATGCAATGGATAAAGAAGATTTAAAGATATTTTTAAATAAATTAGAGATTCAATTACAATTACTAGGGGAATTTCAAGTTAAATCTTTATTAGCAGAAGAACCTGCAAGACACAATGCACGAAGAAGTCTTGTTGCAAAAAGAGATATTCCAAAAGATAAAATTATAGATAGTGAAGATTTAACTTTTAAAAGACCAGCACATGGAATTAGTCCAAAGTTTATAGATGAATTAATTGGAAAAAAAGCTATATTTAATATTGAAGAAGATAGTATTCTTCAATGGCAAATGTTTAGATGACAAACTACACAAAAGAGATAGATACACTACTGCATAGGCTTTATCCTATTGCAATAAGTATCACAGGAAATGGCAACAGAGAAACACTAAAAATACTTCAAGAATATATTCCTCTAGAGATAATAGAATACCCAACAAGGATAAGGATTTAGATGCAAGACAACATTACAAGATATTCTGAAAAAGATATAGAGTTAATTCTAACTAAACACTTGGGAGAACGATATGCTTCATATAGACAAATATGGAATAGTGTAAATTATTTAGATTTTCCAAACTTTCCAATTCATATAGACTTTGAATTAAATGATTTTTGTAATCAAAGTTGTATTATGTGTCCTAGAAACTTAAAATCTCACCCAAATATCAATTATAGATTTTCAAATAAACATATATTGGATTTTAATATATTTAAAAAGTTATTGATGAAGGTATAAACAAAGGACTAATGTCTATTAATCTAGGAGCTTTTGCTGAACCACTACTTAATCACAATATATTTAAAATGATTAAATATGCTTCTAGCAAAGGAATCATTGATACACGAGTTATAACAAATGGATTACTTTTAGATAAATACATAAATGATGTATTTGATTCTAATCTTATAAATTTATTTATATCAATCGATGCATATTCAGAAAGCAACTACTATAGTATTAGAGGAAAAGGATTTAATAAAGTTATAGATAATCTTAATCTTATATTACAAGAACGAACAAAACGACAATCATTGCTTCCCATTATTCGGGTTTCTTTTGTTGATATGGATCATAATAGATATGAAAAAGAGTTATTTATTAATGAATGGAAAGATAAGGTTGATTTTATAGACATACAAGTATTTGATAACTATAATGTTGATATTTCACAAGATTTTGATTTGTCAAAAAAGAAAAAGTGGAATTGTTATTCTCCTTTTGCAAGACTTGCTATATTAGCTAACGGAGAGGTATTGCCATGTTGTAATTTCTTTGGTAGAAATATTCCAGTTGGGAATTTGCAAAATTATTCTATTGAAGAGATTTGGAAAAGTCAAAAACTAGAATCTATCAGAAACGGTATTATATTGGACACAAATAGAAACTGTTCTATTTGTCAAAGAATAGGTGAATAACTCATAAAAATGAAATTATTAATAACAACAGCTCTTGAAGAATTTCAGTTTGATGGTAAATCTGAAGTTTTGCTTGGAGAGTGGTGTAAAAAAGATTTAAATGATAAAAGAGAAGTGTTTCCATATCTTTGGAATAATACTGATAAAATCTTAAATGCAATAGAACACACCAATAAATATTATGAAGAATTTTTAGATATATTAAAAGATGAATTAAATAAAATTCATAATATAAAGAAAGATAAACAATATTATAGAATAATTTTAGGAAATTGGCTTTTATATTACATACATAATAATTATGATAGGTTTATAACTGTTAGACTTTTTTATAAAAAATATGGGGAATTTGATGCAAAGCTTTTAGATGAATCTCAATTTTATACTCCTGTTGATTTTAATGATTATGTGAGAGTTTTACAAACAGACGAGTATAATCTCCAGATTTATTCTAAAGTTATAAAATATTTTTTCAAATTTAAAAGATTTAAGAACAATATTAGTTCTAAACCCTTATTAACTCCTGAAATAAAGCTAACGGATTTAAAAAGTTGTATTAAAAACTTTAGTTATTATATAACTAATTTAACCTCTTATTTTACTAAAAATAAAATCTTAATAACTAAACCATATTTTGGCGAAAAAGGAGTATGGGCGATTATCAAATTACTTATTTTTAGTAAATTTAAAATTATTTTAGATGAAAGAAATTTAGAATTAAGTAATTATTCTCCTATTAATATAAATAATAGAGAAACTATAAAATCAACTACAAATAATTTATTTAAAGATTATTTATTAAAAAATATAATGTTAGATATACCTAAATTATATATCGAAGATTTTAAAGAGTTTAGGTTACTAATCTTAAATTCGTATAATACCGATATTAAGCAAATTTATACCAGTATAGGAATGCATATAGATAACAGATTGAAGTTTTTTGTTGCAGAATATTACTCTAGTTTAACAGTTTTTATCAATCAACATGGAGCAAGTTATGGCACAGCTTATAGGCATAATATTGAAGAATATGAAAAATCTGTTTCAACTTATTTTTTAACAGCTGGTTGGAAAGATAATCATAAAACAATCCCTTTTGGAATACCAAAATTAAGCAAACCTTTAAAAATCATTAAGTCAAATAATATATTTTATATTTCAACTGCAAATCCAAAACATTTAATCAGATTTGATTTTTATGCAAGTTCTGGATATTATTTAAAAGAATTTTTTATTATAATGGAAAATATTTTAATTAACTTAAAGCTTCAAAACTTTTATATTCGACCCTATCCAAACGAATATTCCAAATATAGAATTACAGAAATAATTAATCGTAACAACTTAGATATAAAGCTAGATTCATCTAAAAATATGTCTAAATTATTCAGTCAAGCTAAATTAATAATTTTAGATCATATGGGTACAACTATGCTCGAAAGCCTACATTATAACATTCCAACAATTGTAATTTTAGATCCAAATATTGAGAGATTTAGAGAAAATAGCTTAGAAATTATGGCTAATTTAGAAAAAACTAAAATGATGTTTTTTGACATAGCTGAGGCAACTAACTTTATTAATAATATTTCAAACAATGTTGATAATTGGTGGCTATCTGATGATGTTCAAAATGCTAGAAATAAATTTGTTGAAAAATATGCATATCTTCCAGATAACTGGGAAAAAAAGCTTATTGATTTATTATTTCAATTGAGTAAAAATAAAAATTAAATTTTATAAATAAATAATGAGTTCTGAACCTAGCCTTAAAAAAAGATATTTAATAAAATTAAGTGCTAATGTTATTAATGGAATTGTTAATGCAGTTATAGTTGCATTTATTCCATCTATTTTAGGTCCAATTGCATATGGACATTTTGTATATTTACAAGATATTTTTAGCAAATTGTTCGGATTTTTTGATATGGGAACTTCAACAGCATTTTTCACAAAATTAAGTGCTAATAATAATCGAAAAGAGCTTATATCTTTTTACCTCATCTTCTCTTTTTCTATATTTTTTATTTCAAGCCTCATTTTAAATATCTCCAATAGCTATAATTTTAATAGCATATTATTTCCAGAAATATCTACTGAATATATTTATTCAGGTTTCGTTCTTGGTTTTTTAACTTGGCTAACTCAAATTTTTGTAAAAATTTCTGATGCTTATGCTTTAACGGTTTCTGTTGAATTAACAAAAATATTTCATAAAATTATTATGCTTGTTGGTTTAATATTAATAAGTAAATATTTTATTATTGATTTAACTTTATATTTAAACTTTAATATTATATTTTCATTTATATTTATTGGATTAATTTCTATTATTTTATTAAAAGAAAGAGTTCTTTTAAATTTATATTTATCATTAAATAAAATATCTATTTTAATAAAAGAATTTTTAGATTATTCATTGCCTTTAGCAACAATAAATATAATTAGCTTATTAACTGGGTTTTTTGATATTTGGTTATTGCAAAAAATTTCTGGAAGTGAGCAAACAGCATTTTATGGTTTGGCATATGGAATATCTGCTATGTGTTTTTTATTCACAAGTGCAATGACTCAAGTGATAACTCGAGAATTCAGTAAATCATATGAAGCTAGAAATATAGAAACAATGCAAAAACTCTTTTATAGATATATTCCAATGCTTTATAGCATAACAGCATATTTTGCTATTTTTATTTCAGTTCAAAATGAGAATATTTTATATATATTTACGGATGAAAGATATTTAAATGCATCATTCGTATTAATATTAATGGCTTTATATCCAATTCATCAAACTTATGGTCAATTAAGCGGAAGTATATTTTATGCAACAAATCAGACAAAATTAATGAGAAATATAGGTTACTTTATTCACTCGCTAGGTTTATTATTAACTTTTATATTTATATATCTATTTGATCTTGGTGCTGTGGGATTAGCTTGGAAAATGGTTATAGTTCAGTTTATTGGAGTAAATATTCAATTATATTTTAATGCAAAATTCTTAAATCTTGATTTGAAATATTTTTTAAAACATCAAGCTTATTCAGTGTTGTTTTTTATAATTTTAGCTATAGTATCTAGTAATATATTTAAATTTAATTCGCATTTATTAGATTTGATAGTTTCTGGCGGAATATATACTTTATTTGTTATAATTTTAGGTGTTTATTTGCCTCAAATTTTTTCTATAAAAAAAGAAGAGACAAAATATTTAAGAAATAGGATATTAAGTTATGTCATTAAAAAAGAAATTAAAAAATAATCAATTAACTATAGGTTCTTGGATAACTATTGGTCATCCATCAATTGTTGAAATTATGTCAAGTGCCGGATTTGAGTGGTTAGTTATTGATATGGAGCATACAACTATTGATTTAACAATGGCTCAAATTTTAATTTCTACTATTCAATCCAATAATATGAAAGCCTTAGTAAGAGTAAGCAAAAATGAAGAGGTTATTATTAAGCGAGTTCTTGATGCAGGAGCTGATGGCATAATAGTTCCAATGGTTAAATCAAAAGATGATGCCTTAGAATTAATTAGTTATGCTAAATATCCTCCAATTGGAAAAAGAGGTGTTGGACTTTATAGAGCTCAAAAATATGGCATTGGTTTTAATGAATATAAACAATGGGTTAATAACGAACTTATAATAATAGCTCAAATTGAACATTTTAAAGCTGTTGAAAATATTCAAGAAATTATTAATGTTAATGGAATTGATGCTGTTATAATTGGACCTTACGATTTATCAGGAAGTATGGGTTTTCCTGGTGATTATCATCGAGATGATGTAAAAAAGGCTATTGAAACAGTTCTTACAGTTTGCAAAAATAATAATATTCCTTCAGGTTTTCATGTTATAGAATCTAATCCTGAAAAACTTCAACAACGAATAGATGAAGGTTGCACTTTTTTAGCTTATTCATTAGATTTTTTCTTTTTAGGCGATAAAGCTAGAGAAGGAATGAATCTAATTTCTAATATCAATAATAAAAAGGATAATAATGTTGAATAATTCTCAATTAAATATCATATCAATAATACCTGCAAGAATGGGTTCAAATAGATTTCCAGGGAAACCAATGGCAAATATTTTGGGAATACCAATGATAGGTCATGTTTATAAAAGAGTCAAAATGAGTAAAACTCTTCAAGAAGTTTATGTTGCAACTCCTGATAATGAAATTTATAATTATGTTGAATCAATTGGTGGAAAAGCTATTATGACTAGTGATAAACATGAACGAGCAAGTGATAGATGTGCTGAAGCAATGTTAAAAGTTGAAAAAGCAACTGGTGAAAAATGCGACATCATGGTAATGGTTCAAGGTGATGAGCCATTGACATTTCCAGAAATGATAGATGAAGCCGTTAATCCAATGGTACAAGATACATCGATATTAGTTACAAATTTGGTTGCTGATTTACCAACGATTGCAGATTTTGAAAATCCAAATGAAGTTAAAGTAGTTATGGATAAAAATAACAATGCCCTCTATTTTAGTCGTGAGCCAATCCCTAGTAGAAAAAAGGGTATATTAAATGTCCCTATGAAAAAGCAAGTTTGTGTAATTCCATTTACAAGAGACTTTTTGCTCGAATATAATAGTATGGAACCTACACCTCTTGAAATTATAGAGTCTGTTGATATGATGAGAATCCTTGAAAATGGTGGAAAAGTGAAAATGATAGATACAAAATATATCACAAAAGCAGTCGATACAAAAGAGGATTTGGAGAAAGTTTGCGAAATGATGAGAAAAGATAAATTATATAAGGATTACATGTGAAAGAATATATCAAAAATTTAGTTTGGAAAGTATTAACATTATCATTAAAAAGTGTTAATCAAAATAGAAATGAAAAAGAGTTAAAAAATAAACTTATAAAAATTGTTCCAGATTTAACAAATCAATATTCTGGTTTTAAAATAGATATGAATAATAAATATCAGGTTAATAAAATTTATAACTTACATACTTTTCAAATTAACTTAGTTTTAAAATCATTGAAATATTTGAATACAAGTAAATTACTTAATATTGTTGATATTGGAGATTCTTCTGGAACACATATACTATATTTGCAAAATTTATTTAATGATAATGCTATTAAAATTAATCCAATTTCTGTAAACTTAGATCAACATGCTGTTGAAAGAATTCAGTCTAAAGGTTTAAAAGCCATTCATTGTAGAGCAGAAGAATTACATTTGAAAGAAAATATTTCTGCTGATCTATTTTTATCTTTCGAAACTATTGAACACTTTTTTGATCCAATTAGTTTTCTTCATAATATGGCAACAAAAGGTAGTGCTGAATATTTTGTTATTACTGTGCCTTATGTTGAACATAGTAGAGTTGGTTTGCATCATATAAGAAATCCAAGATATAAAGATAAGGGTCTAACAGCTGAAAGCACACATATTTTTGAATTATCTCCAGAAGATTGGGATTTAATTTTTAAATTTTCAGGCTGGGAAATAGTTTATTCAGATAAATATACTCAATATCCTAAAACTAATCCATTATATTTTACAAAATATATTTGGAAAAAGATTGATTTCAATGGTTTTTATGGAGTAATTTTAAAAAGAAATCTTGATATGGCAAATAAATATGCTGATTGGTAAATTTTGAAAACTTATTTAATTACTGGAGTTTTTAAGTGGAAATAAATAGTCGTTTTATAGATAAAAGCACGGAAAGAAAAAATAAAATAGTTAAAGAAAAACTTCAATTTTTTGAGGCTTTTCCACTTTTTTCAATTGTAGAATTTAATATTGCTGGAAATTGCAATCGCAATTGTTCTTTTTGTCCAGTATCAAATCCTGAAATTTATAAAAAAACAAATGAATTCTTAGCAATTAATCTCTTTGAAAAAATAATCTCAGATTTAAAAGATATCAATTATAGTGGTAAAATACTTTTTTCAGCTTTTTCTGAACCACTTTTACATAAACAAATAGATAAATTAATTTTTATCGCAAAAAATAATCTTCCAAATAGTAGAATTGAAATTGTATCAAATGGAGATTTACTAACTGAAAAAAAGTTAAAACAACTTTATGAATCTGGACTAGATACTATAAATATTAGTTTATATGATGGCAAGGAACAAATTGATAAATTCAAAAATATGTCAAAAGATTTGCCAGAAGATTTTGTTGTTTTAAGAAGACGATATTATGAAGATGGGAATTATGGAATAACCATTTCAAATAGAACAGGACTTATAGATTCTAATTTGTTTAGGGATAGAAACGAAAATGCTATTTTTGAATTACCATTAAAAGAGAAATGCTATTATCCATTTTATATGATTTTAGTTGATTATAACGGTGATTTATTACTTTGTCCTCATGATTGGTCAAAAAAAGTAATAATAGGAAATTTAATTACAGAAAATATCATAGAATTGTGGAAAAGTAAAAAATTGGAATCTATAAGAAAAAGTTTATCTAAACCTAATAGAAATTTTGAACCTTGTAAAAGTTGTGATGTTTTAGGCACTTTGATAGGGGAAGACAGTTTTGATGCTTGGATAAACTCGGAGTTAAATAAGTAATGAAAACAGTTTTAATTACTGGTGCAAATAGTGGAATTGGATATAGCTGTGTGGAACTTTTTTTGAAAGGGGGATATAAAGTTTATGCTCATTATCATAATCAAAAAGATCATTTAGAAGTAATAAAAAATAAAAACCTTATATTGATTCAGGCTGATTTGAGTAAAGAAATTGAGACTATCGATTTAATGAGAAATATTTTTGACAAAATTGAAATTCTTGATATTTTAGTTAACAATGCTGCTTTTTACAAAAGGGATTCAAGCTTTGAAGATATTTCTTTTGAAGATTTAAATTATACAATGCATGTTAATTTATATGCACCTTTTTTATTGTCTAAAGAATATTTGAAACATATGAAAGTTCATAATAAAGGAAATATAATAAATATTTCCAGTATTGGTGTGAAATACGGGGGAACTCCATGCTCCATTGCATATACAGTGTCAAAATCAGCACTAGAGACTATGACCATATCATTTGCCAAAGAGGCTGCAAAATATAATGTGTTAGTAAATGCTTTACGAATTGGAGTGACAGATACAAAAATTCATGCTAATGCTAGTAGTAAAAATATGGAAAAAAGAATTGAAATGATCCCATTAAAGAGGATGGCACTATCAGATGAAATTGCACAGTATATTTTATTTTTTAGTTCGAATAAGAATACTTATGTAACTGGTAGTATTATAACTATTGCTGGAGGAGAATGATGACTTTTGTAGTTACCTCGCCATCTTTTTCACAAAATAAAATTTTACAAAAAGAGATGCATCAATACTTTCCAAATGCCAAGTTAAATCTTGAAGGAAAAAGATTTGGTAAAAAAGAGTTGCTAGAGTATATAAAAGATGCAGATGCTATTATTGTCGGATTAGAGCCTATAGATGAAGAAGTTTTAAGTCAATGTAAGCACTTAAAAATAGTTTCAAAATATGGAGTAGGGCTTAATAATATTGATTTAGATGCTTGTAAAAAGAGAAACATAGCTATAGGCTGGACTGGTGGGGTAAATAAACTCTCTGTAGCAGAGATGACTTTAGGTTTTATGCTTATGATGTCAAGAAATTTATTTATCACATCAAATGAACTTAAAAATGGTATCTGGAATAAATCAGGCGGATTTCAATTAAGTGAGAAAAAAATTGGTATTATAGGTGTTGGACATATAGGCAAAGAGGTTATAAGACTTCTGAAATCTTTCAACTGTGAAATATATGTCAATGATATTATTGAGCAAACTGATTATTACAAATCAGTTGGAGTTGTTGAAGTTTCAAAAGAGGTTATTTATAAAGAATCTGATTTTATAACTATTCATACTCCTCTTGATCATTCTACAATGAACCTCATCGGAGAAAAAGAATTTAAACAGATGAAATCGACATCATATATTATTAATTCTGCTAGAGGTGGAATTATTGATGAGGTTGCCTTAAAAAATGCTCTGATTAATAATCAAATAGCTGGAGCTGGAATCGATACATATATTGAAGAACCCCCAACAGATAAAGAACTCTTAAATTTACCTAATTTAATTTGCACCCCACATATTGGAGGTAATTCTAAAGAGGCCGTATTAGCAATGGGCATGAGTGCAATTGAACATTTAAAAAACTTTTTTGGAATCAAATAATTAATGAAAAAAGCAGTTATATTTGGCGGAAGTGGTTTTATTGGTAGCTATGTCGCTGATGAACTTACTAGAAGAAATTATAAAGTTGTCATCGCTGATAAAATCAAATCTCAATATATTAAACCTGAACAAGAATTTATTCAAATAGATATTTTGGATTTTAACTCAATTCAAAAAGCTATTGAAAATGCAAGTTTTGTTTATAACTTTGTTGCTATTGCTAATCTTGATGAATCTATAAATAAACCTATGGAAACAATGCAAATTAATGTTATGGCTAATATGAATATCTTAGAAGCTTGTCGTAAAAATAGAACTATTGAAAGATTTATTTATGCTTCAAGTGCTTATGCTCTCTCTGAAGATGGCTCTTTTTATGGAATATCAAAAAGAACAAGTGAAAAAATTATAGAAGAATATTACAAAAGATATGGTCTAAAATATTCTATTATTAGATATGGTTCTATATATGGAGAAAGAGAAAGTCATAATAATTATATATTATAATTTAATTTATGATGCCTTAAAAACAGGTAAATTAATCTATAAAGGTGATGGTGAAGATATTCGAGAATATATTCATGTAGCAGATAGTGCAAAATTATCCGTTGATATTTTAGAAAATCAAGCTTTTGAAAATGAACATATTATTTTAACAGGTATAGAAAAATTAAAACGAATTGAACTTTTAACAATGATCAATGAAATTCTTGGAAACAAGCTTGAAATTGTAAATATTGATAGCAACTATTTTGGTCATTATAAAATTACCCCTTATGCTTTTCATCCAACAGTTGCAAAAAAACTTGTTGCAAATCCATTTATGGATTTAGGTCAAGGACTTCTTGAAGTTATCAGAACAATAAGCGAAGAAAAATGAAATTTTTATCTTATACAATATCATCTTCAAATCCAACATATGGCAATAGATATACTTTTAATATAAAAAAAATAAGCTCTATTGAAAATGGCGATATTGCTAATGACTCTTTTATATCTACAACTGTGCATGTTGGTACTCATATAGATTTACCATTTCATTTTTTCGAAAATGGGCAAACAATTGAAGATTTTCCATCTCAGTTTTGGTTTTTTAATAAACCTCTATTTATTGAGATAAAACCTCAAAACTTAATTATTTATGATGAAATCATCAAACATCTTAATAATTATAATGATGAAAATTACGATATATTAATAATTAAAACTGGAAGCTGTTACTTCCGAGAAACAGATCAATATTCGCTTTATAATTATGGTTTTTCTGCTGATTTATATTATTACCTCATCGATAAATTTCCAAAAATTAGAGTTTTTGGTTTTGATTCAATATCTATTTCTAGTTTTCAAAATAGAATGGAAGGTCGAAAAGCACATAAAACTTTTCTAAATCCAGAGAAACCTATATTATTACTTGAAGATATGGATTTAAGAGATATCTCGACTTTAAATAAAATAATAGTTGCTCCATTGCGAATTGCAAATTGTGATGGTTTGCCTTGCACAGTTTTTGGTGAATAACTAATATGATAAAAAATATATTATGGGATTTTGACGGTGTAATTTTAAACAGTATGAAAATCAAAGGAGATGGTTTTGTTGAACTTTTTCAAGATTATGATAAAAAATTAATAAATCAATTAGAAAAGTATCATTATAATAATGGTGGCATTTCAAGATTTGAAAAAATAAAATATTTTTTTAATGAGATTTTAAAACAAGAAATTTCAAATGATGATGTGTTAAACTTGGCTGATGAATTTGCCAAAATTATTAAAAAAAATATTTTTGATAAAGCTAATTTAATTGATGAAACAATAACATTTATAGAAAATAATCTGAAAATTTATAATTTTCATATAGTTTCTGGTGCCGAAAATAATGAATTAAATAATTTATGTAATTATTTGCAAATTAATAAATATTTTTTATCTATTAATGGAAGTCCTATAAAAAAAGAGATATTAATTAGCGATATTTTAAGTAAATATAATTACAAAGTTAATGAAACTGTATTAATTGGCGATTCTATTAATGATCTTAAAGCTTCTGAAAAAAACAATATAAAGTTTTATGGTTTTAATAATTTGGATCTAAAAAAATATGGAAATTATATTAATACATTTAAAGGATTTCTTTTTTGAACCCAAAACAATTATATGATTCATATCAAGAATATAAACAACAATTTCATAACTATATAAATAATATCAAAAAGAATAGTCCATGGGATATTTATACTATTATCAATGCAACTCTTATTAAAAATCCATATGCTAGTGATTTTCCGTTAAGATATTTTCAAAGAAACACTCCAATATTCAATAAAACTTCTATTTTTATAAAAAGTTTATTTAAATTTTATGCTAAAAATATATATTTATATATTTCATATATTATAGCAACAATATTATATAAAATCTTTTATAAAAAATATAGAAAAAACGAGCTAAAAATAATAATAGATACTTTTGGGTTAGTCGATAAAACAAATGAAACAGGTAGTTTTCAAGAAAATTATTTGGTTGGTATATATGAAATCTTTGAAAAATTCAATACTCAATATGCGATATTATTAAGACTTTATAAAGTCGGGCAAAATCCTTTCAAATTAATAAATTTTTTTAGATTATTAATAAAGATAAAAGAGAATTTATTTTTGAGTATGAATTTTTAACTATAAACAATTTTATAGAGCTTTTTGGATTAATAATCAAATATCCATTTAAAACTTTAAGACTTTTACAAACAGAAAAATCTATTGAAGATAAAATCTTGAATTATTCATTAATTATTGATTTACAAAATGTTAATTTTGATTCATTGACAAGATATATTTTTGGTAAAAATTTATCTAATATAGAAAGTATAAACAAAATATATTCTTGGAGTGAATTTCAAGTAGTAGAAAGAAGTTTTAATTATGGTATTAGAAGCAATTCACAAACTATTAAATTAATAGGATTGCAATTTTATCTTAACTATGAAACTTATTTTAATGCTTATATTGATGATTTAGATTTTGATATGTTAAGTTCTCCTCATCAGGTTTTAGTTAATGGCGAATATTATGTAATAAATAGACAAAAAGTGAAATATGATACTGGCGTTTCATTAAGATATAAGAATATATTTACTTTTCAAGGTATTCAAGAAGAGAACAATATTTTGTTTTTAGGTTCATACATAGAAAATGATACTAAATATATATTAGAAAACTTAAAAAATTTTGATAATGTAATATTTAAAAATCATCCAGCAGTTAATATAAAAAGCTTTGGAAAATTTAATAAAAATATTACTATTTCAAATGATAATATATATAAATTATTTGAAAATGCTAAAGTTGTTATAACAACGGGTTCTGGAACAGCTGTTGAGGCAGTTGCTGTTGGAATCTCTGTAATTATTATTGCATCTCAAAATAATTTAACAGCAAATCCATTAATAGAATATGGACAAGGTAAGATTTGGGATATAGTTTTTGATATGAATGAAATAGATGCTATTTATAAAAAGCTTATGGATTATAGAGTTAAGAATAAAGGAGAGATAATAAAGATAGCAAATTGGTATAAAGATAATTTTTTTATTGAACCAACAGAAGAAAATATTATTAAAGCATTTGATTTATAAGGATTAATATGAATGTTTTTAGCGGAACTAACAATTTTTTTGAAATAAAAAGTACTTTTAGGAAATTATTTTCAAAAAATATGGTTGATGGACACGAGATAGTATTGTATGAACAAGCTATCAAAAATATTTTTAATGCAAATAATGTCTTTACATTTGCTAGTGGCAGAATGGGATTCTATACTATTTTAAAAGCCATAGATATTAAAAAGGATGATGAGATTATCATTCCTTCATTTACATGTGTTGTTGTTCCTAATGCAATTCTTTACAGCGGAGCAAAGCCAATATATTGTGATATTCAAGAAACTGATTTTAATATAGATGTGTCAAAAATAGAAACACTTATTACTTCAAAAACACGAGTATTGTATGCTCAGCATACTTTTGGACAAATGTCAAACATTAATAAAATTATTGAAATATCTAAAAAATATAATCTTATTGTCATAGAAGATGTTGCATTAGCTTTAGGTTCAAAAATCCATAATCAATATGCTGGAACTTTAGGAGATTTCGGATATGTTTCTACGGATAGAAGTAAAATTATTAATACAGGTTTAGGTGGTATAGTTTTTGTCAATAATAAAAATTACATAAAAAATTTTGAGAATATTTATAGAAACATTCCATATTTAAGTGAAACACTTACGAAAAAAATAGCGATCAGTTTTATTATTAATATTATTACTCTTAATCCTTGGTTTTATTGGTTAGGTAAATTTATCAATACAATATTGTCAAAATTAAAAATTTTAGTATATTTTCTGGATGAACCTTTCACAAATAAAGACCAAATATCAAAATATCCATATCCTGCTAGATTATCAAATATTTTAGCAAACATAGGCTTATCTCAAATACAATTGCTAAACAAGAATTTATATAATAGAAAAAAAATTACTAATTATTATAATAATATTTTGCAAATATATACATATGATTATATTAATAGTAAACAAAATGTTTTTTTAAGATATAGCTTTTTAATTAAAAATAGAAATACATGGGAAGAAAAATTTTCTAAAAAAATAGATTTATCTATTTGGTTTAAAACAATAGCATCAGGAAGAAATAATAATTTTGAAGAAATTAATTATAATATTGGTTCTAATAATACATCTGAATATGTATGTAAGCATATTTTTAATTTACCAACACATAATCAAATAAAACCTGAAAAATTAGAAAAATTATTATACGAACTAAAAAATTCAGGAGATATTATTACAAAGGAACACATATTATGAAAGTATTACTATTAGCAGGTGGCTTTGGCACAAGATTAAGTGAAGAAACAGATATTAGACCAAAACCAATGGTCGAAATCGGTGGAAAGCCTATTTTATGGCACATTATGAAAATTTACTCTACTTATGGATTTAATGATTTTATCATTTTACTTGGTTATAAAGGTTATTATATAAAAGAATATTTTTCTAATTATTTCCGTCATCAAAGTGATATGACTATCGATTTAATTAATAACAGTGTCGAATATTTTAATAATAAAAGCGAACCTTGGAAAATTACTTTAATTGATACAGGTCTTGACAGTATGACTGGCGGACGAATTAAAAGAGTTCAACATTTAATTGGGAATGAACCTTTTTTACTTACATATGGCGATGGTGTTAGTAATATTAATATAAAAGATCTTATTGAATTTCATAAAACACATGGCAAAACAGTAACTATGACCTCTGCTCAACCAGATGGTCGATTTGGTGCTTTAAATATTGATGAAGCTAATCGTGTTCTTGAATTTAAAGAAAAACCTAAAGGCGATGGCAGTTGGATTAATGCAGGATTTTTTGTTTGCGAACCAAAAGTTTTTGATTATATAACTGAAGGCGATAAAACTGTTTTTGAACAAGAACCTTTAAAACAATTGGCTAAAGATGGTGAAATATATACTTATAAACATGATAGTTTTTGGATGCCTATGGATACTTTAAGAGATAAAATTAAGTTAAATGAATTATGGGAAACCAAAAAAGCTCCTTGGAAAGTTTGGACAAATTAAAATGTTCGATAATATTTATAAAAATAAAAAAATTCTCATAACTGGTAACACAGGTTTTAAAGGTAGTTGGCTATCTGCTTGGCTTTTAAAACTTGAAGCAAAAATTATTGGAATTTCAAAAGATATTCCTACAAATCCATCAATATTTGAAACACTAAATTTAGAACAAGAGATTAAGTTTTATAGAGAAGATATAAGAAATTTAGACAAAATAATTGAAATTATCAGTCTTGAAAAACCTGATTTCTTATTTCACTTAGCAGCTCAACCAATTGTATCAACATCATATATAAATCCAATTGAAACAATTTCGTCAAATGTTATGGGCACTGCAAATATTTTAGAAGCTTTACGAATTTCAAATCATAAATGCACTGCTATTATTATCACAAGTGATAAAGCCTATGATAATATTGAACAAGTTTGGGGTTATAAAGAGACAGATCATTTAGGAGGAAAAGATATCTATAGCGGTTCAAAAGGTGGAGCTGAACTAATAATTAAGTCATATTTTCACTCATTTTTTAAGAATAGCAATTCTAATATTAAATTAGCAATTGGTCGAGCTGGAAATGTTATCGGTGGCGGTGATTGGGCAAAAGATAGAATTGTCGTTGATTGTATGATCGCTTGGAGCAAAGGTGAAATTGTTGAAATTAGAAGTCCTCAAGCGACTCGACCTTGGCAACATGTATTAGAACCTCTAAGTGGATATCTATTATTAGGGCAAAAATTGTATCAAAATGATATTTTGCATGGAGAAGCTTTTAATTTTGGACCTCGTGCAGAACAAAATCATACAGTAAAAGAACTATTAACAGAATTGAGTCAATATTGGCATTTTAATAGTGTTGAAGAAGCATATAAAATTACTAATAATATATATTTTCATGAAGCAGGATTATTAAAGCTTAATTGTGATAAAGCTCTGTTTGACCTTAAATGGTTGCCAACTCTTGAATATAAAAAGACTATTAAATTTACAAGTGAATGGTATTATGATTTTTACAAACGAAGTATATCTATGTTTGATAAAACAATCCAACAAATATCAGAATATGAAAATATTGCAAAAGAAAAAGGTTTAAAATGGACGGAGTAATTTTAACACCTTTAAAACAGATACCTCATCAAAAAGGTGATATTTTTCATGCTATGAAAAAAAGTGATATAGGTTTTGATGGATTTGGTGAAGCATATTTTTCAACAATTAATAAAGGCGAAATAAAAGGTTGGAAAAAACATACAAAAATGACCTTAAATCTAATTGTGCCTGTTGGTGAAATTGAATTTGTTTTATTTGATAATAGAGAAAATTCTCAAACTTATAATAGATTTTTTTCTATAAAATTATCTCAAAATAATTATCAAAGATTAACTATCTCAAAAGACATATTTGTAGCATTTAAAGGTATAGAAAATTTTAATTTACTTTTAAATATTGCAAATATAGAACATAATCCAAACGAAGCTATAAATTTAGATTTAAGTGAAATAAAATATGAATGGAGCATAAAATGCTAAAGTTTTGGCAGAAAAATTGGTTTGGCATTGAGTTTGATTCTTTTACTAAAGTAAATCCTTATAAACAAGCTAATGAGGAGTTTTATGATAAATTTTACAAAGAATTTTTTAACAAATTTAATTCTTATGATGAGTTACCAAGTAGCTGGAAACAAGATAAAAAAGTTTTAGCAGATTTTATTTTTGAACAAATAAAAGACAAACAAAAAGTATTATCAATAGGCTGTGGAAGTGGTTTTATAGAAACTGAATTATCAAAAAAATGGGGGGGGGAACTAATGGCTATTGAACCCTCACAAAATGCTTCAAAGTGGATTCAAGATAATCATAATATTAAGCTAATAAATGGTTATTTCCCAAATTGTTTATTTGGTGATGAAAAATTTGATTTCGCATATATGAGCTATATTGATTATGTTTTTGATGATAATATGTATGTAAATATATTAAAGGATATAAAAAAATATCCTATTGACGATTTTTTATTGATTGGTGCAAGTGTATATACTCCAAATTTAAAACAAACTATAAAATATTTTATTAAAATTTTTATGAGTATGTTAGGAGCTTATCGTCAGCAACTGTGGGGGTATCAAAGAACTATTGAAGAACATTTGGCTTTATTTCAAAAAGCTGGTTATAAAAATTTAGAATATGCTCAGTTAGAAAATGGGGTATATTGGATTAGGGCTAAAAATGAATAAAATAAGACTATCAAAATCATCTATCTCACAAGCTGAAAAAGAAGCTGTATTAAAAGTACTAGATAAAGAATATCTTGGAATGGGTGAAGAGGTAAAGTTATTTGAAGAAAAAATAAAAAAATATCTTCAAACAGATATGGAAGTTATTTGTGTTAATACTGGAACATCAGCACTTCATTTGGCTCTTTTATCCTTAGATTTAAAAAAGGGAGATGAAGTTTTAGTGCCATCTCTCACTTATATCGCCTCATATCAAGCTATTTCAGCTACTGGAGCAAAACCAATATCATGTGAAATCAATCCAAATACACTTTTTCTTGATGTAGATGATGTAAGAGCTAAAATTACCAAAAATACAAAAGTAATTATGCCAGTACATTATGCAAGTAGCTCAAAAGGTATGGATGAAGTTTATAAGTTAGCACAAGAGTTTGGACTGAGAGTTGTGGAAGATGCCGCTCAAGCTTTTGGAAGTAAAAGAGATGGAAAACTTGTGGGTACAAAAGGAGATATTATTTGTTTTAGCTTTGATGGAATCAAAAATATAACATCTGGTGAAGGTGGAGCTGTTTTATCTAAAGATAATAATATTATTCAGAGAATCAAAGATGCAAGATTATTAGGAGTAGAAAAAGATACTGAAAAAAGATATTCTGCTCAAAGAAGTTGGGATTTTGATGTAAAACATCAGGGTTTTAGATATCACATGAGTAATATTATGGCTGGAATAGGTATTGTTCAATTAGAAAGAATAGAAGATTTTAAAATTAAAAGACAAGCTATCGCAAAGATTTATGTTGAAGCTTTTAAAACATTAAAATATATATCTATTTTGGATTTTGATTATAATGAAATTATTCCACATATATTTATTATTAAAGCAAAAGATAGAGATAGCTTGAAAGAGTATCTTTTATTAAGAAATATAGAAACTGGTATTCATTATAAACCTAACCATTTACTTTCTTTATATAAAAGCAATTATGCTTTACCAATTTCAGAAAAATTATATTCTGAGATTTTGACTTTACCTTGTCATTACGATTTATTAGAAGAAGATCAGAATTTTGTTATTAATGCTATTTTCGATTTTTATAAAAGTAAATAAATAATTTATGCAAATTATTTCTATTTTAATGAATTGTTATAACTGTGAAAAATATTTAAAAGAATCTATTAATTCGATTTATAGTCAAACTTTTAATGATTGGGAAATTATTTTTATAGATAATTGTTCAACTGATAATAGCAACAATATAGCTACTAGTTTTAATGATAAACTTAAATATTATAAAACAGATAAGTTAATTCCTTTAGGTGAAGCAAGAAATTTTGGTTTGCAATTTTGCAAAGGAAATTTTTTAGCTTTTCTTGATACTGATGATATTTGGTTGCCAAATAAACTTGAACAGCAAATTAAATTGATGCGGTCAAATGATTTTCAGATGATCTATTCTGGTGTAATTTACATTGACGAAAATTCAAATGAATTCGCAACAGATATTCCAAAAGCTCAAAGCGGTAATGTTTTCGCACAACAACTTTTAAGATATGAAATTAATATGCAAAGTGTTATTATAAAAAACAATATAAATATTAATTTTAATATAAATATGCAGTTTTCTCCCGACTTTGATCTATTTATGAAAATAGCTTCTAAATATCAAGTTGGAGTAATTAACGAACCACTTGTCAAATATCGCAAATTATCTAACTCTTTAACTTCTAAAAAAATTGATAGATGGTGGATTGAGACAAAAGAAACTCTTGATAATATTTTTATAGAACAACCTGAATTGGCTATAAAATATTCTAATGAAAAAAATATAGCTTATGCAAAAACTACATATTATAAAGCTTTATATTTAATCTCTATTAATAGTTGGAAACAAGCTCAAGAAGAATTATCATCTATAAAAAATATAAACTTAATATATAAAATTTTGTATTTTCTCTCTTTTTCTAAAACTGCTTGGAAATTTGCACATAAATTTAAAAAATAACATAATTTAATTTATATTTAATTTAATTTATATTTTAAAAAATTAATGTAACATTCGAAACTTGAATATCGAAATTATATGTTCGTTCAGAATAACTAAAATTCTAAACTCAAATTTGATATAAAAATATAAGAATTAAAGATTTTTTAAAGGATAAAATAGTGATAGAAAGATATGCTAGAAAAGAGATGACTGATAAATGGACAGTCGAAGCAAAATATCAGGCTTGGTTAGATGTTGAAATTTCAGCTGTTAAAACTTGGGTTAAACTTGGTTTGATTCCTGAAATTGATGGCGAAAAAATTATTAAAAATGCAAAATTTAATGTTGATAGAATTGATGAAATCGAAAAAATAACTAAACATGATGTTATTGCTTTTTTAACTTCTGTTTCAGAAAGTTTGGGTGAAGAAAGTCGTTGGGTTCATTATGGAATGACCTCATCAGATACTATTGATACTGCTGTTGCTCTTCAAATTCGCGATTCCTTAAAATTAATTATCGCTGATGTAAAATTAGTTATGGAAACTCTCAAAAAACGAGCCTTTGAAGAAAAAATGACTTTAATGGTCGGTCGTAGTCATGGAATTCATGGCGAACCTATAACTTTTGGTCTAGTTTTAGCTTTATGGTATAGCGAAATTAATAGACATCTTGAAAATTTAGATCAATCTCTTAAAGTAATTTCTGTTGGTAAAATTTCTGGTGCTATGGGCAATTTTGCACATGCACCAATTGAACTTGAAGAACTTATTTGTCAAGATTTAGGTTTGGAATCAGATCCAGTTTCTAATCAAGTTATTCAACGAGATCGATATGCAAGAGTAATTTCTGCCATTGCACTTTTAGCTTCAACTGTTGAAAAAATTGCTGTCGCTATTCGACATTATCAACGAACTGAAGTTTATGAAGTTGAAGAGTATTTTGCTCCAGGGCAAAAAGGAAGTTCAGCAATGCCACATAAACGAAATCCTATATTAAGCGAAAATATTACAGGTTTAGCAAGAACTATTAGAGCTTTTATTATTCCAGCTATGGAAAATGTTGCACTTTGGCATGAACGAGATATTTCTCACTCATCAGTTGAAAGATTTATGTTACCAGATGTTTTTATCACAACAGATTTTATGTTGCACAGATTAAATAATTTACTTTCTAAAATGGTCATATATCCGAAAAATATGTTAAAAAATCTAAATTTAACTGGTGGGCTTGTATTTTCTCAAAGACTACTTCTTGAGTTACCAATTTTAGGTTTTAGTCGAGAAGAAAGTTATAAAATCGTTCAAAGAAATGCGATGAAAGTCTGGGAAGATTTAGGTAGTGGTCGTTCTGCACTTAATAACGAAGGTGAATCTTTATATCTTCAACATCTTTTAAGCGATAACGATTTAAAAGCTTCTTTATCAGAAGAAAAAATTAGATCACTTTTTGATTATAGCTATTACACAAAAAATGTTGATGCAATATTTAAACGAGTATTTTAAACAATGGAAATAATCACAGTAACAAAAAGAGACGGTTCATTAGCGGATTTTGACTATTCCAGAATCGAAAAACAGATAAATTTTGCTTCAGAAGGTTTAAATAATATTGATAAAAACCTTATTGCTACTGAAGCTCTTAAACAAATTAAAGACAATTCAACAACAAAAGAGGTTCAAGACTTATTAATCAAAACAGCTTCAAATTTAGTAGATGTTGATAAACCAGACTATACATTTGTAGCTTCAAGACTTTTTTTAAATGATTTGTATCATAAAGTAGGTAAAAAATTAAATGGAGTAAAAGGCAAATCATATTCACACTCATTTAAAAGCTATTTAGAATATGGAATCAAAGCGAATCGAATAATTGAAAATTTAGCAGATGGTTATGATTTAGATTTACTTGAATCTCATTTAAGACCTGAAAGAGATAATTTATTTAACTATTTAGGAGTCTTGACACTTCACGATAGATATTTATTAAAAGATGGTAACGGTGCTTTTGAATTACCTCAACATATGTTTATGGCTATTTCAATGTTTTTAGCTAATAAAGATGTGAGTTTAGCTTTAAAGCTTTATGAAGCACTTTCAACTCATAAAATGATGATGGCGACCCCAACACTATCAAATGCGAGAACACCTCATCATCAATTATCAAGTTGCTTTAAAATATCTGTTGATGATAATATTGAATCAATCTTTGATTCTTATAAAGAGATGGCATTATTGAGTAAATTTGGTGGCGGCATCGGTTGCGATTTCTCAAATATAAGAGCTTCAGGTTCTGATATCAGAGGTCATAAAGGTGTTGGTGGTGGAATAATTCCATTCTTGAAAATTATGAACGATACCGCTTTAGCAGTAGATCAATTAGGATGTGTTGATAGAAATAGTTTCATAGAAGTGTTGGGAAGTATAGAGTCTGATAATTACACTCATAGACTTAATGGTGATAGAAGAGGATGGATAACTGAAATCAAATCTATTAATACTATTACAATTCCGATTCCGATTACTGAAGCAAAAGTTGGTGATTTAGTTAAGTCTTTTAATATGAAAACTGGTCAAGTTGAATTTAAAGAGATTGAAGAGACTCATGAAGTTTTTGTTGCTCATAAAGACCAAATCAAAATTATCTATGATGATGGTGGTTATATTACAACTTCAAAATGGCATCCGTTAGCTGTTTATCAAAACAATGAGTATAAATATATTCGTAGTGATGAGGTAAAAATTGGTGATTTAGGCATAAATTCAGCTGGTAAATTTATTAAAATTACTGGAATCGATCTAAATCCGATGGCGAACGAAAACTATTTCGATTTAAGTGTTAAAGATAACAATAACTATTTTGCAACAACTGGCGAAAAAGCTAATGAGAAACATCTTATTCATAATACTCGAAAAGGTTCAATAAATACCTTTATCGAAACTTGGCATTGGGACATTGAAGATTTCATCGACTTGAGAAGAAATAGCGGTGATGAAAGAAGACGAGCTCACGACCTATTTATATCATTGTGGATAAATGATCTATTTATGGAACGGGTTTCTAAAAATATGGAATGGACTCTTTTAGATCCAAAAGATACTCAAGATTTAACCTCTTTATTTGGTGAAAAATTTAAAACTAAATATGAACTATATGAGAATCAAAATATTAGAAAGAAAAAAATTCCAGCTAGACAACTTTATCGAAAAATCATAATATCATACTTTGAAACTGGCACACCGTTTTTAGTGTTTAAAGATGAGGCAAATAGACGAAATCAAAATAATCATAGTGGAATTATACGAAGTAGTAATTTGTGTACTGAAATTTTTGAAAACACTTCACCAGCGAAATATAAACTAATTGACGGTTTTAATCAAAAAATAGAAGAAGGTCGAACAGCTGTTTGTAATTTAGCTTCAATAAATATCTCAAAAGTAAATCAAAAAAAAGATATAGAAGAAATTGTAAGTTTAGCAATTCGAGTTCTTGATAATGTTATCGACCTGAATTATTATCCGACACTTTCAACAAAATTATCAAATAAAGAGATGAGACCAATTGGTTTAGGAATAATGGGAGAAGCTGAAATGTTGGCTACAAAACAGATTCATTTTGGTTCTCAAGAACATTACGAACTAATTGACGAGGTCGTCGAGAATGTATCATATTTCGCTATTAAGACATCAAATGACTTAGCAGTTGAAAAAGGTAGCTACTCACTCTTTAATGGCTCAAATTGGAGCAAAGGGATATTTCCAATTGATACGGCAAATGTGAAGGCAAAAAAGCTTACAAATAGAACATTATCAAATGATTGGAATAGCTTAAAAGAGAGTGTTAAGAAAAAAGGTATGAGAAATAGCTATTTAATGGCTATAGCTCCAACATCATCAATATCTATTCTTGTGGGAACAACTCAGGCAATTGAACCTATTTATAAAAAGAAATGGTTTGAGAACAATTTGAGTGGTCAAACTCCAGCAGTAGCTCCAAATTTAAATAGTGAAACTTGGTATTTTTATAAAAGTGCATATGAAATCGATCAAATAAAACTAATTAAAGCTGGAGCTATTCGTCAGAAATATATCGACCAAGGACAATCATTAAACCTATTTATCGATCCAAAAAAATATAATGGAAACGATTTGACAGGTTTATACTTAAAAGCTTGGCAATATGGATTAAAATCAACCTATTACTTGAGAAGTAAAGCCCCTGAAATAGTTGATCGCGATTCTGAATGTCTAGTTTGTCAATAAATTAAAAAGGAGCTATAAAATGGCAAAAATGTGGTCTGGAAGATTTGGAGAAGAAAGTTCTTCTCTACTTGAAGAATTTAATGGTTCTCTTCCATTTGATAAAAAATTATATCGAGAAGATATTGCTGGTTCAATTGCCCATGCAACAATGCTTCGAGAAGTTGGCATTTTGTCAGCTGATGAGGTTGAAAAAATTATTTTTGCTTTAAAACAGGTTGAATCTGAAATCGATAGTGGTAAATTCGAATTTAAAATTTCTGATGAAGATATTCATATGGCTATTGAAAGTCGAATTACTGAAATTATTGGTGAAGCTGGTAAAAAATTACATACTGCGAGAAGTCGAAATGATCAAGTTGCATTAGATTTTCGTTTATATGTTTTACGAAAAAATAGTGAAATTATTAAACTTTTAAAAAATTTACAAGCTACTTTAATAAATTTAGCAAAAAATAGCTCTGATATTTTAATGCCAGGTATGACTCATTTGCAACATGCTCAACCAATAAATTTCGCTTATCATATTTTGGCTTATGTTTCGATGTTTAAACGAGATATTGAAAGATTTGAAAGTTCAATCGAAAGAAATAATTTTTCGCCTATTGGTTGTGCAGCACTTGCTGGAACACCTCATCAAATTAATAGACATATAACTTCATCACTTTTAGATTTTAAAGAACCAACTATAAATTGTCTTGATACTGTTAGCGATCGAGATTTTGCGCTTGAGATTCTTTTTAATATTTCAACGATGTTTGTTCATATTTCTCGATTTGCCGAAGAATTAATAATTTGGAGTAGTTACGAATTCAAATTTGTAACTTTTAGCGATGCCTATTCGACAGGTAGTTCAATTATGCCTCAAAAGAAAAATCCAGATGTTGCTGAACTTTTGCGAGGTAAAACTGGTCGAGTTTTTGGAAATCTAATTTCGCTTTTAACTGTAATGAAAGGTCTTCCACTTGCTTATAATAAAGATATGCAAGAAGATAAAGAGGGAGTTTTTGATTCAGTTGAAACTGCAATTATTTCATTAAAAATATTTGACAAAGCGGTTGCAACATTAAAAATAAATAGTGAAAATATGGCAAAAGCTTGTAAAATTGGACATTTAACAGCTACAGATTTAGCTGATTATCTTGTTAAAGTTTGTAATGTTCCTTTTAGAGAAGCTCATCATATTACTGGTCGAGCTGTTGCTGAAGCTGATCGTTTAAATATAGATTTAAGTGAAATGGGTTATATAAATTTACAAAAAATAGACTCTCGTATTAATTCTGATGTTGATGAGATTCTTTCACTTAGAAATTCTATGAATAGTCGTAAATCATATGGTGGAACTTCTCAAGAACAGACTTTAAAACAGATTGCATTTTTTGAGAATTGGTTAGCAGGACTTAATAAATAAATGACTAAGTTTGCAACAAAAATAGCTATAAGTTTGGCTATTTTTGACATGTCGTCTATGCTTTTTGGACAAGATCAACTTTTAGATTGTAATAAAATTTTCGAAGAACGAAAAGGTGAATTAGCTCTTGAAATTCAACGATTAAATGATAAAGAGAGTTCTTTGGAATCTTTAAGAGAAGCGACAACGACATTACTTAACAAAAAGAAAAATCAGCTAACTAATCAAGAAAATGAGATTAATAGAAAAACGGCTGAAGTTAATGCAACTGAATCAAGAATAAAATCGTTAATCGAAGAGAATAAAAAATTACTTGAAGATATCGAAAAGTTAAAAATGGATAAAGTGTCAGATACTTTTTCAAAAATGAAACCAAAAGCTTCAGCTTTAATATTTAATGAAATGGACAACGAAGATGCGGTAAAAATTTTGTTAAATATGAATCCAAAAGTGATATCGCAAATATTTTCTAAAATGAATCCTAAAAAGGCTTCTGAATTAACTCAAGCTCTTTCTGATGCAGGTAAAAAAATAGAAGATTATAAATAAAAAATTAATTATTATTATGATGAGGTTATTAAGACCTCATCGTAAAATTTTAAAACTTCTCCGCAATTAATAATTTACGAAAAACTATTCATATATTATATAATCACAAAATATTATAACAGGAGTATCGAAAATGGCTTCGATTAATTTAGTTAAAGGCGGTCGAGTAGATTTATATAAAGAAGCACCAAGTCTTAAAAAAATTGGTGTTGGTCTTGGTTGGGATGCAAATAGTTCTGATACTGGTAAAGATTTTGATTTAGATGCATCAGCTTTTATGTTAAGTGCAAATGGCAAAGTTCCAGCAAGTGAATTTTTTATTTTTTACAATAATCTTAAATCGCCTGATGGTTCTGTTCTCCATAGTGGAGATAATTTAAAAGGTGATGGCGATGGTGATGATGAAACGATTCTTGTTGATTTAACTCTGATTCCAGTAAATATATCTGAATTAATATTTGTTGTTACAATTTATGATGCAGCTAATAGAGGTCAAAATTTTGGTCAAGTTAAAAACTCATATATTCGTATTTATGATCAAGATACAAAAGTAGAGTTATTAAAATATGACCTCGAAGAAAACTTTTCAATTGAAACTGCTCTTGAATTTGGCAGACTTTATAAAAAAGATGGTAGTTGGAGATTTCAAGCAGTTGGAACTGGTTACAAATTTGGTCTTCAAGCTTTCGTAGATAAATATGTCTGAAAATATTAAAAATCTTGTTAAAGGTGAAAATTTTTTAATAGAATCTCTTTCTGACCCTATTCAAGCAAAAATCGAATGGTCAAGTTTAGATAATAAATCTATTGATATTTCTGCATTTATTTTAACAAATGAAAAAATTCAAACTGAAAGCGATTTCATATATTTTAATAATCTTCAATCAAACGGGGTATATTTAATAAATATATTAAATGGTGTAATTATAAAAATTGATTTGAGATTTCTAAATAAAAATGTTCAAAAAATTTCGATAGTTGCAACAATAAATGGTGGTAAGTTTGGAGAAGTGCAAAATTTTTCAATTTCAACTGAAAACCGTAAATTTAATATTTCTGCAACAAATGAGAATGCTTTAACAATAGCAGAATTTTATCTTAAAAATGGTCAATGGAAATTTAGAGCAGTTGGCGATGGTTATCTATCTGGATTAGAAAAAATAGCTGAAAATTTTGGACTAGATTTATCTAAATTATCAAGTGATGAAAAGCAATTAAAATTTCGTAGAAGTTCAAAAGATATAATCTTAGACTATATTAATGAGATTAAATATAACTTTAATCAAATTAAATCATTGCTGAAACCTGCTATCGACAACAAATATAACGAAAGTGATACAAGAATGATATTAAATAAATTTTTAATAGAAGTTCTTGGGTATCAAATTACTGAATTAAAAACTGAACAAAAAATTCAAGGTCGTAAAGCTGATTATGTTTTATCAGTTGAAAATAATGATTACATCGTGATTGAAGTTAAACGAGCTGGTATGCCTCTAAAAGAGAAACAGATTTTTCAGGCAACTTCTTATAGTGCGTATTCTGGTATCAAATTAGCATTATTAACAAATTTAATGGAATGGCAATTATATTTTATAAATTACAGTAGTGCTGTTGAACCAGAACTTGTTTTTTCATTAAACTTAGAAAATATTAAAGATGAAGATTTTGAATATCTATTTGCAATATCAAGAAATGGAATTATTAGAAAGAATTCTATAAGTAGAATATTAGATAAAAATCGTGCTTTAAGTCATTCAAGCATTATTTCAGCTGTTTTTACAGAAGATGTAATTAATAAAATTAAAGGCACGATTAATAAAAATAGTAGTTATAAAGTTTCATATGACGAAATCAAGAATATTTTAGAAGAGATTTTGAATATCTAACTATTTTTTAACTTTTCCGCAAATATTTTCTAAAATAAATCCTAAAAAGGCTTCTGAATTAACTCAAGCTCTTTCTGATGCGGGTAAAAAAATAGAATTTAAAAACTTTTTATTATTCATATATTATAAATCCTTTTCGTCATATTTTGGCTTGACCCGAATATGCATAAAACTGTCAAAAAAATAAATTATATAACTCCCGTATCTTTTGCGGGAATAACTATATTTTTATATATTTTTATATATATTTATCTTCTAAAGCTATTAAATCTTCAAAAGTTTCACGATCTCGAATAATTCTATCAACACCATTTTCAAGAGCAATTTCAGCAACTCGACCTCGTGTATTGTAATTACTTGACATTGAAAAACCATAAGCTCCTGCAGATTTCACTACAAAAATATCACCGTGCGAAATTGCCACAGGCACATCACGATTTTTTGCTAGAAAATCACCACTTTCACAAATTGGACCAACAATATCAGCTGAACTTTTTTCACTTAAATCTATATCTTTATTACTAATAAATTCTATATCATGAAAAGCTCCATATAAACTTGGTCTTAATAAATCATTCATTGCACCATCAACAACTATAAATCGCTTATTACCATTCTTTTTTTCATATAAAACTGAAGTTAAAAAATATCCGCCATTTGCAACTAAAAATCTACCTGGTTCAAGAATTATCGTAACATCTAAATTTCCTAAAACAGAAAGTATAGCTTCAGCATAATCTTTTGGCGAAATAGTTACTTCATCGCAATATTTAACACCAATTCCACCACCAACATCAAAAAACTTAATATCTATTTCAAGAGATTTCAAATGTCTTAATAAATTACCAATTTTTTCAGCTGAATCGCGAATTGGAGATAATTTTGTTAATTGCGAACCAATATGAAAATGCAAACCAACAGGTTTTAGCCATTCGGATCTTTTGGCATAAATATATATTCTTTTTGAAGTTTCTATATCAACACCAAACTTATTTTCGTGAAGTCCAGTCGAAATATAAGGATGAGTTTGAGGATCAATATTTGGATTAACTCGGACAGAAATTCTTGCTTCTCGTCCAAGATTTTTTGCAACATTTTCGATTCGCAACATTTCAGCTTCGCTTTCGATATTTATAAATAAAATATCTCGTTCAATTGCTTCACGAATTTCGTTATCACTTTTGCCAACCCCAGAAAAAATAATTCTATATTTTTCAATTCCAGCTTTTAAAGCTCGTTTGACTTCACCAATCGAAACACAATCAGCACCGCCACCAAGTTTGGCAAAATTTTTAATTACACTTAAATTTGAGTTTGATTTAACAGCATAAGCAATTAATAATTTATTGCCTCTAAAAGCTTTGCGAAGTTCAGCAAATCTTTCATTAAAATGGTTAAAATCATAAATATACAATGGCGAACCATATTTTTCTACTAAATTTTTAAAATTTATCATTTTATTTATATCTCCTCTAATTTTAAAATATCTCGAAAACTATAACTATTTTCGATATTTATACTATTTTTTAATAAATAACTTTTTTTAAGTCCAGCACAATTTCCAGCTTCAATATCGATATCGCGATCACCAACAAGAATTGAATTTTTAAGATCAATATCAAAATCTCGACTTGCTTTTAAAATCATTTCAGGCGATGGTTTTCTACAAACACAATCTATATTATTTTTTATATTTACCTCATCAAAACAATTATCGATATATATATTTTTATTTTTTTTATAAATAAAATTGCTAGAATTTTGAAAATTCTCTAAACATGGACAATAATATATTTTAGAGATTTTTATATCTCTTTTAATAAATTCATTTATTAAAAATTCAGATAAAATCTCAAAATCTTTTTCACTATAAAAATTGCGAACTATACCCGATTGATTAGTAATTATAAAAATTAGATAATTTTTTTTATAAAATTCGTGAATAAAATCGATAACTCCATTAACAAAAATAAAATCGTCAATTTTATATAAATATTTTTTATCAATATTTATAACTCCATCGCGATCTAAAAAAAGGGCTTTTTTAGTTACCTTCATAAGATCTTCCTTCAGCACAATCAGCCATATTTTTTATAATTCTAATACTGACACGATCTTCTAAATTCAAAGATTCATCTTCACCATTTTCGAGAGTTAAAAGTTCAAGAGCAGTTTTATTGCAACAGATAAATTTCCTTTTTGAAATTCGCGATCTGCTAATTCAGCAATTTTTTCAAACGGTTTTTTGAATATCGCTGAAAAATCAAACATTTAAATTTATCCTAAAAAATGAACTACCACTACCAGAAAACAAAAAACCAGATTGAGCAAAATTTTCTAAATCTGGACATATATTTTTTGCAGGATTAAATAAATCATTTGCATAATCTCGTTTATTAACTAATTCTTTAAAAAGTGTTGTTGAACTCATATATTTCCAATCTTTTATATCATTTAAATTTGTTATTTTAAAAAAATTGGTTCTAAATTCTCGATATATAGCTCCAGTATTACAATTTATATCAGGAGTATAAATTTCAATATTTAAATTATTTTCTTTTAATATTGTCTCTTCAACAATTTCGCCGACTCCAGTAACATTTGCACTTTCGATATCATATAAAAAAAATGGAATATCAGAACCAATTTCTCTAACTATACTTATTTTTTGATTAATTTCAAGATTGAGATTTAAAGTATCATTTAACATGTTTAAAAAAGTAGCGCCATTTGAACTGCCACCACCGAGACCAGCCATCATAGGAACTCGTTTAATAACTTCAACTTGATAATTATCAAAAAAATCTGCGAGTAAAATTCTATTTTTAATATCTAATTTACTATATAATATTTTATATATTTTATATATAATATTTTGTTCGGTTGGGAAATTAAAATTTCCAACGATGTTAAGTTTGCCGTGATTATCGATATCTTGATGAGGTATAAATTTAATTTCATCATAAATCGATTTAACTCGCAAAAATCTCGAAAATATCAGATGATAATTTTCACGAATACCAACTATTTTTAAAAATAGATTTACTTTAGGATAAGATTTATAAATTTTCAAGCATTAACTTTTAAAACAAGTTTTTTGACACCAGTAAAAAAAATATCTGCAGACTTTATTTCTATCGGTTTAAGAGATTTTCTTGCTATCAAGATAAAACCCAAACCAGCTCCGTCTCCGTGGTCATGTTTGCCATCTTTATTTCTCATATATTTATCCAATTTATTTTATCTAAACAGAGAAATATACTCTTCTCTGTTTATTTTTTATCAAAAAATTTCTTTAGTTTTTAACTTTTTCATTAACACGAATATTAACTTCTCTAAGTTTTTCGATTGCAACTTTGTCAGGAGCAGAAGTTAATAAACATTGAGCTTTTTGAGTTTTTGGGAAAGCGATAACATCACGAATGGAATCTTTTTTAGCGAGTAACATAATTAATCTATCAAAACCAATTGCGAAACCACCATGCGGAGGAGCTCCATAAGTAAATGCTTCAACTAAGAAACCAAATTTTTCATCAATTTCAGTTTCAGTTAAATTTAATAACTGGAATATTCTTTTTTGAATATCATCTCTATGAATTCTAATACTTCCACCACCGAGTTCGATACCATTTAAGACGATATCATAAGCAACAGATTCGATATCTTCGATATCATCGACCTCATCAAGAGATTTTGGCATTGTAAATGGATGATGTAAAGCTCCAACATTGCCATCATTATCTCGTTCGAACATTGGAAAATCAACAACCCATAAAAATTCAAATTTATTGCTATCAATGAGATTCAATCGTTTTGCAATTTCGATTCTCAAACGACCCATATAATCCCAAACTCGTTTTTTCTCACCAGCTCCAATAAATAAAAGATCACCATTTTTTAAATCTGTTCGTTCAACTAAAGTTTTAAGAAGTTCTTCATTCATAAATTTAGTCAAAGGTCCTTTTATGCCATCTTCTCGCATTTGAAAATATCCGAGACCTTTAGCACCAAATTTCATAACGAAATCTTCAAGTTCTTTTAAAATTTTTCGAGAAAATGCAGAATCGCCACCAATTACTTTTAAAGCTTTAATTCTATTTTTTTTGCGATTTAAAGCTGTATTTTTAAAACCATCATTTGTAGAATCAGCAAATAAATCTGAAACTTCGACCATTTTCATGTCATATCTTAAATCTGGTTTATCAGATCCATATAATTCCATTGCATCATTATATTTCATTCGTCTAAATGGAGTTCTAATTTCGTGTCCAGCTTCTTTAAAAATAGTTTTAACTAATGCTTCAGCAACATTCATAACATCTTCTTGAGTGCAGAAACTCATTTCGACATCAATTTGAGTAAATTCAGGTTGTCTATCAGCTCTTAAATCTTCATCTCTAAAACATTTAGCTATCTGAAAATATCTATCAAATCCGCCAACCATTAAAAGCTGTTTGAATATTTGTGGAGATTGAGGCAATGCGAAAAATTCACCATGATGAACTCGACTCGGAACTAAATAATCTCTTGCACCTTCAGGAGTTGATTTTGTCAAAACTGGAGTTTCAACTTCAAGAAAACCTAAAGAATCTAATAAATTTCTAGTAACGATTGCTACTCTACTTCTTAATTTAAAAGTTTTATAAGCTTCGCTATCTCGTAAATCAAGATATCTATATTTTAAACGAATTTCTTCATTTACATTTTTATCGCCAATCGTAAAAGGCAATGGTTTTGATCTACTTTCAATTTTTAAATTATCAACGATAACTTCAATTGAACCAGTTTCAATTCGTGGATTAATTAATCCAGTTCCACGATTACGAACTTCACCATCAATAATAATTACGAATTCGTCGCGAATATCACTCCCAATAGAATGAGATTCTTTAGATCTTTCAGGATCGATAACTAATTGAATAATTCCTGTTTTGTCGCGAAGGTCAATAAAAATAATTCCACCGTGATCACGATGACTATTGACCCAACCAGCAAGTTTAACTTTTGAACCTGTTTGGACATTTTTTAAATCAGTAGCGAAATGTGTTCTCAAAAGCACCTCTAAATAAATTTAATCTTTTAATTAGATTATAACATTTAGTTAAAAAATATAGATTTAAAAAGTGCTTTAATTTTTATAAAACTTAAAGATAATAAATATTTCTAAAAATAAATCATCTAAAATTAGATAAAATATCAAAATATTATATATTTAAAGGTATTATTCATATGAAAAAATATGTTGTTGCCGTTGTTGGTGCCACAGGTGCTGTTGGCGAAGAGATGCTTCGAGTTCTCGAGGAAGTTAATTTTCCTATTTCTAAATTAGTTGCACTTGCTAGTTCAAACAGTGCTGGATCATTTGTTGAATTTATGGGAGAAGAATATATCGTATTTGAACTTACTGAAAAATCTTTTAAAGAACATGGAATTCAAATAGCTCTTTTTTCTGCTGGTGGTTCAATTTCTGCTAAATATGCCCCTTTTGCTGTTGAAGCTGGTGCAGTTGTTATCGATAATACAAGTCATTTCAGAATGATTCCTGAAATTCCTCTTGTTGTTCCAGAAGTTAATTCATATGATATCGATTTATGGCGAAATAAAGGGATTATTGCAAATCCAAATTGTTCAACTATTCAAATGGTTCAAGCTTTAAATCCATTAGATAAAAAATATGATATCGAACGAATCGATGTTTCGACATATCAAGCTACTTCTGGAGCAGGTCGAAAAGCAATGGAAGAATTAGTTTTTCAACTTCAAGACTTTTTTAATTTTAAACTTGATGAATCTCCTCATAAAGTTTTTCCTCATCAAATAGCTTTTAATGTTATTCCTCAAATTGATAAATTTATGCCTAGTCAATATACAAAAGAAGAGGAAAAAATGGTTTTCGAATCTCAAAAAATTATGGGCAAAAAATTTGAAGTTTCAGCTACTTGTGTTCGTGTTCCTGTCTTAAGAGGTCATTCTGAAAATATTACTGTTACTTTTAAAAATAAAGTTGATGCAAATGAGGCTCGAGAAATTTTAAGAAATTCGCCAAATATTATCGTTATTGATGAAATTACAGAAAGTAATTATCCAATGCCTGTTCTTACTTTGGAAAAAAATGAGACTTTTGTTGGTCGAATTCGACGAGATTTATATCGCGAAAATGTTTTACATCTTTGGGTTGTTGCTGATAATTTAAGAGTTGGAGCTGCTACAAATGCTGTTCGAATTGCTCAAAAATGGATTGAGAAAAATTAAATGTTGAATAAAATCGAAGAAATATTTGAAAGTGCAATTTGGCGATCAAGATTTATCGTTTTATTAGCTGTTGTTTTTGGTCTCATTGGTTCAATAATTTTATTTATGGTTGCAAGTTTAGATATTTATGAAGTAGCTAAATATTCAGTTTCAACAATTTTAGCTGGTCTTCATCCTGAAGGTTTTCATGAAAAAATTGTTACTGCCATAATTGGAGCTATCGATTTATACCTTATAGCTGTTGTTTTATTAATTTTTGGTTTTGGTTTATATGAACTATTTATCTCTGAAATAGATGAAGCTGGACAACAAAATGTAAAAAGTAAAATTCTAGTTATAAATTCACTTGATCAACTTAAAGATAAAATTGCTAAAGTTATCGTCATGGTTCTTATTGTTAGTTTTTTCCAAAAAGTTCTTCATACTAATTTTGCAACACCTCTTGAAATGTTCTATTTTGCACTTTCGATTTTAGCTCTTTCTGGTGGATTATTTTTCTTAAGTAAAGTTGGCGGAGGTCATCACTAAGTGGCTAAAACAAATAAAATATTTATTGAAGCATGTTTTGGTCGCGAAACTGAATATACACCTGTTTGGCTTATGCGACAAGCTGGTAGATATTTAAGTGAATATATGGCTGTTCGCAAAAAAGCTGGTTCTTTTTTAGATCTTTGTCATAATCCTGAATTATCAGCTGAAGTTACTCTTCAGCCCGTTAATATAATTGGAGTTGATTCTGCTATTCTTTTTTCTGATATTTTAGTCGTTCCAAATGAGATGGGAATGGAACTTAATTTTTTAACTGGTGAAGGTCCTCAATTTTCAAAACCTCTTCAAACTAATGAAGATTTAAATAATTTAGATATGTCTGCTTCGCAAAAATTAACTTATGTTTATGAGACGATTCAAATCGTTCGAAATAAATTAGCTGATGATAAAGCTTTAATTGGTTTTGCTGGAAGTCCTTGGACTCTTGCAACTTATATGATTGAAGGTGAAGGAACAAAAACTTATTCAAAAGTTAAAAAAGTTATTTATCAAAATCCTGAATATATGCATAAACTTTTAGATAAATTATCAATTGTAGTTGAAGAATATCTCGAAAATCAGATTAAAGCTGGTGTTGATGCAATTCAAATTTTTGATAGTTGGGCTTCTGCTCTTGAAGAAAATGTCTATTTTGAATTTAGTTGGAATTACATGAAAAAAATTTCAGCTAATTTAAAAGCTAAATATCCAGAAATTCCAATTATTCTATTTCCAAAAGGAATTGGTTCTTATCTCGATAAAATTGATGGCGAATTTGATGTTTTTGGAGTTGATTGGGGTACACCGATGAGGTTGGCTCATGAAAAATTGGGTCATAAATATGTTCTACAAGGCAATCTTGAACCTTCAAGATTATATTCGCGAAAAGCTATCGATAGCGGTGTTGATGAAATTTTAAAAATCACAAAAGGCAAGAGACATATTTTTAATTTAGGTCACGGTATGTTACCTGATTTAGATAGAGAAAATGTAAAATATCTTGTTAAAACTGTTCAAGATAAAAGTAAAAAATTTATTAAATAATTTATAAACTTTCTCGTGTTTGACAACGACTATATTTTTATATGGATATATGTCAAGCACGAAAAATAAAAATCAATAGTTTAAATATATCTCGAGAAATGAATTTTATAAACCCATTTTGTTAGGATTTAAAATATTATTTGGATCAAAAGCTTTTTTTATAGATCTAAAAAGTTCCATTTCACTTTCAGTAAAAGCTAATTTCATATAAGGAGCTTTGCTCAAACCAATTCCATGTTCGCCTGATAAAGTTCCTCCTAATTCAATTGTAACTTTAAAGACCTCATCTATTGCCTGATGTGCTATTTCGACCTGTTTTGGATCTTTGCCATCAACCATAACATTCGTATGAATATTTCCATCTCCAGCATGACCAAAACATGGAATATTTATATTATATTTTTTAGCAATTTCACCGAATCGTCTTAAAGTTTCAGGTAATTTACTTCGAGGAACAGTAACATCTTCATTGATTTTTTTGCTTCCATAAATAGAAATCGCCTGACTTGCATTTCGTCGAGCAAACCAAATATCACTTGCCTCTTTTTGATCTTTAGCTCTTTTAAAATCAGTTGCACCATTTTCTTTAAAAATTTCTTCGATTTTTGCAAGTTGTAAATTTAAATCTTCTTCAAGATTGCCATCAACATCAGTAACTAAAATCGCTCCAGCATCAATTGGCAAACCTTTTTTATAGTTTTGTTCAACAGCTCGAATCGTTAAATTATCTAAAAATTCCATTGCAACTGGTGTAACACCTCCAGCCATTGTTTTAAAAACGGCACTCATTGCATTTTCAACAGTTGGAAAAATAGCCATTGCAGTTTTAGAAAATTTAGGTTTAGATAATAATTTAAGAGTTATTTCAGTGATAACAGCTAGAGTTCCTTCACTAGCGATTAAAATTCCAACTATGTTATAACCTGCAACATCTTTAATAGTTCGTTTTCCAGCTTTAATAATTTCACCATTTGGTAAAACTGCACGAATTGCCATAACATAATCTTTAGTGATTCCATATTTAGCAGCTCTCATTCCACCAGCATTTTCAGAGACATTACCACCAATTGTAGAATATTCTTGACTTGCAGGATCTGGTGGATAAAATAAACCTACTTTTTCAACAGCTTTTTGAAGATCAATATTTATAACACCAGGTTGAACAACAACGACCATATTATCCATATCGATTTCTATAATTTTATTCATATATTTTTCGAGAGCCAAAACGATTCCACCACTGCTTGGAATTGCTCCACCAGTAAAACCACTTCCAGCACCTCTTGGAACAACATTAATATTTTTATCATTGCAATATTTTAAAATTTTGCTAATTTCATTTTCATTTTTTGGAAAAATAACAGCATCTGGTTCAAATCTTGTTCTAGTTGCATCATAAGAATAAGCGATCAGATGAGCTTTATCTATAAACATATTTTCTTTGCCAACAATTCTTTGAAGAGAATCTCTATCAGCTCTTTTTAGCATTTTTGTATCTCCATATTTATTTAAATATTAAAAAATTAATTTACCAGATATAACCAAACTGTTCTAACGATTTTTTATCTTTTGACCAACCTCGTTTAACAGAGACAAAAAGTTGTAAAAAAATCTGTTTTTTAAGTAAAGCTTCTATTTTTTCACGAGCATTCATTCCGATTCGTTGAAGTCCAGAACCATTTTTGCCAATTAACATAGCTTTTTGATTCTCTTTTTCAACAATAATCGTTGCATAAATTTTATCGATTTTATTTTCTTCAAGAGTCTCTTCGATTTTATCGATTACAACATCACTTTCATATGGAATTTCATCACTTGTTCCTTCAAAAATTGCTTCTCGAATAAATTCACGATAAATATCTCGTAAATGTTCAGTTGTCAAATCTTCTGGACTATATAAATGAGGTGATACAGGAAGATATTTAACTATAGTTTTTAAAATATGTTCTCGAGTTGTTCCTCTTTTTGTTGAAACAGGAATAAGTTCAAGATATTTATCACTCCATTTTTGATATTTCGAAAGAGATTCTAATATTTGACCATTTGAAACCTCATCAATTTTAGTCAAAATTAAAAAATGAGGCTTTTTACTTAATTCAAGAAATTTTTCATAATCAACAGTTGTATCTGTAATTGGAGCCAAAAATAAAATTAAATCACAATCGCCAATGGCCTTTAAAGCCTCTTCTAACATAAATTGATTTAATAATTTTTCTCGTTGATGAATTCCAGGAGTATCAACAAGAACTATTTGATCGTTACCGCTCATAACAATTGCATTAACTCGTTTTCGAGTTGCATTAGCTTTATGCGAAACAATGGCTATTTTTTCACCTAATAACCAATTTAACAGAGTACTTTTTCCAGCATTTGGTCTTCCAACTATAGAAACAAGTCCTGTTTTAGTTTTATTCATAATTATATACCTTTATTTTTATAAACTTTGATAATTTTATTTTTTAAATTTTTGACTATCAAGATTTACAGCAATTTTATCAGATATTTTTTATTTTATAAGAAATTAAATATCTATTATAAAAGTTTTATAATTAGTATATAAAACATTCGCTCCATTTTGAACTTTGACAAATTTTCTTCGAGTTGCATCAACAATAAATTTATCTCCAGAATTATTATTTATTTTAGAAAGCGATAATTTAGCTAATAATTTAGAACTTTCAAATAATATATTTGATTCGATTTCACGACGATCCGTAACAATAATCATATGAGCCGATGGACGATCTTTTAAATGTAACCACCAATCATTACCTTTACTTCGTTCCAAAAGCGAAATATTGCCCCGTTCGCTTTGTCCAATCATAATTTTATAACCTTCAATCCAAAAGATTTCAATTGACTCATCTTGTTGAATCGAGTCACGATTTTTTTCACTTTCGCGACCCATCAAAATTGAAATTTCTTCAACACTTTTTGAATTTTGAACAGCGATTGAAAGTTGTTCAAAAAATTCAATTTTACGATTAATAGAATTAATTTCTATTAATAGATTTTCGCTCTTTTTTCTTAATTTTCTTGCATTATTAAAAAATATTTTTGCCATATGCGAATTATCTTTTGCCTCATTTGGTCTTTTAAATGAGATCAAATTTCCATTAAAATCATTTATATTAATATATTCACTATATTCTGCAATATTATAAAAATTAGCTAATATGATTTCGCCTAATTTTTGAAATTGATCAGCACGAGCCGAAACAACTTCACGACTCTCAAATTCAGCGAGATGTTTTTCAAGTTTTTTCTTTTTTTCGTTTATAAATTTATAAGATTTATCTTGCTCTTTTTTTAAATTAATTTTTAGTAAATTAATAAAGTTTTCTTTTAGAAATTGTTCAATATCTTCAATAGATTCTATATTTTGAAACTGAACATTTCGATGAGGTGGATTTTCAAGTTTTTCGCCAATTTTAACACTGCGAATAGATTGATACTCTGAAACATAATTTAGAGCTTCAATTATAGTTTCATCGCTATCAAGCAAAATAATATTAGTATATTTTCCAGTAAATTCAAATTGAATTGCAGATTTTATAATTTTATATCTATTTGCTAATTGAACATAAATTCTAATAATTCGATCGTTATTTATAAGTTCAATTTTTTCGATTTTAGAACGGTTAAAGCGATTTGAAAGTTGAATATCAAAAGGGCGATTTAACTGATTTTGACGAAGATCTCCATCTTTTTTATAAATTATACTTTCACCCCGTTTCATATAAAAATAAATATGATTATTTTGGTCAAATTCAATTTTAAGAGTATTTAAATCAGTTCTATAAATAGAGTTTATTTTATTAAAAGTTTGTAGATATTTAATTGTTTCAACTAATTGAAAATATTTCATTTTTGCCTATTTTTTAAAAATTATATTATATTTTTTGAGTATGAAAATGGAGCCGTGTCAAGATTCTGATTGAAGTTCTGTTTTTACAAATATTAACAATCCGTTAATATTTTATTAATAATCTATTTTTATAATTTCAAGTGATTAAAATTATAAAGGTCTAGTATGACAAACATCAAAGAAAAATTAATTTTATCTTCAATGTTTTTAGCAACAGCTTTAACAATATCAGGTTGTGTGGCTACAAATGAAGATAATAATACAACAGTAGAAACTAATTCTAGTATTAGCAGTGAAAACGGAAATAACACTCAACTAACTTTTGAGAATAATTTATCAGAAGCTGAAATTAAATCTCTTTTATTTGTTCGAGAAGAAGAAAAGTTAGCTCGAGATGTATATTTAACTCTTAATAAAATTTGGAGCAGTTCTGTAAAAGTTTTTAGTAATATTTTAATATCTGAACAGACTCATATAGATTCTGTCAAAAACTTATTAAAAATATATAATTTAACTGATCCTGTAACAGAAAGCCAAGATGCAAATTTAGGTATATTTCAGAATCAAGAACTTCAAGAACTTTATAATTCATTAATTGCAAAAGGTGAAAAATCAATTGTTGATGCTCTTCAAGTTGGTGCAACTGTTGAAGATTACGATATTTTTGATATTGAAGAACATATGAAAAATATAGATAATCTTGATATTCTTGCTGTTTTTGATAATCTCGTAAAAGGTTCTGAGAATCATCTTCGAGCTTTTATAAAAAATCTTACAAATATCAATGGCAACTATACCCCTAGTTATATTTCTCAAGAAAGATATAAACTTATTTTAGCTTCTCAAAATAATATAGCTGATCACAATGATACAAATTCTTCACATGTTCATTCTGATAGCAATCTCACAATTGATGAAAATGGTTCAACTTTTATAAATAGTGCAAATATTTTATCTTCAATTCCTGCTGATTCGAATTTATCAGAAGCTGAAATTAAATCTCTTTTATTTGTTCGAGAAGAAGAAAAGTTAGCTCGAGATGTATATCTTGGACTTGATAAAATTTGGGGTTTAAATATTAAAATTTTCATTAATATTTCTAAAGCAGAACAGAGTCATACTGATTCAGTTAAAGCACTTTTATCGAGATACAATTTAACTGATCCTGTAACAAAAAGCGAAGATGCAAATTTAGGTATATTTCAGAATCAAGAACTTCAAAATCTTTATGATTCATTAATGACAAAAGGTGAAAAATCAATTGTTGATGCTCTTCAAGTTGGTGCAACTGTTGAAGATTACGATATTTTTGATATTGAAGAACATATGAAAAATATAGATAATCTTGATATTCTTGCTGTTTTTGATAATCTTGTAAAAGGTTCTGAGAATCATCTTCGTTCATTTTCGAAATCACTCACTGATAATAATGCAAGTTATTTACCTAGTTATATTTCTCAAGAAAGATATGAACTAATTGTAACTTCTGATAAAAATGAAACGAATTCATCAAATAGCAATTCTGGAAATGGCAATGGCAACGGTTCTACAAATAAAACAAATAGCAGTTCTGGAAATGGCAATGGTAACGGTTCTACAAATAAAACAAATAGCAGTTCTGGAAATGGCAATGGCAACGGTTCTACAAATAAAACAAATAGCAGTTCTGGAAATGGCAATGGCAACGGTTCTACAAATAAAACAAATAGCAATTCTGGAAATGGCAATGGTAACGGTTCTACAAATTCGCGAAAATAATATTTGGCATTTAACCGAAAAAGGTAAAAGTTTTGGAATCGAATTTCAAAATGGTAATTTTCTTCAAATTAAGTGGAAATTTGAATTGATAATTTAAACAGTTGTGATAAAATTACAAAACTAAAATTTTATAAAACGGAGTGTTCGTTGTTTAAAGATTACTACAAAATTCTTGAAGTTTCGCAAAATGCAACAGCTGACGAAATTAAAATAAGTTATAGAGATTTAGCTAAAAAATATCATCCTGATTCTAATATTCCAAATTTTAATTTTAATGCAATTATGCAAGAAATTAATGAGGCTTATGAAGTTTTAAAAGATGACAATAAACGAAAAAACTATAATTCTCAATATGCAAATGAATTGAATAAAAGTAGAGATTTGAATAATAAGGTTGATAGCTCAACTATCTCAAACTCAGCTATCAAATGAGGTCTCAAAATAGCGATTTTATTATTTGGAATGGCAAAAACATAAAAGATTTTAGAGTTAAACCAGAGGGTTATGGAACTTATCAAGAATTTGTTAAAGCTAGTTTTATTGAAGATGAGTTTGAAACTGTTGCTGAATCAGAAGAGCGACTTGCAAAAATGTCATCTGGAATGTTAAATGCATATTTTGGTGTTCAAAATATTAATATGAAATATACAGCTGATAAAACTGAGTTTGATGTTTCTATTAACGGCTTTGCTAATTTTAAAATTACAGTTCCGCGAAATATTGCTCGAGAGTTCAAAGAACAGGTGAAAAGTTTTGATTTTAATTTTGATCGCAATTTGCAACTTGATTCTATTTCAGTATTATTTAATAATCAACTATTTTATGGAAGAGATTTTAATAAAGATCTTTTAGTTGAAAAAGAAAGACTTGAAAAAGAAAGACTTGAAATTGCTTCTAAAACTATAACAATTGATAATCTAATGTTTCAAGATGCTGAATTGCCTAATAAAATGAATTGGAACGATGCCTGTAAATATTGCGAAAATCTTCGTCTTTTAGGTTTTTCTGATTGGAGACTGCCAACAATTGAAGAGTTGAAAATTGCTTACCAACACAAATCAAAATTTAGAAATATGCAAGATACTTGGTATTGGAGTATAAGTAAATATAATAATTCCAGTTCGTGGAGGTTGAATTTCTACAATGGAAATGACGACTACAACATTCAGTTCAATCTTAATTTTTTGTTTCGTTGTGTGAGATAATGTTTTCTTATCTATTTAACTATTAACTTTTGGGCTTGTCCCAAAAGTTCTTATTTATTTTAGATACGAAGAACAGACTCAAAACAAACGAATCCAATAAATTGCAATGGATTCCCGTGTCAAGCACGGGAATAACAATTGACTAATTAAAATTTATATCCTAAAGACAAAATCCTGTACCAAAAACATATTCATTATTTTCTCCGAAAAGCTTACTAAATAAAAAAATAAATATGACAGAAAACCTATAAAATAAATTCATTTTTAAATTTATCCTTTTTTATTTAACAAAATTTTACTACATCTTTAAACTCTTTACTAAAAATGAGAATAACAATCTCTTATTCTAAATTATATAAATAAACTTCTATTTTTTAAATCTTGATAAAATTGCAAAAATCAAAAATAAAATAGGACTCTTGATTATGAATTTTATTGAGACTCGTGGAAATGATGGCAAACGAGCAAAAAATGAGAGTTTTTCAACTGTAATTTTAAATCCGAGTGCAAGTTTTGGTGGCTTATATGTTCCCGAAAATTTGCCAAAATTAGATTTAAATTTATTAAAAGAATTTTCATATGGCGAATTAGCTTTAAAAGTTTTAGAACTTTTTAATGTTGATATTAAAAAAGATGTTTTAGAAAAAGCAGTTAAATTATATGAAAACTTTGATGACTCTAATAATCCAGCGGAGATAAAAGATTTAAATAATATAGAAAAAAATTTATATATTTCTGAACTTTATCATGGTCCAACTCGAGCTTTTAAAGATATGGCTCTTCAACCGTTTGGCGAAATTGTTGGTTCTCTTGCGATTGAACGAAATGAAAAATATTTAATTTTAGTTGCAACAAGTGGTGATACTGGTCCAGCAACTCTGCAAACTTTTAGAAATCGCGAAAATATTAAAGTTGTATGTTTATATCCTGATGGTGGAACTTCTGATGTTCAACGACTTCAAATGGTTACGGATAATGGCGAAAATTTAAAAGTTATTGGCATTAATGGAAGTTTTGATGATGCTCAATCAACTTTAAAAAATTTACTTAAATCTGAAAATTTTAAAAATAAATTAGATGAAAGTGGCTTTAAATTATCCGCTGCTAATTCTGTAAATTTTGGTCGAATTATTTTTCAGACTATTTATCATATACATGGTTATTTAAAACTTGTTAAAGATAATATTTTAAATATAGGTGATAAATATTATATAACTGTTCCTAGTGGCAATTTTGGAAATGCTCTCGGCGGTTTTTATGCGAAATTAATGGGCTTACCAATTGAAAAAATTTTAATTTCATCTAATAGCAATAATATTCTTTACGAATTTATAACAACTGGTAGATATTCAATTGTTAATCGTGAAGTTATCAATACGAAATCTCCTGCTATGGATATTTTAAAATCTTCAAATATCGAACGAGTTTTATTTTCGCTTTTTGGTGCAAAACGAACTCGCGAACTTATGGAAGAACTTGAAAAAAATGGGTGTTATCAAATTTATGAAAATGAAATTGCAGTTGTTCAGAAATATTTTTCAGCTTCTTTTTCGACAGATTCAGAATCATATATAGCGATTAAGAATTTGGCAGATAAAAATTATCTGCTTGATACTCATACTGCAACTTGTATAAAAGCTCATAAAGAATTAAGAGATTTAGATTTACCAAATATCGCTTATTCAACTGCTGAATGGACAAAATTTGCTCCATCAGTTGCTGAAGCTTTAAATCTTGAGAAAAATTTGACTGATCAGGAAGCCTTAAATCAAATTTCTAAAAAGTTATCTCTTAAAATACCTCATCAAATCGAAAATTTATTTAAATTAGACGAAGTTCATCAAACTGTTCTTTCTGTTTCAGAAATTGAGAGTGAAATTATTAAATTTATAATATGAAAATCGTTTTTTTATCAAGTTTAGATCTTAATTTATATTTATTTAGAATAGATATTATGCTTAAATTTCGAGAACTCGGTCATGAAATTATTGCAATAATTCCTGAAGGTAAATATTCTGAAAAAATTAGAAAAAAAGGTTTTCAAACTATTTCATATTCCTTAGAACGAGGAAGTTTAAATCCATTTGGCGGATTATCTTCGATTTTAGAACTGAAAAATATTTTACAAAATATTAAACCAGATATATTACATACATTTACTGTTAAACCTAACATATATGGAACAATTGCTGGAAAACTTGCTGGAGTTCCAATTATTTTAAATCTTGTTGAAGGTCTCGGTTCATTTTATGTTGATGACTCGTTAAAAAGTAAAATTATAAGAATAATTATCGAAAATTTATATAAATTTATTTTTAGTTATTCGACAAAAGTTATTTTTGTAAATAGCGATGACCCAAAATATTTAATTAATCAAAAAATTATCTTACAAGATAAAACTCATATTATAAAATCCGTTGGAATAGATACATATGAATATAATCCAACAGCAATTTCACAAGAACGAAAAATCCAAATTAAAAATTCTTTGGGAATTTCTGAAAATAAAAAAATTGCAATTATGATTGCTAGAGCTATTTTTCATAAAGGAACAGCTGATTTTTATAAAATGGGTGAGCTTTTGCGAGATAAAGGCTATATTTTTTTATTTGTTGGTGATATCGATAAAGGCAACAAATGGAGCCTGAGCAAAGAGTTCATGAAACGAAGAGTCGTTAAATGGCTCGGTTGGAGAGATGATATTATTGATCTAATTTCTATTTCTGATCTTGTTGTTTTACCAAGTTATCGTGAAGGAATTCCAAGAACTTTATTAGAAGCAATGGCTATCGGAAAACCTATCGTAACTACTGATACAGTTGGTTGTCGCGAAACTGTAAATCATGGTGAAAATGGCTATCTTGTTCCTGTTGCTTCACCAAAAGCTCTTTCTGAACATGTTGATAAAATTCTTAGCGATGAGGTTTTACAAAAAGAGATGGGAATAAAATCTCGAGAACGAGCCGTTTCTGAGTTTGATATTAAAAAAATCGTTCAACAATATATTGAACTTTATAAAAAAATATCAGATAAATTTTAAAAAAGGAGTAAATTATTAAATGTCATTTTTAGAACTATTTTCACGAGGTGTTAATAATCTTAATAAAGAAAAAAAACCTCAACCTCAAAAAAGTGAAGCTCCTGCTCATTGGATCAAATGTGAATCTTGTAATGCTCTAATGTATTATAAAGAGGTAGAAAATCAACTTTATGTTTGTCCAAAATGCGGTTATCATATTAGAATAGGTGTTAAACATAGAATTAAATTTTTATTAGATGATGAAAGTTTTGAAGAATCAGATGCACATCTTAAACCTGTTGATCCCATTAAATTCGTTGATAAAAAAAGTTATCGCAAAAGAATCGAAGAGGCTTTTGACAAAAATGGTCGCTATTCCGCTGTTGTAAGTGGCACTGGCAAAATAAATGGCATTTTTGTTGAAGTTGCCATTTTTGATTTCTCATTTATGGGCGGTTCGCTTGGTTCTGTTGAAGGTGAAAAAATTTATCGAACTATTAATCGAGCAATCGAACGAAAACGAGGTGTTATTATCGTTTCAGCTTCTGGTGGTGCAAGAATGCAAGAATCAACTTTTTCGCTTATGCAAATGGCAAAAACAAGTGCTGCTCTTGCAAAATTAGCTGAAGCTGGATTGCCTTATATTTCGATTTTAACTGATCCAACAATGGGCGGAGTTAGTGCAAGTTTTGCAACACTTGGAGATATTATTATCGCCGAACCTGATGCACTTGTCGGTTTTGCTGGACAACGAGTTATTAAACAGACAATCGGTTCAGATTTACCAGAAGGTTTTCAAAGAGCTGAATTTTTATTAGAACATGGTGCTATTGATATGATCGTTAAACGAAAAGAGATGCGAGACACAGTTGGAGCTTTATTAAAATTATTAATTCAAAAAAATAAACAAGAGGAGGTTTCAGCATGATCTCATTAAAAAAGGCAATGACTCTTAAATCTGAAGAATTAGAGGAAGTCAAAAAAGATCTTCGTAAAAATATAGCTGAAAAAAAATATTTAAATGCTTATATTGGTCTCGAAGAAAGCGGTTCTGGAGTTCCAATTTTAATAAAAGATAATATTCAAGTTAAAAACTGGAGTATAACTTCAGCTAGTAAAATATTACAGGGTTATGTTTCACCTTATGATGCAACTGTTATATCAAAATTAAGAAATGCAGGTTTATCACCATTTGGTAGAGCAAATATGGATGAATTCGCAATGGGAAGTTCAACTGAATCATCATTTTATGGCAAAACTTTAAATCCGCATGACCTCGAAAGAGTTCCGGGTGGAAGTTCAGGCGGTTCAGCTTCAGCAGTTGCTTCTAGAATAGCTATTGTATCACTCGGAAGCGATACAGGTGGAAGCATTCGACAACCAGCAGGATTTTGTGGAGTTGTCGGATTGAAACCAACTTATGGACGAGTGAGTCGTTATGGTTTAGGAGCTTATGCAAGTTCGCTTGATCAAATTGGTCCAATAACTCAAAATGTAGAAGATTCGGCTATTTTATATGACATTATTTCTGGTTATGATCCGAAAGATTCAACAAGTTCAAAACATGAAACTAATTCAACAGCTAAAAATCTTGATCCGCTGAAAAAATATAAAATTGCAACAGTGCGAAATTATGTAAAAGATGCTTCGATTGAGATTCAAAAAGCTTATGATAATACAATTGAAATTTTGCGAAAAATGGGACATGAAATCGTTGATGTTGAAATGACAGATTCGAAATATGATGTTTCAGCTTATTATATTATCGCGATGGCTGAAGCGAGTTCAAATTTAGGTAGATATGATGGAGTTAGATATGGTCGTCGAGTTGATGGTGATAACCTTATCGATACTTATATTAAAAGTCGTTCAACTGGATTTGGTGATGAGGTTAAACGAAGAATTTTAATCGGAAATTTTGTGCTTTCAAGTGGTTATTATGATGCTTATTATGTTAAAGCTCAAAAAGTTAGACATTTAATTAGAGATAGATATAATGAGATTTTTAAAAGTGCAGATATGATTTTATTGCCTGTTGCTCCAATGTTGCCTTTTAAATTTGGTGAAAAAAGCGATCCGCTTCAAATGTATTTAAGTGATATTTATACGATTTCTGTAAATCTTGCTGGACTTCCAGCAATTTCGTTGCCTGTTGAGTGGGTTGGAAAATTACCTGTTGGAATGCAATTAATTGGTCGTCAATTTGATGAACAAACTATTTTGAATTCAGCTTTTGGTTTAGAAAAAAATATCAAGAATTAAAAACATATTTATAGTTTTCCGTGTGATTTATTTTGCACGGGGAAAGCTAGAAAGAGAATATATTGAATATTAATCAAGAAATTAAAAATATCACTGTTAAATATAGGCAAAAATTAAAAACACAAATTGATTTAAGAGTTCAAGAGATGGATGTTGATGATAAATCTCATTATTTTATTTATCAAGTTCTTGGAATAGATTTAAAAGAGGGTGAATTAATAGATGTTTATCAGAATAAAGGTCGTATGCTCTACAAATATGCAGGTAGTTTTCTTGAAGAGATTACTAAATTATGTTTTAAATATAAATATCCAAAATCTGGATCTATTAAAATTAATAATAGTTTTGGCAAAAAACCTAAAACTTTTGAAATAGATTGTTTAGTTGAGAATCGAGCTATTGAAATTAAATGGAGAGATGCTACAACGGATGGTGATCATATTACAAAAGAGCATACGAGAATAAGAGCTATAAGTGATTTAAATTATATACCAGTTAGAATTATGTTCTATTATCCAAATAGAGAACAGGCTATAAAAATTCAAGAAACTATCAAAACCTTATATAAAGGTGTTGGAGGTGAATATTATTTTGGAAATGATGCTTGGGAATATGTAAAAAATGAAACTGATATAAATTTAAAAAACATGCTTGAAAATATAATAAATGAGTTAAATTAGTATTATGATTGAAAGAATTTTTGTAGGTGATTGTTTATATATTGCTAAAAATATTGCTGAAAATAGTATTGATTTAATATACCTAGATCCCCCATTTTTTACTAATAAAATTCAAAAATTATCCACTCGTGATGGTAACAAAGAATTTTCTTATTCTGATGTTTGGAACAATAGTAATGAATATATAAATTTTTTATATTATAGATTTATCGAATTTAAAAGACTTTTAAAAGATAATGGCAATATTTTTGTTCATTGTGATAGAAATTCCAGTCATATCATCAGAACTATACTTGATTCTATTTTTGGTGAAGAACAGTTTCGATCGGAAATTATTTGGAGTTATAAAAGATGGTCTAATTCTAAAAAAGGGCTTTTAAATTCACATCAAACAATATATTTTTATTCAAAAAGCAATAATTTTACATTCAATACTATTTATACTGAATATTCTGAATCTACTAATTTAGAACAAATATTACAAAAAAGAGAAAAAGATCACAACGGTAAAAGTGTTTATGCAAGACAAATAAATGGCGAAACAGTTTTTAATGGTATAAAAAAAGGTGTTCCTTTAAGCGATGTTTGGGAAATTCCATATTTAAACCCAACTGCAAAAGAACGAGTTGGTTATCCAACTCAAAAACCAATTGAACTGCTTGAACGAATTATAGAAATAGCTTCAAATGTCGGTGATACTATTTTAGATCCGTTTTGTGGTAGCGGAACAACTCTTATTGCTGGTAAATTAAAAAATAGAAATATTATTGGAATAGATATTTCAAATGAAGCAATAGAAATTACAAAAAATAGATTAAATAATATTATAAAAACTGAATCTAATGCTAATTCTTATGAATTAGATAATAATGAATTTATAAAAAATCATCTCTATAATATAAAATATCAACCAGTTTATAGAAATAGTGGCATTGATGGTATTTTAAATCAATTATTTAATAATAAACCAATTTTTATTAGAGTTCAAAGAGAAAAAGAGAGCTTAGAAGAGTCAATAGAAAAATTATATAAAGCGATTAAATCAAAGAATTCAGATAAGTCTTTTTTAGTTCGAACTAATAATCATAGAACATTAATAGAATATGACAATATATATAAAGAAATTGAAATTTTAGATTCTATATTTTATCAATTCAAATTATACCTGTTGGAATGCAATTAATTGGTCGTCAATTTGATGAACAAACTATTTTGAATTCAGCTTTTGGTTTAGAAAAAAATATCAAGAATTAAAAAACATATTTATAGTTTTCCGTGTGATTTATTTTGCACGGGGAAAGCTAGAATATTGGAACAGTTTGTTAAGCTGTCCCTAAATTATTTTAAGAAAATCTATAATCTTTATATTCAATTGGAATCATAAATTTTCTTATATCTATCTTATTTTTATAAAAACCATTTATATAACCAATTTCAAATAATTTATTAATAGCTTCTAATTGATTTTCTGATAATTTTATCGAATCACTATTTGCATATAAATTTAAATATTTTTCTAGCTGAATTTTATCAATTCTAACGATATCTCTTTCAAGAAGCATTTCCGAAAGTAAATTTTTATTAGAAACTGCAATTTGAACTGCTTTTTGTAATTTTTCTTCAATTTGAATTGCTCTCAAAAGTGGAATTGATCGTCGAATCACCATCCCACCAAGAGGCAGAGGCAAATTTCCACCACTTAAATTTTGCCAAATATCCCAAATTTCTCGTTCAATTTCAAGTTCATCAGAAAAATTCAAAATCGATTCATGAATTAAAAGTCCCGCTTGAACTTCACCAGACAAAATTGCATTTTCAATTTCTAAAAAATTCTTATAAATTATTCGTGCATTTGGATAGGCAATTTTAAAAAGCATTGCATTTGTTGTATTTTGTCCCGAAAGAGCTACTTTAAAATTTGACTTTAATTTCTCGCCTTTTCGTTTCACAAGTTTTGGACCATAACCATTACCAAATGAAACCCCAGTATTTAAAAGTGCATAATCTTCTAATATATTTGGATAAAGAGCAAAACTTATAGCAGAAACATCATATTTTGAATTAATTGCTTCGACATTCAGAGTTTCAATATCAAGAGCTATATTTTTAAAATAGCTATTTTCAAGTGAAATCCAGCCAAACTTAATTGCAAAATACATAAAAATGTCATCTGCATCAGGCGAATGTGCTACTGAAATATATCTCATATATATTTATTTTTATAAATCATAAGAACTATTATATTTAACGATTTCATAACTATTTTCACTTCGAACATAAGTTATTCCACCAGCTAAATTAATGACATTAAAACCGAGTTTAGACAAATAGATAGAAATTTGTCCAGTTCGGCTACCTGTTCTACAAATTAACATAAATTTATTTGATTTATCTCCAGTTAATTTAAGAACTCGAGATAAAAAATTATCTAAATTAAATTGACCAATCTCATCAAAAAAAGTGAGTGTATAAGATCCTTTTAAAATCCCAGTTTCTAACCACTCCTCTTTTGTGCGAACATCAATAATTGGAACTCCGATTTGAGAAGCCAAATAATTTTTCGATGGATATTCGTTAAGTCTCACTTATTGAACCTTTTGAACTGGATCATATTTATCTGGTTTAATTCCATTTTTAATAGCATGAATAATTCCACCTTGAAGATTTATAACTTCATAACCATTTTTTCCAAGAAAATCAGCAACATTTTTAGTTCTATTGCCTGTTCGACAAATAAGAGCAAATTGTTCATTTGGTTTTATAATTTTTTTAAGTTTTGTTAAAAAAATAGAAACATCATAATTTCCTCTTTCATCAAAGAAAGTTATAGGATAAGACCCTTTAATTAAACCAGTTTCCCACCATTCACTTTCTGTTCTGATATCTATAATTTTAGTTTCAGAATTTAAAAGATCAATTGTCAAATATCTGGATTCAACTCCAGCAAACAATGAAACGGATAAAAATAAAGCCGATAAATTAACTTTAAAAAACAAATTTGTCTCCTCTTTTTGATTAAAATTTTTGATATTTTGCCATAAATTATATATATTTTTCATTTAACTTATAATAATATATTTTTCATTTAACTTATAATAATATATTATTATAAGTTCCACAAACTTAAAGCCTCATTTTCTTCAATTTCACATCTATTACATAAATTATTTAGATTGTCAGCTTTTTTTACAAATAGAGAACTACATTCATCACATCGAGACATATTTAAACTAATTAATCTATCAGTGCGATTCTCAAAGAGTTTTAGAATACTAAATTCATCTTTTATATAAATAGATTTATTTTCACAAACATCATGACATAAACCACATTTTAAACATAAACCGCTATCAAAATCTATAAAACTACCAATATTATTACTAAATAAAGCTCCACTGGGGCATATTCTCCAACATAATTGACAACCAATACAACTTGAATCGATAGCTTTTTGAGAAAAAGTAGAAATATCATTGGATAATAAAATATGCTTAGAAACTTCTAATTTTTTAATAGCCATTAAAAAAAGCTTTCGATGAGCTGGAATATTTTTATTTCGCATTGATTTATAATTTAATTCACGAACTTCACCACTTTTAATATCAAAAATATTGCCATCAAAAAATCGTCTCGATTTATCAAAACTATTTTTTTCTTCAATATGATTTATATTTTGGTTAATTAATTTAATTTGATGAGGTAAATTCAAAGCTTGTAATAAAAAATTGACCTCATCAATAATTAAAGATATATATTTTCCAACTTTCGGAAAAATATAACAACTAGAACAATAGCTGTAATTTGCAAAAATATCACTTTTTTTAAAATTATCAAAGAAACTAAATATTCAATTGAAAAAGATGCTAAACATGGAATTCCTCCATTTTTGCAATCAAGAACTATATTTTGACTTTTAATTAATTCAAATATTTTATCAATTGGTGAGAATTTTATTAATTTTATAGCTTCTGTTGGACAAAATGCTGAACATACTCCGCATTCAACACAATTTCGTTCAGAAATATTTATTAAACCATTTTCAAGTTTAAATATAGCTTCTGTTGGGCAACTAGTTATACAATTATTACAACTTGATAATTTCGACAACGAAACTGTGCATAAATGCGATTCAATTTCAATTTTTGCCATCTATAATTATATTTATATAATTATAATCTTCAAAAATAAATGCGAGAGCTGTTTCGCCTAAATCATAATAGAGTGGTGTTCGAGCCTCAAATTTAAAATTAATTAGATAAAGCGAAATCCAATTTATGAGATGAGTTTCCATAAATTGCTTTTGAGTATTTAAGATTTTTTCAGCTGTTTTAATATCATTATTAATTAATGCATTGTTTTCGCCATTAATTAATAAACTCATAAAAGCTAATTCAATTCCAATATGATCTGGTGCAACAACTCTAGCTTCATTGAATTCAACTTTAAAACCAAATTCGTGATAAAAATTTGTTACGAGATTTGCTCCACCACTTTCAATCATTGCATCTTCACGAGTATAAAAACTCTCATATGGAACAAGATGAAGTATAGATATATTTGTAAAATCAGGATTTATATGAGAATTTAAAAGTTCATTATCTGACAAATTTTGCCAAGAATCCCAAGTTTGCAAATTTGGAAAAAGTTCAAATATATTTTTATTTTCTCGGAGCTCTTTTAAAGTTTTTAAATCGAGTTCAAATAACAATAGTCTTGATAAAAAGCTATAAAAATTAGCTCTTGTTAATAATATATTATTCAATATTTTAAATTTCCTTTTTAATTACTAGTTACTAGTTAAGAATCAAAAGAGATAGGTGGAGAATCTGAATCTATTTCCGCGAAATTAATTAAAGTTGTTTGCATAAAACTTTGTAGATTTTCAATTTTATTAATATAATTTAAAAATATATTTGTACTTTTAGGATAAGCTTCAATAATTTCACGATATAATAAAATTCGACCATTTAAACGAGAATCTATACTTTTAAATATAGGTTCAATCTCTTCTCGATTTCGTTTGTGTCGCAAAATCGCTTTTAGCATTCTATTACGATTTGAGACTGCGACATTATCGCCAGTTTCATCACTAATCATTTTTAAATCAATTCGAGAAATATTTGCTCCAGCGATTTGCGGAGTTAAAAGACGACGAGCCAATTCATCAGAAAAAAGTGGCAATTCATCTTTTGGAATCTCATTTTCTTCATCTTTTTCTCGACGATCTTTTTCATTAATTGAACATTTTTCAACTACGAATTTATCAAATTCAGCTCTAAGTGCATCTATTTCGTTATTCAAAATATATACCTAAATTTATAATAAATTAATTTTTAAGTTGTAAAAGTGTATTTAACATTTGATCAGCTGTAGTAATAGTTTTTGAATTAGATTGATACCCTCTTTGAATAACTATTAATTTTGTAAGACTTCGACTTAAATCGACATTACTCATTTCAAGATATGAAGCTTGAACTGCTCCTCGACCACCAGCACCAGCTTCACCAATCATTGCAGAACCAGAGTTTGCTGATTGAGTATAAATATTTCCTCCTTCGTTCATTAAACCTTCATTATTTGTAAATCTTGCGATTGCCAATTTTGCCAAACCGATAGATTTTCCATTTGAGAAAGTTCCAGAAACAGTTCCAGATTGATCAACAAGAACATTAACGAGATCACCTGAACCAAAACCATCTTGAGAAATTCCCGCTGTTTTTGTCTCTTGATCAAAAGATGTTATACCTCCGAAGCCACCAATTGTTCCCATATCAAGTTGAACAATTTGATTAGCTGAAGAGCCATTATTTCCAGTAAATTTAATAGTCGAAGGATTTACACTAGCAAGAGAACCATCACTATTAAAAGTTACATTTCCACCAAGAATTACATTTGTTTTTGGAGCTGTTCCTTCGATAGAAGCAGGACTTGGAACAGATACGACCATATTCCATTTATTGCCTTCAGCTTTTCTAAAATCAAATTTTACAGTATGTTTTGAACCTAAAGAATCAAGAATATCGATACTTGTTCCATGAGTTGCTGCTGAAACACCTTGAGAATAACTTGAACTATTTTGTTGAAGCGATTTTGTATTTAAAGGCATAAGCATATTTGTAAAAAGTTCGTTATTTTGTTTTCCATCTTTTATAGTAATCGACAATGGATTTGTGCCTAAATTTTTAACTTCGAATTTGCCGAATTCATTTAAAGTTACTTGAGCTCCTGTTCTATTTGCAAGAACTGTTCGTAATTGTGCTGTTGTTGTAAAATCTTTGCCATAAACTAATTCAGTAGCAGTTGCACCATTAACAGAAATCGAAAAACTATCGCCAGTTTTTAAGCCTAATTTTTCCCCATTTTCATTAAATAATTGAGCTAAATCTTCAGCTTTTTCATCGCCATTTGTTGTTGCAAAAGCTCCAGTTGCAGTTAAAGCATAAGTTGGAGTTGTAATTTCATTAGTATCACCAGAATTTAAATTTGCTTTTACTTTTATTGATGAGGTTGATTTTGCAGGCATTGTTAAAGAAGAATCTATTTTTATATCTCCAACAATTGAAGCTGTATTAACTCGACCAAGTGCTGAATCATAATTCCAACCTTGAACCATATAACCATTACCATCAACAAACATGCCATTTGCATCAAATTTAAAGTCGCCTGATCTAGTAAATTTATAACTTCTACCACCATCTGAACTAACAGTAAAAAAACCATCTCCAGAAAGTGCCACATCTGTACTTTTATCAGTTTTTTCTAGCGAACCTTGAGAAAATATTTTTGAAACAGTTGAAGCTGTTGAACCGAGACCAACTTGAACGGCATTTGTTCCGCCAAGTCCACCTTCTGGTGCTGAAGCTATTTTTGAAGTTTGAGCTAACATATCAGCAAAATTTGCTCGAGAATATTTAAAACCTACTGTATTAACATTGGCAATGTTATTGCCTTCGACATCCATTGCAACTTGATGAGCCTGAAGTCCTGAAACTCCAGACCAAAGAGATTTCATCATTTGGAACTCCTATATTTATTAAAAATTTATTCGTTTATAGAATCGGATCAATGTAACTTTTGCTAAATTTTAATAATTATATAAATAGTCTTAAATAATTATTACTATTTTGATTCATTTATTTCATAAGTAAAATGATAAATAAAAGTTGAAAGATTATTATCATTTGATAGAGTTATCTGTTCTATCGAAATTCCTGCTCCTTCAACACTTTTTATAATTTCACCATTTTCATCTCGTCGTTCAAATTCTGCCATTAAATCTTCATTTAAACCGTTTCCATCTTCACTTTCGCCAAGTCGCATAAAATATAATTCTTCTTGCTTATATAAAAACTCCTCTTTTTTTAAAAATTTTATTAGATCATCATCATTAATAGAATATATTTCTTTAGCATATTCATATAAATCTCTTTTTTTATTATGAAAATCTTTAGATATTTTCGAAAAAAGAATAGAACTATATTCATTAACTTTCATTCTATCTGCAAAAAGTGTTAATGAATGAATAACATTTGAGTGAGTTTGCAAAAGTGCATAACCAACAATAGAAATAATTACAACCGCCATCAATGTTTCAATAAGAGTAAAAGCCTTTTTATACTTATTGCTCTTATTTATAATATACATTATTTAACTCCAACACCACTTTTTGATATAAACCAATCTCTTAAAAAATTTGGCAATAAATTTAATATTTTTATTAATATATAAAAAATATAAGGAAATGGATAAAAAACTTTATTATCTTCAATTGCATCATAAATTTGTTCAACACCTTTTTCAAGAGGTAAAATAAAAGGCATATTAAATTTATTTTTATGAGTTAGTGGAGTTTCTATAAATCCTGGAAGAATCGTTGTAATTTTTACTCCATAAGGTTTTAAGAAAAATCGCAAACCTTCAGCGTAACTATTCATTGCTCGTTTTGAAGTGCTATAAGCAATTGATGATGGCAATGTGATTAATGAAGCTAATGACGATATAAAAACTATTTTTTTATCAATTTTTTCTGTATCAGAACCAGAATGCAAATTATTATTAGAATGATTAATCCATTTTAATAGTGTTGGATATAAAGTTGGATGAATTGACGAAAAATTAGTTATAAATAATTTTTCGAAATCATTTAAATTTGTTAATTTATCTCGCGAATGCCCTAATGATATACCAGCATTTATAATAATTAAATCTGGATTCCATTTTGCAATTGCTTCCCCCGTGCGAATTGCTTCATCAAGTTCCGATAAATCAGCTCCAAAGATATTTTCGCTTAAAAATTTGCCAAGTAATTCAATTCGTCGAGCAACTAAAAAAAGTTTATCTCCTCGAGCTTTATATATTTTTGCCAATTCATGACCAATGCCACTACTAGCTCCAGTTATTACGATTCTCATTTATTTTATATCTCCAGTTATTAAACCTATTAATCTTTCATATTTATCGCAACCGCTATTATCTCGATTAAATAAAAATGTATCTTTAACACTTTTTTTGAAAGTTTGAGTTTTAGTCGAAACGACATCTATTTTTTCATCTTCAAAAAATTTAAATAAATAGGCTAAAAGACCATTTTGATTTGCAGTTTGCAACCGCATTCGAACATGACTATTAGAATAATCGCAATCAATTGTAAGTTCTTCACGATATATTTTAGCTAATAATTTTTTGAATTTTTTTCGAGTGTCATTATTATTTACAAACGATAATTTAATTACCTCATCAAGCATTATTTCATCATCTTTTGCAATTGAACTAGTAAATTCTATTTTAAAATATTTAGCTCCATCGAAAAGTTCAAAAAGCTCAAGTGAAGCAACAGATAAAAGATTCAAACGATTTAATAAATATGCAATATCGAAATTCAAACTTTTATCTCGAATAACTCGTAAAGTTAAATATTCGTTGTTCTCAAATTTGAACCAATAACCAGAAAGCGATTTTGTAATCTGAACGATTTCTATAAGTTCTTCATTAGAAAGTTGTAAAAAAGCAAAATTAGATTTGATATCAAGAACAGCTTTTTGAATATTTTTAGGTTGAATTTTATAAATTTCGCTATTAATTAGCTGACGAACTCGTTTTTCTTTTCGTTCAGACTCTTTTAACATTTCTCTATGTTCAAAAGAATATAAGGCATTTTGATAAAGTGTGCTTAAAAGTCTTCCACTATGAGAATTAAAAGTTTTCTCATTTACACTTCGAACATCTCCATAAGTCAAAATATATAATAAATTTAAATCTCGTCGCTCTTTTAATCTTGAAGTAAAACTAAAAATTACTCGTTCATCAAATATGTCATCATTATATGCTGTTTCTGTCATAACTGTGTGATGTCTTATTAGGTTTCCAACTCTCTCAATTACCTCATCGTTTTCTTCTCCAAAATCTTTTAAAAATTGCTTTGTAATTCTTGCACCAACCTTGCTATGATCTTCGGTTCGACCTTTACCAATATCATGAAAAAGTGAAGCAATTTTTAAAATTCGTCTTTCAGAATCAGCCAAACTATTATATAAATCTGCTATTTTTTTATCTTGAATATTTTCTATTTCACGAATATTATAGATCGAATGAACATCAACAGGATGTTTATGATAACCATCAAATTGTGGCAAATGTAAAACTTTTTCAAAAAGAGGTAATAATTTATCAATTAATGCCACTTTTAATAAAATTTCTAAAACTGGATATAAATATTGTCGTTCAAAAAGTTTTAAGATATTTTTTCTATCTGAACTTATAATATTTTCATTTTCTGTTTCAATAGAATCAAGCAGAGCATAAATAGATTCACTAATTTTTAAATTTTGATCAGGAATCTGATGTAAAAAAGCTATAAATTCTTCATAATTTTTAAACTTAATTTCACTAGCTATTAATAATTCGTTATTCACGACATAAAGTCCTCGAGCAATTCGAGACTCTTTTATATTTATAAATTGATTAATATCATTTTTAAATATAATTGATTTTGCAATTTTTCGAGTAACTTTTGATGCAAAAGCATGAATATTCCACATTGCCGAAGATAACTTTTGAGAAAATTGTGAATGTTGTTCTATTCCGAGAGTTTCACTCAAATATGGAACATCGTCAAGAGTAACTCGATCCCGCTTCTTTTTAGTCGATAAATGCAACGCTGTTCGAGTTGCAAAAACAAAATCGAGAGCTGATGAAAATTTTCTCAATTCAGATTCTGAAAATAATTTACCAGAAAGTTCGCGAATATTATCAACACCGTATATAACATTTGCAACCCAATATAAAATATTCCAATCTCGCAAACCGCCAAAACCATCTTTAAGATCAGGTTCCATTTCGCCCATTGAATGAGTTCGATATCGTTTATCTCGTTCAACCTCTTTTTGACGAATAAAGCCATATTGATCAAATTGGCGAACAGCTTTTAATTGATCTAATAAAGCATTCCAAACAAAAGTAGAACCCATAATTTTCCGAGATTCTAAAATTGCAGTTTTAATAGTTGAATCAGTTTTTGCAACAGCTTCTATTTCACTGATATCGTGAGTTCTATGACCCAATTTTAAACCAGAATCCCAAACCATTAATAAAAACCGCTCTATAATTTTTTCGATATTATATCCATCTATTTTACGATAAGTGATCATTAAATCGATATCACTATGAACTGTTAATTCTTCGCGACCATAACTTCCAAGAGCAACAATAACAATCGGAATTGAATCTCTAAGTGGCATATAATTTCCGAACATTAATCTTAAAACACTTTTATATAAAAGTGTAATAACAGAGTCATAAAACTTTGAATGTTTTATTAAAAAATTTCTACCTTTATCTGGTCGATCTAAAAAACTCTGTTTTAAAGAACTTTTATATTCTTTGATGAAAAGTTCAATCTCTTTTGCTATTTTAAAAGAGTCTCGTTTTTCTAAAAGTGTTTCGATTTTTATCTCTAAACTTTTAATTGTTCGTTCCAATTTTTATCCTATTTTTCGTTTTCATAAGCTTCGTTAATTAAATTTTCAAAATTATAAATCAATTATAGCGATGAGGTTATTTTAATAATTCTTCGATCTCTTTTTTTACAAATAGCAAATTTTTATAAATAAGATTCAAATCTCCTATTTTTGAACTATCGAAATTTTCAGAAACATAATATCGATAACTATCTTTTTCAATTTTTTCTAAAAATACGAAATTCCAAATAGAACCAATAATATAAGCACCTTTGATATTTTTAAAATTAGAAATTTCCAAACCTGCAATCAATTCGGCAACAAGTTGCGGACGAGGATCTGAAAACTCAACACCTTTTTTAAACTCCTGAATAAAAAAATATGGTGTTTCGCTCTCGTAAAGACCTTTTGCCAAAACAAAATCAACCTCTCCGCTTAAAACCAGCTTATCGTTTTCATAACGAATCTTCTCATTATAAAAATCGCGATACTTTTTCTCGAAAGATTTAAAATCTATTTGATAGAAAAGAGGCGATAAAAAATGTATTTTCAAATCCTCTTCATTATAATTCTGAATTAAACCTCTGTTCTTTAAAATCAAGTTTTCTAAAAACTTAGATATATTTTCTTGGATTTCAATATCAGAATTAAACCAATTCTCAAAACAATTCGAAATATTGATATTCTGCTCTATTTTAAAAAATCGCTTTAAATCTGAAAACCTAATTTTAGAAAATGAGAAAGTTGGTAATTGCTGAATCTCTTTTAATTTCAGTTCGCGAAGTTTTTCAATATCTTCAAGAGTTAAGTTTTCTAATAGTTCATATAAACTCAATATAAATTCCTCGAAAAATTAGATTTTTAAAATTATAGATGATTTTCGTTTTCATAAGCTTCGTTAATTAAATTTTGAAAATTTAAAATTTGTTCTTAAAGCTTTAAACATTTGATTCAAACAGCTCGATTACATACATTTCTAGCCAAATTTAGACACTTTAATCAAAAACCTGATAAATTTTATGGTTAAAGCTTTAAACTCTCTTATTTGCCGTTTATTATCTTTACCTCATCAATAGCTTCGTTAATTAAATTTTCAAAATTTAAAATTTGTTCTTAAAGCTTTAAACATTTGATTCAAACAGCTCGATTACATACATTTCTAGCCAAATTTAGACACTTTAATCAAAAACCTGATAATTTTTATGGTTAAAGCTTTAAACTCTCTTATTTGCCGTTTATAATCTTTACCTCATCAATAGCTTCGTTAATTAAATTTTCAAAATTTAAAATCTGTTCTTAAAGCTTTAAACATTTGATTCAAACAGCTCGATTACATACATTTCTAGCCAAATTTAGACACTTTAATCAAAAACCTGATAAATTTTATGGTTAAAGCTTTAAACTCTCTTATTTGCCGTTTATAATCTTTACCTCATCCTCACTCAAACCATAAAGTTTATAAACCATTTCATCGATTTGATTCTCAAATTCTTTTGTATCTTCATTTTTCGCTTTTAGCTCCATTATCTCATCAACAAGTTTTACAAATGGTTCTTGCTCTTCTTGTGATATTTTTGGGAGTGGAATTTTTTCAAAAGATTGAATATTTAACATAACATCTCCAGCTCCAGTTCTATCAGAATTATCGTAAATATAACTTTGAACAACTTTACTAGATAGTATGCCTAGAATATATTTGTTTTTTTGCGAAGTTAGAAACGATGACGGAGCTGAAACAAAAATTCCTGATTTAACAATTGAAAAAGCTAAATTTTTACCTATTGCTTTAAAAACAATCTTCTCTTTTTCAAACTCATCCAAGTAAAAATCCTTTGGATTATTGTCAAGTTCAAGCCAATGATGTTGTCCTTGCCCAATTCCTCCACGAGAATATCTGCATTGACCACGATTTTTTAATTGCTCTTTGTATTGTGTTAAATGTTCTAAAATTGCTGGATATTTATCAAGCTCAGCATTAAAACCAAATTTAACAACTATTATCCAAAGCCCTGCCCACTCATACCCATATCTTTTAATATCCCTACCTCTTAAAATTGGCTTTAATAATCTTTTCAGTTCGTTCTCGTTCATCTGATGAGGTGCAATTATTCAAAATCTCATTTCGTTTTTCAGTCGAAATTATAAAAGCTTCATTAAAACCTGTTTTAATGCCATAGTTTATTTTAACATCCCAATCTTTTAGCGGTGTGCCAATTTGTTCAATTTTCTTTTTTATCTCAAGCTCTTGAGAATTTGCAAACGAAAAAGTATCAGGAGATAGATTTTTCATAGAATATTCAAAACAATTATAACTATAAGTTTTTTCTTTAATTTTTGGATTCTCTTTTGAAATCTCAATTTTTTCATTTGCAATGCAAAATTTAAAAGGAGTATCTCTAATTTCATTAATATTTTTATCGATATTAACATAATCAGAACGATGTTTTAGAAAAATAAGACTTGTATCAACAGTTGCATGTGCAAAAACTTTAATACCGTTCAAATCGACATATTGCAAAATATCGCTATTTTGTAAGATAAATTCTCTTAAATTCTGACCATATTTAGCTCGAGTCCATTTATTAGAAGTGATAAAACTTATAACTCCATTTTTAGATAAAAGTTCAAAAGCGAGTTCAAAAAAATATGTATAAATATCAGCAGTGCCATTGTAAATTTTATATCTTTTTTCGAGATAAGGCTTAAGATCTTTAATTCGTTCTTGTCGAATATATGGAGGATTTGCTATAATTAAATCGAAACCTATAAAATCACTATTACTATTTAAAATATCTGGAAATTCGAATCGCCATTCGAAAGAGTTTTGTAAATTTTCCAAAAATTGAATATTTTGATGAAGTTCATCAATTTCTAGTAAATCTTTTTTTAAGCTCTTATTAGGTTTTTGATAAATTGAGAATAGATTAGCAGTTAAATTATAAGTTTTAAGATAGTCATTAATAAATTCGTCACCATGTTTATCTTGAAAATCGAGAATTTTTCGTTTAATTTTTTTGAGTTGAGGATCATCATTTTGCAAAACTTCAATAAAGCTATTTTTAATATTTTTGATTTCATCAATAATTTTTCGTTTTTCAATGCCAGATTTTTTAAAATAAAGATGACCAAGTTCTTGAAGTCGCGAGACTTTATCTTTACCAATTTTATTTATATTTTCAGTAACTTTAAATCGTGAAATTAAAGAATTACCAACTTTAATATTTATATCTAAATTTGGTAAAACAGTAAATTTATTATTTTCGTCGTAATAACTCCATTTTAAAAGCTCAATCCATAATCGCAAACGAGCGATTTCAACAGAATTGCTATTTATATCAACACCAAAAAGATTATTTTCGATAATTCTTTTTTTAAATCAAACATTTGAAACTGAATCTCTTCAGCAATTGGATCAAATTTATTATCTTGATTTGCAATATATTGAACTTCATCAGAGATAAAAATCTCATCATTTTCGATATTAATATTAACTTCACGAGTTTTGCCAAAACGACCTTTTAACTCAATTTGACGAACAATTAGCTCATTCATAACAGAAACTAAAATATGTCCTGAACCAACTGCGGGATCAAGAACTTTAATATTTTTTAAATTACCATTAAATTTATCGAGAGAATCTTTAGCTAGTTTTTGAGTTATAAAAGATGGAGTAAAATGAGAACCATCTTTATAACCATTAACTTTTTCAAAAATAAGACCTAAAACAGAAGATTTAATAAGAGTTTTATCAATTTTAGAAACTTCTTGATATTTATTACTACCAAAATCATAACTATCAAGAAAACGAAAAATATAATTTAAAGTCTTAAATTCGCTATTTTTTAAAATACTATTTGCATATAATTTTAAAGAAATATTAGAATCAAGAGCTTTAATACCGAAAAACTGAAGTTCAGCATCTTTTTTTTCAAAAGCGATGAGTTCATATAAGGAATTCTTGAAAATATTTCCAAACCATTTTTTCTAAATTCAATCTCTTTTGCCATTACTTCAAAAAATAGATTTTCAAGTTGCCTAAAATCTGGAATTATTTCGATATTCATAAATGCTTTTATATCTTGGTGCATAAATAATAATCTAGCTTCTAATAACTTTAAAAACAAAATTCTATTTAACCAGATAATATTCAATTCAAAAGATTCTTCAAAAGTTAAATTACTATTTTCAGCAAAAGTTAATTCTAAAATCGAACCATGTTCTCTTTTTTCCTCAGATTCAATTCTTAAAATTTTAGTGATTCCATCTGAATCTTGTCGCTCTTCAACTCCAAAAATATATAAAAGTTCTCGATAAAAACTATCATCAAGTTCATTCATATCTTTGTCAATATTTAACTCTAAAAGATTTTGAGGAGATAAAACTTTATAAATTGCGGTTAATTCTCTTTTTAATTCAAAAATTTCATCATTATTTAAATAAATATTTTTTTCAAGAAATTCTATATCTTTTATTATAAACTTTTCAAAATTTATATAACCATATTTAATTTCAGGTAAAAAATCAAAATTTTTTAAAATATCAGCATAAATTTCTTCAGTTAAAGCTTTTTTACTAATTTTTGGAAAAAAAGGGGAATCAATAATTTTTTTAATTTCATTAGCTTTAAAGATATAAAGAGTTTTATAATCTGTAATTATTAAATTTTTTATAGACGAACTATTATATTTATAAGCATAATAACAAATTTGAGCAAAAGCTTTTTTATTAAAATCGTTATTTATTACCATTTCGCGACTGTTAGGTAATTTTGCTTCAATAATTACTTCAATTTTTTTATGCTCAATATTTTCATAAATTGCTAAATCTATTTTATCATAAGGTTCAATTTTATAATTATCTTTATAACCAACTGATTTAAAAAGTTCTCGTAAAGATGTTTTTCCAGTTTCTTCATTTTCAATTTTATAAATATTATTTAAATACTTTTTTAACTCTCCAAGAAATTTTAAAAATCTTTCTTCAGAAATTATTGAAGCAGAATAAGAGTGAGTTAATAAAGATCTAGTTTTAAGATGTTCCATATATATTAAAACTAATTTCTATTTCAAAGTATAACTGTTAGTTTTAATATTTCTACTAATTTCTCTAATATCCTTGCTAATATCCCTGCTAATAATATCTTTAATAACCTCTTTACTAACATCTTGGCTAATAATATCTTTACTAACATCTTTACTAACATCTTTACTAACATCTTTACTAACATCTTTACTAACATCTTTACTAACATCTTTACTAACATCTTTAAAATTTGGATCAATTTTAAAGTTTTTATCAACTTTTAGAATTTGATATGTTGTTCTAATTTTTGACATAAGTGGATGTTGTCCAAAAATATAAAACTCTGTACCATCAGCTTTTATATCCATTTTTAAATACTTAGTCTTTTTATCAAAAATACCTCGACCAATCATTTTTTCAAAAGATCCTCGACTTTTATACTGTTCTAATACCTTACGAGCTTCTTCAGTAGTAATGTTATATTTTCCTGTTTTTTCATCTTTAAACTTCTTTATAACCCACATTCTAGTTTCTTGGATAAAGTCCATCTTTGAACGAACAACTGCTGGAAATAAATCTTCAAGAATAAAGTTTCTAATAGTTAAATCTTCAGTATTTTTATATGCATCATTTAAGTCATTTAAGTGCTTTTTTTGACTATATGCTTTCCAATTTTCAGCATTAATACTAACACCTTTTAAAGCTCTTTTTTTTCGTTGAATAGTGAAATCTACATTTTTAGTAATAATTGGTTTTAACTTTGGAACTTTTCTAAACAAGAATTTTATACCTATAATTGGTTTTCCAAAAGTTTTTGTCTGAATTTCAATAAGAATTCCAAATTCTCTTAGAATTACAAGACTCTCTCGAACTCGTTTTAAAAGTCTGTTTTGTGCTACTCCATTTGTTAATGATTGAGATTGACTAAAAGTCTTTAAAAAATCAATTGTATCAAGGAATTTTGTTTGATTTTCAAATTTATGATGACTCTCTTTTGTAAAATTAAAAAACTTATAAGCAAGAGTATAAAGAACATAAGAGATGAAATCTAACTTTACCATTAACGAATAATTTAAAAAAGTCCAAGTTTTAGGTGCTAAAATCTCTTCATAACTTAAAAAAGTCTTTTCGAATTTATAATAAAAGCCATAATTCCAAGTTTTTAAATCTGAAATTAAATTAAGTTCTTGAAGTTCTTGTAACTTCTCTTTTATATGATTTTTATTTGCAGTATTTATTTGAAAGTTCTTTTGAAGTTCAATCCAAGACATTTTAAATTCTTTATCTTTCGGATTTAGAACATAAAAGTTATACATCAATATATCAAAAAGAAGAGCTAAATTCTTCTTTAATGGTAATTCATAAAGTTTATTTGGTCTTCTAACTTGTAAATCTGTTGATTTAGACATTTTATCAGATTTATTATTATGAGCATCTTCTACAATTGCTTCACTAACAACTTCACTAACTGTATTTTCTACTTGATTTTTATTTTTTGTAGATTTATTTTTCTTATTTTTCTTATTTTTCTTATTTTGCATTTCCATGAATTCAAATTCATCTATTTCTTGAAATTCATTTTGAAATACATCTATTTTTTGAAATTCATTTTGAAATACATCTTCTTGAAATACATCTTCTTGAAATACATCTTCTTGAAATTCATCTTCTTGAAATTCATCTTTCTGTTGGTATTCAAATTGTTCGAGAAATTCATCTTGTATTTTTTTGATATCTTGTATTTTTTTGATATCTTGTATTTTTTGATATCTTGTATTTTTTGATATTTTGCATGATGTTGCCTCCAAATTTATTTTTTATTTTTTTATTTAGAACATTATAATTGATTTAAATTTAGATTGTCAAGAGGGGGTGAAAAGTTTCAATATTTTTTATATTTTTGACAAAATCAAATTTGAAAAAGATTGTCTCGAAATATTTTTCTTTTCTTTTCATGAAGTTCTATAATGTTTTATGGGTTACCGAAATTTTGAAGTTACCGAGATCGCTGAAGTTTTGTCTATTATTTTTCATCAATAGAGTTTTGGAACTAATTTATTTATAAAATGTAAAATTTTTTTACTTCACTATTTTTTTTACTATAAAAAGTTTGATTTATGAATAAAAAAAGTATAATGTATACTTTTATAAAGTTAAAAATAACTAAAGTTGTGATCGGGAAGTGTTTTTATTTAACTTTGAATTTGTTGACAAATCACTGTTTTAGTTGTTCTAATAATTTGTCATAGAGAATTTATGTAATGGAAAAGTTTCAATTTTGAGTTTTGAGTTAGCTCATTATCTGTTATTTTTAATTAAAAACATCAAAACTAAAAAAGTTATAATTAGCCTATAATTTCAAAAAATGAGTTTTTGGCATTGAATTTATAAAGGATATAAAATGAACATGTCTAAATTAATATTTATAATAATTTTGAAGTTTTATTTCCAAAAGATGAATTTGAAAAAACTAATGATTTTGAAAAAAGAAAATCTGAATATAATCAGGGTGGAAAATACAACGAAGTTAAATTATGGAGCTTAACTATAAATAAAGAGATAATTTCTCAATCTTTTGTATTTTATTTAAATAATGGAAACTATGAATCAAAAAATAACATAAATACTTATTATGTTCGTTGTGTTAGATAAATAGTTTTTCCGCAAATTATTAATTATAAAATATATTTGCGAAAAAACATCTATATATTTTTTACAACCTCATCGAGATCAATATCTTCATTGTGAATTTCGCTTTTCTGATCAACCACTTGTTTATTTTTATCATTTGAATAACTACTTTTTAATCTTTCTAAAAATGAGATTATTCTTTTTTGATAAATATCTGATTCTTCATCAGTTGGACATTTAGCCAAATTTTTAAGATGTTCTATATTTATTTTTTCAACAAATCTAGGTTTTCGTTTTAACTTTTTCTCGATATTAAAAATTAGCTCATCAAGACCTAAACCATTTGGTTCTCTAATTTTATTAACATATTCACGAATCGTTAATAAAAGTGCATTTTGACGACGAATATCTTTTGGATAAATCTCTTCGCTAATTATTTCGAGTTTGTCAAATTCGCAAATATCGTGATTATCGTTTCGCTTTTTATTATTTCGTTCTTCACCATAATCGCTATTTGCAACAACCATTACGGCATAAATTTTAGCCCGAAATTCAAGCGAATCGTGATGATATAAAGCTATTTCTCGAAAAGCATGAAAAAAACGATCAAAAATCGTAAGTTTATGTTTCATATTATATTTAACCTTTAAAATTTATAAGCCAAACCAAATTTAGCAAAGCCATATTTTTTGTCAAATTGAGTTTGAGTATATTTATTATATAAATATGGCAAACTTGAATTAAATTGCTGAAACATAATATCACCTTCGATAAAAACTAAAACTTTATTTTTAATTGGAATTGATAAAGACATTTTTAGTTCATTACTACTTTTTTGATATTCTAAATCGCTATCTCTAAAAATACGAGTATAATCATATTGTAATTCCATAATAATTTTACTCCATTCAGTTATATATGAAGCTCCGCCACCAACAAAAAATTCATCTCGATTTAAATCAGCTATATTTATATTTAATCCATAAGCATTTACATAAGTTAATAAACTTTCAGGCGAAATTGATATATTTGTAGTTATATCTGTATAACCAGAAAAACCATAAATATTAGCTATAGAATGATTATTTAAACTTGAACCTAATAAAATTCGCATATAAAAAGATTTGCTACTGAAATCTGAAATATTTACACTATTAACTTGATTATAAACAGATGTTTTATTTCCAGTGTTATCATATAAAGTAATTGAAGCTTTTTTCTCATTATTCGTAATTGTCGAACCATCGGAACTAATTGAATAACCGCTATTTCCAGCAATTTTATTCATCATACTATTCAAAAAAGTTCTATTTTTTATTTCAATATCAGAACCTTGATTATAAATAAAACCTAAATCAAAAGAACTAGCACTAATTTTTCTATATTTATCCATAAAAATACTTCTGCGATAAAAACCTTCAAAACGATGATTTGTTAAATCTTCGCCACCGTAATCGAGTTTCCAATTATCATATTTTATAAAAAGAGCATTATTTCGTGAAATGCCAAATTGACTACCAATATGAAAACCGCTTAAATTTCCAAGAGATTCACCATATTGTGAAAGAGAACCAATTTCAGCATCACGAACATTAAAAATATCAACAGCTTCATTAACACGAATATAACTGCTATCGATTCTAAAGCCTTCACGAGGCAAATATGCATGATTATCTAAAACACCATAATTAAAATTACCTGCTAATATTTGCCCAGAAAAAATAACTGGTAATAAAAATATTTTTTTCATAAATTTAAAAACTATTTTTCGATTCTCATCATATATGGACGAGATAAAACGGGTTGAAGAGCTTCAATTTTAGAAATTGCTCTTAAAATATTTCGTTCGCGAGTTTGATGAGTTGCAATTAAAATATTTGCAGAACTGCTATTAATATTTTTTTGTAAAAGTGCTTCAATCGAAATATCAAGATCACCAAAGACTCTAGAAATTTCAGCAAGAACACCAGCTTTATCAATAACTGGAATTCGTAAATAATATTTTGATTCAATTTTGCCTCGCTCTTTTAATTTTAGTTTGCCAACTTCAAGAGGATGTTTAAAGCCAAGCATAGGAGATTTTTTATTATGTCTGACAATGTCGATGAGGTTTGCGACAACTGCGGAAGCTGTTGCATCTCCACCAGCACCAGCACCATAATATAAAGTTTCGCCAACTCTATCACCAACTACTGAAATTCCATTCATAACACCATCAACTTTTGCAATCATTTCGTTATCTCGAATCATTACTGGATGAACTCGTAATTCAACTTCATCGATAACAATTTTTGCAATTCCCAATAATTTAATCGAATAACCAAATTCTTTAGCAAAAGCGATATCATACGAACTAATGCCTTCAATACCTTCGATTAAAATATCTTCTGGTTTAGCATCAATACCATAAGCAATAGAACTTAAAATTAATAATTTATGTCCAGCATCAAAACCACCAATATCAAAAGTTGGATCAGCTTCAGCATAACCGAGAGCTTGAGCTTCAGCAAGTGCAATTTTAAAATCAGTTCCGTTTTTGATCATCTTAGTTAAAATATAATTTGAAGTTCCATTTAAAATGCCTTTTATTGATTTAATATGATTTGCACTTAAACCATCTCGAAGAGCATTAATAATTGGAATTCCTCCAGCAACACTTGCCTCATATTCAAAAGCGACATCACCAGCAATATCTTGTAACTCATATCTGTGATAAGCTAAAAGAGCTTTATTTGCCGTAACAACAGGTTTTCCTAATTGCAAAGCTTTACGAACGATTTTTAGCGGTTCTTCAATTCCACCCATTAATTCAACAACGATATCAATATCATTTCGATCAAGTGCTTCACGAGATGAATCAGTTAATTCAAGTTCGATATTTCGTTTTTTATTTAGATTTTTTACAACTCCAATAACTGGAATAATCTCTTTTCCAGCTCGTGCCTTTATAATTTCTCGATTTTCTTGGAGAATCTTCACAACAGCTTCACCAACTGTTCCAACTCCAAAAATAGCTATTTTTACCATTTATATATTTTCCGATCTTTTAAATATTTTTATAAAATTTTTGCAATTGCTGTGATAATTGCAGTGCTACTTTTTAAAATATAAGGCGAATTCAAACCACAAATTTTTTTAAAATTTTTTTGTTCATCAACATGAAAACCACCTTCAGGACCAATAGCCATATAAATATTTTTATTATTTTTATATATATTTTCTGATAGTTTTTCATCTGAAAAATCGATTGCAACTGTTTCAGGAAAAAGTTCTAAAAACTCATTTATTGATTTTGCCTCTTTTATTATTATATAGTCATATCTACCAGATTGCATTGAAGAATTTTCTAAAATTCTCGAATATCTATCAAAATCAGTTTTAAAATCACCTTGAGAAAATTTGCAATCTATTAAATATAATATATCTATGCCTAATTCATTAAGCACAGGTAATATTTTTTCAACTGTTTGCGAATCAGTTTTACACCAGCCAAGAATAATTTCTCTTTTTCGTTCGGCAAAATTTTCAACAAAACTATCAAGTTCTAAAATTGCAGTTCGTCTATTTATATCTTTTATATTATATTTATATAAATTTTTAAAATTATTTTGCGAACGAATATATATAGGTTCATTAGATTTATGACGACGAGATTTAAAAATATGATTATAAATCTCGCCATTAATTTCGATTAAATTTTTACCACCATCTTTAAAAAAAATAAATTGCATTTATATTTTTCAACCACCACCAACAAATTGTAAAAACTCGATTTTATCGCCATCATTTAAAGTATAACCGATCCAATCCCACTCTTTTACAATTTTCATATTTACAGCAGTTGCCATTGTTCGCTCACGAATTTTAAGAAATTCAATAAGTTCATCAACAGTTATATTTTCTTCGACTTCTTGCTCTTGACCATTAATAAAAATTTTCATAATAAAAGCTCTTGAACAGAATTAATGATTCGATCTGGCTGATTTGAACCTGAATTTAAGACCTCATCTCGTTTTTTAATTTTGCCACTTAAAACAAGAATTTTTTTCATGCCTAAATCACCTGCACCAATTAAATCACCAATCCAATCATCACTGACCATAGTTATATCTTCGAATTTATTAGCTCCGACGATATTTTTAGCTTTTTCGTAAAAAATAGGGCTAGGTTTTCCAATTATTTTATAATTTTTGCCAGTTGCAAAACTTATCATTTCAAGAATTGCACCAACTCCAGGATATCTTTTTCCATCTTTGGCATAAATAGAAGTTTTATGCATTCCAAAAATTTCTGTTCCATTAAGAACAAAATCAATCATTTCAGCAAATTCCGATGAAGTGTAATCTTTTTTTACACTAATTAAAATTGCTTCAGGATTTTTCGAATCAGTTTCGTAACCCATTTCTTGCAAAGTTTCAATAAAACTTGGCAAACCATAGGCTTTAATTTCGCGAGTTTTTAAAATAGTTGATAAAACCATTAATGGATCAATATAATTTTTCTCATCAAAACTAAAACCTAGATTTTTGAGATATTTAATAAATTTATGACTAGGTTCTTTTGTATTATTTGTAACAATGGCATATTTAATATTTTTTCGATTTAATCTTTCAATAAATCCGATAGCTCCAGCAATAGGAGTTTTATCAAGATCTGTAATTAAAGTTCCTTGAACATCTATAAAAAACATATGTTATAAAATTCCTTTTATTCTTTTAATATTTGCACCAATTCCAGCAAGTTTTGATTCAAGATTTTGATAACCTCGATCAAGATGATAAATTCGATGAACTCGACTTGAACCTTTAGCAACAAGTCCAGCTAAAACTAAAGCACTACTTGCTCGTAAATCGGTTGCCATCATGTCGGCTCCGTGTAACTCTTTGCGACCATGAATAATAACTCGATTATGTTCAATTTTTATATCAGCACCGAGTCTTTGAAGTTCATTTACATGCATAAATCGATTTTCAAACAGTCGTTCTTCAATTATACTTGTACCATTCGATTGAGTTGCAAGTGCAACAAATTGAGCTTGCATATCTGTTGGGAAAAGTGGATATTCAGCAGTAATAATATTAACAGGCTTAATAATACTAGCTGGAAATATTGTTATTTTATCATTATCTATTTTAAAGCTAAAGCCCATTTCTTCTAATTTTTCTATAATTGAAGCTATATGTTTGGCTTCACTATTTGTAATAGTAATTTCGCTATTTGTAATTGCTCCAGCAACTAAATATGTTCCAGCTTCTATTCTATCAGGAATAACTCTAATTTTTTCGATATTTAATAGTTCGCCATTTGTTCCTTCGATTTCGATAGTCTCAGTTCCAATTCCAGAAATTTTAATTCCAGCATCTCGAAGAGCTTCGCAAGTTTGAATAACTTCGGGTTCCATAGCACAATTAAAAAGTCGAGTTTTGCCTTGAGCAAGAGCTGCAGCCATAACAATATTTTCAGTTCCCGTAACAGTTTTTTTCTCAAAAAATATATCAGCACCTTTTAAGCCATTTTCGGCTCGAGCTTTTATATAGCCATCTTCAATTTCTATTGTTGCACCCATCTCTTCAAGAGCTTTCAAATGTAAATCAACAGGTCTTGAACCAATGGCACAACCACCTGGTAACGAAACATCACAATGTCCGAAACGAGTCAAAAGAGGTCCGAGAACCAAAATAGAAGCTCTCATCGTTTTAACGATATCATAGGTTGCTACTGTTTTATTTATATTTTTAGTATTAATAGTTAAAGTGTTACTATTAAAATGGGCTTCACTGCCTAACATCTGAAGAAGTTTTGTAAGAGTCTTGATATCGACAACATTTGGAATATTATCTATTTGAACAGTTTGTCGAGATAATATTGTTAAAGCAATAAGTGGAAGAGCTGAATTTTTTGAACCTGAAATTTCAACTTCACCTTTTAAATGTAGTCCGCCTTTTATTTCTAAAGATTGCATTTATTTTCCTATTTTAATTTAGCCTACAATTATAGCGGAGTCAATATAACTTTTATTTTTTGGAATCTCCGTCATATTCGTAATTGATCCGAATATCCACAAAAATATCAAATGGATTCCCGTGTCGTGGCACGGGAAAGATGGGGAAGTTATTTTATCGTCCTTCGATAATCATAATCTCAGCACTATTTAAATCATAAAGCTTATAAACCAAATTATCGATTTCAGTTTCTAGTTTTTTGATTTCAGAACTAATTTTAATAATTAGACTTTTATCATTTTCGAAGATTGATTTCCACTCAATTTTTAAATTTCGTTCAGCTAATTTATCGCTTAATTTTATTTTATGAGCTTTTGCAAATTCGACGATAAACTCATCAAGACTCAATTTTTCAAAGTTTTCAAGTTTTTGCGATATTTTTTCAAGCTTCAGTTCATCTAAAAACTGAGTTCTGTTTTTTTGCAAATTCTTATTTAACTCTAATAGTTTATCAACTCGTTCGATAAATGGTTGTTGTTCAGTTTCTGAAATTGCAACAATTGGAATTCTTTTAATTACATCATTTGAAAATTGAAAAGTTCTAATAGCTTTAGCAAAAATAAAACGATAAACAAACCAATTGATTAAATTAGAATGCAATAATGCCAAAATATACCTATTTGAATAATTTTTATTTAAAGTTATCTGCTGAATAGTATTAACTATGAAATATTCTGTTATATCTTTTATAATAGTTCCAGTAATTTTGATATGATCAATTGGATTTTGAATGTGAGCAATAATTCTTTGAAGTAAAACTGAATTGTCTCGAATGAAAGCATTTTTAGAAACTTTAACATCTTCTAAAATAAAACCCTTTATACCGTCAAAATAATACTTTTGAATGTTTGCACCAGATAACACTTTGATAGCTCCAATTTCTTGAATCAACTTGAAAAAAGTATCTCCCCAGTTTGCAAAAGATATTTCAAGTAAATTTATGCTATTTTTAACCATCTTTAAAGCAATAAAAATCTCTTTTTCAGAAACTCGATTTATAAAAAACTCGAATTGATCGATGAGGTCTTTGTTAATTTCAGCTAAATATATAAATTTACCATCTTTTAAAATAAAATTATTATATTTTTCAAATTTTTTATTTGATTGAATTACATAAATAATTTGTTCAAGTTGAACTTCTGACCAAACTTCACCACAATCAACAATGATTTTAATTTCATCTTTTAGCTTATTTCGAATTTCATTCCAAGTCGAGGCAAAAATAAAAGGTTTTGGAATAATAAAACCATTAAACCCTCCTTTTTTTAATAGTTTTATTGCTAATTGCATAAATAGAATTGTGCTTTCACCTGATTGTAGTTCAAAATTATGTTTTACTTTTTCAGTGTTAATGCCATACGGCGGATTACCAATTACGATATCAAAACTACCAAATTTAAAGGGCATATTTAATAGAGAATCAGCACAAATTATATTTCTATTTAGATTTGTCAATTTGCGACCTCGTTTAGCAGTTTTCAACCACAATGATAGTTTTGCAATTTCAACCGCTTCCTGATTTATATCAATTCCAAAAAGATTATTTTCAATAATTGTAATATCGAAATCTTGAGTTAAAAATAGATTTTGACCACTAATAGCAAATTTATGAATAGTTTCATAAACAGATTTATACTCATCAAACAAATAGTTAAAAGCCTGATTAAGAAAAGCTCCAGAACCAACTGCAGGATCGATAATTTTCAAACTTTCAAGAAAATTTAAATAACTTTTAGCAGTTTCCAAACTTTTAATTTCATCAAAATTCATAAAACCGAGTTCAACTTTTTTCTCATCGCAAAATTTTCCAACCGTTTCACGAACTATATATTCAGTTATATAATTTGGTGTGTAAAAAATTCCATCTTTTTTCCGTTTTGCCCGAGAAATATCAAATTCGCCACCAAAAATATTTTCACGAATTTTTTCTAAATCATCAAGGCTATTTTCAAAAATATGACCTAAAATATTAACATCAATATCACTGCTAAAATCATATTTTGAAAGTTGAATAATTTTCTCAAGAACCGAATCTGAAATCTCCAAATTATCGATTTTATGGTCATTGGCAAACAGTCCACCATTATAAGCTGGAATATCCATTCGAACATTTCCACTATTAACAGCATTGAATAAAACCTTAATAAAATAAAAAAGAGATCTAAATTCAATATCATTTTTCCATTTTTTAAAAATCTCATCTGAAATTTTAGGATTCAAAAGATAGCGATCTTCAGCAAAAAATATAAATATAAATCTATCGAGAATTTTTTGCGAAATTGCAAGAGCTTCAAGTTTTTCAATTTGATTCAAATTCGAAATATCGCTAAAAAGTTGAAGCCGAAGTTCCGCAAAATCCTTATAAAATAGATTTGAAATCTCCTTTTCAAATTCGTTCGTTTCGTCGAGAAGCTTTATTGGTAAATTTATAGAAATAGACTCAAAACTTAAAACAAGATGTAAAAGTTTAAAACTCTCAAAATCAAGATTAAAAAGCGAAAACGATTCAAATTTTGTTTTTTTATCGATATAAAATCGCACCTCATCGAAATTAGAAATAATAATGTATTTAGAGTTTGAGTGCGAATTATGATAATTAAATGCTTGAATTTCAACAGAATCGAGATTTTTTGTCTTTTGATCTTTTAGCTCAATTATTCCAATCACCTTATCATCAACAAGAATTACAGCATCAGCTTTTTTATTATCAGTCTCATTTTTCTCTTCACGGCGAATGTTAAAATGTTCTGGATTTGTGGTATCAAGAACATAACCTAGACAATTTTCAAAAACATCTCTTAAAAAACCATCTTGATATTTTTCCTCTTTTATATTTCTAATAAAATCTATTTTAGATTTATATTTTTGAAGATTTTCCCAACGACCTTTAAGAAGATTTTCATCTTGCTTATGTCTTTTTAAAACTGTCTTTTTAAATATTTCCATCTCTTTCCTTTTTGTTAAATTTTGAGAATTGTAGCAGTCAAAATTAATTTTTAGCTTAAAACATACAATAAATTAGCTCTGAAAAAATTTTATATTCAATAAAAATATATACTCTATAAATTTAAAAATACTCAAAGATGCTCATGGTCGGGATTTTTTAATTTTTTGATCTATAAAATATAAATTTAGCATTTCAACATTAAAACCATATTATATAAATATACTTGATAGACACCTCATCAAATGCCACTTAAAAATAAAACTAATTCTTAAGCTTAAGCAAAATCTCTAAAATATCGTTTTTTCGATAAGGTCAAAATGCAAATAATTTGAAGATTTTTTTTAAAAAAGCTCAACTCCCATGAGAGGCACTCTAACAAAAAAATAACTATAAATTCATTTATATTTAAGGTTACTAAAAAAGTGCTGTTTTTAGCCAATTTTGACCAATTTTCGATCAACTAATTTTTTTATTTAAGCAAACTTTTTAAAATAGCGATTTTTTCGATGATGTCAAATTCAAATAATTTGAAGATTTTTTTTTGAAAAGCTCAACTCCCATGAGAGGCACTCTAACAAAAAAATCACTATAAATTTATTTATATTTAAGCTTTTAAATTACTATTTTTTAGTAGTTTTGCGGTGCAAACTAATTTTTAAAAAAATTAGATAAATATTTATAATAGCTAAAAGTTAGTTTTCTTAAATAGTTCTGAAATCAATGATTATTATAAATTTAAATTTTGATACAATTTTGCATATTAATAATAAGGATATTTATATGCAAACATTCCAATCTTATGATAAAGTAACTTTTACAATTCCACACTTTTTAAATCAGCAATTAGAAAATCTTAAAAATGAGTTCAGAGTATCTAAGTCTGAAATTTTAAAAAATGCTGTTGAAGAGTATATTCAAAAACAGGAAAAAGTTAGAATGAAAAAGAGTGTTCAGTTAATGATGGAAGATTACAGAGATGATAAATCACTTACAGAATTTACAGCTCTTGATAGTGAAGACTTTAGATGAGACAGAGAGAAATTTGGATCGTAAATCTTGATCCAACAGTTGGAAGTGAATTTAAGAAAAAGAGACCTGCTGTAATTATAAATGGAGATGATATTGGAAAACTTCCATTAAAAATCATTGCTCCAATTACAGATTTTAAACCTCATTATATCTCTGTTCCTTGGTTTGTTAAGATAGAGCCAAATAGTAAAAATGGATTAAAAAAGAGTTCAGTAATTGACACTTTTCAAGTTCGTTCAGTTGATGAGAGTAGGTTAATTGAGAAAGTTGGTGAAATTTCAGAGAGTGAAATCGAAGCAGTAAAAGAGGCTCTAAAAAAGGTTTTTGAGATTTAGGAGAATCATATTTTTAGAAATTTAAATTTTGATACAATTTTGCATATTAATAACCATATTTACAACAGGAGAGATAAAATGAATTTTCCATCAATTACAGAATATGTTCAAGCAGTCAATCATATTAAAACTAGAGGCGATAAACTACAAAATTTTAAATCAATTAGAAATGATAATTTCGGTCGACCAATTGGTTCAGCTGGAAAATTTGCAACTGTTTTTAAAATGGAAGATTTAGCTACAAATAAAAAATATGCCTTGAAATGTTTTATTCGCGAAAATATTGAACGAAAAGAGAGATATGAAGCTATATCTCAATTTATTAAAAATAATCCAAGCATATATTTCTGCGATTATGAATATATTGATAAAGAATTGGCAATTACCCCTCAAGGAACAAAACAAGAAGAGCTTTATCCCGTTGTAAAAATGGAATGGGTTGAAGGCGAAACTCTTGGAGTCTATTTACAAAATAATTGTTCTAATATTTCTAATAAGTCAAAGTTAGAGACTCTTTATAAAAATTGGCGAGAATTAATAAATATAACATATCATTTAGGATTTGCTCACGGAGATTTAAAACATGACAATATGATTGTTTTGCCAAATGGCGAAATAAAATTAATAGATTATGATGGTATGTTTGTTCCAGCTTTAAAGGGTCGTGATGCTCTCGAAGAGGGTTCGCAAAATTATCAACATCCAAAACGATACAACAAAGTTTTTGATTTACGAATTGACTATTTTCCGCATTTAATAATCTCTATTTCATTAAAAGCACTCTCTATAAAACCTAGTTTATATTCTTTATATGCAAATGGTGAAAACTTGCTTTTTATGTCAAATGATTTTGTCAATTTACAGAATTCAAAAATTTTTAAAGATTTAAAGAGTTTGAAAGATTCGATTATTGATGAGTTGCTTCAAGAATTAGAAAAATCTTTAAAAGATATAAATTATACACCTAACATATATAATTCAAATCAAAGTAGTAATACACAACAACTTTCAAATAAAATTGCAAAATTAGAACTTGAATTACAAGCTGAAAAAAGCAAAGTGATAAATTTACAAAATGAGAATTCACAACTTAAAATTCAAGTTCAAAATCTTCAGAATCAACTAAAACAGCCAACTAATTCAAATGTTCAAAATCTTCAGAATCAACTAAAACAGCCAACTAATTCAAATGTTCAAAATCAATTAACACAAGTTGAAATAGCTTCTAAAACTATAACAATTGGTAACCTAATGTTTCAAGATGCAAACTTACCAAAACGGATGAATTGGAAGGATGCCTGTAAATATTGCGAAAATCTTCGTCTTTTAGGTTTTTCTGATTGGAGACTCCCAACAATTGAAGAGTTGCGAATTGCTTACCAACACAAAAGCGAATTTAGAAATATGCAAAATGATTGGTATTGGTCATCAACTATAGATAAAACTTATACTTCCTATTCATGGGGATTGAGTTTCAGCAGTGGAAATGACTACAACCTCGATCAGTACTATATTATTTTGTTTCGTTGTGTGAGATAATGTTTTTCTTATCTATTTATCTATTAACTTTTGGGCTTGTCCCAAAAGTTCTTATTTATTTTAGATACGAAGAACAGACTCAAAGCAAACGAATCAAAAAGTCAAAATAGAATCAATAATTAGATTTCTACTTTAAAAGTTGGTTAAAATTTCCAAATTGATTTTAAATATTAGAGAGGAAATATATGTTAGATTCACAAATTAAAACTATTGATGAGATAATAATAGCTTTAAAAAAGAGAAAGCCACAATAATCTATTTTACATCTCCTAAATGTAATGTTTGCAAAACACTTCGTCCAAAAGTTATGGAATTAATGCGAGAAGAATTTCCTGAAATGGGTAGATATTTTGTTGATGTTCTCGAAACACCAGATGTTCCTGCCCAATATTCAATTTTTGCTGTGCCAACAATTGTTGTTTTTCTTGAAGGTCGAGAATTTACTCGAAAATCTCGTGCAATGAGTCCAGCTCAACTTGTTGATGAGGTTCGACGACCTTACGATATTATGATGTCTTAATATTTATTAGAGTTTTATAAAATTTTAATGATAGAAAATATAGATAAAAATTTAAACCTCATCACAGAAATCGATAGGTTAAAAAAAGAACTTGATGTTACGATAGTAGCACACTATTATCAAAAAGATGAAATATATAATATTGCTGATATAACTGGCGATAGTCTTGAACTTGCAAAAAGAACAGCAGAAACAACTAGTAAATTTATTATATTTTGTGGTGTGGCTTTTATGGGTGAAAGTGTCAAAGTTTTAAATCCAGAAAAAAGAGTTTTGATGCCAAAAATGGCCTGTTGTTCAATGGCTCAAATGATAAATGGCGAATATTTTGATCGATCTCTAAAAATTCTTGAAAACAATGGCATTCAAAAAAGTGATATTTTTCCAATTACTTATATAAATTCAAGTGCAGAAATAAAAGGGCGAGTCGGTGAAATGGGCGGAACTGTTTGCACAAGTTCAAATGCCGATCGTATTATTTCTCACGGTTTGAAAAGTGGTAAAAAGATTCTTTTTCTCCCTGATAGATGTCTCGGACAAAATATTGCCAATAAAATGAATTTAAAAAGTAGTGTAGTTTCTATATTTAATTTAGAAGAAAAAACAGATATTTATAAAAATTCAGATATTATCTGTTATGATGGTTTTTGTTCTGTTCATCAACTATTTTCAATAGATGATATAAATTTTTATAGAAAAAAGTATAAAAATATAAAAATAGCTGTTCATCCAGAATGTGATCCTGAAATTGTAAATAGTGCTGATTTTGTCGGTTCGACTTCGCAACTTATTAAATATGTAAATTCATTGCCTCTTGAAATTCCTGTTGCTGTTGGTACTGAATATAATTTAGTTAATAGAATGAGAGAAAAAAATATTTATGTACTTTCTGCTACAAAACCTCAATGTCCAACAATGAATGAAACAACTTTATTAGATTTATACAGAACTTTAAAAAGTATCGAATTAAATGAACCTTTTTATGAAGTTCAAGTTGATAAAGAGAGTTCAAAATGGGCAAAAATTGCCCTCGAAAGAATGTTAGAGCTTTAAATATAAATTTTCCCGATTAATTTTCGGGAAACTTATATATTTTTAAATATTAGCAATATTTATTTTGCTTTGTTCAATAAAAATTTCATTTTGAGATAATAATTTTATTTTTTCAGAATCTTTTAAAGTTAAATTTATACCCAAATTTATTAATTTATCAAAAGATAATAAATTTAAATCTGATTTTATTCTATAAATTTCAATTTCTGGAAAATCTTGAACGATTTCTCGTAATTTTTCAATATCGTTTTCAAATATAGCTATTTTAGTTAAATCATTTAAATTATATAAAATATCTTTAAGTTGTTCATTTGTAGCTCCAAATATAGCTATTTTATTTAAATTATTATTTAAAATAATATTTAATATAGCTTTTCCAAAAGTTGAAAAACCAAATAGCTTATTATTTGAAATTTTTATAGAATCTATTAAACCAGATTTATAACTAATTTCTGATTTTTCATCAACTAAATTAAAAATTTCTTTAAAATATTTTTTACATATATTTACAAGTGAAATTTGTGATTTTCGTAAATTTAAAACTGTAAAATTAAAAACATCAGGTTTTATATAAAGTGGCATATAAATAATATCATTATCTCCAATAAGAGAGTTAAAAATTTCAACTCTCTCATTTTCAATTTGGTTATCACATAAAAGAGCGACTAATTTGCTATTTTTACCTATTTTTTTCAAATGTTAATCTTCAAACCACTTTTTAATTTTATCATAAAGACTAACATTAGGTTTGCTTTCGATACCAAAACTATCTTGAAGTTTTCTTACAAGTTCCTCTTGATTAACATTTAATCTTTCTGGATAGAGCAATTTAATTTGAACGACGAAATTACCTTTACCGTAACCTTGAACATTTTGAACACCTTCACCTTTAAATATATATTGTTGTTTATCTCGAGTGCCTCGTTCAAGTTTTAATTCAATTTCGCCTCGAAGAGAAGGAGTTCTTATAACTTCTCCTAAAATAGCTTGAGTGAAAAAGATTGGCATTTCAAGATAAATATCATCACCGTGTCGAATAAAATGTTCATCACTTTCTACTTTAAAGACTAAATATAGATCGCCTCTGATACCTTTTAAACTTTTGTGTCCTTTTTCTTGAACTCGCAAACGATTATCACTTGAGATACCAGCAGGAATTTTAATTTCAACTTCATCTTCTTCTTCGATAAATTTATTGCCATTGCAAACAGAACATTTATTTTTTATAACTTCACCTGAACCACCGCAACGAGAACAAGTTTCAGAAAAAGTCATAAAGCCATGTCGTCTATGAATTTCACCTCGACCACCACAAATTGGACATTTATCAGTTTTGCCGTCAGCTGATCCAGTTGCATTACAACTAGAACAAGGTTTTCTATATTTAAACTTGATTTTTTTAGTAGTTCCAAAAACGGCTTCTTTAAATTTTAAATCAACTTCAAGAGATAAATCACTATTTTCTCGTTTTTTTGCATTTTCGCCAAAATTACCAAACATTTCAAAAATATCTTCAAATGAACTAAAACCATTTGATCTATAAGAATTACCACTATTTGCACTAGCAGAACCATCTAAACCAGCTTTACCATATTTATCATAAATGGCTCGTTTTTTCTCATCTTTTAAAACTTCGTAAGCTTCGTTAATCTCTTTAAATTTTTCTTCAGCATTTTTATCTCCTTGATTAGTATCAGGGTGATATTTTTTTGCCATTTTACGATAAGCTTTTTTTATATCATCAGCAGAAGCTGTTTTTTCAATTTCCAGTAACTTATAATAATCTTCCATTATATTAGCCTTAATAATTTCACTTTTGAGTGTAATTTTAGCAAAAGAGTTGCTATGAACTCAATCAACTTTTTTATTTTTTAATGTCAAATTTAGACAAGAATATTTATTTAATAAAATAAATCCAACTTAAAAATATTACTGGACCGATAATTAAAGTTATAGTTCCTAATTTTAAGAAATCTTTTATTTCGATTTTGCCTGTTCCAAAAATAATTGCATTTGGTGGAGTTGAAATTGGCAAACTCATAGCAAACGAGGCGCCAATTGCAACGGCAATCACTGAAATTTGAATATCCGCTGATGAGGTTGTTGCAATAACTAAAGGCAATAAAATATTAGTTGCTGCTGTATTGCTCATAAAATTTGAGACAATTACAATTGTATAAACTGCGATTAAAGTTGTAACTAATGGCGAAACATTTCCAATAGTTAAAATTTGAGCAATCCATTTATCTAAACCTGAATTAGTTATTGCAAAACCTAAACTTAATCCACCAACTAATAAAATTATGATATCCCATCTAAGACTATTTATATCTTCTGAAGTTAAGATTCCAGCTAAAGTAAAAGCTACAATTGGAAAAAATGCAATTACTGAAGTTGGAATTTGGTGAATAGAAGTTGTTAGCCATAATAATACAGTTATAATAAATATAGTTGTAACATATATTTTTTTATATTTTGAATTTAACATTTCATTATCTTCAAGATTTAAATTTGAAACTTTTTCACCATTTGATGGATATGCAAAATATAAATACACTCTTAAAATTATTGCTAATAATATTGCTGGAGGTAGAGCTATTAAAATCCAATCTAAAAAAGATGGAGCTTGATTTCCTAAAATTCCAACAGCAATTGCATTTGGTGGAGATCCAATAATTGTTCCGATTCCACCAATATTTGCACCAACAACAATTGCTAAAAGTATAGCTTTAGCACCATTTTTTGATATAAAAGTTATAATAGGCGAAATTAATGTTAGCATAATTACAGCTGTTGCTGTATTCGAAACAAACATTGACATTATAAAAGTTAAAAATAATATTGCTGAAATAATATTATCTAATTTATTGCCAACAAATTTTAAAGTTCGATTTGCAATAAATTTATCTAAACCAACTTTTGAACTCGCAGAAGCGATAATAAATCCACCAATAAATAAAAATATAATTGATTCTGCCCAAGGTTGAAGATAAATTTTCCAATTGTGCCAATTATTGCTACTTCCAAGTAAAACTATTTCGAGAGCAATAATTAAAAACGAGACCGCAAAAGGTTGAACGGCTTCACTAATCCATAAAAAAGTTGCCACTAATAAAATAAACAGTGTGTTTATTGCATTAACTGGTAAATTATAATTTGGAAGATATGCTATTAAAATAGCTAAAATAAATGATAAAAATATTTTTAAAAATTTAATTATATTTTCACTGTTATCTAAATAGATTTGTTTATATTTCATATTAAATTGTCTCCGACGAAGTTATTAAATTTTTTCCATTGTGTTTTGATTGAAACATCGCTAAATTTGCATCTTTTAAAATTGTTTCGATGTTAGAATTTGCATTAAAAATTCTTATACCTATACTACAAGTTAAATAAACTGTATCACCATTTTCTAATTTATAAGGTTCTTGTATAAAAAATTTGATTTTCTCGGCAATTAAATAACCAATTTCTGGAGCAATTTTGGAATCTTTACCAAGATATTCAACTAAAACTAAAAATTCATCACCACCAATTCGAGCTATTGAATCCGATTCGCGAACAGAATCTTTTAATCTTTTGCTAATGTCGATTAATAAGTTATCACCAACATTAAAACTATAAGCTTCATTGATATGTCTAAATTCATCAATATTGATATCGATTAATGCTCCAAAACCTCCGTTTAATTGCAAGTTATATAAATGATGTTGAATTATATTCATTAAATATTTTAGATTTACAAGCCCAGTTAAAGAATCGATAAAAAGTAATCTTTCAACCTGTTTTTCCATTTCGAGTTTATTAGAAATATCTCTAGTTGAACCTATAAATCTAATGCCTTCGACCTCATCGATTTTAATTTTTAAATTTAATTCAACCCAAATTATCGAACCATTTTTTCGTATTTGTTTAAGTTTTAAAACTGGAATTTCATGATGTGCGATTCGTTAGTTAGACGAAATAAACAAATCTAACTGATTTATACTTAAATAAACTTAAATCTTTAATATTGTAATACATTAAGAATTAATTTTAACTTAATATTGAATTTTGCTTTTAGAATATTTATAATATAATGATTTTAATAAACTTGATGGAGTGCCGTATGCGGTGAAAGTCGCTCGTACGGTATGAAGCGGGGGAAAATCTGGAGATCACTTCAAAAGATTACCTATCGCTATACTGAATAGCATTCAGCATATGTTCTAAAATAATTGATACTGATTCTGAACTATATCTATCTTCAATTTTCTGAAGAGTTGCTTCCATTTGTGTATATCCAGTTAAATATTCAATAGATGGTGAAATATATAAAATATTTCCATGTTTATCCATCATCCAAATAACATCAGCCATATTTTCTGTTAATAGTGTATATAATTTAGAACTATGTTCTTTATATTTTTCTACAATATCAACCATATTATTAAATTCAAGAATTAATGAACCAACTTCATCTTCTCTATCTTTAAAATTTGTTACTCGTTTTGTTAATTCACCGCTTCGCATAGCATGAATAACATCATATAATTCATGAATAGGTTTCAAAAACTGACTTTTAATAAAGATTAAATTTATTATAAATAGAGTTATAAATATAGAAATAAATATCAAAACGATTAGAAGTTTATTATATTCATCAATAATTGACCCTAAATTCATAGCTGAAAACATATACCATTCGACATTACTTAAAGATAATAGTGAAACCGAAATAATATTCTCATATTTATCATTTTTATTTAATTTAGATATAAAACTTATAGTTCTTTGACTATTTAATTTTGATATTTCTGTTTCAAGTTGATATTTAAAATCTCTATTTGTAAAAAACTGAAATATATTTTTTTTATCTTCATCTTGAGATAAAAATTCAGCATCTTCATTTATCATAGATATATTTTTATGTGCAATAATATCTCCATTTTTTAATATAGTAATAATTCTTAAATCTTTATCTTCTTCATCTAAAAAATCTTTCCAAAATCTTTCATAATCAAAAGCTGAACCAAAAATAGCGATTACTCTACCATTGCTATCTACTATTTTATAATTAATCCAAACTTTTATATCATTAATTGATTTTTCAAAATCTATATTTATATTATAAGATTTATTAGAATCTAAAGTAGAATAAAACCAGATGTCATCTACATTTCCAATAAATAATTTTTTACGAAGTTCAGAACCACTAAATTCGTTTTTTAGATTATTAAAATAAAAATTTTCGCTATCTCGAATAGCTATAAACCAACCATCGCTATCACTTAATTTTACATATTCATTAAGAGTTTTAAAAGCTAAATTTTTAGCCTCTAAATTTGATTCATTTTGAATAAATTGCAAAATATTTTTATTGACAGAAAATAAATTAGAAATCTTTGCTCCATTTTCTAATATTTTTGCCATCTGTTCTTGATGATGATTTGTATGAACTGTTAAATAACTTTCTCCAATTTGAATAGCGACTTTATTCAAAATAGAAAAAATCATAGCTGAACCAAGTGTTCCAATTAAAACAAAAATAGTTAAAGTCAAAATTAGACTTTTCCTATAAATTTTTGAATTCACTCTATAACCCCTTTTTTAAAATATTCACTTTAGATTGTATAATAGCATTATCTTAAATAGTGATATATATTTATCAAGATGAAAAACTAATTTAAGCTATCTTTTGAAGCTTAGCATAGTTTAAATAGTGTAAAATATTAAAGTAAATAAGTGAACATTGTTGATGTTAATGTTTTGACTATAATTAAAAATAAACTTGACAACAAGAAAATAAAAATTTAAAGGTTTTCAAATGATACATTTGATTTTACAAGGTAAAGGTGGAGTTGGTAAAACTTTCGTAAGTTCGTTATTAACTCAATATATGATGTCTAAATATGAAAAAGTTTCTGCTTTTGATACTGATAGTGTCAATCCTACATTTTCGCAATATAAAGCTTTAAATGTTCGAAGAATCGATTTAATGGATGGTAGCAAAATTAACGAACGAAATCTTGATGTTCTAATCGAAGCTTTTTTAACTGAAGATGCAGATCAAATTATTGTTGATAATGGTGCTTCTAGTTTTGTTCCTTTTTCTAACTATTTAGTTGAAAATGAGGTTATTGGGATGTTACAAGATGCTGGAAAATCTCTTGTTGTTCATACAATTCTTGAAGGTGGTCAAGGTATGAACGATACTCTTCAAGGTTTAAATGTTCTTGCAAAATATTTCAATAATATTTTCGTTTGGCAGAATCTATATTATGGAGCAATTTCTTATGAAGGTAAAACTTTCGAAGAGACAAAAGTCTATAACAACAACAAAGAGAAAATTCTTGGTATGGTTATTTTAGGTGATCGAAGTAAAGATACCTTTGGTAAAGATGTTGAAAACATGTTGAAATATAAACTTTCTTTCGAAGAAATTAAAAGTGATACAAGATTTAGAGCTATGTCCGTTCAACGACTTGGTATTTTTAAAAAAGATATTTTTGATCAACTTTCAAGATTCTTTTAATATATAAAATATTATGGTTAATAAAAGTTTTAGTCTTGATGATGGCATCTCTCCTGAAACATTAAAAAATCAATTGCCGAAATGAGAAGTGAATATGCAAGTCCTTTTAAAAATCATAGTAGTTTAGGAGAAATAAATCCTCTTCTACCCCCCCCCTGAAATATCGGCATTTATCGGGGGGGGCATAATAAATTCTTATAATTCACCAATTAATCAAACAGATCATAAGAGAGAAAATAATATGAACATTGAACAAATTAGGGCAGATATTTTTAGATTATTTGATATAAAAGTAGATAAAGATGACCCTATTTGGGCATTTTTATATGCGAACAGAGAAGTTATTCGTAATCTTGAAGATATTCTAGATTTATCTAAATCAGAGAATAAAGAGTATCATAAACTGATGCGAATTGAACTCGAAGAGTTTAAAAAAGTGGCTAAAGAGAGTGTTCGTGAATCAATTGAACAATTTGATTTTCGTGTTACTGAATTTAGTCGAGATATTAGCAATCTTGAAAGAATTAATAATGAACTGATTCTTTTTCATAACCGTTTTAAAAATGATATTACTAAAGATATTACTCAAATATTTGATGATAAATTAGATAAATTAGCTTTGCTTTTTGATTCAAATTTAATTGCTCTTGAACATCGAATGAAAGATATTATAGAAGCAGTTAATTACGATAAATTTGCTAAAAATATAGAACGAGAAGTTGAATCTGTTGTAAAAAAATCGCTAATTGAAATTAGAGGTGGAGTTTCGATAAATAATAAAGCAATGGAAAGAATAAAAGAGTTACAAGATCAACAAGAACATGTTACAAAAGATTTAAAATCTAAAGTTTCAACTTTAACAATATTGTCAGTTGTTCAAACTATTTTATTTGGAGCTTCTTTAGTATTATTTGCAGGTATATATTTTGCAAATGATAATTTAAAAGTTATTGATAATGAGAATTTTAAAATAGAACGAGGCACAAAATGATAATCAAACCATCTTTTTTGGAGTAATTATTGGCACAGAAATTTTAACTGGTCGTCGTGAAGATGCACATTTTAAATTTTTAAGAGATGAACTTCAAAAAAGAGGTTGGAAATTATCAGGTATTTATATAATTAGAGATAATGAACAAGATATTAAAGATCACTTTCATTTTTTGAAAAATAGAGTAGATTCAGTATTTTTTTCATTTGGGGGAATTGGTTCAACTCCAGATGATTTAACAAGAAATATTGCTGGTGATGTTTTTCGTAATGGAGAAATGGAATTTAATGATATTTTTCGTCAAAAAATATATGCTCGTTTTGGAATTGATGGTTCAAATCATAGAGTAAATATGTCATATTTACCAAAAGATTCAGAACTATTATTTAATAATCCAATTAATGGGATGTGTGGATTTTCTATTGATTCAAGATTCTTTTTTGTTCCAGGTTTTCCAGAAATGTCTCATCCAATGATTATTGAAGCTCTTGATAAATATTACCCAATTAATAATATTAAGAGATATTCTAAAAGCTTAACAGTAAATTTTTCTGAAAATCGTTTTATAGATTGGATGAAAAATTTACCAAAAGATATTGAACTTTCAAGTTTGCCAAAATATATAATTACTGAAGATGGTTCGCTAAAACCAACTGTTGAACTCCGAATTGAAGGATATAACGAAGAGATTCTTGATATCGAAATTGAAAAACTCTTAAATATAGTAGCCTCTTTTTAAATTAAATAATTTATTTAAATGCAAAAATGGATATATATAATTTTTTATATTTTTGTAATTGAAAATCTAAATAGCTATACAGTTTCACAAAATATTCATTTACAACTTGAAAAAGCTAAAAATTTAACTTCTAAAAAAGAGTTTCATAAAAGTAGAGATTCATTAGAATCTATTTTAAGAGACTTAAAAAATTTAAATCCACTTGAAATCGACCTCATCAAATATTTTATAGCTAAAATTTATCTTTTAGAAAATCGAGATGCTATGGCTATTTCTATTTTTGATACGATTTTAATAAATAATTTATTGGATAAAACTAGACTTGATGATATTAGATTACAATTAGCAAAAAGCTTTTATAAATCTGAAAGTTGGCGAATGGTAATTCGATATCTTGAAAATATGGAAACAAATAATCGTGATGTTTTAGTTATGAAATATGATTCTTATATGGCTCTTCGAGAATATTCAAAAGCTTACGATAATATAATTATATTAAAAGAAGATAGCACTAATATAAAAGTCTGGAATGAATATTTACTTTTATCTTTAAGATTAGGAAGAAATTTAAAAAATATAAATATAAGAAGTTTGAATCGCAAATTAAACAATTTCGATGAGGTAAATAAATTCTATGAACTTTTTAAAACTTATAATATGCGATTTGCATCTGCTGAATTAATTGAAAATGCAATTATTAAAAATTTAAAAGGAGATTACGAATTTTTAATAGATGAGGCAATAGATATATTTATAAATTTATATCAATTTAACCGAGCAAAAGATTTAATTAATTTTATTAGTGTTAATCGTGAATTAAATATAGCAAGAAAAGTAATTTTATTTAAATTAAATGTAAAACTTGGCGAATTTGATGAGGCAAAAATTTTATTAAAAGATATCGAAAAAAGCGGAGTTCCAAAAGAAAGATACGAAAATGAGTTAGAAAATCTCATTTTCGTATTAAAAAAGATTTAGTATTTAAACTAAATTATATTAAAAATTATATCTTGCGACAACTCGAACTGTTGAAGCTGCTTCAGATTCAGTTTCACTAGCTTTTTTAACTGTCCAGCCATTAACATTTTTATCATAAATATAAGCTGCTAACATATCAACACCTTGATATTTATGTTTATAAACTGCTTCAATTACAGATGCTGTTTCATCTTTAAAAGAGCTTGTGCTATCTATACCATGTTGATATTGAGCATATGAAAGAGAAGCAGATCCAAATTCATTAGCATTACCAAAACCTTGAGTTAAAGTAAATTTCATAGATGTTGTATCAGTTGCACCAGCAACATCGCCATCACCAGAAATTGTAGCAGTAACAAGTTTAGTTTTTACATCTGTGCCAACATTGGCAATATTATGACTTTTTTGATCACCAGTTGTTTGAGAAACAGCAAAACATAGATTTGTTGTTGGAGCAACTTTATAACTAGCTCTTAAAGCATAAGCCATTGTATCATCAGCTTTTTGAGAAGCTGTTTTTTTAATTTTTTGTAATTCAGAGTCCCACATAAAACTTGCCAATTGTACAGTTAATTTAACACCATTAAGATCAGTATCAACATCAGCCCAGAAAGCATCTGCAACAGTTGGAACTGTGTAATACCAAGCTTGAGCTTTTAATTGACCTACACCATAAACTCCAGCAACAGCATAAGCGCCATCAACAGCTAATCCACCTGCTAAAGTATTAAATTGACCTAATGTTTTATGTGAATTGCCTTTGCTAACATATGCACCAATTAAAGTTAAATTTGGAACAGATTGATTAATAGCAACAACTGCATCAAATGTATTTGGTAAAACATTCCAATCTTCACTATAAACTAAAGGTGTATCAAGTGATTGACGACCAGCTTTAATTAGAGAACTTCCCATTTTTTTAACTAAATAAGCTTCTCCCCAATACCATTCGTCATCAGCCATTAAATCCTTGCCAGTTTCTGCGGTATTTTGCAAACTTGCTTGACCCTTTGCTTCAGGAATTGAAGTTCTAACATTAACATTATCATTATCAGTAGAACCATTAATATCTTGCATTGTGCCAGAAACAAGATTATGTTCTAAACCAAGAGTTTCAAGAACATTTAATCTAGCTCCAAAAGAGAAGTCATAACCTAAATCTGCACTAAAATTAACACTTAAGCCAACATTTGCAAGAGAAGCATCTTTATGGAAAAGACCTTTATCATCATTAATACGATTAGGTGTTGGAGTTTTTTCGTCTAAGACAACATTAGGTATTTTATACCAAGGTGCTTGTGGATTGTTTTCCATTGTTTGATAGTAAAGTGTAGCTTGACCGCTAACTTTTATGTTAGCTAGATCAACTGCATATGCAGAACCACTTAATGCTATAGCCACTGCTAGGCTAACTCTTAAACTTTTCATTATCTCTCCTGAAAAAGAATTGATTAAGAATATTGTATAACACATATTCTTAAAATTAGATTTCTTGTTACTTTGAAATTTATATTTTTGTAATATTTCTGTAATAAAAAACTGTTTGTAATTTTACAACATGTAAATAGAAATTATTCAATAGTTCTATGATGTTCTGATAATGGCTCTCTAGGTTGTAAAAGTGTTTTTAAATTATTTTCTCGTTCAAAATTAGCAATAATTTCTCTAACTCTTTCACCACTAATTGTTTCAGTTTCATAAAGAGCTTCAACTATTTTTTCAATAGCATTTCTATAAGTTTCTAAATGTGTTTTAATAATTTTATATCTTTCATCAAGTGTATCTCTAATAAATCGATCAACTTTTTGAGCTGTTTCTTCAGAAAATTCTCGACTTGAACTAAGTCCGCCACCTAGAAAAGTTGTTCGTTGTTTTTCAAGAACCATTAAACCATTAATATTTGCATCAGACATTCCATAAAACTGAACCATAGCTTTTATAATATCAGTAGCTCGTTCAAGGTCATTTGAAGCACCAGTTGAAACTTCACCAAAAAATACCTCTTCAGCACCTCGACCTGCTAATAAAACATCAATTTCAGCGATTAATTCGTGTTTTTGAGCTAAAAATTTATTTTCTTCTGGAGTATTTAAAGTATAACCCAAAGCGGCTAAACCTCTTGGAACTATAGATACTTTATTAACTCGTTTTGCACCAACTGTTATTTCAGATAATAAAGCATGACCACTTTCATGATAAGCAACAATTTTTTTCTCTTTTGGATTTATTCGACGGCTTTTTTTCTCAAGACCAGCAATAGCTCTTTCAACACTTTCTCTGAAATCAGCTTGAGAAACACTATCTTTATTTTTTCGACCAGCTAACAGTGCGGCTTCATTGACGATATTTGCTAAATCTGCTCCAGCTAAACCAGCTGTTAGACGAGCTATTTCATTAATATCGATATCTTTATCAAGTTTATAGCCTTTAATATGAACATTTAATATATCTACTCGACCTTTAAAATCTGGTTTATCAACAAGAACTTGACGATCGAATCGTCCTGGTCTTAAAAGTGCGGGATCAAGAATTTCAGGTCTATTTGTAGCAGCGAGAACAATAATAGGTAAAGTTGTATTAAATCCGTCCATTTCGGCAAGAAGTTGATTTAAAGTTTGTTCTCGTTCATCATTTCCGCCATGAATTCCACCAGCTGATCTACTTTTACCGATTGCATCAATTTCATCAATAAATATAATAGCTGGAGCTTCTTTTTTGGCATGATCAAATATTTCTCGAACTCGTGAAGCACCGACACCAACAAACATTTCAATAAATGAACTACCTGTTACAGAAAAAAATGGAACTTCAGCTTCACCTGCAACAGCTTTTGCGAGAAGAGTTTTACCTGTTCCGGGAGAACCAACTAATAAGACACCTTTTGGAATTTTTGCACCTAAAGATATATATCTAGCTGGAAATTTTAAGAAATCAACAATTTCTTTAACCTCTTCTTTAGCCTCTTCTGCTCCTGCAACATCACTAAATTTTGTTTTTGGTTTTTCAGAACTAAAAAGTTTTTTACCGCCACCCATTCCAAGCATTCCACCACCGAAACTTTTTTGCATTTTTTGAGCAAAAAGCATCCAGATAGCCATAATAATCATAAAAGGAAATAGCCAACCAAACATATCTAAAAACCAGTTACTTTCGTCAAACCCAGTATAATTAATATTATTTTCATCGAGTAATTTTATAAGTGTGCCATCATAAGATATAAGTTTTGCATAATAAATAACTTTATTTCCATTTTCAACACTTAAAGCTTTAACACGAGTTTGACCAATTGCAACTTCAGAAACTTGACGAGCTTTTATTAGTTCTTTCATTTCAGAATAGCTAATTTCTCGATGAGTTTTTACTCCATTAGTTTCATCTTGTTTAATACCACCATCTATTTCGCCAATAATCATTTTAAAAGCAAATACAACAACCAATGAAAATATAGCAAAAGTAATTAGAGGATTTTTATTAAAAAAATTATTATCTCCACCATTGCCATTAAAATTATTTTGATTTTGTCTCAAATTTTTTCTCTCTTTCTAAATTTTAAAATTTTATAAATTAAAGTGATTTTTTTGAGAGTGCATCAGCAAGAGTATTCTCTTCTCGCCTGATCCACTCAATAGCAAAATTATTAAAACTAGGTATTAAATTTACAACATTTTTATAAAGAGGTTTTAAATTTTCTGCATTTAAGTTCCATTCTTTTTTAATATGTTTTACAACAAGTTGAGAATCACCAAAAACTTTAATATTTTTGATACCACCGACTTTTGCAACATTTAAAAGTGAAAGAAGAGCCATATATTCGGCTTCATTATTTGTTCCTTTTCCGATAAATTGCGAACCTTCATAAACGGCATTACCGACCTCATCGATAATTGCAAAACCGATGCCCATTTTTCCTGGATTACCAGACGAAGCTCCATCAAAAAAACCACGATAATTTTTATTGCCATCAAAATGAGGCTCACCAACTATTTTATAGTCATACAATTTTTTATATTCTCCATTCCAAGTTTTTATATCTTTTATAGTTTGAATTTCTTCAGGCAGTTCTTTAATAATTTGATTAAAAAGCTTACAAGTCATTTCTGCATCGCTATCAGCTCTATGAGATCGAAAATTTTCAGTAAATGGTATTTCGATTAGTTGTGCAATAGCATATAAATTATATTTTTTAGCTAAAAATATCTTTTGAGAAAGTTTTAAAGTGCATAAAATAGTATTTGTTACTTCAAGTCCAAGACGATAAGCTTCACTTTTTAGCACTTTAAGATCACCTTGAATATCGTGTGAAACTAAAATAGAACCTTCAATAAATAGTAAAAATTCTAAAATAGAATTTTCGCGATGCTCACCATTTTCTACATTTTGATTCGTTATTCCAGTTAATTCAGATATTTTTTCAGGAATTGGCAAATTATACTTTAACAACTTATAAAATTTATCTAAAATTTCACCATTTCTTTTTTTAATTGCTCCAATTTCAAGAATATATTGTTTATCTTCCCAAAAACTCCATTCAAGATCAAAAATAACAAAATCAATATCAGGAAATCTAACCATATATTTATACTTATTTATAATTTTCTTTTATTGCTATTATTATGTTCTTGAAGCATTAATTCATCAATTTCAGATAAAGTCTTAAACATTCGATTCCATCTAATCGAATAATTATCATCAATGCTAAAAATAATTCTCGAAATAGAACCTTCTATGTCATTATATTTTACATTGCCCCAAAAACGACTATCACTAAAATGGTCTCGATTATCACTTAAGACAAAATATTCATTACCTTCAATTTGTCTTGGAGTAATATCAAAAAGAGCTTTATCAACAGTGCCATCATTTCTAACTTCATTATCATGCCAAATACCTGTATAAGTATCTTCAAATGGATCTTTAACCCAAATAGCACCACCAATTTCTATTAATTTTTTTCTATGAAAGTTTTCAAAGATATAAGTATCACCATCAATAGGTCGTAAATAAACATGTTTATCTTTTTGCATAATAAAATCTCCTTCTATTGCTATACATCTACGAATATATCTATTTTGACCTCGTCTAATTATTAACACATCACCTCGTTTTGGTCTTTTATCTTTAGTTAATTTAGCTTTTAAAAAAGGTAAAATTTTTAAGTCAGAAAAAGGAAAAGTGGGATTAGTTATACCATAGCTATAATATTTAATAAATATTATTTCATTTATTAGAAGAGTATTAGACATAGAAGCTGAAGGTATTTTATCGATTCCAAACATTACATAAATAATCATAAATAAAATTGATAATTTGATAATTCTTTTTTGAGTTCGAGTTAATTTTTCTTTAACTTTATTTTGACTATTTTGAACCATTATTTATAAATTTATTATTTTCTTAGATCTTCTTCAATTTCACTGATATTTTTAAACATTCGATTCCATCTAACAGATTGATTGTCATCAAAACTAAAATATATTAACCAAGGAGTTCCTTCGATATTTTCATATGGAACACTACCCCAAAAACGACTATCATTAGAATGGTCTCGATTATCGCCCATCATAAAATATTCGTTATCAGCAATTCGTTTTGGAGCAAAATTAAAAATTTGATGAGGTTGAACAGCATTCATTTGAACTGTTTCGTCATGATGAATACCTTTATGTTCTCGTTCATATGGATTTTTAACCCAAAGAGTACCATTCATATCAACTATATCTAAATTATTAAAATTAGCTTGAATATATTCATTACCTTCAACTGGTCGTAAATATAGATCTTTATCTCGTTGCATAATTAAATCTCCAGGAATTGCGACACATCTTTTAACAAAATGGATTGTTTCTTCTCCCGGTTTTCTAAAAACAACGATATCACCTCTTTTTGGTCTATTGCCATCAAAAAGTTTCAAACCAACTCCTGGAATCATTGGAGCTTCAATCCATGGAATATGTGGAGTTGGAGTGCCATAGACATATTTTTTCACTAATAACATATCTCCTATTAATAATGTTCCAATCATAGAACCACTTGGAATAATAAAAGATTGAGCAACGAAAGAGATAAGAAATAGAACTATAATTATAGCTCCAGTCCAAGTTGTGGAAAAATAGTGTAATTTTTCTATATATTTCCAATAAGTTGAACTGCTTATTTTATCTAAATAGATTTTTATATTCATATTCAAGTTTTAATACCTTTTATTTTTATTTTGTGCAGATTGAACAGTATTTTGGAGAAGCATTGCAATTGTCATTGGACCTACACCACCTGGAACTGGAGTAATATAACTAGCTTTTTTAGAAACTTCATCAAAATTAATATCTCCAACTATTTTACCATTTGATAATTTATTAATTCCGATATCAATTACAACAACTCCATCTTTAACCATATCACCTCGAATTAGATCAGTTTTGCCAACACCAACAACAAGAATATCAGCTTGAAGTGTATGAGCTTTTAAATCTTGAGTATAAATATGACAAATATCTATTGTTGAATTTCTATTTAATAATAGACTTGCAACAGGTTTTCCAACAATATTACTTGCACCAACTATAACACTATTTTTACCTTTTGGGCTAATATTATATTCTTCTAATAATTTAATAACACCAAGTGGAGTGCAAGGAATAAAACCTGTTTCAGTTCCAGTAACTAGAAGTCCAACATTTTGCGGATGAAAACCATCAACATCTTTATTTGGATCAATTAGAGACAAAATTTTTGCACTATTTATATGTTTTGGCAGAGGTAACTGAACAAGAATTCCATCAACTTTTGAATCGAGATTTAATTTTTCAATTTCTGAAATTAACATCTCTTCATTTATATTATTTGGTAATTTAACTTCAATAGATTCTATACCGACATCTTCACAAGCTTTTTTCTTCATAGAAACATATAGGCGACTTGCTTCATCATCGCCAACCAAAACAACTGCTAAACCGACATGATCTAATTTTTTCACATCGTTTCGCAATTCATTGCGAACTTTTTCCGCTAATTTTTTGCCATCTAAAATTGTCATTTAAATCCTCTTTGATTAATGTCAAATTTTACCAAACATCAAAGATATTTTAAATATCTATAAATTTAATCGATTTAAAAAATAAAAATAGGAAAGAATATCGTGAATTTAGATAAATTTTATTCACAAGATAATGATGGTTTTTCTGTTATAGATATCAATGTAGAAAATCTCAATGAATTATTTCATTATCTCGATCATTCAGTTTTACACAAAAAAGATTTAGATCCAAATGTTGAACAATATATTTTTGAATCAGTAGAAGAATTAAAAGATTCAAAGAAAAAAATAGTTATTTTTTGTCAAAATGGTTGCGAAGAACAAGAACAAATAGAAAAAGCAGAGATTGGAGTTAAATTATATTTTCATTATCGATATAATTTTTATTATGGTCATCTTAAAAGTAAATTATATCAAGGAATCTCATCTATTATTTTAGGAACTATATTTTTATTTTTATATGTCATTGTTGGCGAACATTCTGATATTGTAAAGACAAATGATTTATTTAAAGGAGTAATAGAAGAAGGTTTATTAATTATGGGTTGGGTTGCTCTTTGGAAACCAATAGAAATATTATTATATGATTGGCGAGTAGAATTTAATAAATTTAAAATTTATAAAGAGATTATCAAAATTGACATCTCTATAAAGAATTTTAATAGTCATGGTAAAATTGTTTAACGACAAAATAGTGAGAAAAATAAAATGAGATTTATTCCGATAACTATACCTTTACTTTTTTTAGTTAATGGTGAAATAAAAGCTGATTTATTAAAAGCCGAAGCAGGTGTTGGAGCTTGGTATATAAAAAGCACTGGCGATGTTTCATATAAAGGAACTGCTATTTCTCTCGATGACGAATTAGGGTTGGATTCAACAGTTGGAACTTATGTTTGGGCAAATTTCAAACATTTTATTCCCGTAATTCCAAATGCTAGAGTTGAAGTAACTCAAATCGGAACTGATGCAACAAATAAATTACCAACTGGTATAAAAAAATATTTAATGATTATAATTTAACTGGCAAAGATGTTGAATCTAAATTAAGTTTAAATCAGATAGATGCTATTGTTTATTATAATTTATTAGATACTTTAATTACTTTTGATGTTGGAGTCGGAGTCAAATATTATAGTGGAACTTTAGATATAAATAATAAAAATTTAGATATAGATTTCCCAATTCCTTTAATATATGGTAGATTAGCTACTGAAATTCCATTTACAAATTTTGGTGCTGAAATGGATTTAAAATATTTTAGATTTGATCCACTTGTTGATGCTGAAATGTTTGATTTTCGCATAAAAGCAAATGCTACTATAATTTCATTAGCTCTTTTAGATGTAAATTTAGAAATAGGTTATAGAGTTCATAGACTTCAAATTTTTGCTGGGAAAAATAGCTTTTCTGGTTTTAATGCTAATATAAAATCAGAAGTTTCAGGATTTTTTGGTGGATTAAATATCGCCTTTTAATCAAAAATAAATATTTAATTTAACTCTGAATACTATTATAAAATATATTCAGAGTTATTTTTTTTAATTAAAATTATCAGATAATATACATTCAATACATTTGATATTTTCTTTAATATATTGACACTCTTCAAAATTTAAAATTTTGTATATATCTTCTTTTTTAGATAAAAGTAACAACTTAACTGTAGGATGTCTTATATAAAAAATAAGTTTTCCTTTTCTAAATTGTAAATTTTCCACTTTTAGCGGAACATGAGATTCGATATTTTCTAAAATAAGTTCAAAGCACCTATAATTAGACAATTTTTTTAAAGCAGGAATTTTGTATATTAAATGTATAAGTTGTTTAGAATCATGTATCATTTTGGAATTTTAGCAACTATTTTATCTGTTGCTTTTCTGATTTCTGGCTGTGGCTACAAAGCAGACCCCGCTTATTATCCAAATAAAAAAATCAAAACTATTAATTATAAGAGAGCAATTAAAATGAGTAATAAAAATATTTATGATTATATAATTGTTGGTTCAGGTTTAGCTGGATTATATTCAGCTTTTAATATTCCAAAAGAGTATCGAGTATTAATTATCACTCGTGCAATGCCTTGGGAATGTAATTCGTTTTATGCTCAAGGTGGAATTTCAGTTCCAAAAGATAACGAAGATATAAATTTGCATATAGAAGACACATTACAAGCAGGAGCTGGTTTATCTGATTTTTCAGCTGTTCAAACTCTTGTAAAAGATGGAAAACGAGAAATAGATAAGTTAATAAAACTTGGTTTGAATTTTGATAAAGATAATTCAGGTAAGCTTTTATATACAAAAGAGGGGGCTCATTCAACAAATAGAATTTTACATATTGGTGGTGATGCAACTGGTAGATATTTACACTCATTTTTAATTAATAATTTAAAAGATACTATTTATGAAGATAGTAGAGTTATTGATATATTAGTTGATGGCTCTCAAGCTTATGGTGTAACTGTTTATCGAAATGGAATTTTAGAAAATATTTATTCGAAAAATTTGATTCTGGCAACTGGCGGAATTGGAAGATTATATAAATATAGCACTAATGCTTTTACTATTTTTGGCGACATTCAAGGAATTGCAGTTGAAAAAGGGATAAAATTAAAAGATATGGAAATGCTTCAATTTCATCCTACAACTCTGCTTTCACAAAGTGGCGAAACTTTTTTAATTAGTGAAGCTCTTCGAGGTGAAGGTGCTTATGTAATTGATGAAGATGGTGATAGATTTTTATTTAAATATGATAAACGAGGCGAACTTGCTTCTCGTGATATTGTTTCTCGTGCAATTATGAAACATCCAAAAAAGGCTTTTTTATCTATTGCTCATTTTAAACGAGATTGGTTCATAAATAGATTTCCAACTATTTCTAAATTTTTAATAAATTACGGTTTTAATATTCCTAATGATAGAATTCCAATTTCTCCAGCTTTTCATTATACGATTGGCGGAATTGCAACTGATATTAATGGTAAAGTTTTTGGATACCAAAATTTATATGCCGTTGGTGAAGTTGCCTCAACTGGAGTTCATGGTGCCAATCGACTTGCTTCCAATTCTCTTCTTGAGGCTATTGTTTTTAGTAATCGTGCCGTCGAAGATTCTCTTAAAAATAAAAGTGAATTTATATTTAAAGAGTTTCCAAAATCTACAGAAAAATTATTTCTAAATAATGATCAAATTTTAAAAGATGAATTAAGCGATCTTTTATGGAAATATGTTTCAATTGAACGAAGAGGTGCTGAACTTCAAATGGTTTTGAATCGTATTGATCAAATGTTAATCATAGAAAAAGGTCGACTCTTAAAATTACAGCTTTTTGTCGCAAGAGAAATTGTTTTATCCTCTTTACAAAATCACAAGTCCCAAGGTTCACATTTTCGGGCTGATGTTTAAAATTTGTGCTAAAATATGGCACTTCGCTTAAGGTTCCATAGTCAAAAATGAAAAAAACTTATTTTATATTTTTTATAATATTGTTTATATTTTTAATTCTTAGAGATGTTCTAGACGATTATTTCTCAATAGTTGAACTCTCAAAACATAATATTCATTCAAGTAGAACTGAATCTGTAACAATAGTTTTTAATGAATTTTATAAAAAATATGATATTATTTTTCAAAATTTGATTGCTAATGATAAAATCATTGATTTAATGGAACAGGCTAATAATCAAGATTTAGCTACTCAAAATTTAATTCGAGATGATTCTATTGATATTTTAATGGCAAGAGCTGATGAAGCTCTTTATCGTGCAAAAAGAGGTGGCAGAAATCGAGTGGAAGCAAACTAAAGATTTTTTATTATCTTTATCACAATCTCAAAATCATCGCACTTTAAATTATAAATTTTCATTATCACTATTTAGATCTTTTAAAGAACAGCTATATTTCTTAATAATTTTACTCTTTATATTTATATTTTCAATGTCAAAAAAATATATTGAATATTTAGAATTCTCTCATTTTTCAACTTATGATGGAGAATTTATAGTAATTGACCAATATACAAAAGAACCTTTTACAATTTTCAAATTTAAATCTACAAAAAACAGCTTATTATTTTATTCATCTTCGAGATATAAATATAAAAATTTACTTGGCATGAAAACAAATTTATCAATAAATATTAACGAAAATTTAAAATTCTTAGATTTTTTAAATGAACCATTTTTAATAATTTCAAAAATTGAACTCAACGAATGTAATCGAGATTCAAGATTTAAACTATATTTAGACTTGAAAGATATTCATAAAAATGAAAAAATAGCTGATTTATATTCGGCTCTATTTTTTGCAACTCCAATTAGAGGAGAATTACGAGAAGATTTAAATCGTTTAGGGTTAAATCCAGTTGCTACTCTTAGCGGTTTTCATGTATCTTTAATTATATTATTTTCAATAATTATTTTTTTAATATTTTATTCTCCATTCCATAAAAGATTTTTTCCATATCGAAATAAAATAAGAGATAGTATATTTTTTGGAATAATTATCATTATAATTTATAACCTGTTTTTAGATTCGCCACCACCTTTTTTAAGATCAGTCTTTATGTTTATAATTACTTTTATACTTTTTGATAGAAATATAAATAAAAATAATTTTGAGACTCTTTTAATTGGAGTTTTAATTATGTTGGCTTTTGATCCAACACTCTTTTTTTCAATGAGCTTTTGGTTTTCAGTTTCTGGAATTTTTTATATATTGCTTTATATGAAATTATTTAAATTTGGACTAATTTTAGATGTAATTTTATTAAATTTTTTTGTATTTTTTGCAATGTTACCAATAGTTCATCTATATTTTGAAGATTTTTATTTAATACAACTACTATCACCAATTTGGAATATTTTATTTTCATTTATATATCCAATTATGATTTTAATTCATATTTTAAATATTGGAGAGATATTTGATCAGATTTTATTATATTTTTTATCTATGAATTTTTGGGAACATTATAAATTTAATACATCAAATACATTTTTAATAATATATTTGATGATATCTATATTTATAGCTTTGTTTAATAAAAACTATTCTTCGAAGTTATCTTCTATAATCTCATTTGAATTATTTAAGAAAAATGAATCAAAATGAAAATTTGAAAAAGCACGATTAATTGATTGAAACATATTAGGAAATTTATATTCTAAATCAGCTAACATTGTTTTCATATCAGCTCGAACATGAGGCATTTTAATTTTAAATTTCATTGATGGACAAGCATTATCACCAATTAATGGAAAATTATTTTTTAAAGCTCCATCGCTTAGTTGTCTTTCGCGAATTTGTATAAGCGGACGAATAACTTCAATGCCATTTCCAGATTTATATTTTGGTGGAAAACCTCTCATTGTGCTGTTATAAAACATATTCATAAAAAAGCTTTCAACGGCATCATCGAGATGATGACCAAGAGCCAATTTGTTAAAACCAAATTTTGTAGTTGCACTGTATAAAGCACCTCGTCGCATTCGCGAAAAAAAACTACAATATGAACTATTTTCTCGAATTTTTTCAGTAGCAATATCGAATATTTCTGTTTTATAAATTTGATGAGGTATATCATAATATTTTGTATGAGCAATTAAATCATCAAAATTTTCGCCCATTCCATAATCAACTGTAACAGCCAAAAATTCAAATTTGAACGGAGCATGTCTTTGAGTTCGTTTTAAAATATGTGCTAACATTAACGAATCTTTGCCTCCACTCAAACCAAGAACTATTTTATCACCATTATTTATTAAATTGAAATTAAAATTTGTTTTTCCAACTTGTCGTAAAATTTTTTTACTTATCTCTATTTGTTTGTCTTTTTGCAATTTGAAAAGTCCTTATTAGATGCTGAAGTGAATTTACATTCTAGCAATTTGATCTTTTTGATTTTTATCTGAGTCTATCAACTTACTTAAAGTTTCTCAATGATAATATCCTCGATATTTACATATTGATCACATTTTTTACCACGAAGTTGAATACAGATTTCTCGCCATTCATTTGAATGTCCATCACCATTAATTTTTCCTCGATGAAACATAATTGCATGAGCAAATTCGTGAGGTAAAACAGATTCAATTATATAATTAAAACTTTCTTTAAAGATTTTTTTATTTAATATAATTGTAATTGAACCATTTTTTGATAAAGTTGTAATGCCATATAAACGATTTGGAATATTTTCAATTTTTATAGGCACTGGCAAATAGATACCATAAAATTCAAGAGTTCTATTAATTAATTCATCTCTTTTTTTAGAAATAGCCATTTCTAAATTAATATCAATTGGATTATGATTAAAATTCCAGTAGTCATATATATTATATGATAAATATGTAATTCCAAATATAATCATTGATATAAATAAAATTTTTAATTTAAATAACATAGATATCCTAATAATAATGATGAGGTGTTTAAATTTTAAATTATAGTATAATAAAATTTATAGATTATAAGTTTTTTGTTATTTCGCCAGAGATTCTGGCGAAAAATAGTAGTAATTTAGAAAGTTGAATAATTAATTAAAAATTAACCACAAGAAGGAACTTTACCTGAATCCTTAGCATATTCGTGAAGAAAATCAAATAAATCTTGAGCATGTTCTTTAAATTTATCACTGTTGATATATTTTTTAGCTTTTTCATTATTAGATTCTTCGTGAGCTGTAATCATTTCTTTATTACCGTTTGCGAACATATCTTTCCATTCAGCTTGTTCAAGCATTGCAGCTCCTTTTGTTCCATTGCCATGGCACTCTTTACACTCTTTTAAGTAATATTTTTGACCTTTATTGACATCTGCAAAAGCTATACTTGTTGTTGCTGAGAAAATAGTAATCGAAGCAAAAGCAATTGATACGGTTTTATGAAACATAAACAATCCTTTTTTAAATTTGCGATCGATCTTACAAAAACTAAAAGTTAATGTCAAGTTATATCTCTTTCTTTTGGTAGAATTTCCAGAAATCATCAAAAAAGGAAAATATTTATATGGAGTTTGAAACAGTTATTGGACTTGAAGTTCATGTTCAACTCAATACAGAGACAAAATTATTCTGTTCTTGTCCCACAAGTTTTAATGAACAGGAAAATAGTAATACTTGTCCAACTTGTTTAGCTCTTCCGGGAGCTTTACCAACTATAAATCGTGAAGCTGTTCATAAGGCAATTCAGTTTGGAAAAGCAGTTGATGCAAAAATCAATTCCATTTCTAAATTTGATCGAAAAAATTATTTTTATCCTGATTCTCCAAGTGCTTATCAAATTTCTCAATTTTATCAACCAATTATAGAATCAGGCTATTTAGATATAACTGACAAAAGAGTTGTAATTAGTCGAGCTCATTTAGAAGCTGATGCAGGAAAAAGTATTCATGAATCTGATGGTTCAAAAGTTGATTTGAATCGAGCTGGAACTCCACTTTTAGAAATTGTGTCAGCTCCTGATATGCGAAGTTCTGATGAAGCAATTGAATATTTAAAAAAATTGCATACTATAATCAGATATATAAATATTAGCGATGCTAATATGCAAGAAGGCTCTTTTAGATGTGATGCAAATGTTTCAATTCGACCAAAAGGCGACGAAAAATTATATACTCGAGTTGAAATTAAAAATATAAATAGCTTTAGATTTATTCAAAAAGCTATCGAATTTGAAGTTGCTCGACAACGAGAAGCTTGGATTGATGGAACTTATTCGAAAGATGTTTGGCAAGAAACAAGACTTTATGATTCTGCAAAAAATGAGACTCGAAGTATGCGAAGCAAAGAAGAGGCTTCAGACTATCGATATTTTCCTGAACCTGATCTTTTAGATATAAATTTATCTGATGAAATTATCGAAAAATATTCACAAATTCCTGAATTACCAGTTCAAAAAGCTGAAAGATTTCAGAAAGATTTAGGTTTAACTGAATATAATTCTAATGTGATATCTAGTTCATTCGAACTTGCTAGATATTTTGAAGATCTTATTCAATTTGGAGTTTCTTCTAAAATGGCTACTACTTGGCTAACTGTTGAACTTCTTGGAAGGCTTAATAAACTGAATCTTGATATTAGTCAATCGCCTATAAATTCTCGAAAATTGAGCGATCTAATTTTAGCTATTGATAACAATACAATTAGTGGAAAAGCTGGAAAAGATATTTTAGATTTTCTTTTTGAAAATAATATTTCTGTCAGTGATGCTATCAAAAAGCTAGGACTCGAACAAGTTAGTGATGATAGTTCTATTTTACTAATAATAGATAATGTCATTGCTCAAAACAGTAATAAAGTGGCTGAATATAAAAGTGGAAAAGATAAACTTTTTGGCTTTTTTGTTGGTCAAGTTCTTAAACAAAGTGGCGGTAGTGCAAATCCTCAAAAAGTTAATGACTTATTAAAATCAAGGTTATAAAATATAGTGAATTATTACAATGCAATTTTAGTCTTTCATATTCTTTCGTTTTTATCTTGGTTTGCAATGCTCTTTTATCTTCCAAGATTATTTGTATATCATGCTGAAAATCGAGAAAAGAGTGATTTTGTAAAAGTTGTGAAAATAATGGAATATAAATTAATAAAATATATTGGCAATCCTGCTATGTGGGCAACTATAATAAGTGGAACTATATTAATATATATAACTGATTTTTTTTCTGAAAAAAATATTTATAATAATAAATGGCTATTTCTTAAACTATTGCTTATATTTTCACTATTTATTTTTCAAATTTATCTTGAAATTTTAAGAAAAAAATTATCTAGCGATATTTGTGAAAAGTCTGGAAAATTTTTTAGAATCTTAAATGAATTCCCAACTCTTATCTCTATTTTTGTTGTTTATCTAGTAATAGTTAAACCATTTTAATTTTTATAAATTTTATATAAGGTGTTTTATGAATAAACATAAATTTTTCTTTCTTAGTGCTACTGTGAGTCTGCTTTTAGCTGGATGTTCATCGAGTGATAGCGATCCTGTTTATAATACAGAAACAAATTGTGATCTCAATAAAAGTGGTTACGGTCTTGATTCAAATGGAACTTGTTCATTTTGCGATTTTTCAACTCACGAGTTAAATAGTTCTGGCTATTGTGTAATTAAACTTCCTACTCAAAAAAATAACTGCGAATTAAATATTAGTGATTATGGTCTTGATTCAAATGGAACTTGTTCAGATTGCAATTTTTCAACTCACGAGTTAAATAGTTCTGGCTATTGTGTAACAAAAACTACAAATCCAGTTGAAACAAAACGAATTTACTATTATTTATCTGGTGTTGCAATTGACGGTTATTTAAAAGATTCAAAAGTTAAACTTGATGATCAAGAAGTTTCAACAAATGATAAAGGTTCTTGGACTTTAAGATTTAAAGATAACAAACCAATATCTCAAATCGTTCAAGTTTCTGGTGGAATCGATACAGCAACTGGAGAACCATTTGAAGGTAAATTATCTGCTGTTGTAGATCAAAATTCTTTTGCTGAAGTTACAACTTTAACAAATATAGAACCAACTGAGCCTGTAATATCTTTAACACCTGTAACACCTTTAACAACTTTTGTTGCAAAACTAGTTGAAGCTAATAGTTCAATCGCTAAAGAAGAAGCTTCTAAAATAATTGCTAAAGCTTTAGGTGTTGATGAAGGAATGTTAAATAAAGATCCAATTGCAACTCTTAAAAATGGAACTGATGCTGAAAAAATTAAAGCTTCTCAAGCGATTAAACAAGCTTTAATTGTTCAAAAAATGGCTGAATCTCTTTCGAAATCTGTCATTGCAAACTCGTCAGATACTGACTTTTCAACAGTATTTTATGCTGTTATATCTACAGTTGCTGAAATAGCAAATAGCGGAACTAATGCTGAAGTAAATATTGCAAACCTTTTAGAAAGCGACGATTTCACAAACAAAATTATAAATAATATTCAAAAAGCTGATGAAAAAGCTTCAGGTGTAAAAAGTAGTAATGAAAAATTAGATAAATTTGCAAGAATGCTTGTAAAAATGAAATCTGCTTCAAAAACAGTATCTAAACTTGTTACAGTTCTTGCTACATTAAAAATTGAAAGTTTTGAAAATTTAGAATCTGCTTCAAAAGCTACAGAAGTTGTTACAAAGAAATTAGAAGATGATTTATCAAAAATAGCTAATGCTATAACTGATGCTGAAATTAATAGCTTAGTAGCAATTGCTGAAAAAATAGCTGATGCTATTGACTCAATTGGTATTCAAGCTATTCAAACACAAATTACAAAGCTTATTAATGAAACGGAAGATGACCAATTTATCAATCTTAATACTGTAACAAATCTTCTTCTTTCTAATGAGGTAATAAATGATCCAGACAAAGCAAAAGATATTGACCTTTCATCAGCTCTTCAACTTAAAATAGCTCCTGAATTCTCAATTAATGGTTCAACAAGTGCAAAAGCTGGTGAAACTCTTTCGTTTTCAGCAAATGTTACAAATATTGATAAATTAAGTTATGTTACATATAACTGGACTATTAATGGATCAAATGTTGGTTCAAGTTCAACTCTATCTCATAAATTTGATAGTGGTGGAACTTTTGCTGTATCTTTAACTATTTCTGCAAATGGTTTAACTGAAACAAAAAGCTTAAATGTTGTTATTGCTCCAAAAGATGTTTCACTTACTCCAGATATATCTATTTTTGCTAATTATCTTCAAACTTATCCTAACCGAACAGTTACATTTACTGTAACTTCAACTATTCCTAATACAACTTACTCTTGGAATATTGACGGGATTGTTCAAAATACAGATAGCTATACTTTTAATTATGTGTTTACCACAGTCGGAACTCATACAATAACTGTTATTGGAACAGCAAATGGTGTAAGTTCAACTAAAACTATCACAATAACAGTTATTGCAGAACCTGTTGCAACACCTGATACAGACGGTTTAGCACTTGCTGAAAATAAAGTTACTTTTGGTATTACAAATAAAGATCTTAACAGAACAGTTATATTAAATAACGGAAGTTTTGGTATTGTTAATTATTCTACCTTTGAAGTTCCAAATGTGGAATCAGAAGACTTTATTATGAGTTTAAGACTTACTAATTCTTTTGAAGCTAGTGATAAAAAAATTGTTACAATTGGTATGAAAATAGTTGATAATTCAAATAGAGTTATATTTGCAGTTATTCCAAATGTTACATTAAATTATAACGATAATCAGCTTTCAGTTGATACAAATAGTTCATCAACTTTATATGGTTATGGCAAAAAATCAAATGGAACACCTATTTCTACTGAAGTTTCTAATTTAGATTTTAGTCGTGTTATTACTATAAATAGCAATCAAATATTATCTTTAAATCATACAAAACTGTTAGATTTAATATATGAAAAAATATCTTCTACTAATGATACTTTGGCTCAAAGATTCTTCTCTCAAGATGGCAACTACACTATGTCTCTTTATGTTTCTGGTTTAGATAGTTTTGATGGATTTAAAGCTGATACAAATAATTCTCTTGTTTCACCTTTCAGCGGAGATTTATCTAACAATATTAGCAATAAATTTGATCTTGCAAAACTCTATTCTCTATCTGGAAATATTATAATTTCTAAAGTTGATAATAATACAACTCCAACCTGTTCAGCAACACAATATTCAGAAAATGGTAAATGTGTTGATAATAGTAATCAAACAACTCCAATAAATAATTGCGAATTAAATATTAGTGGTTATGGTCTTGATTTAAATGGAACTTGTTTAGTTTGCGATTTAATGACAAACGAAGTTAATGGAACTGGCTATTGTGTAACAAAAACTACAACTCCACGATTTACTGGAACAATAGCATCCATTCAAAAATATAGCGGAACAGATCTTAATATTTCAACTTCTTCATATTTCAGTGATGTAAATGATACTTTAAGTTATGGTTTAAATTGTTCTCCTACAAATGTAACTATAAATCGTTCAACTGGTCTAATTAGCGGAACTGTTATAAACAATAATAACGATCCTGTAAATTCAGCTTGTAAAGTTATAGCTACCGATTCTATTGGTCAAAGTGCAACAAGTAATGAATTTAACATTACAGTTTTACCACTTGGAGCTCCACAACTTTCAGCAATTAAAATAGCTGATAATAACTTTACAGGTTATAGCAACAAATATTTCAATCTTTCAGTTGATGGTAATATTACTTCGAGTTCTGAAATAAGTTACACTTGGTTTAACGGTTCAACAAATGTTGGTAGTGGTTCAACTTATAACTTTAAGGTTAGTAAATCAGGTAATTATCCAATTAAGGTTATAGCTTCTGCTAACGACAAAAATACAACAAAAGAGCAAAACATTACAGTTTTGAACTCTAATCCTGTTATAACAGTTATTAAATTTCCTTCAAGTTGTGAAGTAAATAAGAGTTGTGAATTCAATGTTTCTGTTAGTGATGTCGATAATGATGATGTGTTAAGTTATATGTGGGAAATTAATGGCACAAACCAAAATGTTAATTCAAAAAATTTCTCGCATACATTTAGCACAACTGGAGAATATAATGTTTTTGTTAAGGTTAATGATGGAATTACAAACGATCCTGCTGTAAAAAGCCAAATTGTTAGTGTTGTTGAAGCACCGACTGATCCGTTTGATAATAATACAACTCCACAATTTACTGGAACAATAGCATCCATTCAACTATATAGCGGAAAAGATCTTAATATTTCAACTTCTTTATATTTCAGTGATGTAAATGATACTTTAAGTTATGGTTTAAATTGTTCTCCTACAAATGTAACTATACATTCTTCAACTGGTCTAATTAGCGGAACTGTTATAAACAATAATAATGATCCTGTAAATTCAGCTTGTAAAGTTACAGCTACCGATTCTATTGGTCAAACAGCAACAAGTAATGAATTTAACATTACAGTTTTACCACTTGGAGCTCCACAACTTTCAGCAATTAAAATAGCTGATAATAACTTTACAGGTTATAGCACAAAACCTTTCAATCTTTCAGTTGATGGCAATGTTACTCCGGATTCTTCAATAATTTACACTTGGTTTAACGGTTCAACAAATGTTGGAACAGGTAATACTTATAACTTCGATCCTACTAAATCTGGAGTTTATCCAATTAAGGTTATAGCTTCTGCTAACGACAAAAATACAACAAAAGAGCAAAACATTACAGTTTTGAATTCTGATCCTGTTATAACAGTTATTAAATTTCCTTCAAGTTGTGAAGTAAATAAGAGTTGTGAATTTAATATTTCTGTTATTGATGCCGATAATGATGATGTGTTAAGTTATATGTGGGAAATTAATGGAACAAACCAAAATGTTAATTCAAAAAATTTCCCGCATACATTTAACACAACTGGAGAATATAATGTTTCTGTTAAGGTTAATGATGGAATTACAAACGATCCTGCTGTAGAAAGCCAAACTGTTAGTGTTGTTGAAGCACCGAAAGATGAAAATCAAACTGTTAACTATAACATTACAACTGATTATAATTTGAGTAGTAGTAGGCTTGGAATGAGAATAAAATTGCAGTTTCATTAACTGGAACAATGTCTTCATCAATTATGAGTTTGGGTAGCGATATCGCAACATTGCCAACAGATCCTATTCAAGGTACAGACGGAACAACAGTTTTTATTGTTGAAACAGCTGGTGATACTAGTAATTTTATTGAATTGAAATTTTCATCTGCTTATGCTAATAAAAAGATTTTCTTTAAATTAGGTAACAAAACAGTTGAAATCGATACATCTTCTGTTACAAATAACAGTGAATTAGTTCTCCAATAACTTTTTAATTTTTAGTTAATCTGGTGCATTTATTTTGCACTAGATTATAAATTCGTTCTTTTTATTATTTCAAGGATATTTATGAATAATAAACTTTTATTATCAGCTGTAGCTTCAGGTCTTTTATTACAAAACCTTGCAACAGCACAAACTGTCAATATACGAACAGGTTGGAATTTAGTTGGGGTTCAAGAAAAATCCATGTCATCAACTGGTGAATGGGATATTGCAACTCTAGTAAAAACTTATCCACAGATTCAAAAAATCACAAATGTAACAAATACATATACAGCGGGAGCTACAAGAAACTCTCTTACAAAGCTTTCAGTAGGTAAAGGTTACTGGGTTAAAGCAACTGCCGATGTGAATGTTACTTTAAATGGAACACCTTTAAGCAATGATGAAGTTTCATTATCAGCTGGTTGGAATTTAACATCTTTTAACTCTAATATAGGTTCTATTGATTCTATCAAATCTTATATATCTTCAAAACAAAAAATAGATGGCATAAAAATAGATGTCATTACAAATGTTACAAATACTTTTAATATTAATTCAGCTAGAAACTCTTTAACAAGTGTGAATTCTAACTCAGGCTACTGGGTTAAAGTCCAAAAATTAGCAGGGACTGTTCAAACAGCTGACGGATTAGATGTTGAATTATATGTTGATCGCGAAGGTCAAGATATTTCAGCATTAAAAAAATCAATTACTGAGAACAATGCTACTGAATTGGCAACATCTTTAGATTACTCAAAAGTTTCAAGTGTAATTATTTCAAAAACTGTTGATGGTCAAAAATATTCATCTTCTCAAGTTGATCCAAAATCTAATTTTGCTGATACTTTAAAGAATATTTTAACAAATACACTTGATGATAAAAAAATAAAAGAAAATAGAGCTACTTCTGGAGCTTCTCTTTATGTTTATTCAGTTTCTGAAGGTGGAAGTCCATCGATTATTGCTGATGCTGAAGTTTATAAAGTTGAAACAAATGGTTCAATTGGCGACCTCATCGGTTCAACAAGTTCAACAGGATTTATATATTTAGCAAGTTTGCCAACATCTGAAAAAGTTTATATTTCTAAAAATAAATATGATTCTACTGTTCAAACAATTTCTAGTAATGGAAATGCTAATTATATTTTCTTAAGTGAAGATGATGGAACAGGTGAAATTGCTCTTGATGGTGATTTTTCAACAGATGACAAAACAAGCGGAAGAGTTCTATCTCGATTATCAGAAGCAACAGTTGAAAAAACTTATACAAGTTCAGCAGGTGGAATTTATCTTCCTCTTGGTGGTGTAGCTGTTGATGGTTCTTTTGTTAAAGTTAAAAGTGCTGATTGGTCGGTTTTACCTGATTACTCTAGTATCAAAACTAAATTTGATGAGGTTGGATATACTATTTCTCCTCTTGGTAAAATCAGTGTTTCTGCAAAAACTGCTAAAAGTGAATATAACTTTGGTCAATCTTGGAGTGATGTTATTTCATATACAGGAAATTATGCTGAAAATGTTAATAAAATTCTTGGATTATTAGGAGTTACTTTAACTGCTGATATGTTAGCTGAAGTAACAGATGATGACACAAATAAAACTACTAAAGATCTTCTTGATAAATTAAAAGGTGTTGATAAAGCTGATGGTAATATTAGCGATGGTATTGAACTTTTTGTTTATAACAATAATGTTTGGAGTAGAGTTCCAAGAGCAGATTTTGAATTAATTACAAAAGATGCAACTGGTATTACTCTTAGCAATGGAGAAAAAACAGTATTTAAAGATGGTGGCAAGAAATTTAATGCTTTAATTAAAACAAGCAATGGTGTTCTTACTGGACCTCAACCAATGTTTGCATATTATAAACAAGCAAAAAATGAAACTCCAGATTTAAGACCTAACGAATATACTCTTCAAATTAAAGTTCTTGAAGCTGGATCAACTACAAATTTAACTAAATCTGCTGTTAAACTCGTTAGAGGAAATGGTGGAGTTGAACTAATTAAAAATGTTGATGCAAACGGAATAGCTACATTTACACTTTTATCAGCTCAAGGTGCTATTGAAGATTTTACAATTTCTGCACTTGAAGGAAATCACTATCCTGTTGCAAAAACTTTGAATTTATCATCTCTTAAAACTCCTGATTCAGATGGAAAATCAACAACTGATATTACATTAGAAATGTTAGCTCCTCCAAAATATGCAACAATCAAATGTGAAGTCAAAGATGAGAATAGTTATGCTGTTGCTAATGCAAATGTAGAACTAATTGCACCAATTGCTCTTGCTACTGTTAATCAAGATGTTAAACGACTTGTTAATGATGTTGAAAAAGTTGGTATCGAAGTTGGTGGAATTGTTGGAGCACAATATAGTTGGTTTATCAAAAAACATAAAGATGATCTAAATTCATCAACTGTAACTAAACAACCTTCAACTGTAACTAAACAACCTTCAAGAGTTTTAAATAGAGTTTCTGAAGAGAGATGGATTCTTATCAAAGAGGGTTCACTTGCTACTAATGGAAACTTTTTAGCTTATGAACAAATTATTGCTCTAGCAATGAAATCGCCATTAGCTTCTGATTTTGATGATGTCAAAATTGCTGCGAGTGGTCAATTTGATATTGCAGTTCAAGTTGAACACGATATCAATGGCGATCAACAAGCTGATTTTATCGAAGTTGCAACTGATTTAGCTAGTAAAGATAATCTTGGTAAAAATTATGCAATCAATGAAGATAGAAAATATCCTTCAATTGGTTATATTGCTACAAAGATAGATATTGCTGGAATGTATAAAGAGGTTGTTGGTGAATTAAATGGTCAAGAACATAGTTTTGCAATTAAAACAAATGATTTTAACGATGACAGTTGGGCTAAAATTAATGACAACAACTATCATACCTTTGGCAAATTTAACACTTTAAAAGACTTATTTAAATCACTTGATGAGCTAAATATAACTTCAATTGGAGCAAGAGAATGTATTAAATTGGAATGAAGATGTTCTTAGTAATGATATTGACAAAATATTAGAATCAATGAGAGTTATTGGTAATAAAGATGTAGGCTATTTACGAGCAAAATATGATACAGTTTTTAATCCATTAGACTATACTTTAAATTATGTTGATTGGGGTTTTGTTGTTGTTTCAGCTATAGAGTTACAAGATGGTAATTCTGTTAATGTTGCTATTGCAAAAGATGGCAACGATGGTTATAAATGGGTTTTAGCAAATGGTGATGGAAATTCTTCTGAAACTGATATTGCTAATGACAATATCGAAAGTTTAATTTCTGTTCAAAAATCTACAAATACAAAACTTAATATTGACAAAATTGCTCAAGTTGTTAGCTCAAATAAATTCTTAGAAAAACTTGCAATGCCTCTTTCTAAAATTTTAACTGAAGTTAATGCAACTGGTAAAGCTAAATACGAAAATGAGATATTGTTTGATGATGGTTTTTCACTTGATATTATCCCTACACTTGATTTAAAAGTTACAGATAGTGGTCAAAAATTCCAATTGCGAGATAGAGCTTATATCGATCTTAAAGGTCGTTCAGAAGCAACAGGCAAAACTTTCAAAGATTATGTAATAATTGATCGTGTTGTTACATCTAAACCAGTTTATACTCCTGCTATTCAATATGATGTTACAGACAGAGTCGGTTTATGCGAATTCTCTCCAGTTGAAATGGATTTTGGTATTTATAAAAACGACAATACATATTTCGCTATTAAGAATTGAAGCTAGTAAATTAGGTTATTTCAATTCTCCATCTGTTAATGTTCCAAGCTATAAAATCGATGAGGTTAATACTTCTGAAAGAGAAGATATTAAACGATTTGATCTTAAAATTAAAACTAAACCTGTTTATAACTTAACTGTAAAAGTTGAAGATGCTGGTAACAAATCTGCTGTAATTGCTAATGCAATTATCTCTGTTGATGGAATCAAAACTGCTCAAAACTTAGCTGAATCTGAATCTGTTTCTAAAATTCAAGGTTCATCTGCAACATTCCAAAATGTTATCGGTGGAGCTGGTTCAAATAGAATAATTAGAGTTGAAGTTCCTGGTAGTAATTATATTCCTGTTATTAAAACAATCAACAATTTTTCTAGCGATAGAACAATTACGATTTCTTTAAAAGATAGCAATGAGCAACCAACTAGACTTGCAACAACATCTGTTCTTGATTATGCTGTTGATATGGAAACAGGTAAAGCTAAAGTTTCTATCGAAACATTTGATAAATTAACTGATAATGGTCAAACTGCTGATCTTAAATCGCTAACAAGTAGTGCTGAAATAGTTGCTTATGTTAATGGCAAACAAGTTAAATTTGCAAAAACAGCTTTAACTGATACAAAACTTGACATTTTCTTACCTCTTGAGATTGGTTTAAATGAAGTCTATTTTGAAGTTGCAAATCAACTTGGAATTAGTAGATCTTCTTCTGCAATTATCAAATATAATCCAAATATTGGTAACATTGCTGGAACTATTAGAGATTTCAATCTTTCTGCTTATCCTGATTCAACAGTTCTTATAGATATATATACATTTGACGATTTATATATTAATACAGTTACTGCTTCTATTAATAAAGATGGTAAAGCTGAAGCTGAATATGTTCTTGAGAATCTAAAAGCTAAAGAAAACTATAAATTAGTGGCTATGTTCTTAGATAAAGAGGGCAAACTTAAAGGTTATTCTGAACAAATACCTGTTACAGTTCCTTCTGCTCAAACTGCAAAAATAGATCTTTCAGTAGAAATGTTAGTTGGTGAAAGTGCTGTTTCTGGTGCTCCATTATTTGATACAGTTGGAGAGTTAAATTCAATAGTTGCAAATAGTGATGGACGAATTTATATCAATGCAACAGTTAGCAACTTTGATTTTGATGGTGACGGTTCTCTCTATTATGTAGTTAATGATGTTATGCATGACTTTAATATCTCTAAAGAGGCTAATTATTTCACAAAAGTTACTGGCACTGAACATACTTATGTTTTGGCAAATTATCCAGTTCAATTAGATAAAGGTGTTAATAACTTCTATCTGATCGCTATTAATCCAAATTATGCTTATGATTGGTCAAGAGATACTCAAATCAAATGGATTCCAACTGGTGAAACTTTAAAAACTTTAACAGTTGAATTAAATGGTTGTGATGAAGATAAAAATCAAACTCGAGAAACTTGTTCTGTAATTGATAATGCTTATGTTTCACTTTATACAACAAAATATCAGCTGATTGCTACAAAAATGACAAATAATGAAGGTAAAGCTGAATTCAGTGATTTAGTGGCTAATAATTACATTGTTTATCCTGATCTTGAATTAGGTGAACAATATAATCTTAAAGCTATATCAATTGACTTAACTGCTACTGGTTCTATTGACTTAAATCTTTCAGTTTTTGATTCTTCTGCTATTTCAGTTCCAGATTTTGAAATCTACGATATCAATGAGACATTAGTAACAAAAGGCCATTATACTTTAACTCCTGATTTATCAGATTACAATTATACAAATGCAAAATATGAATGGTTCGATTCATACTATGATGAAAACAATACATATATGCCAAATGTTCTGCTCTCTACAACTCGTTCAACAAATTGGATTCCAACAGCAACTGGTAATCATGAAATTACTTTCAATATTGATGTTAATGGCTCTAAAAACAGTTACACAAAAGAAATTTATGTAGATGAAACAAATACATCAAATAGAGTTCTTCCACAAGCTCCAGAAGTTCCAAGTTTATAACTTTACTCAAAAATTAGCTTTTAAACTTTAATCCACTCTCCTTTTACTTTTCACTCTTCTTGATAGTTAGCAATATCTATCGAGAGGAGTTTTAAATTACATACAAAAATTACTCAATGAAAAAAACAATTCTTTTAACTATTATTCCATCTTTTGTTTTTGCTATCGTAGATCAACCTCTTCAAAGAAGAGATAATAATCACAGTAAAATTATTAAATCTATAATAGATTACCCTTCGCTTCATGAAAATAATAGTTCATCAGATAGTAAAAACTTTTTTCTTAAATCTGACCATTTTCGAGTTATTGTCGGTAACTCAAATTCAAATTCAATTTTAACTAAAGAACTAATGACTAAAATTATTAATATTGCTGAATACTCTTTTAATCATATTATTAATAAATTAGGTTTTAAACCAATTAATGGTTCTGATTTATATAAAATAGATATTTATATTGCAAATAAAAATGCTTATAATTTTGCATATAATAGATATATTTCTCTTGATGTTTCACGATATGCTGGATATACAGACACATATTCAAATAATGTTTCGTTTATAGTTATAAATCCAAATTTATCAACAAAACTTTTAGAAGTTACTTTTGCTCATGAACTTTTTCATGCAGTTCAATTCAGCTATTTTAATAAAGATGAAATGAGTGATGAAATTTGGTATAAAAATCAATGGTTTCTTGAAGGTTCAGCGGTTGCAATGGAAGATGAGGTTTATCCAGATAACAATGATTATATATCTTTAATTGATAATTATATATCTAATATATCTAAATCGCTTGAATCTCATGATGGTTCGAGTGAATATGGTAAATCTATATTTTTTAAGTTTTATATCGAACGAGATAATAATTTATCTATTTTGCAAGTTCCATTAAATAATATTGACATTAATACTACATTTTTATCTTTAATAAAAAAATATGATTCTAGTTTTAATAATTCAATGACTGAGTATGGCAAAGCGATTTTAAATATTAGAACTGCTTTTAATGATGGAAAAATAGGATATCCAGAACCATATTTATATAATTTAAATAATAATATTTCAGTTGGCGAATATGGATTTTTCTTTTTTAATAAACATCAAAATAGTTATTTATTAAACTCAAATGATCAATATGCTCAATTCGAGTTTGATAATAGTAATGGATTAATAAATTTATCACAAAATATTTTATTTTCAAATATTTTAAATAAAAATATTGCTAAATTCGAATTATTTCAGGGTTGGAACCTCATCAGTAATCCACTTTCAGAATCTTTAAACTTATCTGAAATTTTTACTGATCAATTTGTTTGGATTTTTAGAGATAATCAATTTTTTGGTTATTCGAATAATGCTTTATATCTCAAAATATTAAATAGTCAAAAAATATATAGTGATATTTTAATGGCTGGTGAAGGTGCTTGGGTTTTAAGTGCAAAAGATGAAAATATTTCAATTAACAAAATTTCAATTAATACTAATAATAATTTTGAAAATATAGATAATAATTATAAGCTAATTTCTATAACAAATTCATCTTTAACTATGTTTGATTATTTAAAAGATTATCAAATTTTAGGATTTGATTCTAAAAATTATAAATGGGAATATTTAGCTGATTTTAATAATTCACAATTGCCTAAAATTAAATTATTAGAGCCTTGGAAAGGCTATTTTATTAAAAGTTCTAAATGAGAAAGTTTTGTGTTTTGTAAATTGGAACAGCCATAAAAGACTGTTCCGATTGAAAAGAAATATTTAGAGATTAATAATGAGGTTATTTACAAAGTAGCCAAAAACCTTGACCAAGTTCTAATTTTTCAAACATATTTGGATATAAAACTGGATCTATATTTTCTACAAAAAGAAGCCACTGATTATTTTTATATTTCCAAACAACAGTTTTTGAACCTTCAGAACAGTAAAGAGCTTTTGCAGGAATTGTTCGAGTTGCCCCCATTAAATTCCAACCCAATTTTCCTGAAAGATTTGGAAAACTTGGTGAAACTGAACCATTTACTTCTAAAGGAGGTTCATTTGAAATATTAATATCTTTATTAGCTAAGAACCAAGTTCCATTTTTTGCAGATAGTTTTTTAGAAATTGTTCTAAATCCATTTGAAGAAATACTCGCTGAATATTCGCCACTTGGTGAAAAAGCACTCCAATTTCCATCTGTTAATTGTTGCCAAATAATTGATATTGAACTTGAAATATTTGAAAGATTTTTATCAAGAGCAATAAGATTCCAACCTTTTTTAAGTTCTAAATTAGTTAGTTTTTCAACAGTGATATTTTCAGTTATTGGTTGAATTGCTAAACATAAAGTTTGAGAATTTTCAACCTCATCAATTTCAAGAATATTATTATAATTTCTATCTAAACCTGTTTGTATTAGAGTTCCACCATTAATACAAATATTTGCATCAGTTATAGCTGTTGTTTTAATTATAGAATTTTGACCATTTGTGCCGTTTGAACCATTAGTTCCACCAGTTCCATTTGAATCATTTGATCCGTTTAAACCATTACAGATATTAGTTGATGAAGTTACTTCATTAGAATCAAGAACATTATTACTATTAAAATCTAAACCAGCTTCAATTTTAGAACCACCATTTAAACAAATAGCCCCAGCAGTAATTACAGTTGTTTTGATCATAGAATTTTTGCCATTTGTTCCACCAGTTCCATTTGAATCATTTGATCCGTTTAAACCGTTACAGATATTAGTTGATGAAGTTACTTCATTAGAATCAAGAAGATTATTACTATTCAAATCCAAACCAGCTTCAATTTTAGAGCCACCATTTAAACAAATAGCTCCAGCAGTAATTGCAGTTGTTTTAATAATTGAATTTTTACCATTTGTTCCGTTAGTGCTATTTGAATCGTTTGATCCGTTTAAACCATTACAAATATTAGAAGATGATGTGATTTCATCAATATCAAGAATATTATTACCGTTAAAATCTAAACCAGCTTCAATTTTAGAACCGCCATTTGAACAAATAGCCCCAGCAGTAATTATAGTTGTTTTGATAATTGAATTTTTACCATTTATACCGTTTGAACCATTTAAACCATTTGAACCATTTAAACCATTTGAACCATTTGAACTATTTGAATCACTTATTGTAGTTGTTCCATTACAGATATTAGTTGATGAGGTAATTTCATTAGAATCAAGAACATTATTACTATTCAAATCCAAACCAGTTTCAATTTTAGAACCACCATTTAAACAAATAGCTCCAGCAGTAATTAGAGTTGTTTTTACAATTGAATTTGAACCATTTGTTCCATTTGAACCATTTGTTCCGTTACAAAGTTTAAGACTATTAACAATTTCATTATTTTGAAGTTTTCCATCATAATTTAAATCAAAACCTATTTTGATTAGACTTCCACCATTAGAACAATTAGAGTCATTAGATAAAAAAGATGTTTCAATAAGAGAATGTTTAGATTCATCACAAATATAATATGAATCATCAACTTCGTTATAAGATAAATTACCATCTCTATTTTTATCGAGTCCAGATAAAGTTTTGATACCGCCATAAAAACAATTTACATCACCAAAAAGAAGAGATTCATTTCTTTCAAGAGTATCAGGAATATTAAAACAAGTATCTTTTGTATCTATGATTTCATCACCAATTAAATTTGAATCATTATTTTCATCAACTCCAGTAACTGTTTTGATACCGCCGTAAATACAATCATTATTGCCATAAGATAGAGATATATTTATTTCTATTGGTGGAATAGTATCTATCTTTTTTAACCAAACATCAGAACTTCCAGCATTTGAATTGAAAAAATAGCCTAGTGAAGTTCCAGTCATGTAAGCATTACCTTGTGAATCTGCTGTAATTCCATATGAAAAATCTTTTGCAGAAGAACCAAATTGAGTTTTCCAAATTTGATTTCCATTAGAATAATATTTAGCAAGCCAAATATCTTCATTTCCTGCATTTGTGCCAGTTAATGATCCTTTAGTATAACCAGTAAGATAAATATTACCAGCAGAATTTATAATAACTCCTTGAGAATTATCTGCTAAAGTAGTACCAAATTGCTTAATCCATTGTCGAGTACCACTATTTGTATATTTAGCTAACCAAATATCCGAAGCTCCAGCATTTGTACCAGTTAAAGAACCAAAAGTAATTCCAGTAAGATAAATATTGCCAATTGAATCAACAGTAATTCCATATGAAAAATCTTCTGTTATAGAACCAAATTGTTGTATCCATTGTTGAGTTCCAGCACTATTATATTTAGCAAACCAAATATCTGAAGCTCCTGTATTTTTTCCACTTCCAACTAAAGAACCTTCAGTATATCCAGTCATATAAATATTTCCTAATAAATCGAGAGCTATTTCTTGTAAATAGTCTTCTCCAGCTGAACCAAATTGTTGTATCCATTTTTCTTGACCATCTTTATCATATTTAGCTAACCAAATATCATTATGTCCAGCATTTGAACCAGTTAGATTAAAATTATCATTTGTATATCCACTAAGATAAATATTACCATCTGTATCTATTGCCATCCCTTGCAATAAATCATAACCTTTAGTCCCAAATTGTTTTTTCCAAACTTGATTGCCATTGCTATCATATTTAGCAAACCAAATATCTTCATTTCCAATATTTGTATTAGCTATATCTCCATAAGTAGAACCACCAATATAAATATTACCTTGTGAATCAGTTGTGATTTCTTGTGAATTATCTGCTAGAGTCGAACCAAATTGTTTAATCCAAATTTGAGTTCCATTAATATTATATTTGGCTATCCAAATATCAGTATTTCCAACATTAGAACCAGAAAGAGAACCGTTTGTATATCCTGTAAGATAAATATTATTCTCTTTATCTGTTGTCATTTCTGTTGAATAGTCATTTGAAGATGTGCCGAACTGCACTCCCCAATCACTCCAAAGTTGTGGCAAAAGTGCTAATTGCACTAAAAACATAAATACGAGCTTCATCAACTCATACCTCCTAAATTTTTAAATTTAAATAATTATAAAGTAAATCATCTTTAATATCAATAGCTAAATATATATAATATAAATTATTGTTTATTGTTAATAGGGTTTAATAGTTCTAAATGAGAAAGTTTTGTGTTTTGTAAATTGGAACAGCCATAAAAGACTGTTCCGATTGAAAAGAAATATTTAGAGATTAAATATATAAACTATTAAATAATTTCAGCTTTTTTTGTATAAGAAAAACTAATTTCCAGTTTATCACCAGCTTGTAATTTTGTGCCAACAATTACAATGGAATTACTTCCATCTTCATATCGCCAACCATTTGTTTCACTCATATTTAAAATAGTTCCATTGAGTTTAACACTAATTGTTGATACAATTACAGAGTCTTTTTCAAGTTTAATACCTACTGTATCACCAGAAATTCCAGAAGCTATTTTTGACATAATGTCTGAAAAATCAAGTTTGTTTTGAGGATTTTTATTGTTTATATTTCCAACGATTCCACCAGTTGCATCAGCCAAATCATCATATTGACCAGGTCCATACCAAGAAGAATAATAAGAACCATATAAAGAACTTGTATCTTCTGGTGCTACGATTACATGAACTTTCCAATTATTGCTTACAAAAATATTATTTTTTGGATCAAAAACTTTGCCACCAGAACGATCAATATATTGACTTGGTTCATCACTGATAATAATTACACTCATTTGAGAAGAATCATTAATATCGAATTTAGTTCTTGCTAAGCCACCTTGAGAAAGAGTATATTCAGAGTTGAAAATAGCTGTTTCAGTGCCACTACCATAGATACCAACTATACTTTTTTCTTTTAATAAAGATAGATTATTTTCTATAACACCAGTTGTAAGTAGAACTTCATTAGCAGTATCAATGTTATAGTAGTAGTATCCATAATAACCGTAATTATTATAGTTATTAGATTGTAAAGTAGTATTTTTAATACCTTCTCCAGTTGTGATAATTCCAGCTCTAAAACCTAAATTTGCTTTTTCAAATTCATTGCCAAAATCTGTAATAGCCTGTTTTACAGCATTTTGATCATCACTCATACTTCCTGAATCATCAATTACAAAAAGAACATTTGCATTTATTTTAGAACCATTTGATTCAAAAGTTTGTGAATGATTTAAAACACTATATTCTTTTTTCTGAAAGTTATTACATGAAGTAATATTTTTCATTTTGCCAGATAATTCGCCATAAAGAGAGTTGTCAATTACTGAAACAGAAGCAAAAAGTTTGCCATTAACTTCAGTTAAAACGATTCTAGCTTTAAAGAAATCAGCTAAAGTTGTTGTATTTGAATTAATCGAAATATTAGAAGTGCCTAAAATAACTTTTAAAATATCATTAAGAATAATTTTAGAATCTGTTTTTTCTGTATTTAAAATTGTTAATTCGGTTGCAACTGAATTATCGCAATTATTAGATTTTTGAGTAGAAACTTCGGTTATTTTACCATTTGAACTCTTTTTTATATCATTGCTAATATCATCAATAATATTTTCAACAGTATTATTTTTGTCAATAGTAATAACTGCTGAAGGAAGATCATGAGTTTCAATTAAAACAAGATTATTGCTAATTTGACGAGTTTGAAGTTCAGGTGAAACAACAAAAGAGACCTCATCAGCAATTGAAGTTTTACTTAAAGCTTTTTTAACAGTTTCTAAATTACAAGATATTTGAGACCAAGTTTTATTAATATCAGCTCCATCTTTTAAAGTGCCTATTTTTTGAGTAAATTTAGTTTCAATTCCACCATTTAAACAAGTCTCATCACCAACTGGTAAAGTAATATTAGCTTCAATAATTGTTCCAATATTTTGATCTCTTGAATAAGTTGCATATGAATAACATTCAATATTTGTCCAACGATTTGTTTCAAGATTATCAAGTTTTGTAATAAATTCAGTTGATTTACCACCATAAAAACATTGAGTATCGCCTTTTGACAAATTAGTTTCTATTGATGTTGTAACTGGCATTAAACCTTTATTTAGAGCTATTGATGTAGTTGTATTACAAACATAATTTATATCAACAGATATATTATTTTCACCAGCATATGATCCAACACTTTTAACTAAAGTAGTTTTTATACCACCTAATGAACAAATTGGATCATTAATTTGAACTGTTTGATTAAACTCATTTGCAAATTCTTGATAATTATTTTGAGTTAAATATTCAGTGTAGCTATAACAATTATTTTCTTTATATAAAGAGCCATTAACATCAGTAACTTGTGATTTTCCACCAAAAGAGCAACCAGAAGAATTTGCATCAGCAATACTTATTAAAAGAGTTCCAACTGAACAATTTATGCAAGGACAACTATTACTAGTGTAATTATAAGCTATCTCATTATCAATAAAAGAGACTATATTGTTGTAATTTTGACAAATTGAACCATTTGCATCTGTATATGTTCCAGTAGAAATTTTAACTTCATTTAAACCGCATAAAGTTGTATTAGTTTCGCTATCTAAAACTAAATCTACATATTTTTGAGTTGTAACAATTTTTCCACCATCAGCACAAACAGAACTACCTTTTAAAAGTAATTTTGTTGTATTTATTTCTTGGATTAATTTATAGTCTTCGGTTTTAATATTTACTTCAGAACCATTATTTAAAACCCAATAAGCAGAACCATTTTCTACATATGAAACAGATCTTTGATGTTGAATTTTAATAGTATCTTTTATTAAATTATTATTACTGTAAGCACCCCAACTTTGAGTTCTATTGTCATAAGTCCAAATTATTGAAATATTAGAATTTGAACCAAAACTTTTAGTTAAGTCAATTTTGTTAGTTGCAGATAATAAATTCCAATCTTTTGATAAAACAATGTCATTACTATTTGCCACTGTTGATGAGGTTGATAAATTCAGTTCTATATTATTAGAACCTTCATTTTTAACCCAAAAACCACTTTGAGCAGGAATAGATGATATTGTAGTTATATTTTTATCAGAAATATTCTGTTTAGCAAGATTTGTATTTCCATAAACAGACCAAGAACCATTTTTGTATGTCCAAACATATGAAATATCTTGATTTTGAGAAAACGAATTTGAAAGTTCAATTGAAGAGTTACCAGAACCTAAAAGATTCCAACCTTTGTAAATTGTTGCTCCACTCATTGTGGCAGTAGTTAAAAGTGCAGTCGTCATAATAAACGGCGAAATAAAATTTCGAGATTTTCTTATATTCATTTGAACCTTTGAAAAAAAGTTTATAAAATATATTATTTTATATTTGTGATTATAATATATTTTTTATTAAAAGACTCTGTAAAATTGCAAAAAAAGGAATATTTGTTTGAACTTTAAACTTAACAATCTCAAAAAACCAGAATTACTATCTCCAGCTGGAAATCTCGAAAAATTAAAAATTGCTATCGATTATGGTGCTGATGCTGTTTATGGAGGTGTTAGTCATTTTTCATTACGAATTAGAGCTGGAAAAGATTTTTCAATGGAAGATTTTGAAGAGGGTATTGAATATGCCCATGCTCGAAATCGAAAAGTTTATGTAACAATTAATGGATTTCCATTTAATTCGCAACTCAAATTACTAGAAAACCATATTGCAAAAATGCGAGATTTAAAACCTGATGCTTTTATAGTTTCAACTCCAGGAGTTTTGGCAATGGCTCGAAAAATAGCTCCAGAAATGCCTTTGCATCTTTCAACTCAAGCAAATGTTCTTAATTCGTTAGATGCCCGTTTTTATTATGATTTGGGTGTAACTCGAATTATTTCAGCTCGGGAAATTTCACTTCGCGACCTCATCGCTATTAAAAAAGATATTCCAAAACTTGAAATTGAAATCTTTGTTCATGGTTCAATGTGTTTTGCTTATAGCGGTCGTTGTTTAATTAGTTCTCTTCAAAATGGTCGAGTGCCAAATCGTGGAAGTTGTGCAAATGATTGTCGTTTTCCATATATTTTATATGCTGAAAATCCTGAAACTGGAACACTTTTAAAACTTGAAGAAGATGAAGGTATTGGAACTTATATAATGAATGCTAAAGATTTAAATTTGGCTAGTTATATAAAAGAGATTATAGAATCTGATGCTATTGATTCTATAAAAATTGAAGGTAGAACAAAAAGTCCATATTACACAGCAATCACTGCGAAAACTTATCGAAAAGCAATTGATGACACAATTGCGGGAAAATTTAATCCTGAAATTTATCAAACTGAATTGAATTCTACTCAAAGTCGAGGTTTTACAGATGGTTATCTAATTCATAAGCCTTTTGAAAGAAATGATACTCAAAATATAAATGAGACAATGTTAATGGGAACTCATCAAGTTTCTGGAATAGTCTTAAAAGATGGTTATTTTTTATGTCGTTTTTCTATTTTTCCAGAAGAAGAACTTGAAATCGTTTCACCTAACGATAGTTATATTGATGAGGTACAAAATGAAATCGGAGATATATATTTACGAGAAAATATTTGGCGAATAAAATTTCATAAAATTATTCGTGAAGATGGCATAGAATTAAAAAGTGTTCATAGTGGAAACCCTTATGCTATAAAATTACCTGCTAACTTACCTATTAATTCGTTTTTAAGAGCCATTATAAAAAATGGTGAATCTCCAATTCCTGAAGAGGCAAATTGCGATAATAATTAAAAATATAAATTTTTAATTATAAAAATAGAGAATAGTTTCCGATAGATCGTTATAATTTCAGCACTTAGCACTATCGGAGTTTTTCATGTTAATTTTTCGTAATTATCTCTTTTTTGCTATTTTTTCAATTCTATTTTTAGGTTGCGGAAGTGGCGGAGGAGTTGATAAAGTTCTTGATTCTGGAAAAGAGACAACTATTCAAAGAGTAAATTTAACTCTCAAAATAGGATATGACGAAAGCATATTGTCTCGAGAAACAGAATCTGTAAGAGAGACTAAACGAGTTAAGTTTAGCGATCTATCATCAGTTTTAATAACTATTTTTGACAGTCAAAAAAATTATTATGTTGATCAAAATATATTTAAAAATAGTTCAGGCAATTGGGAATTTCAACTAAATGATATTCCAACAGGTATAAATATAACTTTCATTGCAGAAGGTTTTGATAGTAGAGGTTATCGAATTTTTTCTGGCAAAGTAATAGACGAATTGGATATTTCTGATTCTTCGATTGTGATTCCTTTGAGTTTAGCACAAACTGAAGCAACAGTTTTAACACCTTCAATAGCTTCAATAATTGGTAATAGTGGCTCTTCTCAAGGAAAACAGATCACTTTTACAATTACAAATCCAAATAGTGAATTTGTTAATTGGAAATTAACTCCAGATGAAGCTCTAAAAAAATATGGTACATTTTCTCAAACTAATGGTAGTTTAGATTTTAGATTCAAAAGTGAATTAACTTTTGATGTAAATTTTAGTGGCACACTTGATAATATCATTTTTGAAAATCGTCTTGATTTAAATAATAGTGTTGGCGATTTAACAACTATATTTTTTAAACTATATGAACAGAATAATAAAATATCATTTTCTATTGCTCCAGTTGTAAATAACATATCACTTGTTTTCAAATCTGATAGAGTAATTGCAACAGCACTTCTTGATAGTTCTTTAATGAAAAAAGAGGTTTGCACAAATGACTTTAAAGATTTAATCTTAGATTTCAATATGACAAATAGAAGTTTTATCGAACTTTTTACTAGATATTATAATGCTATTGATAAATATAATGAATTAAACGAGTCTATAACTAATTTTAAAAATCAAGTCAGTGATAATAATTTTACAAAATTATTAAATCTCGATATTAGTTATTCGTTTGATAGCCTATTTTTAAATTATCAAAAACAATATGGTTACAGTAGTGACTCTTTTAATAATTTATATAAATTACTAAAAGATAATAATTTCTCAAAACTTTTGAATTATTATCAAAGTGATTTGCGAGGTGAGAATTTAACACTATTAGAAACATATTATCGAGATGATATGAATTTTTCAAATATATTAAAAAATTATATATCTAATTTTGGTCGTGAGAATTTTTCAAACCTCATCGAATATTATATTGCTGATTCTCAATCAACACTATTAACAGATTATAATTTTTCTGATAAAAACTTCTCAAAAAATGGTGAATTCTTTTATGGTAAATTCGGAGTTAAAAATCTTGACGATAATGAATCGAATGAATCTAAAGCAAACTTCGATATGTTACTTAAAAGATTTACAAATAATAATTATACAAGTTTTTATACAGTTTTTACAACAGGAGGTAAAACATTAAACGAACTTTTAGGCACTTACTATAATGATAGTTATAGTTTTGATAACAATTTTGCCCCACTTTTAAATCTTGTAATTGACGAAAACTTCGATAAATTATGGGATAATTTAAATTATAAATATAGTAATTTAAGTTCTTTTAAAACTTTAGCTGAATTTATAAATAACAGCGATTTTATACAATGGCTTAATTATTATAAATATCAAACATCTGAACTTTTAAATTCTATTAGATCAAAACTCGATCATGATATTTGTTCAAGTGAAGAGTTAGATACTTTAAATTATCAATGGAGTTTAGATAAAAATTCACTTTTAATCGAAGATCCTTATAAAAATCCAATTACTATTAAAAATTTTACTGGAACTCTTCAAGATAAATTGAATTTAATTGTTAGTAGTGCTAATGGAGTAAAAAGCGAATATTCTTATCAAATTAATATAAAATCATGGCTATATTCAAGTGGAAATCCTATAAAAATTGATAATGGTTTAGACAATAATTCTACTGATAATAATTCGACAGAAAATAATAACAGTAATGGAAATACAGATAATAATAGTTCAACTGGTGGAGGAACAACAAATCCAACTGTAAATTATAAATTTAGTCTTGATTCAAATGTAAGTGGCGATCTGCTTTTATTATATGGCGAATCAACTGAAGTGGTTTTTACAACTTCAAAATATTTCAGCGATTTTATGGCTGATATTGTTGGAGATTTTGGAAATGGTGAGATTTTTACTCTTGGCGAAATAAAAGATATTTCAACTGCAACAACGAGAAAATATTCTGTAAAAATTACAGCAAATCGAACTCTCGGAGGAGGTTATTTTACTTTTGCGATTCAAAATAGCGGACATGCTGAAGCTAAAACTATAAAAATAGCTGTAGAAAACCCTATTCAGGTCTTAGAATTAAAACGAAATTATACTGTTGTTGAAGGTACTGAAGTGAATTTAACAATGCGAGTTTCGAATGCTCGAGGAGATACTTTAAACTTTTCTATTTCTGAAAGTAGTTCTAATTTTGATGCAGTTCCAATCGGCACAATTAATTTTACATCTGGAACAACTGATGGAATTGGTTTTGACTTTAAAGTTTCTGGATTAAAAGAGGGTGAATCTAACTTAACAATTCGTATTACAGATACAACAATGGAACCAGATTATTGGCTCGAATATCCAATTGTTATAAAAGTTGATAAAACAAATGAACAAGTTTTAACGAATAAATTATTACAGTTTGCTTGTGGTTCAGTTCAATTAGATTCGAAAACTTATGAATATGTTGCTGACGGCTGGAGTCCAACTGCAGATTCAAGTATAAATAGTCCTGATAACTATATTAATGTGCAATCATTCAATCAGCTTGATAGTGCGAATTTATCCCGAATCGTAATTTTATATCCAAAACCAAGTGGAAACTTTTCTGGCGAATATACTAATTTTTATGTTTATAACCAATCAACTTTTAAAAATATTGGAACTATAAAATATGGTTCTAGTATGAAAGATAAAGAGTTTTATATAAAATATTATGATATTTCTACAAATAGTGTTATGTGTGAAAAACATAAATTTTAATGCGATTTAAAAAATATATGGAAAATTGGCTCTACGGAGCCGATGGCTATTATACAAATTATCGTGAAATTGGTAAAAACGGCGATTTTTATACAGCTGTTTCTAGTTCTATTTTATTTGGCGGTTCTATCGCACTTGAAATTTTAAAAAGTATCAAAAATAAAAAGTTTTCTCAAAATTTAACTGTTTGCGAAATTGGAGCTCATCACGGTTACCTCATCGCTGATATTATTCAAATTATTTATACTTATGAACCAGATTTAATATATTTAATGAGATTTGTCATTATTGAAAAATATAAAAATCTTCGTGAAGCTCAAACTGAATATTTAAAAAATGCATTTGGAGATCAAATTAAAATTGAGATTTTAGAATCTCTCGATAATTTAAAAAGCAGTGAGATTTTCTTCGTTGCAAATGAAATTTTTGATGCTTTTCCTTGCGATTTGATTTATCAAAATAAATTGGCATTTTTTAATATATCTAAAAATATAATTGAATTTTTAGATATATCAGAAGTAAATAATATTGAAGATATTCGCGATTTTAAAGAAATTCTCGAAATTGCAAAAAAATATAATTTTAATCGTGGAGAAATAGTATATGATTATTATAATTTTGCTAAAACTATGCAAAAATCTATAATAAATAATGGCAAAGCTGAATTTATAACTTTTGATTATGGCGATTTAATACATCGAAATGATTTTTCAGTTAGAGTTTATCAAAAACATCAAACAGTTCCGTTTTTTAAAATATTTCAAGATAGTTTGAATTTAAACCATTTTTATAAAATTAGTGATATAACTTTTGATGTTCATTTTGAATTTTTGCGAGATTCTTTTATTTTGGCTAATTGGAATTTTGTAGATTACAAAACTCAAATGAAAGCTCTTGTTGAATTTGGAATTACTGATTTACTTGAAGATATTTTAAAAAAAGTAATAATCAAGTTTATAATTCTGAATTAAATCGTGCAAAAATTTTGATTGATCCAGCTTTTATGGGTGAAAGATTTAAAATGATGAGGTTTTCAATTAATGTTTTATAGAAATTTTTTCAAACCTATTTTAGATAAATTATTCGCAATTACACTTTTAATTTTATTATTACCTGTAATTTTATTAACAGCTTTATTGATTCGTCTTTTTATCGGTTCGCCAATTTTTTTCAGACAATCTCGTCCAGGTTTAAACGAACAAATTTTTAAAATTTGGAAATTCAGAACAATGACAAATGAACGAGACCAAAATGGGGAATTGCTACCTGATGAAATGCGACTAAAAGGTCTTGGCAAAATTATTAGAAGTTTATCACTTGACGAATTGCCTCAACTTTTGAATGTTGTATTTGGCGAAATGTCATTTATTGGACCTCGACCGCTCTTAATCGAATATTTGCCTCGATATTCTAATTTTCAAAAAGAGCGACATTCCGTCAAATCTGGTATTTCTGGACTTGCACAAATTAAAGGCAGAAATAATTTAAGTTGGAAAAATCGTTTTAGATATGATGTTTTTTATGCTAGAAATATTTCATTAAAATTAGATTTATATATTATTTTTTTAACAATTTGGAAAGTTATTAGAAGAAGCGATATAAATCAAAAAGGCAAAGCTACTGCTGAAAAATTTATTGGCACTTTAACAAAATAAATAAAAACTTAATAATCCTGCGGAACAGTTTAAACTGTTCCATTTTTAATTCATTATCAATTCTGAATAAACTTTTATAGAGATATCTAGTTTTAATAAACTATAAATCATTTATTAATTTGTATTAGATTTGTAATCTTAATCATGCTAAAATTTTGGACGATTAAAAATCAAATAATACAAAGGAATTATCCTATGGCAAAAAAAGATTTTATAAAAAAATCGGCTCTCTCGTTAGCAACTTTTTCTCTTTTAGCAACAGGTTTGAATGCTGACATAAATGTTTCAAAAGCATCTCTTGATTTAACAACATATAGTATGGTTAAAATCGAGTTTAACGAAACTGCAACAGATTTCAATTCAACTGCAAGTGATAACAATTTCACAATCGAAAATAACACAACAGAAGATAACATAACTCTAACATATGACTTTAATACTAGTGGAACAGTTTTTTATTACAAAATTAAAGCTGGTAAAGAACATATTACTGGTAATGATTTAAATGTTACTGAAGCTGTTAAAAAAATCAGAGGCAATACTCGAAATAATTTAAAATTAATTTTTGATCGCGATGGCAATCGAACAAATGGTGTTTATGGAAATTTCTCTCTTCTTAGAAATCTTGGCACAAGTCCAACTGATGCAAATGTTTCTATTAAAAACAATACTTGGAATTTAATTACTATTCCTGCTGGACTTCATACAAATGCAAAAGAGATTATTATTCTTAATAAAGCAACAATGATTTGGGGCTGGGATTTAAATTCATCATCAAGTTACAATTGGATTTCATATCCAGATAGAATGGAAGCTGGTTTAGGTTACTGGGTTAGAACAAGAACTTCTGCAAATACAAAAGGATCACTTTATGATGTAATGGCTTCTGACTACAACACAACTTTAACTAGTGATTTTAATACTTCAGTAGAAGTTAATACTTCAAAATTTAATCAAATTATTGCTCTCGTTCCTACAAAAGAGGAATGGGTTCTTCTTGGAAATAGCACAGGTAAAGATGTAAATATTACTGCAACTTTAGGTGAAGCAGATAATACAACAAGTTACTATTTTGAAGACCTTTTAAATAAACATAGTGAATGTTATTTTGTCTCTATCTACCACTGGTCAACAGAAGAAAATGGAACTAATAATAAATGGGTAAATGATACAGAAAATGGTGAAACAGCTCAATCAATTCCTGCTGGTGCTGGTATGTGGGTAAAACAAAGACTCTGCAATCAATAACAATTAATCGCAAATTATAAAAAAGAAGCTCTATCTATACACTCAAACTTAACAAAACAACTGTTAAGTTTTTTCATATATAAATTTAATAGATTTTTTTCGAGAGGTTCTATAACCTCTCACAACCTCATCTCTTTTTCAAAAAAGGCTCTCACATGATTACAAAAATGTTCATAACTCTTTTTTCTATTTTTTCTCTCTATTTTTTGGCTGGTTGTAGTAGCAGTTCAAATAATAGTAGTGAAACCTCGAAAATCGATGAGAACAAAACCGACAATAACGACAGTAATATAACCAAGCCTGAAAACAATGAATCAAATATATCAACTCCTGAAACTAATATAACTAAAATTTTAAAATCACTATATTTGTCAGGTGTGGCATTTGACGGATATATCAAAAATGCAAATATTTATATTAATTCATATAAAAATATATCTACTGCTGAAGATGGTTCTTGGCGAACAGTTTTAGATGAGAATATTACTGATCCAGAATTTAATATTTCTGCTTCTGGCGGAATTGATATTGATACAGGCGAAAAATTTGAAGGAACCTTAATTTCAAGAATTGAACGAAGTCAGGCTCTTGTTTTTGAAAATAATATTTCTGAAACCGAATTTAATAATTTGATTAATAACTATATAAATATTTCTATTAGTCCAATAACAACACTTGCATATTATATTTCTGTTTCAAATGATATAAATATATCTGAAGCTAAAAAAATAGTTGCAAGACAACTTTCAATTAGTGAAGATCAAGTTGATTCTGATTATATTGCTGAACTAAAAAATGAAAACAATAAAAGTAGTGATGAATTAAATAGAAGCTTATCACTATATTTATATGCTTTACAAATTCAAAAAACTGCTGAAATATTGGCAAAAGCTGTTTCAGAAGAGAATATTAATTTGGAAGATAACAGTTCTTCTGTGCCGTTTAATTTTGCAATAGATACTTTATATTCTTCGTTGGCAACAGCAATTGCTGAACAAAATGATAGTAATAAAAGTAGCGATTTTTCTCAAGTTTTAGATTCTGCAATGATTTTGATTCCAGAAATTGGAGCAAATGATATAAATAAAAGTAAAAATCAAAATTCAAAAAATCAAATGGATATATTTGTTGCGACATTAATTAAATTAAGATCGGCTTTAAATAGTAATATTAAAATTATATTTTTGATTAGAAATATACGAACTGTTGATATTTCTAATATTGCAAAAGCTACTGAACTTGCAACATCAAAAATTGAAAGTAAATTATCAAATTTTAAAGATAAAAATGAGTCTGAAATTGAAGCACTAGGTAAAGAAGCTGATAATATTTCTAAGGCACTTTTTATAATAGGAGGACTAGATACTTTAGCTAACGAAATTAGTAAAACACTTAAAAAAGATGGAAATTTAACTCTTTCAGATTTTAAAAATGTTCTTTCTGATGAGGTTGTTGATGCTAATGCGAAAATATTTAATATTTTAAGCGAATTAAATATATCTATTAATAGTATTTTATCAGCATTTCGAGATTATTACGATTCAAATGATACAAATAGATCGATAGTTAATTTGATTCTAAAATATGAGCCTAATAATATTGATTTGAATAATTCTCTAAAAGAATTAGAAGTTAATTTAACAAAAAGTATCACAAATGCTGAAAATCTTTTAAATAATGAAATTGACAATATTGCAGAGCAGAATAATAGTTCTGGTGGTAATAACAGTGTTGAAAATAATGAGATGAATTCAACAGAAAATAATAATATAACAATAGAAAGCCCTAAATTTATATTTTATTTGAATAAGTGGTGGCCTATTGCTAAATATAATGCTCTAATGACTATTTTGCAAAATGAAAAAGAGAGATCACCGTTTTCTGCTCCATCAGAGGCAAATACAAATTCTGATTTAGCACCAACGACTCCAACTGAAACTAACAAAGATTTGGCTATTGGCGAAAATAATTTTTCCGACATTAACGAAACAGAAAAATTAATTCGCGATTTTAAGAATTTGAGTTTAGACTTGGAATGGCTAAACAGCCTGATTTTTAATCAAGATTTTGGTTCAACTCAACTACTTTTAGCTTTAATAATGGACTTTGCTAAACAAGACACAAATCTTTCAATTCTTAAAAATTTGATTTTTAGTCAATTAGATTTTGCAAATTCTACAAATATCGCGAAGTTAAAAAGCTTAATCTATAATTTAGATATATCTCAACAAGATTCAAATTTATCAGAATTGCGAGATTTGATTTTTAGTTTAGATTTCTCAAATGTAACAACTCAAGAAAAACTTAAAGATTTGCTTTTTGCTCTTGATTTCTCAAAACAAGATGAAAACTTAACAAAATTAAGAGATCTCATTTTCTCAAATTTAGATTTTTCAAAAGTTGAACTTCAATCAAAATTAAAAGATCTATTATTCAGTTTAGATTTTTCGGTGCAAGATTCAAATTTATCAGAATTGCGAGATTTGATTTTTCGAATTTAGATTTCTCAAATGTAACAACTCAAGAAAAACTTAAAGATTTGCTTTTGCTCTTGATTTCTCAAAACAAGATGAAAACTTAACAAAATTAAGAGATCTCATTTTTTCGAATTTAGATTTTTCAAAAGTTGAACTTCAATCAAAATTAAAAGATCTATTATTCAGTTTAGATTTTTCGGTGCAAGATTCAAATTTATCAGAATTGCGAGATTTGATTTTTTCGAATTTAGATTTCTCAAATGTAACAACTCAAGAAAAACTTAAAGATTTGCTTTTTGCTCTTGATTTCTCAAAACAAGATGAAAACTTAACAAAATTAAGAGATCTCATTTTTTCGAATTTAGATTTTTCAAAAGTTGAACTTCAATCAAAATTAAAAGATCTATTATTCAGTTTAGATTTTTCGGTGCAAGATTCAAATTTATCAGAATTGCGAGATTTGATTTTTAGAATTTAGATTTCTCAAATGTAGCAACTCAAGAAAAACTTAAAGATTTGCTTTTTGCTCTTGATTTCTCAAAACAAGATGAAAACTTAACAAAATTAAGAGATCTCATTTTCTCAAATTTAGATTTTTCAAAAGTTGAACTTCAATCAAAATTAAAAGATCTATTATTCAGTTTAGATTTTTCGGTGCAAGATTCAAATTTATCAGAATTAAGAGATTTGATTTTTAGTTTAGATTTCTCAAATGTAACAACTCAAGAAAAACTTAAAGATTTGCTTTTTGCTCTTGATTTCTCAAAACAAGATGAAAACTTAACAAAATTAAGAGATCTCATTTTTTCGAATTTAGATTTTTCAAAAGTTGAACTTCAATCAAAATTAAAAGATCTATTATTCAGTTTAGATTTTTCGGTGCAAGATTCAAATTTATCAGAATTGCGAGATTTGATTTTTAGTTTAGATTTCTCAAATGTAGCAACTCAAGAAAAACTTAAAGATTTGCTTTTTGCTCTTGATTTCTCAAAACAAGATGAAAACTTAACAAAATTAAGAGATCTCATTTTTTCGAATTTAGATTTTTCAAAAGTTGAACTTCAATCAAAATTAAAAGATCTATTATTCAGTTTAGATTTTTCGGTGCAAGATTCAAATTTATCAGAATTAAGAGATTTGATTTTTTCGAATTTAGATTTCTCAAATGTAGCAACTCAAGAAAAACTTAAAGATTTGCTTTTTGCTCTTGATTTCTCAAAACAAGATGAAAACTTAACAAAATTAAGAGATCTCATTTTTTCGAATTTAGATTTTTCAAAAGTTGAACTTCAATCAAAATTAAAAGATCTATTATTCAGTTTAGATTTTTCGGTGCAAGATTCAAATTTATCAGAATTAAGAGATTTGATTTTTTCGAATTTAGATTTCTCAAATGTAGCAACTCAAGAAAAACTTAAAGATTTGCTTTTTGCTCTTGATTTCTCAAAACAAGATGAAAACTTAACAAAATTAAGAGATCTCATTTTTTCGAATTTAGATTTTTCAAAAGTTGAACTTCAATCAAAATTAAAAGATCTATTATTCAGTTTAGATTTTTCGGTGCAAGATTCAAATTTATCAGAATTAAGAGATTTGATTTTTTCGAATTTAGATTTCTCAAATGTAGCAACTCAAGAAAAACTTAAAGATTTGCTTTTTGCTCTTGATTTCTCAAAACAAGATGAAAACTTAACAAAATTAAGAGATCTCATTTTTTCGAATTTAGATTTTTCAAAAGTTGAACTTCAATCAAAATTAAAAGATCTATTATTCAGTTTAGATTTTTCGGTGCAAGATTCAAATTTATCAGAATTAAGAGATTTGATTTTTTCGAATTTAGATTTCTCAAATGTAGCAACTCAAGAAAAACTTAAAGATTTGCTTTTTGCTCTTGATTTCTCAAAACAAGATGAAAACTTAACAAAATTAAGAGATCTCATTTTTTCGTTTGATGTTCAAAAGCAAAACGATAGTCTCGAAAAGCTAAAAACTCTTATTTTTGCTGAAGATTTTAATGTTTATAAAGATTTAAGCAAAGTTACTGATCTGATATTTTTAGTTGATTTTGATCAGAAATATGATCAAAATTTAACAAAGTTAAAAGAGTTAATTTTCTCAACTGATTTTGATATTGTAAAAGATCAACAAATATTAAAAGATTTGATTTTTAACATTGATTTTGTAAAATATAGTGATATAAATTATACAAAAGATATTTCAAAGAATTTATTATTCAGTTTAGATTTTTCTGTTCAAGATTCTAACTTAGAAACTATGAAATCTATATTTTTTACAAATGACACTCTTGAAGATTTTAATCAAACTTTAAATCAAATTGAAATGATAAAAGAAATTCTAACTTCTCTTGATTTCTCTAATCGTTTTAATACTTTTGTAACTTTAAAAGATTTGATTTTTGCAAATACAAATATGTATCAAGAAATAGATTTTCAAAATAAGGTAATGACTATATATGATTTACTATTTTCATTGTCGTTTCCAATAGCTGATTCTAATATAGTTAAAATTCGTAACTTACTTTTCAATAAAGATTATCAACCTGTTGCAAATACATCAAATCAGAAAGATTTAATCTTGAATTTTGATATTAATTTTCCTAATTACAATGGAATTAATATAACTTATCTTGAAGCTGATGCGAATACAACTAAAATTTATGCTGGTTCAAAAAATGACATTCCGCAAATGATAGATTATTTTGAAAATGTACCTGATAAATTATCATTTAACACAATATTTAATATTTGTACAACAACCTTTATTTACGATGCCGATTTACAATTAAACTGTCTAGATACTCAAATATCAACAAGTATTTATTCATTAATTATTCAAATTGGATATGCAACAAATCCAAATTAAATCTTCTCTCACTTTTTAAATTACAGCACTTCCGACAATTAAGTCGTGAAGTGTTTCTCTTTTCTTAATTTTTACTATTTCATCATAAACATTTAAAGTTATGCGATAATTTCAATATAGCCGATCTTATTTGATTATAGTTTTTATAAATAAGATAAAAATATAAAAGGGGGCAAACATAGAACTAATTCTGTGTTATAAATTTAATGACAATAAGCCATGACTTTCATTTAATTAAAAAATTATTAGATGCTCAACCAATGATCTCTTTTGCTACTTTAGGAGATTATCAATTAATTAGTTGGAATCGAAGTTTTGAAAACTTTTTTGAGGTAACTAAACAACAAGAAATAGATATTAGAGATATAGTTCCAAATATAAATGATAAATGGATTGATGAAATGCTTTTAAAACCCTATCAATCAAAAAGAATAAGTTTTAGTAAAGGACTTAATTCATATATTTTTAATGCCTATTTTAATATTACATATTTAGAAAGAAACTGTTTATATATTTATACTTTTGTTGATATAACAGAATTCGAAGAACAGCGAGAAAGAGAATCTTTACAAGCCAAAATGATCTCAATTGGAGAATTATCGCTTGGTTTAACTCATGAAGTTAATACTCCACTGACATATATTCGCGGAAGTGCTGATTTAATGGAAATGGATATCGATTTGATTAATAACATTGAATTAAAAGAACTTTTTTCAGAAAATTTAACCGCGATTCAAAATGGAGTTGAAAGAATTCAAACAATTATAGATTTATTACAAGAATATGGTTCAAATTGTCATGAAATTTCTCAAACTCTTGATTTAAAAGATATAGTTTATGATGTTTTTTTATTTTTATCTCATCAATCTAAATATATAGCTAATATATATTTTAATAAAGATTTAATAGATTTAAACTTCAAAAGAATTCATTGTCTTGACGATTCTTTAAATATAAAATTTCCACGAGCTCAATTAATAAAGATCTTTTTAATAATTATTAAAAACTCGCTTGAACAGTTAGCAATTTCAAATTTATCTTTTAGCGAAAGAAAAGTTGAAATTTTTGCAAGTTTGCAGAATTCTGTTTTAAACATTAGAATTGAAGATAATGGCGGAGGAATTCAAGAACATATTCTTAAAAATCTTTTTAAACCTTTTATAAGTGGTAAAACTCAATCTGGAATGGGTTTAGGTTTAAACATTGTGAAAAAAATGGTTGAAGCCAATGGTGGTCGAATTTTTGCTGAAAATTCTTCGACTGGAGCTATGTTTCATATATTTATAAATGCGAAATAATAACTATATTATTACTATTTGGTTATAATAGTCTTAAAAACTGGAGATAGTCAAAAAATGGCTCTAAATTATGGAATGGGAGATCTTAAAAAAGGTCTCAAAATTGAAATGGACGGTATTCCTTATAGAATTACTGAATATCAACATGTTAAACCTGGTAAAGGTGCAGCTTTCGTTAGAACAAAAATCAAAAGCTTAATTAACGGACGAGTTGTTGATAAGACTTTTCATGCTGGTGATAAATGTCAAGAACCAATGTTAGAATATAAAACTATGCAATATTTATATCGAGATGGTGATATGCTTCAATTTATGGATACAACAACTTATGAACAAATAGGTTTGGCTGAAGAACAAGTTGGTGATACCGTTAAATGGCTTATCGACGGTTCAACTGTTAATGTCGTTTTACATAATGGCAAACCGATTTCTGTTGATGTTGATGAGGTTATCGAATTAGAAGTTGTTGAAACTCCTCCAAATTTTAAAGGTGATACACAAGGCGGACGAAAACCTGCAACTTTAAATTCTGGTGCTGTTGTTCAAGTTCCGTTTCATATTCTTGAAGGAGATCGTATTCGAGTGAATACTATCGAGGGCGAGTATATGGAAAAAATTAAATAATTATTAATTATATAATTAAGAGAGGGTTCATCAATGTTTGATGAGATTCAATTCGAAAAAATTCAAAGACTTCCAAAATATGTTTTTGCTGCTGTCAATGAAATAAAAATGAGTGAAAGACGAAATGGCAAAGATGTTATCGATTTCAGTATGGGAAATCCTGATGGTAATACTCCAAAACATATCGTTGCCAAATTAATCGAAGCTTCTCAAAAAAGTGGCAATTATGGCTATTCAGCAAGTAAAGGTATTTATAAATTAAGATTAGCAATTGCTGATTGGTATAAACGAAGATTTAATGTTGATATAGATCCAAATGGCGAGGCAGTTGCAACAATTGGCTCAAAAGAGGGTTACACCCACCTCATCGAGGCTATTACAAATGTTGGCGATGTAGCAATTGTTCCTGATCCAACTTATCCAATTCACAGTTATGCTTTTACTCTTGCTGGTGGAACTGTTAGAAAAATGGCTATGAAATATAATAATAGATTTGAACTTGATGAAAACCAATTTTTTATTGACTTAAAATCTGCTATTAAAGAATCTGTGCCTAAGCCAAAATATGTCGTAGTAAATTTTCCACATAATCCAACAACTGTTACAGTTAATCCTGATTTTTATGTTCGTCTTGTTGCAATGGCAAAACAGGAACGATTTTATATAATTAGTGATATAGCTTATGCTGATTTAGTTTTTGATGGTTATAGAACTCCTTCTATTTTTGAAGTTGCTGGAGCAAAAGATGTAGCCGTAGAAAGTTTTACACTCTCAAAAAGTTATAATATGGCAGGTTGGCGAGTTGGTTTCATCGTTGGTAATCGTAAGCTTATTGGAGCTTTAGAAAAAATAAAAAGCTGGTTAGATTACGGTATGTTCACTCCAATTCAAATTGCTGCAACAGTTGCACTTAATGGCGATCAAAGTTGTGTTGAAGACATTAGAAAAACATATGAAGATCGACGAGACTTTTTAGTAAAAAGTTTTAATAGTGCTGGTTGGCAAATTGATAGTCCAAGAGCTTCAATGTTTGTTTGGGCAAAAATTCCTGAAAAAATGAGACATTTAGGCAGTCTTGAGTTTAGTAAAAAATTAATTCTTGAAGCTCAAGTTGCTGTAAGTCCTGGAATTGGTTTTGGTGAATATGGTGATGAATATGTCAGAATCGCTTTAATCGAAAATAAAAATCGAATTAAACAAGCTAGTAAAAATATTAAAAAATTTTTAAAAGAATTTAATCCAAAAACAACAAATTAAAAGTTAGCAAAGAGTTAAAACTATTAAATTATAGTTACTCTTTGCTAAAATAATATTAATTAGATATTAGTTGAGAATATATCTCTTTTTGGTTTTCGCCTCTAATTTTTGCAATCAGTTTAGACTTTTCTTTTGTAGATATCGATAAGTTTAAAATATCTTCTTCTGAAATAATTCCATTTTTACGATCTTCCCCTTTAATTACAACAACCCATTCGCCTCTTAAATCCAAACTCGTTAAAAGATCTTTTGAGTTTTCACCAAAAGACCACCATTTACCTTCAAATTTTTTAGTCAATTCTTTTGTGAAAAAGATTTCTCTTTTTTTGGCAATTAATGATAATTCATTTGCAAGTTTTTCGATTCGATGAGGTGATTCGTAAATAATAGTTGTAAAACTGCTATTTATGATTTGAGATAATTCAAGTTCTCGATCTTTGCCTTTATGAGGTAGAAATCCCCAAAATAATATTTTTTTATCAGCAAAACCACTTGAAAGTGAAGCAACCGTTAAAGCTGTTGCACCTGGTAAAACTTCAAATTTAATATTATTTATTTTTGCGAAATTAACAAGATCTATACCTGGATCACTAATTCCAGGCATTCCAGCATCGCTCATATAAATAATATTTTTTTCAAAAATAGATATATCTAATTTTGACAAAGTTTCAATACTATTATGATGATATAAAGATATAAATTGACGATTTTTATTTTGAGAAGAGAAAAACGAGGGATACTTATTTGCTAATTGTTCTATTAAAACAATAGACTCACGAGTATCCTCGCAAATTATGATATCACTCTCGTTGATCGCTTCAAGTGAGCGGAGAGAGATATCTCCAAGATTTCCAATTGGTGTTGGAACAAATTTTAACAATTATTTACTTTTGTTTGCCAAATTTTTTGTTAAATTTCTCAATTCTTCCAGTAGTATCTACAACTTTTTCAGAACCTGTGTAGAATGGATGACAAGCACCACAGATATCAAGAATTATCTCTGCTTTTGTGCTTCTTGTTTCAAAACTATTGCCACAAGCACATGTAACACGAGCAACTGCATATTCAGGATGAATACCTTTTTTCATTTGTATCCTTTTTTAAATTTATATATATATTAATGATTTAAAGCTCTCTAATAAAATTATAATTATTTAATTAGAGAATTATAATTAGTGGTGTAACCCTAAAATATAATATGTACTTACATTAACTTTTTCAAGAGAAATTTTATATCGTTCTGCCCATTTTTCAACAAGTTCAACAAATTCAGCATTTTGAATTCTATTAGCACTCTCATGATGTTTAATTTTTAAATAATTATTTGTACTTGAAAAAGCAATATAACCATTAATTTTTTCTAAACTTTTGTTTAAGTCGAAAATATGTTTTTCGATAGCTTCAAATTTATGAGTAGCTTCTTTAACAGCAGAAACCTGATTTAAAAGAGCATTATTGATATTTGTCATACCAAGTTGAATTAGAATCGCTTCATTACTAAGATTTAGTGTCATTTAATTTCTCCTATCTTTTATAGAAATAAAACTATATTTTATATTATTTATAAAAATAGTAGTTTTTACTAAATTTGGCTTGGAAGAGCCTTAACTTGTTCAACTAAAGAGTTAAAACTAGCACTATCATTCATAGCTAAATCAGCTAAAATTTTTCTATCTAGTTCTACACCTAAAGTTTTTAAACCATGCATAAATACAGAATAACTTATATCTTGTAATCTACAAGCAGCATTTATTCTGATAATCCAAAGTTTTCTAAATTCGCCTTTTCTATCTTTTCTATCTCGATATGAATAGACTAAACTTCTTTCAAGTTGCTCTTTTGCTTTTCTAAAATGTTTTCTTCTTCCACTATAAAAACCTTTTGCCTGTTTAAGAACCTTTTTATGTCTTGCTCTTCTGACTGTTCCTGTTTTTACTCTCATTCTTGACCTTTAAAAACTAAATTTAAATGTTAATAGGTGCTTGACTTTAATAAAATTAAAATCAAGACTTAACCACGAATATATTTTTTATATTTTATGTGGAGATATTATAAGTTGGATTTAATTAAAATTAAATTACCAACATTCCTCTAACAGCTTTTTCATCAGCTTTATGAACATATTTTGGAGAATTTAATGCTTGTTTTTGTTTAGCACTAAATTTTGACAAAATATGACTTCTAAATGCTGATCCTCTTTTAATAAGGTTCTTCTTAGCTTTAAATCGCTTTGCTGCACCTTTGTGAGTTTTCATTTTTGGCATGTTTAATCCATAATTAAAATTTGAATTGAAAGTATATCAATTATATCAAGCTTTTTGCAAATCAATTAATTAATTTTTCACTATTTATTATTATGAACTTCATGTTCTTTGTGATCATGTTTTCCATGTTTAAAAAAAAGTTCAGAATCAATCTCTTTTGCTAAAGGAAATTCACCATTTTTGAGCTTGTTTAAAGCTTCATCAATAGTAATTCTATCTTTACCAACGAAATATATATTAACATTTCTTGAAATTGCAATCGAAAATGGTTTTTCGCCCATATGAGAGATTAATAAAGTTTTAACACCTTTTGACAATAAAAGTTCAACTACTTTGATACCAGAATCTAAATTATTAGAAATAAATTCTATATCTTTATTCTCATTTATAATAGCAAAATATTTTGCTTTTCCAAAAAGAGGAGAAATTGCACTATTTATATTGTTAGTTTTGACAGCCATAGCAATCATTTTTTGAACTCCGATAAATTTTTTTTATTATAATAACTATTTATTATTTATAGTCAGCAAAAAATATAAAATACTATTTTTGTTTAAGCGATTTCAAATTATAAATGGAATAATGCACAAATTACTTTATAAACTTGTTTTTACCTATTCTTACAATTTAGAATTTCATCAAGTTTTTTATTTATTTTATGAAATCTTACAAAAGTCTTAAAAATATTTATTATACTTATAATTTACTTTTTTATTTAAACAATTTCATATTTTAAAAATCGAATTCTAAATTTATTTTTAGATTATTATATATAAGTTATAATATTCAGAAATTTTGGATTATAGAAAAAAATGGCAATAAAAAGAGTTTTAGAAGCAATTGAAGCCCTTAGAAAAGGCGAAATAATCGTAATGATAGATGATGAAGATCGTGAAAACGAGGGCGATTTAGTCTACTCTTCGATGTTCAGCACACCTGAAAAAATTAATTTTTTAGCAACTCACGGCAAAGGTTTAATCTGTGTTGCTCTTTCTGAAAACGATGCAAAACGATTAGATTTAGCTCCAATGGTCAAATCTAATACCTCATCGCACGAAACAGCTTTTACTGTATCTGTTGATGCCTCAATTGCCTCAACTGGTATTTCAGCTTCAGAACGAGATTTGACCGTTAAAATTCTGGCTAATCCTCTCTCTCGAGCTGATGAACTTGTTCGACCAGGTCATATTTTTCCGTTGGTTGCTAAAAATGGCGGAACTCTTATCCGAACTGGACATACCGAAGGTTCTGTTGATATTTGTCGTCTCGCTGGACTTCGAGAAAATGCTGTAATCTGCGAAATTATGAAAGATGATGGCGAAATGGCTCGTCGCGAAGATTTGGCTATTTTTTCAACAAAACATAATTTAAAGACTATTTATATTTCTGATGTTGTTGAATATAGACTTCAAAATGAACGACTTGTTTCTGTTCAAAATATTGATCAAATTAATATGTTCGATGTTAAAGTTGATAGATATAAATTCACTGATCACTTAAATCGAGAACATATTGCTATCAGATTTTATTCGCAACATTCGACAACTAATGTCAGATTTCATCATGTTCTTCCTGATGTTGAACTTTTAACTGATAATGAAAAATTTACAACTTTCGAACGAGCTATTAATTATTTAAAAAATAATGGCGGAATTTTTATATTCTTGAACTCTTCTAATAAACATGGTGATAATGTAAAAGAATTCGGAATTGGAGCTCAAATTTTAAAAATTCTTGGAGTCAATGAAATTAGACTTTTATCTCGAAAAGAGAGCAAAGATTTAGAATTTGTCGGAATTCATGGTTTCGGTTTAAATGTGGTTGAATCGATAATTTTTTAAAAAATATATAAATAGAGAAAGATATATAATGAAAGTTATTCCAAAAGGAAAATATATTACATATCCAAAAGTCGATTTACCTGATCGAAAATGGATAAATAATCAGATTACAAAAGCTCCAATTTGGTGCAGTGTTGATTTGAGAGATGGAAATCAAGCTCTTGTTACTCCAATGGACTTAGATAAAAAGCTAAAATTATATAAGCTTTTATTAAATATTGGTTTTAAAGAAATTGAAGTTGGATTCCCATCAGCTTCTAAAACTGAATTTTTATTTCTTAGGAAATTAATAGAAGATAATTTGATTCCTGATGATGTTACTGTTCAAGTTCTTGTTCAAGCTCGAGAACATCTTATTCAGAAAACTTTTGAAGCTCTTAAAGGTGTAAAAAAAGCTGTAGTCCATTTATATAATTCAACTTCTGTTGCTCAACGAAAAATCGTTTTTCAAAAAGAAAAAAGCGAAATTATTGATCTTGCTCTTCAAGGTGTTGATTTAATTAAAAGTTATGCTGAAACAGTAAAAAATAAGACAGAAATATTATTTGAATATACTCCTGAAAGTTTTACTGGAACTGAACTTGAATTTGCTCGAGATATTTGCAATGCCGTAATTTCACGATGGGGTGTTTCTGAAACTAGAAAAATGACTATAAATTTACCTGCAACTGTTGAAATGGCAACTCCAAATATTTATGCTGATCAAATTGAATGGATGAGTAATAATTTATTAAATCGAGAATATATTAGACTTTCGATTCATGCTCATAATGATCGTGGCACAGCAGTTGCTGCTTCAGAATTGGCACTTTTAGCTGGAGCTGATCGAGTTGAAGGAACACTTTTGGGTAATGGCGAACGAACTGGCAATGTTGATATTTTAACGATTGCTTTAAATTTAACAACTCAAGGTATTGATTCTGGATTAGATTTTTCAGATGTTAATGAAGTTGTTGAAATTATCGAAAGTGTTACAGAAATCGAAACTCATGTTCGACATCCATATGTTGGCAAATTAGTTTATACCGCTTTTTCTGGTTCTCATCAAGATGCTATAAATAAAGGTCTAGCTTATCAACAATCTAAAAATGATCCTTTCTGGGAAGTTCCATATTTACCAATTGATCCAAACGATGTTGGTCGAAGTTACGAAGATATAATCAGAATTAATTCTCAATCAGGAAAAGGGGGTGTAGCTTATATTCTTGAAAGTCGTTTTGGTTATGAATTGCCTAAAACAATGCATCCAGAAATTGGTAAATTAGTTCAAGCAAAAAGTGATCACGAAGAGCGAGAACTTTCAGCGAATGAGATTTTAGAATTATTCGAACAAAATTATATAAATATAGCTTTTAGACATATTAAATTTATTAATTTTAAACGAAAGCAAGTTGAAAAAGGTGTTCGATGCAAACTTGAATTTAGTTATCTTGATAAAAATTATAGTGTTACAGAAAATGGTAACGGAATTTTAAATGCTTGTAAAAAAGCTATTTCGAATGTTTATCCACATAATTTTGAGATAGTTTCGTTTCATGAACATTCGATAGGTGGTGGCGGTTCTGAAGCTCAAGCAGTTGCATATATTCAAATACAATTAGATAATTTTTTAAGAATATATGGTGTCGGTATAGATACTGATACAACTGGAGCATCGATTAAAGCTATTTTTTCTGCACTTAACAGGGCATTTCGAGAAAACTATTCTCATATTTTAAATAATAAATAAAATTTTATAATTTGTTTTGAACTTGAAAAAGATATTCTCAAATTTAATATTTGTTTCTTCTCTTCTCATTTCAGCAACTCCAGAAGTTCTACGATGGGAAGATGGATTAACTTTTACACATTTTCTTGAACGAGAGGGTTTGCCACATTCGATTTACAAAAATGCTGATGATGATGACAAAAAAGCAATAGAAGATATTCAGGCAGGAGATACTTATTATATTTTACGAGACGATAATGGCACTGTTTTACAAGCTTTAATTCCAATTTCAGAAGAATTACAAGCACATATTCGTAAAAATGGTGATGAATATATTTTTCAAAATATTCCTATTGATGTTCAAGAATTAGAAAGTAATTTTGTAATTAAACTAACTAGTGAGTCAGTATATAGCGATATCGAAAAAGCAACTGGTTCGCCTCCTGTTGCAAGAGCTTTTGCAAGAGCCTTTGAAAATAGTATAGATTTTGAAAAAGATATTTATGAAAATACGATTTTATCGATGATTTATCGCTATAAAATGCGACTGGGCAGACCTTTTGGAAAAATAGAAGTTCAAGTTGCAACGATTCAAACTGGCAAAAAAAAGAAATATATTATTAATTATAAATCTGAACTTTATGGTGGCGATAGCGAAATGTTAAAACCAAAAGAGAGTTATAAATTAACTTTACCGATGAGGTTAGGCAGTTATCGAATAACTTCACATTTTACTAAAAAACGATGGCATCCAATTTTGCATAAATATCGAGCTCATCTAGGAACTGATTTTGCTGGACAAGTTGGAACTCCAATTTTATCAGCTGGTGATGGTCTTATTGTTTATGCTGGTGTCTCAAGTGGTTACGGCAATGTTGTTAAAATTAAACATCGTGATGGTTATTTAACTTTATATGCCCATTTATTAAAATTTAATAAAATTAGAACTGGCAATAGAGTTAAAAGAGGAGAACATATCGCTTTTTTAGGTAACAGCGGTTTATCAACTGGACCTCATCTACATTTTGGTTTATATAAAGATGGTAATGCTATTGATCCTGAAACTTTAACTAATGCTTCGCCTATAAAATATACTGTAAATCTCGAATTTAAAGATACTAAAAATAAACTTATAAAAAATATTGATAATCTAATTACTCGTTGGAAATCTAGAAATTATAATTTCTTAAAATTTAGTGATACAAAATTATCTTGTGAAGCTGGAATTTCAAATAATAGTAAAAATAATAATGAACTCGAACATGAAAATAAACAGATTAATATTTTTCGCGAATTAGTTAAAGATGGTAAAACAAGTGATGGCAAAAAAATTAAAATTAGACTCTTTTCTGATGATAGCGAATTAGAACTTTCAGAAGATTTGATGAATGAATAAAATATTGAATTTTAATATAAAATATATTATATTTTCACTATTTTTTTTAAATTTAATAGATATTTTTTTAGTTAAAAATTTTGATTTTATTTTTGGTGTCAATTTTGGCGAAAGAGTTTTTGTAAATTTTTTAATCTCGAATTTGGCTATTGCGTCTATAATTTATATTATATCTAGCTTAAAAATATATTGGCAACTCTTAATTATAAGTTTGCCTCTAATTATTGAGAGTAACTATTTTAATATTTATAATAAAATGATTAATTCATTTGGATTAAAAACTTTTTTGAAGATAGTAAAATGGTTCTCGATTTAACTCTTGAAAATATAAATATCTATTTAACTGTTTCGATTTTAATATTAGTATATTTTATATCTAAAATTTTTATCGAAAAAATAGAACTTAATAAAAATATTTTGATATTTAATATTATATTTTTAATATTAATTTATAGTTTTTCTGTTTTAAGTTGGTATTCGCTTTCTAGTAGTCAAAATTCTATTTTTGCTTTTTACAGTACAATTTTTGAAACTTTAAAAAATGGGTTTAATAAAAATATACTCTTTGAAAAAGCAAAAATATCAAGACAAGATATAAATAGTTCGCAAAAACTTCCAAATATAATATATATTATTGGTGAATCTGCAACTTTTAGTCATACAAGTTTTGCAAATTATTTTAGAGAAACTACACCAAATTTAGATAAATTAGCAAAAAATTCAAATATTTTAATATTTAATAATGCACTTTCGATTGGCACAAAAACAAGACTTTCAGTTCCATATATGAGTGTCGGTCTAAGTGGAATCGATCCAAAAGGTGAAATATATAAATATCCAAATATTTTAAATTATGCAAAAAGTGTCGGTTACAAAACTTTTTTAATAACTTCGCAAGATTTGTCATGGGGTGGTTTGCGGGAATTTTTGCTTGACGATGACACCGATAAATTTGTGAATGGAACTGATGTGAATCCGAATGCTAGAGTTCATAAAGGTGCTGACGATTTGGAGATGTTGAATCGCGAAATTTTGCCAATTATCGAAAATGAAACTAAACCTTTTTTTATACTTTTTCAGATGGACGGAAATCATTATCCATATTCAAAACATTCGCCTCAAAATTTCAAAATTTGGCAAGAAAATAGCGAAAATTCTCCTGAAGCCTATGATAATTCGATGAGATATAGTGATGAGGTTCTCTCTAAATTAATTAATAATATGCGAACTAAATTTAGTGATTCTTGGATATTTTATTCAACTGATCATGGTCAAAATCTTGGCGGTTCAAATGGAATGTTTAATGATAATTTTTCGCTTGATGTTGTTCGAAATCTTTTATTTATATCTGCACCAGAATATTATCGCGAAAAACTAAAACTTAATTTAGATAAACCTGTTTCTCAAGCTGATATTGTCCCTACAATTTTAGATATTTTAAATATCAAACAAATTTATAAATTAAATGGTATTTCTTTACTAAAAAATATAGATAATAATAGATATAGAGTAGTTTCTAATTTTATGCCTACTCTTCATAATACACCTGAAGCATCGATATTTTTTCATGATTTAAGTTCAATTGAGATTGATTTTTCAAAAATGAGTGCAAAAATGTCAAATGGCAAAATAATCAAGTTTGAAGATTTAAATAGTTCTATTAAAGATATATTTTTAGATAAATTAAAATAACTAGTTTTATTTAATGAAGCTGATTTTATAATGCCTAAGTTCGGTTCTTTGAACCGACACAAAAGTTATATTGAAATATTTGAAACTAAATTTTAAAATGGCTATTCAATAGCTTCATTAAAACATTCACGATATATATATATATCGCTATCATTTATATCTTTACTATATTTAAAATTGGTAAATTTAAGTTGAAATTCAGTAGATTCTTTATTTTTAATTCTTTGTTCAATTTCGAATTTTTCTCGTTGAATAGGTTTTAAAGCCCAAAGTGGTTGTAAAGTTTTTAAAAATCCCTCTTTTGGGGGCATTACAAAAGTATGTAAATAACATCGAGTTATCTCTTCTTTACCAATTGATGTCAAAGTTCCTTTGATAAATAATACATCTGCAAATTTCATCTGTTTAAGATAATCTAATTTATAAGTTGTGCCATATAAATACTGATGTATAAAATAATAATTTACTATTGGTGCAATCGTAAAAGTTGAAAGAAAAATTATCGTTAATAAACCTGTAATCGTATGATTATTTCGTAATAATATTATTAATATAAGACTAACAAAAGCAATACCACCAAGCCAATAAAACGAATAAAAATCATATGGATGAAGAGTAGAATAAAAAGCTTTTAGACTCTCTTTTATTGCTTCTATTTTTTCATCACTCATTTCGAGATGCCTTTTCGACTAAACCACCAATATCAAATCTTCTTACTAATTCTCTTCGAATTAAATCTGGATCAATTTTACTGTGAGCTAAAGCAACTAATGAATGATAAACTAGATCTGCACATTCATAAATTATCTCATTTTTAGAATTGTCTTTGACTGCTAATGAAAATTCTCCAGCTTCTTCAATAACTTTTTTAAGAATTTTATTACTTCCACCAGCTAATAATTTTGCGGTATAAGATTTTGAAATATCTTTTTCGCGACCTTTTTCAAGAATCGTATGATAAAGTTGATCAATAACTGAATATTTATGAGTTAAATCGCTTTTAATTGGAATGACCTCATCGCCACTTTCAAGAGATGTGAAAAAACAACTTTCTCGACCTGTATGACAAGCAACTCCAGTTTGTTCAACTTTTAATAAAATTGTATCGCCGTCGCAATCCAAAAGCATTTCGATAATTTTTTGAGTATGACCGCTAGTTTCACCTTTCATCCAAATTCGATCTTTAGTCCGAGAATAATAGTGTGCTAATTTTGTATTCAATGAGAGTCGAAGAGCTTCACGATTCATATAAGCCATCATTAGAACTTCGCCAGATTTATAATCTTGAATAATTGCGGGAATCAATCCCGCAACTTTCTCCCAATCTATTTGATTTGTAGAGACCATTTATATATTTTAATTTTAATTTTAATTTTAATTTGAATTAGAAGTAGAAACTTTTGATGATGAAGATTCATAACTTGAAGATTCAAAATTTTCGAAATCAACAATCGTAGAAATTGTTGCACCAAGATTATCAACTGCTGTAAGTGTGCTTGTAGAATAATCAATAGTTAAATAAATAGAACTATTTTTACTATCAACTTGCATATAAAAAGGTGTGCCATTTTTTTCAACATAAGATATATTGAAATCTCCAAGTTCATTACTATTAACAATTGCCTCTTTTGATATTCCGTGAGATGTCATTTTTGTTACAACTTTTGCAGATGTATTATCTACTTTTACAGTTCCATTAATTTCAATATCATCATTTGAAACAGTAGAATTTCCATTAAATGAGAAAGAGGTTCCATTCATTTCAGCTGTGAAATCGACATCAGAAATAGTTACTTTTATGATTTCTGGAGAATTTGTTACTCCATTTATAGGAACAATATAATGACAAGCCATTGGCTCATTGTCAGCAGTAACACAACTACCATTCATATCAACTTCAGCCATATTTTCAGAATATAGAGTTGTAATAGCTGTTAAATTACTTCCATTAACTTCACTCATTTTGTTAATATCATTTACATTTCCCATTTGTCCCATAACATTCAAAGGTTGATCTAAAACTTTAAGTTTTTTGATTTCTTCTGAAGGAGTTGGAAAAAAATCAGTTTTTCCTGTTGAACTATTAGATTCACCAATTGCAATTGAATTATTACCTTCACCTGTAACAGAACCAGAATTTGAATTTGAATTTTGATTGATAAATCCATATTCGATTTCATTAACCATATTAGAACTCATTTCAATTTTACTAACTGATAATTTGGTATTTGCTTGAATATTTTCAATTAACAAATTAGAAATTGTTCCACCTGTTGAATCTCCTACCAATTCAAATTTAATAATTGAACCTTTATCAATTGTGATTGTTCCACTCATTGATTCTGAAGCAACAACTCTATTTGGAAGTCCGTAAGCTAAGTTAATAATTGGATCAATCCCATTTGTTAAAAGAGAAGTTGTTGAAACCATCCCATTGGTTAATAGATTGTCTTGACCTTCTTCATATTTTTTGATAGTTATACTAAAAGGTTTTTTTGAGGTTGTTGTTGCATTAAGAGGTTTTAATTCAACTTTTCTTGAACCAACAAATTTAAAGCCATTTGCATAAGTGATTGTGCCGTTTAACTCATAGCCGTTTTCTGTTTTTGTAGCTTCACCATCAAAAGTATTATCTTCGATAGTTACAATTCCATTACTACTATTTTTGTCAAATTTTATAACTGACATATTAATTTGATCTCGAAGATTACTAATAATTTCTATTGCATTTAAAGTTGCATAAAATCCATAAATATCTCCATTTTCAAGAATTTCAAAAGTTTTAGTTCGTTTAACAGTTGAAATATCAACAATTTTTGAAAGTTCTGTTTTTAAAGCTGAATTGTCTTTTGTTTTATCACTATTTGTAATAGCATTTGTATAATTAGCTTTTAAGTTAGCTCGTAAATTTTCCATTGAAATAGGAAGAGAATATAAATTTTCTGGATCAATAATTGGATCAATAGGTTTGATAATTTCAGAAACTTGTTTTTCAAAATTATCTAATTTATCTTTATAAGAATCTTGACTGTTTTTCATAAAATCTTCAAAATTACTATTACCATTTTCAGAAGTTGAGTCATTAGAGTTTGTTCCACTATTATTTAAACTTTCTAAAAGTTGAGCAGTAGCAACTGATAAATTATGATCTTCTGTAATTTTATTAATTGCATCAGATAAATTAAGATTAGCTTGAATAATTTGACCAACAACATCGAAAGATGCATTACTTTCATTTTTAACAACATTTAAAATATTAATGCTGTTTAAGATTTCTTGATTTTTATTAAACATAGTCATATTTTCTTCATCAACAAAATCATATTTTAAAATATCAACAGAACTGCTAATATTTAATTCAGTTGTGATTTTATCTTTTGCTGTTTTTACACCAGCAGAAGGATTATTTAAATATTCACTAGCAACAAGAGTTGAAACTGGAGTAACCATTAAATCAGTTATATTTTTATCGTTAATTTCAGCAATAGATAAAAGTGTTTGATTAAAATCTTCTCCAGTAACGATATCTTTTCCGCCAGTTGCAATAATTTGATAAACACCAATTGATACATTAGAAAAAGTATAACTACCATTTGCATCTGTCATCTCATTTGGTTCATTCAAATCACATGTCGAATTATTGTTTTCGTCGATACAAACAGTTGCACCGCTTATATATCCGTCAATAACTTTACCACTTAAAGTTCTTGTTTCATTTGTTGATGAGGTCGAACTTGAACCGCTCGAACCGCAACCAGCACCAATGACAACCATTGGCACAACTAAAGCTAAATTTTTAAATTTAGTTTTCATAATTTTCTCCTAGATAATTTAAATACTAATTCGACTTTTGATTAGATATTTCAAATTTGCTTTCTATTTGTGTTTTGAATTTATCAAAATTTACATTTAATCCTGTATTAAAATCAAAGTTAAATTGATTAAAATGTAATATTAATTTATCTTGACCAGGATTAGTTTCAGCGACTTGTTTATAAGATATTAATGACTGTTTGTTAATTTGTTTGCTCTGAATTTCCATTACATATTGATTCGGTGAATCATAAACTAGTTCATTATATTCATCAAAACTAGATATTTCATTTTTATTTTGATTAGGCATTTGACCATTATTTTTACGATAATTTTTTATTTTATCAAAATTTAAGAATTTCGAAATAGAAAAATCTCGAGTTTTATCCTCTTTTATCTTTAATTGAATAACTATTGCTAAAGGTGAATTTCTCTCATATTCAGATAAAGATTGAAAAATATTCAAAGTTTTATCAAACATTGTAAAAGTTTTAGTTCCAGAACTATCAATAGCTGTAACTCTTGCATATTTATTGCCACTTTTAGAGATTTTTTCATCAACTTGTAAAAGAGCAATTACTATTTCTTCTTGCCAATTTTTCTCTAATTTATTAAGTTCAACTAATGTTGTAGTTTTTTTACGATATTCATTATAATTAAAATTATTAATTTTCTCTAAATCTTCAAATGTTGCAATATTATTAATATAAAAATCTTTAACATTACCTTCTTTGAGTCTCATTTGAACAATTATGACTAAAGGGGATTTCTGTTCATCTTCAGATAAATTTTTAAATTCTTCTAAAACATCTTGAAACATCATTAAAACTTTAGTTCCAGAAATATCAGTAGCAATTGCTTTAGCATAATTATTGCCACTTTTAGCAATTTTTTCATCAACTTTTATAATAGCAATAATTATTACCTCATCGCCATTTTGGAGATTATCAATTTGATTTAATCGTGAAACTAAACTATTAAAACTCTCTATTTTATCTATCATTTTATTTAATTTAATAGTACTATATAATTCTTTATTAATTTCATTAGGATGAATAATATCAGTTATATTAATTTCTCGTTGTTGAATAGTTTCATCATCATTATCATTATCTTCATTTTGAAATTTAATCATAGCTTTTATGCCAACTGCATCGTGACGAATGTCAGATGTAAAAAGATTAAATTTTTGTAAATTTCCTGAAAATATAGTTACATGAATCTCACCAGAAATATCTATAATTTTAGCAGTAGCATATTGAGAACCAGTTTTTTTACTTACTTTTTCTTCAATTATTTCTATAATTCCGATTAAAAAAATTTCACTGTCATTAGATAAATTTTGAATATTTATAATTCTGCCAATATTATTGCCATAACTTTCAATTTTACTTTTTTGACTATCAAGAGGATGACCAGAAATATAAATATTTAATAATTCTTTCTCGAAATCTAATATTTCTCTTTTAGAAAATTCATCGACCTCTTTTAATTCAATAATTTTATTTTTATTATCAAAAGCTTCTTCATCAAAAAGAGAACCTAGAAGATTTTTTCGGTTAGAAGAAATTTTAGACATCTCTTTTAATAATTTGTCTAAAGATATAAACAGAGTTTTAATATTATATCTTTTTTTATTAGCATTTGCTAATTTTGAAAGTGCTCCAATTTTAATAAGAGCTTCTAAGACTCGTTTATTAATTTTATAACTAGATATTCGATCTAAAAAATTTTCCAGAGATAAAAATATAGAATTTTTGGTTCGTTCTTCAACGATTGCTTCAGCTACACCGTCACCAATACCTTTAATACTGCCGAGTCCAAATAGAATAGATTCTTTATTTTTTTGATTAACAATTTTAAAGTCAACATCAGATAAATTTAAATCAGGCTGTTCTATAGTTATATTTAATCTTTTTATTTCATCTATATAAGCAGAGATCTTATTAAGATTGCCACTTTCACTAGAAAGTAGAGAAGCCATAAATTCAGCTGAAAAATATGTTTTTAAATAAGCAGTTTGAAAAGTTATCATTGCGTAAGCTGCGGAATGAGATTTATTGAAGCCATAACCAGCAAATTTTTCAATTAATTTAAAAAGTTCTTCAGCAATATGTCTATTAAGATTTAATTTTTCAGCACCATCAGCAAATTCATTACCATATTTAGTCATCTCTTCGATTTTCTTTTTACCCATTGCTCGACGAACAATATCAGCTTTTCCGGGACTAAAACCGCCGATAATTTGAACAATTTTAATAACTTGTTCTTGATAAACGATAACTCCATAAGTTGGTTCAAGAACATCTTTTAATTGTTCTGGAAATTCGATTCCTTCAAATGGATATGAGATTTTTTGTCTTTTATGTTTTCGTTCGATGAAATCATTAAGCATTCCAGCTTCCATAGGACCTGGACGATAAAGAGCGATTAATGCGATGAGGTCTTCAAAATTACTTGGTTGCAATTTTCGATTTAATTCTTGCATTCCAGAACTTTCAATTTGAAACATTCCAACAGTATTGCCACTACTCATATTAGAATAAACTTTTGAGTCATTTACATCGATGTTATTCCAATTTATTTTTATATATTTATTATTTTCTATAATTTTAACAGCATCACGGATAACATCAAGAGTTTTTAAGCCTAAAAAGTCAAATTTAATTAGATCAACATCTTCTAAAAAATTTAGCGAATATTGAGTAATCCACATACCATTTTTTTTATCATTTTGTAAAAGCGGAGTTTTATTCCATAATTCATCATTTGAGATAACAACTCCAGCAGCATGAACACCACTATTTCGCTTAATTCCTTCGAGAGCTATTGCAGTTTCCCATAATTGAGCAAAAAGTTCATCTGATTCTATTTGTTCTTGAATTCGAGGTTCAAGTTTTAAAGCTTCTTCAAGAGTTATGCCTAATTTATTTGGTATAAGTTTTGTAAATTTTTCACTTTCATGTAATGAAAATTCCATAACACGAGCAACATCACGAAGAACACCTTTAGCAAGAAGTGAACTAAAAGTAGAAACTTGAGCAACATTATTATGACCATATTTATTTCTAACATATTCTATAATTTTATTTCTACTATCTTGAGCGAAATCAATATCAATATCGGGCATTGAAACTCGTTCAGGATTTAAGAATCGTTCAAAAAGTAGTTCATATTTTATAGGATCGATATCTGTAATTTTTAAAGCATAGGCAACTAAGGCACCAGCTACGGAACCTCTTCCAGGACCAACAGGTACTTTTAAAATTTCAGCAGAACGAATAAAATCCCAAACTATCAACATGTATCCGCTAAATTTCATCTTTTGAATAGTTTCGATTTCAAATTTTAATCTCATTCGATAAATATTTTTTTATCTTCAGATTCGATTAATTTTAGTCGTTCTTCAAGACCAAGTTCAGCACGATATTTAAAAAGCAGATTATCATTTTCGTGTGAAAAAGTTTGACCAGATTCTATTGGTTCTATATTTAAATTTTGTAATTCATCAAGAGTAAATTTATAATTTGGCGGAGTTGGTTTTCCTAAATTTAATTTTAAATTGCATTTATCTGCAATTTCAAGAGTATTTGTTAAAGCTTCTGGAATATCAGCAAAAAGTTCAGCCATTTCATCAGCTGATTTTATATAAAATTCAGTAACTGTATGTTTAAGTTTAGATTCTGAAAGAGTCGAACCAGTACCAATTGCCATTAAAATATTATGATGTTTAGAATCTTCCTTTTTTGTGTAATGAACATCATTAGTTGCAACTATTTTTATATTTAATTCGCGAGAAAGTTTAACAATTTGATCATCGATATTTTTTTGATCAGAAATGCCATGTCGCATAAGTTCAAGATAAAAATCTTCACCAAAAATTTCACGATATTCAAGAGCAATCTCTTTTGCTCTTTCGTAACCTCTTGAACCTTTCTCTTGATTTTTTTGATTGCTATTGTTCAAATGAAAATTTATTTCTCCACCTAAACAGGCTGAAGTACAAACTAAACCATCTTTATATTTTTTTAATAACTCTTTGGTAATTCTAGGTTTTCTATAAAGATTAGTATAAGAAAATGAAGAAAGATACATTAAATTTTTATAACCAATTTCATTTTTTGCATATAAACATAAATGATATCGTTCATTATTTGAAGATCCAATTTCAGAAACATTCGTTAAATATGCTTCGATACCAATAATTGGCTTTATATTTTTATTATGTTCTTTATTATATTTTTTAATAGTTTGATAAAAATCGATAGCACCAAACATATTGCCGTGATCCGTAATTGCAACAGCTTCCATACCTAAATTATCAATTTGTTTGACGACATTTTTTAATTTATTTGCTCCGTCAAGCATTGAATATTCAGTATGAAAATGTAAATGAACATATTTATTTGACATTATAAATTCTTTTATATTTTTATTTTAATTATTTTAATGTTGATTTGCTTTTGAAATTAAATTTCTAGCAAATTGAGTAGCCTCGAAATCTTTCATTCCACCGCCGACCATTCTTGCAATTTCTTCAACTCGTTCTTCAACTGTTGTTAATTCAGTAACAAAACTTTCTTCACTTGTTTTAAAAACTTTAAAATGTTGATCAGCATGAGAAGTTAATTGTGGTTGATGAGAAATAGCAAAAATCTGATAATTTTTTGATAGTTCTTTGAGAACTTTAGCAACTCTCATTGACTCTTCACCACTTAAATTTGAATCGATTTCATCTAAAAATAGAGTTCCAATTTCGCCAGATCTAAATTTTGTTTTTATAGTTAAAAGAGCAAGTCGAACTCGATTTTGTTCGCCATAAGACAATGAATCAACATCAGTATTAGATATATATAATTTTGCTAGATCTATACCATTGGAACTAATTTCTTGATTTTCTAAAAGAAGAGATGAATCACCAAGATTTAATAAATGAAGATAATTATTTAAGATGATATTAAAATCATTAATTAAGAACTTACGAATAGCTCGAAGTTCGCTACCTTTTTCTATTAATTTATTTCTACTAATTTGCTGTTGTTCAAAAGTAATCTGAACTTCATTTCGTAAATTATTCAAATGAGACAATTCATGAATTCGTTCATCACGATAACCCAAAGCCCCAGAAATCGAACCGTGTCGTTCTCGTAATTCAGCCAAAGTTTCAATTCGAGTTAGAACATATTCACCATCGATACCATTTAATTCGGCTAAAGTATCACGAATCAATTCGACGGCACTTTCAAGTTCAATAAAAAATTCATCAAATGTTTCAGCTTCGTGAGGCAAAGACATTAAATTAAAAACATCATTAACAATTCGTCTTTTTGTAACAATTTCGTCTAAATCATCAAGATGATCTTCAACTCGTTCGCGACGAGAAATTCGTTTTTTAAGAAGTTGTAATTCATCTTCTTCACCAATTTTGGGAGCGATTTTGTCAAGTTTTTCAATTTCAAATTTAATAAAATCTTCTCGAGCTTCAATTTCGTTAATTTGAATTTTGAGTTTTGAAATATGTCGATTCAAACTAGAGTAATTTTCATACTCTTTTTTATATTCGCCGAGATATTCTAAAAAAAGAGGTTCTCGTTTTTCAGCGATTCCATCAAGAATATTAATGAGATTACTTGAATCAAATTCGACAATTTCACGAGGATTCAAATGGTTTATAAAAATTTTACCAATTTGTCCCATAATTTTTTTAGAAACAGCTTGACTATTAATAAAATATCTAATTTTGTCTTTTCGTATCTGTTTAAATATAGTAAATTCGTCTTCATTTTCAATGCCAAATTCTTCTAAATCGATAGCTCGATTAAAAATAACTTCAGATAATTTTGCATTACTCTCTTTTTGACCAAGAGTCGATAAAATCGAGTTAATTAAAACTGATTTTCCAGCTCCACTTGGTCCAGTAAATAATATTAAACCTTTTTTAAAATTTAACTCAATTTTCTTAAAAGTTAAATATTCTAATAGATGAAATCTTTCGATCACGATATATCCTTTAATTTATATATTTTTTAGTTTTTCAATCACCAAAAGGTAAAAGCAATTTAATTTTGCGATCAAGAAGTTCATCGTTAATCTTAAAAAAATCTTTGCCATCTTCAAGATAACTTCCAAAATCTCGTTCGCCATATAATTTTATAATTGCACCAATATTAATTTTACTATTTATATTACTAGTAGCGACAATCCAAGAATAATTATTTTTTAGCAACGACACTTTACCAACACCAATTTTATATAATTCTTCATGAGTTTCGCCATTTAAATGGTTAATTATTAATTTTGGAATATAAATTCCAACTCTATCGCCAATTTTTATATTATCTTTTTCACCAAGTGATATTTTAAAAATCGCATCACCATCTCGATTAACTCTCTTTTCAAGAATATAATTCTTTTTAGATAAAAAAACTTTTCTAAGTATATTTTTATATCTTTCCAATTTGTAAATATAATTTTTTCTTCAAATCCACTAAATTTTTGACTTTTTATATTTATAGTTCCACTAAATAAAGTTTTTCCTCCGAAAATTTCTTGTTCTATTTCTGATTCTATATAAAAATCAATATTTTTATTAAAATTATTATTTATCTTGACAGTTTCTAATTTATTTAAAATATCATAAAGTTTAAGATTATTATCTTTTATATAAATTTGCCAATAACTATTACTAGAATTATCTTTTAAATTATCTAAAGTTAATATCGTTATATTATTTTCGATTTTATTAAAATCATTTATAGAACTCATTTGATGTCCAGAACAACCAAACAAAAAACTAGTTAAAAATATAAATCTAATATTTCTTTTTTTTAACATATTGCCCATTTTTTATATATTTTTAAAATTTAAAAGATTTTTTAAAAAGCCTTTAATGAATTTTAGCAGAAAAAGAATTACAAACTTATCTATTTGATAATTAAATTTTGAAAACTATTTTTCGATAAAATAGAGAGTTAAAACCACTTTATTTTAAGGTAATGTAATAAAAATTGAATAAATATTTATCTGAAGATATAAAACGAATATCGTTTAATAAACATATTTTGCTACCTTTTATAATTATTGTTATAGCACAATTTTTAATTTGGTCAGCAGTAGAACATACAGTAATTTTATCATCTGCTCATAGCAGAATTGAATCGCTTTCATATTCTCCAAAAAAAGGATTTAATCGTAAAGATCTTCTATCTAAAAATGAGATTCGTAATGATTTAACGATACTTTCTCAATATACTAAAAAAATCCGTTTATATTCTATTGAAGATGCTAAACAAGTTTTACCAATTGCAAAAGAGTTTTCTTTTAAAGTTGATTTAGGTTTTTGGATTGGTCGAGATAAAGAGGCAAATCGTCAAGAAATTGAAGAGGGTCTGAAAATTGTAAAAAATTATCCTCGAGAAATTTCAACTGTAATAGTAGGCAATGAGACCATTTTACGAGAAGATCTAACAATAGATGAACTTATAGAATATATAAAAGAAGTTAAAAAAAGAACTTATAAATTAGTTTCAACAGCTGAAACTTGGGATGCTTGGTTATCTAAAAATAATAATAAATATCCTAAAGAAAAAATAAAAGAACTTGTCAAAAGTGTCAATTTTTTAACTATTCATGTTCTGCCATATTGGGAATTTTCATCAGCTGAACAGACTGTTAATTTCGTTAAAGAACGATATTCTGAACTTTCTGAAGAGTTTCCAGCTAAACGACTATTCATCGGTGAATTTGGTTGGCCAAGTGGCGGTTATAATAATAAATCGGCTATGCCAAGTGTTGAAAATCAGGCAAGATTAATAGTTGATTTTATAGATATTGCAAAAGATAATAGTTGGAATTATAATATCATTGAAGCTTTTGATCAACCTTGGAAAGGTCTCGACGAGGGAAGTGCTGGACCATATTGGGGAATTTTTAAAGCGGATCGAACGATAAAATTTCCACTTTCTGGAGAACTTGATGTAAATCCTTTTTGGGAATATCAAATGTTAATAACTATATTTATAGGTCTATTATTAGCTATTTTTGGTTTGCGAGGACAACGAGTAAATTTTGCTCATGCAATGACTTATCATGTTGCTTCTCAAGGTATGGCTTTTGGTATTGTAATGGCAATTTCATATCCACTTTTAAATTATTTAAATTTCGGAATGTGGATTATGTGGGGTGTTGGTTCATTTTTTATGCTTCCACTAGTTATTATAACTTTAGCAAAAGTTAATGAACTATTTAAATGCACAATTGGTTTTCCACCTGAAAGACTTGTTCCATTAAATTTAAAATCAGATAAAGTTCCTTTTGTTTCGATTCATATACCAGCTTATGAAGAACAGCCACATGTTCTAAAAGAGACTCTATTATCACTTTCAAGATTACATTATACAAATTATGAAGTTATTGTAATTATTAATAATACTCCTGATCCATATTATTGGCAACCTATTGAACAATATTGTAAAGAACTTGGAACAGATAAATTCAAATTTTATAATATATCTTGTGATGGTTTTAAAGCTGGGGCATTAAATGAAGCATTAAAATATTCAGATCCTGATACTGAAATAATAGCAATTTTAGATGCAGATTATGTAATTAGTGAAAATTGGTTAATCGATTTAATTCCACTTTTTGATGATCCAAAAGTTGCAATTGTTCAAGCTCCACAAGATCATAGAGATGGCAATGAATCAATATTTAAAAGAGCTATGGATGCCGAATATGCTGGATTTTTCGATATCGGAATGGTTGAACGAAATGAAGAAAATGCTATCGTTGTTCATGGAACGATGTTATTAATTCGTTTAAGTGCTATGCAAGAAGTTGGTGGTTGGGGAACTGACACAATTGTTGAAGATAGCGAACTCGGTTTAAGACTATTTGAAGCTGGATATTTAGGACATTACACAAATCGAAGATATGGTCACGGTTTATTGCCTGACACAATGGAAGCATTTAAAAATCAACGACATCGTTGGGCTTATGGTGCAATTCAGATATTAAAAAAACATTGGACTCATTTTAGACCATCATCAAAAACTTTGACATCTAATCAAAAACATCATTTTATTGCTGGTTGGTTTTTTTGGCTTTCTGATGCTTTTGGACCATTAATGGCCTTTATGAATATTTTATGGGTTCCTATAATTCTATTTGTAGGTGTAACAATTCCAACAATTCCTCTAACGATACCAATTTTGACCGCTTTTGCCATAAATATTTTACATGCATTCGTTTTATATAGAACTCGAGTTGAAATGAAATTATCAGATACTTTTTTAAGCACAATTGCTTCGATGAGTTTGCAGTTAATTATTTTTAAAGCAGTTTTTGATGGTTTTATAAAAGATAAATTGCCTTTTAAACGAACTGAAAAAGGTGGAAATATTCAAAATAGAAGTAAAAATAGTCCTATAAAATATGAAATAATATTAGGCACACTTTTAATTTTAAGTGCAACTGCTCTAATTGCTACAAATAAAAATCATATTTTAGAAGTTTATTTCTTTTCTGCGACTTTAGTCGTTCAAAGTGTTCCATATATTTCTGCAATGATATTTAGATATATCGAAAATTATTCAAATAAAAATTATTAAATAAATTTAATTATAGTTTTATGGAATGGTTAAATCCATTCCAATATTAAAAATATTTACAAATCATGTTAAGATTTTAAGACAAACTTATAAATTTAAATTAAAAGGAAAAATTATTGGCAAAAGATCAAGAAAAAAATTAACAGGTTGTGAAAAACCTCTTCTGTTGCTTAAAGCACTTATCGAAGATAAAAATATCAGTTTAGATGAACAAAATCTTGATGAGGTTGTAGAATTACTCGCAATGAATAAAAATATTGATATTGAAAGTAAAAAACGAAGTATAAAACGAGATATGGATCAAATCATGAATGTATTCAATATTGATGATTATCAGGTTTTTGAATATGATAAAAGTTCTAAAAGTTATAAAATGAATTCTATACCATATGCATTGAATAAATTTAAAAAAATAAATGAGCAAATAATTGTAATTTCAGAACTTGCAAAGAACTTAGATGTAGAAGTTATTGAAACTATTCAAGAAATTGCAAATCGAGATGAAGATGTTTATATGTTTTTGAATTCTGAATTTGAAAAAATTGATACTTCAAAAAAACAAATACATATAGATATAGCTGAAGCTATTAGAAGCAGATTTTATATTTCATTTTCCTATAATTATGCAAAACATGAAAATATAAATGAATTCAAGCCTTTAAAAATACTATTTACTGATAATAATTGGTATATGCTTGGAGTGGTTGATAAAATAAAAATGAGATTTTTTAGAATAAATTTTATTTTAAATTTAGAAGTTTCTAAGAAAACTTTTCAAAGAGATAGCATAAAAGAGTTTAAAGATTTTGTAATAAATAAGATTCAAAATTCAATGACTCTTTATGGAGAAGAATCAAGAACTGCAGTTATAGAAGCTTCTAAAAGAGTATCAATATATTTTAATGAGGGACGAAAATTATTTTTATCTTCACAAAAGTTTAAAAGAGAAAATAGCGATGGAACTATAATTTTTACTGTGGAATATACTCAAACTTTAGAAGTTTTGCCATTTATTAAAAAATGGTTACCAGATTTAAAAATAATTGAATCTCCAGATGATGAACTTCAAAAAGCACTGAAAAATGATCTTGAATTATCTTTAAAACATTACGAAAATTAAAAATGACCTCATCAGCTCAAGAAAAAAGAATAAAAATTGAAAAAATAAAAATCAATGGTTAAAATTAATCAAAGACGATATTTAGGAAATAAGCAAAGATTATTAGATTTTATATATAAAATTATAAATAGTAATATTAAAGAATTTAATAGCTTTTGTGATATTTTTGCTGGAACTGGAGCAGTAGCAAATTATTTTAATCATTCCGATAATAAAATAATTATTAATGATTTGTTATACCACAATTATATTTCTCATTATGCTTTTTTAAGTAATGATTCTTTTGATATTATTAAAATAGACATTATTTTAAATGATCTTAATAATATTAATATAATTGAAGAAAGCAACTATTTTGCTGAACATTTTGGAGATAGATATTTTTCAAGACAAATCGCTTTAAAAATAGGTGCGATTCGTGAGAAAATTGAATCTTTATTTATTAATCAATATATAAATTTTAAAGAAAAATCGATTCTAATTACCTCCTTAATTTATGCAATAGACAAAATCGCAAATACTGTTGGACATTATGATGCATATATTAAAAAAGAGATAAAAGCTGAAAAACTATTTTTAGATATGTTAAGTTTTTCTCAAAAAAATAATATAAATAATGAAATTTTTAATATGAATGCAAATGATTTAATAAAAAATATAGATTGTGATATATTATATTTAGATCCACCTTATAATTCTCGTCAATATTCAGATGCTTATCATCTTTTGGAAAATTTAGCTTTGTGGCAAAAACCAAAATTATTTGGAGATGCTAAAAAGTTCGATAGAGCTAATATTAAAAGCAATTATAATAAAACTTCTGCGACTAAAGTTTTTGAAGATTTAATCAAAAATGCTAAAGCTAGATATATTTTACTCTCATATAATAATATGGCGAATCAAGGTAATGATAGAAGTAATGCTAGAATAAGTGATGAAAATATATTTAGAATTTTAAACAGTCGTGGAAAAGTTAATATATTTGAAACAGATTTCAAAGAGTTTAATACAGGTAAAATAAAACGAGAAAATAATAAAGAGAGAATATTTTTTGTGGAGGTAGAACAATGAAAAAAATTTGGTCAATTTCAACAACTCTTAGAAATCCTGAACGACTTCGAAATTTTTTAATTGCTTTAAAAGATTTTGATGGTCAAATTTGGGATAAAACGAACCAAATTAATTTTCAAATAAATCTAATTAAGCTTAGATTTTATGGATATGAAAATTCACAATTTGAAAGCTCTTTGTCTGAAGAGCATAAAGAAATTCTAAGTAATATAAGTCACGAATTAACTTTTGAAGAGGCTCGAGCGATATTCGATTCTAAAAACTATGAAGATCCTGCTATGAGAGGTCGAACATCATTTAAACCGCTTCAAAAAATGGGCATTGTCTTTCTTAAAAACAATAGGGTATTTATATCTTCTCTTGGTAAATATCTTTTGAGTAATAATTATGATTTAGGAGAACTATTTTTCAAAAGTTTTTTAAAATGGCAATATCCTAATCCTGTTGATATAGAATTTAAAGATAAAAATTTTTATAATATAAAGCCATTTATTGCTATTTTGCATCTCATCAATGAGGTTAATAAACTCTGTGAAAAACAAAATTTAAAAGTAAAAGGTATTTCGAAACTAGAATTTGAAATTTTTGGTCAATCGTTAATTAATTTTAAAAAAATCTATACAACAGCATTGAGTATTATAGATTTTAGACAGAAATATGAGTCAATCAAAGATTATAAATTACAATTAGCTTTTATAGAAAATACACAAAAAACATATTTAAAAGAGTATGTAAATGCAACTGATGAAAATCTGAAAGATTATGCAGATAATACTATTAGATATTTTAGACTAACTAGATATATATATATTCGTGGAGGTGGTTTTTATATAGATTTAGAACCTAGAAGAATTGTAGAAATTAACAAACTTTTGGAAACTGATAATGGAGAAGCGAATAATTTTTCAGAAGATGAATATATAAATTTTATATCTGATATAAACTTACCTGTTTTACCTTGGCAAATAGAATCTGAACAGCAAAAAATTTTCAAACATATCAATTCTGAAATTCGAAAATTAGAATCGGAATTATATATATCTCATAAAATATTAATAAACGATATTGATTCGCTTAAAGCTTATCGAAAAGAGTTGCAAGATCAACTATTAAAACAAAAATATCAAGATATTTATAAGATAGATGAGGTAATTCAAAATTTAAAAAAATTAAGAAACTTGATTTAAAACCAAGTATTGCACTTGAAAAGTTCATTACTTTAGCTCTAAATATTATAAATGATGCTATTGCAATTAAATCAAATTCTCTTGTAGGTGATGATAATGAGTTTATATTTACAGCTCCAGCAAATAAACCAGATATAGAATGCTATTATCAAAATTTCAACTCTATTTGTGAAGTAACAATGCTCACAGGTCGTGATCAATGGCATAATGAGGGGCAACCAGTTATGAGACATTTTAGAGATTTTGAAATAAAATCTAATTTTAAAGATAATTATTGTATTTTTATAGCTCCGAATTTACATCGAGATACAGTTAATACATTTTGGATTTCTGTTAAATACGAGTATGAAGGCAAAAAACAAAAAATTATTCCTTTGACTATTTCTCAAGTTATTGAAATATTAGAATTTATCAAATATTTAAAGCAGAATAATCGTAAATTTACTAATCAAGACTTCAAACAACTTTTAGATAATATTATTAATATTCAGAATATTAATAATTCTGACGATTGGATAAAAATAATTCCAACTATTTTAAATACATTTATAAAGAGTTTTCATGCATAAAATTTTTCACGGCGACTCTTTAGAAATTCTCAAAACAATTGAATCTGAATCTGTTCAACTTATTTTCGCCGATCCTCCTTATAATTTATCTGGCAATGATTTAAAAACCGTTGGCAGTAAAACTGGAGGCAATTGGTCAAAAGTTAATGAAGAGTGGGATATTATGAGTGAAGATGAATTTTTAGATTTTAATAATAAATGGATTGATTTATCAAAAAAACTTTAAAACAAAATGGTTCTATCTTTATAGCCTGTTCTCAACATAATATTGCTGAAGTTATGCTTAGTTTGAAGATTAATGGTTTAGTTATAAAAAATATAATAACTTGGCAAAAAACTAATCCAATGCCAAATGTTACTCGACGAGTTTTAACTCATTCAACTGAATTTATAGTTTGGGCTGTAAAAGGTAAAGGTTGGATTTTTAATTATGAAATTCTAAAAGAACTTAATCCTGAAAAAAGTAAAGATGGTTTGACAAAACAGATGAGAGATGTTTGGACTTTTCCTGTTGTTCAAGGAAAAGAACGAATTCATGATGAAAATGGAAAAGCTATTCACCCAACTCAAAAACCTGAAAAAATGCTTGAATGGATAATTTCTGGTTTTTCTAATAAAAATGATTTAGTTTTAGACCCTTTTTGCGGTAGCGGAACAACTTGCAAAATTGCTAAAAATCTTAATAGAAATTTTATTGGAATAGAAAAAGAAAATAAATATATCAAAGTTATTAATGATAGATTATCTAAACCAATTGAACAAAATCTATTTGATACTATCAATTATCTTTAAAACATTACGAAAATTAAAAATGACCTCATCAGCTCAAGAAAAATAGACTCAATTTTTGAAAAAATTAAAATTTATAGATCTATTTGCAGGTGCAGGAGGCTTAAGAATCCCTTTTGATGAATTAGAATTAACCCGCTATTTTAATAATCTCTCTTCAAATTTCGGAACAATTAAGTAGTTCCAAAATCTAATTTATATATAGGCAAGATGTTTAATAAAAAAAATATATCATTACTTCTAATTTTATTTTTTAGTTTAGCTAATTTAGAAGTTTCTTATCACTCTTTAATTCATGATCATCACGAAAATAATAATTTATTTGATCAAGATAATGAAATTAATAAAGAGTGTTATATTATTTTTTATTCAAAACATTCACAGCCAGATTTACCAAAACTTTTTATCTTAAATTTTATAAATAATTTTGAATATCAAATTATTAAATTTAGATATTTTATATCTTCACAATTTCAACAACTAGGATATTTTGCAACTGCTCCACCAAAAAATATAACTTTTTAAATTCATATTTTGTTTAAACACAAAAATTTAGTCAGTTAAATTCGAATTTAACTGTTTTAACGATAATTTAATATATATTTATAGAAAAAAGGTTATATATTTTGAAAAAATATTCATTAGTTGCAATTTTGGTAATATCTCCAATGTTTGCAGAAAAACATGAACATAGCGAAAAATCGCTTATTGAAACATCATTTATTTTTGATGCTGGTTATACAATTAGGTCTATTAATGACACTAAATTCTCAAGTCTATATTTAGATGGAATTGAACATGCTCATTCAGCTGAAGATGATACTAAACACAATCATGAACATGCAATCAGACATCGCGGTTTTAACTTAAATTATGCAGAATTTGGCATTTCGTCAGATGTTGATCCATATTGGAGTTTAAACTCTATTTTTCATCTTTCTGAAAATAGTTTTGAAATCGAAGAGGTCTATGTTCAATCATTGAGATTTCCAACAGGCTTACAACTTAAATTAGGTAAATTTTATAGCAGTTTTGGTCGCTTAAATTCGCAACATTCACACGAATGGCAATTTGCAGATGCTCCAATAATTTATTCGACAATATTTGGAGATCATAATTTATTAGAAAAAGGTGTGTCGCTCTCATATGTTTTGCCAACAGCTTTTTATTCACTTTTATCTTTTGAAATTCTCGAAGGTGCAAATGAGCAAACATTTGTTAAAGATGAATTAGTTTATGGTGCTAATATTTTAGCTGAAAAAAAGGATAAACCAGCTTTTATGATTTCTGCTAAAACATCAATTGAATTCGGAGAAGCAATTTTACTTGGTGGAATCTCTTATTCAGAAGGTATTTCGAGATTGAACCATTTGGAAGATGAAAAGCCCCATGCATTTGATGGAATAGCAAAAATAATCGGTTTTGATTTAACGATGAAATATGATCTTTCGAGTTATTCGCAAATTATTTGGCAAAACGAATTAATTAAAAGATCTCAAGATGGAAATCTATTATTGGCATTAAATAAAACTCAAGCTTCAGACGGAAATTTCACAACCAAAAGTGCTGAATTCAATCAAGGTGGTTTTTATTCACAACTTTTTTATAAGATGAATTCTAATTTTGGCTTCGGAATTAGATACTCAATTTTAGATGAAAACAGTAAAAAAATTGGAGGAGTTGAAAAAACAGTTCGAGAAAATCAGAATATTTTGTCAGCGGTTGCTCAATATTCGACATCTGAATTTTCGTCATTTAAAGTTCAATATAACTCAAATAGATCAAAAAATTTAGCTTCAACATCGCAACCAGAAAATTTTAGTGAAGTTATTTTTTCTTATAATTTTGCAATTGGGGCTCATCCGGCTCACGAGTTTTAAAATATGAAATATCTAATATTTTTGATTCCGATGTTTATGTTTGCAAAATTACAAATTGTTGCTACATATGGCTATATTTCTTCAATTGTTCATGAAATTGGTGGCGATGAGGTAGAAATTTCAACTTTGGCATCTTCGGATAGTGATCCACATTTTATAACTCCTAAACCGTCATTTATTGCAAAACTTCGAGATAGCGATCTGTTAATAAAAAATGGTGCTGAATTAGAAGATGGTTGGTTATTGCCTCTTCAGAAAAGAGCTGGAAATAGCAAAATAATTATTGGAAGTTCAGGATATTTAAATTTAGCAAAAAAAGTAACTTTAATCGATGTTCCAGAAAATGGAATCTCAAGACGAGATGGTGATGTTCATGCTCATGGCAATCCACATTTTCATCTTTCACCTGAAAATATCGAACTAATTTCTAAAGCTATTTTGAATAAACTTATTGAATTAGATCAAAATAATCAAAAAAAATATCTTAAAAATTTTGAAATTTTCTCTAAAAAATGGTCTAATTTTATTGAAAAACTTAAAATTGACTTGAAACCATTTAAAGGTTGGAAAGTTATTTCGTATCATCGAGTTTATGACTATTTTTTAAGATATTTTAATATCGAATTAGTTGAAACGATTGAACCAATTGCAGGAATTCCACCGTCAATGAGTGATATTTCAAATCTTGAAAATCGAGCTAAAAATTTAGGAATTAATCTTATTTTAACAGATTATTATCATAATATAAATAGTGCTGAATATTTATCTAAAAAAATAGCTGTACCATATAAAGTTGTTCCACACGATGTAAAAATAGATCCAAATTTTTCTGAAGATATTTTTAAACTTTATGAAAAAATTGCTAATGCTTTTAAAAACTAATATCTAAAATAGCATGATCGATTTAGATATAGATATTTTTTTAACGACATCGATCATGTTAATTATTCTTGTTTCATCACATTCTATTTTTGGAATCGAAGTGGTGAAACGAGGCATAATTTTTACTGATCTGGCAATTGGACAAATGGCAAGTGTTGGAGTTGCTCTTTCGATTTTGCTAAAAGATGATAGAAATTCAATAACTTATAGTTTAATTTTTGCGACTATTGGCGGAATTCTTATATATTTAATATCAAAAAAAGAGAACAGAGAAGTATTTATAGCTTTATTATATGCAATTGGAATATCATTAGTAGGTTATATTTTGCATTTTACAGCTCACGGAAACGAATCTCTAATGAAACTTTTAGCAGGAGATATTTTATATATTTCATCAGGCGAACTATTAAAAAATGGCTTAATTTACGGTTCGATTACTATATTTTGGCTATTTATCAAAAACAAAATAACCAACGAACGAATTAGCGAAATTATATTTTTTATCTTATTTGGAGCTATCGTCTCATTATCTGTAAAAATGGTTGGAGTTTTTGTCGTATTTGCAATATTAATAGCTCCGCCAATTTTAGCAATAAATATTTTTAAAAATAGTAAAGTTTTTACAGTTCTATTTATATCAATTCCAATAGGAATATTAGCAGTTTTTATATCTATTTATCTTGATATTTCAGTTGGATTTTCAATTATAGGTGTTTTTGCAATTTTTGGATTATTCTCTTTTTTGTTGCAATAAATCTTAATTTAGAGCTTTGGCAATAATATGTTTATTGTTTAATTCTTCACCTGCCGAAACAAATAAAATTCTCGAAACAAAATGGAGTTTGGAATTGAAATTCAAAACGACTCTTTTCTTCAAATTAAATGGAGAATTGAAGCCATAATTTAAATCTCGTCATATTCGGGCTTGACCCGATTATCCATAACAATACGATGAGGTTGCAACTTTTCAAGACTTTGTAAAATTTCATTAAATTAAAAAGAGGAAAAATTCGAAAATGGAAAAAGAATCAAAAACAGAAAATCAATCTCAACCTGAAGAAAATTTAGTTAAAAAAACTTGTCGGGAATTAGGAATTACTCAAAAAGAGTTAGCGGACATGATGGAGGTTTCCTTACCTACAATTAATAGATGGAGTGCAACAAATAAAATGCCTCCATCAACTATTAAAACAATTGAATTAATCATAACTAATATATCATTAAATAAGCAATTAGAAGAGATGAGAAATGTTTTCTCTGCGATTAATAAATATTCTACTGTAAAGGGGGTTGCATTATGAGGATACCTTTAACTTAATATAAAACTATAGAACAAATCCTTTATTTTAATGGTATAATTTCTTAAACACAAAACAAAGAAACAGTGTAGAACTTTTAGAAAATATACATTATGTATTTCGTATGACTCAAACAAACGGAGGAATGCAGAAAAAACTCTTTTGGACAAAACGAGGAGTTATTCGATTAGGCTTTTTTATTAAATCTGAACGAGCTAAAAATTTTCGTAACTGGATTGAAGATATTATTATTGAAAAAATTTCACAAACTCCAGAAACACCTCATCAAAATGAAACAGTTCAAACTGAAAATCACACTTTAGATCTCGATTCTTACACCCAAAAAATTGAAAAAATATTCAAACTAGTTGAATTACTGGATTCTAAAAGTGTTAAAAACTTATATTTCGCTGATAATTTATCTAAAAGTTTAAATCTTCAATCACCTCTCGAATTGCTTAAAATCGATCTTTCAAATTATTATTTAATTCCTACGGAACTCGGTAAATTTATAAATGCTTCACCAGTCGAAATTAACAAAATTCTCGAAGCAAAAGGCTTTCAAATTCGCGAAAATAACCTTTGGCATTTAACCGAACAAGGTAAAGAGTTTGGAATTGAAATTCAAAACGGCTCTTTTCTTCAAATTAAATGGAGAATTGAAGCCATAATTTAAATCTCGTCATATTCGGGCTTGACCCGATTATCCATAACAATACGATGAGGTCTAAAAATAAACTTAAAGAAGAAAATAATCGATAATAAGTTAGAAAACGATTGGAAAGAATTTTGGGGAGGTTTATATTATGAAGCCAAATGAAGAACAATTAAAAGCTATAAATTGCACAGCAAAAAATATTTTAGTTACAGCTCGTGCTGGAAGTGGCAAAACTTTTGTTTTAACAGAAAGAACAAAAAGACTTTTAAATAATGGAGTAAAAGATAATCAAATTATTATTTTTTCTTTTACAAATAATGCAGTTAATGAAGTTAATGAAAGGTTAGGTAAAAATATATCTAAAACCTTTCATAGTTTTTCAAGATCGATTATAGATAATTCAACTTCTGACTATGATTTACAGATAAGTAGAGCTACTTATAGAATGACATATAACAATATAAAAGATATTGAATATATATTGATAGATGAATTTCAAGATTTTAAAGATAGTTTTTATAAACTCCTAAAAAGAATTTTAGAGTTAAAACCATCTATTAATATCTTTGCTGTTGGAGATGATTGGCAACATATCTTTGATTTTAAAAGTCGTGATGGTTCAAGTGGATCTAAGTTAGTTTATTTTCAACAATTTGAAAACTATTTTCCAAATCCTACAAAACTATATCTCCTAAATAATTATCGAAGCAAAGAGGCGATTGTTGAAGTTTCTAATCAAATTATGAAAGATTCTGGTGAAGGTGGAAAAGCTCAAAAAACTGGTGGTAAGGTAGTTTTTGATAATAAAATTGACCTTGAATATATCAAAGAAATTATAAATAAGAATTGCGGTAAAAAAACAATTGCAATCATTACAAGAGATAACAAAGAAATTGAACAGGCAAAAAAAGAATTTGATTGCTATAATCTAACATATACAACTGCTCACTCTTCAAAAGGGCTTGAGTTTGATATAGTGATAATTTTTAGCCGACAATTATCATTTGATGAATATTCAGAACAAAATTTAAGATATGTCGCTCATTCAAGAGCAAAAGATGAACTTTATACGATTAGTTCAAATGAAAAACATCTTTACATTGATACACAAGATCTATCTCGAAAATATAACATCCCTCAAAAGCAGATAGATTCTCAAGTTCAAAAATCTTTACCGAATAATGAAATTAAAAAGTTTGTTTTCGTAAAAAACAATAAATTTGCATGTTATCGAATTAAAAAGAAATATGAGGATAAAATTATCTCTGAAGTAAGAGAGTATATATTTGAAGGATTAAATGAGCTAGGAAAATATAACTATAAGGATGAGGATATTATTGAAGAATATCACTTAGGAACTTATTTTTACCTACTTTATAACAATGATTTTTCTTTTTACTCATATTTAAATAATCAGCAATTAAAAGCATTACTTATTAATGGGTCTCAGATACCTAAAGAAATAGGTAATCTTCAGCAATTAGAAGCATTAAGTATTTCGGGGTCTCAGATACCTAAAGAAATAGGTAATCTTAAAAATCTTAAAAAACTGTCTTTAGAAAGAATTTCCGGAGAGTTGCCAAAAGAGATTTTTAATCTTCAGCAATTAGAAGAATTAAGTATTTCGGGGTCTAAGATACCTATACCTAAAGAAATAGGTAATTTAAAAAATCTTAAAAATCTGTCTTTAGAAAGAATTTCCGGAGAGTTGCCAAAAGAGATTTTTAATCTTGAGCAATTAGAAGAATTAAGTATTTGGGGGTCTCAGATACCTAAAGAAATAGGTAATCTTAAAAAACTTAAAAAACTATATTTAGACAACATTTCCGAAGAGTTGCTAAAAGCAATAGGTAATCTTCAGCAATTAGAAGAATTAAGTATTTTCGGAGAGTTGCCAAAAGAAATAGGTAATCTTAAAAATCTTAAAAAACTGTCTTTAGGCTACATTTTCAGAGAGTTTCCAAAAGAGATTTTTAATCTTCAGCAATTAGAAGAATTAAGTATTTCGGGGTCTTGGTCTCAGATACCTAAAGAAATAGGTAATCTTAAAAATCTTAAAAAACTGTCTTTAGGCTACATTTCCGGAGAGTTGCCAAAAGAGATTTTTAATCTTCAGCAATTAGAAGAATTAAGTATTTCCGAAGAGTTGCCAAAAGAAATAGGTAATCTTAAAAATCTTAAAAAACTGTCTTTAGAAAGAATTTCCGGAGAGTTGCCAAAAGAGATTTTTAATCTTCAGCAATTAGAAGAATTAAGTATTTCGGGGTCTCGGTCTCGGTATTGGTCTGGGTCTCGGTATTGGTCTCGGTCTCAGGTCTCAGATACCTATTATACCTAAAGAAATAGGTAATCTTAAAAATCTTAAAAAACTAGATTTAGGACAGATTTCCGGAGAGTTGCCAAAAGAGTTGCCAAAAGAGTTGCCAAAAGAGATTTTTAATCTTCAGCAATTAGAAGAATTTCAAGCACTAAAAAAGCAAGATGATGAATCTCTAAAAGATTTTATTAATAGAGCTGGTTCTGGTTTCAAATTCATCTAATTTCACTCGAAAGACCTCATCAATTTCTAATTTTGATTTCGATGAGGTCTAAATTCATCACTTTTCACCCATGAGGGAATTCTGCTTTTTCAAAAATTTTAAAACTGCCAATTTTTTTAATAAATATAGTTCCAGCAATTAAATAAATAGACTTGGTTTAATATTTAAATTAAATAAATAGACTTGAGTTTTTTTAATCTAAATGATGAGGTCTTAAAACAAATTGCTGATTTTGATCCGCTTTTGAATTTTTATAAAGAAAATTTTTTATAGCTTTAAATTTATATTTTTTATTTAAATTATCCAATTTTTAGCAAAAAATTTATAAACTTAATTCAAGTTTAGATATAGTCTAACTCAGAAAACCGCCACCTACGACCTTTTCATTTATATTTTTCGAGGTTTTAAACTCTGTAAAAATAGCATAAACTTAAAAAAATAAACTAATTTTTTAGAGTTTTTGGAAATTTTGAGTATTTTGGTATCAACTGCGAGTAATTTCGTAACAAATGCTAAAAATGTCGAGTATTGATATATTTATATGAAAAAATACGGTTTGATCAAAAAAGACAGTATGGGGACGAAAACCATTTTATAAAACTATATATATTTTGATTTTTTTATCGCGATTTTTCAGGCTAAAAATATTACTCTATTTTTAATTCTTGATTTTTTTGAAAAGTTTTAAAAATTGAGCAATTAAATAAAGCTTAAAGTTATTAGAAATTTGATGAGATTTTTGAATTTGATTTAGAGTTGTCGGGAAAATATCCCGACATTGTTGTATTTTAGAAGTTAGTTTTTTATTTTATAGAAGATTGATTACATCATTCCACCCATGCCACCCATATCTGGATTAGCAGGAGCAGTTTCAGGTTTTGGAATAGAATGAATTGCTGATTCTGTTGTTAAAAGCAGACTTGAAACAGAAGTTGCATTTAAGAGTGCGACTCTTTCAACTTTTAATGGATCAATAATTCCAGCTAAAAACATATCAACATATTCACCTGTAACAGCATTGAAGCCAATATTTCCTGAAGATTTTTCAACTTCATTAATAACGACACCAGCATCAAAACCAGCATTTTCAACGATTTGTCTTAAAGGAGCTTTAATTGCTCTTAAAATAATTTCATAACCAATTTTTTCGTCACCTATCAAATTTAATTTTACTTTTTGACCAGCTCTAATAAGTGCAGCACCACCACCGATAACGATTCCTTCTTCGACTGCAGCTTTTGTTGCAGAAAGTGCATCATCAACTCGATCTTTTTTCTCTTTCATTTCAGTTTCTGTTGCGGCTCCAACTTTAATTACAGCAACACCACCAGCTAATTTAGCTAATCGTTCTTGTAATTTTTCTCGATCATAATCTGAAGTTGTTACAGAAATTTGTTTTTTAATTTCAGAAACTCGAGCTTTTACAGATTCTTCAGAACCAGCACCATCAACGATCGTAGTATTATCTTTATCGATAACGATTCGACCAGCTTGACCTAAATCACTGATATTTGCACTATCAAGAGTTCGACCTGTCTCTTCAGAAATAACATTTCCTCGAGTTAAAATAGCCATATCTCGTAACATTTCTTTTCGTCGATCGCCAAATCCTGGAGCTTTTACAGCTGTAATATTTAAAGAACCTCGTAATCTATTTAAAACAAGAGTTGAAAGTGCTTCACCTTCGATATCTTCAGCGATAATAACAAGTGGTTTTCCACTTCGTTGAATTTGTTCAAGAATTGGCAAAATATCTTTTAAATTAGATATTTTATATTCTGTTAATAAAATAAAAGGATTTTCATATTCAGCGGTCATTTTTTCTGTATTTGTTACAAAATATGGTGATAAATAGCCTCGATCAAATTTCATACCTTCAACGACGACTAATTCGTCATTAATGCCTTTTGCTTCTTCAACAGTTATAACACCATCTTTACCAACTTTTTCCATTGCTTGAGCGATTAATTTGCCAATTCGATTATCAGAATTTGCTGAAATAGTTGCAACTTGTTCAACAGCTTTTGAATCAGAAACAGGAATAGCAATAGCTCTAAGTTGAACGATAATTTGTTCAACAGCTTTGTCCATACCTCGTTTAACTTCAATTGGATTTGCACCAGCAGTTATATTTCTTAAACCCTCTTTGAAAATAGAGTGAGCAAGAATTGTTGCAGTAGTTGTTCCATCACCAGCTTCATCAGCAGTTTTAGAAGCAACTTCTTTAACAAGTTGAGCTCCCATATTTTCTAATTTATTTTCAAGTTCGATTTCTCGAGCAACTGTAACACCATCTTTTGTGATAATAGGAGCTCCGAAACTTTTTTCAATTAGAACATTTCGACCTCGAGGTCCCATTGTAACTTTTACAGCATTTGCTAATTTTGTTACACCATCAAATAGAACTTTTCTAGCATCATTGCCAAAATGAATCTCTTTTGCCATTTATATTTTCCTTTATTTCTTGATAATTCCGAGAATATCTTCTTTTTTTAGAACAGCATATTCAATGCCTTCTAATACTAAATCAGTTGAACCATATTTACTAAATACAACTGTGTCGCCAACTGAAATTTCATTAATAACATCTTTTGAAACTGCTACGGCTATGCCTCGTTGAGGTTTCTCTTTTGCAGAATCTGGAATAAAAATGCCTGAAGCTGTTTTGTTAGCTTCGACCTCTCTTTTGACTAAAACTCTTTCACCAATTGGAATAAAATTCATGACTTTTCTCCTAACTAAAATTTTGTAGTGGAATCTTAAAAAATAATTTCTTAAAATTATATTAAAAAAGTTTAGCCAAATAGACTAAACTTAATTTAGTTATATCAGCTATATTTTTGAAGAATAAAAGATATATCTTTTTTAAGATTTTACAGTATCTTTTAATATATTTGCTATATCAAGAAAAACTTATATATATTTTTGTTAAAATTCTAAAATATATTAATAAAGGTTCTTTTTTTGTTTAAAGATTATTACAAAATTCTTGAAGTTTCGAGAAATGCAACAGCTGACGATATTAAAATAAGTTATCGAAAATTAGCTAAAAAATATCATCCAGATTCTAATAGTGGTGTAAATGATTTTACTGAAATTATGCAAGATATAAATGAAGCATATGATATATTAAAAAGTGAAGAAAAGCGAAATAATTACAATCTGATTTATGATATTCAGTTTGCTGGACAAAAAGCTAGAGAAGAAGCTGAAAAACGAGAACGGGAACAAAAAGCTAGAGAAGAAGCTGAAAAACGAGAAAGAGAAAGAAAGCTAGAGAAGAAGCTGAAAAACGAGAACGGGAACAAAAGCTAGAGAAGAAGCTGAAAAACGAGAACGGGAACAAAAAGCTAGAGAAGAAGCTGAAAAACGAGAACGGGAACAAAAAGCTAGAGAAGAAGCTGAAAAACGAGAAAGAGAAAGACAAGCTAGAGAAGAAGCTGAAAAACGAGAAAGAGAAAGACAAGCTAGAGAAGAAGCTGAAAAACGAGAACGAGAACAACAGGCTAAAAATGGATTATATATTTGGACTGGAACAGTTGAAACTGAAGCTATAAATGGCGAAAAGTTTCCAGATTTTAGAAAGCGAATGGTTGATAATTTGCCAAAAGCTCAACTATCTAAAAACGAATTTGAGACAACTGCTGAATATAATTTACGAGTTAAGCAAGAAGAAATTAAATTTCAAGAGCGGTTACAAATAGCAGAGTTAAATTTTTTAAATCGCTATTTTGGTTTTCAAAATGTTGAGATGACATATAATGCAGATAATGAAATATTTGATGTTACTATAAATAAAAACATAACTTTTAAAATTAAAGTGCCTCGAGAAATTGCTCAAAATTTTAAAATAGCTACTAAAAATTTTATAATAGTTTTTGATAAAAACAAAAAGATAGTTTCTATTTCAACACAATTTCGAGGAACTAAATATTTTGGAGAACTGTTTAATGAAGATTTCTATCATACGGTTCAAACAGAACTTATATTAGATCTCAATAAAATCATGGATTAAATATGACCTTAGAATATCTATGATTTTTGAGAATAATTGTTGTATCTATTGTTCTGTAGCATCAATTGTGTAAGATAAGTTTTTCTTATCTATTTAACTATTAACTTTTGGGCTTGTCCCAAAAGTTCTTATTTATTTTAGATATGAAGAACAAACTCAAAGCAAACGAATCAAGATATAAAAGATTTAGAAGCTAATGAGAGGGGGTCATTTAAAATGATGACCTTTAGTGGTGTCCAAGAAATGGCAATTGTTTCAGAATCTGGATTATATTCACTTATAATACGAAGTCGAAAACCAATTGCAAAACCTTTTCAAAAATGGGTAACTCGAGAAGTTTTACCGTCAATTCGTAAAACTGGTTCGTATTCGATTTCTCAACAAATTCCAGAAACAGCTTATCAAGATTTCGATTTTGACAATGAGCTTAAATCGTTAGAAAAATATGAAGCTTATTCAAATAAAATGATAAATTTCATTGAAAATCTTCGCAAACGACACAAAATCGATTTATATCGTTTTAATAATATAGCTAAGCATAAAAATATAACTTTACTTGAGTTTTTTGGAATAGATTTTGAAAATGAATATTTTATTCCAACTGAATTAGGAACAATGACTAATCGAAGCCCTATCGAAACAAATAAAATTCTTGAAGCTCGAGGTTTTCAAACTCGAGAAAATGGAGTTTGGCATTTGACCGAAAAAGGTCGCGATTATGGAATTGAAGTTTCAAATGGTTCTTATCTTCAACTTAAATGGAAATTAAAAGTCATTATTTAATTAATTTGTTCTCAACAAGGAACAGTTTTTTAAGCTGTTCCAAGAATATTTTTAGTCTTTTATTAAACTACTCGCCATTTTAAAGTTTCACCTGCGAAAAGTGGAACAATTCCGCCATATTGATTTTCAACTTGCCAATTTTCACGAACAAGTTTAATTTTTCTAATTGGTGGCATAATATTATAAACTGCTTTGGCATTTTGACTTAAAAAACCGTTTAATAGTTCTAATTTATCAAATCGCTCAAAAAGTTCAACAATCGAGGGCAATAAAACTGGAGCTGAAAAAATTCCTGCTGAACCAGAATTACTCTCTTTTTTCTCTCGGAGATGTGGAGCTGAATCGCTACCAAACATAACTTTTTTATTTCCACTAAAAACTAGATTTCGTAAAGCTTCTCTATCAATTTTACTTTTAATAATTGGCTTACAAAATAAATGTGGTTTTAAAGCACCTCCTAAAAGATCATCAAAAGTTAATTGTAAATGGTGAAGTGAAACTGTTGCATATAAATTTTCATATTTATCAAGTAAATTAATAGTTCTATTATCAGAAATATGTTCCATTATGATTTTTAATTTTGGAAAAGTTTTTGCTAGAAGTTCATAAGTTGGTAAAAATTCTGCTTCTCGTTCAAAAACCGTTCCATTTGTTTCACCGTGAATCGATAACGGAATATTTAATTTTTCCATCGCTTCAAGAGTTTTGCCGACCTCATCGAGATCAACTGACAAAACTCCACTTTCACTATTTGTTGTTACACCACTTGGATATAATTTAACTATTAATATCTTATCTTTTATACTTTTTAAAAAATTAAAATCGAAACTATTTTTAAAAAAATTGACATATATGGCTTGAATTTATTTTCAAAACCAATATTTTTCAATTCTGTTTCTATTTCATTTAAATAATTTTCAAGTTGCTCAATAGTTGTTACAGGTGGTTGTAAATTAGGCATAATTAAACCTCCTGTAAACTGTTTAGCTGAAAAATATAATACATCTTTTAAAATTTGTCCAGTTCTTATATGCAAATGCATATCAAGAGGTGAATCTAAAAAAATATTTTCCAAACTATTTTTTAATTATACTTTTTTAGCTTTTTTAGTTCGAGTTGTTTTTTGAGAAACTGGTTCTATAATTAACTGTTTTTCTAACTCTTCTTTAGCTTTCCATTCTATTTGTTGTTTTTCTATCTCTTCGATAACTATTTGTATATGTTTTGCAACTTTAACATGTCGCCATTGTTGTGCGATTTTTCCATCAGGTGAAATTAAAAAAGTTGTTCTAACTCTTGTCATTACATCTTTACCGAAAAGTCTTTTAATACCAAAAATGCCATAAAGTTTTCCGATATCGTGATTTTCATCTGATAATAAAATCTGTTTTAAACCTCGTTGTCCAATAAATCTTCGATGTCTAACAGTTGAATCAGGAGAAATTCCAATTACAGTAACACCAAGTTCAATAAATTTAGCAAAATTTCTTAAAACATCCATTGCTTCAGTTGTGCAACCGGGTGTATTATCTTTAGGATAAAAATATAAAACGATCCAATTACCTTTTATATCTCGCAAACATAACTCAACATCATCTGAAGTTGGTAAACAAAAATCTGGAGCTTCAGTTCCAGTTTTTACAATAATTTCATTTTCATTCTCATTCATTTATAATAAACCTCCGTTTTCATCTTTTTCGTTTTCATCTTTTTCGTTTTCATCTTTTTCGTTTTCATCTTTTTCGTTTTCATCTGCTTTTGGTGAAGTTGTTGCAGAAAGAACTTTATCACCTCTAACTAAAATTACACCACTAGTTCTTCTTGATGTTGTTCGCATATCATTAAAAGATAATCTAATAATATTTCCAGACTCTGTTAAAAGAACTAAATCTCGTTGGTCATCAACGATCAAAGCTCCAATTACTCGTTTGCCAGTTTTTTCTGTTAATTTCATAGAAATCACACCTGAACCGCCTCGACTAGTTAATCTATAATTAGAAACAAGAGATCTTTTGCCTAAGCCATTTTCACTAACGATAAAAATTTCCTCTTTTTCATTTTTGCTTAAAATAGCATCAACAACAAAATCTGATTCATTTTTAAATCTTATAGCGATAACACCTCTTGCAGTTCGTCCAATTTCTCGAATGTCATTAACTTCAAAACGAATAGCTTGACCTAAACTTGTAAAAATGGCAATATATTTTATATCACTATTAATAATTTTAGTAGTAACAAGTTCATCACCATCATCAAGAGAAATAGATCTAATACCATTATTTCTTATATTTGCATATTCTGATAAATTAGTTCGTTTTGATATACCTTTTTTTGTAAAAAAGATCAAACTTTTTTGAGAATCAAAATCTGTAGTTGGTATAACAGCTCGAATTTCTTCATTTTCTCTTAATTGAACAAGATTAACAATAGCTTTACCTTTTGCAGTTCGAGAAGATTCAGGAATTTCATAAACTTTAAGCCAAAATAGTTGTCCCAAATTTGTAACTAATAAAAGAGTATCGTGAGCATTTGTAACATAAAAATCAGCAACAAAATCATCTTCATAAGTTGAAAGAGCTATTTTGCCTTTTCCACCGCGACCCTGTTTTTCATAAAGCGACAAAGGAACTCTTTTTATGTAACCACTATTTGTAATAGTAACGACCATAGGTAAATTCGGAATTAAATCTTCTTTATTTATGTTTGCATAATCATCTTCGATTTCAGTTCGTCTTATTGAAGATAATCTTGATTTAACAGCAAAAAGTTCATCTCTAATGACATCTTTTAAAATATAATCATTAGCTAAAATAGCTTTATATCCAGTAATATCTGATTTTAATTCTTCAAGTTCAAGTTCAAGTTTTCCCCATTCAAGAGAAGTTAATCTATGAAGTTTCATATCAAGAATAGCAGAAGCTTGTTTATCAGAAAATAAAAATTTATTACGAAGTTCATCTTTACCAGATTCACTATTTTCACTTTGTCGTAAAATAGCTACAACTGCATCAATATTTTTTAAAGCTTCGATTAAACCATATAAAATATGAGCTTTATTTTCAGCTTTTGAAAGTTCAAAAATAGTTCGACGAATAACAACACTTTTTCTATGAGTTATAAATTCATTTAAAATTTCATATAAATTAAAAAGATGAGGTTCGCGATTACGAATAGCTAAAAAATTAATACTAAAAGTGATTTCAAGATTAGTAGATTTATATAAATTATTTTCGATAATTTCTCGCATTGCACCTTTTTTGAGTTCAATAACAACACGAATACCATCACGATCACTTTCATCTCGAATATCAGAAATACCTTCAAGAGATTTATCTTTAACTAAATCAGCTATTTGTTCAATAAGTCGAGCTTTATTAACTTGATAAGGCAATTGATCAATAACGATAACATCGCGATTACCATTTGTTTCACTGTGAGTTTTTGCACGAACTTTAATTCTACCGCGACCAGTTTTATATGCTTCGATAATGCCATCTTTTCCAAAAATTTTGCCACCAGTTGGAAAATCTGGACCACGAACAATATTAATTAGATCATCAAGAGAGGCATTTGGATTATCTAATAAAAAAATAGCTCCATCAATAACTTCATCAGAACGATGAGGTGGAATATTTGTAGCCATACCAACAGCAATACCATTACTACCGTTAATTAATAAATTAGGAACTCTAGCAGGTAAAACAACAGGTTCAGTAAGAGAGCCATCATAATTTGGAGCAAAATCAACAGTATTTTTATCAATATCTATTAAAAGTTCTTCAGCAAAATGTGTTAAACGAGCTTCAGTGTATCTTGCTGCAGCGGCACCATCGCCATCGATCGAACCAAAATTACCTTGACCATCAATAATGGGCATTCTCATTGAAAAATCTTGAGCCATTCGAACAAGAGCTTCATAAACAGATGTATCACCATGTGGATGAAATTTTCCAAGACAATCTCCAACTATTCTAGCAGATTTTTTATAAGGTGATTTATAATTTAAACCTAGTTCATTCATAGAGAATAGAATTCGCCTATGAACAGGTTTTAAACCATCGCGAACATCAGGTAATGCTCGACCAATAATAACACTCATCGAATAATCTAAATAACTTTTCTGAAGTGTAGTTTCGATATTTAGTTTTTCGGGTGGATTGTTTTCAAAAAGATTCATCAATTCCTTTCTATTATATTTAAAATTCCAAACATAATTATATACTCTTTTTAATTAATTTATAGATTAATCAAAATAAACTTTATGAAGCTATATAATTTTAAATTATTAATTTATTTTTAGTGAAATTTTATAATTTCATAAGATTTTTGAGTGGCAATTCTACCTTTTGCTGTTTTTTCAATCAAACCTATTGATAATAAATATGGTTCTATAACTTCTTCAATAGTTTCTGTATCTTCGTGAAGCATTGCAGAAAGAGTTTTTATTCCAACAGGTTTGCCTTTTGCTTCAATTAATTTTTTTAAAATTGCCAAATCTAACTCATTGAGTCCAATTGTATCAATGCCTAAAAGTTCAAATGAACTTATAACTCTTGTTTGTATAATAATATTTTCACCAAAGAAATCAGAGAAATCACGAATTCTTTTTAAAAAACGAAGTGCTATTCGGGGAGTGCCTCTTGAACGACGAGATATTTCTTGAGTAGATAATTCATCTATATTTTTACCCAATTTCTTAGAAGCTATCTTTAATATAGTTTCTAACTCTATATTTTTATAAAACTCCATTCTAAATTGAATTCCAAATCTTTCTCGAAGTGGCATAGAAAGAGAACCAACTTTTGTTGTTGCTCCAATAAGTGTAAATTTTTGGAGTTCGATTTGAACTGTTTGAGCTGAAGGACCAGAACCAATAATAATATCGAGTCTAAAATCTTCCATTGCTGTATATAAAATTTCTTCTAATTGAGGAGATAAACGGTGAATTTCATCTATAAATAAAATATCTTTTTCTGAAATATTTGATAAAAGAGCAACTAAATCGCCAGTTTTTTCAATCATTGGAGCTGAAGTTATTTTTATATTTGATTTTAATTCGTTGGCTATAACAAAAGCGAGAGTTGTTTTTCCAAGACCTGGAGGACCAAATAATAAAACATGATCAAGAGCTTCATTTCTTAACATAGAAGCAGATATAAAAACTTCTAAGTTATTTCTAATTTTTTCCTGACCTATATATTCTTTTAATATAGTTGGTCTAAGCGATTTTTCATACTCTTTATCTTCCGAAAAAGATAATTTCTGAATATTTAAATTTTTTTGATTTTGCATTTATTTTTATTTTAAGATTTATTTGTGAAGTTTTAAGAAGATATTTATTAAAAAAATGGTGCGACGAGCGGGATTTGAACCCGCACACCTGTTGGCACTACCACCTCAAGATAGCGTGTCTGCCGTTCCACCACCGTCGCATATTAAACAGGGCTTATCGCCCCGTTTTGAAGTATTAACCTAGGAAAGGATTTGCATAAAGTGCAATAAGTGCAATTACGAGTGTGTAAATAACTTGAGCTTCAATCATCGCAAGAGCGATAAACATTGTAGTCATAAGTTTTCCACCTAATCCAGGATTTCTTGCTGTTCCTGCAATTGTTGCAGCGGCTGTTGAACCCATACCAACTGCACCACCAAGAGCGGCAAGACCAAGACCAACACCAGCAGCTAAAACAGAATAGCCTTGAACTGTTGCTGTTGCGATAGAGACATCACCTGCAAAAGCGAAACCTAGGAAAGCTCCAAAGAAAAGAACTAAATTCTTCACTTTTAACCTCCCAATTTTAATTCTAAAAATCATATTAATTTTTCGGTTCGTGTATCCCTACAGAATTAAACGATTTAAAGTTTCAAAATTATAAACTAATTTGTCTGAAAAATCGCTGAAATTATTTTAAACCAGAAATATAACCAGCAACTGCCTCAATATCAGCATCACTATATGGTGCGACTTGACCTTTCATGATAGCTTTCATTGCACCGCCGTATGTACCATCTTTATAACCTTTAAGAGAAGCTACAAGTTTAGCTTGATCCCAACCTTTAATAACTTGAGATTTTCCTAAAGCCGATTTTTCAGCATTGGCACCATGACAGCTAACACATTTTTTATAAAGTTCTGCACCATCAGCAGCTAAAAGAGAAGTTACACCTGCTAAAAGAGAAGCAACAATAATTTTTTTCATTTTTTTTCCTTGGATTTTTAAATTGAATTAAAGTTTAATTGAATCAATTCCATTTTTTAACTATATCACCAAAAAGCTACAAAAGTCAAGTTAATCTTAAACTTTTACCTCATCAACCACAAATTCATTTCAATATTAGAAAATTAAAAATAAAATTTAAATTACAAAAGCTAAACCATCTTCAAGAAATTCAATTGGTTCAAGTAACATTTGTATAACTGAATCACTTGTTGCTTTTATATGAATTGCATTAATATGTTGAATAACAAGTCTTAAAGAATCGTTAAAATATGTCAAAAAAGTTTTGAGTTCATCTTCATTATAATAATTTATAGCAACTAAATAATCAGCGGTATAAGATTTTCGTTGAGTAATAGTTGCAACAGTATTTAAAAGTGGTTCATTTGGTTTTTCGACCAACCTTTCTGGAATATCAAAACCATGTTTTCTGATTGCTGGAAGAACTTCTTCCATAATCCAAGTTTCAATTTTTTCAGCTTTAGGAAGTTTAGATTTAATTACGACATATAAATAATTATAATTTTTTATAATTTAATTTGAGTTTGAGTTTTATGATTTAGCGATGAGGTCGCATTTTTGAAGTTAGCCCTTTTGTTATAATTAGATTGCAAAAAAAATATAAAAAGGGCTGATAAAAATTATAGCATGAAAACAAATCAGATGATGACTGTTAAAATTGGCAATGAACATACAGTTCAAATTGGTCATTTAACCAAAATGGGCAACTTAAACGATATTCTTAAAATAGGAAATCTTTATCGAAAAGAAAATGATTTGAGAGAAATTGAAATTTCAGAATGGCTTCGAAAAGAATCAACTTGGGAATTTATTATTGAAGTAGAGCGGAAATATGGGACTTTTTTCCAAACTGTCGATTCGGCAGTTTGCCTTTCTGACTATAAAAATGAGTCTGGCAAAATAGAATTTGCTGAACTAATTAAAAAATTCTCTGTAATAAAATCTCAAAGAGGTGGCAAACCTGAAAACCGAGGTTATTGGGCGAATCTTCATATTATGATTGATCTTGCAATTTATTTATCTCCAATTTTGCGACTTGAAATGATTGATATTTTTATTAATCACAAACTTCTTGAGTGGCGAGATCTTGGCGGTGATAATTTCAACGAGTTCAATCGAGTTGTTGATATGCTCTCGGATTTAAATGGTAACTCAAAAATAGATGTATATCAATATGTTGCAATTGAATTGAGAAAAAAGCAAAATATTCTCGACACTCGCGGTTATAACGAAAAAGATCACGATTCGAAAATTCAAGAGACTCGAGCAAAATGGCTTGAATATTTAACTTTCAGTGTTCGTGTTGGTTTTGTTCAATCTTTTTATGAGTTAGTAGAAGTTATTAAAAAACTATAATTACCCTCAGTCATTCTCGTGCTTGACACGGAAATCTCTTGCAAATTAAAAAAAAAGATACTAAAACAAGTTTAGCATGACGGGGTTATACTAAATTTAAAATGACATTCGTCGATTTTGCTAGTAGCAAATTGATATTTTTTGCAAATGCCTGAAAATAAAGTTAGTAAATTGACACCTAAGCCTTTTTTCTATACAATTCGAGGCGAATATCTTTTTATATAAAGGACAAACACATATGGGAAATAGAGTTCTCAATACAGCTCTCCTTAGTTTGGCTACAGTTAGTGTTCTTTCTACGAATGCTTTTGCAACTATTAACTATACACCTAAACCATCAATCAACCAAGATAGTTTTACAGCAAAAGCTGGTAGATTAGATGTAACAAAATTACACTTAGAAGTCGATACTGTATCTAAACTTAACACAATTACTATCACAGTTAAAGATTCTAACAATTCTGATTTTAATGCAGAATTAAAAGAAAATATCATCACATCTTTAAAACTTTTTCAAAGAGGTTTAGATTCAACTGATGAAATTGGATCAGTTACTGTTAGTGATGTAAATGCATCTGGAAGAACATTTATAATTACTCCATCAAAAGAAGTTTTCTTCAAAACAGCTGATGACATCAATCCAAATAGTTTTTATGTTTCTGCAATGTATGGAGATTTTCCATCTAAAGAGCTTGTTCCTAATAACTCAAAAGTTAATGTTAAAATTGACAAAATCAATGCGACAGAAAACTATTATACAGATGTTGTTGCAAAAATTAAAAATGAGAATGCAACTCCAACGGATGTAACAATTGGAACAGATTTCAATTTCACTATTGATAGAGCTGCTCCATATATTGAATCAAATAATAATTTGAACCATCAAGAATATAATTCTACTGATAACACTAATTATAACTACTCAACAAATACATTAGAATTTAATATTAGCGAACTAATGAATACTAGCTTGGTTACTTCTGCAACTGCAAATAGTGCTTTTAAAATTACTGATTCTCTTGGAAAAGTAATACCTATTACAAATGCAAGTTTAAATAACTATCAAAGCAGCAACACACTAAGCAGCAACACAGCTAAGTTAGTTTTAACTCTTAATCAAACTGAACTTAATACAAGTTCTGGTAGTCTAACAATGACTTACACAGGAAATATTCTTCAAGATATTTTTGGTAATGAGTTAGATAACAATAAAGAGAACAACTTAACTTTAAGAACTTTGGTAAAAGATACAACAAGCCCACAAATGGCTAAATTTGTTCTTGATTTTGATGATAAATCAAAAGGAACAATTACTTTTTCTGAAGTTGTTGCTCCAAAAAATTGGGCTTCTGTTGTTATTAAAAGCATAGATGAGGACATTTCAGTTGTTGCAAGTTCAATTAAGGCTGAAAATAAACAAGATACTCTAAATCAAAATTCATTAAGAACAGTTATTACTTTTGATCTTAATAAAACAGCTTCTAAATCTGATTTAAATGTAACTTACACTGCAAAAATAGATGGCAATATTACTGATAAAGCAAATAATCTCTTAAGCGATAACACAAACAAAAAACATTCAGCTCTTTTAACAACATTTGATCTTGTTGAAGGTGGAAAATGGAATTTAATAGCTCTAAGCAATGAAACAAGAACAACTTCTAAACATATTCTTAAAACAGGTTCAGTTCAAATAATTTGGGAATATCTTGGAAATAATAAATGGAATGCTTTCCCAAGTAGTTTAGTTGCTGGTAAAGGTTATTGGATTAAATCTGCTAATACAGAAACAGTTGATCAAAACTTTTCAAAAGTTGAAGTTGGTTACCAAGATACAAAAACTGTAAAAGTTGATCCAACTACATTTATTAAAAATGCTACAAAAAATAGTTGGGAATTACTTGGAACAGTTGAAGACATAACTATAGCTGAGGCTTACTCTCAAATTGCTGATGGCTGTTATGGTGTAGCTATTTATGATTACAATGCTTCTGCTGGTGCTTGGAATGTTGATAAAAACATCTCTAAAAATAGAGGTATTTGGGTTAAACAAGACTGCTCAACAAACGAGTAATTAACAAAACTCTTTTCGAGACTTCAAACTGAGATATATAAATTAAATATTTATATAGTCTTACAACTAAGTTTCTCTAAATATCAACTTTATAACCTCGGGACTCTTCTCGAGGTTCTACATTTTTAACCTTTTAAAAAAGAAGGATACTCCAAATATGAAAAAAATTCATTCAATCATCCCAGTTGTAGTTTCTATCGTTGTATCAGGTTGTAGTAGTAGTAATAGTAATTCAACACCAGTTGATAATAATACGACTCCAATAACTTGCGAAACAGGACAACATTTAGAAAATGGCAAATGTGTTGATAATAATACGACTCCAATAACTTGCGAAACAGGACAACATTTAGAAAATGGTAAATGTGTTGATGATAGTAATCAAACAAATCCAACAACTTGCGAAACAGGAAAAATAAAAGATGCTAATGGCTCTTGTATTGATATTGTTTGCAACGAGGGAACACATTTAGAAGGCAACGACTGTATTAAAAATCTTGATCCTGTGTTTGCAAAAATCAACGGAACTGCTTTTGATGGTTTAATTAGCGGTGCTACTGTTTCATCTTGCGAAATCGTAAATGATATTAAAATTGATGCAAATGCAACTTGCACATCTTCAAAAGCTGATGGAACTTTTTCTTGCGAATATTTAGCTATCAATGGCGATAAATTAATTGTGAAAGCTGTTGGTGGAAAAGATTTAGGAAGCGATGATATCGTTAGCTTTGATGATAAAACAAATAGTTATACATTAAAGACTATTTTTGAAAAAGAAACAGATATTAATTCAACAAAAGTTTTTGCATCTCCACTTTCAACACTTGTTGTTCAGAAAATGGCTGATAGCAACTGGTCAAAACCAATTGCAACAGCTGAAAGCGAAGTTAAAAAAGCATTAAATACAAATGAAAATATTTTTGTTGATTCACAAGCAGTTAGAAAATTAGCTGGAGCTATTGCAAATATTTGGGATACAACTAGCGATTTAAATTTATCAGTTTTTGCTCAAGAACCAACAATTTTAACAGCTGAAGGCAAAATTTCTGCAGGTTTAATTACTAAATATAACTCAAAAATTTTACCAACAGTTGAAACAACTTTAGTAAATGAGATTGAAAAAATATATAAAGCTGAAAGAAACGAAACAATAGCTGAAGAGAAAACTCTTGATCTTTTGGTTGATCGAGCTGAAGCAAATTTATCAATTTCTGACAAAATAGCTGAAAACTTCGAAAAAGTTGTAGATAAAAATTACGATACTTCAAAAGATACTTTATCAATAGTAGCAAATATTACAGATAAAAATGTAACAGTTGAAGATATAGTGATATTATCAGAAAACATCGAAAAGATATTAATAGGTGCGACAGATAAAACTTTAGCAATAGAAATTATTAACGATAAAATCAACAATAAAGAACCTTTAGAAGATTTGAATATTTCAATAGTTAATTCAGCGATTGCTAAAAAAGTATGCGAACTCAAAGGAACTGGATTTGAATTTGATTCTATCACTGAAAAATGTAATGTTGTTACAGTTGCTCCAAAAATCAAAGATGCTGTAAATTCACCTGATGATATTCCAGCTCTTCCAACAGATGATGCAAAAACAATTAAACAAGATAATTATCCATCAATTCCAAGCGATAATAATTATAGTGTAATGCCAACAGGCAACGATTATAATAATAGCTATGAGACAAAATATCCAGATTTAAATTTTTCAAGTGATGCAAATATAACAACAACACCTCATCAAATTTAATTTCTCTCTTTTTACAACCTCATCACTATTCGATGAGGTTTTCCCAAAAATTGTCAAATTTTTAATTTTAATTTTAATTTTAGTAAAGTAATTACTACAAAATATTAAAACTGCTTATTAAATCTAATATTTTATAAATAAAATATATACTTATGAAAATTTAAATCATTGAATGTATATTTTTATTATAAATTTGCGATAGGGTCGCATTTGTGTAGTTAGCCCTTTGATATAATTATGATTGCAAAAAAATTTAAAAGGGCTAATGAAATTTTATCATGATTACAAATCAAATGATGACTGTTCAAATAGGCAGTTTTGGAACTTTAGAAATTGGGCATTTGGACAAAATAGGTAATGTTGCAAAAGTTATTGATATAGGAAATATGAATAGATTGGCAAAAGGTCTTGAACCTATTTTATTAGACAGAATATTAGAAAAGCAAGACATTTGGGAATTTATAATTGCAAGAAACAATCAAATTTTAAGAGAATCTAAATCCCGCTATTCGCGGGAAATAAAAAAACTCGATAATTTTGATGTTTTGCAATCAGATTATTCTGAACTTTTGCCATATAAAACTTCTTCTGGACATATTAGATATGGAGAACTAATGACAAGATTTCCAAATTTAATTAAGTCAAAACGAGGTAAAAATGGTGGAACTTGGGCTGAAATCTATATTTTATTAAAAATCGCTTCAATGCTTGATAAAGATCTTGAGGTTGAAATTTATAGAATTTTTATTAATCATAAACTACTTTTTTGGCGAGATGTGGGTGGAGATAACTTTAAGGAGTTCAATGCAATGATTGATACTTTGCCTGATCGAATAGGTAAAAACAACATAAAACTTTATATTGAAATGGCTCAAATTCTCCGAGAAAAATTAAACATTGAGAATACAAAAGGTTATAATGAAAAAGAGCATTTTTCCATAATTCAAGTAAATAGAGCAAAACTGCTTGATCGCTTAACTTCAATGATAGAAGTTGGTTTAATAACTTCATATTCTAAGCTTAAAGAGATAATTTTAAAAATAAAATTACATCATCAAATTTAATTTCTCTCTTTTTACAACCTCATCACTATTCGATGAGGTTTTCCCAAAAATTGTCAAATTTTTAATTTTAATTTTAGTAAAGTAATTACTACAAAATATTAAAACTGCTTATTAAATCTATGATATGGATTTGAAATTGAGTCGATAGCTAATTCAAGATTTCTTGACACATTATCCATCATATGTGAAAGAGAATTTCGTTTTTGAAAAGCTAAAACCATAGCCTCTCGGAGAAGATATTTTGCCTCAACTATCTCGTCAAGAGATGAAAATCTTGGTAATTCATCTCTTGTGATTTTTTCAATTTTTGAGAAGTCCTCTTTAATAATCGAAACTTTTAATTCTCCAAACCAAAAATTAGTTTGAGAGTCCATTCTTTTCTCGCCAAGCATCGAGAAGACCAATCACGACATTATTAATCATTTTGATAGGCTCAATACTATTATCTCTATTTGCCTGAAAAATATATCTCAATTGTTGAGTATATAAGCCATTTAAATATTCTGCGATTGTTCCTTCAGCTTCTAAATCCAAAGCATTCATTAATTCTGTTATAACAGCAGTAGTTCTATTTAACCAATAGACTCTTTTTTCTATGTCGCCATCTTCAATAGATTTTATAGCATTTGAGTTAAAAGTTAATATACCCTCATATAGTGCTTCGACAAGTTTAATTTTTGATTCAATTTGAAGATTATTTCGTTTATAGGCAGAAACTGCACTATTTTCGGTATCTTCTTCAATCTGTTTTTGTTGTTGTAAAAATTCAGCTGTTGTCATTTATAACCTTTCTATTTTATGTTTAATTTTTAGTTTTTAGCTGTTTGAAAATCAATTTGCATTTGTAAAGATGCAAACTGTTGAGTAATTTGATTTATAATCGTATCTTGTTGAGCAAACTGTTCAGCTAATCGATTATATCTTCTATCGAGAAGTTCAACAGCTTTTTCTCTCTCTTTGTTTAAACGAGTCTCTTGACTATTAAAATTTGTTTTTAAATTTGTTAATAATCCGCTATCTCCAATTAAAGATTCTAACGAATTATTTAATTTATAAAAAATACCTCCAGAAAAAACAGTTTCACCTTTAATTTTAGAAGAATTTCCTTTAAAAAAGATTCTGTTAAAGTTGGATCTTCTGCAAATTTATTCGAAAAAATATCTTGATTAAATTCAAGTTTTCCAACATTATTTAAAACGATACCAAATTCAACTAGCGAATGACCATCTTGATTCATTTGAAGTAAAATTTTATTTATTTCTCGTTTAACAGATCTGATATCGTTATTGCCTTGAAAAATACCACTCTCTTTTGAAGTATCATCAAATTTTGTCAATTCATCGAGAGTTGTTACAAGTTCATTATAAGAATCAACAAAAGAAGCTACTCCAGTGATAATAGCATCACTATCTTCTGCAACAGATACTTTTATAGCATTTGTTGTTGGTTCATTTATATTTAAAGTTACACCAGAAATTAGATCTGAAATAGTATTAGAAGCTCTATCAACAGTAATACCATTATATTTTAATTTTGCATTTAATGCTGTTTGAACTCTATTTGCATTATCTGACAAACCAGTTTTTAGATTTGTTTCTGTCATTTGAAGTTCATTATCAACCCCAGTATTATCTCCAGCAACAACTAATCGATATTCGCCATTACCAGTATTTAATATTTTTGCTGAAACGGGCAAAGAACTATCATTAATTTGTTGCATTAAATTTTCAAGAGTATTAGTATCATTTTCAGGTAAAACTGATGTTGAAACAGTAAAAGTTTTTGTTTCGCCACCAACAGAAATTTTAAGAGTTCCTTCTGAAAAACCATCTTCAATAATTTTGCTTGTTCTTTCAGAAAAAATTTTAGATTGAACAACTCCCTCTTTTGCAATATTTTCAACTTCTAAAGAAAAATCTTGAGGAATAGTTCCTTTATCGATTTTAACTCCGATTGAATCACTAGAAACAGAGGCGATTCGCTGTTGATAAGTTGAATCTTCTTTTAATGAAGTTGCCGAAGCTTGTAATGTTTCAAGAAGAGAGGAGATTGAAGCTAGACCATCTTTTTTTTGAGCTATTTCTTCAATATCACTATCTATTGGTTTTATTGTTGATTGAAACTCAACATCTTTAAGTTTTGTAACAGTATCCAGTGATAGTTTATTATTGCTACCAAGTCCTATTGTTTGAATTCCTGCCACTATTTATCCTTTTAGTTAATTAGCCTTTGGCATCAAATATATTGCCAACGGCTTCTTTCCAAATAGCAGATAATTTTAATGCATCTTCATTTGGAATTTGTCTAATAACTTCATTGGTTTCACGATTAACGACTGTAACAAAAATGCCTTTAGCATCTTCGTTATAACTAAACTTGACATTTTCATTAGAAAGTTTATTCATTCGTTGAACCCAATCTGTTAATTGTTCGCGAACCTGCGAGTCATCTTGATCTTTTTCAAGGCTCTTTTTAGCATTAGCAAGAACTTGTTGTTGAATTTGAGTAGTTTCGGTAACTGCAATGGCTTTCTTTTCTGAAGCTATATTTTTACTAGCAACAGCCTCTAAACCATTCAGATTAAAACTCTCTTTAGAATTAGAAATGGTACTAGAACTCATTATTAATACTCCAATAATTTATTATTTGAAAATGATCGGCTTAAAAAACATTTTTTGAAAATTAAGAAATTGTAGAATCTTTTTTAAGAATTAAAATATCAACTAATCCGATAAAATCTATAATTTAAACGGATTTAACAAAACTGTCGTCTGATCCACCTCATCGCGAAATCATTTATCACTGCTCGATGAGGTTGTTTTGATAATTTATTTATAGAGTTTAATTTCTAATCGAAACTGAGAATTTTGTAGCTAATTTTTTAAGAATTTGATCTGTAATATTGTTTAAATCTTGTTCTGAAAGAGTTTTTTCCATTGATTGCAAATAAAATCTAATTGTTAAACTATTACTATTTTCTAGTGGAAAAATAGCAATTGGATTATAATTTTTTAAATCTAAAATATTAAGTTCAGCAATTGCATCACTAATTGCTCGATAATTTAAATTTGTCGGAATAACAAGACTTAAATCTCTCCATGAACTCTGATATTTAGAATATGCTTTTGCCTCTTTGATTTCCAATTCTATTTCATTAAGTTCGATTTCTGCTAAATATGTCGTTTTTAATTTAAAATCTCGAGCAACTCGTTCATTTAATTTATATAAAATTCCAATTTTCTTATTTTGTTTAAATATATTTGCAATTTGATAAGAGTGATGAACTTCTGAACTTGCAACAGTTTCACGAACTTCATCGGCATTAAAAATTGAAAGAATATATTCAGCAAATTTATAAAAATCTATTTGAATTGGTTTGCCACTATTTTGCATAGATGCAACGGAAATATCGCCACTAAATATAAAAGTTGCTACTTCTCGTTCTGTTCGATCGCTGTTAAAAACTCGACCTATTTCAAAAAGTGCAACTCGATTTTTACCAAAATTTAAATTTCGTTCAGTTGCTTCAAGAAGTCCAATTGTCATTGTTGGTCTTAATGCATCCATTGTATCGATAATTGGATTTAATAATTTTTGAGTTTCATTTATCGTTTCAAAGCCATATTTTTTAAATTTCGATTCTTGACCAAATAAATAAATAATCGTCTCCGAAAAACCAAGAGCCATTGCTCGATTGCGAATTAACGATTTTGTTTTAAAACGATTCGAAGTTTTATTGTCTCGTCGTTTTTCGCTAAATACAAAAGGTCTGCTTTCAACTCTAGCAATTCCGATGATTCTCAAAATTTCTTCACTAACATCTTGCCAACTTGAAATATCTGGTCGTCGTTTTGGAACAGTTAATTTAAAGTTTTCACTATTGATTTGTTCAATGGCAAAACCCAAATTTTTCAAAATGGTAATTATCTCATTTTGTTCTAATTTTAAGCCTGTAAATTCACAAATTTTCAAAATATTTATATCTATATTTTTATTTTTAGAAAAATTATAAAAATGAGCAATGGTTTCCAATTTTATAATTTTAGATAAAAAAGAGATTCCGAAATTAATATCTGGTTCGCTACCTCGAGATGAATTATAAAAATCAGAATCAGTGTTTAGTTTTTTATTAAAAACTAAATCTGAAATATAATTTGGCTCAATATAGCTAACTTCTATTAAATTGCTATTTTGAATTTTAGGTGAAAAAATTCCAATTTGAGACTCACCAAAATATAATATAGAATCTATAATTTTAGGTTCAGTTTCAAGTTTATTACTACTCTCTTTAAAAATAACTCCAGTTGAAAGTGAAGCATAATTTAAAAATGAAGAGATATTTGAATTAGGATTTATCGTTTTACCTGATAAAATTAATCTTTGAATAATTAGTAAAGATGCTTTTTTTATATCAGAATAAGATAAATGAGCTATATTAAAATCTGGATAATTAATAAACTCATCTGAATTAGTGTCCATAATATCTTGAGATTTATTAAAAAGATTTCTATTAAAAGCCACTGATAAATCTTTTGCAATTCCATAAATACTTAAACAGTCGCCACGATTTGGAGTCAATTCAACTTCGATAATCGTATCATTAAATATTTTATATTCACTAAGTTCGCGACCAATAATTAATTCGCCAATCGAATCATCAAGAATCGTAACACCAGTTGAAATTCTAGGAAGTCCAAATTCTTCAGTAGCCAAAAGCATTCCAAAACTATCAACACCTCGCAAATTGCCAATTGAAATAAGACCACTTTTAAGTTGAGTTCCAACAGTTGCAAGAGGGACAAAATCGTTAATCATTACATTTTGATCATTTGTAACTATTTGCAAAATTTCAGAACCAATATCAATTTTGCAAACTCTTAATTTATCGCTATTTTGATGAGGTGAAATTTCTAATATTTTGCCTACAACTGAACCTTTTGGAGCAAAAACTTTTTGAACTGAACCAACTTCAAGTCCAATTTCACTTAATTTTAAGATTATATTTTCTGTTTTTATGTCAGAAAGATTAGCCCATTCATTTAACCAATTTCTAGTTATTATCAAATTTATATTTCCTTTCTATTTTTTATCTTTAGGTTCTTTAAATTTTGCATATTTTTGCATATCTTCAATTGTATCGAGCTCATCCATAATCTCCCGACCCAAAATAGTTTCAAAAACATCTTCAAGAGTAACAACACCAGCAGTTTGGTCATAGCCATCTTTTACAATAAACATATGCTCTTTTTTTTGTATAAATAGGTCAAGAGCTTTTGATAAATTTATATTTTCATTTATTTCAAAAACAGGAATCGCTATTTCACTTAATTTTTTAGAACCTTGTTCAGAATTACTCTCTTCAAAAATTACTTGACTGAAAATAATGCCTTCGATATAATCTTTACTTTTTGAAAAAATTGGTATTCTCGAAAAATGTTTTAATTTTTTTATATTTGATATATCTCCTAAAACCTCATCGATAGTTATATTTTTTTCAAGTGCAAAAACAACTTTTCTCGGAGTTAAAACATCGCGAACTTTTATATTTCTTAATCTAAATAGATTTTTAGCAATATCTCGTTCTTTTTCTGAAATTGCTCCAGTTGTTGCTCCATTATCTATAACAGTTAATATTTCATCTTTAGAAACTTCATTTGTAGGTCTATCTTTTGATAAAAATTTTGTCATTCTAATAGCTAAAAAACTTAATGGATAAGCAATATATATAACTGTTCTTATAACATATGAGGCAGGAATTGCAAGAGTTTGCCAATAAGTTGCACCAATTGTTTTTGGAATAATTTCAGAAACATATAAAATTAGGACTGTTAAACCAAAAGAAAAATATAAAACATAAGTTTCAGCATTTGCTGGATCATAAGTATTAAATAGATGTAAAGTTTGAGCTCCAACTGCTGAAGCTCCAAAAGTATTTGCAACTGTATTTAAAGTTAAAATCGAACTTATAGAAGTTTCGAGATTTAGTTTAATCCATTTTAAATTATTTGCACCTCGTCTATTATTTTTTACAAGAGTATCAATATATGAAAAGGTTGTTGAAAGTAAAACTGCTTCTAAAATCGAGCAGATAAAAGATATGCTAACTGTCAAAGTCAGATATATAAGTAGTGTTGTCATAAAAACCTCATTTTTATATTAAAATAGATAAATCTTATCTATCATTTCGTTATATTCACTATTCGAGTCACTGTCCAAAGTTACTCCTCCTCCACTTTTATAAAACAATTTGCCATTTCTGGCTTCAAGAAAACGGATCATTACACCGCTCTTGAATTTATTATCGTTAAAGACACCGAAAATACCAGTAAAAAAACCTCGATCATAATCTTCGATATCTTTAATTAACTGAACTGTTCGCTTTTTTGGTGTTCCAGTTATGCTTCCAGCAGGTGAAATTTTTTCAAGAATATCACCAATTCTACTTTGCCAACCAGATTCAAGATTGCCAACAATTTCAGAACTCATTTGCCAAAGTTCCCCCTTGCCACTTTTTATTTTTTCGACATATTTAAATTTAGTTACTTTTATATTTTTAGCAACCATATTTAAATCATTTCGTAAAAGATCAACAATCATTACATGTTCCGCACTCTCTTTTATATTTTCTCGTAATTCTTCACCATTATTTATAATATTCGATGAGGTAACAGGTAAAGTACCTTTCATTGGATAAGTTGAAATAATATTATTTTCGATAGTTATAAAAGTTTCAGGCGAATAACATATAAACTCATTTTTATATCTTAATTTATATTTTGCTTCAGCATGATCATAAATATCTTTTAAATTAGAATTTACAATAATTTCACTCTCTTGAGTTAAATTTAATAAATATGTATATCCTAATTTAATAGAATCTATAACCTTATTGAATTTTTTAAGATAATTATCAAAACTTACAGGAATTTTATAAAAATTTAAATCACGATTATTTTTTTCATTATTTTTAATATTAAAAAAATCTTTAATTTCAAATTCTATATCATGTGAATCTAATTTATCAAGTGGAATAGTAATAACATTATCTTTTTTATAATCATAAATGATTAAAAAAGGTTCTCCTTTTGATCCAAGTCTATTTGCTTCCGCAAAACTCATAAAATTTATTTTTTACCTGCTAAAAGATATTTTAAAATTGCCATTCTTACAGCGACACCATTTTCAACTTGTTCAAGAACTTTTGATCTCGGATCATTCATTAAACCATCAGAAATATCAATATTTCGATTAACTGGACCCGGATGCATTAAAATAATATCTTTTTGACCAATTAGTTCTTCAGTTATACAAAAATCTCGAGCATAATCTTTTAATGAAGCATAAACTTGTTGATTATGTCGTTCAGTTTGTGTTCGCAAACTCATAATAATATCAACCTCATCGATAACTTTTTTTAAAGAGTGTGAAATTTTTAAATCTGTTTTAGGTAAAAAATGGGGTGGTGCAACAAGAGTAATATTAATTCCAAAACGAGGCAATAATTTAATATTACTATTTGCGACTCGCGAATTTTTAATATCACCGACGATTGCAATTTTTTTGCCTTGTGGATCAGGAAAATATTTCATAATCGTAAAAAGATCAAGCATTGCTTGAGTTGGATGAGCAAATGAACCATCACCAGCATTTATAACACTGCTTTTACTATTTAAATGTTGTGCCAATTTATAAGTTACACCTGCATCACTATGACGAACTATAAGTGCATCAGCACCTATCGATTTTAAATTCAAAGCTGTATCTAATAAAGTTTCACCTTTACTTGCTGAACTTTTAGAAATATCAAGATTAATAACTCTACTACCAAGTCTTTTTAAAGCCATTTCAAAAGAACTTCGAGTTCTAGTCGAATTTTCAAAAAATAGAGTCATAACACTCTTTTTTGATAATTCATTTCCTCGTTCTTCACCTTTTAAAAATTTTTCAGCATCACTAAAAATATTTATAATTTCGTTATTTGTCAAATCGTCAGTTGTTATAAAATGTCTCATAATAAGCCCTTAAATCAATAATTATATTTTTATTTTATTTTATTTTTAGATTTCTTTACTATCAATATCGATAAAATCTGTGTCAAGTTCATCATTAAATTCATCATTATCAAAATCTGAATCATCAAATTGAGATATTTCTTCAAGTCCATCGATATTTCTAAGTGCATCTAGCTCATCAGAATTTTCACCATTACGATTTCGCATTTTTTTAATTAAGATAATTGGAGAACCATCAAAATCAAAGCTTTCTCTAAATTTATTTATTAAATATCGCTGATAACTAAAATGAAGAAGTTTTGGACGATTCATAATTAAAGCGATTTTTGGAGGAGCAGAAGCATATTGAACAGCAAAATATATTTTAATAACTTTACCTTTTGGAGCAGGTAACGAATGATTTAAAACGGCTTCAGCAATAACTTTATTAAGTTGTGAAGTTGTTACTCGTCTTGAAAAATTATCATAAATTCTAAAAATTTCATTATATAATCTATGAACTCGTTGATTAGTTAGAGCCGATAAAGTAATAATTGGAGCAAAATATAAAAATTTAAATTTTTCTCGAACACTTTGAACAGCTTCTTTATATTCTTTAAGTCGTTTATCCCATTTATTTAAAACGATAATCGTAGCGATTTTAAATTTATCAACGAGACCAGCGATTTTTTCATCTAAATCTTTAAATTCTTCACTAGAATCGAGAACAACGATAGCAATATGACTTCTTTGAAGCATATCTTCAGTTCGCATAAGAGCATATTTTTCGATTCCTTCGATTTGACCTCTTCGACGAATTCCGGCAGTATCGACAAAACGAATTTTTTTGCCATCAATTTCGATAACCTCATCGATAGGATCAACAGTTGTTCCAGCTATTGGACTAACAATAGATCTTTCACTTTTTGTTAAAGCATTTAAAAGAGAACTTTTGCCAACATTAACTCGACCAATAATTGCAACTCGAATTTCATCATTTGGCAAACCGATATCTAAATTTGCATCTAAAGAGTCAGAAATTTCAGTTTTATTTATATTTTCTAATTTAGAATATACCCATTCTAATAATCTACCGACTCGTCGATTATGAGAAACAGAGACTGGAAAAACTTGACTTCTACCAAACGAAGCGAAATCCCACATAGCTTCTTCAAGTTTATCATTATCAAGTTTATTAATAACTAATGCGATATTTTTATTCTTTTTTTGAAGTCTAAAAAATCGTTTTCGATCTTCATCATCAGGAAGAGTTCTACCATCAACCATATATAAAACTATGTCCGAATTTTCGGCACTTTCAATTGCTCTTTCTGAAACTTCTTGAAAAAGTTCCGAACTATTATCAAAACCGCCAGTATCTAATAAGATAGCTTTGCGATCTTCAATAACAATTTCGCGAATTTTTACATCTCGAGTTGTTCCAGCAATTTCCGAAATGATGGCATCTCGTTCGCCAACAATTCTGTTAAAAAGCGAACTTTTGCCAACATTTGGTTTTCCAATAATTGCTATTTTCTTCAAATATTTTTGCCTTTCTGCTATAAAAATATTTTAAAAATATATCAGAAATTATAAACCAAAAATATACTCAAATTTTAATTCATATGAGTTTTATTACTTTCATCTATATCTTTGACAATATTTTTAATATTCATTTCCATTTTCATTGGCATTTTACCATTCAAAAGCATAACCGCTTTAAACAGAGTGAATAAACCGAATAAAATTATTAATATAGCTGAAATTTTTGTAACGATATTTCTATATTTTATATTTTTCAAGAAGCCAGATATAAATCCGATTGAAAAAAGTGTTGGAATAGTAGCAATACCGAATAAAAACATAACTAAAGCACCATCAAATGGCGATGAGGTTGCAATTGCACCAGAAAGAAAGAAATATACAAAACCACAAGGAATAAAACCGTTTAAAACTCCAAGTAGATAAAAACTAATTAGATTTTGATTTTCAAGCAATTTTCTAAAAGAATTTTTAAAAAATTGAGTTTCGGCAATTGAACTTTCGATTCGAGTTAAAAATTTAATTTTGCCTAAAAACGATAAACCCATTAATATCATAATAAGACCAACAATTGCAAAAGTAAAACCTTTGGCACTCATGCTAAAAGATAAAACTGAACCTAAAGCTCCAAAAATAGCACCTAAAATTGCATAAGCTGAAGCTCGACCAAAGTTATAATTTAAATGGGCAAGAGTTTGATAAGTTTTTTGCCATTTTGGATCAATTTTGCTATGAGTATAAGCGAGGACAAAACCACCACACATTCCACTGCAATGACCGATACTGCCTATAAAAGCAATTGTTAAAAGAGCAACTAAATCTATATGTTCCATATATACCTTTAAATAAATAAGATAAAAAGCATTTTATCAAATATAAATCTTTTTTTAACCAAGTTTGTCTTTCAGCAAAAGATCTACCTTCAGTTATATAATCAAAAAGAGGCTTAAATTATTATTAGAAGTTATAATAAAAAATATAATTTATTACATAATTCGTAACTTACGAATGATATAATAAATTTAAATTTAAAATAAAAATGGAAAAGTTTATGAATTTAAAAATTAAATTAGCTGTTTTTGATTTCGATTCAACTTTAATGGATGGCGAAACAATAGATATTTTAGCTGGAGAACTAGGATTAAAAGCTGAAGTTTCTCGAATTACTGAAGAAGCAATGAATGGAAAATTATCTTTTTTTGAAAGTTTGTCTCGTCGAGTTTCACTTTTAAAAGGTTTGCCAGTTGAACGAGTTGATCAAATTTGTCAAAATTTGCCATATATGAATGGATCTTTAGAAATAATTAAATATCTAAAAGCTGAAAATATAAAAGTTATATGTTTTAGTGGTGGTTTTAGAAATGCAACATCTTATGCAAAAAATAAACTCGGTTTTGATACTGATTTTTCAAATGTTTTGCACTCTCGAGATGGAGTTTTAACAGGTCTCGTTGGTGGTGATATGATGTTTGATTGGAGTAAAGGTGATATGTTATCTAGACTTCAACATTTGTTGGGAATTTCTCGTGAAGAGACTCTTGTTGTTGGTGATGGTGCAAATGATTTAAGTATGTTCAAATATGCTGATATGAAAGTTGCATTTTGTGCGAAAGAAATTCTAAAAAAAGAGGCTACGATCGTTATTAATAATAAAGATTTACGAGAAATTAAGAATTATATCTATTAATATAAAATAAAAAGGAAAATATATATTGTTTAATATAAAAAAAATTGCTTCAATTTCTCTATTTTTGCCAAATTTACTATTTTCTGATATCAGAATTGCAAATTATAATGTCGAAAATCTTTTTGATTTGAATATTAATGGCACAGAATATGACGAATATATTCCAAATGGTGGCACTGGTTGGACTGAACAGATTTATTTAAAAAAGCTAAATAATATCTCTAAAGTTATATTTGAAGCTAAACCTGATATCATCGGTTTGCAAGAGATTGAAAGTAGAGATGCTTTAATAGATTTGCAATATATTTTACGAAGTTCTTCATATAAAATTGATTATCCATATTTTGCAATTGCTGAAGAAAAAAATAAAATCTTCCGTTGTTGTTGCTCTTTTGTCAAAATATCCAATTAAATATACAAAAGAGGTTAAAGTTACAAATCATCCAATGAATCGTAATATTCTCGAAGTTGGTTTAGATATCAATGGCGAAACTGTAATCGTTTTTGTAAATCATTGGAAATCTAAATCTGGGTCTGAAAGCAGACGAATACAAAGTGCGGAATTATTAGCAAATAGATTGAAAGAACTCGATAAAAACTTGCCTTATGTTTTATTAGGTGATTTTAATAGTAACCACGATGAATTTAAAACTTTTATTAAAGATAAAAAATTAAATGATACTAATGGTAAAACTGGCATCAATCATAGTTTAAATACTATTGAAAACAGTGGTTGGCAAATTACTAAATGGTTTAAAAATTTATTTGGTATTGATTCAAGTTTTGATTTAGTTTCTGAAAATAGTCTCAAACAAAATCAGGAACTTCATTATAATTTGTGGCTAGAATTACCTGAAGAAGATCGATGGAGTTATGGCAGTAGTAAAACTAGACATACTATCGATAATATAATTCTCCCTCGTTCTCTTTATGATGGCAAAGGCTTTGAATATAAAGATAACAGTTTTAATGTTTTTCGCGGAGCTGGAACTGTTAATGAACGAGGAAAAATAGTCAGATGGGCAAGAGGCAAGAAAAAAGAACATTTAGGTGAAGGCTTTAGTGATCATCTTTTAATTTATGCTGATTTTGAACTCAAAAAATAAATTTTATAAACATTAGGAACAAAATGACAAAAACTAAATATATTTCGATACTTATTGGAACAACTTTATTTTTAATAATTGCTCTTTTTATATATCCTTTTTATAATCCTAACTCTTCAAAAAGTGGAAAACCGAAAATAGCAGTTACGATTTATCCAATTTATGATACTGTAAAAAATATCGGTAGAGAAAAAATTGATCTGATTCAAATTGTCCCTTTTGGACAAGATCCACACTCTTTTGAACCAACTCCTCAAAGTATGATGGAAATCGCAAATTCAAGATTATTTATATATACTGGTGAGCATATCGATGAATGGGCAAGTGAATTAGCTGATACTTCTGATCAAAATAGATTTATGAGAATTGCAGAAGATATTCAAATAATTAACGATGATCCACATTTTTGGCAAAGCATTGAAAACATGAAAATCATAGCAAAAGAGATTGCAGGAAAATTATCAGCTCTTGATTCTGAAAATAGTATTTTTTATGCTAAAAATTTAGAACTTTATTTACAAAAACTTGAAGGTTTAGCTGAAAATTATAAAAATGGTTTAAAAAATTGTCAAAGAAATAGTATTGTTGTAAATCATGATGCTTTTCAATATTTGGCTCGAGATTTTAAATTTAAAACATTAGCAATTATGGGTATATCTCCAGAAGCTCAACCAAGTGCTTTTGCATTAGCTGAAACTGTTAAATTAGTTAAATTAAATAAAGTTACGACTATATTTTTTGAAGAATTGGCTTCAAGTTCAATTGCTGAAACACTTGTAAAAGAGACTGGTGCAAAAACTTCAGTTTTATCACCACTTGGTAATGTCCAACCTGAAAAAGTAGAACTTGGTTATATACATATAATGGAAGAAAATCTAAAAAAATTACAAGAGGCTTTAATTTGCCAATAGTTGAAACAGACACTTTAAATTACTCTATTGATGATATAAATATATTAAAAAATATATCTATTACTATAAATAGAGGTGATTATGTTGCTGTAATTGGTCCAAATGGTGGCGGTAAATCTACACTTATCAGCACCATTTTAGGATTAAACAATGGTTTTACTGGAGAGATTCGTCTCTTTGGGAAACCTCTTAATAAATTTAATGAATGGAATAAAATAGGCTTTGTTCCACAAAGGGCTATCGAAATTGATACTAAATTTCCAATTACAGTTTTAGAAACTGTTAAACTTGGTAGAATTAGTTTTAATCGTAAATTTTGGCAAAACAGAGAGTCAAGCGACGGAGATTTAATTATAAATGAAATAATGGAAAAATTAAAAATTATCCATTTAAAAAATAGATTAATTGGAGAACTTTCAGGAGGAGAAAAACAAAGAGTTATGATAGCGAGAGCTCTTGTTTCTCAACCTGAATTATTATTTTTAGATGAACCTAATACAGGCATTGATATTGCAACTCAACGAGAATTTTATGCTATTTTAAAAGACCTAAATAAAAATAAAGGTATAACTATTATTTTTATCACTCATGATATTGGAGTTATAGAAGATAGTATAAATTATATAATTTCTGTTAATAGAGAAGTCTCAAAAAGTGAATCTCCGCAAACTATTTTTAACTGTAAAACTATACGAGACATTTATGGCATAGATTCGCATTTAAAAAATCATAGACATTAAATTATAATATATATTAAAGATATGATATTAAAATTCAACAATATATCCATTGTCTCGATTTTGTTTTACGAATCTATTTTGTAATTCATCATAATCAACAATATTTTTATCGCAATCGTTGTAATAAATTCCTTGTGCATTATAATAATGTCCGCATTCGTTATAATAATTAGAAGCTACACCTCTATCATTGAAAAATATACATCCACTTGAAAAAATTAATATGCTTATTAATATAAATAAATGTGAAAATATCTTCATGATTTAACTCCTTTTTTTCCGTATCTGATAATTTTATCACAAATAGAGATTTTTTAATGATTAAACAAAATAGTATAAACGAAGTTTTAAAGAATTTCGATATTATAGAAGTAGTAACTATGTATCTACCTTTGAAAAAAGTTGGTTTAACATACAAAGCACATTGTCCTTTTCATAAAGAAAAAACACCATCTTTTCATGTGAGTCCTCAAAAAGGAATATATCATTGCTTTGGTTGTGGAGCAGGAGGAAATAGTATTAAGTTTATACAAGAAATTGAAAATATTTCGTTTCCTCAAGCTGTCGAAAAATTAGCTAATATCAAAAATATTAAACTAGAATATGAAGATTCTTATCATCGAGAAGATTATCGAGATATTCTTGAAATTTTGCAAAAATTAAATTTATGGTTTGTCTCAAATTTATATAAAAATCGCGAAGCTTTAAAATATTTAGAAAATCGAGGAATTACAAAAGAGACAATAACTAAATTTCAACTTGGATATGCTCCAAATGATTATGAAACTTTAGAATGGTTAAAATTAAATAATATTTCTCAAACAGATAGTCTATCTTTAGGCATAATTCAAAAAGATGGTGAAACAGAAAGAATTAGAGCAAAATTTATTAATAGATTAATATTTCCAATTTTTGAACATAATGGAAAAATTGTCGCTTTTGGTGGTAGAGTTCTTGATAATCGCGAACCGAAATATTTAAATTCACCTTCAACTAATTTTTATACAAAAGGTTCGATTTTATATGGCTATAATTTTACAAGAAGTGAAATTGCTAAAACTGGAATTGCAATTATTGTTGAAGGTTATATCGACCTCATCGCACTTTATCAATCTGGAATTAAAAATGTTGTTGCTCCACTTGGAACAGCTTTAACAGAATCACAAATAAATATTTTAGGACGAGGTAGAGGTAAAATTCATCTTGTTTTTGATGGCGACAATGCAGGTTTAAATGCGACTCGACGAAGTGTTGAATTAATTGCAAAAAGTGATATTGAAGCATTTGTTACAATTTTAACAGATGGAATTGATCCAGCAGATTTAGTTAAAAATAAAGAAATTGATAAATTAAAAGATATTTTATCTAAGGATAATCGTCGTGATGCAATCGAATGGTTTTTACGAGATATTATTTCTCAATATAATTTAAGTGATCCATATTCACGAAGAGATGCTGACAAAATTATAAAACAATTTATATCTAATTTAAAAGATTTTTTAAAAAGTAAATATGAAAATTTAGCTAAAGAATTATTTGGAGAAGGTTTTAGAACTCATATTAATATTCCAAATAAAAGTGAATCTTCTATAAATTATAATATAAAAAGTGATGGTTTAGGCGAACAGGCTCTTTTAAAATTTATATTATTAAATAAAGAATTTTCTAAAAATATTATTAATGAACTTGAATTATCCGATTTTAAATTATATCGAGAAGAATTCAAAGAAATTTTAGAAATAGAAACAAATCAGCAAATAATAAATAATGAAAATGAAAAATTTATTAAAATCATTCTTTCTGAAACTCCAAATTACTCTTTTGATGAGGCTGAATTGGAACTTATTAATATTAAAATTCAAAGATATGAAAATGAATTAATAAAAATTCGAACTGAACAAATTTCTTTTTTAGATAAAATAGAAAGAATAAAAAATTTAAAATTTAAAATTGTCTCTCTCGAAAAAAGAAAACTAAAATTAAAAATCTAAACTTATCAAGTTAAAAATCGTTAATTTTTTGCCATGTTATTTATTTCTAAATGTAATTTAAACAATAGTTTTGTATAATCAATTCACTTTTTTAAAAAAAATTTAAATAAAGAATATAAATATAAGGAAGATAATGGGTGTTACTGATCTATTTGGTAAAAAAATAACTACTAATGGAGATAATATTATAGATATTTTTAATGATCCGAAAGCTCCTCTTGATTGGTTAGATTCAGCTACTGGTTTAATTTGGGAAGTAAAAAATCCACAAAATTATGATAATAGATATACTTTTGACGAAGCTTTTGAATATGCAAAAAGTTTAAATCGCAAATATTATAATTATTCTGGAAGTTGGCGAGTTCCAACAATTAATGAATTAATGACTCTTGGAAGTGCTAATCTTTTTGATTATCGAGAAAAATCTCTTAGATTTCAAACTCGCCAACATTGGAAAGAAAAAATTAATGGTACAAAGAATGGCAAACTTTTCGTTAAAAAACCTCTTTCAGGTTTTATGAATAAACAAATAGAAACTTGGTATTGGAGTTCAACTCAAGTTGAAGATTTTAAAAAAAATCTATCAGAAAAAACTGTTGAACGAATGAATGAAGCTAGTTGGACAGTCAATTTTTTTGAAGGTGGAAATTATCACAATACAAAAACTCAAAAAAATTCTGTAATTTGTGTTAGAAATGGATAAAATTATTAATTATCTTATATAATGACTAAAGAGTATAAAATTGTAGTTTTGCATCGTGGTAAAGAAGTTACGACGATGATTTCTGCTCAGTCAAAACAAGAACTTTATAATACTATTTTTGGACAATATCCAAAATCCAAAATTTTAAAAATTAGCGAACATAAAAAATCAAGATTGTCCTCTATTTCTCTTTCTGATATAAGCGATCATATTGCTGATTTTCTTCAAATCAATCACATTGACGAAGAATCAAAAATATTTTTTTTAAATCAGTTAGCAGTTATGACAGATGCAGGAATCTCTATTCTTGATTCTCTTCGAGAAATTAAAAAAAGTGTTCAAGATAGAAAACTAGAAAAAATTATAGATTCTATTTTAACAGATATTAATAATGGTGATTCACTTTCTGATGCTTTTGGAAAATTTACAACTATATTTGGCAATTTAACTATTACTATGATTAAACTTGGAGACAAAACAGGTGATAGTGCAAAAGCTCTGTTTAAACTTGTTGGAATGTTAGAAGAAATTCGAGATAATCGTTTAAAAGTTAAAAAAGCAATGAGCTATCCAAGAAATATTCTTATTGCTATGGTTATTGCAATGACAGTTATAATAAACTATGTTATACCAAAATTCGAATCTATATTTGCAAGATTTAATTCTGAATTGCCAATTTTTACTAGAATTTTATTAGGTGCAGAAGACTTTTTTAGTAATTATGGATTATATTTTTTTATATTTATAATTTTTTCTTCACTTCTTTTTAATTATCTTTTAAATCATTCAGAAAAATTTAAATTTTCAGTTCATTATTTAATGTTAAAAACATATATTATCAAAGATATTTCTATGTATTCAACTTTAAATAGATTTACAATTGTATTCTCTGAACTATTAAGTGCTGGAATTTCTATTTTTGAAGCTCTTGAAATTTCTATTTCTATGGTTGATAATTTAGTTTTAAGAAAAAAATTAATGCAAAGTTACGGAGATATAAATCGTGGTTCGCCTCTTTATAAAAGCTTTCAAGGAATAGAAATATTTGACAATATGGTTATTCAGATGATTTTTACTGGTGAAAGTAGCGGTGAATTACAAAAAATGTTAAATACAATATCAGATTATTATAAAAGAAAATTTAATAAAATAATTGAAAATATGCATTCACTTTTAGAACCAATAATTTTATTATTTATCGGTGCTCTTGTTACAACTTTAGCTTTGGGAATTTTTATGCCTATTTGGAGTTTGGGAGATGTTGCTAGACATCATTAAATAAGAACTTTTTATCTCTTCTCTATAATAAAATTATATTTAGAGAAGAAGATAAAAATGGATTTTAAAAATATATTTTTATTTTAGAAACCACTCATAGCAACAAAATATGAAGCCATTTCAAGAATTGGATTTACGAAAAATATAGAAACAACTGTAAAAAATGCTGAAATTCCAAGAACAACTTTAAGTGAAATTGAAGCATTTGTCATATAAGCAGAACCATCTAAACTACTTACTGGATCTTTCAAGAACATAAAAATCACAAGTTTTAAATAATAAAATACTGCTATTGCACTATTTAAGGCCATAATAATAGCTAGTCCTGTATAATTTGCATTTATTGCTGAACTGATTAAATATAATTTACCCCAAAAAACAGAAAACGGCGGAATTCCAGCTAAAGTTAGCATAAATAATCCCATCATTACAGCTCCAAGAGGCATTAATTTGACCATTCCAGCAAATTTCTCAAATGGATGATCATATCGTTCGTGATATCGAATACCTCGTTTTCTTGAAGCCCATAACATTGCAAAAGCTCCAAGATTTGCAAAAGCAAACATTATCCAATATAAAAATATTCCACTATTTGATTGAGTTGTGCCAATCATAATTGCTGACATAACAAAACCTGTATGTGAAATACTTGAATAAGCTAACATTCTTTTTACATCGTTTTGTATTAATGCCCAGATATTTGCCATTGTCATTGTGATAACAACTACGGCATATAAAACACCTTGAATCCAATCAACTCCACTATGAATTAATTGTTCAAAGATTCGCATAACAACAACAAAAGAGGCTATTTTTGGAACTATCGAAATATATCCAGCAAGAGCTGCTGATGAACCTTCATAAACATCTGGTCCCCAAGTATGAAATGGAACAACTGCAAGTTTGAATCCAAAAGCTCCAATAAAAAACAGTGATGATACAATTACTAAAATCATTGGTTCAAAATTTCTAGCTTCAAGAACTTCAAAAATTTTATACAATTCAACACTTCCTGTCAAACCATATAATATCATTGAACCAAAAGCATAAAATCCTGCTGCAACTGCTCCCATTGTAAAGTATTTAATTGCTGCTTCAAACGATTTATCTTTATTGTGCAATACAATCATTGTATATAACGATAAACTCGCTGTTTCAAGTCCAACAAAAATAGTGATGAGATTATCACTTGCGACCATAAACTGAAAACCAGCTGTCATAAATAAAAATAGTGCGAAAAATTCAGGATATTGATATTCATGAAATCTATTACTTGCAAAAGCAAATGCAATAAATAGCATAGAGGCTACTAAAATAACGATTTGCGATAACATAGCGATTCCATCAATAAAAATTACATCAAAAAAGCCTCTGCTATTTAATTCAAGACTTAAAACTGATCCCAAATCCATTAAAATAAACATGACACTTAAGACTATATATATAGATTTATCAAGATGACTTTTTAATAAATCAATTAGAAGAATTAGAAGACCACCAGAAATTGCCAATAACATTGGCATTAAAGTTGCTATTTTAAGCGATTCAAACGATACTGAAACTGGTTCTATCATTATTTTCTAGCCTCCTCACCTATTTTTATATTTGGAATTATTTTTTTAGCCTCTTCTGTAACAGCTTTTTGATGCATTAATGAAATAATAGCTTTTACACTTTCATCAACAGGTTTTAAAATAGGTTTAGGATAAATTCCTAAAACTATAACTAAAATTGTTAATGGAATTAAAGTTAAATATTCTCTTAAATTTAAATCTGATAATTTGCTATTTTCAGAATTTACAACTTTGCCAAAAAATGTTCGTTTGTAAGCTGAAAGCATATAAATTGCTCCAACAACGACAGTTCCAGTAGCGATAATTCCCATAATATGAGAATATTTATAGAATCCTACTAAACTTAAAAACTCACCAACAAAACCAATAGTTAAAGGTAATCCAACTGAAGCCATAGCCATAATTCCAAATATTAGAGCATATCTAGGCATTACAGAAGCTAATCCACCAAATTCATCAATCATTTTTGTATGTCTTCGATCGTAAATTACTCCGACAAGTAAGAACAATGCTCCTGAAACGATTCCGTGAGAGATCATTAAAAATATTGAACCTGTTATACCTTCTGGATTAAGAGCGAAAATACCTAAAATTATTACACCCATATGTGAAATAGATGAATAAGCTACAAGTTGTTTAAGATCTTTTTGAGCATAAGCAACCATTGCAGTATAAATAATCATAATTAATGAAAGTATTGCAATAGGAGTTAAGAAATATACTGTTGCATCAGGATATAAAGGTAATGATAATCTTATAAATCCATAAGTTCCCATTTTTAATAAAACAGCTGCAAGAATTACCGAACCAACTGTTGGAGCTTGACCGTGTGCATATGGCAACCAAGTATGAAATGGAAACATTGGAACTTTAATAGCCAAACCAAGAAAGAAAGCTACAAATAACCATATTTGATAATCAAGTGGCAATTGTAATCGATACCATTCTAAAAGTGAGAAACTCCAAGTTCCTGATGCCTGATAATATAAATATGCCATATACAGCATACCGACAAGCATAATTATAGAACCTGTAAATGTATATAAAAAGAATTTGATTGAAGCATAAACTCTTTTGTTTCCGCCCCATGCACCAATAATATATAACATTGGAACAAGAGAAAGTTCCCAAAATAGATAGAATAGAATTGCATCAAGTACTACAAAAACTCCAACCATTGTCATTTCTAAGAATAAAATAGTTAGTAAAAGTTCTCGTAAATCTTCAGTATCATCTGATATAGAAACTACACCGATTAAAGTCATAAAAGTTGAAAGAATTACTAAAAATAGAGAAATTCCATCTATCCCGATGAGGTATTGAACTCCAAAAGCTTCAATTAAATTTGCCTGTTCTACAAACTGCATACCTATTTCAGCTGAATTAAATCCATACCATAAATATAAAGATATAAATAGTTCTATAAGTGTTATAGAGACAACATAAGGCTTTATAGATTTTTTATCAACTAAAAAGCCCATTAATCCCGCAAGTGCGGGGAAAAATATAAGTATTGTTAAAATATGATTCATTAGTTTAAGACTCCTTGTAAAAGAGTTAATATAGAATCAGCATAGCTATATAAAATTGCAGATATTAATAAGACAGTTATACCAATAACCATCAATCGAAGCATAATCGATAAATTACCACTTTGCATTCCTCGAGTATTTTCGCCAGTTGATAAAATACAATTTGCAATTCCATCAACAGTTGCATCAACAATTTTTAAATCTACACTTTTCCAGAATAATTCAGAAAGTTCTCGATATGGTTTAGAAAATACCTCATCATAAATTTTAGGAATATAATATTGGTTATCTAATAATTTATATATAAAATTACTTTTAAAAGTATTTGTAAATAAACCTTCTTTAAACATATTTGATAAAACAGCTATTGTAATTCCTGTTACAGCTATTGCAGTTGTTACCATGACAAGTTGTCCGATAATTTCATGAATTCCTTCAGAAAAATTATAAACAGGTAAAATTTTTGTTACAAAATCTATAAACTGATGTTCAAATAAACCAGCAACGATTGCCAAAACAGCAAGAGGTGTCATAGCCCAAAGCATAAAACCGTGAGCTTCATGTGGATGAATTCCGAAATCTTTATATCTTGCAGAACCAAAGAATACAAGCATTACAATTCTAAATGAATAAAATGCTGTTAATCCAGCTGTTAGCCATAAAGTTCCCCATAAAATATAATTATGAGTATCGAAAGCAACTTCAAGAATTTTATCTTTTGAGAAAAATCCTGCAAAAGGATAAATACCTGAAAGAGCAACTGATGCGATTAACATTAAAAGAGCTGTTCCGAGCATTACTTTTCGTAATCCACCCATTTTCATAATATTTAGTTCATCTTCCATTGCATGCATAACATTTCCAGCACCTAAAAATAAAAGTGCTTTAAAGAAAGCATGTGTAACAAGATGAAATAAAGCAATCCAATAAGCTCCTAAGCCTCCAGCTACGAACATATAACCTAATTGAGATAATGTTGAATAAGCAATTACTCTTTTAATATCTCGATTAACAAGTGCCATTGTTGCTGCAAAAAGTGCAACGAAAGCTCCAAGTGAAGCTATAAAATATCCAACTTCAGGAACAAGTGCAAAAATTTCATTTGCTCGAATTACTAAATAGACTCCAGCTGTAACCATTGTTGCTGCATGAATTAATGCTGAAACAGGTGTTGGACCTTCCATTGCATCTGCTAACCAAGTATGAAGTGGAAATTGAGCTGATTTACCCATTGCACCTATAAATAAAAATATAGCTATCATACTGATAATATCAACAGGAATTGAATTAACTTTGGCGAAAACCTCATCATATTGAAGAGTTCCGAAATGCCAATATATTAAAAATATTCCTATTAACATACCTAAATCTGCGATTCTATTCATAATAAATGCTTCATTTGCTGCCCAAGTTGCACTTTCTCGTTCATACCAAAAGCCTATTAAAAGCCAAGAACATAAACCGACACCTTCCCAACCGATAAATAAACCTAAGAAATTGTCACTCATTACTAAAAACATCATCGAAAAAACGAATGCTGAAAGATACGAGAAAAATCTATTAAAGCCTTTATCTTTTTCCATATATCCAATAGAATATATATGAACTATTGTCGAAACAAGTGTAACAACAAGCATCATAGTTACTGAAACTTGATCAGCTACAAAGCCAAAAGGAACTGATAAATCTCCAGCTGAAATCCAATCCATCATTCTGACATTAACGATAGAACCGCCAAAATATAGATGTAAAAATAGACCTGCAGAAGCTAAAAACGATAAAAATATTAAACTTGAAACGATAATTCCAATACCGATTCGTTTTGGTGAAGCTCCATATATTCCAGCTATTAAAGAACCAACGATAGGTGAAAAAAGAGCTATATATAAAAGGGTAGATGTATCTATAAAATTACTAATATTTATGTTCAAATTTATATCGAAATTCATAATTTATTAACCTTTCATAGATTGTAAAGAATCAAGATCAACAGTATTATGTCGTTTGAACCAAATAACAAGAAGACCTAAACCGATTGCTACTTCACTCGCAGCAATTGCAATGATAAAAAATGCAAACATTTGACCTGTTAAATCTCCATAATAATTAGAAATTGCGACAAGACCGATATTTACAGCATTAAGCATAATTTCAGTTGCAAAAAATAGCATCAATAAATTTTTGCGAACAATTACTCCATACAAGCCTATAAAAAATAATATAGACGATAATAATAAATAATGTTCTAACGATATAGATAAATTCATTATTTTGTAGCCTCCTGTATCTCTTCGTTGGCAACTAACATATCCATTTTTTTACCAGCCATTAAAATTCCACCTATCATTGCTACTAAAAGCATAACAGCAGCTAATTCAAAAGGAACTAAATATTTAGTAAAAAGAACAATTCCGATATCTTGAGTATTGCCAACACCTTGATGAATTGGATGAAGGGCTGTAACTGCTTCAGATTTAATAGGGGCGGTCATTATAAATACTAATAAAATAGTGCTAAAAGATATCAATAAAAATATAATTTTTTTAGAATTAACTTCTATTAAATTTTTAGTAGTATCAAAGAATATCATTGCAAAAGCATATAAAGCTATTACCGCACCAGTATAAACGATAAGTTGAACGACACCTAAAAAATCTGCATTTAATAAAAAGAACAATCCTGAAATCAGAATCATTCCTGATGCTAAAGCAGACATAGAATAGAGAGCATTGTTAGAAGTTACTACAACAATAAATGAAGCAATAATTAAAAATGCGAAAGTATAAAATGCAATCATTTCAAACATATATTTATTTTCAACCTCTTTTTTTTAATATGCCAAAGGTGTTTTTTTGACAAGTTGATCAGCATTTGGAGACAATGCACCAAAACCTGGAAATTCTTTTTGTTGTTTTAAGAAATCAATAGGAGTTAGCATGTCATCTTTTATTACAAAATGAGCTCGTTGCTCACTAACATTTTCATATCTTGAACCATGAACAATAGCAAGTTCAGGACATACTTCAGCACAATAACCACAAAAAATACATCTACCGAGATTTATTGAATATTCGACAACCTCTTTGCGACTATTTTCATCGACTCGAGTGTCCATTCGAATGCAATCAGCGACACAGATTTTTTCACAAAGTCCGCAACCGATACATCTTTCATTGCCACTTTCTAACAATCTTAAAAGTTTATGAACAGCACGATATCTAGGACCAATAGGAAGAACTTCAGAAGGATATTGAACAGTATGTATTTTAAATTTCAACATTTCTCTAAGAACGACCCAGAGTCCGACAAATAATTCTTTGCCAATTCCTCGTTTAACGACCTGTTTAAATTTATCCCAACCAGTGGTAGGATAACTCTCAATATTAACAGGAACATAATTTTGAGAGCCTATATTTCGATTTTTAAAAGCATCTAAACTCACTATAATAGCTCCTCTTTATTTTTTATTAAATTAGAACATAACTACTAAGCCAGTAATTACAACATTTATAACTGCAAGAGGCATTAATACTTTCCAAGTTAGCCACATAAGTTGATCAGGTCTTATATGAGGCCAAGCTGCTCGTGTCCATAAGAATAAAAATATAAAAAATAGAACTTTGCCTAAATAACAAAGTCCATCAATTAGAGTTCCTTCTCCGAATCCACCTAAAAATATTAATACAGTTAAAAATGAAACTATAAACATATTTACATATTCGCCTATAAAAAATAGACCCCATCTCATGCCTGAATATTCTGTTGCATAACCTGAAACGATTTCAGATTCATGTTCTAAAAGATCAAAAGGAGTTCTATTTGTTTCAGCATAACCGGCTATTAAAAATAAAACAAAAGCTATCGGTTGAGTTAATATTAACCAACCATTTTCTATTTGATAATTATTAATATCGATGAGGTTAAGAGAACCTATTAAAATAACAGGAGCCAAAATAGAAAGACCAGTAACAACTTCAAAAGATAAAAGTTGAATAGCTGTTCTTGCTCCACCAAGTAATGACCATTTATTGCCTGAACTTAATCCAGCTAATAATGGTGAAAACATGCCAATTGCCATAATACCTAAGACATATAAAACACCTATATTGCTATCTACGATAATTGGTTGAATTGTCATTCCAAAAGCTTGAAACTCTGGAAAAAGTGGAACTCCTGCGATTGCAATAAATGCTGTTGCTGGTAAAATCACAGGAGCTATTTTAAAAATAGGTTTGATTGAATTTGTTGGAACAATATCCTCTTTTGTAAAGAGTTTAATCCCGTCAGCTAAAACTTGAAGAAGTCCCCAAGGTCCAACAGTCATTGGTCCAAGTCTTCGTTGCATAAATGCCAAAACTTTTCTCTCAAGATATGTTGTAAAACCAGCTAAAGCTGAAAATATTAGCAAAACAACAAGAATCTTAACGAGAGTCTGAATAATAAAAACTTCTAATTCCATTTTTTAAACCTTACTAATTTTTGCTTCTATAAATCTATAACCGTCGAATAATTTTCGGCTATCAATTTTTGAATCAAAAGTTGGAAGAATAGCGATATCTCCACTTATTTTATTATCAATAATAGCAGATATTGTTATATTGCCATTTTTTGTAGTCACTAAAACATTATTACCGTTAATCACTCCAAGTTCTTTTGCATATTCTGGTGATAAATATAATCCGCCATTTTCTTGCAATTGATGAGCTTTAGCAGTAAATCTATTAAACTGTAATATCGGATTAGCTAAATATATCGCTTTACCTTGAATTTTAATCTTATCAGATTGAGCAAGATGAAAAGTAGCTTCTCGTTTTGTTACATTATTAACAGATATTAAATATCCTCTTAAATCTTCGCCACTATTAGAAAATTCATTCGATAATTTATCAAATTCAATTTTATTAAATAACTGTGAAGTATAATTAATAGTATTGTCTTGAATTTCATCGAGAATTTCATTGGCAATATCATTAAGAGAAAAACCGTTAAAATTAAGAGCGACATTTAACGGAACAACTCTTTTATCAATATTTAAAAAAGTCCCCTCTTGTTGATTTAAAGCTGGAATATTAAAATCACCATCACCAAAAGCAGAAATATTAAAATCCCCTTTTTCGTTGTAACCAATTTTTTTACTGTTATTATTTGCATTTTTATCAAGTTTGCAAATATTTATAACTCCTAATGTATTTGTATCACTTGGAATCAAAACAGTTTTAAAATCAGAATAAATTTCAATTAGACCAACAAGTTCAGCTAAATTATGAGCTTGAGATGAAGAATATAAATCAGCTCCTATAATTAAACCAAAACGACTCTTCTTTTTTAACATTGTGTCAAGAGTTGTTTCAAAATTATCAGGAAAATTCACATCATTAAAATTTATATTTGCCAAATATTTAGAGATATTCTCAGGTAAATTTTTGCCAAATCGTTTTAAAATGTAACTCAAAATTTGTTCTTCAGAATAAGGTTTTGATTTAATTTGAACGATTCCTTTAATACTTTCAAGAACTGGATCACCAATTGCATGAAAATATAAAACAGAACCTTTATTCATTTTAATTGCATTATTAATGGCGAAACGACTATTTGGAGAATCTGTTTTAATAGCAGAACCGACCGAAATAATAAAATCACAACTTCTAATATAATTTAAATCGCCACTATAAAGAGATTTGCCAGTAATATGTGAATATATTCGCATAAATTCAGCATATTTATAAGCTTCGTGATTAATTAATTTTAAACCTAATTTTTCTTTTAATTTTTGTAAAATTAGAGCTTCTTCATTAGTGATTTGAGAATTAAAAATTATCGTTCCAGCACTTTTAACAGTTTCAACAGCTCGTTTTAGAGCTAATTTATCACGACCATTTCCATTATTTTGAAAATCAAAACCATATCTTCCAGCTCCACATAAAGTCGTAAAATGAGATTCATTCGAAACTCGATATATTTTTTCATCAGAATTAGAAATATCTGTATGTTTTTTCTCGTAATAAATTTGACATCCAACAGAACAATGAGCACAAGTCGAAGGAATTTTTTCTAATTCCCAAGCATTAGAACTATATTTAAAATCTCGTGAAATTAAAGCTCCAACTGGACAAACAGAGGTGCATTCGCCACAATTTGTGCAATCAAGAGAAGTTCCCGATGAAGTTCCAATAAGCGACTTATTTAATTTATTCCACATTGCATAAGCATCTTTTGGCATTGTCTCTTTATAATTTTTATCAAGAGCTTCACTATCTCGAGAAACAGTTTTGAGAGCCGAATCACCAATCATATCTTTACAAACAGTAACACACTTTTCACAAACGATACATAAAGCTGGATCATATTGAATAAAACCCCAATTTCTTACAGGTTTATAAGTATCTTTTGTAGCATATTTCTGATTATCAACTTCTTCAAGAAGAGTGTAATTCTGTAATTCGCACTCACCACTTTGATCACAAACTCCACATTCAAGAGGATGATTTACATCATAGACCTCCATAATTGCTTTTCGTTCTTCTTTTATATTTGGAGTTGTAGTTAGAACTTTCATTCCATCTTTAGCTTTTGCATTACAAGAATAAACCTGTTTTCCATCAGCTTCAACAAGACATAAACGACAAGCGAGGGTTGGCGAACATCGTTCAAGATAACAGATAGCAGGAATAAAAATATTATTTGCTCTTGCTACTCGAAGAAGAGTTTCCCCCTCTTCAGCAAAAACTTCCTGCCCATCAATATTTAATTTTATTTGACTCATATGGCAACCTTAACTATTTTTACTTTTTGGAATTTATAAATAGATGATAACAGATAAGATTTTAAACTTTTGTCAAAAACTGGATTAAGTGCAATAACACCTCTCATATTTCGATCTATTTTAAATTTTCGTCTAAATTTTTCACCTAGAATTTCAAATTCAACCTCATCGCCATCAGAGATTTTTCCAGCAGTTGCAAATTGTTCAGAACCTATTAAAACTGTCTCATTTATATTTACATTTTGAGATATTGCCGAAAACGGATTGAATTCTAAAAATGTTCGTGAATTATAAACTAAAGTTCCATCAAAAGTTGGTAATTTAGAAATTTCATGAGGCATTTCATTACAATCTATTTCGATTTCTTGACTCTCAATTTGCATATTTTCAAGTGAATCAAAATCAATTCCGAATATATTTTTAGTATATTCAATAGTATTTTGTTTTTTATTTTTATCATTTAAAATTTTATTTGCAATATCATTAAGAGACAAACCATTAAACGGAACGGCAACATTTAATTTTTTGACTTTTTGATCAATATTAATAAAAGTCCCCTCTTGTTGATTTAAAGCTGGAATATAAAAATTACCAATATTTTTCAAACTAGATATTATATAATTACCATTCATGTTATAACCGACAGTATTACCACTCTCTTTTTCATCGAGTTGGCAAATTTTTGCAACACCCAAAGAGTTACTTTCTTCAGGAACTAATAAAATTCTAATATTACTAAATTTCTGAATAACTCCTAAAAATCTAGCTATATTTTCTCGTTTAACATGAGCAATTAAATCAGAACCAATTATTAGAACTCTCTTTTTAGATTTCTTGCCAATACTAAAAATTTTTTCTAATTCTTCTTCACCGACATTAGTTTCACCACTTACATAACCAACATCAAGATCAAATTTTAAAACTTGACCAAGAAGAGCTTCAGCAAGAAGTGCAATAACACCTTCTTCAGTTCCAACTTCATATCTAATAAATTGACGAACAACATTATGTAAAAGATGTTCATAAACTGGATGCATATAAGTTATAAAAGCACGATTGTTTTTAAAGGCTTTTGTCATAGCATATCTGACAATTGGATTTTCAACAATAATTCTAGAGCCTACAACAATAATTTGATCAGCATTTTCAACATCTTCGATTTTGCCATTTGGCAATGTTTCGCCACTAGAACGACCGAAAGCATTTAAAAATTTTTGTAAATTTAGAGCTTCATAATTAACAAGTTTTAAGCCCAATTTTTCTTTTAATTTTTGCAAAATAAAAGCTTCTTCATTGGTAATTTGAGAATTAAAAATTATTGTTTCAGCTTTTTTAAGAGCATTAACGACCTCATCAAATTTTTTATTTTTTAAATTAGATTCATGTGGATTATTTGCAAAATTAAAACCAAAACGACCAGCTCCACAAATTGAAGAATTTTCAAAGTCATTAGTAACTCTGTAAATTTTAGATTCATGATTTAAAGTCGAAGAGTGTTTAACTTCATAATTTATTTCGCAACCAGCTGAACAGTGAGAACATATTGATGGAATTATTTTATTTAATTCCCAAATATTAGAACTATATTTGAAATCTGTTGAAATTAAAGCACCAACTGGACAAACAGCGATGCATTCACCACAAGTCGAACATTCTAGAGTTTTGCTATTTTTATTTTTTAGAAAAACAGAACTGCTATAGCCACCAAATTTAAGTTCAATTGCATCATCGCCAATTGCCTGATTGCAAGTCGAAACACATTTTTCGCATAAAATACAAAGTGATGGATCATATTGTATTTTTCCCCAATTTTCTATTTTGCGATGAGGTTCTTTGACAGCAAAATCTTGACAATCAATTCCAAACTCAATATTTTTATTTTGTAAATCACAAGCTCCAGATTTATCACAAACACCACATTCAAGCGGATGATTAACATCATATAATTTCATTATATTTTGTCTCTGTTTATATAAATGTGCTGAATCTGTTTTAACTCTAATATTTTCAGTTGGTTTTGTTTGACAAGATAAAATCGAACCTTTTGAACCTTCAACATCAACGAGACATAAACGGCAAGATGCAATTGGATTAACTTTTTCGAGATAACACATTGTCGGAATATAAATATTTTCTCGTCGTGCTACATTTAAAATAGTCTCTCCAGCTTTTGCAACTACTTCGCGGTCATTAATAAAAAATTTTATATCTTTTTTTGTTTTCATATAAATATTCTCCTATCTTGCAACCATCGAAATATAATAACATCGCATACATCTTTCAGCTTCAGAAATAGCTTCTTCTGCTGTAAAACCAAAATTTACTTCACGATTATTAGTTTTTCGTTCATCTACAGATAATTTCTCACTTTCGCTTCGTTTTTGACCAGCTAACCAACCAGAAATTTTCTCTTTTTTATTATAGACACCTAATTTTCTCAAATGCTCTTCCATAATTTCATTATCAGTTAAAGAAATTTCGCCTGTTTGAACAAATCTAGAAATAACAGATGAAGCTCTTTTAGCTTGACCAACAGCATTAACAATTGTCATTGGACCATATTCAACATCACCAGCAGCAAAAACTCCTCGTTTTGAGGTCATATAATCTCGACCATTTGTTTTTATAGTTTTCCAACTTGTTAATTCGATATTCCATTCTGGAGGCAATAGCGATAAATCAGCACTTTGACTAACAGCAGGAATTAAATAATCGACATCAATCATAAAATCTCCGCCATGAACTTTGACAAGTTTTGGACGACCACCATTAGAATCAGATTGCATTTTAAATTTATTTATATGAAGATGTTTTAAAACATCTTTTTCATCGATCATTTTTTCAACAGCCGAATAAAAAATAAATTCTACACCCTCTTCAACAGCTTCGTGATACTCTTCATAAGTTGTATTTTTAATAATAGTTGCTTCATCTCGACGATAAAGCATAATTACTCGTTTAGCACCAGCACGAATTGAACATCTTACGACATCCATTGAAGTAAATCCGCCACCGACACAAGCAATCGTTTTACCAGTTAAATCAACATATTCATTATTAATATTATGTTTAATTCGATCTTCTTGAGTTAGTTTATAGCCATATTTTTCATATAAATTAATTTTGTCGAGAAAATCGATAGCACCCCAATAACCTTGAATTTCTGGTCTTTCATTTGCACAATCAACTTTTTTAGAAATTCTAGTTCCAGTTGCAACAAGAATCGCATCATATTTTTTTTCGAATTCTCGCATTTTATTAACATCGATCCAACTATTTAAATATATATTTACACCTACTGATTTAACTAATTCTATATCTTGATTATATTTATCTATTGGCATTCGATATTCAGGAACACCAACGGCAACTTCACCACCAAGAACAGGTAAAGCTTCGAATAGATCAACTTCGATACCATCAAGAGCTAAATAATAAGCACCAGTTAAACCTGCTGGACCGCCACCAATTACAGCAACTTTTTTGCCATTTTTAGCTTTTTGGATAACTGGATGAATAAAATCAAGATTATGATCAGTTTCGTAATCAGCACCGATTCTTTTAAGTTCCATAATTGAAATAGGTTCATCAATATTTGTTCGACGACAGGCTGTTTCGCACGGATGAGGACAAACTCGACCACAAGTGTGAGCTAATGGCATAGTTTGTCGAGTTGCTTTCAAACTATCATCAAAACGAAAATCTCGAACACCTTCAATATAAGCTGGAATATCAACATGAGCGGGACAAGCATCAGTGCAAGGAGCAGTAACAAGAGCATTATAATTTACATTATTATCATAATCTTTAGATTTAGTTTTATTTTTTATAAGCTTAATGAATTCTTCTTCAAATTCTTTTATTAAAATTAACAGTGGAACTGGGACAGTTTTACCGATTTCACATTTTGAAGTTTCCATCATAGTTTCAGAGACTTCTTTTAAATGAGTTAAATCAGAAAAATCGCCATCACCTCGAGCAATTTTGTCAAAAAGATCATATAAGATTCTGCCACCCCATCGTCCTGGGGCACATCGCCCACAAGCTTCAGAATATTTTTGATATTGTGAAGCATATTCTGTTGCAAGTCTTACGACATCGATATCATCTCTAAATAAAGCGATACCTTCCCAACCAACAAAAGCCGTTGCATTACCAGAAGCAGAATATTGCACTGGAAAATTATATGTCGATTCGACCCAATTTTCAGACAATTTGTCTCTGTTATCAATTTTTTCGCCTCTCCAAGAGGAGAAATAAACTTTTGTTCCCATTTTAGTTCTCTTTTTTCTCCATTGTTACCGAATTATCGATTTTTACGGGAGTTTCAGGAGTAGCTTTTTTAACGACAATTGTCCAATCGACTTCGTTATATTTAAGTGAGTTCATAAGTGTATAACCTTTATCTCTGATGAGATTAGCACTTTTTGAAACAGACTCAAAATTACCAATCTCAAATAAAAAAATAGCTACCTCATCGTGTGAAACTTTTCGTTCCATGATTTCAGCCATTCTTCCATAAAAATCACCTTTTAGGTGTCGTAAATCAAATCTTTGCATTTACTAAAATCCCTTCTTAGAATCTTGTTCGTGTGTTATAAAATTAAAGATCTCATTTTTTACAAATAATAAATTTGAAAATATTTTTTTAAGATCTTCTAGTTTAGATGAATCAAAGTTTTGAGAAACAACAAATTTATAACTATTATTATCTTTATTTTTATATAAAATTATAAAATTCCAAATTGATCCAGCAAAAAAAGCTCCTCTAATTTGTTGAAAATGGCTGTTTTCTAATCCAGCAATTAATTCAGCAATTAATTGTGCTAATGGATCTTCACCTCGACCTCGTTTAAATTCTTGAATAAAAAACAATGAATTTTTAGGTCTAATTAAGCCTTTAGCAACAAAAAAATCACAATGACCATTAAAATAAAAGTTTGATGTTTTATAAATTAGTAGTTCATGATAAAAATCTGAAATTCCTAATTCTTCTGAAAAAAATTTCACTCTATTTAGAATAGGCACTATAAATTTTGCTTTTAATGTCTCTTCTGAAGCTTCTCTAAAAAACGATGAACGATTTTCACCATATTGACTATTTAACTCTTTTAAAAAATATAAATCAGAATCTCTAATAGTTATTTCGCTAAACCATTCTTTAAATAATTCAAGATTATAAATTTCATCAAGTTGAACTATAGTATCAAGTTTATTTAAACTTATTTCTGAAAATGAAAATTCTTTAATTTCTGACATATTTTATCTCTTATTTTATAGAATTAAAGATTTCATTTTTTACAAATAATAAATTTGAAAAGATCTGTATTAAATCTGATAATTTCGTACTATCAAAATTTTGAGAAATAGTATAAATATATTTATCATTATTTTTATATAAATAAACAAAATTCCAAATTGAACCAATTATATAAGCACCTTTGATATTTTGTAAGTTTCCTATTTCTAAACCAGCGATTAATTCAGCAATTAGTTGCGGTTCTGGATCAGAATATTTTTCACCTTTTTTAAATTCTTGAATAAAAAAGAGAGGTTTTTCTGGATATTCTATTCCTCGAGCCACATAAAAATCACAAAAACCACTAAAACAAAAGTTATCATTTTGATATTTTAAACTTTCGTTATAAAAATCAGCAATATATCTTTCTGGTGAGAAAAAATCAACTTTATTTAAAATTGGAATTATAAATTTAGCTTTTAATGTCTCTTCTGAAAAATGTTTTATTACACTTGCAAAATTTTCACCATAAACAGAATTTAATTTTTTTAAAAATTCTAAATCTAAATTTGATATTTCATTTATATTAAACCAATCTTGAAATATTGACAAGTTATATTTTTTTCTATTTTAATAACAGATTTTATATTTTCAAAAGTTATTTGTGAAAATGAAAATTCTTTAATTTCTGACATTTTTATCTATCTACTTCGCCGAAAACAATATTTGTTGAACCAATAATTGTAACAACATCAGCCAATTGATAACCCGGTAATAAATCTTGAAGAATTCCAGTATGAAAGAAACTAGGAGTTCTAATTTTTAATCTATATGGATAAGGATCACCTTGAGAATTAATATAAAAACCTAATTCACCTTTTGGAGATTCAGTAGCCACATAAACTTCACCAACTGGAGGTCGCATACCTTGAGTAACAAGAACGAAATGTTGCATTAGTGAATAATTTTGAGTCATTATTTGCTCTTTTGGAGCTGAAATATATTGTGGAACATTTGCCATTAATTGAGAATCAGATGAATAATATAACGGAATAAGTTGTCTTAATATTCTTATAGATTGTCTCATTTCTTCCATATATAATTTATATCTGCCATAACTATCACATTTATCAGTAACAGGAATATCAAAATCGAGTTCGCTATAAATTTCATAAGGCATCTCTTTTCTTAGATCCCAGTGATAACCAGACCCTCGAAGCATAATTCCTGAAGTTGCCCAACTTCGAGCCATCTCTTTATCGATAATTCCGACATTCTCAAGTCTCATTTTCCAGATTCTATTTTCATCTAATAAAGCTTCATAATCATTTTTGATAGCTTTTTCAACTTTATCAAGATAATTAGCTAAATTACCAGTCCAACCTTCAGGTAAATCAAGAGGAACACCACCGATTCTAATAGCTGAATGAGTTAATCTTGCACCGCAATAATCTTCGATGAGGTCTAAAGCCCATTCTCGTTCTCGAAAAGCATATAAAAATACTGACATAGCTCCGACATCAAGTGCATGAGTTGCTAACCAGAATTCATGTGAAACGATTCTATTTAATTCGAGAAGCATTGTTCTAATAATTTTTGCTCGACGAGGAACTTTATCTTCAATACCTAATAATTTTTCAACTGCAAGAGCGAAACCATAATTATTTGACGAAGAAGCAATATAATCCATTCGATCAGTTGTAGGTAAAAATTCGTTATAAATCATATTTTCAGCCATTTTTTCCATACCACGATGTAAATAGCCAATATCTGGATTTGCTTTAATAACCTGTTCACCATCAAGATGAAGAATTAATCTTAATTGACCATGAGATGAAGGATGTTGAGGACCAAAATTTATAACCATCTGATTATCTTGTCTATCAAATGCCAAATTTTCAAAAAAAGGTCGTAATCTATTGGCCTGTTGCATTATCGATCTCTCCTCTCTTTTTCAGTGAGTATTTTTTGAGGCTTATTAAGATTTTTAATCAAGAATACTCCACCTTTTTCTTGGAATTGAACTGCTGTATTTGAAGGTTCTGATTTATAAATATCTGTACCTTTTGAAACTTCATGACCCAATCGAGAAAATCTTTCAGTATCATATCTATCAACTCTAGCAGAATCTCTAATTTCAGGACCAATAATTTCACGAGCATCTTTTCCAAAAATTTTATCAACTTCATACCATTGAGCAGATTCATCACCTTGTAATGGATAAGTTTTTAAAAGCGGATTTCCGTGCCAATCATCAGGCATCATTATTCGTTTTAAGAAAGAGTGATTATTAACTTGAATTCCGAACATATCAAACATTTCTCGTTCAGCAAAATTTGCAGATCTAAATAAATTTTCAACAGTTTCGATAGTTAAACCTTTTTTTAAAAAAGTTTTAACTCTAATTCGTTTTCGTTTTACTTGAGAAAGCATTTCATAAAAAATTTCAAAACCATCTCGTTTAGCTAAAAAATCAACTGCACTCATTTCCATTAAAAAGCCATAAGTTAAATCATCTCGTAAAAATTTCAAGATTTTTAGATTATCAAAGCTATTTATATAAATAACAAGTTCATCTTTTTGAATATAAGCATCTAAAATTTCAAAATTTTCTTTTAATTTAATAACATCTAAATTATAAATTTCATCGCTATTTGGCGACAATTTAGATAATTGTGGAGCTACATAAAAACGATCAGTATAATATGCCCTAGCTTGGACATTATCTTTAGGTTTATATTCTCTCATACTCATATAAATCTCTTTTGTGGAATATTTCGATTTCTATTAGCTGGTTCTCGACGAATTTTTTTCTGTAACATCATAACTGCATATTGAAGAGTTTCTGGACGAGGAGCACAACCTGGTAAATATAAATCTACTGGAATAACTCGATCAGCACCTTGAACAATTGAATAAGTATTAAACATACCGCCTGTATTTGCACAACTGCCCATTGATATAACCCATTTTGGTTCTGCCATTTGGTCATATAATCTTCTAATAAATTCAGCATGTTTTTTAGTTAAAGTTCCAGCGATAACCATAACTTCAGCTTGACGAGGTGAAGCTCTAAATATAGTTCCGAATCGGTCAAAATCATATCTACTAGCTCCCGAAGCCATCATTTCGATGCCACAACAAGCCAAACCATAAGTTAAGGCCCATAAAGAGTTACTTCTACCCCAATTGACGATTTTATCAACTGTTGTAAGAGCAACTGGAAGTCCATTTCCAAATTTTACTTGATGCTGTGCCATTCAAGAGCTCCTTTTTTCCAAGCATAAATAAATCCGATTGCAAGAAGAAGAATAAAAAGAATCATCTCGACAAAACCGAACCATCCGAGAGGCTTAAAATCAACTGCCCACGGAAACATAAAAATAATCTCAACATCAAAAAGAATGAAAAGTAAAGCAAAAAGATAAAATTGAGTTGATAGTCTGTTTGGCTGACGAGAAGCCTCTGGACCGCACTCATAAATAGTTAGCTTTAGCTTCTCTGTATCTTTTCTTGCGAGATACCTACCTACAAGTCTTGAAAGAACAGTTGTTGCTGTGAATGCAACTGTTGTCAAGACCAATAGGACGAAAGCTCCAAAATATGGATGAGCAACATCTAAATGTGTCATAGATTCACCCTTAAAATTTTAATTTTGTAATATGATATCTTTTTTCTAGTAAAAATTAAGTAAATAAATAAATATTTAGCTTATATTGAGAATTTTTTAAACTTTTTAATATATGAATTAATAATCTGAAAATATGTTTTTATCGAAATCTAAAAGGTTTTTTGGATTTGGAAGAGCTGGTTTGACAGCTTCAGCATATTTTATTAATTGAGTTTGTGCAATTATAAATATATCTTTATATGAAGTCTCTTTTTCTATCTCTTCATTTATAATTTGTGCAATTGTAATTTCAGCTGTCGAAATTAAACTCAATTCAGTAGTTGAAAGAACATTTCGAAAGTTAAAACCAGTCTCTTTTTTCATTTTTTTAAGCTGAATTAGATCTTTTTTTGAAGAGATAAAACCTAATTTAAGATAAATGTTATCTGTAAAAAGATGGTAATAGTTTTCACTATGTTGAGAACCTTGAGATTTAGCATATTTTATAAATAGCTGAATAGAATCTGTGAAAGTTAATCTTCCTTTTTTTCCATCTAATCGAATACTTCCCCAACATTTTGCTTTTTCGGTTAAAGGTTCTGGAATTGATTCCGCTATTCGTAATTCACGATATTTTTTCTCGACTTGAATAAAATATTTTCTTACTTTACGACCAATAGGATTGTTTTCAATCATTGCTAACTCCTTAGCCATGTCAAGAGTTAAGAAATATTCTATTTTATCCGAGCCATCAAAAAGCCCATGATTTCCCGTTCCCCCGTTTTGGGGAACGGTATATTTTATAAAATCTTCATTTTCAAGAAAGCCATATTTTTCAATTCTACCTTTTATCCAAGTAGAAAAATCTCTTTTGACAGCTAATGGTATTCGTATAAATCTCGTGCTGAAACGACATACTGTTCCTCATCGCCTATTTTGGCTTGAGATATTTTTATAAGTTCAATCATTAAAATCTGGTATTAAAAAATTTAGAGAATAAATTTATTTTTTGGTGAAGAGTTAATTTGGAAAGTTACCAAGTTTCGATAATTAAACTCTTCTAAATTTATCTCTTTAAAACCTAACATTGCTAAAGACCCTTATTGCTAAAGGTCTTTGAGTTTAATTATCAGGCACTTGGTAAGCCTTAAAGAGACAAATTAATCGAAGAAATTATAACAAAAAATTTTGATGAGCTGTTTTGGATTATTGATTACTAAAATTAGCAAAAGAAAAGAAAAACGAGAACGATTCACATAATGTGATAAAATTGTGAAAATTATTTTATAGGATCTCGTATGAGAAGGGTTATTTCGATATTCTTTTTTACTATTTCACTACTTTTTAGTAGTCAAAACGATATTTCAAATACTAGTGTTGATGATGTTTTAGCCTCTTTAAATGTTGAAAAGAGTGCTGTTCCTTTTTCAGTTTTGCAAAAACTAGATCGAGCAATTAAATCAAATAATATTGATAAAGTTATAGAGCTTTTGACACCATATATCTCTCCTGTAGATCTTTTTTTAATGATGCTTGGAGTTAATAAAAGCAGTGTTCCTTTTGCCACTTTGCAAAAAATCGATAATGCCTTATATGCTGAAAACAGTGATTTAGCAGGTAAATTAATTGCCCCATATATTCAAAACAGTTCTCAAAGTTCTAACAGATTCACAATTCGCGAAAATGTTTTTATTGACAATAAAACTGGTTACATGTGGCAAAAAAGGGATTCTGAAAGAGAGTTAAATTGGCATGAAGCAAAAAGTTACTGTGAGAATTTAGTTCTTGATGGCTACTCTGATTGGAAATTGCCTTCACGAGATGAGTTTCACACTTTAATGACGGCATATTATGGTGAATGGGATTCAGGTTGGGAAAGCTGGTTTGAAGCTAATAAACATAAAAGAAATAGTGGCAAAACAGATCCTGTTTTTTTACCAAAAGAGATTTCTCAATTTTTTGGTTGGTGGTATTGGACTCGAGATATAAGTAAAACAAATACTTCCTATTCATGGTTATTGCTTTTGGACTATGGATATGACGACTACTACAATCAGTACTTTAATGATTTTGTTCGTTGTGTAAGATAATGTTTTCTTATCTATTTATCTATTAACTTTTGGGCTTGTCCCAAAAGTTCTTATTTATTTTTAGATATGAAGAACAAACTCAAAGCAAACGAAACAAATAAATTGCAATGGATTCCCGTGTCAAGCACGAGAATGACGGTTCGGGCTGTTTTCTCCTCCGTCATATTCGGGCAGTTTTCTCCTCCGTCATATTCGGGCAGTTTTCTCTTCCGTCATATTCGGGCTTGACCCGAATATCCAAAAAAATATCAAAATGGATTCCCGTGTCGTAGCACGAGAAAGAAAAACTTAATAAAACTACTTATTTAAACTTGATATTGCATCAAATCCCACTTGAACCATTTCATGAATTTCACTTTCAGAAATTGATAACGGAGGCATAAAATAGATTATATTTCCAAGAGGTCTTAATAAAACTCCATGCTCTAATCCATATTTATATACTTTTAAGCCTATTCTATCTTCGAGTTTATAATTTTTTAGTTCAATTGCACCAATTAAACCAGTTTGACGAACATTATAAACATTTTTTAAGTTTTTAAACTTTTCTAATAATTCAGTTAATAATTTTATCTTTGGTTGAATTATTTCTAAAATATTTTCATTTTCAAAAATATCCAACGAAGCATTTGCAACGGCACAAGCCAAAGGATTTCCAGTATAACTATGCGAATGCAAAAAAGATTTTCCAGAACCATAATCGCAATAAAATTCGCGATAAATATCATCAGTTAGCAAAACTGCAGAAAGAGGCAAATATCCTCCAGTTAAACCTTTTGACAAAACCATAAAATCGGGTGAAACTTCAGCATATTCAGAGGCAAACATTTTGCCAGTGCGACCAAAACCTGTTGCAACCTCATCAAAAATCAGATGTATTTTATACTCTTCAGTTAATTTTTTAACCTCTTTTATATATTCTGAATTATACATATGCATTGAACCAGCACATTGAACAATTGGTTCAAGAATTATTGCTGAAACATTATTTTTATGTTTTTCAAGAAGCTCTTTTAATTTTTGCAACGGTTCATAAATAGATTCTAATCTTTGATCTTTTGGAACTGGTGTTTGAATCGATTTAATAATTATTTCATTATAAACCTCTTTATATAAAGAGACATCTCCAACTGATAAAGCTCCCATTGTTTCACCGTGGTAACTATTCTCAAGAGATATAAAAAGAGGTTTAATTTCGCCTCTATTTTTATGAAAATGAAAACTCATTTTTAAAGCAACTTCAATTCCACTTGAACCATTATCAGCATAAAAAACTTTTGTTAAATTTTTTGGTGCAATTTTTATAAGTCGTTCAGCAAGTCTAATTGCATTTTCATGCGAAAAACCAGCCAAAAGTACATGTTCTAAATTTTGAACTTGTTCAATTAGTTTGCTATTTATATATGGATTTGAATGTCCAAAAAGATTTACCCACCAACTGCTAATTGCATCGAGATATTTATTGCCATCAAAATCTTCAAGATATGAACCGTAACCTCGTTTAATTGGAATAAGTGGCAAAGATTCGTGATCTTTCATTTGTGTGCAAGGATGCCATAAAACGGCTAAATCTCGTTCTATAAGACTTTTATTTAAACTCATTATTTATATTTTTTTACTTATATCTAATGATAATCTGAATCTTTCAAAAGCTTTACCAGAATTGATACTCTCTTTTGCCATTTCTATTCCATCAAATATATCTCTAGCACTACCAAAAGCAACAAATGCTAAAGCAGAATTTAATAAAACGATATCTCGTTTTGAACCTCGTTCAGTTCCGTTTAGAATTGAAATTAAAGTTTCGCTGTTCTCTTTTGCATTTCCACCAGCAATTGCTTGAACTGGAACAATTTTAAAACCAAATATTTCTGGATTTATTTCATGTTCAGATATTTTATTATTTGCTAGTAACTTATATTTTGAAATTCCACTTATAGAAACTTCATCAATATATTTGCCATTGTCTAATTCGCCAGTAACAATTGCGACTCGTTCCATATTTAATATTTGCATTGCCTCAATTACAGAATCGTGAAAATCAGCACTAAAAATTCCTATTAACTGTTTTTTAACTCCAGCTGGATTTGATAAAGGTCCTAATATATTAAAAATAGTTCGATGAGGTATGCTTTTACGAATTGGCATAATTTTTTTCAAAGCCGAATAATGCTCACCAGCAAACATAAAAGTAAAACCGCTATTTTGCAATAAAATTGCATGTTGCATTGGCGATAAATCTAGTCGAAAACCCAAATATTCGAGAACATCAGCACTACCTGAAGAACTTGTAATTCCACGATTTCCATGTTTTGCAACATAAATTCCACCACCAGCTAAAACAAAAGCTGAAGTCGTAGAAATATTAAAAGTTCCACTTTGGTCGCCACCAGTACCACAATTATCAAAGATTTGATCTCTAAATTCAGGATCAACAGAAACTTTTAGAGAAATTTCTCTCATTGATTCCATTGCTCCAGCAATTTCACTACTAGTTTCACCTTTTTTATGCAATTCTACTAATATTTCTCGAATTTCATTTTCTCGTTTTTTACCTGTTAAAATTTCAAGAAATATTTTTTTAGTATTTTCTCTAGTCAAATTTGTCATTTATTTTTCCTATTATTTTTATAATTTAAAGCTATTGCATAAAGAACAAGGACAATTTTTGCTTTTTTCTACTTTGTGATTTTTGATCTCTTTTTCTAATATTTTAAATTCACCAATAATTTTAGGCAAAATATTATTAGAATTATAAATATGATTCAAACCCTTAAGACTATTTATATTTAATAAATATGAGACCAAATTTTCAGAAAGCTTTTCACTATCAAATTCAATATGTTCTAATTTTTCAGTTTTAAAATCAATCTCTTTAATATAAAAATTATGTTTAATATTAATTTCTAATAGTTCTGAACTCTCAATTTTTAGAATTTCAACAGTTGAATTTCCTAAAAATATATGATGTAATTTTGGAGCTTTTATATTAATATATTTTAAAGACTTTGTATTTTTTAAATCTAAAGTTTGTAGTTCTGGAAAATAGCCTTCAAGTTTTTCAACTGCTGAATTTCTTAAATTCAGATCAACTATGTTTTGAGAATTAACAAGAATTTCTTCTATTATTTTAGAAGAATCTATAAAATTTTGGAACGATAAAAACATTTTATTAAACTATATTTGAATACAAGGAATAGAAATTCTAAATCTTGCACCATTATTATAATTTTCGACCAATAGCGAACCGTCCATATTTTCTTCTATAATTGTCTTAGACATATATAAACCTATGCCTGTTCCTTTGATTCCATCTTTAGTTGTGAAATATGGTTCAAATATTTTATCAATTATATTTTTTGGAATTCCACCGCCATTATCTTGAACTGAAACCTCTTTGAATTTCTCAGATAAATTATTAATACGAATTTCTATTAAGCCATTTTCAATTTTTTTCTCAAGAATAGCATCTTTTGCATTATTTGCAAGATTTAAAATAACCTGTTTAAATTCATTTGGATATCCAACTACATCATAATTTTCACCATATAAATATATAGAGATTTTATGATCTTTAAGTTGAGCAGTAATAATTTTTAAAATATCTTCGATAGCATCTTTTAATTTAAAAATCTCTTTTGTCTTGCTTAGTTTAAAAAAGTTTCTAAAATCATCAATAGTTTTTGACATAAATTTTATATTTTCCATAGAAATATCTATAAAATTTTTCATATATTTTTCATCTAATTCATTATGATAAAAAGCTTCTTCAATATCTTGAACAGCCAACGAAAGAGTATTCAAAGGTTGTCGCCATTGATGAGCAATCTTGCTCATCATATCTCCCATTTCAGCCATTTTTGATTGTTGAATTAAAAGCTGATCTTTTTCCATGTTTTTTTTGATTTCGATTTGAATTCTTTCTTCGAGACTTTTATTTAAATCTTCAATCTCTTTTTGTCGTTGAGAAACGATTCTTTCAACTTGAACTTTATTAATAATATCTTGAAACATTATTAAAATCATTGGTTCGCTAATAACCAAAAATTTACCTGCTGTAATTTCAACTGGAATTTTGGTGGCATTACAATTTTCTAGAACATCATCAAAAGATAATTTTTCATTTAAATCTAAAGTTCTATAAACGATATCATTAAATTTATATTTTTTCAAACTATTAAATAAATTTTCAGCACCTTTTTCGATTATTTCAAATCTTTCATAACCTAATACTTCACAGGCGAATTTATTAACATAAAATATATTTCCATTTCTATTCATGATTAAAAAACCATAAGGAACTTGTTCTATAAGACGGAGTTCATCTTTAAAATTTATATGATTCAATTTATTTTAAGCCTTTTCCGTGCAAGTCAAATTTAAAAATAAGTTCTAAACAGACTTTATATAATTTTTCAACCTCATCAATTGAAACTTTTTCATCAACAGCATGAATTAAAGTATTTAAAACTCCAAATTCAGCGACTTGAATTCCAAATTGAGCCATAAATCTAGCATCTGAAGTTCCGCCTCCAGTAGTTAAGTTTGGTTCAATTTGACAAACTTCTTTAACAGATTGATATAATAAATCAACTATTAAACTATCTCGGTTTGTTAAAAATGGTTTTGATCCTACTGAAATTTTCAAACTATAATTTAAATCACTACAAATATTTTTTACATAAGTTTCAATATTTTCAAGTGTAGTTGCAGTTGAATTACGAATATTAAACATAATTTTTAAATTATTTGGAGTAACATTCGAAACTTCCATTCCACCGCGAATATCTGTAATAACAAGCTGACTTGCATTAAAATATTGATCGCCACTATCAAAAAGATGTCCAGCAAGATATTGAAGTTTATTTGCAAAAAGATGAACAGGATTTATTGCTCGATGAGGATATGCAGAATGTCCCTGTTTTCCGAGAATATTTAAAATTCCAGTTATAGAACCTCGCCTACCAATTTTAATAACATCGCCCATTTTTTCTTCAGAAGTTGGTTCAGTAATTAGACAAAAATCGGGTAAATTTCCTATTTTAGCAAGTTCTTCAAGAACAAAAATAGTGCCATCTTTTGCATCACCCTCTTCATCACTTGTTAAAAGTAGCGATAAAGTTCCATTAAAATTTTTTGTCTCTTGAAGAGCAATAACCATTGAAGCAACTCCAGATTTCATATCTTGAGTTCCTCTACCAATGATATATTCATTTTCATATTTTGCTATAAATGGATCACTATTCCAGCCATTTCCAGCGGGAACAACATCAACATGTCCCGCAAAGCACAAATGAATTCCATCTCCAAATTTTCGTTGGAGAAATAGATTTTTAACTCCATTTCGTTCAAAAATGTGGGCTTTAAATTCTGGAAGGCAATTTGCAATATATTGCAAAATATTTCCATCATCTGGTGTAACAGATTTCATCGAAACAATATTTTTTAAAAGCGAAATAACTTTACTCATAAATTCCTTTCCAGTTTTACATTTAATATATCTATTTTACCAAAAAAATAGTTTTAGAAATTTGAGTTTTTTGATAAAATATCAAAATAGAGGTAATTTACTTCTTTAGCAAGTTATAAAACTGCTCAAAAATATAAATTTAGGAAAAACAAATGCTAGAAGCAATTATTAGAGAAAGTATTGGTAAAAAAGCTACAAAAGCTTTCAGACGAGATGGTTATCTAATCGGCAATATTTATGGCAAAGGTGTTCAAAACTTAGCTGTCGCATTCAAAATGAATGAATATATTAAAGCCGTTAAAACAAAAGATACTATTGCATTTGATGTAAAAGTCGGCGAACAAGTATTAAAAGTGGTCGTTCAAGATTATCAAAGTGAGCCAGTAAAAGGAACACTTTTACATGTTGATTTAATGGTGGCTCAAATTGGTGTTGAAACTACTTATCATGTGCCTGTCAAAACTGTTGGAATTCCTGTTGGTTTAAAAAACAAAGGTATTTTAATAGTTTCTAAAAGCAGAATTCCTGTTAAAACAACAATTGAAAAACTTCCAAACAATATTACTATTGATGTAACAAATATCGATGTTGGCAATGCTGTTCTTGTTCGTGACCTTCCAGAAAAAAATAGCCTTGATATCAGACTTTCTGATCGAGTTGCTATTTTAAGTATGATCAAAGCAAAATAGTTAAATAAACTTCTAAAACTTCTTTTAAATATATATCTCATCGTTTATTAATAGTGATGAGATATATCTCCAATTATTAAAATCATAAAATAAAAAACATTTTGATTTAAAATTTCGCGATGAGATCGCATTTGCAAGAATATGGTCAAACTTTTAAAGCTTGACCATATTTATTCATTTAAGAGTATAAAATTTTAGATATTATCGATAATTGAGTTTAAAGTTGTACTTGGTCTCATAACAGCTGAAATTTTTTCAAAAACAGGTCTGTAATATCCACCAATATCTGCTGGTTTGCCTTGAACAGAAGCCAATTCTGAAACTATTTTTTGCTCATTTTCTATTAATGATTTTGTAACTGTTCCGAATTTAGCTTTTAATTCAGCTGAATTATTTTGATTTGCAAGAGCTTCAGCCCAATACATTGCTAAATAAAAATGGCTACCTCGATTGTCAATCGTTCCAAGTTTTCGTTGTGGCGATTTATTGTTTTCGAGTAATTTTCCAGTTGCAACATCAAGAGCATCAGCAAGAATTTTTGCATTTGCATTATTTGTTGAATTTGCAATATGTTCAAGTGATGGAACAAGTGCAAGAAATTCACCAAGTGAATCCCATCTCAAATAATTTTCTTCTTGAAGTTGTTGAACATGTTTTGGAGCTGAACCACCTGCACCAGTTTCGAATAAACCACCACCATTCATAAGTGGAACAACACTTAACATTTTTGCAGAAGTACCAAGTTCAAGAATAGGATAAAGGTCAGTATTATAATCTCGTAAAACATTTCCAGTAACAGAAATTGTATTTTCACCTCGTCTAGCTCTTTGAATAGAAACTCTTGAAGCATCTTTAACACTCATAATTTCGATATCAAGACCAGTTAAATTATAATCTTTAAGATATAAATCAACTTTTTTCTTAACTTCAATTGTATGAGCTCTATCATTATCTAACCAAAAAATAGTTTTCCAACCTGTTGCTTTTGCTCGATTAACAGCTAATTTAACCCAATCTCTAATTGGAGCATCTTTAACCATAACCATTCGCCAAATATCGCCACATTCGACAACTGTTTCATGAATTATATTTCCATTTGAATCTGTAACAATAACTTTACCGTTAGCTGGAATTTCAAAAGTTGTTCCGTGAGAACCATATTCTTCAGCTTGTTGAGCCATTAAACCAACATTTGGAACAGTTCCCATTGTTCGAGGATCAAGAGCTCCATTAACGATACAATCTTTTATAGTTTCATCATAAAGTGGTGCATAAGTGCTATCAGGAATTGTGAATTTAGCATCTTTTGTTTTGCCATTTCGATCCCACATTTTGCCACCTTCTCGAATTGCAGCAGGCATTGAAGCATCAATAATTACATCACTTGGAACATGTAAATTAGTAATACCTTTTTTGCTATCTACCATTGCGATTTCTGGTTGTTGAGAATAGACCTCATCGAAATCTTTTTTAATTTCATTTTGTTGTTCAACTGATAATTTACCAATTTTAGAATATAAATCACCTAGACCATTATTAAAATTAATATTAATAGATTTGATAATTTCGCTATGTTTTGCAATTGCATTTTTATAAAATACTTTTACAGCATGACCAAACATAATTGGATCAGAAATTTTCATCATAGTTGCTTTCATATGAAGCGAAAATAAGACACCTTTTTCTTTTGCATCAGCAATTTGATCTTCTAAGAATTTAACAAGGGCTTTTTTGCTCATAAATGTAGCATCAACGATTTCACCATTTTTAAGTTTTACATTTTCTTTAAGAACTTTTGTTGAACCGTCATTATTCTGAAATGTAATTTTTGCAACAGTATCTCGATCCATAGTTATAGATTTCTCATTTGCTCTGAAATCTCCATAACTCATTGTTGAAACATGAGCTTTAGAATCTTGTTTCCATTCACCCATAGAATGAGGATATTTTCTAGCATAATTTTTTACAGCAAGAGGTGCTCGTCTATCTGAATTACCTTCTCGTAAAACAGGATTAACAGCTGAACCAAGAAGTTTAGAATAGATATCTTTTATTTTTTTCTCTTCATCGTTTTGTGGATTTTCTGGAAATTCTGGAAGAGCATAACCTTTACTTTGTAGCTCCTTAATAGCTGATTTTAATTGTGGAAGTGAAGCAGAGATATTAGGAAGTTTAATAACATTTGCTTCTGATTTTTTCACAAGTTCGCCAAGTTTTGCGAGTTCATCTTCGATTCTTTGTTCTGGATTTAAATATTCACCCATATATGCGATGATTCGACCCGAAAGAGAGATATCTCGAGTTTCAACTGTAACACCAGCACTTTTTGCAAAAGCATTAACAATCGGCAATAACGAATAAGTTGCCATTGCTGGAGCTTCGTCTATTTCTGTCCAAATAATTTTTGACATGCTATTTCCTTTATATAATTTGTAATTTTCTTGAGAAGAATTTTAAAAGATTAAAGCTTTTAAAATTAACTTTGATGTTTCGAATCGGTCATTTTTTTATAGATAGTGTGAAAAATTTACACTTTTTATTTATTTTGATAAATTTGAAATCAATATTAATAAGTTGGATTGCAAAGTTTCGGAATTGAAGAGATTTTTAATGAGTTTTTTGAATTCCCGTATCTTAATAGGTAAATGATACGGGAAATATATTTTTATATTTATGTCTTAGCAATAAAATTATATTCCTGATTTATATTTGCTAAATTAAAGTGGTACAGCAAAAACAACAAGTAAGCCACCAACTGCACCAATAATAATTGGTTCAATTAAGCCAACAACATCAGCTCCAGCAGTAATTGCAACGGTTCAAGCCAAATAATTATCATATCTGATAAAATTTCCACTAATTTTTAATAAATTAATTGACATAAGGTATAGTTTTATAAATTAAACAAATGTTAGAACAATTTGAAAGGTATAAATGATATTAAAAAAAGAAGTTGTTATAATAAGTTTAGTTATATTTATTCAAGGTTGCAGTGAAAAAGAATTAACTAATCAAAGTGATCGTTTTTGGTATAACGAAATGGTTAAAACAGTTGAACTTCGAGATCTCGATAGAGCCGATGAAAATTTCCTTTCATTAGAAACAGAACATATAAAATCTCCTCTTCTTAAAACTGCAACTATGATTATGATTAATGCTCATATTAGAGGTGAAAATTATATTTTAGCTGGTTACTATATGGATAAATATAATTCATATTTTTCATCTCGAGAAGATCGCGAATATATTGCATATTTACGAATTAAATCTAAATATTTATCACTTTATCGCCCTCTTAGAGATCAGAAACTATTATTAGATGCTATAGAACTTGTAGAAAATTATAAACATGATTATTTTGATTCAAAATATTTACCTCTTGTTAAAACAATGGGAACAAATTTAATACTTTCAAAATCAAGTTTAAACTTATTAACTGCTGATTTATATAAAAGACTTGATAAACCAGAAGCTGTTAAATATGTTTTAAATGATAAAGATTTAAATTGGTTTGATGAAAATAAAACTAAAAAACCAAATATATCGTTTTTTAGGGCATTGTTTGAATAAAATATAAATGGAATTGAAATTTGAAAATTTTAAATGAAAATGAACAATTAAAAAAAGCAGAAATTATATATCCAATTGAATGGAAATATAGAATTATAGGAACTTGTATTAATAGTTTGCGAAAAGCCGTTGATGATATTTGTGGCGAACGAAATTATTCTTTAAAAAATGGAAATCAAAGTAAAACAGGTAAATTTATTTCTGTTGAAGCTTCATTAATTATTATAAATGAATTTGAAAGAAATGAACTTTTTATGAAATTTAAAATGCACTCTGATATTAAAATGGTGCTTTAATTATGTTGGTAGATAGTTATAATAGAAATATAGATTATTTAAGAATTTCAGTTACTGAAAGATGTAATTTTAGATGTCAATATTGTATGCCTGAAAAACCTTTTTCTTGGACTCCTCGCGAAAACTTATTATCTTTTGAAGAATTATTTGAATTTGTAAAAATAGCGATCGATAATGGCATTAAAAAAATTAGAATTACTGGTGGAGAACCTCTACTTCGTGAAGATATTGATATATTTATAAATATGATTTATAAATATAAAAATGATATTGATCTTGCAATGACAACAAATGGATCACTTTTAAAAAATTTTGCTGAAAAATTCAAAAAAGCTGGATTAAAACGAATAAATATATCATTAGATTCGTTAAATCGTGAAACTGCTTGGCATATTGCTCAAAGAGATGTTTTAAGTGATGTTTTGAGTGGAATTTACGAAGCAATTCGTGTTGGTCTAATAGTTAAATTAAATACTGTTCCTGTAAAAAATGTAAATGATAATGAAATTATAGAACTATTAGAATTTGGTATAAAAAACGATATTACTATAAGATTTATTGAATATATGGAAAATAGTTTCGCAAGTCGTTCGCTTGTTGGTTTAACAGGTTTAGAAATTTTAAATAAAATAGGTGAAAAATATAAATTTATTGATGAAGGAGTTGAACTCGGTTCTCCATCACACTATTATAAATTAGAAAATAATTATCGTTTTGGTATTATTGAACCTCATCGCGACGATTTTTGTTCGCATTGCAATAGAATTCGTTTAACTGCTGAAGGCGATCTTATTCCTTGTTTATATTTTGATGAATCGAAAAGTATCAAAAGTTCTATTAGAAATGGTAATATTCTTGAAGCTAAAAATATTTTATATGAAATAATTAGAGATAAACCTGAAAAAAATCGTTGGAGTGGCGATGGTGAAAGTTCTAATAGAGCATTTTATGAAACTGGGGGTTAAAATATAATGGTGAAATTATATCTCCTGCTAAATTTATCGAACTTGCTACTATTTTAGGACTTTTACCTGAATTAACCAAAATTATGATCGATAAAGCTTTCGAGAAATTACAAGACTCTCTTGAAAGGTTACATTTTTTATTCAAAAATATCTAGTGGAGAAGATTATAGAAATGAAAATTATTTAAAAGATTATATTAATTTAAAATCTTTGATTTATATCAATAGAATTGAGATCATCACTCAAATATAATTACTACAAAAATAAATTAAGGAGATTTTATGAGTTTAACTCGCAGAGACTTCCTGAAAAGTGCAGCGGCTACTTCGGTTGCTTCAACTGTTGCAAAATTAAATGGGCTTGGGTTCAAGTTTGTAATCCTTGGCAAGATACAGCAAATGCAAATCATTGGATTAAATCTGCTCGAGAAATGGATAATTTTATTATTACTTCTGACGGTTATCCCGGTATTTCTGCAAAAGTTTCTGACCTCATCTTACCAAGTGCAATGATTTATGAAAAATGGGGTGCATACGGAAATGCTGAACGACGAACTCAACATTGGAAACAACAAGTTACTCCTGTTGGTGATGCAATGTCTGATACTTGGCAATATTTAGAATTTGCAAAAAGATTTAAATTAAGCGAAGTTTGGAATGAGAAAAAACTTCCAGATGGAACAGTTTTACCAAATATTCTTGAAGAAGCTAAAAAAATGGGTTATAAACCTGAAGATACTCTTTTTGATGTTTTATTTGCTAATAGCGAAGCTAAAAGTTATAAAGCTGATGATAATATTATGAATTGGAATCCAAATACAGAAGTATCTGGTGATAAACGAAATATTATCGGTGCAGATGGACAACCTTGGAAAGGTTACGGATTTTTTATTCAAAAATATCTATGGGAAGATTATAGAAAATTTGGTTTAGGACATGGACACGATTTAGCAGATTTTGATACTTATCATAAAGTTCGCGGTTTAAAATGGCCTGTTGTCGATGGTAAAGAGACTCAATGGCGATTTAATGCAAAATATGATCCATATGCTCGAAAAGAGAATAATGGTGATTTCGCATTTTATGGCGATGCTATGAAAAAATTAAAAACTGGTGATCTTTTAAAACCTACTGGCGATGAACAACCTCTTAAAAATAAAGCAAAAATATTTTTTAGACCATTTATGGAAGCTCCAGAAATTCCAAATGCTGAATATCCTTTCTGGTTGGCAACTGGTCGAGTTCTTGAACATTGGCATTCAGGCACGATGACAATGCGAGTTCCTGAATTGTATCGAGCTGTTCCTGAAGCACTTTGTTATATGCATTCAGATGATGCTAAAAAATTAGGTGTCAAACGAAGAGATTTTGTAAATGTCGAAAGTCGTCGAGGCAGTGTTAAAGCTAGAGTTGAACTTGATGGTCGAAATCGTCCGCCAGTTGGTCTTGTTTATGTTCCTTGGTTTGATGAACGAGTATTTATTAATAAAGTAACTCTTGATGCAACTTGTCCAATCTCAAAACAGACAGATTATAAAAAATGTGCTATTAAAATTACAAAAGTATAATTAGAGTTTGAATTTTGGAAAATAAATCTAATAGACGAGAATTCTTAATTTCAGTAGCTAGAGCAATGGGCTTAGCTTCAATGGGTGGCTTAATTTGGAGTGGCTATTTAAATGAAGCAAAAGCTTCAGCTCTAATTTTAAGACCTCCAGGAGCTATAAATGAAAAAGACTTTTTAGCCAAATGTATAAAATGTGGCTTATGTGTTGAAAATTGTCCTTTTGATTCTCTCAAATTAGCAAAAAGTGGTGATGGTTTGCCAATCGGAACTCCTTTTTTTGTTCCTCGAGAAATTCCATGTTATATGTGTGAAGATGTTCCGTGTGTTCCTCCTTGTCCAACTGGAGCTTTAGATCCATTTTTAATCTCTAGAAATTATGAAAATAATAAAAAATTAGATATTAAAATGGCAAAAATGGGTAGTGCTATTATAGATTCTAAATCTTGTGTCGCATATTGGGGAATTCAATGTGATGCCTGTTATCGAGCTTGTCCTTTAATTGGAACAGCTATTAAATTAGCTTATGCTAGAAATGAGCGAACTGGAAAACATGCATTTTTAACTCCAGAAGTAGATAGTGATATATGCACAGGTTGTGGTTTATGCGAACAAGCTTGTATTACAAAAAGTCCAGCTATTAAAATTTTACCTCGCGAAGCTATTCTCGGTTCTGTCGATTCAACTTATATAAAAGGTTGGGATAATAGTGATGAGGTTAGATTAAAAGATGCAAAAAATAAAATTAATAAAAATGGCGGAATCGTTAAAGAGAGTGCCGAAAGTTATCTTGATAATATGGAGATAAATAGTGAATAATTTATTAAATTTAGCAAAGAAATATAAATATTTAATAGCTAGACGATTTTCACAAATATCTATTATATTTTTATATATTTCTGCCAATTTATGGGGTTGGAATATATTATTTGGAAATCTTTCGAGTTCAATACTTTTTAATACAGTTCCTCTTTCTGATCCATTTGCTTTTTTACAAATTTTAGCTACTGGTTCGTTAGTCGCCTCTAATTTAATAATTGGTGCAATTATTATAACTATGTTTTATGCAATTTTTGGCGGTCGAGCTTTTTGTTCATGGGTTTGTCCCATAAATATCGTTTCTGATTTTGCAGATTGGCTAAGAACAAAATTTAAAATTGGTGGCGAAAGCGGTTTGCGAATGAGCCGACGAATAAGATATTACCTCATCGCTTTAACTTTTTTAGTCTCGATGATAATGGGAGTTGGAGCTTTTGAATATATAAGTCCAATATCTATTTTAACTCGAGAAATAATATTTGGCTTTGGTTTTGGTCTCGGCTTAATATTTTCTATTTTTTTATTCGACCTACTTTTTTAAAAAATGGTTGGTGCGGACATATTTGTCCATTAGGTGGCTTTTATTCGATTATTGGCAAATTTTCAATTTTCAGAGTTCATCACGATAGCGATAAATGTACAAAATGTATGAATTGCAAAATTGTATGTCCAGAATCTCAAGTTCTACATATGATTGGCAAAGATAGTCAGCCCGTTTTATCTGGTGAATGCACACTTTGTGGTCGCTGTATTGAAGTTTGCAATGACGATGCACTCGATTTTCATATTAGAAATTATGGAGAAAAAGCATGAAATTAGCAATAAATCTAGCTACAGTAACAGTTCCGTTTGTATTAATTTGGAATATTGGCTGTGCAAGAGAAGATAATAGTAACGATAAAAATTCTACTAAAAATATAATTATAACTGAAGAAAATTTAAGTTATCGAAACAAATCGTTATATTCAGAAACTGGAGTAGCCGAATCTATTCCAAATGGTGAATATTCAAAAGAGGTTGCTGGAACTTCTAAAAAAATAGGTCGAGCTTTTGATAATGCTCCTCCAATGATTTCTCACGATATTGAAGGCATGTATCCAATTACTCAAAATAATAATGCATGTTTAAATTGTCATCATCAAGATGTTGTAAAAGATATAAATGCTACTCCGCTTCCAAAAACTCATTTTACTAATTTTAGACCAAATGTTAAAGTTGAAAAAGATGGTAAATTCGTTGAAGAAGTTGATGTTATGAATAATAAACTTGTTAAACACGAATTAAATGATATGTATCAAGGTAGATTTAACTGTTCGCAATGTCATGCACCTCAAACTCAATTAGATCCTCTTGTTGAAAGTCAATTTAATGGCGGTTTCAGAAATGAAAATGGTAAAGCAAGTTCAAATCTTATAAATACTATGAATGAAGGTTTATAAAATTTAAATAATTAAAATGGTAGGTATATATAATGAATAGAAAAGATTTTTTAAATATTTTTTTAAAAATGAGAAAAATTATAATAATAATTATATAAGACCACCATATTTTAATTTTAAAAATAGTCAAGAATTAAATAGTAATTTATGTTTTAACTGTGAAACTAATAGCTGTATTAATATTTGTGAAGAACAAATTATAAAAAAAATATAGTTAAAAAGAGCGGATTGAGTGAAATCGAGTTAAATTTTTCTGAAGCTGGTTGCACTTTTTGTAAAAAATGTGCTGAAAGTTGCGAATTTGGAGTTTTATCACTTGAAAATAGTGAAAAAATTGTGGCAAAAATTTCACTTGATCCAATTAGTTGCATTGCTTGGCACGGGGTTATTTGTTCAAGTTGTGCTGATCGTTGTAAAACAAGGGCTATAAAATTTATTGGAATGTTTCGACCAGAAATAAAAAGTGATTTATGCACAAATTGTGGTTGGTGTCTCGCTGTTTGTCCAACCGAAGCAATAAAAATATATAATTAAAATCAGATGATGAGGTCTTTTTTAATATAAATTAAAAACCTCATCAAAATCAAAACTATAAATTTATTTAGATAAATTACTTAATTCTTTTGCTCGTTTTACACTTTCATCAATTGTTTCGATAAAAGATGCTCGAACTCCATGAGATTCAAGCCGACTATAACCATATGCAGTAGTTCCTGCAGGACTCATAACTAAATTTTTAATTTCAAAACTTGAATTATTTTCAATAAGTTTTGAAAATCCAAAAAATAGACCTTTTACAAGTTTTTCTGAATCAGTTCGTTTTAAACCATTTTTTACTCCACCATCAGCCATTGCTTCGGCAATAAGTGCTAAAAATGCTGGACCACTTCCTGTAATTGCAGTTGCAATATCAATTTCATTTTCATTTTGTAATTCAATAATATGACCTATTTTATTAAATAAAAAAATTGCTTCACCCATTGCAATATCATCGCCATATAAAGCTGTCATCGAAGTTCCATAAATTGCTGATAAATTTGGCATAGCTCGAATATAGCCATCTGCTGAAATATTCGTTTTTATCTTATTTAAATTTGTTCCAGCCAAAACAGAAAATAGATGTCTAGCTCGTCCTCGTAACATTTTAGAGAGATTGTCTAAATTTTGAGGTTTTACAGCTAAAATAATATTTTTGCCATCAATCGAAAAACCATCATGTATTTGTGAAATAGATATTTTGCCTTCTAATTCTTCTCGAAGTCGTTCCAATTTATTTATATCTCTACCAACTACTTCGATTTCAATATCTTTAATAATTCCATAAATAATGGCTTTTGCCATATTACCATTGCCAATAATTGATATTTTTTTCATTAAATCATAACTTTATTTTTATTTTGCATCCATTTGAAGAGCAAGTTTAATCATTTCATCACCTGTTTTTAAAGCTCGAGAACTTGCATCAAATGCTCTTTGAATAATCATTAATTCAGAAAGAGCTTCAGCTTGACTCATGTTTGTCTCTTCAAGAGTTTGTTCAAGAATAAGACCATCTTTTGTAATTAATTTTCCAGCTTCATCTGTATAAAACATTGAAGAGCCACTAGTTTCTGTTTGACTATAATAACTACCACCTATATCTTGAAGACCTTGCTCATTTTTAAAATGATAAACTCCAACTTTTGCAACAACACTTTTATAACCATTATCAAAAAAAGCAATAACATTGCCATCTTGAGCAACACCATATTTATTTAATTGACCTTCAGGAATTCCATCTTTTGATACCGAAATTGTTTCAGTGCTACCATTAGTTGCCATTATTCCAGCTTTATTATCTCCGAAATTAATAGTTATTGGAATTCCACTATTTGAAAGACTTGGTGATTGAGTTTGAACAAGTTTGCCATTAGAATCAAAAGCTAAACTTCCATTTTGTTTATCGATTACTTTGCTATCATTATCTGTAATAGTTGCTGTAAATTCCCAAATAGAACTTTTATTTTCTCCAGATTCTACACCAGATTTAACTTTATTTAGAGTTACAGAAAGCTTATTTAAATTATCAGTTTCAGGTGAAACAAGTGTAGTTGAGAAAGTTTTGCTATCACCAGACATTCCCAAATTTCCAGAAACTGTTACAGTTGAAGTTAAAACTTGAGGATAAGTCAGCATATTTGGAAGTTGAATTCTTGTTTGTGTTTCAGGTGTTGCAAAATTTATATCTTCAACAACTCCAGTTAAAATATTATTTGTTGCATCACCGCTAATTTGCATATTTCCAGCCATTTGACCAGTAACATAGCCACCAGATTGAGTAACTAAATATCGTTCTTTATCAAAATTAAAATTTCCATTTCGAGTAAAAAGTTTCTCTCCATCTTGATTTAAGATTCCAAACCAACCATTTCCATCGATAGCCAAATCGAAAGTTGAATCAGTTGTTGAAAATGAACCTTGATCTCGAGTAATTTGAGAAGTTAAAAGTGTTGAACCGTAACCTTTTTGACTACTTGCAATAGTATTTGATGGCACACTATTCATGACATCTGTAAAAAGATTTGCGAATTCAGGTCGTTTTGCACGATAACCTGATAAATTAGAATTTGAGATATTGTGAGCCCAAACATCGATACCTTGTTGAAAAGTTTGAACTCCAGTTAAAGATGTGTAAAAACTATTATTCATATATTTTTACCTTATTAATTTTTTATCTCTTTAATATTAGATAAAGCAACATAACTATTACCAAGTTTGAATTCGGCAGTTCCATTATTAAATCTAACACTTTCGATCGGATAAATTCCAAATTGAGCTGATTTTGATTCACCATTATTATTTGTATAAGATATATTTACAGTATAAGTTCCATCTTCAAAAATATTACCAGATTGATCTTTTGCATCCCAATTAAATTTAGAAATCCCTTTTGGATATTGATCGATATTAATCGTTTCAACAGAAACACCTTGAGAATTTGTAATTTCGATTTTGCCACTTTTGATATTTTCAGCAAAATATAGATCAAAATCTACACTTTTGCCATCTTTTAGGGTTAAAGTTCTAGTTCCTGTATCAGCCATTTTTCCAATTGAACCAATTGTCGAATAATATGCACTATTACCAATTGTTCCACTTAAATTCGTAAGAGCTTCATTTGTATTTTGAGAAGCTTCAAGAGTTGCCAATTGTGAAGTCTGTTCAAGAATTTTTGCAGTATCTTGAGGACTTGTTGGATCTTGATTTTGCAATTCAACTAATAATAATTTTAAAAAGTCATCTTTTCCAAGAACACTTTTATCAACACCAATATTTTGTCCAGTTGAACCTGTTTTATTATAAGCACTTGTTACTTGACCATTTTCAATTGCCATAAAATTATCCTTTAAATTATATAATTAAGCTACTAAAAGTGAATCTATATTTATTTCAAAAAGCTCACTAGTTTCACTATTTTGCGAATTGTTTTGACGACGATCCTCTCGACGATCACCACCATTGTTACCTCGACCATCTTCATTAAATTTAAAAGTTGGATTTTCGAGTCCTGCTGAAACAAGTTGATTTCTTAATTCTGGAGCATAAGCTGAAAGAATTCCAATTGTTTGAGTTGAACCAGAAAGTGTAATTTTGACACTATTTCCTCGTTTTAAAATATCAACTTCAACTTCACCAAGTTGTGCTGGATTTAGAGTAAGTGATATTTTTTGAAAAGGTGATTTATAGTTTTCGATTTGTTCTTTTAAATTTTGAGCTAAATGTCTTGACATTGTTTTAGCTTCACCTATTTTTAAATCAAGAGGTTCTTTAACTTGAGAAGAACTTAAACCACTTAATAAATTATTATCAGAATTGATATTTTCTTCTAAAGCTATATTAGAACTTGAAGAAATTCCTAAATCTTTTAATTCATCTTCAGAAAATAATGAATTTAAAATTGGAGTATCAATTCCTGTAAATTTAGCAATTTTATCAATTGCACCAAAACTTTTCACAGCTTTTGTATCGCCTATTTCATTTTTTACAGCTAAAACATCACTCAAAGATGAGACCTCTTTTGATAAATTTAAACCATTAGTTTTTATCGATGAGGTTGTTTTAACTTGATTTATGGTTTCACCATTTGGATTTTGCAGAAAAGTTGCTAAATCAAATTTAGCATTTATATTTTTAGGATTTTCAACTATTTCAGAACTATTTGTTAAATTTTGCGGAGTTTGATCTGTAATTCCAGCTTTTAAAATAAAAGCCATACTTCGATTTCGCAAAAGAGAATCTTGAGAACTATTACCACTATTTTCTATAACTAGATTTGGATCACTTTTATTTAAATTTTTAAGAGTTTTAACCTCATCAGTTTCAAGTCCAGCAGATAATTTAATATCTTTTATAGATATACCTTTAGAATTTGCAAGTTCAACAAGTCCTCGTAAAGTTTGAGGCATTTCACTTTCAGGAATTGAAATTTTTTTAAGTTCATTTTTTAAAAAATCTTTAGCCTTATTTATCGTAACTTTAAAAGCTTCATCACTTGCATTTGCAACTTGAAAATTATTTAAATTTAAACCAAAAATTATTTGATTTTTTTGACTATCTAATTTTAAATCAAGCTCTTCTTCTTTGGTTTTTATACCTGTTTTTGTAGAAGTAGCTAAATTTGAATTACTAGAATTATTCGAACTCTTAAGATTTTTTAAATTACTCCTAGTATCATTTTTAGCTAAAAGCGACAGAGCATCTTTTAAAAATTCTTTATCATCTTCAAAAAGAGTTTGAAGTGATAAAAAAGTTTCACTGTTTTTTGCATTTTGTTTTAATTTTGTCCCATCATCAAGAGACGATAAAATTTTTGAGAATTGAGAACCAGCCTCTATATTTTTTGGTTGATTCTGAATCTCATTCAGAGTTCCACCTTGTTTCTGTTTTGTCGAGACTTGATCTAAAGCTAATAGATTCGCCAACATATTTTTTTCCTCCAAAAAATAGCAAATCTTCTAACTCTCTGCTATATAATTCGATCTAGTTTTAAACAAGGAGTCCAATATGAATAGCAAAGAGAGAAGTCATTATATTTTTTTATTTTCCATATTTCCTCTTATATTATCGGCTACAACTGAATTTGATCAGGGGTTAAGTCAATTTAATAGTGGTAATTGGAAAGAGTCTTATAAAATTTTTAAAAAGCTCTCAAAAAATGGTGATAGAACAAATAGTTTAGATTTTTATCTTGGTCGTTCTGCTTTTGAACTCGGTAATTATAAAGAGGCTTTAATTGCTTTTGAACGAGTTGAAATCGAAACAGATGATAGAGATCTCATTGCAAAAAATCGTGTTAAATTAGAGCTCGGTCGAACACATTATGCTCTCGGTGAATTTCAAAGTTCAGAAAAAATCTTTAAAGAAGTTCTTGAAAGTAATCCTCCTGAAAATGTTAGAGAAAAAATAGAAGCTTTATTAAATATGAGTCGAGAAAAACCTCTAACAAAAAATTTAATAAATTTAACTATAAATTCAGAAATAGGTTTTGAAGAAAATGTAAATTCTAATCCTAGTAATGAAAAAATGGTTGAATTTTTAAATAATAGTAATAGTAATAGTAATAGTAATAGTAAAACTGAAAAGCAGAAAGATTCTTTATATTTAATCGAAAGTGCAAATATTGGTCTTCAATCAGATTTTGGAAGTGGTTGGGGTCTATCTGCAAATATTTTAGGTTTAAATCAAAACTATTTTGAAACTCCACAAAATGATAATTTATATTTAACAGCAAATTTATCTCCATTTTATCGAGATGGAAATTATAGATTTGGAATGCCAATTAGAATAGAAACTATAAAATATAGTAACGAACATCTTTTAGATTCATATACTATTGGTATAAAAGCTTCAAGATTTATCGAAACACAATTTGTTAAAGCTATAATTTTAGATATATTTACTAACTTTAAAAAGAAAGATTATAAAACTGAAAATAGTCAAGATTCAAAAGTTTGGGAATATGGTTTATCTTCTATGATTAAACAGGGTGATAAAACTCTATTTATAAAATATGGAACAGAACATGAAAATAGCAAAAATAATCAAATAATTGGAAATAATCAGACAGATAAAATTATTAATACTATTTCTATTTTATATGGAGATAGAGTTTTTGATACAGCTAATTTGATGTTTGGTTATTTATTTAGAAATGTAATTTATGATGATTATAAAGCTCTTAAAAAATCATATTTTGATCAAAATTTAAATCTGCAAAAAGTTACAGACGGTTATCGTCTTGATAGATTTCATAGTTTAAAAATTGGTGTTTCAAAAGAGTTTTTAGATGGTTTATCTGCTGAATTAAGATATAACTATATTATTAATGATTCTAACCATTTACCAAGTGATTACAGCAAATCTATTTATAGTTTCGGAGTTAGTTATGAATTTTAAAAATTTTAGAGTTGATTTACATAATCATACACCTTTATGTAATCATGCAGAGGGTTCGCCTCAAGAATATATCGAACAGGCAATAAAAATGGGCATTTCTCATTTCGGTTTTAGTGATCATGCACCAATGCTTTTTGATCCAGATTATCGAATGAGTTTTAACGATTTAAATAATTATTTTGATGAGGTTGCAAATTTAAAAGAGATTTATAAAAATAAAATAGATATTTCTATTGCTCTTGAAGTTGATTATTTACCAAAATATCATGATAATCGAGTAATTTTAAGTAATACAGATTATTTAATTGGTTCGGTTCATTATTTAAATGAATGGGGTTTTGATAATCCAGAATTTATTGGTGAATATAATGGTGCTGATCTTGACGATTTATGGCGACGATATTTTCTCGAAATTGGCAAAATGGCTGAATCAAATCTTTTTCAGATTGTTGGTCATTTTGATTTAATGAAAGTTTTTAAGTTTTTTCCAGAAAAATATAAAGTTGAAGATTTAGCAATAGATACTTTGCGAAAAATAAAAAAAAGTGGAATGGTTCTTGAAATTAATGGTTCAGGTTATAGAAAACCGATTGGCGAACCATATCCTAGTATTAAAATTATAGAAATGGCTTGGGAACTAAAAATACCTATTACTTTTGGAAGTGATGCACATTCACCTCATCAAATTGGAATTTATCACGATCGCATTGAAAAAGAGGCAAAAAAATCGGTTATAAAGAAATGGCTATTTTTAAAAATAGAAAAATAGATTTCTTACCATTTATATAAATATAAAATTAATATAATCTAGGGAATGGTATCTGACCATTCCGCCGAAAAACATACAAATATCCATTTTCACTTTTCAAGACTTTGTAAAATTCCATAAAATAAAAATAGGAGTTATATTTGCAAAAAAAATTATTAGTTCTAGCTTTTACAAGTTCAACAGTTTATACTATAAATTTAAAAGCAGATTTTTTTTCTGGAATATCAGAAGCTTGGAATAAAACAGTAGAATTTTCTAAAGAGACTGCTGATTCAACAGTTGAAATTAGCAAAAAAGTAATTGATACGACAGGCGAGGTTTCTAATAATGTAGCTGAAACAACCTCTAAAACTACAAATCAAGCCATTGATGTAACAACTCAAAAAACTGGTGAAGCTCTTGATGTTACTTCAAAAGTTGCTAAAGATACCCTTGAAACAACCTCTAAAACTACAAATCAAGCCATTGATGTAACAACTCAAAAAACTGGTGAAGCTTGGGATAAAACTTCTGAAGCAACTATGAAAGTTGCAAATGCTGTTCGAGAAAATGCTCCATTATATTTAGAAAAAAGTTTAACTTATACGAAAGAACATAAAACTGAAATTATAATTGGAGCGATTATTATCGTTGCAATGGTATATGGAATTCCACCTCAAGCTATGACTTTTTTGGATTTTAAAAATGCAATTACTGATTACAGCAATAATCGTCTTGATTATACGAGTTTTCTTAAATCCAAAGATCGCGATAATTTAGCGAAAGTTATGAAAATTGAAAAAGAACTTGAAAAAAATAAAGGACTTTCTCAAGAAGGCATGGCTTTAATTGTCGCTGAAAATATTAAACAAAATGGTGGAGTTTTAAAAAGCGATTTAACTGGAAAAGCGATTAGTTTTGCACTTTCAGCAACAGGAGTTCCGACACCTGTAAGTGATGTTGTTATAGATTATGTCGTTCCTATTGCTATGGGTGGAACAAATAGTTTATCGAATATTCAAATTCTTTCAAAAGAAGAGGCTCTTAGAAAAAGTCAAATTCTTGCAGATATGAAAAAATAGTTCATAAAATTATATAACTTAATTTTTGATGAGGTTAAATATTTTATATATTCTCAATATCTCAAAGGTAAAATATAAATTTAAAAAATATCATAATTCTGATAGAATATTTAAAATTTATATTTAGGAGGCTATTTTGATAATTGATCAAAAGTTATTAAGCAAACTTGAAAATCTATCTTATTTAAAAATAGAAACAGAAAAACGAGCAGAAATTATATTTCAACTTGAAGAAATTCTTGAATTTGTTAAGAATTTAAATGAGTTGAATACGGATGGTTTATCTAGCAGATTTTCACTTTCAGATGAACATGCAACTTTGCGAGAAGATATAGCAAATATTGATAAAAATATCAATGTTGATATATTAAAGCATGCTCCTCGTCGAGAAGATAATTTCTTTTTTGTTGCAAAAATAATCGAATAATTATATGTAAATAGAGGAAAAATATGGAAGAGACTCTTGTTAAACTTTTTGAAACGATGCCTTATGTCGTTAGTTTTCTTGGTGGAGTTATAACTTTTTTAAGTCCTTGTATATTGCCACTTATTCCCGCTTATCTTTCATATATTTCTGGATTGTCTTATAAACAGATTAGCGGTCAAGCGCAGATTTCTACAACTGAACGAATAAATATAGCTCTTGCTTCGCTATCGTTTATTTTTGGTTTTAGTCTTATTTTTATTTTGCTTGGTGTTGTTGTTGATGGTACAATTGGCGACTTTTTAAAATCTAAAGAGGTTGCTATTTTTGCTGGAATTCTTGTTATAGTTTTCGGAATACATATGATGAAAATTATAAATATACCTATATTAAATTTTGAGATGAGAACAAATTTTGGTTCAACTGAAAAACAAAATGGATTTATGAAATTTATAGCTCCTTTTATTTTAGGTTTATCTTTCGCTCTTGGTTGGACACCTTGTGTTGGACCAATTCTTGGCTCAATTTTAACTTATGCAAGTGGCAATGATGCAATTATGCTAATGACAACTTTTGCTATCGGTTTAGCAGTTCCATTTTTCTTATCAGCTATTTTGACAAGTTATGCAATTGGCTTAATGACAAAAGTTAAAAGACATTTTAGAGCAATCGAAATAATTTCAGGACTTTTATTAATTGGAATTGGAATTGCAATTGCTTCAGGAAGTATGGGCTTACTTACAGAATTATTAACTTTACAATAAGTAAAAACATAATCACAAATGGAACAGTTTTTTAATCTGTTCCATTTTAACTCTGAATTATTGGATTATTTCTCCATGTGGAAAAATTTCTAATAGAATCTCTTGAAGACTTTCAAAATCATTAATTGAATCAAGCTGATTATTTATAGCAATATCATTAGTATTATTAAAATAATTAATTTCTTCTAACTCTTGAGATATCAAATCAATATTTGCTTGAATAGGATCAATAATTTTATTATCTATTTTTTTAATTACTTGAATATTTATAGTTTTATTGTGTTTTACACATTCCGTATTATATTTAATAAAAGGCTTTAAACCATTATTAAATTGACCTGTTAAAACACCTTCTATAAGTGTTAATCTATTTTTTATAGCTTTTGCACATTTGCCATTGAAATCATTTTCAAAACATACATCAATCGTAATTTCAGCAATATCAGCAGCATACTGCAAATACAAATAGTGATTTTTCAGACAATTTATTAAAAAGTCATCACTAATTTTATTAGTTGGAGGATTTTTATTTCTAATTTCTTCTAAAACTTCAGTTTTAAAAATTTCATCAGAAGTTTTCTCAATTTTAAATTCTGGTTCAATTTTTAATTCTAATTGAGGCTTTTTAATAACTTCTTTTTCAATATAAACTACTTTTTCAAATCGTTCATTCTCATTTGGAGTAATCATTTTTAAAAGAGTTAGAGATAGAACAAATTCGCTATTTGCTCCACTATTTAAAAGCATTTTGCCACTATTTAGGGCTGAAAAGAATCTTTCTATTATATTTAAGTCGAGTTTTTGTTCGAACATTTTTTCTTTAATGACATCTATTAATTCATCAAAAATTCTATCTGTTTCATATTTAGCAAAACTTGGAATCATATTTATAATTCCAGCACGATCTGATGAGGTAATTTTATTAATTAAATCATTTAATTTAATTGGCTCGACAGCTCCAAGCATTTCAACAACTTTAGAAATTTCAAGTTTATTTCCACAATAAGCAATTGCCTGTTGAAGAGTTGTTAAAGTATCTCGAAGCGAACCTTCACCTCGTTTAACGATTCTATTGATAGAATCTTGATCATAATTAATATGTTCTATTTGAAGAATATGCTTTAAATGTTCAATTACTAATTTATTTTCAACTCTTTTAAAATTAAAATGTTGAGTTCGACTTAAAATAGTTGCGGGTAATTTAAGAGGATCAGTTGTTGCAAGAATAAATTTTATATGTGCTGGAGGTTCTTCAAGAGTTTTGAGAAGTGCATTAAAAGCTTCTTTTGTAAGCATATGCACCTCATCGATTATAAATATTTTATATTTTCCAGAAATAGGAGTATATTGGGTTTGACTAATCAAATTTCGAATATCATCTATACCACGATTTGAAGCACCATCCATTTCTATAATATCAGGATGATTATTATTATTTGCCATTTTACAACTATCGCATTCTTCACATGGATCAGCAATAGGCATTTTTTGACATAAAATTGTTTTAGAAAATATTCTTGCGCTTGAAGTTTTTCCACTACCTCTTAAACCAGAAAATAAATAAGCATTTGCAAGATTATTGTTTTCGAGACTGTATCGTAATGTTCTAGAAACAGACTCTTGTCCAAGCAACTCTTTAAAATTCTTAGGTCGATATTTTAATGCTAATACATTAGATTTAGAGTCTGACATTAATTTTGTATTTCCTAATATATTTAATCTTTAAGATAGGTTTGTAAGATTCTATCTAATTCATTTTTATCAATAGGTTTAGATAAATAATCATCCATACCATAAGATATAAATCTTTCGCGATCGCCTTTTATAGCATTTGCAGTAAGTGCAACAATAGGAACATGTTTTAAACGACGAAGCTTTTCATAATCTATAATTTCACTAGTTGCTTCAAGTCCATTCATAACAGGCATATTTATATCCATTAAGACTAAATCAAAATGAGATAATTTAAATTTATCGATACCAATTTTTCCATTTTCTGCAATTTCAACTTCAATTTCAACCATTTCGAGCATAAAAGATATAAGTTGTTGATTAACATCATTATCTTCAAGAACAAGAACTTTTTTACCAGAAAACGAGAGCATAATTTCTTCTTCTTCTGAATGATCATTATTAGTTACAGCAGTTAATTTTTCAACATAATTAATTAATGAATTAAAAATTTTAGAACCATTTAAAGGATGATAAACAATTTCATTAAAATGCTTTTTTCATTTTCAGAAAGTTGAAACTGTTTATCAGTAATTAAAATTTTTGCAATTTTATTTTCTTCAAGTTTTTCAAGAATTTCGAAATCAATAACAGTTGATAAAAATATTGCTGTTTTTGGAAATGAGATAGATTCAAGTTCATTTATATTTGAGAACATTCTTGAATGCAAACCAAAAGCATTTAAATAATCTAATAGAAGTTCTTCATAAATTTTCATATCTTGAGATTTATAAATAGCGACATTAAACTCTCGAGAAGTTGCACTAAATTCGTGTTGTAATTTTTTGCCCTCTGTATGAAAACCTAATTGAAAAAAGAATTTACTGCCACGACCTACTTCACTCTCTAATTTTAAAGAACTTCCCATAAGTTGTAAAAGTTTTGTAGAAATTGCGAGTCCAAGTCCAGTTCCACCAAATTTTCGCGAAGTGGAAGAATCAGCTTGAGAAAATGGAGTAAAAATAAGTTGTTGTTTCTCTTTTGGAATTCCGATACCAGTATCTTCAACAGAAAAAAGTAATTTTATAGTTAAATCACTTTCTTCTATTTTACTTATATTTACTCTAACAACACCATAATCAGGAGTAAATTTTATAGCATTGCCAATGAGATTAATTAAAATCTGCTTTATTCTTAAAGAATCACCATATACGATAGCTGGAAGTTGTGGATGAATAAATGATATTAATTTTATATTTTTTTCATAAGTTTTAGCACTAAATAGTTCTATAACAGATTCAAATTCTTCAAATAAATTAAATTTAGCATTTTCAAGATCAAGTTTTCCACTTTCAATTTTAGAAAAATCTAAAATATCATTAATAATATCTAATAAACTAGAAGCACTTTTAGATATTATATTTACAAATTCTCGTTGTTGAGAACTTAGATCACCTTTTTTAAGAACTTCAGCAAAACCGATAATACCATTCATAGGAGTTCTAATTTCATGACTCATATTAGCTAAAAATTTACTTTTTGCCTGATTTGATTCTTCAGCTTGAACGATAGCATCTTCTAACATTGTTATATTATTAAGAGTAATACTATAATCAGCTTCATTTTCTTCAGGTAATCTAATCATTTCAAGATTAAAAATTTGTTTGCGACCATTTTTATCGATCATTGCTACTTTTTTAATATGTTTTTTTAGAACGATATCAGCCCAACCATTTGCATCATGCAATTCTGGATAATCAATAAAAAGAGCATTTATATTCGAATGATGAGTTTTAAACTCTTCAATATTTTTAAAACCAAAAGTTTGGAAAAAAGCTTCATTCGTAAATAAAATGTGATCATTTTTTGTAAAAAGCATAGCGATAGCAGCTTGCGAATTTAGAACAGTAGCGAAAAGTTTTCTTTCAAGCTCAAGAGCTTTTTCTCGTTCTTCTAAAATTCTTTTGTTATAAAAATTTAGAGCTATTTCATCAAGTTTTGTTCTAAATTTTCGCATATCAATAGGTTTAGTAATATAATGATCAATGCCAATATCAATTGCTTGCATTAAAAAATTACTATCATTATAAGCTGACGATATAATAATTGGTAATCTATTATTAATAGCTTTAATTTCTTGAGACATTTCAAGCCCATTCATTTCAGGCATATTGACATCTGTTAATATTAAATCGATATGTTCTCGTTTAAATATTTCAAGACCAACTTTACCATTTTCAGCTTGAAAAATATTTCCAAACATTCTGCTTAAAGATCTTTCGAAAGTCTTTCGAGTCATTTCTTCATCTTCGACATATAAAATGTTCATTCTTTTTAATTCTAATTTAAGATCAAATTCTTTACTCATTTATAATAATCCTATAAAATATTCTCATATTATATTATAATATAAAAACTGATTGAATAGTAAAAGTAGATCAATAAAATATCTATAATTTAATATTTTATTCTAATAAGATAAAGTCCATTTGGAGAAACTGGTTCGCGAAAAATCGATTCACCATTTAATTGTCTTTGAAGATGAATTGAATTTAATTCACCATAGCCTATTTTTAATAAAAATCCGACCATTAATCTAACTTGACTTCTTAAAAAGCCATTACCTTCAAATAAAAAGATTATTTTAGATTTATATTTATAAATTTTAGCATTAAATATAAATCTAATAGAGCTTTCTATTGGCGAACCAACTTTTAAAAAAGCTTTAAAATCATGTTCGCCCTCTAAAAGTTTTATTGCAGATTGAATTTTTTGAATATCAATTTGTTTTTGAATAAAAGTTAAATAATTATTTTCAAAAGGATTTATATTTTCTTGAGAAATAATATATCTATAAACTCTACTTTTGGCAGAAAATCTTGCATGAAAATTATTATTAACTAAATAGACATTTTTTATTAAAATAGTAGGTGGAAGCCCTCGAGTAAGAGCATATTGAAATTTTGAGGGAGTCCAAAAATCTGGTAAATCAACATGAAATATTGAACCAGTTGCATGAACTCCACGATCAGTTCGTCCAGCAAGAACAACAGATGATGAGGTCAAATTAATATTTTTGAGAGCTTTATTTAAAAAATCTTCAACTCCATTTTGATTTGTTTGGCTTTGCGAACCAAAAAATTGACTTCCATCATAAGCTATTTTTACTGCAAATCTAATCATTAATTTATATTTTATAGTTTAACTTAGTCCGAAAAATTTCACTCTTAATTCAATTTCGATCTCATTTGAGCCAATTGTTTCAATAAATTTTAACGATGTTTCTGGAGCTGATCTCATTGATTCGATTGCATTTTTAATAGATTGAAAAACATGAAAAAATTCTCTTGTGAAAATAGCTTTTAAATGTGAAACATGTCTATTTAATATAATTTCAACACAACCATGAATAATAGCTTCATAAACGAGTTTATTTTTTGCTCTTTGAATTCTATAATCTCGCATTATATTAAAATTGCTTTCAAGAATTTCTCGTTCTTCATCTGAAAGTGTGATAATTTCGCGAACCTCTTCAACTTCATGTTCAAGTTTTTTTGCATATTCTTCAACATGAGATCTATAAAAAGAGTCAAAATTAGGATAGACTTTATATAAAAGATCTAAAATTTGTGAATCTGAAACTTTTTTTCTCAAATCAAAATTTTCAACAGATTTTTCATGTTCTCCAAGAGCTACAAGCGAACCAACCACATGCGAAAGAGCCTGAAGATATATATATTTATCAGGTTTAGACGAGTTAAAATATATACCGTGTTGTGAAATAGTTGGTTTATCTCCAACATATTTTAATTTTATATTTTCCATTTTTAGTAACTCCAATGTAATATATTTTAATTCCAAATAAGGAATTGTTGTTTGAATTGTATCAAACTTAAAAAATATTTGACAATTTAAAATATAATTTTTAAATCTGGTAATATTTTAAAACCAACTAAACTATTTAAAATAGCAATTTCACTACTATTTTTAACTAAATTTATAAAATCAGATTTTAAAATATCTGTTTCAACAAGCTCATTTTTTCTTAAAAATCTTTCTCTAGTTGTGCCTCTTAAAATTGGTTCTTTTGGAGTTATCCATATATTTTTATTTTTAATAGCTATATTACCAATAGAAAAATCTGTTATAAAGCCATTTTTATAAAATAAGACCTCATCAATAGCTGAATTATAAATATTTTGTTTTAAAAGTTCAATTTGGGAACGATTAGAAAATTTATATTTATAATTTAAATTTTCACCATTTAATAAAACTATATTTTTAATATTTTTCTCAAAATATTCAATAAATTGAATTTCTAAAATATCTTTTTGATATAAAATACGACAACGATAAATTTTATTTTTATCTAAATTAAACTCTTGTGATATATAATTAATTAAATTTATATTATTATTTATATTTAACTCTTTTAAAGTCCAATTAATTCGCCATTGATGAAAATCTAAATTTAAAAATTCGCCATTTGCAACTTTGATAGTTTCAAGAAACATTAATTAAGTATAACTTTACCATTAAATTTTTGACCAAAAAGTAAAGATTTTGCATCTTTCACCTCTGTAAAAGCAGATTCTGAAATATCAAAATCTATTTTCTTATTTAAACTTGGTCTAAATTGTAAAAATTTAAAAATATTTTTTGAAGTCAATTCTGTTAATCTTTCTAAAGTAATATAACCAGTTTTTACAAAAAGTGTATAATATATTGGTAAAATTGCATCAAGCGAAGAAACTCCATATTTAGACTCTTTAAAAGAACCATTTTTTTCTGATTCAGAAATATTATGATGAAGCGAAGTTAATATATCTATATCACCATTTTTTAATAAATCTAGCATAAATTTTTGTCCATTTTGATCTTGAAATGGAGGTTCAATTTTTGCATAATTATTAAAATTTGCATATTGTGAATCATCAAAAATTAGATGATAAAGCGAAACTTCTAAATAAATTTTAGCTCCATTTTGTTTTGCTGAAACAACAGTTTTAAGAGCTTCGATATCAGTTACACCTCTAATTAGAGTTTCAACATTAAAGAATTTACTCATTTCGATGGCAATCGAAACTCCAATTCGTTCTCCGAGTGGATGTCGAGTTGGCAAACCAAAATGAAAAGCATTTTCTGTATCATTTGCGACTCCGCCTCCAGCTAACTGATTATCTATGACATGACAAATTACAGGTTTATTTTTCATTTTGGCATATTCATATATTCGTCTTAATATATTTTTATCAAGATCAGTTCGCACATATATAGCATCAGCTCGATCTGATAAAGAACCTAATTCAGATAATTTGCCATCTTCGGTTACACCAGAAATTATTGAAAGAAATAGAGTTTTTGGTTTATTTTTCATGAGAGATTCAAAAAGTGTAAATTGAAGATCATTAAAAAGCAAAGGTTCAATTTGAGAAAACCCAGCAATTATGACCCCATTTTTATACATTTTGTCAGCAAGAGCTTGTAATGTTTGATCAGAAATTTTTCCATCTTTTGGAAGAATATTAAGATCAGCTAAGCCGTAGATTTTTATAATATTATTTTCTTGCATAACTAATTATTTCCCTTTAGTAAATTAATTTAAATTTTCTAGCTTATTTTTTCTGATGCTGCAATAACTGCTCTAAATATATTTGATTCTTTTCGTAATGATGAGGTAACTGCTTTATACATCATTGAATTTTTTCCCATTTCTGTTGTCTCGACATCTAAATCAACAGAGTTCCCATCATTTCTTGAAGCATGTCCATCTCTAAAAAACATAGTTGAATTTTCAGGATAATCATATTCACCATTAATGTGTTGATAATTACTTCGTGCCAAAGTTAATTCGTCATTATTATTTTCATTGTCGAAAGTTTTTGCAACCTCATCAGATAAAACTTTTTCGAAAGCAATATCTCGAGGTCGATAAAACGGAGTATCTATATTTGAGATATTACTTGAAATCATTTTTTGTCTAATTGCTCGATTGTCAAGAGCTGAAACCATAAAATCGTGGGCTTTGCTAATTTCCATAATTAACTTCTCCTTTTCTGCTATAATCCACCCAAGAATAGAATCTCTAATTATACAAATAGTGGATATATCTTAATGATAACAGAAAAGATTTCGAAACAAAAGGCTGACCTTATTGTTGGTATTCAGTGGGGTGATGAAGGCAAAGGTAAAATAGTTGATCTTCTAGCTAAAAATTATGACATCGTTGTTAGATATCAAGGTGGTCATAATGCTGGACATACTATCGTTGTTGATGGCAAAAAAATAGCTCTTCATTTAATTCCGTCAGGTGTTCTTAATCCAAATGCAATTAATATTATTGGTAACGGTGTTGTAATTAGTCCTGAAGCACTTATTCGAGAATTACCACAATTCGGAGATATGAGCGGAAAATTATTTATCAGCGATTCAGCACATATGATTTTAGAACATCATATTTTAATTGATCAAGCTAAAGAAAAAGCTAGAGGCAAAAATGCTATCGGCACAACTGGACGAGGAATCGGTCCAGCTTATAGTGATAAAATTGGTCGAAATGGTTTTAAAATTAGTATGCTTCGTGATATAAAAAATCTCGAATTAGAAATATTAAATTATATAAATCAAAATAATGAACTTCTTAAGAGTTTAAATATCGAATTAGATGTTTCAAATTTAAGTGGCAAATTAGAACTTTATAAAAAAGAGCTTGGCAAATATATTATCGATACTCGAAATTATCTTTGGAATGCTTTAAAAAATAACAAACGAATTCTTCTCGAAGGTGCTCAAGGCACAATGTTAGATATTGATCACGGAACTTATCCATTTGTTACATCATCTTCAACTGTTTCAGCTGGAGCTTGTATTGGCACTGGTTTAAATCCAAAAGATATTGGTAATGTTATTGGTATCGTTAAAGCTTATACAACTCGAGTTGGTAATGGACCTTTTCCAACTGAAGATTTTGGAATTGATGGGGAAACAATGCGAAAAAATGGTCACGAATTTGGAACTACGACAGGTCGTCCACGACGATGTGGTTGGTTTGATGCTGTTCTTGTTAAAAGTGCAGTTCGTCTAAATGGTTGTGATTCACTTTCGATTATGAAACTTGATGTTCTTGATGGCTTTGAAAAAATTAAAGTCTGTATAGCTTATAAATTATCTGATGGCACAGAAATTGACTATTTACCAACTGATAATTTAGATAATCTTGAACCTATTTATCGAGAATTCAATGGTTGGACAGGTAGCAAAGGTATTAAAATTTTTGATGAATTGCCAGAAAATGCAAAAATTTATCTTCGAGAAATCGAAAAACTTGTTGAAACGAAAATTTCATTAATTTCTACAAGTCCTGAACGAGATGATACGATTACAATATAAA